>CBIHRB010000015.1:0-145445 GCA_966212355.1 uncultured Mucilaginibacter sp.
AATCTTTTTATAACAATAACAAACTTTACCGGACAACAGTGAACTTGCTTCAGCACCCCATATGCTAAGTTTAAGCCATGCAAATTTGCTACAGAAATGGGATCCCGAAATAAATTCGGGATGACGTCTTTTCTATTTCGATATCATCCCCGATATCACATTAATGCTCAATGCCACAATAGCTGTATTAAATGCAAAAGAAATCAACCCATGCAGCCAGGCCAGCCTGCGGATAGCGCGTGCGGAGATCTCCACGTCAGATACCTGGAAAGTCATGCCTACTACAAACGAAAAGTATACAAAATCGAGGTAATCCGGCTCTTTTTCATCACCCGGAAATTCGAGGCCGCCGAGATGTTTGAGTTTTTTATCATCATCGGGATCTGTAGTATAATACATATGGGCGTAACGCAAAGTGAATATAGTGTGTACCAGCCACCACGAAACAATAACCGATGCCATGGCCAATAAAACCCGCGCCGTCACAACCGCATCCGATTGGTTTTTTGTGGATAACAACAGGAACACTATTGCCAGCAAACTCATCAGCGATGATGCTATCACAAACAAAAATATCAGCGTACGGCTTGAGTCTTCGATACTGGCTATTTTACGGATCTCGGCGGGGTTAGCCGTCAGAATAATGATCCAATCCATAATAATGATGCATAAACCAAATGCTATCCAGGTTACTAATGCCACCGTTGGCGCCGAAAAACGCGCCCAGGATAAAAACAGTGTTATTGCTGCGGCCCCTAACGAGATCAGGAGGCGGTGATGGGCATCAAGACTAAAAAAAACTTTTGTTTTTGTTTTGGCTTTTTGAGGCATAATCAATTTAGGCTACACCGTAAATATGCGGATGAATAGTGTAGAATAAATGAAGATACTAAAAATCATCTTCCTCAACAATCCAGGCCACACGGCCTACCTGCCCGTCATCCAGCTGCACTTTTATTCCGCGCGAGTGGTACGCCGCACTGGTTAACAGCCTTTTTACGAAGCCGCGGGTAAGCGTACCGGTACGCTGATCTTTTTTCAGTATAATATCAACCTCAAGGCCCGGGTATATATCGCTTCTGTTTTGTCCATTCATGACCGTTGATTTGTTTGATTACGTTGATTTCGCTGATTTTTCAACAGCATCGTCATTATAAGTGAATGTTTTATTTAACCAGTCCTTTTATCGCCTGCTCTACTTTTCCGAAATCAAAATTATTGATCAGTTTATCAAATGAGGCAGCTATCTGCTCATTCCCCAAATTGCCGATGCTACCCTCATGGGTATGGTTCACCGTTTTATCAGGGTTGAAATTGCCCGCTTCAATAGCCAAACCAACCTGCTTATAAGCATCACGGAATGGCGTACCGCTCAATGTTAAACGGTTCACTTCCTCAACACTAAACAGGTAAGCGTATTTGGCATCATCCAAAATATCCGTTTTTACGGTAATGTTTTGCAGCATGAAAGTTGCCATTTGCAGGCAGTGTTTCAGGTCGGCAAAGGCAGGGAACAGTAATTCTTTTAATAGCTGTAGTTCGCGATGATAACCGGATGGTAAATTAGTTGTCATCATGGCCACATCAGTAGGCAATGCCTGCAGACGGTTACATTTGCCGCGCATAATTTCCCAAACATCAGGGTTCTTTTTATGCGGCATGATGCTGCTGCCGGTAGTCAATGCATCAGGGTAACTTACGAATGAGAAATTCTGGCTCAGGTACAGGGTTTGATCCATGGCCATTTTAGCCAGTGTTGCCGCAATGGTTGATATAGCCTGTGCTATGATGCGCTCGGTTTTACCACGGCCCATTTGCGCGTAAACAACATTGTAATTCAGGTTATCGAAACCCAAAAGCTGTGTAGTTAAAGTACGGTTAAGCGGGAACGACGAGCCATAACCGGCAGCCGAACCCAGGGGATTTTTATTGGTGATGCGATAAGCTGCCAAAGCCAGTTCAAGGTCATCAACCAAACTTTCGGCATAAGCGCCAAACCACAAGCCGAATGACGATGGCATGGCTACCTGCAGATGGGTGTAACCCGGCAATAAAACATCTTTATATTTATCACTTAATTCAATAAGCAGGCGAAACAGGGTTTCGGTACTTTCAACAACTTCCTGTAACTGGCTGCGGAAGAATAGCTTCAGATCTACCAAAACCTGGTCGTTACGTGAACGGCCACTATGGATCTTTTTACCGGCATCGCCAATGCGCTGGGTAAGCAGCAACTCAACCTGCGAGTGCACGTCTTCCACATGCTCATCGATCTTGAAACCACCTCTTGCAATATCGGCATAAATGGTTTTTAACTCGCGCTGAACAAGCTCAAGGTCAGCGCTGTCCATCAGCCCCACGCTTTGCAGCATGCGGGTATGGGCCAATGATCCTAAAACGTCAAACGCCGCCATTTGCTCATCAAATTCGCGGTCGCGACCAACAGTAAAGTTTTCAACCAGTTCGTTAACGTTGGTAGTTTTTTGCCATAGCTTGCTCATGGTGCAAATGTATAAATTATCTGAACCATGATTTATGGGATTTAAGGATTAACAGGATTTTTTGTCTGAACCTGGATTAGGTGGGATTTTTAGGATTTAGGGATTCGTGTAGGCGGTCGTGAGGACACGACCTTGGGGTAGAAAAGATTTTTATCTCCGCTATTAGAGGAAATCCTGCCTATCCGGTAAATCTCCCCAAATCCAGGTTCAGACAGTTCAGGATGCCAATCCCAATCTATCCGGTTAACATTGTTGATTGTGACAACTTATCATAGGCTTTGGCCAATATTGTATAAACCGCTATCTTAACCACATGAAACACCTTTTATGTAAGCCATTGCTTAGCATTGCCTTATCATTTTGCTTTTATTCGGTAACACAAGCTCAAACTTCCGAAGCTGCAGGTCTTAAATCCGAATACCTTGTAAACCCCATAGGCATCGATAACGCTCACCCACGCTTAACCTGGCTCATGAATGACAAGGCGCAGGGAGCAGCTCAAAGTGCGTATCAACTATTTGTTGGCACCGATTCTATTGCGGTTTCAATAGGCAAAGGCAACGCGTGGACAACCGCTAAAATAACTTCATCAAACAACCTTATTATTTATAGTGGCCAGCAACTAAAACCTTTTACTAAATACTATTGGAAAGTTCAGCTGTGGGATAAGGCAGGTAAAAAGCTTACTGCAGCACCGATAGCCAATTTTGAAACGGGAATGATGGGCATGCAAAACTGGCAGGGTTCATGGATAAGCGATAATAAAGGCATTGCAGTTAACCCTGCACCCTATTTTCGTAATACGTTTAAAGTAACTAAGCAAATCCGCTCGGCAAGGGCTTATATTGCTGTTGCCGGTTTGTATGAACTTTACCTTAATGGTAAAAAGATTGGTAATCACCGCCTCGACCCAATGTATACCCGGTTTGACAGGCGTACGCTTTATGTTTCTTATGATGTTACTGCTCAGTTGCAAAGCGGCAAAAATGCTGTGGGTGTGTTGTTAGGTAACGGCTGGTATAACCACCAGAGTACGGCTGTTTGGTTCTTTCACCAGGCTCCATGGCGCGGTCGCCCGGCATTTTGTATGGATTTGCGCATTACTTATACCGATGGTACGGTTGAAACAATAAAATCAGGCACCGACTGGAAAACTTCACTTAGTCCTATCGTTTTCAACAGCATTTATACTGCCGAGCATTACGATGGCAGGCTGGAACAACCGGGTTGGAACACCGCCAACTTTGATGATAGCAAATGGAAGCCTGTTATTAATCGTTCGGCCCCATCCATGAATATTGTATCCCAAGCTATGCAGCCTATCCGTACGGTTGATACCATCAGCACCAAAAGTGTTACCAAAATTGACAGCGACGTTTGGGTGTTTGATATGGGCAGGAATATATCCGGCGTAAGCCAGATCACCGTTAAAGGTGATTCGGGTACCGTGATCCGCCTTAAACATGCAGAAAGGTTGAACAAAAACGGACATGTTGATCAATCAAACATCGATCTGCATTACCGCCCTACCGATGATAAAGATCCATTCCAGACCGATATTTTCATTTTGGGAGGCAAAGGCGAGGAAACATTTTCGCCGCGTTTTAACTACAAAGGGTTTCAGTATATCGAGGTGAGCAGCAGCAAGCCTATTCAAATCGGCAAAGAAAACATCAAAGCGTTTTTTATGCACAGCGATGTGGAGCCTATTGGTACGGTAAAAGCATCGAACCCAACCATTAACCAAATCTGGACGGCTACTAACAATAGCTACCTCAGCAACCTGTTCGGTTACCCTACCGATTGTCCGCAGCGCGAAAAGAATGGCTGGACCGGCGATGCCCACATAGCCAGCGAAACGGGTTTATACAACTTTGACGGCATTACCGTTTACGAAAAATGGCTGGCCGACCACCGCGATGAGCAGCAACCTAACGGCGTACTCCCTTCAATTATCCCAACCGGCGGCTGGGGCTACGAGTGGGGTAACGGCCCCGACTGGACGAGCACCATCGCCATTATCCCTTACAATATTTATTTGTTTTATGGCGATAGCAAACTCCTCGCCGATAACTATACAGCCATTGAAAAATACGTAAACCATATTGACGAGCTTTACCCAACCGGCCTCACCACCTGGGGCCTGGGCGATTGGGTGCCGGTAAAATCGGTTTCGCCGGTTGAGCTTACTTCATCGGTTTATTATTATACCGATGCCAGCATACTGGCTAAAGCAGCCAAAATATTAGGCAAACAGGCCGATTACATGAAATACTCGGCATTAGCCAACAAGATCAAAAATGCCATTAACGCAAAATACTTAAATACTGCAACCGGCATTTATGGTAAAGGCCTGCAAACCGAACTAAGCGTACTGCTTTATTGGGGCGTTGTTCCCGATAATATGAAAAGCAAAGTTGCAGCTAACCTGGCCAAACGTGTTGAAGCTGATAATTTCCATCTGGATGTGGGGATATTAGGTGCTAAAGCCATTTTAAGTGCGCTAAGCGATAACGGTTACCCGGATATGGCTTACAAAATAGCATCACAGGAAACATTCCCATCATGGGGATGGTGGATGGTTAACGGCGCTACCACACTATATGAAAACTGGCAAATAGATGCCAAATCTGATATTTCGCTCAACCATATTATGTTTGGTGAAATTGGTGCATGGCTGTACAAAGGTATTGCAGGTATCCACCCTGATCCTGAACATCCCGGCTTTAAAAATGTGTTGTTTCAGCCTCATTTTGTACCAAACCTAAATGAATTTACGGCTACCCACAAAGGGCCTTATGGCAACATTGTTTCATCGTGGCAACGCACCGGTAACAGTGTAACTTATAAAGTAACCGTGCCTGCAAACTCAAGTGCAACAATTAGCTTCCCGGCTGGTAAAGTTTATCTTGCGGGCAAAGCAATCAACAACCCAGTGTTGTACAAGGTAAATGCAGGCAGCTATGTATTCGAGATAAAATAACAAAGCAGCAAATGCCATAGCATTTTCATATTTTAATATCTGTGCATATCAAATGACCATTTACTGACAGGCCGGGGCAACCCCGGCCTGTTTTTGTATATAAATTTGTCGCACCTTATTTACAATCACTGATACACCATGCGCAGGATACTTATTATCGTATTTTTATTATTTGTTGCCAAATTTGCAGCGGCTGCCCCGGAAGAACCATGGTCGCTAAGCAGCAATAAAGAGGGCATCAAGGTTTACACCCGTCATATTGCAAATTCAAAAATCAAAGCCATAAAAGTTGAGTGCACATTTAATGCTTCAGCAGCACAATTGGTGGCGGTTCTTATGGATATCAAAACCTGCAGCGAATGGGTTTACCACACCAAGTCGGCAACTGTTATTAAAGAAGTTTCTCCTTCAGATATTTATTACTACTCGGAAGTAAACATACCATGGCCGGTTCATAACCGTGATTTTGTGGCACATTTAAAAGTTACGCAAGACCCTAAAACCAAAGTGGTTACCATCGACGCGCCGGTTATCTCAAATATGGTACCCGCGAAAGATGGCATCGTAAGAGTTGAAAACTCAACCGGCAGGTGGGTTATCACTCCCGTTGACAGCAATCATGTAAGTATCGTTTACACCCTGCACCTTGATCCGGGAGGCTCGGTACCTGCCTGGCTTATCAATATGTTTGCCGCACAAGGCCCTACAGAAAGTTTTAAAGGTTTAAAAAAACAATTGCAGAAACCGGCTTATAAGGATGTGAAGCTGGCATATGTGCAGTAGTTCGCCCCCCCGGCCCCCTAAAGGGGGAGTGTTACCAACGAATTTATAATTAAACCCACATTTCGCGTTAAGGATTGTAGCGGATACCGGCCAATGCGCATAAGGCCTGCAGGCGTATGAGCGGAAAGCCTGGCCGGAGGCAACGCCCATATTCTGAATCGGGATTTTTAGGATTAAGGGATTTATTGGGTTTTAATTGTCTGAACTCGAATTTCTGGAATGAAGGAATTGACAGAATCTTTTTGCGCAACTAATTAGCAAGCCAATTCAATAAATTCTTTAATTCTACAAGTCAGTTCAAACAAAAAATCCTATCCTCCGAAAAATCCCCCCAAATCCCGGTTCAGACAACTTGCAAATAAACGTCAACATTTTGCAAATAAAATTGAAAACTCGTATCACACTTAGCTGTACTTTCGGTGTAGTATATAACCGTTTAATTTGCCGGCAGGATACCAGGGGATAGTTGTGCAAATTATAAACGCTAATATTGCTTTAACCAATAAAGTAAACGTGTAAACGATGAGAGTTGCCTTGTTTGTTCCTTGCTATGTTGACCAGTTTTACCCAAAAGCGGCCATTGCTACGCTGGAGTTACTGGAGAAACTTGGCTGCGAGGTCCACTACCCTAAAAATCAAACCTGTTGCGGACAGCCAATGGCCAATTCGGGCTATGAGCATTTAACCGGAGGTTGTAATAATTTATTTGTCGATAATTTTTCGGGATACGATTATATCGTTTGCCCTTCGGGAAGTTGCACCCTGCACATCAAGGAGCATTTACACGCTGATGGAAAAGAGGACCAAGCAACAGAGATCCGCAAAAAAGTTTATGAGCTTACCGAGTTTTTAGTTGATGTTTTGAGAGTGAAACAGCTTTCGGCGAGTTTCCCTTACCGGGTTGGCCTGCATCAAAGCTGCCATGGCCTGCGCGGTTTACGCATAGCTCAAATGAGTGAGCTTGTTGCTGAACCCTTCAGCAAACCGGCCCAGTTACTGGATCTGGTAAATGGATTGGAACTGGTGCCTTTAAGCCGTCAGGATGATTGCTGCGGTTTCGGTGGTACATTTTGTGTTGTAGAGGAGGCTGTATCGGCCAAAATGGGGAAAGACCGTGTAGCTGATCATATATCGCACGGGGCGCAATACATCACTTCGGCCGATCTTTCGTGCCTTATGCACCTCGAAGGCATCCTGCGCCGTCAAAACAGTGATGTTAAAGTAATTCACGTGGCCGAAATTTTAAACAACAGCCTGTAATGAGTACCGCTACTACCAAAGATCACCCGCATTTAGCTGCCGAATTTAACCGCGATGAGCCCCGTGTAAACTGGCATGATGAAACCCTGTGGTGGGTACGTGCCAAACGGGATATTGCCGCTCATAAACTCCCCGAATGGGAATTGCTGCGCGAAACGGCATCCCAAATAAAATTTAACGTACTCTCAAACCTGAGCACCTACCTGGAGCAGTTTGAGGCCAATGCCACCAAAAATGGGATCATAGTACACTGGGCGGCCGACGCCACGGAACATAACCAAATTGTACACAGCTTACTTGAACAAAAGGGCATTACCAAAATGGTAAAAAGCAAGTCCATGCTTACCGAGGAATGCCATTTAAACGAGTACCTGAAAGAACATGGCGTTGATGTAATTGACTCCGACCTTGGCGAACGCATTGTACAACTGGCCAATGAACCGCCAAGCCATATCGTACTACCATGTATCCATAAAAAGAAGGAAGAGATAGGCGATATTTTCCACGAGCATTTAGGCTCGGCTAAGGGTGAATCGGACCCTAAAATATTGACAGAAACTGCCCGTCAGCATTTACGCGAGGTATTTTTAACGCGTCGCGCGGCGCTTACTGGTGTTAACTTCGCCGTAGCCGAAACCGGCGAATTTGTCATTTGCACGAATGAAGGCAATGCCGATATGGGGGCGCACCTGGCCGAGATCCATATCGCATCCATGGGCATCGAAAAGCTTATTCCAGAAAGGAAACACCTCGGTGTGTTTTTGCGCCTGCTTACCCGCAGTGCTACCGGACAGCCGATCACCACTTATTCAAGCCATTTCCGCAAGCCGCAGGATGGCAGCGAAATTCATATTGTTATTGTTGATAACGGACGCAGCATACAATTAGGTCGTGAGGAATTTCGCAACTCATTAAAATGTATCCGGTGCGGTGCGTGCATGAATACCTGTCCGGTTTATCGTAAAAGCGGAGGCCACAGCTATCACATGGCTGTTGCAGGTCCGATCGGATCCATCCTGGCCCCTAACCTGGATATGAAAAAATATGCCGACCTCCCATTTGCCTCTACCCTATGCGGTTCGTGCAGCAATGTGTGCCCGGTTAAGATAGATATTCATGACCAGCTGTATAAATGGCGGCAGGTAATTGTGAAGGAAGGCTATTCGCCCAAAGCCAAAACTATGGCCATGAAAGCTATGGCCTTAACGCTGGCCTCGCCAACTTTATACCGTATGGGCGGCAAAACCGGGCGACTGGTATTTAAATATGCCCCATTTGCAGTAAATAACAAACTAAACCCATGGTACAACCAAAGGGAAATGCCAAAAGCACCCGATGAATCATTTGGTGAGTGGTATGCCAAAAGGAAGGGAGCAAAAAACTGATGAGCCGCGAAAAAATATTAGCCGCCGTAAAATTCAATCAACCGGCCGCTCTGCCACTGCCTGATATGGAGGTGTTAAATACGCTAACCGATGTCAGAACCGATCTGGTGTCAAAATACAAAACCATCGCTACAGCAGGCGGAAGTTTTGTTTACGAGGTAAGCAGTTTTGATGAGATCAAAGCCATCATCGATGATGAATTTAAAGCCGGCGTACAGATCATATCGGCCCTTAATGAGTTAAGCGATTACATTTATGCCGAAACCGTAAAGCACGAAGACGGCCATACCTTCGCTGATGTGGAACTAACCGTGCTTCGCACCAATCTCGGCGTTGCCGAAAACGGGGCCCTTTGGCTTACCGAAAAGGATATGGGCAGCAGGGTATTACCCTTTATTGCCCAGCATCTGGCAGTAGTGATTGGTAAAGATGATTTTGTGCCAACCATGGCGCAGGCCTATCAAGCTATTGGTGATTCTGAATATGGCTATGGCGCGTTTATTTCCGGCCCTTCAAAAACGGCGGATATAGAGCAGTCCTTAGTTATTGGTGCCCATGGGCCGAGGAGTTTATCTGTTTTTATACTTTCGTAAAAACCACTTAAAAAGTTCATGTCATTGAGCGCAGCGCGGCAACCGCACGAAAGCAGAGCCGATCTGTATAGTGTGCGATTGCTTCGTCGTTCCTCCTCAATGACATTTTTTTTTAATACTCGCGCTCGTTTGCAACGAGTGCGTAACGTGGGTTCGCATTTATAACGCAACCGGCGATACAATCGCTAAACCATATTAAGCGCTCGTTACAAACGAGCGCAAGACCGCCGCCTACTCTCTTTACACTAAAAACCAACTATTTACAACAATGACAAATGAATGATACAAAAATATACCGATTGGTATATTTTTGTACTGTCAAAACTAAATGACACTCAACAACATGAAAACTTCACAAAATACAGTATTGATAACCGGCGGCAGTGCCGGTATAGGTTTTGAAATTGCTAAACAACTATCAGCTAAAAATAACCACGTAATTATTATTGGCCGCAACCAGGAACGTTTGGATAAAGCCGCCGCTCAATTAAAAAATGTAACCGCTATTAAAGCCGATATCTCAAATGCAGATGATGTAGAGGCACTAACCGCAAAAGTGAAAAAAGATTTCCCACAGCTAAACGTAGTGATCAACAACGCTGGTGCAGCTTCAATCAATGATCTGCTTACTACACCTAATGTTTTTGAAAACGCACAGACTGAAATGTTTACAAACTATATTTCTGTTGTACGCCTCAACGAAAAATTGCTGCCTGTTTTACAGCAGCAAAGTGAAGCAGCCATCGTAAATGTATCATCGATAGTTGCCTTTTTACCTGGCAAACAAACTGCCACCTACTCCGCAACTAAAGCCGCCCTGCACTCTTACACCATTTCATTAAGAGCCGCTTTAGAAGACACTAACATTAAAGTATTTGAGCTGATGCCTCCATTGGTCGATACCGAATTTTCGGCAGAGATTGGCGGACATAACGGTATCCCGGCGTCGCAGGTTGCTGATGAATTTGTTGCAGGCTTTGAAACCGACAACTTCGAGATCCGCGTTGGTGGTACCGAACCATTCTACCGTTTGTTCCTGTCAAATCCAGCCGAAGCATTGAAAGCCCTCCACCAGAGATAAGTTTCTGGTTTAATTTTTTTGTTTTAAAAAATACCGTTCGGTATTTTTTAAAACAATTATTACTTTCCAATTCATACTTTAATGAAAAAAAGCATCCTCATCATTACCGTTATAGCAGCCGCTATTATGGAACTGATAGATACCTCAATAGTAAATGTTGCCCTTTCGCACATGAGCGGCAACCTCGGCGCTACGCTTGAAGATACTTCCTGGGTTATCACCGCTTATGCTATAGCCAACATTATAGTAATACCCATGACCAGCTTTTTAACCGCAAAACTTGGTCGCCGTAATTACTATATCGGGTCGATTATCGCCTTTACCTTCTTTTCGGCTATGTGCGGGGTGGCCTCAAATATCTGGACGTTGGTTGCCTTCCGCTTTTTGCAGGGTATCGGTGGTGGTGCACTTTTATCGGTATCGCAAGCTATTGTATTTGAGGTTTATGGCAAGGAACGTGTAAGCATAGCCAGTGCCTTATTTGGCGTGGGCGTATTTTTAGGCCCAACCATCGGCCCTACCCTGGGCGGTTTTATTACTGAAAATTATACCTGGCCATGGATCTTTTATATCAACATCCCAATCGGTATTGCTGTAACCATATCAAGTTTATTGCTGGTTACCGAACCGGAGATCAAAGCCAAAGTAAAAAGTGTAGACTGGTGGGGCATCCTTCTGCTGATTATAGGCATCGGCTCGCTTCAAACTGTATTAGAACGCGGTGAAACTGACGACTGGTTTGCCGCCGGTTACATTATAGTGCTTACTATAATAGCCATTATAAGCCTTAGTACTTTCATTTGGTGGGAGCTTACAACCCCTAACCCGGTTATTGATCTACGGGTACTGAGAAGCAAGTCGCTCGCTGTAGCGGCTATACTGACATTTGTAACCGGGTTTGGCCTGTTTACGTCTGTATTCCTCACACCTGTGCTTGCCCAAAGGGTGCTCCTGTTCCCGCCAACTATTACTGGGCTTATTCTGTTACCCGGCGCGGTACTGGCCATTGTGGGCTTGTTATTCTCCGCTACATTGCTTAAAAAAGGCGTATCTCCGTTGATCATCATTACTGCGGGGTTCGTAATCTTCATCAGCTTTACCTGGCAAATGTCGCGCATGAACCTGGAGGCAGCGCCTGGTGATTTGGTTGGCCCACTAATTTACCGGGCAATGGGTATTGCCTTATTAACCGTTCCGCTTACAGCTTTGGCTGTATCGGGGCTCGAACCTAAAGACATTCCACAGGGAACTGCTTTAAATAATATGATGCGGCAGTTAGGTGGGTCATTTGGCATCGCCGTAATCAATACATACGTAGCCCAACGTTTCGGATTACACCGCAATGACCTTCTATCGAATATTAATATTTTTAACGATCAAACTACCGCGCGGATAACTAAGCTTACTAACTATTTCGGCAGCCGGGGTTTTTCATCATTTGAAGCACATAAAAAGGCCATTGCGGTTATTGATAATACCATTAACAGGCAATCATCATTGCTTAGTTACCTGGATGCTTACCTGTTTTCGGGTCTGATATTTTTACTGGCTATGCCGCTGCTGTTCCTGGTTATTAACCGTAAAAAACAAAACCGGACTGTTGTTATCATAAATGACCATTAATTAAATACCAATTGGTATATTTGTATTATGGAAAACGAATTGTCAAAAGCCGAGCGCACACGCCAGTTCATTATCGAGCGTACCGCATCTATATTTAATAAAAAAGGCTACGCAGGCACTTCCTTGTCTGACCTTACAGGAGCTACAGGCCTTACCAAGGGCAGTATTTACGGCAACTTTAAAAACAAGGAAGAAGTAGCTGCTGAGGTTTTTGATTATAACTCGGCCAAAGTGCGTAACCAGGTGCAGGAGCGGATTCAAAAAGCCAAAACTTACCATGATAAGCTGCTGGTTTATGCACAGGTTTATCATAGCTTTTCGCGGGGCGATTTTCCTGCGGGCGGCTGCCCAATATTAAATACAGCCGTTGATGCCGATGATACCAACCCGCTTTTAAAAGATAAGGCAGCAAAGGCTGTTGTACGATGGAAAACACGGATAGAAACCCTGGTAACCGAAGGTATTGAAGCCGGCGAGTTTAAACCGGGCATTGATATAACCGAAGTAGCTTTATCAATGATAGCACTGATTGAAGGTGGTATTATGATTGCTAAAGTAACCGATACACCCGCTAATTTAGATACGGTTTTAAAAAGGGTAAATAAACTGGTAGACGAACTAAAGCGGTAAAATAATATATATTTATAGCTATAGGTTGTTACTTGATTGTTACAATAATTGGGTTTAACTTTGAAAACAAAAGAAACGCTCCCCGCGTTATCTTCTTTACCAATTATTAATTATGTCGAAAAAGATATTGATCCTTGATGATAGCGAGGATATTTTGGAAGTGATGAAAGAAGCTCTGGAAATGGAGCGTTATGAAGTTGAGGTACTGAACTATACTGATGACATATGCAAGGCGGCTCTATCAGCAAATGCCGACCTTGTGATTTTGGATTACATTTTGTTCGGTATAAACGGTGGCGAACTTTGCCACATGCTAAAAACCAACCCGGCGACGGCGCACATCCCGGTGGTGATGGTATCGGCCTACCCGCGTGTGCTGGAATCCTTAGGCAATTATGGCTCCGATGCTTTTATTGCCAAGCCTTTTAGCCTGAGCGACGTTATTGACACGGTTAACCATTGCTTTTTAACGGCCGGCGATGATGTGGCGCATATGGATATGGCATAAAAAATGTCATTTTATCGGGTAATCCGTTAGGAAATAAGCAATATCTCCGCCTCGTCATTGCGAGGTACGAAGCAATCCCAAACTATATAGAGGTATTTGCATATGCCACTCTGCTAATCCGGGATTGCTTCGTTATTATAAACAACGCAATTGTAGTTATTGACTACTAATTACATTTCCTATTTATACAATAATTAAGGGCGTTGCCTACGTCCCGTGCTATCCGCTCATACTGCACAGGCATTAACCACAAGGCCGGTATCCGCTCCTATCACTAACGCAGCCTCCGCGCACAATCGCTGAATATATTTTACATGTCATCACGATTCCTTTCGGGGTGGTACTTCGCGATGACGATTATTTTAAATGTAACTCTATTCTACCTAAACAATTCAAAGCTATATTGCGCCATACTCCAAAACTCATCAAGCGCAATGATCCGGGGTTTAAAAAAAGAGATCAATGCGGGCCAGTCTTCCTGTTTAAATATGCTTACATTAGGTAGGCTTTTGATTATCCTGCTTACCGTTTTGCCGTATTCATTTGTTGTATGCAACTCCCAATCCCATTCTTCCTCAAGCTGGCTGTTCAGTACATTCTTTAACTCAACAAACTGATCAAACATCAATTGCTGGATATCAGCATCGGGATGGCTCATTTCAATGGCTATAAAAGCAGATTTTTTATCAGCCTCCATTTTAAAATACAGGTACTTGATACCTGTTTTATAGTTAACCCAGTTGGTGCGCAGGCCATCGGCCGAAAGCTGGGGTTTGAGGTATTGCCCAAACGCTGTCCAGAACGCCTGTTTTAGTTGAGTTGCCTGTTCTTTTGAGTACAATTTACCGGGATTGATGAGGGGCAAAAGTAAGGTTTTTAAAATAAACCGTTATCCTGAGTTTGAAACAAGGTGAACGTTGAAGGCGATATAACAAAGGAAGGGCTGTCAGTCTGAGCCTGTCGAAGACTCGTGCGCAGAGGCCTTGCCCACCATGCTTCGACAGGCTACCCATGACAAGATAAAAAATGTGTTTTTTCGCAGCAGATCAGCTTCGGGTGAAAACGAGCAGAACGATGCTGGGCGGTGCGGCTACAGGGGCATAGCAAGTTTTTGCAGAAGCGGAGGCATTGCGTGCGAATCGGGGCAAAATAATTGCAGCCCGTGGTTCTGTTCGTTTTGCAGGGTGAAGGCCGCGCCGAGGGCTATGGGGCCAGGTTGTGCGCAAAGAAGCCTCTCTGCTGCAAGCCTTTTTGGTTACTTTTGTGGCGACAAAAGTAACTGGCCCCGCGCGGCCAAGAGCGCGACGATGTAAGTCAAATACTAATGAAGCCCGTTATCAGCCTGTCGGGGATTGCTTCATTCCTTACAGCAATGACGTGAACGCAGATGTCATTTTACCTTCAGAGGCCACCGGATTTAAATCACTCAGCATGACACCCAATTTTTAATCTTTTCGCATGTGACCTTTCGAAAGACGCACGCTGACACCCCAAGCATAACGCTTTTAATGACTTTCTTCTAACCTTCTTATTACTTAATAAACCCTATCTTTACCCATACCACACCAATATTTTATGGCAAGCTACCAGGTAAACTGTATTGATAAACCCAAAGCATCAAGCACACATGAGCAGATAACCCACATTGGTTATTATGAATCGTTAGACAGGCCCAGGGTTGTGATCTCCGTTGCCGAAGCAATAGCCCGCATTGAAGCCAACAGCCAGGCATTTTATGTAAGCACCGAGCGGGGCAAAACCTATCTTACTATAGTAAAACCCGAAAACGGCAAAAAACACCTTAAGTCCTTAGCAGATAAGTCGGGTATCGATAACCTGCTAACGCTCGAAGCAGTTTAGATCGCAGAAGTCAAAACCTTTCGCCTTTTTCCTTTTACCTCAAAAACAATCTATTCCTTTTTATCAACTATGTACGAGGTAACTTTTTTCACCTTGCCATTTTCCAGCTCATAAAAATCGGCATAGTACATAGCCATTTCCTTTCCATCTTTGTCTTTGCACTGAACAAGGCCGTCAACAGCTGCGGTGTTACCCTCCACTAAAATGTGATCCTTGGTTGATGAAACCATTTTTACATCTTCCATCCCACCTAAAAATTGATCGACTTCATTCTTCCCGCTCATAATAGTTATAGATGAGCCCTTCATCGTCCATTTTACGTCGTCGGCAAAAAGGCTTAAGATCTTTTCAACGTCATTATTATCAAAAGCGTCGATAACCTGTTGTACAATTTCTTTAGTTGTCATGATAGTTTGATTTTGTTTAGAATAAAGTTACCCCTTATACCACGAGGCTAAAGGGGGGCGAAAATGACATTATCGGGGTGTTTTACGACCATTATAATTTGGAGGCACAACCGTTTAAATATCATTCAATAGCCTACCTTTAAATCATTTCTATTATTTATCTTGCTTCAAAATAGCCAACCTTAACATGATCAACAAACAACCAGTGGTTCAAAACCCCAATACCTTCGTAAAAACAATATCAATCATACACCTTGCTTTAATAGCCGGACAAATCATCTTTGCTGCAGCAGCTTTTATGACAACTAAAAATCACGCTACAAGTAAAAGTGATGAGGTGTTTATTTACGTTGCGCCTATTTTGGCCCTTAGTGGTTTTGCGATAAGCAACATATCATTTAAAACATTGGTGAACAAAATAGACAGCCAAAGTCCGTTGAAGACTAAACTCACTGCTTATCAATCTGCATTGATCGTGAGGTTTGCTTTATTAGAGGGGCCTTCCCTTTTTGCTATTGTGAGCTTCATGCTAACCGGTAATTTGATCTTTTTGGGTGTATCCGGGGCTATCATAGCATACTTTATTTATTTGCGCCCAACAAAGCAAAAAACTGAGGACGATTTAAATTTAGGGTATGAGGAAAAGGCAGAACTTGATGGTACAAGTAAAGCTTATTAATAACAACTCATTTAAACAATTCCCAATCAGATAAATATGATCAATACCTATTTTGACCAGGACACCTATGAAAACGAGATAGACCTTGAAACCAATGAGGATGTATTGCAAAGGATATATAATGACGGCGTAGCACCAATAAATGAATTACCAATAGAATTTTTCTTCCTTACGGATAGCCAAATAAAGGCCTATGATTTCAGGGACCATCTTCAAGAAATATTCCCCACTTATCAGGATCTTGAAATATCTGATTACGATGGTGATTTTGAAATTTCAGGTACTACTCAACCTATTAAAATGGAGTTACAAACCATTAATGACTGGAACTCGCTGATGTGGGATACCGGTTACAAATTTGATTGCAGGCTGGACGGATGGCAGGTAGGCACATAACTCCCGATTGATTTATAATTAGCTCAATTCAATCCAATTCAAGAAATTTGTGCACAACTAATTGCGCCTGTTATATGTATCCCGAACTCATCAACCACATTAAACGATACGTCCAGTTATCCGCGGCCGATGAGGCAACCATTTGCAGGCATTTTGAGCCTAAGAACTTTAAAAAGAAGGAATTTATCTTAGAACCCGGCAAACTTTGTACTGGTAACTATTTTGTAACCAAAGGCCTGGTGAGGCAATACTTTGTTAATAACAAGCTCAATGAGCAGATCATCCAGTTTGGTTTGGAAAACTGGTGGATAGCCGATCAGGACAGCCTGCTTAATCACCAGCCCGCCACAACCTATATCCAAACCATTGAAGCTTCGGAGCTGCTGCTGCTTACCGAAAAAAGCCGCGCGGCGTTGTTTGAAGCTGTGCCGCAAATGGAAAGCTATTTCCGTGTCATGATGCAAAAAGCCTTTGTTGCGTCGCAACGGCGTATAGGATATATTTTTAATCAGAACGATGAGGAGCGTTACCGGCACTTCACCAGCCTTTTCCCGGCCTTTGTGCAGCGGGTACCCCAATACATGCTGGCATCATATTTAGGCTTCACCCCACAGTTTTTGAGCCGGCTCAGGGCTAAAAAAATCTGATTTTCTTAAACTCAGTTCATTTTTTGAGGGCGTGTTTATCCCCAACTTTGTATTAACAAAAAAGAAAAAAACATGAACCGCTTAAAAATAAACACCGCCGAACCGGCTGGATATAGGGCCATGATCGCCCTTGAAAAATATATTGAAAGTACAGGTTTAACCACCCGTCATAAAGACCTGATCAAGATCCGCGCTTCACAAATTAATGGTTGTGCCTTTTGCGTGGATATGCACACTGCCGATGCCCGCAAAGCTGGCGAAACCGAACGCCGCATTTACAACATCAGTGTTTGGCGTGAAGCTCCTTTCTTTGATGAGCAAGAACGTGCAATATTAGCCCTTACAGAAGAAGTAACCCTGATCGCCGGCCGGGTATCTGACGAAACTTATAAAAAAGCGGCCGGACTATTTGACGAACTTTACCTGGCCCAGGTAATCATGGCCATTATCACTATCAACGCCTGGAACCGTATTGGTGTAACTACCGAGCTTCAGCCACCACTTAATTGAATCTTTTAATTTCCCGATTGTTTTAATATGAAGCCGCCTGTGTAATATCGGGCGGCTTTGTTGTAATTTAGCCTAAGCAGGCATCAAAGCCATCATCAACGCCACCTCATAAGTACCTAAAACATTGGCCGGATCATTAGCGATAATTTCCTTTACCTGTGCTTCATCATCAACGGCCAGGATGCCAAGACCATAAACGCCCTTCGGGTCGAATACTGGTCCAAAGATAAGCACCAGTCCCTCGTTCATTTTTTCTTTCAGGTAATCGGTATGTGCCTTCATGATAATACGCTCATCATCGGTCATATCATTAGGAAACGTTGGGCGGTTGCCGGTCAGCTTTATTACGAAGTGCTTTTTCATCCTAATAAATTTAAGAATTATTACTGAATGATGTTTAAAGGAATAATTATTGATAGTTATATATAAATCATTGTAACCTTAAATAATTACCCCTATGACAACAGAAGCAGGTGCAACAGTTGGCAGCGCCAATGACGTAGTGCTTTCCTTCATAAAAGCATTAAACGAAGAAGATTTTGCAGAGGCCCGCAATTGTGTGGCAAACGACTTGAAATTTGTAGGCGTACTTGGCCAGCGCGATGGTGCCGATGCCTATTTTACTGATATGCAGCACATGAAGCTGAAATATGATATCAAACGGGTGTTTAGCGATGGCGATGATGTATGCATCTTTTATGATATTGATATGGGCCGCGCTAACATATTCAGCTGCGGATGGTATCATGTGGTTGATGGTAAGATAAACTCCATCAGGGTGATATTTGATCCGCGGCCATTGTTGTAAGTAATAGAACAATTGAAGACTTACGAAGTTTTAACAACTTCGTAAGTCTGGATTTTGGAAGATGATTACGTTGTATTATGTTAATTACTTCCTTTCCCAATTATCCGTGCGGAAAGGCAATGCCGGTAAACCAGCGCCATTATATAGGGTGATCACCGGGTTATTGGCCCAGGCGTACCTTACGGCAACGGGATTTGTAACATCCGGGCTGCTCACAATAACCTTATCACCTTTTATAACTGCGGTAGCCCAGTAAAACTTTTTATCCTCACCGGCTATGGCAAAACCCTGCATATTGTCGCCTCCCTGTGCTTTTAAACCGCCATCGGTATAATTAAAGCTTAATTCAATTTTATCACCATCAATTTTCTGCGATTTGTACATCGGCCCGGAGTATGGCTGTTTTTTATGATAGGTTTTATCAAGGGCAACCAATGCCAGTCTGCGGCCAACTTCCTGTTTATTTTTTGGGTGGATATTATCAGCTTCACCCAGATCCGCAGCTACGGCCATACCTGTATTGGGTAGCTCAAGCGTTTTTGTTTGTGCCTCCCGTAACTCTGCCCATCCTGATGCTACAGGTTCGGTATCACGTTTTTGCCAGTTAGCTAACTGTACAAAATAAAATGGGAAATTGCCTTCGTTCCAAATGGTGCGCCAGCCGTTTATCATGCCCTCAAATAATTCTTTATACTGCCCCGGCCTCCCGGTATTAGCTTCGCCCTGGTACCAGATTACGCCACGGATAGCCATAGGTGTAAGCGGGTTGATCATCGCATTATATAACACAGCCAACCGGTTCGGGTTATTGGCAACAGGCATAGATGGCAGGCTTTTTATATTAAAACCTACTTTATAATCCCAGTTACCGGCTAAGGAGATCTTTTCACCCGATGCTGATACCAATTGCATTTCGTCGGCGCCATACAGACCGCCACCACCACCGCTGTCAAAAACCCGCACGGTGATTACAGACTCGCCGGCCTTTACCTTTGCAGCAGGAATAATGTAATTGCGCGACTGTGTGTAACCATTCGTAGCGCCTATCTTTTCATCATTAAAAAATGTTATTTCATTATCATCTATCTTACCCAGGTTAAGCTTAACATCCTGCCCGGCCCAGGCTGCAGGGATGGTAATCTTTTTACGGAACCAAACAACGCCGTCGAAATCTCCTAAAGCGCCTTTTTCAAAAAACTGGGGCAGCAGCATGCTCCGCCAACCGGCAGTATCAGGATTAAACGCGTTATTATTGGTGTACCCCCAGTCGGCAGCGGTGGCAAGTTTGTTCCATGCATCCAATTTTTGTGTAAAGGTTGATGGCGTTTCCGTTTTAGCAGATTCCTGCTGTTGTTTGATTTGGGCGCTAAAAACCGGGTTATTAGTTAACGTATTTTCATCACTCCAGGCCTCGATCATGGTACCGCCCCAGTTTGAGCTGATGAGGCCGATGGGAATTTTAACCTGTTTATTGATCTCCCTGGCAAAAAAATATGCTACCGACGAAAATTCGCCGATAGTCTGAGGCGAGCATACCATCCAGCCGTTATTAGCCACTTTTATATTGGTTTGCGGGGTAAGGCTTGTTGCCTGCGATACCTGTAACAAACGGATCTCCGGGTAATTTGCGTTGGCTATTTCTTCTTTATAATTATTTACCTGACCCCAACCGGCCACGGGCATTTCCATGTTCGACTGGCCGGAGCAAATCCACACCTCCCCTATCAATACATTATTTAAAACTACGGGCTCGCTGCCATCGGTTATGCTTACTTTATAAGGGCCACCATATGATGGGGTTTTGACCTTGATTTTCCAGTTACCTGCCGCATCGGCTACGGCCGTATAAGTTTTATTATTCCATGACGAGGTAATGGTTACCGTTTTACCGGCACCGGCCGTGCCCCATATACCAGCCATAGTTTTTTGTTGCAAAACCATGTTATCGCTAAAAACACCAGGTAATATCACTTTGGAAAAAACATTGCTGCTTAGCAATAAGCCGCCGATTACAACAGGTAAATACTTTTTTAAATTCATTAAGTTTTATTTTACAAGCGTTAGGTTATTGATTAAAAGGAATATTACGGCATCCACAATTACCGCGACATTTATTGTTTATCGGGCACAAAATTTACCGGCTTTGCCGGATCAAAGGTAACATACACCCGTTTCCAGGGCTCATCATCCATCAACCGCCATTTGTGCGCAGTCCCTGTAGTATCCTGGGCTATCAGGATTTCGCCGGGCTTAAGTATAAATTTTTCGCCAGGATAAGTTTCAAATTCAAGGGTACCGGTAAGGGTTATTACATACTGATTAGTTGGGGCATTATGATAATCATAAAATGCATGCGGCTCCGATTCCTGAAACCTAACCGCAAGGGCTTCGTTAAGTGTCCCTAAATCAACCATCCCTTTTTGTACATGTGAATGACCGTCATCAGCGGTATATAACCTGTAGGCTTTTATCATACGGGCTAAACTAACATTTAAGTGCTAATTCAGCTTAATTATTGTGTAAATATTATAACGCAGCTATACCACTTAGTAACGTGTTCATATTGATTAGTATTAAAGATTATCTATGGCTATAAACCTTTAAGTATTTATTCCTTAACCGATAGCTCATAAAAAACACTATTTTTATTGCAGATAATTACAGCACCGATAAGAGCTTTCTATCAAACCATGAAAAAACTTTTACTTATTTTTTGCATTGTTACAGCCGCACACAGCTTTGCATTTGCCGATAAGACCGCTATTAACAACTTTGTAGTTAAAGAAAACCCCTTTGCGGTTGATGAGGTAGCCGTAGTTGCAACCGATACGGCAGGTGTGATCCAGGAAAATGTAAACGGCGTTTTCACCTTTGTAATGAACGGTTTTACCGAAGAACTTAAGTTTGACAAAGGCACGGCTTTTTACCGCCACAAGCTTGACCGTTCAACCTTCCTATACGCCAAACACATGAACGACTCCGGCACACATGCCATACTATACTACATTTACAAGCACGACAGTAAACTAAGTCCATTCCATATCAGTTGGGTATTACTGATCGCTATCCCTCTGTTACTGGTGTTGCTGGCCTATATGTTTAAGCGGTTCATCATTATTGCCGTGGTAATATTTTGTATCTTCCTGTATTTCAACTACCACAACGGGTTAAGCATCCCCACTTTTTTTGAAAGCATTATTGACGGGTTGAAGAATATGTTTTAAGCGTTGAGCGGAAAGCCGAAGGCTGAAAGCACAAAGCTTTTAAGGAGAGTTGAAAGCTAAAGTAGTTAAAATCTTTATTTCTCTTACTGCTTTTAGCTTTCTGCCTTAAGCTTTAAGCTCCTTAAAACGGTAATCCAATACCAAAGTTCAACTGCATAAAGTTGTAATCTTCTCCGTTGGCTGCTTTGTAAGCTTGTTTGAATGAACCTTTACTAAACAATTCGCCGGCATGGTTAATCAGCACCCATTGGTTAGCTCCGCTAAATTGCGGGTCTTTAAGTTTAAAGGCGGCATCAAGCCGAAAAACGAAGAAGCTTAGATCGAACCTCAACCCTGTACCAATACCTACAGCAGTTGAGCTTAAAAAGTTGTTCAGTTTAAACTGCCCGTTGGGGTTATCAGGCTCGTCATGCAAGCGCCACACATTCCCGGCATCAACAAAAACCGCACCTTTAAGTTTTGCACCAAAAAAGTTATTTGCCAACAGGTACCGGTACTCGGCATTGGTAATAAATTTGATCTCGCCAAACTGATCAAGATATTTCAAGCGGGCACGGGTATTAACATCAGTTCCATAAAATGAAGCACGGTTGAATTGTCCCGGGCCTAATGTGCGTGGCAACCAGGCCCTGATATCGTTGGCCCCACCTGCGTAAAAGTTCTTCTCAAAAATAAGCTGATTACTGTTACCGTAAGGGATGCCTATACCTGGGTTGATACGGAAAACAAATTGCTTTTCACCGCCAAAATTCCTATAGATGCGTGTATCAAGCTCAACTTTCGTATACTGCGCAAAAGTGTATCCAAAAAGCTTGTGTTGCCCAAGCGTATCTTTAGGCGCATTGGTGAGATTGCTTACCAGGTTAAGAAAATTTCCGCCAATATCTAAACTGCCCCGGAAATAGGTAAAATTTTCATAACCATTAAGCTTTATGGCATTAACCTGGTAAGTGTATTGACTGCCGGATGTAAAAACCGTACGCCCGATAAGGTAAACATATGAATATCTATTTTGCTTAAGCAGAGAATCTCTTGCAGCCGGATCAATTATACCTCTGGAAAATTCAATGTTAATGGGCGTAATGGTATGTGTTTTATAAGGCGTATCAAAAAAGTCGTAAGTAATGGAATTGATAAAACTTTCGCGCTTAACCAGATCTTTTTGATAAAACAATGAATAGTTTGATGAAAACGTAGTGTGCGGAACCGCAAATTTACCAAGAAACGGAAATTTGAACGGAAGCAAAAGTCGCGGATAGACAAGCTGTGCTCCTACCCTAAACTCCTGGTTTTGGATACTGCTGTGATCGTTACCTACATCGTTACCATTATCAAAAAGGATACTCCAGTTAACTTTTAACTGTAATATTGCAGCTTGTTTAAATAAATTCCTGTCGGTAAAAGTATTACCCACGTTATAACCAAAACGACCGCCGCTAAAAAGCACCTCACCCTCTACACGGTCACTCATCCGTTTAAGCGGCACGATATCAATCCGGGTATTAAGCCTGTTGGAGCTATCCTTCAGTTTTTCGTAAACGGGGTTGGGCACATTTCTGAAAACATTTAATTCGGATAAACGAGTGGTGGTGCGTGTTTGCTTATCAATATCGTATATTTCGCCTTTTTTCTGAAAAACGTAATCGGTTACCACCCTTGGTTTAAACCTTTTTGAGTAGTCAACAAACCTAAACTGCGAGTCAACCTGTATAGTATCAACTTTACCCGGCGTACGCCCCTGGCTGTTTGATATCGTAATTAATGTATTGTTGATAGTATAAACCGGGTGCTGTGTTTTGCCCGCCGGGTTATCAATGATCATTTTTACATCAACCACGCTACTGTTAAAGGTAGAATCATAGGTAAAATTGATATATTGCCTGTAAAAATCGTAGTAACCGTTATGCTTCATGAGCAAATAGAGCTGGTCGCGGTCGTAAGCTAAGCTATCGGTGTCAAATCTGCCGCCCGGCTGTATGTGTGATATCCTGTTACGGTTACCATTATACAACGCCTTAATATTATTATCGGCAATACTATCAGTAAATTTGCGGATGCGGAACATAGGGCCTTCATCAGCAGTAAAAATCAATTCAGCCTTTTGCTTTTTTATCACCACACTGTCGGTAACCTTCGCTTTCAGGTAACCACGGCTCCGGATGTATTTTTCCATCTGTACACGAGAGTACTCGATCAGGTTACTATCAACAACAACGGGAGCCTCGCCTATATTTTTTTTACCTTTATTGCTAAAAGTATAGTACAGCTGCAAATTGAGCCAGTTATTGGGCTGTTGCTCCTTATCCACATAATTTATAGCGGTTTCCGCAAATTGCTCGTCAATGCCTTTTATCGTAATTTTGCGTACCAGCGCCTGGTCTTTGCGGATACCACGGGTAATGCTGCAGCCCGAACCGATAATAACCAGTAAAATACTTAATATTGTAAGGCGGTAAACAGCAGGCTTAGTATATGCTTTCAAAATCACAGATCAGTTTATTAAAATCCTTACAACATAAAAAATTCCGTAAAGAGCATGGCTTGTTTTTGGTTGAGGGTTACAAATCAGTTGTTGAGTTTGTAAACGCTGCATACCAGGTTGATGCTATATACCATACATCCGAAATTGCTCCAAAAATGATGAATTTATCCCGAAAAATAAATTTTCAGGAAATTTCATTGACCGATTTGGAAAAGATCAGCAGTTTGAAAACCCCGCAGGAGGTAATTGGTTTGATTAAAATACCAAAATGGCCCCGATTAAATTATAACTTACTGAAAAACAAGTTCTCGCTGGTGCTTGATGGGGTACAGGACCCAGGCAATATGGGCACCATTATCCGCACGGCCGACTGGTTTGGCATTACCGATATTATTTGCTCAGATGATACCGTTGATGTTTATAACCCCAAAGTGGTGCAGGCTACCATGGGCTCATTAGCACGGGTAAACGTGCATTACGGCGATTTAACGACCATCCTCCCCGAAATAAAGCTTCCTTTGTTTGGCGCTATGCTCGATGGCGAAAATATCTACAGCACCAATTTCGGCCATGAGGGTTTACTGGCTATGGGCAACGAGGGAAATGGCTTGCGCCCTGAAATACAGCAGTTAATAAATAAAAAAGTAACTATACCCCGGATAGGTTATGCCGAATCATTGAATGTAGCTATAGCTACGGCCATATTATGTTCAGAAATAAAAAGAAATTCGTTCAAATAAATTTGTCCGCTAAAAATAATTACTATCTTTGCAGTCCTTAAAAAAGGGTCGGATGGCCGAGTGGCTAGGCAGAGGTCTGCAAAACCTTTTACAGCGGTTCGAATCCGCTTCCGACCTCAGGTTTAAAAAAATTAAAAATAAAAGACAATGGGCGTTACTCGTTTAAAAAGAAAAGACAGGAGAAATAAAACTTTTTCACGTTTAGAAGTACAGTTCTTGAAACTGGCTACTAACCTTGAATACGGAAGCCGTTCTGCTGAATCAAAACACAGCCAGATAGCTAAAAACAATGCAGCTTTAGATATCGCATTAGGCAAATAATTCTCTCTTTCTTCGGAAGAAAAGACTTTAAGCCCTGCCGGTTTCCGGCGGGGCTTTTTTGTTTAGGCATGATTTTGAACCATGATTTTCGGGATTTGAGGATGGGCTTGATATCTTCTTCCAAAGCCTGCGCCCTTACGGGTTCAGACAAAAATATCGTTCATTAAAAGGCGTTAACGTTTCTGTGAGGACACGGAAACGGGGGTATTCGGCATCAAAACGTATCTTTCAGGGCAATCCTTAAATCCTAAAAGTCATGGTTCAGAATTTTTTTATTGATCCTGCCGATCAAGCCCGGCCCTTCATAAATAAAACCGGTATACAATTGTACCAATGAAGCACCCGCGTTTAGTTTCTCAATGGCATCCTCCGCAGAGTGAATCCCTCCTACTCCAATAATGGGGAACGACCCGTTAGATTTTTTATGCAGATAAGCAATAACTTCTGTTGAGCGTTGGGTAAGCGGTTTACCACTCAAACCGCCGGTTTCTTCCTTTAATTTTGGTGGAGATGAAAGGCCTTTCCGGCTGATGGTGGTGTTGGTGGCAATTACCCCGGCTATGCCTGTTTGCTGCACGATATCAACAATATCATCCAGTTGGGAATCAGTTAAATCAGGCGCTATTTTTAGCAGGATAGGTCTGCTGATACCGTTTTTACTATTGCGTTGCTGTAATGTATTCAAAATTTCCATCAGAGGCCCCTTTTCCTGCAGGGCGCGCAAGCCCGGGGTGTTGGGTGAACTTACGTTTACTACAAAATAATCAACTACATCAAACAGGCGGTCAAAGCATTTAATGTAGTCGCTAACAGCATCCTCGTTAGGGGTAATCTTGTTTTTACCAATATTGCCGCCAATGATCAGTTGTTTGTTGATATTTTTAGGATCGCGCCTGAACGCAGCGATTCGTTCGGCAGCTATGTCTACACCAAAATTATTGAACCCCATGCGGTTAATGAGCGCACTATCTGCCGGCAGGCGAAACATGCGTGGTTTTTCGTTACCAGGTTGCGGCAGCGGTGTAACAGTACCAATCTCAACAAAACCAAAACCAAGGTTAGCCATTTCGCCCATCATTTCGGCGTTTTTATCAAAACCTGCTGCCAGGCCAACCGGGTTCCTGAATTTCAGACCAAAAACTTCGCGTTCAAGCTTTGGATCTTTTACATCCCACATCGCTTTACTTAACGATGCACCACCCGGAAAACGATTAAAGCGTTTCAGGTTGCGGGTAACAAAGTAATGGACTTTTTCCGGATCGAACTTAAACAGGATGGGTTTTATCAACTGATACATGCCGCGAAGTTAGCACATTTTTGCGACGGTGGATATGGGCATGACCGACATCTGTCGCGTCTCTGTGATATTACGCTGTGTTGCCTCCTCCCTGCCTGACAAGAGCGAAGTGCATCTAAATCAATTCAGGTTTCGTCAATCCATTTTAAACTAACACATTCGGCGAAGCCATTAAACAGTCCTGGAAAAAATAAAATAAAAAATATAGTACTATGTATTGTATAGTACCATGTTTAATATTAACTTTGTTTTAATCGAAAGAAAAACAAGTTGAATATTATTAAAATGGACACTAAACCGCTACTTTATACCGGCATCATTATTCCCATTGTATTTTGGCTTTCAACCATTGTTTGCGGATTTGTGCATGGCAATTACAATCATTTCAGCAATACAATCAGTGAGCTGGGCGCTATCGGCACAAAATCTGAAACGTTAATGGAAACATTTACGCTGCTCAATACAGTGCTCAGCGTGTTTTTTATGGCGGGCCTGTTTATTGCGTGCAGCCAGTTGCAACTTAATATCCTGCCCGTGTTTGGGGTGATAGGTTTCCCTATCATGTTTGGCTGGGCGACTATATTTCATGCAGGTAACCCGCTGCATTCGGCATCCGGGCCGGTGTTTTTGACGCTTTATATCGGTGCGCTGCTATCTGCTATTTTATGGCGGGGAGAGGAGTTTAGGCAGATCAGGAAACTTTCGCTATTAAGCCTGGGTATTATGCTGCTCATCTTTATCCGCTTCATTCCTTCAGCTACCATTCAAAACAATTATACCGGGCTTATTCAAAGATTGGCCCACCTGGGTTGGTCGGTTTGGTTTATATCGCTCGGCTCCTGCTTTATAAAACTGCTCAACGCCAAAGAGCAGCATCAATTAAAATAATCAACATTAAAAAACAACAACATGAAAAAATTATTAGGTTATGTATTGGTTATCATTGGTTTGATAGCTTTGTTAGATGCCTGCCACATAGGTGGAAGACACACAGTAATTTCTGAAAATGGTAATGGCAGAGAAAGACGGATTGAATACTGGGGCCACGTGTATTTTACTGCTGATAGCACGGGCATCAGCAGGATCTCGCCCAATGGGAAGGTAAAATACAAAAATAATGACTTTGAAATAAGTGCCGAAAGCGATTACAACGGTCGTATTACCTATCAGTTTAATGATGGCGAAAAGAAAAAGGAACTTGATAATAATGAGAAGGCCTCATTAGCAAGCGCCGTACGGGATATGATGAAAATAGGGCATTACGCTAAGTAACCACTATTAAGGTAAGGTTTACTCACCCCGCCGGTTTCCCCCTCTGCGTTTCAAAGAGGGCACCCCCCTCCTCTCTTTATGCTTATTTAGAGAGGAGGTAACCAGCATAGCGATGCCGGGTTGAGTAACGGCCACTATTTCATCCGTACATATACCTCATTATACCCATCGGCTATATAAATTTCATTCAGGTAAAGCGTATCGTGCCTGATGAGGTATGAAACCGGACGCGTATCAAGCGTAGGTGCGGAGATCAATAATATATCTGCCTTTTCTGTCGGGCTGTACTGGTAGTTTGGAGTAGTACGAAAATTGCCGCTGATCTGCAGCACGTTATTTTGGAACCTTTTGAAACTGCTATCAGCATAAAATTCATTTCGAATATTGTAGCCGCTGCTTTGCGGCGTAACGGTAAAACCGCCAATACCGCCAACTGATTTTACCCAGCGCCATTTGCCAACTATACTGCTGCTGCCAGGGCCCGGAAGGTTACCTTTATTACAGGCGGTTATACTACATAATAAAATTACGGATGCTGCTAACAGGATAATTTTCATAATTGTTGGTTTATAAGATACCTTACGGTACAGCACATGGCTTTGCTACAATAGGTTGTAAAATAATTTAAAGGGAAATGTCTGTTGTATATTCAGCAAAATTCTTTGTATCATTAAACCATGATTATTGTAATACAGTGTAAAGACAAAGTGGGCCTTGTGGCGGCCATATCTGCAACATTAGCCAAACACCTGCTCAATATAGTTTCCATGCGTGAGCATGTTGATCATAACGAAAATGTTTTTTTTACGCGCCTGGAAGTTGAACAAGGCGATGATGCCGGCCTTGAAGATTCATTACGTAAAATATTGCCCGAAGGGGCCTACATTTCAGTAAACCCTGAGCCTGTAAAGAAAGTGGTTGTGCTGGCTACCAAAGAGTATCATTGCCTGAGCGATATCCTGGTGCGTAACCACTTTAATACCCTGGGTGCAAGTGTGCAGTGCGTTATTGGTAATCACGCGAAACTGCAAAACATATGCGAGCGATTTGACATTCCTTTTTATCACATCAGCCATGAACAGGTAAGCAAGGCTGAATTTGAACAAAAGGTGATCGGTACCATTAAACAATACACCCCTGATTACGTTGTGCTGGCTAAATTTATGCGGATCCTGTCGCCCCAATTTGTGGCTGAATTTCCGATGAAGATCATTAATATCCATCACTCGTTTTTACCGGCGTTTATAGGCGCCAATCCCTATAAGCAGGCGTTTGAACGGGGTGTGAAACTCATAGGGGCAACAGCGCACTATGTATCAAATGAATTGGATGAAGGGCCGATCATCGCCCAGCAAATTGTTCCGGTAAACCACTCATATAGCTGGACAGACATGGTAAAAGCCGGCCAGGAAGTGGAAACCGCCGTATTAGCGAAGGCCCTAAAGCTTGTTTTTGAAGACCGGGTATTTGTTTATAAGAACAAAACGGTAGTGTTTGAGTAAACACACCAACCAATGTTCGGGATAGTAGCGATACCGCCAATGCGAAGCTAAGCTTGTTCCCGGCCTCCTTGCATGTTTGTCTAAATTCTGAATAGAATTACTCCTGGCTTACAAAATTTTGAACCCTCGTAAGTTTTCGCCGGTTAAATACTCTTCAGTGTATAACTTATGTTATAACGTAATATTTACTTTTAACTTTGTTCAAGTGTCGTTGGCATCTTATCTAAATATTACTATGAAAAAACTATTTTCTTTATTATTCATGGCTATACTTTCTGTTTCAGCAAGTTATGGCCAGCATCAGCTTACTATTGCTACGTATAATTTACGTAATGATAATGCCACAAACGATGATTCAGTACGAGGCAACGGCTGGAAACAGCGCCTGCCGGTTATAACGCAGCTCATCCGCTTTCATGACTGGGATATTTTTGGCACCCAGGAAGGGCTGGTACACCAGCTTAATGGTTTAAAACAGGCCATGCCTCAATATGCCTATACCGGCATAGGCCGGGATGATGGTAAAACTGCCGGCGAGTTCTCGGCCATTTTTTACAAAAAGGAAAAATTTAAACTACTGAAACATGGCGATTTCTGGATGGCGCCGATTACCAACAAGCCCAACAAAGGCTGGGATGCCGCACTTCCAAGGATCTGCTCATGGGGATATTTCCAGGAGGTAAAAACCGGTTACAAGTTTTACTATTTTAACCTGCATATGGACCATATAGGTGTTGTTGCCCGCCGTGAAAGCGCCAAGCTGGTATTGAAAAAAGTGAAAGAGTTAGGCGGTAACTCGCCTGCTATTTTATCAGGCGATTTTAATGTTGATCAAACGTCTGACAGCTACGCGGTGATCAATAACTCGGGGACGTTGAAGGATAGCTATGAGCTATCGCCCATAAAATATGCTACCAATGGTACTTTTAATGATTTTGATGCTAATGGTAAAACCAGCGGCCGCATCGATCATATTTTTGTTACTAAAGATTTTAAGGTAAAAAGATACGGGATCTTAACGGATACCTACAGGGCGAAGACTAAAGGCTCTGATACATATGAGGCTAAAGAGCCCAGCGACCATTTCCCGGTAATGATAATGGTGGATCATAAATGACCCACCATACCAGAGATTTAGTTGATTGATTAAACTAAAGATTTTTATAAAAGATTACTTCACTATAAGTGTAGCAATTGAGTGCGGCAGAGCAGTAGTGCCTGCCGCTTTTCCTTTTATCCAAAGGCTATAATCTATTTTTTCGTCAGTTTTGTTCATTACCACCACTGCAATTGAACCATCGGGGTTTTGGTAAGCGGTTGTTAACAGCTTGTCCCTGCTGGCCACCGCGCTGATGCGTTTTGCGCCCGGGTGGATATATTTGGAGAAATGACCGATGTAATAGTATGAACTGGTGTAGATGAGGCTTCCGTTACGCAGGTCGGCATGTACGGGAGCAAAGCAAAAGTTACCTACGTGATTTGGCCCGCCTTTTTCATCAAGCAATACGTTCCAATCGGTCCATGCTACGGTACCGGCATTAAAGTCATTGATCATTGAAAGGCCGTAACGTTCGCCAAGCGACCAGTCATTGATCTTATTAAAATCAAATTTTTCGATACAACCTTCCGTAAATACCAGGTTTTTGCCCGGGAATGCTTCATGGGTACGACGGGTGGCTTCAAAATTTTGGCCTGCGCCGGTCCAGGTTTCATACCAATGGAAACCGATACCCCAGATGTATTTGGCCGCTGCCGGATCTTCCAGGATAGTGCTGGCGCGTTGATAAAGCAAATCGCGGTTATGGTCCCAAACTATCAGTTTTTTATTGGCCAGGCCTTGTTTTTGCAAGGTTGGACCTAAAAAGTTCTTTACAAAATCACGCTCCTCTTCGGCGGTGTACATGCATGATTCCCATGTTTGCTTAGCCATAGGTTCGTTTTGTACCGAAAGCCCCCAAACCGGGACGCCTTCTTTTTCATAGGCTTTAATAAACTTAACGTAAAAGTTGGCCCAGCTTTGATCAAATTCTTTTTTGAGCTTACCTCCGTGCAGTACATCGTTATTATCTTTCATAAAAGCAGGCGGGCTCCATGGTGATACAAACATGGTCAGTTTACCTCCCGCAGCCGCTGCGGCCGCTTTAATAAAAGGAATCCGGTAGGTTTTATCATGACTGATATCGAAAGTTTTTAAGTCCTTATCGCCATTTTTTACATAACTGTAGCTATCACTCGAAAAATCACAGCTTTGAATATTGGTGCGGCCAAAGGAGTAACCAATGCCTTTGGCTTTATCATAGTAAGCGGTTAAAAATTCTTTCTGTTTATCTTTTGGCAGTTTGGCATAAGTTTCGGCTGCCGCATCTGTAAGCGCACCGCCAATTCCTATCATCGTTTGGAATGTTTTGGACGGATCAATAAAAACCGCTACCTCTGTTTCTGCGGGTTGAGGCTTATCTGCAAACTTCAGGGTTTCGGTTTCTTTAAATTTATATCCGGCTTTTTGCTCAGAGACAATTACCTTGACCGATTTACCCATTACCGAATAAGGCGCTTTACCCTGCGCGCTGACAAAGCCAGCCTTTAATAATAATAATCCGCCAGCGATGAAACAGGCTATTAAATACTTTTTTTGCATGAGTTTAATTAAATAGGCTTACCGGCTTGGTTACAAGCCTGGACTGTGGCTAACCGGAGTTGTCAAATTTATTAAACTTAATTAGAAAAAAACAAAAATCCCGATATAAATTATCACATCAAAAGGTCGTTCCGGGCAAATTGATACGCCTTAATACCAAATTTTATTTTACATTAACAAATTGATAATAAGTATATTACATTACAACCCACACGAAAACTGCTTGCAAATTTGATGCGCTAAAATGCATTTTAAATTATAGTGTATTTTTTACACCCGCTATTGCTTTTGAGCCTTAATTTCTTCCTCAATACGCAGGCTTTCTTTATGAATAGCGTTCATAAGTTCGGTAATGAATGTGGCGGAGAGCCCTTCCTGTTTTCCGGCTTCGACGGTTTTTTCCAGTACCTGCTTAAAACGATCGGCCTGCAGGGCAGGAATATTGTTTTTTGCTTTATAGATGCCGATCTCTTTTACTACCCTCTCGCGTTCGCCCAGTAAGGCTATCAATTTTTTATCGATGGAATCAATTTTGATCCGGTTGTTTTGTAATGGATTGCTGGCAGAAGTTTGGGTCATAGGTGTTGATTGGGCGTTAACTAAACTGTACCGGATCATGCACACTAAAAATAATATAAAAGCGCGGTTAAATAATTTCATATCAGATGATTTTTTGAGGTAAATTTATAGAAATAACCTTGCTGTTAATAGATTGTTTCGGGTTGATGCAGAGTTACTCACTCCTGGCATCACCACACCCGCTACCCTTTTTATTTGATGCTCCCTCATCTCTTTTCACTTTATTTAATAAGCTAATTTATCATTGATAATAAAAAGGGGCGAAGGGCGAAGGCAGGTCAGCCGTGATGTGTGGTGTTATTACCCGTTCAAAGAATTTGCATGTACCTACATATATACAAATAAAATTCCCTAAATTTGAATAAAACCTTTTACCGGTAAACCTAATTTTAGATATGGATTTTTTAAAAGCGATATACGAGCATATTACAGGATTTTTTGGCCTCGGCGGATTGTATGCCATCATCAAATCGGGCGATTATGACAAACTGCTTACCTACGATGGTATTACGGCCTTATTAGGCCCTATGCTGCCTGTATTGCTGGTGTTTGAGATCATCAGGGGGGCCTTTTATAAAAAATTCAAGGTGATCCATTACAAGATCTCTTTTTGGACATATGTGCTAAATGCTTTTATAGGCAGCGTACTTTCCATTGCCATGGTAGGGTTTTGTATCGGCTTCTTTTCGAGGTTTGCTATTTTTAAAACAACGTTTACCTGGTACTGGTTCATTTACGGCTATATCGTATGGGAATTTGCTCATTTTTGGTATCATTACCTTGCGCATAAGGTGAGGATCCTGTGGTGCCTCCACTCAACCCATCACGCGCCCGAAAGCATGAACCTTTCGGTCACTTTCGCCCATTTCTTCCTCGAAGCGCCCTATGCCGACCTTATCCGCACCAGCATTTGTATTTTATTGGGGGTGAACCCACCAATGCTGTTTGTGATTATGTTCATTGATGGTTTTTGGGGGTCAATGATCCACATTGGTGAAAACCTTATTGAAGATGGACGCCTCGGCTTCCTGAACAAAATCGTGCTCACGCCATCGCATCACCGGGTACATCATGCCCGCAATCCGCTATACATGGATACCAATTTTTGCAATCTGCTACCGATATGGGATAAAGTTTTCGGCACCTTCCAAAATGAAGACCGCAAGATCCCTATTGAATATGGCATCAGTCGCCCCATGATTAAAAACAGCTTTTTGGATGCTTATTTTGGCGAGATCATAGCACTGGCCAAAGATGTACGCAAGGCGCCCGGTATTAAAAACAAGTTTCTGTACATTATAATGCCCCCCGGCTGGAGCCATACCGGCGATCATAAAATGACCACTGTAGTTAAAAAGGCTTATTTTGAATCGCTTGGGGTGAAGGGAGATCAGCAGGAAAAGAAAGATGTAAAACAGGGAGAAAAGCAAGAAGTGATTTAAAGTCTGGCCATCGCAGCATATAAAAGCATCATTGCGAGTAACCATCAGGGAAGTCCTAAAAAAAACTGATGACGTATAAAATTATCTTAGCGGTGGTGCGCAGGCCGCGTTAGTGATAGCAGCGGATACCGGCCTTGTGGCTAATGCCTGTGCAGTATGAGCGGATAGCACGGGCCGCAGGCAACGCCCATATTTATCTTATCAATCAAAAAAATACCTAATAACCAACAACTTACAACCACATCATTATAAGACACGAAGCAATCCCTAACTTTACAGAGAAATTTGCATAGCCGTTTTACTAATCGGGAATTGCTTCGTACCTCGCAATGACGTGGTGGAGAGACGGCTTCCTCGTTAATTCTCCAGCACTGCCCTCCTGCAATATTTACTCCTGTAATCCTGTGGGGTTAATCCAGTTATCCGTTTAAATATCTTCCTGAACGTTTTCAGGTCGTTATAACCAACTTTATACATCAACTCACTGATATTGAAATTGGTTTTCTCCAATCCTTTTTTTACCGATTCTATCTTTACCTTTTGGAGGTATTCCATCGGCGTATTCTGCGTGGCACTTTTAAACCGGCGAATGAAATTACGCTTGCTCATATTGGTTTGTCCGGCAATCTCCTCTACCGAAATAGGCAGGTGATAATTATTTTCGATAAACAACTGCGAACGCATAATTTCCTGGTCTTCATGCTGATGCTGCCCTTCAAATACTTTAAAGTGCGCCTGGCTGGTACGGTCGATATCCAGCGAAAACATTTTACTGGCCCAGATGCCGGTATCCCTGCCGCAATATTTTTCAATCAGGTACAGGATCAGGTTCATGCTTGAAAAAGCACCGCCACTGGTATAAGTCCCGTCTTTATCGGTTGTTACCATATCGGGTAAAATGTTCACATCGGGATAGCGGCGTTTCATATCATCAACAGCCACCCAATGTGTAGTACAGGGTTTGCCGTTAAGCACACCCGCTTCGGCCAAAAAATAACTGCCGAAACACAGGCTGGCCACTTCCGCGCCCCTATTGTACATGTTCCTTATAAAGTCGATCAGGTTTTTGTTTTTACGCATCACCAAATCAGGCGGACCATAAAACGCCGGGGCTATTACCAGGTCGATATCTTTGATCTCATCAATGGTTTTAAAACCGGTAAACTGTGCCGGGAAATAAAGCAGGTTATTGTTTATTCTTTCCCCTACAAGCATTACACTAAAGGCCTCGGTTTTGCCGCTTTCTACCAAAAAACGGTTAGTATGCCTCACCATATCCAATACACCCGATATGGTTGAAAGATTAATGTCTTCGTGAATAAGCAGTGCTATTTCTTTCATTTGTTATAATTCAGGTTATTACAAATATATAAAAGCACCCGGCACAAAAACATGCGATAAGCCTTAAAAAACGCGGATCATTGATAAAAAGCTATCACTTAACCAGTTTAAAATTAAGCGTTTAAACATCAACTCAAGATTTCCGCTATCTCTTCAAAGCCTTTTTCGCGGGCCAGGTCGGCGGGAAGTTTGCCGCCTTCCATCCGGGTATGAACTTCGGCACCGCTTTCAAGCAGCAGGATGATCAGCTCAAGATTACCATTTTGCGCGGCCGAATGCAGCGGCGTAGCGCCGGCTTGCTGCACAACGTTCACCTGAGCGCCGTTTTCGATCAGCATCCGGGCTATATCGGTATAGTTTCCGGCAGTTGCCGAATGAATGGGGAATACGTTAAAACCGTTATTTGATTGAAGGTTAACATTTGCACCCTTCAACACCAGGTACCTGGCCACATCAAACTGCCCGAAGTAACAGGCCAGCCCAAGTGCAGTAAAGCCATCATCGGCGTAATCATCAAGTGTGTTCGGATAGGTAGCAACCAGGTGGGCAACCGTATCAAATTTACCGGCAGCAGCGGCTTCAAACAAACTGATATCGCTTACATAATTTAACAGTAAATTGGTAACCTCTGGCTTTTTATAATAGCAGGAAAGCATAAGCGGCGATACGTTAAGACTTGTTTTTTTTAAAGCCAGCGCAGGATCTCGGCCAAGCAGGGTATTGATACTATCTAAATCGGTTGATGCGATATATTCTTCCAGTCTTTCTATGCTCATTACTTAGTTAAGTAAAGCGTTTACTATTAAGGGCGCTGTTATATTTACTTTGTTAAATTTACGTTGTATGTTGCAGGCAAATGTTGTTTTTCAATTATACTAAAAAATTAAAAATGTTGCCAATAAGTTATATAATCTGTTAACTTTATATTCATTCGACCTGTAATTTTTTGCAGGTTAATGAATCTTATATAAAATATTTACCGGGTGTAACTGCGAAGTTCACATAGGTGAAATTTTACGTAAGTTTGCACATAAACGATTGTTACATCAGGATGCCGGCAAAAGGAAACCAGTTTAGATCAAATAATTTCAAGGGAGAAAATCAGCCTCGCCAAAGCGGCAAGGCCGAAAAGGAACGAGTGGCAGGCAGGAAATTACCTAAACTGCCCAGTTTTGACTTTGACTATGAAAACGGCAAGGCTGTTAAAATAGCAGGCTTGTTTTCACTGCTATTATCCATTTTTTTCCTCATCGCTTTTACATCATACCTGTTTACCTGGCAGGAAGACCAGAGCTACATTTCCAAAACAAATGGCGGCTGGCATAACCTATCAACAGGCACCACCGTTCATGAAATTGCCGACCTGAGCGATCCAACCATCAGGGCACAAAACTGGCTGGGAAAGTTTGGCGCGTTATTATCCAACCAGTTTATTTATGAGTGGTTTGGCGTTGCTTCATTCCTGTTTATTTTTGTGTTTTTTGTTGTAGGATACCGCCTGCTTTTTAAAGCGAGGTTATTTTCTATCCGTAAAACACTTGCATATTCGTTATTCAGCATTGTTTTTATTTCTGTGGCGATAGCTTATTTTCATTCATTTGTGATTGATTATCCCCACTACCTTGAAGGCGGTTTCGGTTTTTGGAGCAACCGCTTACTCGCGGCTCAGATAGGTGAAGCGGGAACCGGCGGATTGCTTGTATTTTTGGCACTTACCGTATTGGTAATAGCCTATAACATCGACTTTAAAATACCTCAGCGTAAAAACCGCCCGGTTGCAGCAATGAGCGTTGATGAGATAGCACCTGAACCTGTTGAACTGATTGATGAAGAGCCATCAATGCCGCTTGAATGGCCACGGGGCAATAACAACATCCGCGAAACCCATGTAAGCAGCATCATGCCCGAACCCATGGTACGGGAACCGCTTATACCTCCATCACCGCTTAGGCACCCTCCTATGGAACAAATGCCCGGGTATCATGAACCTGTGGTGTTGCGTCCTGAAAACACAATTAAACACGAGCCGGAAGAGGAAGAAGAAATTCCCCTTACTATTGATACCAACAGGCCATTGCCCGAACTGAGCGTTGAGAAAACCGATAACGAAAAAGCAAACGATCTGGTAAACCAGTTTGGTATATATGACCACAAGCTCGATCTGGCTTCATACAAACTTCCGCACCTGGAGTTATTAGAAAACCACGGTTCAAACAAGATCTCGGTTAATGCCGAAGAGCTGGAAGCCAACAAGAACAAAATTGTTGAAACGCTGAACCACTATAATATCGAGATTGATAAGATCAAGGCAACCATTGGCCCAACGGTTACCCTGTATGAGATCATCCCGGCCCCTGGTGTCAGGATCAGCAAGATCAAGAACCTGGAAGATGATATCGCACTAAGTTTAGCCGCATTGGGTATCCGTATCATTGCCCCTATGCCTGGCAAGGGGACCATCGGTATTGAAGTGCCTAATCAAAATCCCGAGATGGTTTCAATGCGCTCTATCCTATCGACAGAAAAATATCAGAATACTACGATGGACCTGCCTATCGCTTTAGGTAAAACCATATCTAACGAAGTATTTATTGCCGATTTGGCCAAGATGCCACACTTACTGGTTGCCGGAGCCACCGGCCAGGGTAAATCGGTTGGTATTAACGCTATCCTGGTATCGCTGCTGTATAAAAAACACCCTGCCGAGCTCAAATTTGTATTGGTTGACCCTAAAAAGGTGGAGCTTACGCTTTTCCGCAAGATAGAAAGGCACTTTTTGGCTAAACTGCCCGACGACGGCGATGCGATCATCACCGATACGAAAAAAGTAGTAAACACGCTTAATTCACTTTGTATTGAAATGGACCAGCGTTATGACCTGCTGAAAGACGCGCAGGTACGTAACCTGAAAGAATACAACGCCAAATTTGTGAACCGCAAAATCAGCGACCCCGAAAAACACCGTTACCTGCCATTTATAGTTTTGGTGATTGACGAGTTTGCCGATTTGATGATGACTGCCGGTAAAGAAGTGGAAATGCCGATTGCCCGTATTGCTCAGCTGGCGCGTGCGGTGGGGATCCACCTGGTTATTGCTACACAGCGCCCGTCGGTTAATATTATCACTGGTACCATTAAAGCCAACTTCCCTTCAAGGCTGGCATTCAGGGTGCTTTCCAAAATCGACTCACGTACCATTCTTGACGCAGGTGGCGCCGATCAGCTCATCGGCCGCGGGGACATGTTGTTCTCAACCGGCAGCGACCTGATCCGTTTACAGTGTGCATTTGTGGATACTCCTGAAGTTGAAGCTATATCTGATTTTATCGGCAATCAGAAAGGTTATCCATCAGCTATGTACTTACCTGAGTATGTAGGCGAAGGTGAAGCAAGCAGCGGAGCCAAGGAATACGATCCCGACGACCGCGACCCAATGTTTGAGGAAGCCGCCCGCTTAATTGTACTGCACCAGCAGGGTTCAACATCACTTATTCAGCGTAAAATGAAACTGGGCTACAACCGCGCCGGCCGCATTATTGACCAGCTGGAAGCGGCCGGAATTGTAGGCCCTTTTGAAGGCAGCAAAGCCCGCGATGTGCTTTATCCCGACGAATACAGTCTTGAACGCTACCTCGAAACACTTCAAAAACCTATTAAAGATTAAACCAAGCAAAATTTAATTACTCTAATCCAATAACTATTAATGATAATAGTTATTGTTGAATAAAACTGAATGAAAAAGATCATAGCATATACCATTTTAGCAATAAGTACATACAGCACTGCTTTTGCACAAAAAGACAGCCAGGCAAAAGCGATTTTAAACCAGGTAAGTCAAAAATACCGCTCATACGATGTTATTAAAACCGACTTTACCTTTAGCCTTAATAACCAGCAGGCCAATATCAAAGAAACACAAACTGGCACTTTGATATCTAAGGCAAAAACCGGCAAATACCGGGTTACATTATATAGTTCAGCTGCAAAACCTGAAGTTGACAAAGAGATCCTAAGCGATGGCAAAAATCAGTGGACCTATCTTAAAAAAGATAAAGAAGTACAGGTAAGTGACGCTGACAAAACCGGCGACGGGTTGAACAACCCTGCCCAGATTTTCACTATGTATGAAAAAGGTTTTAAATACCTGTACACTGGCGAGCAGAAAATTTCTGGCAAAGTTTATCAAAATATTGAGCTTACACCAGAGGATGATAAAAAAGGCATTTTTAAAGTGAAGCTTACTATCGATAAAGTAAAAAAACAGCTCTATAGCGCTTTATTGTTTGATAAAAACGGTAACAGGTATACTTATACCGTACGAACCTTTACCCCTAACGTACCCGCTCCTGATGCTACCTTTGCATGGGATGCCAAAGGCCATCCGGGCGTTGAGGTAGTGGATTTGAGGTAGTTTTTTTTAGATGTGAGATTTGAGATATTTTAAAGCGGGAGGTTTTACTTTCCGCTTTTTTTGTATAACACCGCCGCCAGGTGGCAATTATATAGTATAACTACAGGGGGTTAACAGGGTTAACAGAATTTCTATTACTACAACACAAACTACTTAAAATCAACAACTTAATAAATAAAAGGGTTAACACAGAAGATTTACTAAACATATTTAGCTCCCGCTGCCCGGGCTCCCGACAACCGGCGACAGTTTTTTTCAGTTTTATTTTCAGGCCGTTATTGGTGCCGTCACCACAGATGTTCGGAAGCTTTTATAATTCCCTCCTTTGGAAAAGGGGAATCGCGCAATCCCGCGCTTTTTTTCTATAATTCAGCGGCAATGACACATCTTAGCTTCTAATGATTTTTCAATGCACGCTTTTAATAGTTAAGCATGCAGACTGCAATCTATCAGCCGAAGCGCTAATTGTAATTTCGCCCGCAACAGATTTAGATTGAATAATAGCCAATCCCAAACCATTAAACAAATGGTGCTGATCGGATACAAAAGGATCCAGATCCGTTTGTGAACCGTTATCCACAGCTTTCAATATCCCCTGCCCGGTTACTTTAAACTTCACCAGTTGATTAGCATCAGGCACCGGAACATTGTTTTTATCCAAAACAGAAACGGTGATATACGAAAGGTCTTTACCATCGGCTTTGATTTTACCCCTATCTGCTTTTAGCTGTATTTTGTAAGGCTCGCCTGCTGTAACCACCTGCGTGGTCATGACTACTTTTCCGTTACGGCGGGATACCGCTTTTAATACGCCCGGTTCATATTTTACACGCCACATCACATGCAGCTCATCGCCGGTTTTTTTCCTCACACCTATCGACTTGCCATTCAGAAATGCTTCTACCTCATCAGCATTGTTGTAATAAGCCCATACATCAATCATTTGTCCGGCCTTCCAGTTCCAATGCGGTAACAGGTGCAAAACAGGCTTATTTGTCCACTCGCTTTGATACATGTAGTAAACATCTTTGGGGAAGCCGGCCAAATCAACAATACCAAAGTATGAGCTGCGCGCAGGCCACAGGTATGGGGTTGGTTCGCCGATATAATCAAAGCCCGTCCACACGAAAAGTCCCGAAAGAAAATCGTGTTTCTTAATAATCTTCCAGGTTTCTTCATGTGTTGAGCCCCAATAGGCCGACACGTTATCATACGATGATACCGTGAAATCGGCATTGCCATCCTTCAAAGGTGTTTTACCATCCTTTGGCCAGCGCCTGATACTATCCGACGGCATATCATAATGCCCCCTTGTTGCCAGGGCCGACATATTTTCGGTGCCGATAAACTTTTGACCGGGATAGTTTTTCTGAAAATCGGCATATGCTTCCTGGTGATAATTTAAACCAACCAGGTCAAGCGCACCCGACTGGTAAATAAAATTCTTTTTAGGATCAGCATCGCTCAATGCCGATGTAACCGGCCTGGTATTATCCAGTTGCTTTACAATTTTAACCAGCTCACGACCTATACTTACACCCGTGCTGTCAAATTGTTCCCTGATCTCGTTACCAATACTCCATGCAAAAATGGATGGGTGGTTACGGTCGCGCAATACCTGGTCTTGCAGGTCTTTCACATGCCATTTATCCCAATCTTCGTGGTAATCATGCTTGCTTTTTTTCTTCTTCCACATATCAAAAGCTTCGTCCATCACCAGGAAACCCATTTTATCGCACAGGTCGAGCAATTCAGGCGCGGGAGGATTATGCGATGTACGGATAGCATTGCAACCCATGTCTTTCAAGATCTGTAATTGACGTTCGATAGCGCGAGTATTAACAGCAGTACCCAAAGCTCCCTGGTCATGGTGCAGGCATACACCAAGAATTTTCATCGGCTCACCATTTAAGCTAAAACCTTTATCTGCGTCGAAATTAAAATAACGAATGCCTGTGGTTGTAGCATAATCGTCGATGATCTTATCAGCAGTCATCAATTGCAGCTTCACTTTGTACAGGTAAGGATGTTTTACCGACCATAGTTGAGGATTGTTTACCTGAACGCTTTGCTGAATTACAGTGTCCTTTACCGCAGTGGTAGCAGATCCAACGACTTTACCTTTATTATCCAAAACAGAGGCTTTAAGCTTAAACTTTGAATTAGCCAAACCCGGTAAAACCGTACGAATATTGATCTTTGCCTTTTGATGATCAACATGCGGTGCAGTTATAAATGACGACCATTGCGGCAGGTACGTTTTATTAACGGTTGTTAGCCACACATTACGGTAAATACCCGAGCCGGTATACCAGCGTGAGTTAGGCTGATCACTATTATCCACCCTCACAGCTATCACATTTTGTTGTGTGCCGAATTTGAGATAAGGCGTTAAATTATATCTGAACGAGATATAGCCATTAGGCCGATTGCCTAAATAATGGCCATTTATCCAAACTTCGCTGTTATGAAAAACGCCGTCGAAATCAATCAAAATAGATTTAGTTTTTGATGATGCAGGGATCAAAAAGCTTTTACGATACCAACCAATGCCGGCTGGCAACCCGCCTTCGGCCTGCGTGGTGGGATTTTTACTGTCGAATTTACCTTCAATGCTCCAGTCATGCGGCAAATCAAGCTGTCGCCAGTGGCTATCATCATATTTTACATTGTTCGCCGTCGAATCATCACCTAAAAAAAACTTCCAGCTGGAGTTAAAACTTTCTGTTTTGCGTACGCTTTGGGCAGATACAAAACCAGTCGCAAAAAACATTAAACACAGTATATACAGATAACTTAGCCTCATGATTTCGTTTTGCTTTTCTTAACAGGCGGCGCAACAAAGTTCAGCTCACTTTTACCCAGATCTTTCGACACGGCAACCGCTATACCGCGCTGATCTGCTTTGTTTACAGCACAATAAAAGTGATAAACAACGCCTTTATATTTCACCACACACGATTTATGGGCAAACATGTTATCATAAGGCTCGGACGATTGAATGAGTTTCTCCCCCGTCCAATCTGTCCAATGCACCAGGTCATAAGAGCAGGCGAAGCGGTTAAACACGCCCGAATCTCCGTTTTTCCAAAAAGCGCCGAAATAAAACATAACATATACATTTCCTATTTGCTGAATGTACGGGTCGCCGGTAATACCGTCGCCGTGATTCAATACCGGGTCTTTGCCGTAGCGTTTCCAGTGCAGCATATCATCAGATACAGCCATGCCAATGCGCTCGGCACCGCGTTTTTTGTTTACGCTGTCGCCATTGGCGTTATAATACATAATGAAAGGGTGACCGGTCAGTTTCTTTTTATCCCAGATCACCGTTTGCTTGTATTGCGTATGGTTATCCCACCAGCTTACATCTTTATCAATGCTCGACAATACGGGATGATCTAAACCCTGCCATTCATGCACCGTACCCGGGTCTTTATCGGTAGAAGCCACACTTATGGATAGCAAACCTTTCTCATAGCCTTTGCTTTGCCCGCCGAAGTACGATAACCAATATTTGCCATTATACTGTTGCAATTTGTACGAGCCGCCCCATTTATAATCCTGCAGGCCTACATAACCGGCTTTTTGGTTATTATCCCATTTGGTAGTATCGTCCGAAAATGACAGGATGCGGCCCCGTGTTTTCCAGTGCAGCAGGTCCCTACTATCGGCCAGCCAGGTTTCGTAACCACGACCGTTAAAAATAATATAGCTCATATACCAGTTGTCACCCCGGCGAAAAACTGTAGGACAATCAGCCTTTTGGCTATTATCTTCGGGAGCTATCACCAGGCCATATTTGTAAGGCGTTTTTACCTGCTCGTAAATATCTTTCATCACCTTTTCGGGTACTTCCTGGGCATGTGCCTTCAGCATAAAAAAAACGCAGGCGAACAATGCAGATGATTTGAAAATGTGTTTCATAGAGTGTTTTAATATTATTTGGCGATGAATGTATAGTTGCCTGAACCAGCCTTGATCTCTGCCTTCCCATCGTGATAACCTACAAATTTGATATCATGACGGGTTTTGATATTTTGCCCATCTACCATAATAGTGGCATCGCTTTTTACGGGCAAAAAAATACTTGCGATAGTATTTGCGGGGATTTTCACTTCCAGTTTAAACTGGTTTTTGTCCTTCGCCCAGCTGCTTGAAATATTGCCATAGGGCGATTGATAATTAGCCTTAGCCCAGGTTACATCGCCCACTGTTTCCGGCCTGATCTCAATTTTGTTAAACGCAATGGCATCGTCTGTCGGGCGGATCCCTGCCAGGCCACTGTAAAACCACTCCATCAGGTGCCCCAACATAAAATGGTTGTTGGATACCGAGGGCAATGCTGCCCATGATTCGGTTAAAGCTGTGGCACCGTGAGCCAGTTGATAACCGTAACCCGGCACATCCGCGCGACTGTTCATATCATAGATCACATCCGAAAGGCCTTCATCATCCAAAACCCGTAACAGGTAGCGATAACCAATGTCCCCGGCGGTAAGGGCATTCCCTCTGCCGCGGATATCTTTTACAATGTTGTTCACCACGGCGGTTTTGTATTGCTGCTCAACCAATCCGGCATAAACAGACATGGCATTGGCAGCCTGACTGCCTGTGCCATACTGTTTGGTATCGGCATTAAAAAACTTTTGATTGTACGCCTGTTTAACTTCGGCAGCGAGCCTTTTGTATGATGCGGCATCATCACTTTTACCAAGCAGCGTAGCTATTTTTCCGGCTATATCAAGATCATAGTAATAAAGCGAAGTAGCTGTGATCCCCTGTGGTGTTAACTGCGAAACGCCGGGAGGATTTGGACCAAGATCATACCAATCGCCCAAACCCTGATACAGCAAATGATTTTTTGATTTTTTATCGAGATAAGCCAGGTAGCGCTTGATCATATCATAGTTCTGCGCAAGCACCTCTTTATCGCCGTACCACTCGTACACATACCATGGCAGGATCACCGCGTTACTCCCCCACTCAGGCGAATCGCGGAAAGGCTCGTCAAACTTTACATATTCGGGCGAGATCTCGGGGATTAGTCCGTCTTCCGTTTGGGAAATGCGCATATCGTTAATACACTTGCGCGCCAGGCCCACGATGTCATAATTGCAATGCAGGGAACTGCCAACCAGATGTGCTTCCTCCAACCAACCAAGTTTTTCGCGGTGAGGACAATCGGTAAACACGCTGGCCATGTTGCTTTTCATGGCCCAGTCAATCAGTTTAAACGTTTTGTTAAACAGTTCATTTGAACAGGCGAAACTGCCCAGGGTTTCGGCGCTGTTACGCGTGTGCAGCCCTTTAATATCAACAACTACAGGTAGCCCGTGAGGATTGGCTTCACCTTGAGGCACTGCGCCCTGCACCTGCAAATACCTGAAACCGTAATAAGTAAACAAGGGATGCCAGGTTTCAACGCCATTACCTTTCAATACATAATCATAATAATGCGGACCGCCCGAGGCTTTTTGATTAGCACTACCATCCTCATTCACCAGTTCGGAGGGAATGATCCGTACAGTATCTCCTTTTTTGCCCTGAACGCTGATTGCAGAGATCCCTGAAAAGTTTTGACCCAAATCATAGATCCACGCACCATTAGCCAGCTGCTTTTTGCTTTGCGGCTTCAACTCCTGCATAATTTTCAAGGGCTCGGCCATTTGCGCGTTCAATTCGGGTATACCATCTACTTTAACAACATTTCGCCATTTGGAATCATCAAAATTGTTGGTATTCCATCCCGGTTGTTCAAGGTTGGCATTATAATCCTCGCCTCCATAAATGCTGCTGAAAGTAACCGGCGAAGGTGCTGTTTTCCATGAGCCATCGCTAACAACATTTTCTACCCTGCCGTTATCATATTCCAGCATCAAACGGCAAATCATTTTAGGGTAACCGAAAGCACCGGTGAGTTTCCGGTAACGCCTGTCGCGCGGGATATAGTAAAAACCGTTTCCCAACATTACACCAATAGTATTTTTGCCTGCGAGAAGTTGACTGGTTACATCAAAAGGCACGTATAAAGCCTGTTTATCATATTTAGTCCATCCGGGATCAAGGAAATGATCACCCACTTTTTTACCATTCAAACTCAACTCAAAATGACCTAATCCGCATAAATAAAGCGTGGCCTTTTTAAGCTTACCATCAACATTAAAATTCTTGCGTATTAGAGGCAAAACATCATTGGCAACACCCAGTTTTTTTGGTCCTTTACCATGATAAAAGGGAACAATAGCCGATGAATCGGGTAATTTATCATAGGCAATCCAATCGGCACCATGCCAGTCGGTTTTGGTAAGCAGGCCCATTTGCCAGCTGGCAGTATTGCTCCATGCCGATGCTTTGCCATGGTTGTCCCAAGCCATTACCTTCCAGTAATATGTTTTTGCGGCTTGCATAGGCTTACCATTACATGAAACCTGTAATGAGGCACCGGATGGTACCTTTCCCGAATCCCATATATCGGCAATATTACTTTTGAGTTTAGCAGCGTCACCAGCAACCAAAACCCGGTAGGCGGTTTGCGTGGTGTTGCGGGCATCACTTTGTATTTGCCAGCTCAGCTTGGGCTTAAGCGATTCGATACCCAGCGGATTGGTTTTGTACTCACATTGCAGGTTTAATACCTTCAGGCTTTGAGCAAAAAGGCCGAAGGGCAGTAACAAAAACAACAGGCTGATACTTTTTTTCATGTTAATATTTTATTGCATTTCGATACCCGAAACGGCCAAACCATCGGCCTTAATTCCTGTGATTACCAGCTTATAATTCCCCGCGTTGATACTTGTGCCCGTGTTGGTTGCAACCGTGCCCGACTTATTTTTGGCAACCGGTTTAAAACTCAGTTCTTCCTCCTTCATCACCGTACCATCGGCGGCCAGTAATTGTATTTTTGCCGTAAAAGTTTGATTGCTCTGGTTATAATATTTGATGCGCAAGGCATACAGATCGGCAACACCCGGTGTTAACGCGAACGCCACACTGCTGCCTCCCACACTGCTAAATTTAATTACTTTTTTTCCGTTCAGGGTGTCGGCTTTTAAACCATCGCCTTTTATCTCAGCCGTCTCCGCTTTAAAACTTACGGTTTTACGAAGATCAGTAGCAGGTTGCAGCGAAGTAACGGCCAGCACCACCACGGTGTACATGAACCTGCCTTTATTTTCGCCTAACGTAACTACATCAGCCTTTTTAAAACGCTTCCTGTAAACAGGTAGCTGATGGCCTCCATCAGCATCTGTTTTTACAAACAAGCCGGTATTTTCATAATCAGCAAGCCAGGCTGGTCTTTGCGATGCGGGTACATCCATGGCAATATAAACATCGGCATCAGCATTTAAAGTAAAAGCCTCCGAAGCCCCCTCTAAATCTCCCCCGGTAGGGGAGACTTTTAAAGCTCTCCCTTCCAGGGTGGCGTGGGTGGGGCTTATCCAATCTGCACCATAAAATATTGGCGGCAGATCATTAAAGGTTACCCCGGCATTGGTATACTGTTTTTGGCCAATATCCATCCAGCTTTTTATCATCCACTTATTATTGCTTTGCAATTGACCGATTATTCCTTTGCTTCCTTGTAGTGGCTTTGCCGCTTTATTTAAAGTACTGATGGCTATAGCTGAGATGATCGCCTCGCCTGCTGCTGCGTTTGGAAAAGATATGCTTAACATCCCACCGGTAACATGCGCGATGATACTTTTTTTAAGGGCCTTGTCGTACCCTGCTTCTTTCCAGATATCCAGATTGCGGATCATGGTTTTATCATTCACAGCTATATCAAACAAACGCCAGCCTGCGCAATCCATTCCGCCTCCGGTGCCATACCAGGGTTCGGTAAAATATAGGTCGATGCTATAATCACCATCGGGTACCGGGAAATTAAATTTTAGTTTATCTAAACCATATCTGAATGTCTGGAACAATTCATCATCCGCAGTTCCGCCAACTTTATCAAAAGTGCGTTGCTGACTGGCAAAAAACTGAGGCATACCGGAGTAATCGTCCGTCCATGATGTAGAGCCGGGTTGGTGTTGATTGTCCTGATGTTTGTCGGCCATCCAGGTATTACCGTAGGTATCGGTATAATCCGGTCCACCGCAATTGAGGCGATACAAATAGTTATAACCAGCTTCGGGTTTCAGGATAGCGGGATTCTCTTTTGGCAAATGAGGTGCTTGTGGCAGATGGTTCAGCTTAATCTCATCATGTGTTACCGGCTTGCCATTAACATATCCTACGGCGTACAGCACATTGTATTTGATATCCGCGCCATCCCATTGAAAATGCGTACCTATGCCCTGCCGCTTTCTTTTGCCTAAAGGTTCGTGATTAATATCATTAAAAAGCTCAACCTCATCGCAATTGGAGTAAACAACAATGCTATCCTTTTTGCCCGGCGTAAGCCAGCGGTTTGGCCAGGTGTGCGACACGATGTAAACCATAGGCTCGCTACCTTTAGGCGCATAATTGGCCCTGTACATGTAAAACGCATCGGTTGGTTGCCCCCAGGGTGTAAACAAACCTTTATAATTAACAGGGCCAACCCTATCCAACTCCCGTTGGCCTTCGCCGCCCTGTGTGCGACCAGGGTTTTCATGCGAATAGAGCAGCCACTGAAAATGCCCTGCCACCTGATCTTTTACAGACCCGGCCAGGCGGACTTTAGTTTCCATCAATTGGGTCATGCGATCTTCACTCAGGGGGCCGTTTGCATTGAAAGGGCCTTCGGTATGTAAACCTAAACTACGCCATGCGCCGTACTCCCCCACTAAAATTTGTTTTTTCAAGTCATCGCCGTAGGTGAGCGGGTTACCTCCGTAAGTGCCTGTCCAGTTTTGGGGCACGTCCCAATCGGTGCCTTCGCCACCATTGCAGGTTGTTATTTTGCGTTGCGATGAGGCTGTGGGGTCAAGCTTGCGAATGAGATCGCTGCATTCGCGGGCAAAATCGGCAGGGAGTTTACTTTCGTTCTGCAATCCCCAAAGAATTAGAGAAGGGCTGTTGCGCCGTTCCTTTACCCAATCAACCAACAAAGCCTTGTAATTGGCCCTGAACTCCGGCGAATCATACCAGATATGTGCCGAATATTGCGGCCACCATAAAATGCCCAGCTTATCCCAATACTGCTGATAGGCGAGGTTATGAGGCTGATGAGCATCCCGAAAAGCATTAAAACCAGCTGCTTTTACCTGCATTACCCTGGCTTTGATTTCCGGTGCCTCGAAAGCCTGGCTTTTGCCCATCAGGTGTTCATACTCGGCAATGCCATTGATAAAAACAGGCTTGCCATTGAGATAAAAACGATTGTCGTTATTATTTCTGCCAATGGGCCAGCTGATCCAACGGATCCCATACGGTGTTTGCGTTCTGTCGATCAGTTTTCCATCGGCCAAAACCTCTGTTATTACCTGGTATAGGTAAGGCTTTTCTAACGACCATAGCTGCACGTTTTTAACATCAGAAAATTGTTGACTTACCATATTAACCTCACCGGCTTTTAATATTTTTTTTGCTTTTGCTTGCGCGATAGTTTTGCCAGCGGCATCAACCAGGTTGTTTGTCACGGTTATTGCAGATGGCTGTCCGCTATAGTTTTTAACTTCAGTTTCGAGATTAAGCGTAGCCGATTTTTCACGGACGGTGGTATCATTCCAGATATGTACACCAAAAGGCTCAATCCTGACGACGTTAGTGACCATCAAATGCACCGGTCTGAAAATACCCATCGGCTGCGAACCCTCTGAAAAACCCGGATCATCCGAGCAGGCCCCGCAAACCCATGGCAAATCTTTGATAAACGAAGGGTGATCAGCCTTAACGCATAACAGATTTTGTTTGCCTGCTTTGATAGCATCCGTTACATCAATGGTAAAAGATGTACGTCCGCCGGCGTGGTAACCTACCTGCTTGCCGTTAAGCCAAACAGTAGCGTATGAGCCTACACCTTCAAACCACAGGAAGTAACGCTTAGCAATTTGCTTATTTTCAAGCGGAAATATTTTACGATACCATGCAGTGCCATGTCGGTTGCCATGTTTCAGGCGGCGATAGCCGCCGTAGGTATCCCAGTTATGAGGAACATTTACCGTTTCCCATTTAGCATCATTAAAATCGATTTGCTCAAAACCGGCATTAGCTTTTGGGTTATTATCATCGGCAATGCTTTTCCAGTTGGCATTTAATGAGAGATCACTACGCTGTGCAAAAAGGGAACTATGTGAAAAAAGGAGCAAAAACAGCAGTGAGGTGATTAGTTTAAAAAAAGAGAAACATATGCCTCTACTCCCCTCACGAGCTACTGTGCGTACACATCTTTTCAAAAAAAATAAAATGTCATTTCGATAGAGCTGGGGCTGTCTGTGAGGTGGGGCGAAAGAGAAATCTTCTGCATCTGACCGTACAACCATGCCTGTAAAAGCAGGGCGTAGAAGATTTCTCCTCACCTCCGACACATAAATCCCACCATGGTTCGTTCGAAATGACATTTTTTCTATTAATGATAAAATTAAAATGGTGTGTCGGTAGCCCTTAAGGAGAAATCGCACAGTTCCAAAACACGCTGTTCTTTTCCTGCTATCTCACTGTGATATTTTTGAGTTTCACTCATCTTTATAATTGTTTCAGCTCAGCATCAAAGCGATAGCTTTTACCTTTTTGAGTTTCGATATCAACTGTTTTTCCGCCATAATTTAATCGACAGGTTTTACCCAGTTTGGAAAGCACCCGCAAGTTTTTCAATCGCCCGTTTTGCCATTCAAAATCCAGCACAAAACCGCCTCTTGCGCAAATACCTTTAATGCTACCCTGCGGCAAGGCAGTTGGTAAAGCTGGAAGTAACTCAATAGCATCTCCGTGGCTTTGTAAAAGCATTTCGGCTAAACCTGCTGCGCCGCCAAAATTGCCATCAATCTGAAACGGTGGATGCGCATCGAACAGGTTATGGTAAACGCCGCCCTTTTCCTTACCGGATGTTACATCGGAAGGTGACAGCAGTTTGCTTAGCATCAGATAAGCGTGATCGCCCTGGTGCATCCGCGCCCAGATATTTACCTTCCAGGCAATGCTCCAGCCGGTGCCTTCATCGCCACGGTATTTCATGGATTTTTCGGCGGCATTCAACAGTTCAGGAGTTTTTAAGTTGATCTCCGTTCCGGGATAAACAGCCCACATGTGCGAAACATGGCGATGGGTATCCGTGGTATCGTCCTTATCTTCCAGCCACTCTTGTAGCTGACCATATTTACCGATTTTATTGGGTGCTATTTTACTGTACTTGAGTTTGAGTGTATCCGCAAAAGCTTTGTCTATATTCAGCACTTTGGCCGCTTCCACGCAGTTTTTAAACAAGTCGCGGATGATCTGGTGATCCATTGTTGGCCCTGCAACCAAACCGCCATGCTCCGGTGAATTAGATGGCGTGCTGATGAGATAGCCGGTTTTAGTATCTTTAACTAAAGAATGCACAAAGAATTCAGCAGCACCTTTCATTTCGGGGTAAGCCCGTTTTTGCAAAAAATCCTTATCGCCTGTATACAAGTAATGCTCCCATAACTGGTGGCAAAGCCAGGCTGCACCACTTATCCAAATGCCATGATTGGATGCGTTAACAGGTGCCGTCCCGCGCCACAGATCTGTATTGTGATGCAGCACCCAACCCGGAGCACCGTAATGCTCAACCGCAGTTTCATGCCCGGTTTTGGCAAGATCATCAACGATACTAAAAAACGGCTGGCTGCAGGCCGATAAGTTAAGTACCTCGGCAGGCCAGTAATTCATTTGGAGGTTGATATTGGTAGTGAACTTACTGCCCCATGGTGGCGTAAGCAGATTATTCCACAAGCCCTGCAAATTCGCCGGACCACCACCCGGACGAGATGATGAGATCAGCAAATACCTGCCATACTGCATGTACAAACTGATAAACGACGGATCAGGCTCATGGCCAAACTTCAGGATCCGCTCATCTGTAGGCAGATCAGCATTTTCGCTCCGACCCAGATCAACAGAAAACTTATTGAAATACTTTTGATAATCTTTTACATGAGCAGCTTTAATGTCGGCATAGCTTTTATGTGATATAGCTGCAATCTGAGCCTTACAGATAGCCTCTGGATTGCCCAAGACATCATGATAGTTTTTAAAATTGGTTGCCGCTGTAAGGTAAAATGTAGCCTCATTAGCTTCGTTAACTGATATATTTTTTGAATCGACCGCAACCTTACCGCCCGTAACCTGTACATGCAGATAACTTACACCCCGCAAAACACCATCTTTTACTTTTAAGGATAACGCAAGCGTGTGATCATCAATTTTACGGGTGACATAGTTTCTATGCAGACTGTTTAATAAAGCCTTCAGCGTAATTTTACCGGGCTTATCGGCGGTAAGATGTATGGCCATTACCTGATCGGGAGCACTGCTGAAATATTCGCGGTTGTAGGTAACACCATCCGCTTTATAGCTCACATGTTCAGTGGCATTAGTAAGATCAAGGTCGCGTTTATAATCTGTAACCTCCTGCTTTGGAAATTGCAGGTACAGATCGGCAAAGGGTTGGTAATCGGCATTGTAACGGGGATATGCGGGTGGGTTGTCATTTTCTACTAAGTATTGCCAATGCCCGGCAAGGCTAACAGTATTTTTTTCTTCTCCTTCAGGATAAACTGATAAAGTTTTAGCATTACTGGTAAATCCGCCTTTATCATAAAAGTTAACTACCAGAACCGATAGCTCATTACTACCGAAATGCAAGTCGCTTGCGGGGATAGTGTATTTGCGGTAGGCATTGCCATTGGTGGTTCCAATGCGCTTCCCGTTTATGTAAGTAAAATCAATATCGCGGATACGACCAAGGCTTACAGTCAGATTTTTCCCTTTCCAATCAGCAGGTACATTAATAGTTGTTGTCAACCAAACTGCTCCGTCCAACCCTTCCAAACCGGGCGTTGTCTCCCAACCCTGTTCGGTTGGCAATGTAATCGGTGTCCATTCTTTACTCTCAAGCGGCGGGCGGCGGGCCTGCATAGCGGCAAACCACTTAGCAGAATCAACTGCGTAAGTAGCCTCATTGCTCTTCATCCCCATAAAATGCTGCTGTGCCATGGCCTCTGCTTCGGCTTGCTTACCTTCGGCAAGGAGCTTGCGGATAGGCTCCAGATATTTCACGGCACCTTTACGGTTATAATCGCGGGGGCCGCCTGTCCATAGGCTTTGTTCGTTGTATTGGATATGGTCTTCGGTAACGCCGCCGTAAATCATGCCCCCAATGCGGCCATTGCCAATAGGTAAGGCATCAGTCCATTTCTGGGCAGGTTGTTTATACCAAAGCTTAAGGGGCTGCTGAGCAAAAGCCTGTACAACTCCAATCAATAAAATCGCAATACATAAACTCTTCCTGCTATCCATAAACTTCAGTTAAAAAGCCAGCGTAAATCCTTGATATTACCTTCGTTGCTCAGGCCGGCGTCATATACCGGCACATTGGCATCTGCATCAACAATGCCCAATACCAACGCGGCCCCTTTACCCAAGGTAAGGGTATTTGAACCGGCTTTAAAGGTATAGGTATGAATATTTACCGGAGGCAAACCATCAATTTGAATGGCATTGGCAATCTTTATATCGGCCTGGCCATAATCATTAGCACTGGCATCTGTTTCCAATTGCGGTTCGGGCAGGTATTGAGGCAATTTACTATTGAAAAAACCAACCAGTATTTTTACAGGCTTATTATTTTTAAAGCTGATGGTTGTGCCATGCTTTTGCTGATCTGCTTTGGATAATTTTACACCTTTTAAACCGGCCAATTCTTTTGCGATATTTTTTATCAGAGCGGTTGTATCGACATAAACTGTTTCGCCTGAATTTACCTGATAACTGCCACTGCCACTATTGTCAAACCTCACAGGTGCATCTTTCAAAACTACCACCTCCTTTTGCTTTTGCTGTGTTTGAGGCGATTTCAGCGAATCGATATTCCGTTTAAAATTGTCCAGCTCCTTTTGGTAAACCGGCAAAAGCTCGGCCCAGGTTTTCATTTTGGCATCATTGCCGCCAACCGGGATTTTGCGTTGCTTGGTCTGCATGCTATTGGCATACAAATAAGTATTTTCGGTTAGTTTCACCAGTTGCTTATAATAATCCAAACTGGTTTGCAGCTCGGGTAAAGCCTTTTCCAGATCGGCAACATTATCCGAGTATTTATAGCGCAATACCGATAAAGCTGCTTTTGCTTTGTAAGCATAATTATTGGCCATGGCGTTATAGCAATACATATCATTTTTTAAGCGGGCAAACTCGGCTTTATCCTTACTAATTTTCGCAGATGCCTGGTTGACAGCCTCAACCGCTTTTTTCCCCTGCACTATTACACTATCGATAACTTTAACCGGTGTTTCGCCTATGTGCGGCTGGTGTTTCCACTCCTTCTCGGCGTACTCGCTCATCATTTCACCAACCGGACCTTCGGAGTTATAGAGCAAAGAAAACAAACCATACTTTTCAGGATTAACCAGCTGGCTCATCAGCATCCCTAAAGTCATGGTTTGGCGGTTGCCATCGGTGATCCCGAAACGGCGCAACAACTCGGGTGAGATATTGCCTGATTGTTCATAAGCTTTTAAAACGGCTTCACCATGGGCCTGATCGCATCCATATTTATCAGCCAGTTGCTTTGACCAATAGCTTATTTCGCCGGCCCTGTCCCGCTTGCTATCCCAGGCATAGCGCGACCATGCTTTGTACCAGATCCAATCCCTGTCCAACTGCAACATGCGCTTGCCATCCGTTTTATCTGCTGTATAAGGCCAGTCCCAATAGGACGCCTGAGGATACAGATGCAAAGCATTTGCCCCATAAACGGTATGCATGGCCTGCACACACTTTTGTATAAAATCGGGAGAGCCATAGCGAAATGGCTCGAGGTTAGCCAAAATATGCAGGTTTTCTATCTGAACAGTACCGATATTACTCAAAGTCCGGTGCAGATCAGCCCAGGGGCCATGCGGCTCGTAAGTGGTAAGCGCTTCACCATTGTATTTGGCCATGGTGTACAGGTTGTGATATAAAGGTTTGGCGTATTTCATTACTGTAGGTGCATCGCTATCATGCGCGCGTAACACGATCGGCGGTTCATCTGTGCGCCCCAAGGCTTTTAACCCATCTTTTACACCCGGAATGATAGTTTGCGTAAACCAGTCCACATCATCCTGCCCGACACCTTCCATGGCTTCGCCCAGCGTAATCAACAATCCAACATGAGGGTATTTTTCAACAAAAGCAGCAATGGATTTACGGGTATAATCGGCAATAACGGGTACAATGTGGCGGTTCCTGTCCTGCGTTTTTAGATTATTTTTTTCGGCGAAGGGCTTGGAGACGATGATATTGTAAAAACCCTGGATAAGCCAAATCCCACGCTTATCAGCCTCTTCGGCTAAAAAACTGTAGATCTCTTCGTTTTTCTTAAAAGTAGCATCATCAACCTCAACGGCATAAGGATATTCTTTAACCCTTACCAGCGAAGCAAAAGGGTGCCCGTTCCACAAATACAGTGAGTTCATGCGGTTATGCGCCAGCGAATCCAGGTAACGGACCCATAAAGCCTTATCATAAAACCATGGGAAATTTTGCGGCGTGTAAGGATATTCGTAAGTGCCCCTGCCAGGCAGTAAGGCAGGTTTTTGAACGCCAATACAGGCACCCCGCAAAACCATTTCGGGCTGATCATGCAGGTTTATATTTACAGGGATTTTTTTATTTAAATCGATCCTATCTGCCAGTTCAAGACAGCCGTAAAGCGCGCCAGAATTATCGGCGCCAGCTATCAGCAGCTTATTTTTAAGACCCCGGTCGGTTATGATATAACCCTCTTTTCCGGGCTGATTGGTTAGAGCCGCGGAGCCAAACAGCTTTTTAACCGGGGCATTGGTAAACAAGCCTATAATTATCGTATTCCCTGCCGGATAGGTGTTTTTATATGATTGTTCAACAACAAAATAACCCGCGCGTTGTAAAGCCCGGGTTAGTTTTTGCACGCCATAGCTTATCCTCATGTGGTGGTTTGGCAGGGTAACAATGGTAACTTTTTTTGACTTTCCCTGGGCCTTTAAATTTGAATGAAAACAAGAGATTAATATAAGCAACAGCAGCAGGCAACGGTTAAACAGCTTCATTTTCGTTCTTGTTTAGACAGGCATACCCAAAGCCGGTTTTCCATATCGGAAGCGAATTAGCTTCTGAAACCACGCCTTTGGATTTTAACTTAATTGGTTGTATCGTATTCAAAAATATCAGTACGATGCTGTAATTTCATCTGATATTTTCTCTATCTACTATACGATATTATCATCATTAAAGGCAACAACCCAATAAAAGAGAGAAAATGAGTCAGGATTAGCCGGGAAGCTTCACCAGTATGTGTTTTAGCTGAGCACTTCGGGCAATCACCTTACCATCGGCATAAATGATAAAACCTTTGCCCTTGTGATACTTGTTACCGGCTTTATCCCACACCAGGCTGATGGTATGTCCATGATAAAGCACGTTATCCAGCGCAAACCATTTCCATTGATTTTTGGGGATCAGCGGGAAGATTTCGAGCAGATTGTCTTCACGAGGCTTCAGGCCAACGAGATCGCTGATAATCAAATCGCAAAAACCGGAATGGTTGTAATAGCTGCTTCTTGGGTTATCCCCTTTAAGCCAGTAACCTGTTTTTTCATCCTGGTATTCGCCCAAATAAGGCAGTCCGCGTTTGATGTGTGAGAGAGCATATTTATGCAGTTCATTATAAAAAATACCTGATGTCATCGCGCCTTTATTTTGATAAGCCGTAAGCAGGTTAGCCAGGCCTTTCAAGGTTTGCGTAGTGGCAAAAGGCCATACAGCGCCGTCCCACTCGCAGCCGTGCCCGGTACCATGGGTGCGGAACAATGGGTGCCTGCGCTCGGCAGTAGTAATTCCCCATGGCGCGTTGAACCCTTCAGGATCCGTTAACTGGTCCCATTGTTTGGCGTAAGCCGCCTGATCATCGGGCAGGTTAAAATACCAGGGGATAAAACCCAGTTCTTCGCGGGCATTGGCAAAATGGCCATCGGGTTTACGCACTTCAAAAAAGGATGCGGTATCGTTCCACAAACTATCCTGCACCAGTTTTTTTAGGTCGATAGCTTTTTGTGTATACTTTGTTTTTAGTGAATCATTACCGGTTAGCGCCGCCATTTTTGATAGTGCCACAGCATTGCCGTACATGTAGCTATTAATAGTAGGGCGGATATTTTTCACTTTGCGCCCCCCGCTGATACTTTCCTCCATCGCGTCGCGCACATCAAACTGCCAGAATAATTTGGATGGCAGCTGCTTTTCCGTTTCCCAAACATGATAATCGGTATTAAGCAAAGGCAACGCCTGTTCAACAAAATGTTTATCAAGGTTTACGAGGTAATAATTGTAAACTGCGTCATCAATCCAACTGCTGAATGCATGCAGATGCGGCTTCTTTTGCTTAGGATCAACATACAGCCAAAAGTTGACATACTGGTTGATGTATTGTGGATCATGCAGCCAGCGTCCCTCATAAATTTGGTGACCAAGGGCACTGCTTGAACTATTATAAACGCCGGTAAAGCTAACCGGCGTTATAAATTCGGTAAAAATGAAGCCATCGGGTGTTTGTTTCAGGTGTTTCCTGAATGTCCACCAGCGGTAATAATAGATTTTTTGAATAGCCGAATCCGGACACTCAAACAAAGGCACATTTTTGGCCAGCCATTCGTAAGCATGATCATTGGTGATGTAGTTTTTCACCGTTTCGGTATCGGTTTTATTAAAATCGTTTACATACGTTTTCAGCTTGTCAAAACCCAGTACATGCTTTTGCTGCGCGAAAGCATTGCATGCAACACAAAAAATCAAGCCGGTGAAAAACGCCCTTTTCATCATCAATATACTTCCACAATTGCTTTTATAACACCATTTGCCGGGTTCAGCCAGCTTTCAAACTGATCTTTTACTTCATCAAAAGTTACCCGGTGGGTGATATAGGTCTGCGGGTTTACCAAACCCTTTTTCATGGAACGGATCACGTGTTCAAAATCCTCGCGGGTAGCATTCCGGCTGCTCATCAGCGTAGTTTCGCGTTTGTGAAACTCCGGGTGACTTACAATAATTTCATCGCGCTGCAAACCTACCAGTACATACCTGCCGCCATGGCCAAGGTACAGGAAAGCGCCGTTTATAGCTTTTTGGTTACCGGTAGCATCAATCACCACGGTAGGCATATCGCCATTGGTGATCTCTTTCAGGCGCTCATTCACATCTTCGTTTTTTACGTTGATGGTATAATCAACCTTCAAATTTTCGCTGCAAAAATTAAGACGCTGTTCGTTCACATCGGCAGCAATGACTTTTGCTCCTGCAATGCGGGCAAATTCCATAATACCCAAACCTATAGGGCCGGCGCCAATAACCAGTACAAATTCGCCCGGCTTTACATCTGCCCGTCGTACTCCGTGGGCGCCAATAGCAAGGGGCTCAACCAGGGCCAGTTCGTCAAAACTTAAGCCCTCGCCATGAACCAACAGGTGTGATGGGACCTGCAGGTATTCGGCCATACCGCCATCGGTATGTACACCGCAAACCTGGATATTTACACAACAATTTGGTTTGTCCGAGCGACAAGCGATACAATGCCCGCAATTGAAATACGGGATAAAAGTAACAGCCTCACCTTTTTCAAAACCCTCGGCATCGCCGGCTTCAACCAGTTCGGCAGCAAGTTCGTGGCCTAAAATTCTTGGATAGCTAAAAAAGGGCTGGGTACCTTCAAAGGCATGCAGATCGGTACCGCAAATGCCTATACGTTTTATTTTAAGCAGCGCATTACCTGGCTTTAATTGCGGAGCTTCGGCAGTGCCGTATTCCAGTTTACCGGGTGTAGTGCAGGTTAGTATTTTCATTAGTCAGTGTTAAGTTTAAAGTACTTTTCAGAAGTTTAAAGTCAGTTTTTTAATTTCCCCCCTCCCGTTTCCGTGTCCTCACGGAAACATGTTGTCTTTTTACAATTCCCATTAAAGTCCATTCTTTTCGTTCTATGCATCCCTTATACCTTTCTGCAGCAAGTGTTCGTGAGGACACGAACACGGGGTAAAAGAACGAATACAGGAGCAATATTACAGTGAAACCCCTCTCTTCCACGGAATAAAATCATCCTGACCGTGGCGTACAGCATGAACTTCAATTTCGCCGCTGGCTACTTTTACCACGTAATCCAAAATGCGTTCTCCTGCTTGTTCAATGGTTTCATCACCTTCAACAATAGTACCGGTATTTATATCAATAATATCGCTCATTCGGTTAAATAATGCGGTATTAGTGGCTATTTTTACAACAGGGGCTATCGGATTACCTGTAGGCGTACCCAAACCGGTAGTAAACAACACGATATTAGCGCCCGACCCAACCTCGGCCGTGGTCGATTCCACGTCGTTACCCGGGGTACACAACAGGTTTAGCCCCGGCTGTGTTACTTTTTCGGGATAATCCAGCACATCCGCAACCGGCGATGTGCCGCCTTTTTTGGCTGCCCCGGCAGATTTGATGGCATCAGTGATCAGGCCATCCTTAATATTACCCGGCGACGGGTTCATGTAAAAACCAGAGCCGGCCTCTTCGGCCCGTTGGCTGTAGGTACGTACCAGATCGGCAAAGCGCTCGGCTTTAGTTTTATCCAAACAACGATCAATCAGGTTTTGTTCAACCCCGCAAAGTTCAGGAAACTCGGCCAAAATAACCGAACCACCCATCGCCACTAACAAATCAGATGTGTAACCGATAGCAGGGTTTGCCGAAATACCGGAGAAGCCATCCGATCCGCCGCACTCCAAACCGATGGTCAGTTTACTTAAAGGAGCCGGTTTACGGGTATATTGGTTAGCCTGCATCAACCCGGCAAGTGTTTGCCTGATAGCCAGCTCCATTAAATCGGCTTCTTTACCTGTTTTCTGCTGATCTAAAATATAAAGTGGTTTGTTAAACTCCGGCGAGCGTTTATTGATCTCCTCCTGTAGTGTTTTTACTTCGGCATTCTGACAGCCAAGGCTTAATACTGTTGCACCTGCAACGTTAGGGTGCGTAATATAACCGGCCAGCAAACCGCAAAGCGCAGTTGAATCCTGGCGGGTACCCCCGCAACCGCCTGTATGCGTTAGAAATTTAATCCCATCAACATTAGGGAAAACTTTATTACCGGCGTTTTGAGCGGTGTCGCTACCTATTTCGGTGTATAAAACCTCATCTATCTCGGCGCCTGCTTTGATCTTACCGATCAACTCCTGCGCTTTGATCTCATATGTTTTTTTGCGGCCATAACCCAAAGGTTTTACCAGGGCCTCCTGCAATACTTCAATGTTACGGTTTTCGCAAAACACCATGGGTACAACCAGCCAATAATTCGCTGTGCCCACGCTGCCATCTCCGCGGTGATAGCCGTTAAATGTTTTGCCTTCCCATTTACTGATATCAGGCCTGTGCCAATCAGTATGGCTCTGGCCTGTTAAAAAGCTGTTTGCCGCATGTTTTACATTGGCGGTACTAAGCAACCCGCCTACCGGGATCAGGCTTTGCGCTTTGCCTACCAATACGCCATACATGATAATTTCGCCGCCTTCGGGGATCTCGGTAACAGCGAATTTATGCTTTGCCGGGATCAATTCTTTTACTGTATAAGTTTCACCTTTGTAAGTAACCTGCTCATTAGCCTGCAGGTCTGTAAGTGCTACAAGCACATTATCGGCAGGGTGTACTTTTAATATATTCTGTTTCATCTGTCCTCCTATTTAAATAGCACTTATTTCCAGTTTTCCCTGTTCATTAATAAGCTTAAACTGTGCTGTCACTGCTTCTGTAAAGCCGGGTAACGTTGTCAGATCGGTATCCCAAAGGCTTTTATTTTTAAGGATAGCTGCAATCGCTGTTTCCGCGTCAGCGCCGTTCCATGCTTTGCTCAAATTAGGTGCCTGGTCGTCAGTTACCGCATAATTATCCGAATGTGCTGTTCCGGTATATTTACCATCGGCAGTTTCGACGATTTGCATAAAGCGGATAAAAGCAGCGAAACCAAGGGCCATCATTTGAGGCGCTTTATTGTTTTGTTTATAATAATTCAATAATAACGGAATAACCCTCATTTTAATTTTAGTAGCATACTGCACCGAAATACTCAGCCACTCGTGCCTGATGTTGGGGTTACGGAACCTGTCGAGCACCTTGTTACCAAAATCACGGGCTACATCTTCATCAATCTGGTATGGGATAGATGGCATGATCTCAGTAAACATCAGTTGGGTGATGAATTTGGTGAAATGCGCATCATCCATGGCTTCCTTCACTGTTTTAAAGCCGGATAGATAAGCTACGGCACAACTCAAGGTATGCGTTCCATTGAGCAGCCGGAGTTTCAACTCCCTGAAGAGTTCAATATCAGGCGTGATTACAACACCGTTATCAGCCTGGGCAAAAGATAGCACTTCGGCTATTTTCTCATCGCCCTGGATAGCCCAAAGACTGTAGGTTTCGGACATGATGCTGAGGTTATCGGTATAACCACGCTCGGTTTCCATGGCGTCACTTAACTGCTGATCCGGCCTGCCTGGCACAATCCTGTCCACCAGCGAGTTGCAGAAGCTATTGCTGCTTTCCAGCCAGTCCATAAATGCCGGCTCCAGTTTATTTAAATGGGCAAGTTCCAAAACTATGGCTTCCAGCTTTTTACCGTTATCAATGATCAGTTCGGTTGGGATGATCACCAGCCCGGTATCGGGCCTTCCGTTAAAGGCCCTGTATCGTTCATATAAAATAGCCAGCAATTTTCCGGGGAATGATGCCGGCGGATGTTTACGTACATCTTCCTTCACCAACTGGATCCCAACTTCGGTTGTATTGGAGATCACTACCTGTAAATTCTTGCTACGTGCAATTTCCAATATCTCCTCCCACTCGCTTGAGGCCGAAAGCACCCGGCTAATAGCCGAACAAATTACCTGCTCATTAACTTCTTTGCCGTTTTCAATGCCTTTTGAATAAATGGTATACAAACCATCCTGCATATCGAAATCCGTTGTCGAACCTTTGTCGGTGGATTTAACAACCGCAACCCTGCCATTGAAGATCCCGGCACGGTTAGCCTTGTCGATAAAGTAATCGGGCAAGCCGCGTAGCAGTACGCCTGTACCGAATTGCAGCACCTTTTCAGGCAGGTCGAACACATTTGCAGGCGGCAATTCAGATGCCGGTACGGTTGTTTTGTTGAGATTATATCTTGATAATATCATGTGCTTGTTAATTGTAACAGGTTACTATTTTTTTGTTTGAGGAATTTGCTTCACCAGCCAGCTTACCAAATCGTTGGCTGCTTTAAAGTTGTCATAGTCGGGCGGCAGCTTTCGGCCGTCTGTATATTCGTTATAAAACCAGGGGTCGCCAACGGCAAACACAGTGCCTTTACCATATTTGGCGGTAGCTACGATGATGTCTTTGCCCTTAGTTAACCGCGGTACAGCGGGCTTGGTTAGCTGCAGGGTACTCAACTCTTTGATATAAACCTTGCGCGCCGTCTTGAAGATGGAATTATCCGAAGGGATATTGATGGCTCCCTGCTCAAAGTTACGCCCAACTACCCTGTTAACACTATTTAAGTTAAAGCTGATACCAAATTTCGCCATCAGTTTGTTCAGGTGTGTAAACTCGGCGTTGCCGGTATCGTTGTTTAAAACCACCAATACACCGCCATTTTTCACCCAATTACTGATGGCTTTAATATGTGGTTCTTCAATATATTTAGCGTCCGGGTTTTCTTTCGGGATATCGGGGTCAACAATAATATAAGCGGCCGATTTTTTCAGATTTACATCATCAGGCGCTTCGTTTAAAGTTTTGGTGTGCAGACCATAATTATTAAAGATCTGTGCCAAAAATGAAAAGCCATTATTATCCAGCTCATCCCATTTATAATGGAAAGGGATGCTCTTGCCGGTAACATCTGCATGGTGTTCGTTATTATAATAGCTATCTAAAAGCACAGTTTTTCCTTTGCCCTCGTTCTGGTCAGCCAGGCGTTCCATCTCCACACTTGCCAGCATAAACGCGCCAACGCCTTTAGTTTCGTTAACGACGGTTTTTACACCGGTATAGTATTCATAACTACCGTCGCGATATGGATTGCCGCCCACACCTACAGCACCTGCAGTTCCTTTAATGTTTACCTGGCCTTCTGCATCTGTTTCAATAAAGTTTTCGATAATAGCCTCATAGGCCTTTTGAGCTACCGGTAAATATTGGGGAGGGAGATATCCTTCCCTAACACCTTTAGCAAACGCGTAAACAAACATGCATGATGCCGAAGCTTCCAGGTAATTACCACTTTTGCTGCCTTTGTCAAGCACCTGGTACCATAAACCCGAACCCTGATCCCGGGAAGCCCGGATAGCTGCGGCAAGACGGTTCAAAATGGCTATCAATTTGACACGTTTAGGATGATTGGCAGGGAAATAGGGCAACACATCAACAAGCCCCATGGCATACCAGCCATCGGCACGGGCCCATAAACTTGCCGACAAACCCGTTTGAGGGTTAACCCAGTGCTCTTTCCTGCTTTGATCCCAGGCATGGAACAATAAGCCTGTTTTACTATCCCGCGAATGTTGCTCCATCAAAATAAACTGATCCGCTATCTGGTCAAAGTCGGCATCTTCGTGGTAAGCTGAAGCGTATTGAGCATAAAAAGGTTCGGCCATGTACAAACCATCGAGCCACATCTGGTTGGGATATCGGTTTTTATGCCAAAAACCTCCTTCAGGCGTTTTGGGTTGCTCACTTATCTGCTTACGAAGCAAAACTGCTGCTTTATAGTATTTTGGGGTATTTAATACCTGGTGCAGCAATAACAGGCTCCGGCCCGGCAAGATATTATCGAGGGTATACTCACTGGCTTTATAGGTGCGGATAGCTCCATCCGTGCCCACATACCTGTCCATCGCTTTTTGGATATAACTAAAATATTCGGCTTTGGCCGATTGCTGCCAAACGCTTTGCAGCCCCTGCAAAACTACCCCCTGATCATACGACCAGTTGGCGCCCGGTAACGAATCTGCCCAGATATGCATAGCAGTGTTAGCCATCCGCTGTGACCATGGCAGCGTTTGCGCCCTGAGCCCGAGGCTCGCGAACAGGAAAGCACATAACAATAATATTTTCTTCATTATACAGCTCATTTTATCAACATTACACTCCTGGTTATAATTTCCTGCACAAGTTATCAATGTGTTTTTTTCAATCAGCTTCGGCGTTTGTTTCGGCTATTCATTATTTGTACCGGTTAGTGCATTTTCTGATGCGCCCGAAACAAATTCAACTTTTTTCTTAGCCTTTGCCGCATCTGTATCAAGCAATTTAATTTGCTGCGACCTCTTCCCGCTGATCTTGAACAGCAGCCTGGTGTCGCTATAGATAATATGGTTAAAAGTTATGTTGTTGCTATTTTGAATACTGATGAGCGGGTTGGTTTCTTTGCTTTTGAAGCAAATATTCTTTAAAAAAATGTTCTGTGCCTCTATTACGTCAGCGCCCTTAACGGTTTTGAATGTGCTGTTTTCAATGTGGATGTCTTTAATTCCCATCTCGGGTAGCCCCCGGATCATGAGCGCTTTTTCGGCACCGTTACATACTACATTATCTACATAAAATTTGCGGAATGAGGGTGTAGCTTCTGTTACCGGCACAATAACCTGATTGTTTACATCATCCGATTCGCCAGGCGATTTACCACTATAATACATATCAAAAAGTATGGCCTCATGAGCGATATCCCTCATGCTGATATTTTTGATGAAGATATTCTCAACTACGCCGCCCCTGCCGCGGGTAGTTTTAAAACGCAGACCGATATCGGTACCGATGAATGTACAGTTAGACACGAAAATATTTCGCGCGCCACCCGACATTTCGCTGCCTATAACAAAACCGCCATGGGCACGGTAAACCACGTTATTCCGTACAATTACATTTTCAGTGGGCTTACCGCGTTTGCGGCCTTCCTCATCCCTACCCGATTTGATGCAGATGCCATCATCGCCGGCATCAAAAGTGCTGCCTTCAATTAGCACATTCCGGCACGATTCTACATCGATACCGTCACCGTTCTGGGCGTTCCAGGGGTTTCTGACCCTTGCGTTCTGTACGGTAAGGTCTTCGCATAGTAAAGTATGGATATCCCATGCGGGCGAATTTTGAAGCGTAACACCCTGCAGCAATACTTTTTTACAATTGGTAAGCACGAGCATATTTGGCCTGAAAAAATCTTTAAAAGGTTCGTTATCCTTTATAGTTTTTCCATTGCCAATCACACCTGCCCCAGGTGCTTTAAGTCCCTTAACATAACTTTCAGAAGGGTACCATGACCTGCCATTTTCGCTCACTACGCCTCCCGATGCCACCAGTTTTTTCCATTCAGCTTCGGTAAGCCTGTCTTTGCTGATGGCCCGCCAAACCTCGCCGTGCCCGTCAATGATCCCTTCGCCGGTGATGGCGATATTGGTAAGGTTGGTACCTGATATCGGCGATTCATTGCGCACAGCGGCATGGCCTTCATAATTACCTTCAACCAGTTTATATTGAGTTTTATCGCCGGTAAACTGGAGCAGCGCCGCCCGGCTTACATGCAGGTTTACGTTACTCTTCATCACCAGCGGCCCGGTTAACCACAAACCTTGCGGAATAAGCACTACCCCGCCACCCTTGGCGCTGCAGGCGCTTATTGCTTTATTGATACTTGTTGTATTTAACGTAATGCCATCGGCTTTGGCACCATATTTTAAAATATTGATAGTATCCTTTTTAAATACAGGCTTATTTACCTGCGGCAAATGCTGCCACGAATACTGCTGACCCTGTGCCCGCGATGCCAGGAAACCCGCCAAAAGCAAAACCGCTATTCCTATCCTTGTTTTTATTACCGACATGTTTTTATCTTAAAACAGCTATTTATCGCCCTATAATTGGTGAAGGATCATTAAATCCTAAACAAGATTAAAGGCTGACGGCAATAAAAAAAAGAAATTGCCCAACTAAAACCGCGCAAACGTTCCCAGAAACGTTTGCGTAGATTTGAGCGGGTTGAAGGGGGAGCTGGATTTCTTCAGCTAAACTAAAGCCAACTTCGGTTTTTGTGCATTAGAGTACATAGGCCAGCGTAAAGAGAATATTGTAATTGCCGGGCAGCAAGCCATACAAACTAAACGTACCTGGACATTGCTTGATTAAGTACAGTTAAAGGTTCCTATAAAATGAATGCCTGCCGCTTCAATATATCGCGGCAGGCATTCATTATAAACGAAACTGTTTTATTACCGGCTTTCGGCACCGGCCATTAACAGTTGTTCCAATATTTCGGTATAACCGCGCTCACTGGCAAAATCCATAGCGTGCCGGCCGTTATTGTCCACTGCGTTTACATCGGCGTTATTTTCGATTAAAAAGGCTGTAAAATCATTAAATCCGCACTGTGCCGCCACAATAAGCGGAGTTTCACTAAAGCTGTTACGCGAGTTGATCTCGGCGCCCGCCTCAAGCAGCATTTTGCCAAGATGATAATTACCCATACCCGCCGCGTAGTGCAATGCCGAATTACCATTCTGTACATGCAGGTTAACATCGGCGCCATTTTTAATCAAAAGCCCCGCTACGTGTATATTGGAGTTATTAACTGCAAATATCAGCGGACTAACGCCATCGTTATTTAACCCGTTTACATCCCATGCCCCCGATTTGAGCAAAGCGCTTATTGTTTCGCTATGGTTATTGTAAACAGCCTGGTGAAGCGGTGTGTTCCCGTTGTCATCTTTTTGCGCGGTTTCACCGGCCGACAATTTTGCAACCAGGTCGCGCATACCGTTGGCTGTAGCGTGATCGAGCAAACTGTAACCGGCATTATCTTTAACGGCGATATCGGCACCTAATGAGATCAGGTAAAGCGAGGTTTCTGTTTTACCCGCAAGTACAGCATAAAAAAGCGGTGTTTGCCCGTGGTTATTACCGGCATTCACATCGGCACCGGCATCAGTTAATAATTTGATCAGGTCTTTACTACCGCTGCGCGATGCACAATGCAGGGGTGTTTCGCTTAGGTTATTGCCCAGGTTAACATCGGCGCCGGCATCTATAAGCATTTTAGCAATATCCTTTGCACTTTTTAAGCATACGTAATATAATGGTGTATTGCCCAGGCTATCTCGTTTGTCAACATTAATCCCTCCCTTTTTCAGGAATGTTTGTACTATCCCTTTTTGCGCGTTTTTACACGCGTTTAAAAACATATTATCCATAGGTATCTATTTATTACCAATTATGCAAGCATCAGTTTAACAACAGCTTCATTATTATGCTGAACTGCTACATCTACAGCTGTTTGCCCCGCATTATTTACATTTTCAACTGTCGAACTATCTTTATCCAATAACAACGAAACTATCTTTTTGCCCGACATTTTATCGCCATTTGCAGCAGCGTACATCAATGCGGTGTTACCGGTTTTATCGGCGTAGGTGATGTCAACGTTATTGTCCAGCAGCAGTTCGGCAATATTGTATTTAATTTCGTTGCCTTTTTGTGCAAAACTCATCAGCGGTGTTTTGCCCCAAACGTTAGGTTTATTGATATCGCAGCCTGCCTCAACTAATTCTTCTGCCAGTACAATATTTAAATCGGCCAGGTAACCGGCCTGGCATACTATGTTTAAAGCAGTATCACCATCATTATTCACCGCCGCGTCAAGATCAAGTCCGTGCCTGATCAATATGCGCAGCATTTTCACAATATCTTTCAGGTCCCGGCTCATGCCCCTTCCAAAATTGCTCACAGCCCTGGTAAGCAGCATAAAAACGGCGGTATCACCATTACCCGTCCTGAAATTCACATCCCCACCACCTTCGGCCAGTAACTGAACCATTGGCTCTGAGGGGTACTCGCAGGCCAGCATTAAAGGTGTGCGCTTGTACTGATCAGAAAAATCATCCAGGTCTGCCCCGGCTTTGATAAGTGCTTCCACGGCTGCGACATCACGGTTCAATACAGCTTCATGAATACTCATCCCCCCGGTAGCTATGTCGGTTTCATCGCCCGATAGCAGTGCAGCTATTTCCTTTACCCCGCTGCGCTGCGCGTAAGTAAGCGGTGTTGTATCAAATATGTCTTTATCCTCTGTATCAATACCACTTTTTTCCATTAAGATCTTTACGGTTTTCGTTGCTGCATCTATAGCTCCGGGTATGGTTTTACGGTGTACCAGTTTATCACAGATAACATGTAAAAGATTTTTTCCTTCCGATTCTGTTGCATCCATCTTTATCCCGGCATTGCCCATAGCCTCGATAAAAGGGTACATGTATAACTGACCGGCCTCAAAATAGGCTAATTTGCCCGAATCGTTTTTCTTTTTAGGATTGATACCAAGTTCCAGCAGTGCAGTGGCGGTATCAAATATTTTCTCCGCCTTATCCTCGGGTGAAGTGCCCTGCAGATCAAACCTGGTGTTAGTGAGTGTGTGCAAAGCCGTGTTGCCGTATTTGTCGGGGGCGGGTTTCAAACCCGCTCCCGCTAAAAACCGGATGGCTTCCGGATCGGTAAAACGGGCTGCAAGGTGAAACAGGTTTTCTTCCTGCTCATTTACAATATGAATATCAGCTAAATCCTTATACATGCTCATGACATCAACGGCTGTGAGCGCCGGATTAAACATGTTACGATGATAGGCATCCCTGATGTGGTTAAATTCGTTTGTCATATTAAATTCGTTCTTTGGCTATCTGCAACGCGTCGTCAATGTTTTTATAATTTTTGTGCGCAATGGGGGTAGCAACCTCAATAACCTTTTGATATACTTCAAGCTGCAACCAGCAATCTGTTTTAAGCCGCGTGATATTATCCTTCGCCAACCCACCAAACAAAGCAATATATTTTGACGTGAGGGGCATTTTGTATTCATCGGCAAGGTTTTGCTTTTCCCTGATGGCTTTGTAAAAACTATCGCTGTTAAGGTTTATCCCGTCCCGATCAATCGGCAGTAACATCTGGGCCTTATCCAGGCAAACCAATGTTTCACGATAACTGCCAAGCCAGTAAAAACATAAAGCAAGGTTAAACATGCCGGCCGGCCGCTGGGGCGTTTCCGTTTTTAAAAGCAGGTATGCTTCGGCGTAACGACCCTGGCCAATCAGGTTAATAATTAAAAGCTCTTCAGCCCCCTCCGGAGGCACCTGCGATGATTGTAGCAACATACAGCCTGTTGAATTGATATAAACCCGGAAAGCCGGCATTTGTTGCCGATCCGGGTTCGTTAATTAAAATATAGTGACAGGTAAAAGGTAAAAAATGGCTTTCCGGACATCGCCGTTTGCTTGCTTTTGTATGAGAATTATTTGGAGAAATCAAATTTGCCTTCAAACAATTTACCCACTACCGGCAAGGGTTTAATGGCCTCATTATTGGCGGCTATAATCCCCAGCAGCAGCAATACAAGCGTTAGGATGCTGATAACCAGCGATACAACCGAAAGGGCCGGAACAATTGCTGCCAATACCGAAAGAGCAACTCCCAGGATCACTGATAAAATAATGAGGCCGAGCGACTGCCCAAGGTGATAATTAACCAAAGGACTTTTATCAGCACGCTTTTTATATTCAAGATAAGATACTATCCAACCAATAATAGTGATGTAAGCCACAATGGACATGCTTTTGTTTGTCATAACTTTTTGTTTTTTAAGGTTAAACGATAAATGATGTGATCCAAAATTAATTGCCCATATACCCTGATTCAAAAAAGCAGCGACTACAAGCCGTCTACAATATTGATTAACAGTGTCTACAAATCATCTACAACAATTACTTAAACTTCTGTGTTATAATGCAGATATTTAATTATCAGCTTACTACCCGGGTAATACCTAAAGCAAGAAATAATACCTTTTATATGCCTTTGAAGAATATAATCACCGCAATAACCTCCCTTTTTTTAATATCATACACAACCATAGCCCAGGCCCAATCACTCGTAACCGACTCGCTACAGCAAGTTTTAAAAACTGCCGGTAACCACGAAAAACCGGTTGTAATGGCCGAACTTGCCCGGGCCACCGTTGAAAAAAACATTGATGCATCCATAGCAAACGCAGGCAAGGCCGTAATCATGGCAAAAGAGAACGCCGATGCCGGTGCAACCGCTTTTTGTTATGCTACCATGGGGTATTTGCTAATGCAGAAAAACCAGCAACACCGGGCTTCCCTTTTTATCGACAGCGCGGTACAGATTGCCGCAAAATCAAAAAATAATGTGCTGGTTTCTTTTGCCTGGCTGCGCAAAGGCTGGCTGGAACTGGTAAAAGGAAATAATGAAAAGGCCATGTCAGGTTTGCTGAAAGCGGAACAACTAATACAATATGCCAATGACCGACGTGCCTGCAGCTATAAAACACTCATCAATCATTACATAGCAAGCATTTACGCTTATGGCAGTGATACCCTTAAACAGCGCAAATACGCGCACGATTGCCTTTCGGCGGCTAAGCAAAGCTTATATCCGGATGATTTATTATTAGGTTACATGACGCTGGGCCACAGTTTTTTCTCCGCATTTGAAAAGAATAGGATCAGGCGTGCACTGTTTGATTCGTCAATGGTATATTACCGGATTGCGTTAGCCACCTACCGGCATAATACAGAAAAAATACTTTTGCAAAGTAACGCTTCGGCCACGGCCCTCAATATGGCAAACAGTTATTTCAAATACTATCCCCCCGCTTATAGAGACAGCGCTTACAACTATGTTAACATGGCACTTGATATTGCCAGGCGCACCAATGGTAAGGAAATTATTGCCAATTGCTACGGCATATTAAGCGAATATGCGCTCCGCGACGGGTCGCCCGAAAAAGCAGAGCAATACCTGCTCACCGGTATATCCGAATTAAAGGATTCTGCCCCCGGCGTCGATATCACACGGTCGCGGTTAATGTTTGGGCTGGCAAACGTAGCCGAAAAAAGTGGCGACAAAGCCAAAGCGCTCGATTATTACAAAAAATATATCGACTACTACAGCAAGGTATTTGACAGTCAGAAACTGGCTACCATTCAGCAACTGGAAGAGGAATATCAGTCTGTACTTAAAGAAAATGAGATAGCCCGACTGCGCGAACGCGCCGATTTTAATAAGCAACTCAACTGGCTTTATGTAGCTATCGGGTCGGCAAGTATTATTTTACTCGGGCTGTTGTTAAGCTCTTACCATTACAAACTAAAAGCATCACAGCAGCAAAAAAAGCTTACCGAACAGGAGAAAGAAGAAATAAAGCTTTTGGCACAATTACAACAAGCCGAAGCCCAGCGCTTAATGCTCGAGAAACAGGAAGCCGAACTGCAGGTTTCCCTGCGCGAAAAAGAACATGCCCATGCAAAGGCCCAACAGGAGTTGTTACAGGACCGTACTGAATGGCTGGAAAAAGAGTTACTGGCCGGTTCATTGAAGATTGAAGAGAAGAACGCTATACTCGAGTTGTTAAAAGAAAAATCGCGTAAAGCCGATTCGCCGGCTGTAGCCAGGCAGATGGGCCGTATCATTAACCAAAACCTGCGGATGGATAAAAGTATTGATGAACAGCAGGTCATAAGCCAAAGTCGTCCCGGTTTTTTCAATGCCCTGCAGCAACAGGCCGAAAACAGCCTTACCCGCCTCGACCTAAAATATTGCTCATATATTTTAATGGGCCTCGATACCAAGGAAATAGCTAACCGCCTCGGCGTTGAGCCAAAAAGTATCCGCATGGCCAGGTACAGGCTTAAACAAAAACTTAAATTAGCTAAGGACGACGATCTTGACCAATTTATTGGCAGGGTTGGTTAGCGTAAGGTACAAGAGCAGGTGAACGCCCTCAATATTAGCAAAGAGGAATAATGTCTTAGTTATGAATTAATGTTTAAGTAGTAAGCATTTGTCAGTTTGCGTAATTACTTTCCGATACAAAACTTACTAAATATATTCTCCAGCAAATCATCTGTGGTAACAACACCGGTGATCTCACCGAGGTAGTGAAGCGCCTGCTTAATATCCATCGATAAAAAATCGGAAGTTATGCTGCCATCAATACCGCCCAATACCCTTACAAGCGCCTCTTCAGTTTTTTGTAAGGCTTCGAGGTGGCGGATATTGGTAACCAGGGTTTCGTCACCACTGAGCTGGTCTTTTACGGCAGACGAGTAGATCTTGTGTTTCAGATCGTCAATATGATGTTTTTCTTTGGCGGAGATAAAAATTATGTCCGGAAGTCCGAAAGTACGGAAGTCGGGGGATGGAGAAGTGGATAAACCTCGTTCCCCGAAACCGTAAGCATTAGCGAATAAATCCGCGAAGCTTCTTTCGGACTTTTCGACTTTCTGACTTTCGGACTTATTTAACAAATCTGCTTTATTGGCTACCACTAACATGGTAACCCCGGGTTTTTGCAGGCTGGCGATATCACTATTCAGTTCTTCAATAGTAATTTTAGCGGCGTCGAAAACGTAAACCAACAGGGCCGACTGGCTGATCTTTTCCATGGTGCGCTGTACGCCTATCTGTTCAATGGCATCGGTAGCTTCCCGGATCCCGGCGGTATCAATCAGCCTGAAATTAATGCCCTGGATATTCAGCACCTCTTCAATCGTATCCCTTGTGGTTCCGGGGATGTGGCTCACTATGGCACGCTCTTCATTAAGCAGGGCGTTCAGCAGGGTTGATTTGCCCGCATTTGGCCTGCCTGCTATTACCGTGTTTACACCATTTTTAATGGCGTTACCCAACTCAAATGAATTAATTAACCGGCCAACAATTTTGGTGATTTCATGGATCAACTGTTTTAGCTGATCACGGTTGGCAAACTCTACATCTTCCTCAGCAAAATCGAGTTCCAATTCAATTAGCGAAGCAAAGTTTACCAGTTGCTCGCGCAGGGCCTGTAATTGAGTGCTGAAACCTCCGCGAAGTTGTTGCAGGGCCACTTGCTGCGATGCTTTAGAGTTGGAGGCGATCAGGTCGGCAACAGCCTCGGCTTGGCTCAGGTCGAGCTGACCATTGAGGAATGCCCTTAGTGTAAATTCACCGGGTTTGGCCGACCGTGCACCTTTTTTGATGAACAGCTTAATGATACTTTCAATAATATAACCCGAAGCATGACATGAGATCTCAACCACATTTTCGCGGGTGTATGACCGCGGACCAACAAACAACGATACCAGCACCTCGTCCAAAATCAAATCGCCATCGGCAATGCTGCCGAAATGAATCGTATGCGATGCCTGTTTGCTCAGGTCTTTACCTTTAAATACACTGTTGGCTATGTTTATGGCATCAAGGCCCGAAAGGCGGATCACAGCAATGGCGCCCACGCCGTTTGGTGTGGCAAGAGCAACTATGGTATCGGTATTATCTGTCATTTTTTAGTTGATGGTTAATGGTTCATAGATCATAGCCTAAGCCCGCCTAATTTACCAAAGTGCAAAGGTCGTTATTTCGTGGTGATTTTTCTCACCTACTCCTTCTAATCCATCTCCATATGACTTGAACATGAAAAACGCAGGCACACCATGAACTATGATCCATGAACCATTAACTAAAATCTTTACCTTCGCAGGCAATTATGGTAACTTTTTTTGAAGCTTCTCTCGAGACTATTTCGGTACATCACGTTGGTAATCAGTCGCAGGAAGAGATGTATGCACTTTCCGAACAGCCGTTGGAATTAAAGGATGAGATTATCCCCAACCTGCTTATGCAGTATTTTCTAAAACCTTTTGAAAAAGCTAACGAGGTTTATCACCTGATGCATAGCAGTGGCGACCTGGAACTGAACGAACTGCATCACTTTGCCACACAGGTGTTTGATGATAACACCAAATTTCATGAGGCATCTGAAAAAATAGCGAAGCATTTGTACAAGGTTACCAATCATCCCAATATCAAAGGCGGCGAACTTTATGTGGTTTACTTCAGTAAGGTACAAATTGAAGGTAACCCGCTGGATGCTATCGGGATATTCAAATCAGAAAACAAGGAAACATATTTAAAAGTTTACCCTGATAAAGGCGGCTTCCAGGTTGATTATGAACAGGATGCCATCAATATTAATAAACTGGATAAGGGTGTACTCATCTTCAATATCGAAAAAGAGAACGGCTACAAAGTAGTTGTTGTCGATAAAACCAACGGCGGGCAGGAAGCCGCCCGTTTCTGGAAGGATGATTTTTTGCAGTTGAAGATCCGCAATGACAGTTTCAACCAAACCAACAATACGTTAGGCATCTACAAAAACTTCATCACCGAAAAAATCGATGAAGAATTTGAGATGAGCAAAGCTGACAAGATAGACCTGCTGAACCGCTCCATGAAGTATTTTAAGGAGAAGGAAACTTTTGATATGGAGGAGTTTTCGAACGAAGTGATCGGCAACGAGCAGGCCATTGAATCATTCAAAACTTTCAAAAACCAGTACGAGCAGGAGTTTGACAGCCCTATTGCCGATAATTTTATCATTTCAGAAAACGCTGTAAAAAAACAAGCCCGTGTTTACAAAAGCGTTTTAAAGCTTGATAAAAACTTCCATATCTATATTCATGGCGATAAGGAACTGATTGAGAAAGGCTTTGACGATGGCAGAGCGATGAATTATTATAAAGTATATTTTAAGGAGGAAGCATAATAATATTTACTCTATATTATTTAACTTTAAGTTCCTAAATAATTACTATGGCAACTCCGTTTGGTAAGACAATAAGACTCTTTTTGATTGATGGCACTACAAACGGACTTATTTCGGCAGAACTATCCAATTGGACCGGAAAAGCATTTAAGATTCCTCGTATTAAGGTTAAAGAATATCTAACAAGGGAGGAATTTAAAAATCCTGGAGTTTACATATTATTCGGAAAAAACGAAAAAAATGAAGACGCTGCGTATATAGGCGAAGGAGAGCCAGTTATAGATCGAATTAAAGATCATTTAGTAAAAAAGGATTTTTGGAATGAAGTTGTTTTATTTGTTAGTAAAGACAAATATTTAAATAAAGCCAGCATAAAGTATTTAGAAAGTAGATTACATGGTATAGGGAATAGTGCAAATAGATATTTTATCTATAATAACAATTTGCCAACTATGTCTGGTGTATCTGAAGCCGAACAAGCAGAATTAGAAGAGTTTCTATCTAATATTAAATTGCTAACGTCTACGTTAGGACACAAATTATTTGAGGATATAGGAGAAACGCTTGAGAAGAATAATAATAAAGACTTTGTTTTTTTCTGCAAAAATAATGCTGGGGCTAACGCCTCTGGTAGTCTTTCTACTGAAGGATTTATAGTTTTTGAGAATAGCCTTTTCATGAAGGAATATCAGCCCTCTCTCACAGAGAGTATCAGAAATGAAAGGGCGAAAATGATAATTGATAATATTTTAGTTGACACTGGCGATCATCTACTTTTAAAGAAACCATACACTTTTAATTCATCATCCCGCGCAGCTGCAATGGTTTTGGGAAGATCCGCGACAGGGCCCGGTGAATGGACAACAGAAAATGGAATTACCTTAAAAAAGATAGAGGCTCAGGTTTAACTAAGAACATTATATAGCTTAATAGTCGCGTCTACATTTTCTCATCAAATCATATCTAATTTTTCTATTCTCAATAAACCTTTGTTTTTCGGGATAGTCATACCTACATCACGAAAAATAAACTTAATCACATGTCTGCCTTAAAAAATTTAGTTCTTAGTCTGTTCATTTTACTGACGCTTTCTGGTTGTAGCGTAAAACACTATACCATAGGGATGAGTGAAAGTGAATTTAAAAACTCCGAAAAGTACAACCTGGAGTTAGTTGAAGAAACCTCGCAGCATGCTGTTTACAGGCGAATAGCTTCAGCAGATGCACAATCAAAACCATTATCGTACCATTATTATTATTTCAATAACGGAACATTGGTACGCACAGAGCTTGTTGATGCGCCTAAACCAGGCATTGTGATTTTAGGCAAGTAAATGCTGCTATATTTTAAAACTGCACACCCCAGCGTTCTTCAATCCCCAAACCAAACAAGGCAAAATCATATTTAACCGGATCGTTAGGATCGAACTCACGGAGTCTTTCGGTTAATTCAAGGGCCGTTTGCCAGTCGGTTTGTTTACGGGTGATGAGGTTGAGTTTGCGGGAAACTCTGTCAACATGTAAATCAAGCGGACAGATCAGGTCGGAAGGTTTGATGCGGTTCCAGATGCCAAAATCAACGCCGTTATCGTCCTTCCGCACCATCCAGCGTAAAAACATATTCAGCCTTTTGCAGGTTGATTTTTGCGATGGCGACGATACATGCTTTTTAGTACGATGCGGAAAATCGGGCAGGGAAAAGAAATATGACCGAAAGCCCCCCAGCCCCCTAAAGGGGGAGTAGTCACCATCGAAGCGCAAGAATGCATCTTCTAACGATTTGTATTGGTTATAATGCTGCCTGAAAAACGCGATGAAATACAAAGTATCTACATCATTAAATGTCCGGTGCTTAAACTTCAGCAGTTTTTTCAGATCAGGCTCTTCGTGGTTGATAATGAAATCATAAGGTGCACCATCCATCAGCGCAATCAATTCTTTACATTTTTTGATGATGGTAACCCGTTGTCCCCAAGCCAAAGTAGCGGCCCAAAAACCCATGATCTCGATATCCTGCTTTTGGCTAAACATGTGCGGGATAGTTACCGGATCATTCTCAATAAATTCGGGGCGGTTATATTGGACGACTTTCGCGTCGAGGAAAGCTTTGAGATTTTCTGTCATTATGGATGGTGAGTGGTTGATTGGGTTGATTAAGTGAGTGGTTAAAACTAACTACTCACTTAATCAACCATTCACTTAATCAACTAAGCAAGAGCCTGTTTAATATCCTCCAGCAAATCCTCAATATCTTCTACCCCAACACTCAGGCGCAGCAGGTTATCAACTACGCCGGCTTTTTCACGCTCGGCTTTGGGAATTGAGCCGTGGGTCATGCTTACCGGGTGATTGATCAATGATTCAACTCCTCCTAATGACTCGGCCAATGAAAATACTTTAAATGACGATGCAATGCGAAACGTTTCCTGCAGATCGGCATCTTTCAATACAATCGAGATCATACCGCCAAAATCACGCATTTGTTTTTTGGCGATATCATGATTGGGGTGATCGGTAAAGCCAGGCCAGTAGATCTTTTCAACTTTTGGATGATCTTTCAAAAACTCAGCAATCTGCCTGCCGTTTTCGCAATGAGCTTTCATGCGCAGGTGCAGGGTTTTGATACCTCTCAAAACGAGGAAACTATCCATCGGTCCAGGAGTGGCTCCGCAGGCGTTATAAATGAACCAGAGCTTTTTATAAAGTTCTTCATCGTTCAGCATCAGTGCACCCATCACCACATCGCTGTGGCCACCTATGTATTTGGTTACCGAATGCATTACAATATCAGCACCCAAATCAATTGGGTTTTGCAGGTATGGTGATGCAAATGTGTTATCTACCACAAAAAGTAAATTCTTCTCTTTAGTGATCTTGCCAATTGCTTCCACATCTACAATCCGCATAGTAGGATTGGTAGGCGTTTCAATCCAAACTAATTTGGTTTTATCATTCACATGGGCACGAACAAGCTCCGGATCAGACAGATCTAAAAAGTGGAACTTGATGCCGTAGTTAGCAAATATCTTGGTAAAAATCCTGTATGAGCCTCCGTAAAGATCGTTACCGGTTATTACTTCATCGCCGGGGGCAAGCAGCTTCATCACCGCATCGGTAGCACCCATACCGCTGGAAAACGCAAGGCCAAACTTTGCATTTTCCAAAGCAGCCAAACAATTTTCCAAAGCCTTACGGGTAGGGTTAGTACCACGCGAGTACTCGTAACCCTTGTTATCCCCCGGCGATTTTTGCCAGTAGGTTGATGTTTGATATATTGGCGTCATGATAGCGCCGGTTGTTGGATCGGGCTCCTGCCCTGCGTGTATAGCTTTAGTTGCGAATTTCATATTTGGTGAGTGGTTGATTGGGTTGATTAGGTGAGTGGTTGGGTTTGGTGAATGGTTGATTGAGTTGATTAGGTGAGTGGTTTGCTTCTCCCCGATTCACTACTCTCCTAATAAACAACTCTCCATTCCTCCCTTCAACTTTCTCCCTTTTTTGTCTTTAAATATTGAATGTAACCGTTTATTAACTTCAGGCAGCTATCGTATTCTGCCTGAAACTGTTGTACTACTTCGTTCGTTATAATCCCTTCGTCCAACGCTATAATCAAATGATCAAGTGTTTCAGTTAATGAACCTCGGGCCATTATACAAAACCGAATATTGTCCTGGTAATGAAACCTCCCATGCCCTTCTGCCAGATTATTTCCAATAGAACGCGAGGAGCGGACTATCTGGTCTGTTAATCTGTACTTTTCTTCAACAGGAAATTCTTTTACAAGGTCGGAAATGATATTTCTAATTTTCCTTGCTTGTTTCCATGTTTCAAGTTCCGTAAATGAGGCCATTATTATTTATTTAGTGAATAGTTGTTTAGGTTAATCAGTAGATAAAGTTATTAAGAATTTCCAATCCTCAGCAAGGTGACCGAAATACAAACCACTCACCTAATCAACCCAATCAACCACTCACCAATACTAATAAGCCCTTGCAAAAAGTACCCGCTGCGTCGATGGCTTACCCGTCAAAATACACTTACCTTCTTCCTGTTTGTTATCCAAAGGTATGCAACGGATTGTCGCCTTAGTTTCCTCTTTTATTTTTTGTTCGGTTTCGGATGTGCCATCCCAGTGCGCGCTGATAAAGCCTGGCTGTTCGTCGAGCATGCGTTTAAACTCGTCCCAGGTATCCACCTCGGTGGTATTTTCGGCACGGAAATCGAAAGCTTTTTTATAGATGTTGTTTTGGATCTCCTCAAGCAGGTTTTCGATAGTTTGTGCAAGACCTTCCTGGTTAACAGTTTCTTTGGTTTTGGTATCACGGCGGGCCAGCTCAACCGTACCATTTTGCATATCGCGGCTGCCGATAGCTACACGTACAGGTACGCCTTTCAATTCATATTCAGCAAATTTGGCTCCCGGACGGTGCGTATCACGGTTATCAAATTTAACCGATATGCCTTTGGCCTTAAGTTCTTTGCTCAGGGCTGCTACGTACGCCGAAATGTTATCAAGCTCTTCCTGGTGCTTATAGATAGGTACCACAACAACTTTGATAGGTGCAATTTTGGGAGGCAATACCAAACCGGCATCATCACTATGCGCCATGATCAATGCACCTATTAAACGGGTTGAAACGCCCCATGAAGTAGCCCAAACATAATCGAGCTTATTTTCTTTATTGGTGAACTTTACATCAAAAGCTTTGGCAAAGTTCTGACCCAAAAAATGCGATGTACCGGCTTGTAAAGCTTTACCATCCTGCATCAGCGCCTCAATGCAATAAGTATCCAAAGCACCGGCAAAACGCTCGTTAGCAGTTTTACGGCCTTTTACTACTGGCAAAGCCATCCAGTTTTCGGCAAAATCGGCGTATACATTCAGCATTTGCTCTGTTTCGGCTACTGCTTCTTCGGCTGTTGCATGTGCGGTATGGCCTTCTTGCCATAAAAATTCGCTGGTGCGTAAAAACAAACGGGTACGCATTTCCCAGCGCATTACGTTGGCCCATTGGTTAACCAGGATAGGCAGGTCGCGGTATGATTGGATCCAACCCTTGTAAGTGTTCCAGATAATAGTCTCTGATGTTGGACGGATGATGAGCTCTTCTTCAAGCTTGGCTTCCTCGTCAACAATAATATTTCCTTCGCCATCATTTTTGAGACGGTAATGGGTTACAACAGCACATTCTTTGGCAAAACCGTCAACATGGCTGGCTTCTTTACTAAAGAACGACTTGGGTATTAAAAGCGGGAAGTAAGCATTACTGTGACCGGTATCTTTAAACATCCCGTCAAGTACCGCCTGGATCTTTTCCCATATCGAATAACCGTACGGTTTAATGATCATGCAGCCTCTAACCGGCGAATACTCGGCCATGTCAGATTTAATTACTAAGTCGTTAAACCATTGCGAATAATCTTCGTCTTTACTAATAACACCTTTGCTCATATTGATTGGATAGAATTTGGACTTGTGTAATTGTTGTATATTGCTGCCAAATTTATAAATTTAAAACTTATTTGACCTTGAACTTTTTACTTACCTGCATATGAAACGGAACATCGCGATAGGAATGTTTATCATCGGTGCCATGGCGCTGAGTTCCTGTTCTACGACCAAGCTTGCATCAAACCAAAGTAATGACAACGTTTATTTTTCTGATGCACGAGCGGGCGATGAACCTGTTTATGCACAACAGCCGGCTTACAACCAAACTCCGGTTGCAGAGGATGGGTATAGTGATGACGACGATGATTACTTTTACTACGATGATTATTCGGCACGTATAAACCGTTTCAGTTATTTTTCCCCATTTGGTTATTACGATGATTTTTATTCAGCATATAATAGCTATCCTTATTACAACTACGGCCTTGGTTATGGTGGCTTAGGCGGCTATTACGGTGGCCTCGGTTATGGAGGCTATGGTGGCTGGGGACCAGGATACGGATACGGCCTTGGCTGGGGATATGGCGGTTGGGGATTAGGCTACGGATATGGTGGCTGGGGTTATGGAGGTTATGGATACGGCGGTTATTACGGCGGCGGTTACGGATACGGCGGATATGGCGGTTACTATGGTGGGGGCTATGCTTCGTCAGGTACAGCACGTCCTTATCGTGGTAATGGCAATCCTTTTGCAGGCAGCGGGCGTCGCCCTGTTAGCAGTGCCACTTCCGGTATAGGCTACATTCCCGGAGGCCGTAACAGACCATTGGGCAGCAGAACTAACACTTACAGTAACGGCAGCAGCAATAGCGGGAATAACAGTTATAATAATAACAACGGCACCCGCTATGCACGCCCGGCTCGTACGGACGCGGCGCCTACCCGAGATGCACAGCCGGTTTACAGACAGCCACAGGTTGAACGTACATCACAGCAACCATCGTATACGCCATCACCAAGCTCAAGCGGCGGCAGTTCACGCAGCACCGGCAGCAGCAGTGGCGGCGGTGGCGGCAGACCATCAAGACCATAAACCTAAATCTTATATTTTATTTACCTGAATTTTATGAAAATCAAGTATTTACTAAGCATAATTGCTATAGTAGCAATTACTAAAGATAGTTTTGCGCAATACTCACAGGATGCCATCCGGTTTTCAACCTTTCAAACCGGATCAACCTCACGTATCAAAGCTATTGGCAACGCCGGCACAGCTGTAGGCGGCGATTTGAGCTCCGTTAGCGGTAATCCTGCCGGCTTAGGCTTTTTTACACACTCGGAGGTTAGTATTACCCCTGAGTATGATAACTCCAAAATAAGCTCAAGCTTTTTTGGGCAGGCAGGCAGCGCCAACCGTAACGATGTGAACATGAGCAACGCAGCCATCGTATTTTATCAGCAGCTAACCACTCGTGGGCGCGACAAAAGCAAAGGCTGGCTAAGTATCAATTATGGCGCCGGCTACAGCCGTACCAATAACTTTTATGAAAACGTTGCTTACGGCGGTACAAACCAAACCAGTTCTATTTCTGATTACTACGCCGGTATTGCCAAGCGCGAAGTATCCCAATATGGCAGTGTTAACCCCAATGGGCTCGATGGCTGGGCATATGATCATATTCTGATCGATAATTTTGGCCCGGCATCAGACCCGAACTCATATTCAAGCACGGTGAATGTTCCGGTAAGGCAGTTGGCAGGGATTACCCGCACCGGCGGCCAGTCGGAGTTTAACCTTTCGTTTGGCGCCAATTACAGCAATAAGCTTTATATAGGTTTGGGATTGGCCATTACTGATATCAGGTATAATTCGCATGCCAGGTTTACCGAAAATGGCAACGCCATTATAACCAATGGCGGCAACCCTACCGACTTTTCATCCACTTTTGCGCAAGACCAAAGCACCAAGGGCTCGGGCTTCAACGCCAAATTGGGTATTATTTATAAACCTATACAGGCCTTACGACTGGGCTTTGTGTTTACCTCGCCTACGTTTTATAACATCGACGATTCATATTCTGAAGGACTTGCAACAAAATACAACGATGGAAGAAATTTCCGAAATGTATCTGATCCCTATCAGCTAAGTTATAACCTGCGCACCCCTTTAAAATTGGCAGGAGGCGCCGCAGTATTCATAGGTAAATATGGCTTTATAAGCGGCGATGTTGAATACATTGATTATACTACCACACATTTAAGCACCAATGACAGCTACACGGCCGATGGCGACAACAGCGATATCAAATCACTTTACCGTTCAACAGTGAACCTTCATGTGGGCGCCGAAGTAAACGTGAACAGCCTCGTTTATCTGCGCGGCGGTTATAGCCAGCAGGGTAACCCGATGAAAGACCTCGGCAGCGATATTAAAACAGTTAGCGGCGGCATAGGCTTTCATTTTGGTGCTTATTTTGTTGACGCTACTTACGCCAGGGTAACCGGCAAGCAAACCATTTTCCCTTATGAGGTAGGTGCAACCAGTCCTTTTGCCGATTTGAAAAAGACTAACAACAATGCATTCCTTACTTTAGGGTACCGCTTTTAATCGTTGATTTATTTTGATTACGCTGATTGCGTTGATCTGTTCAGCCTGGCTTTCTGTTACGGAAAGCCAGGCTGTTTCATTTAACGCCCATTGTTGTGCCTTTGTTGATGTTGTCGCCAACAATGCCGAAAAAGTCAAAATGTGCTATTATCAGCGAAATCAGCGTAATCAAAATAAATCAGTGGTCAAAATCAACGTAATCAAAAATATCAACGGTCAAATTAAGTAACTTGCCATTCATAATTTAAATTGACCATGAACAAAAATCTACTTAAAAGCACCGGTTTGTTAGTGTTATTGACTGGTATCGGCATTAATGCCCGGGCGCAGCAATCGGCCGAAACAAAAGCCTGGGTAGCCAAATCAAATGAGTATACCAAAATCATCATCGATCTGGATAAAAAATACTCGCCCGAATACGGATCATCGCAAGGCCTTGCAGAGTATGACAGCGACATCGCTGTACCAACCCTCCAAAACATCATGGCCGAACGCAAGGATGAAGAGGCCGTTGTCGCTAAACTTACCGAAGCCCTTAAGACTGAAAAAAATACTTTTATTCAACAGGATATCAATATCATTATAACCCACCTTAAACTGGGTTTTCGCCAGCAGGACTTTGAGTTGAGCCGCCAGGTACCTTTTTTAAATGCGTCCTCAACCATTTACAGCGGATTGGAAATACTGCTTGACGATCAAACCCCCGAAGCCCGTCGCCAGGCAGCGGTAATGCGTATCCGTAAATATGCAGGACTGGAAAAAGGTTATAAACCATTGACAAGCATTTACAGGGAACGCCTGCAGCACCAGATGGAAGGTAAAAACATGATCTATCCGTCAAAACAACGTATGGAAACCGATCTGTCGCGCAATGCGAGTATTGTAAGCGGCATCGCCGAGCTTTGTACTAAATACAAGGTGACCGGATGGGAACAACCTTATGCAACCCTGAAAAAACAGCTGGAAGATTATGACAAATGGGTAAAAACAAATGTACTGATAAAAGCCCGTACAGATTTCAGGCTCCCACCCGAAGAGTATGCTATGAACCTCGAAGCTTATGGTATAGATATCCCCCCTGCGAAAGTAGCTGAAATGGCACATGCCCTGTTCAACCAGATCCAGGACGAAATGCAACCTATTGCCGAACAGATAGCTAAAAAACGTGGCCTGCCATCAGGTGACTATCGGGCTGTAATTCGTGAACTTAAAAAAGAGCAGATCCACGGAGATTCTATTATTCCGCTGTACGAGCAGCATTTAAAAGATATTGAAGGCATCATTCGCGATCATCAACTGGTAACGCTGCCAAACCGCCCGGCTATTATCCGTTTAGCAACCGCTGCCGAAACTGCGCAGAGCCCCGCACCTCACATGGTGCCGCCGCCGTTCCTGAATAATACCGGTCAGCGCGGTGTATTTGTGCTGCCATTAAACATGCCCGCATCACCCGGCGAAAAAGCTACAGACAAGTACGACGACTTTACTTTTGATGCCGCTTCGTGGACCATCATAGCCCATGAAGCAAGGCCGGGCCACGAATTACAGTTTGATAAAATGGTGGAAGAAGGGGTATCACAAGCCCGCGCCCTGTATGCTTTTAACTCAACCAATGTAGAAGGCTGGGGTTTATATTCTGAATATATTACCCGCCCTTATATGCCTTTGGAAGGCCAGCTGGTTTCGTTAGATTATCGCCTGCTCAGGGCAGCCCGCGCATTCCTCGACCCTGAATTGCAGGCTGGGAAGATAACCCAGCAACAGGCACTTGATGTATTGATGAATGATGTGGTACAATCGCGTGCCTTTGCCCGCCAGGAGGTTGAGCGTTATACCATTAACGCGCCGGGCCAGGCCAACAGCTATTTTTATGGCTTTACCAAAATGATAGCCCTGCGCAAGGATACCGAAGCAGCCTTAGGTAGTAAATTCAATGCTTTGCATTTCCATGATTTCATCCTGTCGCAAGGGATCCTGCCGCCGGCATTGATCCGTGAAGCGGTGATGAATGATTTTGTGCCGAAGGAGAAAGCGTTGTAAGCTTATAAAACGAGAAAGCAGAGTGTTTAATACACTCTGCTTTCTCGTTTTTACCTCTTTATGTCATTTCGAACGAACAAGCCGGGGAATGTGTAATGGCGTGAGGAGAAATCTTCTGCGTCATTCTTTACAACATACATATCCCACTTTGTATGGCGTACAAGATTTCTCTTTCGCCCCTGCGTTCAAGCCCTCCCGGCTCTATCGAAATGACATTTTTTAATAAGATTGATTACCTCTTCGCCTGCTTTAACAGCCATTGTGCTATATCATTCACTGCCTTGTCATTCTCATATCCGGCAGGCAACCTGCCATTTACATATTCGTTGTAAAGCCACGGATCGCCAACAGCTATTACTGTCCCCTTACCATATTTGGCAGATGCTATGATCGTAGCACCATCTTTATTTTTAAGTACAGGTACGGCAGTCCCGGCTAAACCTATCGAACAGGCATCTTTCATAAAAACCTTAGTAGCTGTTTTCAATACCGGATTGTTTTTTACATAGACAGCACCATCCTCAAAATGAGCATCGTCAATTACATGGTTTTGCAGATCGTTATTGAAATGCATCCCGAATTTTGCAGCAAGGTTATTGAAATGAGGCAGCTCGACATTAACGCTGTCGTTAGCCATCATCAGCAGCACACCACCTTTTTTTACCCAGGCGGCAATTTGCTCAATATCATCTTCCTGGATATAGTTTGGGTTCGGGCTCTCCTTTTTAGTATCGGGGTCAACAATGATATAAACAGATGAGCCTTTCAGGTTTTCCAATGTCGGCGCTGTGCCAAGCGTATCCAGCTTTGCACCGCGACTTGTAAAAGCCTCGCCAAAGATCTTGAAACCGTTGTTGTCCGTTTCATCCCACAGGTAATGAAAGCGTTCCGGTTGCCCGTTTGCGCCCTTGTGCACCTCGTGGTTAAAATAATAATCGAGCGTTACAGTTTGGGCGCTTGCGGCAAAGCCGGCAAGGATAAATAGCGTGATGAGCGATAATCTTAGTTTCATAGTAGCTTTATTATTTGGTTAGCCCTGTGGTAGGTGTTATCACCATAGAATTAACTTTTTTATCTATTTTCCAGGTGTTCAATTTTTTTAGGTGTAAACACTTTCACTTGTTTTCAAAAAAAACAATACTGATAATCAAGTAGTTAACTTTAGCAAAAATTACCTTTTTAGCAAAAACGAACACATAGCCATTGATAATCAACAAGTTATTATTTTACAAGATCAAAAATTGAACACCCTGTTTTTTAAAAAATTGAACACTTGTGTTTGTGCCCAATTTTACGGCCATATATCTCAGCGGTCATGCTGGGTGTTTAAATCCGGAGGCCTCTAAAGGTGAAATGACATTTACACTACCCGTCATCCCGAATTTATTTCGGGATCCCACGCGCTGAGCGGCTATGCAAGCAGTCTTGCATGTGGGGTGCTGAAACAAGTTCAGCATGACTGTATTTTTTATTATGTCATGGGTAACTTGTTTCAGCCCCCCCGCCAGGTAACCGTCATGTATGAAGCCGACCTTAACAATGGGATCCCGAAATAAATTCGGGATCCCATTGTTATATTATTCCCCTAAACTCCTCCAAAAATCGAGAACCCGCCGTCAACGCAGATCATCGAACCGGTTACAAATACCGAGGCATCGCTCAGCAACCATACCAGTGCTCCTTTCAGTTCATCGGCATGGCCAAAGCGCTTAAAAGGTGTTTGTTTGATCACCAGTTCGCCCCTTTGGGTATAACCGCCTTCGGGTTTGGTGAGCAGGTAACGGTTTTGTTCGGTGAGGAAAAACCCTGGTGCTAACGCGTTCATCCTTATTGCATCTCCATAACGGTTAGCCAGCTCAACCGCAAACCATTGGTTATAACAATCGACAGCGGCCTTGCCTATATTATAGCCTAATACCTTAGTTATAGCACGCTTTGAGTTCATTGACGATATATTAACAATGCTGCCTTTACCTGTTTTGGCAATGGCTTCGCCGAAAACCTGCGTAGGGATCAGTGTACCCCAAAGGTTCAGCTCCATTACTTTTTTCATGCCATCGATATTCATTTTAAAAATATCCTCATCGGGCTGCAAAACGCCTTCGGGCATGTTGCCGCCTGCACCGTTCACCAGGCCATCTATCCTGCCAAAAGCTGCCAGCAATTTATCTTTGGCGGCTACCAGTTCGGCCTCGTTCATTACATCGGCTACCAATGCTATGGCTTTGCCTCCTGCTGCATTTATAGCGTTGGCACGTTCTTCTGCTACCTGGGCATTACGGCCAAGGATGCCCACCGCACCACCGGCTTCAACAATACCATCTATAAATGCTTTGCCTAATATGCCTGTTCCGCCGGTTACTACAATTACTTTTCCGGCTAATGAAAATTGATTCTCCACTTAAACTATATTTTTAAGGTTGATGTATAATTATTTCAGATCTGTTATAGCTATGGCGTCCATGTCGGTGTAGTCGAGGTTTTCGCCTGCCATACCCCAAATAAAGCTGTAATTTGCCGTACCGCTGCCCGAATGGATACTCCATGGCGGCGACACCACAGCATCGTAATTATCCATGGTGATATGCCTTGTTTCCTGTCCTTCGCCCATGTAATGGAAAATCTTTTGGCCGGCAGGCACATCGAAATAAAAATAAGCCTCCATACGCCTGTCGTGCACGTGGGCCGGCATGGTGTTCCAAACACTGCCTTCATGTAATATGGTAAGGCCCATTACCAGCTGGCAGCTTCGTACACCTTCCAGGTGGATATATTTATTGATAGTGCGTTTATTTGCCGTTGCTACCGAACCCAGTTCAACTTTAACCGCATCGGCGTGAGTAAGCAGGGTTGTTGGGTATACCGCGTGTGCCGGCGATGACAGCAGGTAATATACAGCCGGCACTGATGGATCGGCACTTTCAAAGGTTACGCTTTTTGTCCCTTTACCAATGTACAGGCAATCAAGCTTATTCATTTCAAAGGCTTGTCCGTCGGCTTTTACTACACCGGCACCGGCTACATTAATAATGCCGATCTCGCGGCGCTCTAAAAAATATTCTGCACGCAGGTTGGGGTAATTTGGCAGATCAAGTGTTTTACTTACCGGGTTGGCCATACCTACAATCATCCTGTCGTAATGGGTATAGGTACAATTTATCTGGTCGGGCTGAACCTGTTTATCTATCAAAAATCTTTCGCGTATGGTAGTGGTATCGTAGCTTTTAAAATCCGTTGGGTGGACGCTGTGTATTGTTTTCAAAGCAAATGTTGTTTTAGAAAATCTTTTGTTAATAAATACAATTCTACAATCTTATAAACGATTTCAAAAGTCATTTAAGTCTTATTTTCACTCCAACGTTATAGTGATAACACGATTACTAAACACTCATAAAAGCTAAACTATAACGTTAAAGTAAATATTTAACAGATCATATATCATTTTAATTAATTAAGCTTGTATTATTGGTACATAATGAGCTGCCGAACCAGGGCAACGCCAATTCACTAACCGGTAAACTAATAAACTATGAAACAATTAGCAGCCTATAAAAACATCGCGCTACTAACCGTCTTTTTGCTTGTTGCAGGCATTGCTAATGCCCAGCAGCAGGAGCTTACTGCTAAAAGCGCAAAAACATGGGTAAAAAGCCGCATCTGGGCTAATGGGTTAAAGCTTAAACTGAACTCATCAACCAATAACCTCGAATTTGCAAAACAATATGCCGCTAATAAAGCGGCATGGGATAAGGCTTTTGAATTTCTGCGCGAACGCAATCTCGATCAGATAGCTCCGGGTAAATATCCTATAGATGGCGATAATGTTTATGCATCCGTTACTGAAGGCCCTTCCAAAGAGTTTGAACAATCGGCCTGGGAATCGCACCAAAACTATATCGACCTGCAATATGTGATCAAAGGCAAGGAAAAGATCGGTGTCGCCCCTATTGAAAGTCTTACGGTTACCAAACCCTATGACCCGGCTAAAGACGGTGCCAACTACAGCGGAGAGGGTAAATACTACACCGCCACTCCCGACGAGTTTTTCCTGTTTTTCCCCAGTGATGGTCACCGGCCTAACATCAAGGTTGATGGTTATGATAAGGTGAAGAAATTGGTTATTAAGATAAAAGTGGTGAAGTAAGAATAGTTGTCTGAACCGGAATTAAACGAATTATTTGAATTTTTCGAATTTGCTTAGCATTCTGTTAATTCCTTAATTCGTTTAATTCCGGTTCAGACAATTACACCTGCACCGTTTTCACCAGCTTTCGCACATCAAATCCCTGATTGGCAGCCTGCACCACCAACTGATTATAGATCTGTTCATCAAGTGTTGAACGGCGGCTCAGGATCCATAGGTAATTTCTATTCGGGTGCCCTACCATGGCATAGCTGTAATCATCAGCCAAAGCAATGATCCAGTATTTACCTTTAAACGGCCACTGAAATTGTACTTCCAACTTTGCGTTACTTGTTTTATCAGCAACAACAGCGCGGCCTTCGGCAATTTTTATTTTATTCTCTTTTATACAACGGTTTTTAACAATGATATTACCATCAGGAGCCAGGCCGTAAGCGGCTGATGTGAAAGTGCATCCTGATTCAAAACATTGCGGTAACGCGGCTATTTCAAACCAGGAACCAACATATTTTTTCAAATCTACATAAGGAACGGTTTCAAGCGGCTTACAGCGGGCGGCCTGTAAGGCCAAAGCGGTTAAACCTAACGCTACAGAGGTTGCAATGATCTCTTTCTTCATAAACCAATAACGCCCGGTATGCCTAAAAAGTTTAAAGCAAAAGTACATTAGCGTGGCCAAAGGCTATATCATTATTTAATTACCTTTGCGCCAAAGCATTATTTTTATAACATGCCGGGGAAAACGAACATCAGTATTTTGGGCTGTGGCTGGTACGGCAGCGCATTAGGTAAAGCGTTAATTGCCGATGGTATGCAGGTAAAAGGCTCAACCACTTCTACCGCAAAAATAGATAACCTGGCTGCTTTGGGCATCCGGCCCTATGTAGTTAACTTTTCGCCGGACGAGGAAATATATGATGCCGATTTTTTTGATTGCGATGTTTTGTGGATAGCCATTCCGCCCAAAAGCCGCAGCGGTGAGGGTGATATTTTTTTACAGAAGGTTAAAGGCATTGTCCATGCCATAAAAAGGTTTGCTATACAGCAAGTGATTTTCGTAAGCTCCACAGCGGTTTATGCCGATAACAACAGGCACGTGAATGAAGAAACCGATCCCCAGTCCAATACCGCAGCCGGCAGAATATTATTTGAAGCCGAGAACCTTTTCCGTGCTGAGGATAGCTTTAAAACAACCATTATCCGTTTTGCAGGGCTGATTGGCTCCGGACGCAATTCCGGCAGGTTTTTTGCCGGTAAAAAGGAGATCCCTAACGGTGACGCGCCAGTGAACCTCATCCATCTTGATGATTGTATCGGCATTAGCAAAGCGATATTGGCGAAAGAGGCATTCGGTTATCTTTTTAACGGATGCTCGCCGGTTCACCCTGCTAAGGCTGATTTTTATACACAGGCTGCGCTTGATTCGGGCTATGAAAAGCCGGAGTTTGTTCGTGAATTGAAAGAATGGAAAATTGTGGACAGTGTAAATGTAGCAGTTGTGCTGGATTATGAATATAAGGCCTTGCTGTAGCAGCAATTAAAGCGCGGCAGCTACTCTTTGTACTCAATTGTCTTTTTAAATACCACATCTTCGGCCGATCGGGCTATCATCACATCAAACGTGCCCAGCTCGGTCACCAGCTTCATGTTGTTGTTCCAAACGGCAATATCCTCGGGTTTTACAGTAAACTTTACCGTTTTGGTTTCTCCGGATTTTAGGCTGATCTTTTCAAAACCTTTGAGTGCCATGACCGGCGTAGTTACCGAATTTACTTTGTTGCCCACATACATTTGTACCACTTCCTTACCCGCCATACTGCCGCTGTTGGTTACATGTACCGAAACCTTTATAGTTTCATTTTTCCTGAACGATGCTGCCGATACCTTCAGATTACTGTATTTAAATGAAGTATAGCTCAATCCATAGCCAAAGGGAAACAGCGCATCCGGCGATGAAAAAACATAGTCTTGTCCCGGTTTTTCGGATGACCCCGGATTATGATAAAAACCTTTGTTGGATGCCACATGGTTATAAAACACCGGGATATGCCCGGTTGACTGCGGGATAGATACCGTTAGCCTGCCTGATGGGTTTACCTTGCCGAACAGGATGTTGGCAATGGCATTGCCTCCCCTTTCGCCTGGATACCAGGCCTCCACAATAGCCGGGATATTTTCTTTTTCCCAACTGATGCTTTGCGGCCGGCCGTGTACCAGTACCAAAATTACAGGTTTACCTGTTTTATAAACAGCCTGCAACAGTTCACGTTGTACCCCATCGGGATCAATGTCGGTTACATCATAGCCTTCGCCGCAGGTGAATGGGTCTTTAGGTTCGCTTTCGGGTGCATGCCCGTTCCAGCCTACGCCGGAGAATACCACGCTGGTGGTGCCTAAAACTACTATCGCCGCATCGCTGTTTTTTGCTGCTGCGATGGCTTCAGCAAAGCCGCTTTTGTCCGGGCCCGACAGGGCACAGCCTTTAGCATAATTGATCTTTATTTTATTGCCGATCAACTGTTTTATGCCAGCAAGCACTGTTGTGCCCGAGCGGCTGTCGCGGGTTGAACTGTAATCGCCATACTGAACCTGGTTGGCATTGGGGCCGATAACCGCCAGCGATTTCAGGCTGTTCATATTGAGCGGTAAAAGCTGTTTATCGTTTTTAAGCAGGATGATCGATTCCTCGGCAATCTGCTGCGACAGAGCGATATGATCAGGCGTGTGTACCCGTTTTTTTAGCGCTGATGTATCGGGCAACGCCTTTTCAAACAAACCTACTTTAAATTTTATAGTAAGGATGCGGGCAACGGTGCTATCAATCAGGGCTTCATTTACTTTTCCGCTTTTCACCAGGCCTATCAGTTTATTATATACATCGGGGCTTGGCGCTTCCAGGTCAACTCCTGCGTTCAGGCCAATTGGAGCAGCGCCTTCGGCATCTTTAGCAATATGATGAAAAGTGTATAAATGTTTTAAACCTTCATAGTCCGAAAAAACATAGCCTTTAAAACCCCACTCTTCCCGCAATATGGTTTGCAGCAGGAAATGGTTGGCATGTGCAGGCACGCCGTCAATTTCGTTGTAAGCAGGCATTACAGCATAAATATTTGCCTTTTGCACGGCATCTTTAAAAGGCGGCAAAAACATCGACCGTAGCTCCCTTTCCCCTACTGATGCCGGGGCTAAATTGATACCTGCCACAGGGATGCTGTAGGCCGCGAAATGCTTGGCCGTGCACATCACTTTGTCTTTACCAATGCCGTTTATTGTTTGTGAAGGATCACCCTGCATCCCAATTACAAACGATGTACCCATCCTGCTTACGAGATATGGGTCTTCGGCATAACATTCTTCATTACGGCCATACCGCGGGTCGCGGATGAGATCGAACAAAGGCGAAAGCGCCTGGTCAACTCCTGATGAGGACGCTTCATAAGCGATCACCGAACCCATTTTTTCAATCAGCGCCGGGTTCCAGGTGCTGCCCTGCGCTATAGCTTGTGGAAAAATGGTAGCGCCCGCCGCCAGTTGCCCATGCAGGCATTCGCCTATTTGGATAGGCGGGATACCAAGTCTTGTTTTTTCTTTAGCATATTTCTTTGCAGCGATTGAGAGCGATGCTATATCATTGATATTGGTAAAAGGGCTTTCACAAACGCCATAAGCAATTGGGTTTTGCATGGAGCCTTTTAACGAGTTCATGCTCATCTGGCCCACCTTTTCTTCCAATGTCATGCGGTTTAATAAGTCTTTTACCCGCTCGGTTACAGGCGCTTCAGGATTTTTGTAGATCTGCGCGCTGGTGATATTTATTACAAAAGCAAACGCGGTAAACAGGCATAATTTCTTTTGCATAGTATCCAGATATTTAATTTTCATGCCTCAGGGTCCTCTGCGAGAGACCCTGAGGGGACGTAAAATACACAACAAGAACCGTCATTGCGAGGAACGAAGCAATCACCGATTTGCAGATCCGCTCTGTATAGTTCGCGATTGCTTCGTTCCTCGCAATGACGGTTTTTTAATTTTAATGCATCAAATAAAACTTCGGATAAAGCTTCGCGCCCCTGGCTACCTTCAATTTTATCAGGGTTTGATTTTCGTTGGCTTTATCAGCCATGTAATGTCCGCTTAAAGCATAGATGCCTTTTTTCAAATGTAATAAAGCTTTTTGCGGTTCAACGTAAGTATTCATCCCCATTTTAATTACCGGTACTTCATCCAAAAACAAAGCCGGGCTAACCTCAAAGCCCGTAGTCAATTCATAATCCGCTTCCTTGTCTATTTTGATAAAGCCTTTAATTTTAACCCAGTTGATAAAACCTTCGGTAGCAATTTTAACGGGTACAATCAGGCTCGTTTCGCCGGTTTCCGTTGGCTTTTCATTTCCCAGCTTATCTATATCGCGTTCCCTCGTTTTAAAAACCTCGTAAGCCATACCGGGTTTGAGGTTAGCAATTTTTTCATGTGCTGGCTTAATATTCACCCGCCTGATGTTGGCCATTTGGCGAATATGCTGATCATTCAATGTCCAGGTGGTGAAGGTTCTTAAACCGATGCTATCTTTTAAAGGTACATTGATATTTACCGGGAAAGGTACAGCCGGGCTATTGGCATCCGGCATTTTACCGTTTAACGCGTACCGCACTTTAGCTCCTTTCAGCGGGTAGCTCAGCGTTAGTTTAAACCGGCTTTTATTGGTAATTACATTGCCTACGCCGTCAATATCAGGCAGGCGGGCGTTGAAATTCCACAACTTAAACAGACCGTACTGGTTTTTCATTTTCCAGCCGAAGCGCTCCAGGTCCTTTTCATTTTTCGGGCTCCAGGTGAGTTCGGCCACGGCAAGGGCGCGGGGGTAAACCATGTATTGCAGGTGTTGCGCGTTGGGTACCTTTTCGTTCCAGATATTACCCTGGGCACCTAAGATATACTCGGCTTCGGCATTGGTGAGTTCTTTTGATTGCGGCTCATAATTGTACACCATTTGCCAGGTAACCGGTGGGTTCCAGCCTATAGGCTCCAGGTCCTCGTTGGCCTGCGGGGCATCAAAGTACATGTATGGCAGCGGCGTCATTACTACGTGATGATGCATCCTGGCGGCAGCTATCCCTCCTGCTTCGCCCTGCCAGCTCATTACTGTCGCGGATTCGGCAAGGCCACCCTCCAAAATCTCGTCCCAACCAACCAACTTCTTATTTTTTGACAGCAGGAACTTTTCTATCCGTTTAATAAAATAACTCTGTACCTCTTTTTCGCTTTTCAGGTGCTCACGTTTCATGAGTGCAACTGCTGTAGGGCTTTTGAGCCAGTCGGCCATCTCGGCCTCATCACCGCCAATGTGAATGTATTGGTTCGGGAACAGCGCTATTACTTCTGTCAGCACATCTTCCATAAATTTGAAAGTATATTCACCCGGGTCAAGCATCCGCACACGGTGTTTAGCCCCTGTCGAATCCTGGCAGCCCAGTTGCGGGTAAGCAAAAATAGCAGCCTCACTATGGCCCGGCATTTCAATTTCGGGCAGGATGGTCACAAACCTGTCCTGCGCATATTTAATCACATCCTTAATTTCATCCTTGGTATAAAAACCATCGCGACCGTCATCTATCAGGTTGTCCAGCTTGCGGAATTCGCCGCGTTTGGCATAGTAGCTGATCCTGGCACCAACTTCGGTAAGGCGCGGATATTTATCAATCTGGATGCGCCAGCCTTCATCGTCGGTTAAGTGCCAATGAAACACATTCAGTTTGTAATGTGCCATTACATCGATGTATTTTTTCACTTCATCAACCGTAAAAAAATGGCGACTTACATCAAGGCTTAGGCCACGCCAGCCAAAACGTGGCTGATCGGCTATGGTACAGGCGGTTACTTTTAGGGGCGCAGTGTTATCTGTCGGCAACAACTGAATTAATGATTGTACCCCGTAAAAAACACCGGCCCCGCTACCGCTGATACTCACCGATGCAGGATTTACATTCATGGTGTATGCACTCTCAGCATTTGACCAAACATTGTTTAACCTGATGGCTGTTTTAGCAGGGATCTTTTCAAAAACTTTTACCGTTGTTCGCAGGCCGTAGTTTTGATTAAGGTAATCCCGCAGGTATTTGCCTATCGGTTCAGTTTCTTTATTAACCCCGATCACAGCATACTTGCCTAAAATAAAACTCCCCTTCCCTGCTTTTAAACTTACCGGCTGCGGGATGATATGAAACTGTGCTTTTACCGTTATTCCCGATAAAAACAGTGAGGTGAAAAGTAAAATATGTTTAAAAGATAGTGTTTTCTTCATTTGGGTAGATGATGGATAAAGATTATACCTTAATGGTAATATTCCTTTTGTAAAGGATCCAGACCGGGATAAAAATGATCAGCACGGTCAGCATAGCTCCGGCCAGAGAAGCGTTTTCGGGCGAGAGGTATGGCACAAATAACTGATTATAAGTGAACGACCATAAATTGGTTTTACCTACCGGGATAGCAGCTATTAAAGCCGGGATAATATCGGCCAAAACATAAGCAGCAATAGCATTACGCCCAAAAGCTAAAAAAGGCGGCAGTAATGACTTATTCCCTTTGATATCGATAAACCAGTATGATAATGCAAGAATATTAATAGCCAGCCCGGCAGTAAGCAACACAAACGAACTTGTCCACAATTGTTTGTTGATGGGAAAGAATGGATTCCAGATCAAAGCCAGTATGATCAATACGATGCCGGCTCCCATTATTTTAAGCAGATCAGCACGGGTTGCAAGCTTGCCCATTTTGAGCCAGATACCGGTGAATACACCTAACAAACAGGTAGCAACAGATGGGATTGTCCCAAGCAAACCCTCCGGGTCCCAGGTTTTAGAGGAACTCCAGAGGTGGTTTTCGGTAAATACCGATCTGTCAATCCAGGCGCCCAAATTGGTTGCCGGTTCAAGGTTAGGTGTACCGAACCCTGGTACAGATACCAGCGTCATCAGTAAATAATAACCTATTAAACAGCTTACAGCAATGATTACCTGTGTACGGATGCCGGTTTTAACATACAACAAGGCAGTTATGCCAAAAACAAGCCCGATGCGCTGCAACACACCGGGAAAACGCAGATGCGCGAATTGAAAATCGTTGATCAGTGGTAAACAAACGCCAAGGGCTATGATAATCAGCGTACGGCGCAGGATGGATAACAGCAATTTGTCATGGTTAGCGATATCCGCTTTTTTACTTTCCATAGCATATACGATAGATACGCCTACCATAAACAGGAAGAAGGGAAACACCAGGTCTGTTGGGGTACAACCGTTCCATTTGGAGTGTTCAAGCGGCCAGTAAATATGGCCCCAATCGCCGGGATCATTTACCAGGATCATAGCAGCTACGGTAAATCCCCTGAAAAAATCAAGCGATAAAAGTCTTGGGCGACTTGCCTTAGTTGTGCCTGTGTTTTTAAGCGCTTCCTGCTGATTGATTACCATAGTTGCCATGTATTATAGTACCATTAGCTATTTTTTTTATGGGTTTTTAAAATGTATTTGAACTGGTAAGTACCCGAGCCCACATCCATCTGCATATCGCCACCGGCCGGTTTGATGTTAGCGATATCTTTATTGGTGTTAATGTCGATATTACTTTCTGTCACCGGGCCATCCACAGCCGGTAGGGTGACCGTGGCAGTAGTATTTGGCGGCACAATTACATCGAGGGTAAAAATGCCGTTATCAATACTCCAGGCCGATTTTACCTTTCCGTAAAGTGTTTCCAGCTCGGCATTGGCATTGGTCAATTTACCGCCGGGATGCGGGAAGATATTTATTTTATGAAAGCCAGGGCTACCCTCATCAGTGTTGATCCCTGCTATAACCCGGTACATCCAATCGCCGATGGCGCCGTAAGCATAGTGGTTAAAGGAGTTCATCTCCGGATCTTCAAAAGTACCATTGGGTTTTATGCCATCCCAGCGCTCCCAAATGGTAGTTGCCCCGTTTTTTACGGGATAAAGCCATGAGGGGTATGATTCTTTCATCAACAGGTCATAGGCAATATCGGTATGACCGAAACGACTTAACACATGACAGATATAAGGTGTGCCTAAAAAGCCTGTTGTAATGTGTTCATCATAATCTTCAATATTGTTTACCAGCCTTTTGGCAGCAGATTCGCGCAGGTTTTCGGGCAGTAGGTCGAAGTTGAGGGCCAGTACATATGATGTTTGCGTACCCGAGATCATACGTCCGTTAGGTGTAACATATTCTGCCAGGAAAGCCTTTTTGATATCAGCCAACAGCGCGGTATATTTTTTAACATCATCTTCCTTACCCAATATGGTAGCGGCATTAATAACCAGTTGAGTTGAATAGGCATAAAAAGCCTGCGCTATCAGGTTTTTATCGGTGAGGGCGGCACCATCCTCATAGTCGGTACCGGCGTAAAACAGCCAGTCGCCAAAGTGGTTGCCGGTGTCCCAAAGGCCGTTTCGGGTATGCCGGGTAATATATCCTACCCAGGCGGTCATGCTTGAGTACTGGTTTTCCAATACCTTTTTATCGCCGTAAGCCAGGTAAATATTCCAGGGAGCAATGGTTGCCACATCGCTCCACCCTGAGGCTGCCGCCGAAGCACTATCCAGCATGTTAGGGATCACATAAGGCACCGCGCCGTTTTTATGCTGATCGGCCGAAAGATCTTTTAGCCATTTGGTAAAAAATCCGGCCACATCCATATTGAAGGTAGCGGTGCGGGAAAAGGCCTGGGCATCGCCCGTCCAGCCCATACGCTCGTCGCGCTGAGGGCAGTCGGTAGGTACATCAATAAAATTGCCCTTTTGCCCCCATTGAATATTATGCTGCAACTGGTTAATGAGTGGATTGGAGGTAGAGAACATACCCGTTTGCGCCATATCCGAGTACAAGGCAAAGGCAGCCACATTGGTTGAATCTAACTGGCCTTCATATCCTTCAACCTTCAGGTACCTGAACCCCTGGAAGGTAAAATGAGGTTCGAATGTTTCAACGCTATCGCCCTTAAAAACATAAACGTTTTCCTGCTTGGCTGTACGCAGGTTTTTTGTGTAGAAGTTCCCTTTCTGATCCAAAACCTCGGCATGGAACAGCTTTACCGTATCGCCTGCTTTTGCCTTTAATTTAAACTGCACCCAGCCAACCAGGTTTTGCCCAAAATCAACCACATGCTCGCCCGCAGGAGTGGTAAACACTTTAAGCGGCTTAAACATTTCGTGCTTGCGCACCGGCGGACCAAATGTAGCCACTAAATTTTCTTTAATGGTATCGATGGTGCGTACCGAATCCCAGTTTAAATCTTTGTAAGCAATGGTCGACCAGCCTTTCTTCTCCTTGCGGGCATCATAAACTTCGCCATCAAAAAATGATGATGAACGGATCGGCCCATAAGCTACCTTCCAGGTTTTATCCGAATTAATGAGGATCCGTTTACCGTTAGTATACACCACCTCTAACTGAAAAAGCAAACCAAGCTTGGTGCCATACACATTCTTTTTTCGATTATAGGTATAACCCCGGTACCAGCCGTCGCCAAGGGTTACGCCAACAGCGTTATCACCTTTCAACAGATCGGCAGTTACATCATAAACCTGGTATTGCAGGCGTTTATTGTAACTCGTCCAGCCGGGGGCAAAGTAATCGCCGCTAATCCGTTTACCATTAAATTGCGCCTCATATAAACCGTGGGCAGTAATGTATAAATGCGCCGCGCGCACCTTATGGTCAAGCTTAAATGTTTTCCTGAACATGGGGCATGGGCCACCGGTAGTATCCGACAGGTAATTATTTTCTATCCATTTGGCACTCCAGTCGGCGGGTTTAAGCAGGCCCATTTTCCATGAGTTAACCATGCTCCATGGGGTAACCTGCTGCCTGTTGTTCCAGACGCGTACCTGCCAGTAAACTTTCTGACGTGAAGTGAGCGCGGGGCCACCATAGTAAACATGCAACGATTCATTGGAATTAACTTTTCCCGAGGTCCAGAGCAGATCTTTGCCTTTCAGTAAGGATACGGCATTACTGCCTACCCTTATTTCATAGGCAATTTGCTGAATGTTACGATCCCGGGTTATTAGTTTCCAGCCAAGACGGGGAGCGGCATCGTCGACAGAGATAGGATTTATTTTATACTCACAAATTAGGTTATCAACCCGGAACGGCGGAGGAACCACCGGCACTTTTTGTGCTTGTACAATTATTGGCAGAAAAGAAAAAAACAATATAATAACGCGTGTGCATACCTTTTTACACATACCTTTTTTTGGGATTTTAATAGTTCATGCTATTAAATATACTTTAACAGCAATATTGTTTTGATATGCACCTGAAATTTTTCATTGAGCCTGCCCACAAAACGTGCGTTCATTGCAATATACACCTATAAACGTAATATAGCCCGGTAAAAGTTTCACCCTGGCCATGTAACATTATTAATGTTCGAGGTTTGCTTCATTTAAAGGATACTGGAACAGCAGGCGGATATTGCTGTAAGCGGCCGGGTTAATTTGCCATGAATCATTTTTATAGGCCCTTTCGCTGGCGGCGTGAGCTTTCATTACCTCTGTCGCTTTACCTGTACGTAAAAGATCGAACCAGCGGTGATTTTCAAAAGCAAGTTCAACCTGGCGTTCATGAGCTATCGCCGCGCGAAACCCATCCTGGCTGGTAACATTTAAATCTGGATTAGCATTGCCCATTGATTTAGGTTCAAGACCGGCGCGCTGCCTAACCAGGTTTAAATATTTAAACGCGTCGCCACCTGCTGCAAAACCCTGTTCGTTTAAACACTCGGCCAGCATCAGGTAAACATCTGCATAGCGGTAAACCGGAAAGTTGTTGCCGGTAATACCTTGTACCGATCCGATGCTCTGATACTTTTTTATGAAAGGCAGATCGATGCCGTACTCATCTGATGTAAAGTTTATCAGTGAAGCATCTTTCCTTTTGTCGCCTTCTTCATAGGCATTTACGAGGTCCTGGGTAGGGATATTCCAACCGTTTTGCGCATTGTTACCAATGTAAAAGCCGGTAACATCATTATCATAGTAATCCCATGGGATGAAAGTATCTATAAAATCAGACCCCAGGCCGTTAGGGCCTTCAATATACTGAATTTCAAAAATTGACTCGGGGCTGTTTTCCTTAGTAATATCAAAATTATCCGCATAATCGGCGTTCAGGTTATAAGCCCCTGACGATATAACACTGCGTAACAGCGGTATGGCCAAATCAAATTTCTTTTGGGTCATATAAACTTCGGCCAGCATGGTTTCGACAGTACCTTTGGTTACCCTGCCTTTATTAGCAGTGGTTTGGTATTTTACAGGCAGTTTAGCTATCGCAGCCTGGGCATCTGCGATGATCTGCTTATAAACAGCAGCTGCCGGTGACTTAGTGGAAAGGTCATAAGCATCACCCACCGATTTTGGCTCGACAAGCACCAGCGGCACGTCACCAAACATACGTACCAGGTTAAAATAATTGAACGCCCGTAAAAATAAAGCTTGTCCTCCTATGGTATCGGTAGTGGCGGCATCAAGCCTGGCAGCCGGCAAGCGATTGATGATCACATTGCAGCGGCCGATACCAGTGAAACAGGAGCTGAAGTACGCCTGCACAATATCGTTATTATTCAATTCACGAAATTCATCCAACTCCTCCTTATTGTTGCCTGAACGATCGTACGGATCATATTCATATGAAGTATTATCAGACCGCATTTCGCCCATTGCCCAAAATGACCCGGTATATAAACCCTGAAGAGGGGCATAGGCACCATTAATAGCCTGAACAAACTGGGCCTTTGTTTTAAAAAAGTTGGCGCTGTTTTGAGTATCTGTGGGTTGCAGGTTAAGATAATCCTTTTTACAGCCGTAAAAACCAATAGCTGCGAGGCTAAGAAAAAGGTATATGTTTTTTTTCATGTCTTCTGATTCTTAATGTTGCTCAATTGTGTTTTCAAAAATCGCTGTACTGACTAAAATGTTACGTTGCAACCTAATGTGTAAATTGCCGAAACCGGATAGCCTGTAAAATTCACATTGGGTGATAACGAACGATTACCCTGCTGCCCCTCAATGCCAACCTCGGGGCTGCCTCCTTTATAACCTGTAATCAGGATGGCGTTTTGAGCGCTGAAGTATACCCTGAAGTTTTTGCTGAATTTTGTTTTGAAATTGTAACCGAGATCAATATTCTTCACCATTAAATACGAATTGCTCTCTACCCAATATGAGGGATAAAAATCCCGGGCAAGACCAGTGTTTGAAGTAGTGGCAGGCAATATGCCGGCTCCCGGCTGCTCCGGTGATCTCCAGCGGTTTATGACACTTTGCTCGACATTAAAAATACCATCTAAATTGGTTGTAAACTGTTTGTACATATCAAACACATGCCCCCCTACCGAGCCGGCCGAGATAATGTTCAGATCAAATTGTTTATAACTGAAGTGGTTGTTAAAACCAAATGTAAATTTAGGCCAGGGGTTGCCAATAGGTACCTGGTCTTTACCATCAATAACGCCGTCATTATTAACATCCTTATACCTGATATTGCCAACATTTTCACCTTCAAAATGCGGGTATTTGTCAAGTTCGGCCTGGTTTTGGAATATACCCTCAAAAATATATCCGTAAAACTGCCCAAGCGGCAACCCTACCAGTGTAATACTGGTTGGGTTGTCATTCCGGGGCGCGTCATAGATTTGAGGTGTAGGGCCAAGGCTTATAACCTTATTACGATTTAACGATATATTAAAATCTGTACTCCAGTTAAAAGCTTTGCTAACTATGTTTTTGGTGGTTACCGTAAACTCAAAACCGCGGTTACGCACATTGCCAACATTTGATAACGCGTATCCGTAGCCCGAGGCTATCGGCACGGGTATATATTGCAGTAACCGTTCGGTAAAGCGGTTATAATACTCGGCAATTAAGTAAAGCCGGCCTTTAAATAAAGAAAGGTCCATGCCTACATCAAACTGTTTGGTTGTTTCCCAGCCAACTTCAGCATTGCCGAGATCGGTAATTGACTTTCCCGGAGCAAGTGTTCCGCCAAAAGTATAATTGGTTTCGTCTACAGTGGCTATATAATCGTAGTTACCCACGCTGTTATTACCCGCGTGACCGTAGCTGGCCGTGAATTTCAACTGATCGATCACATTTGTTTTTGGGAAGAATGATTCGTCAGAGATCCGCCAGCCGCCCGATACTGAAGGGAAAGTTCCCCACCGGTGCCCCGGCGCAAACCTCGACGATCCGTCGCGGCGTATGGAGGCGCTTAGTAAATACTTATCCTTATATGCATAATTCACTCTGCCAATCAGCGATAATAGCCTCCATTCCTCGTCACCGGCATCAGCTGTGATAATGGTAGCGGCCCTTACCGAACGGACTACATCGTCGGGAAAACCGGTGCCATAGGTTAAACGATAGTGGCTGGTTTCCTGCTGTATCGAATAGTCGCCCAAAACAGTTAATGTATGATTGCACCAGGTTTTTTTGTAGGTTACGGAGTTTTCGCTAAGCCAGTTGAAGGAATTAGACGAATTAAATGATCCTACAGCTTTGACCTGGGTTCCGTCCTTATTGGGAATGCGGAAGCTTCCTAAAAACGACGGACGAAAGTAATCGCCATTGCTATTCTGATAATCAATACCAAAAGTAGATTTTACATCTAAGCCTTTAATTATTTCCCAGTTAACGTATGTGTTAGCCAACGTGCGGAATTGTGAATACTTATTAGTGGTATTAACCAGTTCACTTACCGGATTGGCGTTAAGTGCTGTACCTGCAATATTCCCGTTTCCCTCCGAACCTACCACATTGGTATATGAACCGTCGGGCTGTTTTACCGGAGTAAGCGGGCTTTCAAGATAGGCCTGGCTTAATACAGCCTGGTCAAAATGCCCGTCGGTTTGTTGTAATTTACGCTGGCTGTAAGTTGGAGCGATGCTAAGGCCGGCCGTAACATTTTTAAACAGATCGGCATCCATATTGGCTTTTACCGAATATCTCCTGAATCCGGTGTTAAGCACCGTACCCTGCTGATCAAAATATCCCAATGAAAACAAAGAGCGCACTTTATCGGTACCATTTGAAACAGTAACATCATAATTTTGCATAGGCGCATTACGGGTAACTGCATCATACCAATCAGTACCTTTGCCAAGTGCTTTTGGATTCCTGAACGCCTCAGGCACCTGGTCCATGCTGAACGGCACTCCGTTCACTTTATCCAGGTCCTGCAAAGCTTCAATACGCCACTGCGCGTATTGCTCGGCGGTCATCATTTTTAATTTGCTTTTGGGCAATATGGTTTGGATTCCTGTTGAAGTATTTACCGTGACTGACGACTCGCCTTTTTTCGCCCTCCTGGTAGTGACCAAAATAACACCGTTTGACCCGCGCGAACCGTAAATCGCTGTAGAAGCAGCATCTTTCAATACACTGATATTTTCAATATCGTCGGGATTGATGGTGCTTAAAGGATTTTGATATTGATCAAACCCCGGGGAAATGGGGAAACCATCTATTACATATAAAGGATCATCACCGGCACCCACTGAACCGGCACCGCGTATATTTACAGAAACACCACCGCCCGGAGTACCGGTTACCTGGTTTACGGTTACGCCCGCGAGCTGGCCGGCCAGTTTCAGATCAAGACTCGCCGTTTTGATCTCTTTGATATTACCCATTTTTACCGAACCAACAGCGCCTGTTACATCCTTACGCTCCTGGTTGCCGTAGCCTACAACAACTACCTCTTTTAATTCCTTGTTATCTTCACTTAAAACAACGTTGATAGTTGTTCTTTTATTAACCGGTTCTTCTTTGGTTTGAAAACCTATGAATGTAAATACTAACACCGCATTATCTTCGGCATTTAAGGTATACTTACCGTCCACCCCGGTTGTGGCACCAACATTGGTACCTTTTACTTTAACATTAACACCCGGTAAAGGCTGATTTTTATCATCTACCACAATACCGCTTATGGTTATGGGTACCTGGGCAGTGCTTGCATCGGGGGTTTTCTTTTTATTTACAATGATATTTTTATCATCAATAACATACGTTAAGGGCTCATCCTTAAAGCATTGTTGCAACGCTTCCTGTAATGAAGCGTTAGTTAGTGAAAGATTAACCGGCTTGGTTTTTGAAATATCCTTATACCTGTAAAAGAAATAATAGCCGCTTTGCTTTTCAATTGCTTTAAAAGCTTTATCAAGTGCTATCCCCCTCGCATTGAGGGTTATGGATTGTGAAAAGCTTTTTGCACTTAGCTGCAGGCAGCCGAGAGTTAATAATAAGACGGTTAATCTCATCGTCAAAAACAGTTTTGAATGTGTACCAAAGGCACTAAATACTTTACCAGTAAAGTTTAAATGCATAACTTCGTGATGTTTGGGTTAAAAAAATCTGTTATTGAAAACTCAGGAAAGCTTGATCCAATTCATTATGCCGGAAGCGTTGCAGCGCTTCCGGCTTTTCTTTCATTTAGATAAGGGGAGCTTAGGTTGGAATATCTTGAGATTATATCGTCAGTGTTTCTTCATAGTTTGGGTTTAACAGTTAAGAATCAGTTGCCGCTATTTAAGGCGTAACAATTATTTTTTTGTTCTCAATCCTAAAACGCACGTTGCTTAATTCAAGGATGTGCAATACCTGCGATAGTTTTACATCCCTGCTGATCTTACCTACAAACTCATCATCAGGTATTTTACCTTCGTATACTACTTCGGTACCATACCACCTCGAAAGCTGCTTCATAATATCTTGTATGTTTGCCCGCTCAAAGTCAAAGAAGCCATTTTTCCAGGCTACCGCTTCGTCGGTATCAACATCAATAATTTTAATGTTTTTATCATTTATAATGCCCTGCTGACCGGGCTTTAACGTATTAGTTACATTACCCTGTGTTAAACGCACCGATCCTTCGAGTAGAGTGGTTTTAACGGCGGCCTCATCGTTGTAAGCCATGATATTGAAATGTGTGCCCAATACAGCCACGTTAATATCTTTAACCTTTACATTAAAAGGCTTCGCTTTATTTTTGGTCACCTCAAAATATCCTTCACCGATAAGTTCAACATCACGTTCGGTACCTGTAAATGCCGTAGGGAATTTTAGTGACGAGGCAGAGTTAAGCCAAACTTTTGAACCATCAGGAAGCACTACCCGGTACTGGCCGCCCCTGGGGGTGCTAATGGTGTTATAGGCAACCGGACCGTTTTGCTGTTGGTCTTTATCCGCGGTGTAAACCACCTGCCCATCCTGCGTTTTATTAATGCTGACGTTACCCGATTGATTCAGCAAGCCGATCTTAGCCGAATCCAGTATCAGTTTGGAGCCGTTGGCAAGGGTTAAAACAGCCCTGTTATCGCCGGGCTCGACATCGTGTTTTACAATTGCTTTGTTTTGAGCGGCTAATTGTTGCTGCTCATGTTTGTTATACCAATGATAAACAGCAGTGCCCGACACGGCCAACAGAATAACAGCAGCGGCAACATTTCTGAAAAAATGCAACCTTATAACTTTTGGGCCCTTGTTAGCCACCGGTTCAGCTATCGCTTGCCTGATGTTGCTTAACATGCGGTCTTCCAGTTCCTGCTTTACACCAAGCACTATTTCATCCCATTCGTCGGTATCACCCTGAAAGCTTTCAAAAAAATTCAACAACTGTTCCTTGTCCGCAGCAGTTGCCTGCCCGGCCAGGTATTTATCTATCAGTTGTAAAAATTCTCCCTGTTGCACAAATGTGGTTTTGATAAGGAGAGCAAAAAAACGGGGGTATCCCCTACGTCGAAATGAAAAAAATTAAAATATTTTATTTTTTTCATTACTAATAGTCTTTAGTACCAGGGAAATTGCGTTTAAAACACAGTATAAAATTAAAAGCAGGCAAGCGAAAAATTTATACACGAATTTTTCCGTATTAATTGAATTACACGAATGTTAATATAGAAAGAATTTTAATTCGTATAATTCGATTAATTGTAGCATGCTTACAAGGTAATTCGTGTGAAAACTTCTCTCCGCGATTCTTCAATAACCACGATTATTTAAAAGCTATTTTCCTGGTTCCGTTAGCATAACCGGCGTCAACCGACAAAAATATCTTTGGGATTATTTATCTAAAAAAAACATCAACGCTTCCAGGATAAAAGCGGAGCCTAACGAGCCGCGCAACTGGCGAAGCGCTTTGGTTAAATGATTTTCGACGGTTTTAGTGGATATATTTAGCTGCAAGGCTATTTCCTTATGACTAAGACATTCTTCCCGGCTCAGTTTGTAAACTTCCCGGCATTTTTCGGGCAGGGTATCAATTACCTGGTTTATTTGCAATAGCAGTTCTTTATGCTCAATGGTGTTGTGGGTAGCCGGGGTGTGCAGGCGTTCTATCAGATCATCAAAAATCTCGCTTCTTACAGGGGTACCTGTGCGGATTTGCCTGTAAACCCCGTAACGTACCGATGCATACAGATAGGCCTTGAGCGATATAGTGATCTCCACTTCGGCACGGCAATCCCAAAGCTTAATAAACAGTTCCTGGATAATATCCTCGCATGCCTGCCTGTCTTTTAAGATGTTATAAGCTGCTTTAAAAAGCAAAGCCCAGTACCTCCTGTAAATCATGGTAAGCGCCGCTTCATCATCAGCCTTTAGCCGGCCAATGAGCTGCATATCGCTCATCACAATTTTGTCGGGCATAGTTTACCAATTAAGTTCGTCCGGGAAACAAAGGCTAAAATTACTTAAATATTAATTTAATATATTTAAAAAGTAAAAATAAGCTTACCTGCTAATTATGAATCCCTTAACCATCATTTCAAACTACCGGTTATTAATATAAAATAACCTAAAGGTTATCAAAAAGCATAAGCATAACTTATTTATTATACGGGTTAGTCAATACTGTCCGGCAAAAAAAAAGAGAGCCGCCCCTCCGGGCAGCTCTCCACTCTTAAACACTCAACTTTGAAAACAATCAATTCTTCAGTATCTCGTTTGCCAGCACAATTTCTTCATGGGAAATAGTATGCTGGCGGCCTTTATATATTTTGAGGGTTACACCCGCATTTAATTCTTTTAATATTTCAACGCTGTCATTAACCCTGCTAACCGGTACATGCGGGTCGGGGTCGCCGGTGGTGACCAGCACCGGGGTATTGTTGAAATCGCCTTTATAGTTTTCCTTAACCAGCTCCTCTCCTATCAATCCGCCGGTGAAAGCGATAATCCCCCCGTACCTGCCGGCATTTCGGCCGGTATATTCAAGCGTTAAACATGCGCCCTGCGAAAAACCAAGGAAATAGATATCCTTTTGTGCTATTCCTTTTTGTTTAAGATCCTCAACCAGTTCGCCAATTACTTCAAGCGCCGAATCAAGGGCTGGTTGATTATTCTGAACCGGCGCCATGAAACTGTAGGGATACCAGCTATGCTCATTAGCCTGCGGCGCGAAGATGGCATATCCATCCAATTCAAGATGATCTTTAAGCGAGACCATGCTGCTTGCCGATGCTCCGCGGCCATGCAGCATAATGATGGCTTTTTTGGCCTGTTCGGCGGAAACTCCCGCCGAAACAACCTGTTTGGTGTGCCTGTACATCTATTTGATTAAACTAATGATGGTAATGTTTTTTCCAACTCGCCGCGCAGGTTTTCATACTGTGCAGGTAATTTTAAACCTGTGCCCAATAATTCGGCTGGTTCATCAACCGCGAAGCCTGGGTTATCGGTTGCTATCTCAAACAAAACACCACCTGGTTCGCGGAAGTATAATGAGTAGAAATAGTTTCTGTCTATTTTGTCGGTGATATGCAAGCCAAGGTTGGCTATCTTTTCACGGTATTCCATCAATACTTTTTCATTAGGTACGCGGAACGCAACGTGGTGAACAGAACCACCTGCTACATGACCGGCAACTTCTCCCGGAACTTCCACCAAATCAACTATAGCTGCATTTTCGACAGCATCGGTAATAAACCTGTAGCGGTTAACATGCTGTTCCAGTAAGCGATAGCCTAATACACCGGTTAATATTTTGGCAGTAGCCTCAATTTTATTTGATGTAATGGTAATGCTGTGAAAACCTTTGGTTGCATTGGCAGCGGTTACTTCGGCAGTTTCCCACGGCGTGCGGTTATCGGCTTTTTTGGGAACGATAAGCTCAAATTTCAAACCGTCAGGATCAAGGAAAGTAAGGTACTGCTCACCAAATTTTTCGGCCGGTTTGTTGTAGATCACATTGTTATCCTCAAACCTTTTCAACCAGAAATCCAAACTACCTTCAGGTACCGAATAACCAATTTCAGTTACCTGCCTTGCGCCCCGGCGACCTGCTGTGATACCTTCCCAGGGGAAGAAAGTAAGGATAGAACCGGGAGTACCGTTGCCATCGCCATAATACAAGTGATAAGTACCGGGATCATCAAAGTTTACGGTTTTTTTAACTAACCTTAAACCCAATACACGTGTATAAAAATCATAGTTTTTTTTAGCATTGCCTGCAATTGCAGTGATGTGGTGAATGCCGTTTATAGTGTTTTCCATTGTTTTCCTTGTTTTAAATATTTTAATACTTGCTGTGTTATTATGATTCAAAATTACGGTCAAAATCGCCGGCGACACTTGATGTAGGATAAGAAAAACGGGGGTGTGTTTTTTTATTATTAAACGATTTCGTTATCCGCCTTTCGGCAAAAAAAGTATATTCGGTTTTACATTTACATTGATGATCAGTTATAACCTATTCTTCTCCAGACCCATAAAAATTATTGCTTTTATTTTGTGTGTTACCTTTGCCTTGCATGGTAAAGCTCAGATCTATAAACAGGGTATCATACCTCAGCCGGTCAAAATAAAAAGTAACGATATAACCTATGCGTTTCCCCGGGAATTTGTCATTGGTTTAGGTCCAGGCATCAAAGCAAGTAATGTCACCTTTTTTAGGCATTACGTAAATTTGGCGAGAGATATCCATGAAACCGAGCCTTTTGTAAATCACAAAAAGGCTACATCAAATTTGTGGCTTCAGCTCGATCCAAAAAGCATTAGCCAGCCCGAAGGGTATACCTTGATGGTTAAACCTCATCAAATAATCATCACCGGGCATGATGAAGCCGGTGTTTTTTATGGCTTACAATCGCTTATTCAATTGTTAGATATCGATAAAAGTAAAATAACGGTTAAAGGTTACACTATTACCGATTATCCCCGTTTTGCGTATCGCGGAATGCACCTTGATGTAAGTCGTCATTTTTTTGAACCAGCGGCTATTAAAAAATGGATAGACCTGCTGGCGCTGTACAAGATCAATACCTTCCACTGGCACCTTACTGATGATCAGGGATGGCGCATCGAAATAAAAAAATATCCATTGCTGCAAAGCGTTTCTGCTTATCGCGATGAAACCATTATCGGCCATAAAAAAAATAGTCCGCACAGGTTTGATGGCATACGTTACGGCGGTTATTATACCCAGGATGAGGTTAAAGAAATTGTAAAGTATGCCACCCAAAGGCATATCACGGTGATCCCGGAAATTGAAATGCCGGGCCATGCACTGGCGGCGCTGGCTGCTTACCCGCAATTAGGCTGCACCGGCGGGCCGTATAAAACGGCTACGTATTGGGGTATTTTTGACGATGTATATTGTGCCGGCAATGACGAAACGTTTACCTTTTTACAAAATGTGATGGATGAGGTACTGCCGTTGTTCCCTTCAAAATATATTCACATCGGCGGTGATGAGTGCCCTAAAACCAAATGGAAGGTCTGCCCCAAATGCCAGCAGCGCATTAAGGACGAGCACCTGAAAGATGAGAAGGAACTGCAAAGCTATTTCATCGGCCGCATGGAAAAATACCTGAACAGTAAAGACCGGCAGATCATAGGCTGGGACGAGATCCTGGAAGGCGGGCTTACCCCCGGTGCAACCGTCATGAGCTGGACTGGCGAAGAGGGCGGCATAGCCGCTGCCAAACAGCATCACGATGCCATCATGACGCCCGAAAAATATGTATACCTGGATTACTACCAGTCCCTTTACCCTGCCGAGCCATTAGCGGGCGGAGGATACACGCCATTAAGCAAGGTCTATAATTACGAACCAATAACTAATGAATTGAATGGCGATGAAGCTAAATATATCAAAGGTGTACAAGCCAATGCCTGGAGCGAATACATGGCCAGCCCCGCACAGGCCGAGCGGCAATTGTTTCCGCGGATGCTGGCTTTGGCCGAAGTTGCTTGGAGTTCGAAGAAAAATAAAAGCTATCCGGATTTTTTGAAACGACTGAGGTACCAGCAGCCTTTGCTCAAAAAGCTAAATATAAACGCGGCTGATGTATTTGATGAGATCACCGATTCTGTAATCGAAACAGCTAATCATCAGGTAGCGTTAAATCTACAAACAACTTTACCCGGCGCTAAAATATTTTATACAACAGATGGTACTGAGCCGGGCTTAAACAGCAAAGGTTACACAGGTGCAACTACAATAGCATCATCAGGCATTATTAAAGCAGCTGTTTTTAATAATGGCAGGCAGCAGGGCCGAACCTATGAAAAATCATTTACCATTCACAAAGCCATTGGCAAAACTGTGGCGCTTAAAAACCAGCCGCAGGGAGGCTTTAATCCGGGTAATACCTTTGGTTTAGTAAACGGCATCTTCGGCAGCAAACTTTATAATGATGGGCAATGGTATGGCTTTGCCGGAGATGATCTTGAAGCGGTAGTTGACCTGGGAAGCGTGCAAAGCATATCAAAACTGGGTATCAATATCCTAAAATACCATTGGCAAAAAATGTGGGAGCCAACGCTGCTTACCTTTGAGGTATCAACAGATGGAAGCAATTATACCGAAGTTTACCGCCAGACTGATTTCCCGGATAACGGCATCAACGCGGTAAGGGCAAACATCAAAACACAGCAGGCAAGATATATCAGGGTAAAAGCAACTAACAAGGGCATTATTCCACCGGGTGAGTATATTCCAGGAGCAAAGGCATGGTTAATGGTGGATGAGATAGTGGTTGAACCATGATTTTTAGGATTATAGGATATTCATGATAGTTAACTTGATATCCTATAATCCTTCAATCAAGCGAATCATGGTTTAATTTTATATTTTTATACCAAACACTAATGCCTGCGTTATGTTGAGTAAAAAGTTTTTAATATTTGTCACGAATACTCATTCCCCAAGTATAACTCAATGAGCAAAGTATTTACTATTACCGAAGGTTTGGAAAACATGGGGGCTTTACGAACGGGCGGTCAGGGCTCTGTTTATAAAGGTCGCCGCTATGGGCCTATTATCACAGCGGTAAAGCTCCTGCCCACTCCTATTCACACCGAAAGCACCGACGATAAAAATTTTCGCAATTTCCAGAACGAGGTCGAAAAACTAAAAAAGGTAAACGAAGAGCCTAACCCAAATGTGGTTAAGATCCTTAATTCGGGCATTACCGAAAGTGGTTCGTTCCCGTTTATCGAAATGGAATATATTGATGGCCCCGATCTGGAAGACCTGCTGAAACCACCCCATGAGGCTATCTTCAGCATTAAAGAGATCATCAAACTGGCCGATCAGCTGGCAAACGCGTTATCGCACTGTCACAAAGTTTCGGTAAAGCATGGCGACATCAAAAGCAATAACGTAAAGTTCAACGTACATACTGGTAATTACGTGCTGCTTGATTTTGGTCTTTCGGCCATGTCTGATGATCAGCGCCGTACCAGTATCCGTCATGCGGGCGCTATTGAATTTATGGCGCCCGAGCAAAATGAAGGCCTGATGTATTTTCAAACCGATGTTTACAGCTACGGCATCATCCTGTATGAATTGATTGGCGGGCAGGTGCCTTTCCCTTTAAAAGATAATGGCGAAACTGCCCGCAACGCCGTGATGCTGGCCCACATGGAGTCGGAGATGCCTGATGTAATGGAACTGCGCCGCAAAAACCTGCCCGAAAGCTGGTCGGACGAGAAAAAGGAAATGCAGATGCAGGTTCCGGCCTGGCTATTGCAGATTGTAGCTAAATGCCTGCAAAAAGACATCAATAACAGGTATGCCAACGGTATTGAATTACAGGAAGCTTTGATGCAGGGCAGTATCGGCGCTATCAGTCCAACGCACCCCGATGAATCGTGGAACACCGAAGTTTTATTGAAGGAAAATGAACGCCTGCAGGGGCTGGTGCTATATTACCAGGAAAACGAGAACAAGCAACCGGCACAGGTAGTTAACAGCGAACCTGTGGACAATAAAGCCGTGCGCATGTCAAAGCCAATTTTTGTTTTGTTCATGATATTGCTTTGCGGTTTCACCGTGTTTTCGGCAGTGGTGATGGATAAGTTTGGCGGGCGTATTTATAATGGGGTGGTTAGCAGGCTGTTTAAGCCTTCAAAAAAGGCAACCGATTCGGCCGCAAATAATAAAGTTATCCTGCCCGAAAAAAAAGATTCTGTACAGCAGCCTAAGGCCAGCGATTACAAAGATGAAAGCAATATTCCACCGGAAGTTGATTCAACCGCCGATTCGATATTGCGTAACATACAACGGGCAAAACAACAAAAGGAAGATACGCAGTTTTATCGCGATAGCGTGAAAAAAGCGGATACCTCTAACTTAAACTTTTAATGATTTAGCATATACAGCATGGAACCTAAATCAACATTTTGGAAACGGATAGGCCTTCAGGACTGGTTTTTACCAAACGGAAAACCAGTAAACGAGGAGGCTGTAAAAATAAAAGCGCTAACACCCGATGACGTGTATTTATACATCATCGAAAAATTCAAGGAATCGATCAAGCAGCTTTCCTTCGCCGACAGGATAGTTTTTTACCATGAATTTATCATCAGCTTTAACGAGGAAGATTACCAGGATTTTGTAAATAACCGCTCGGGCTTGTTCGGCATTATTGTTAATGAATCTGTTAAAAAATTCTATGAACTGCTGCGCGAACACCAGGAAGTAGGCAAAAAGGTGGAACCTTCAAGCTCAAAATGGGTATTCAGGCTGGTATCGCACCCGGATTATAAACGCGGCGATAAGGGCTTCATAGGCAAACTGCTGCCCGGCACAAGCGCCAAAAAAGAAGAGAACCTGCGGGTTACCTTCATTCCGCGCCAAACGGGTGTTGCCCAAACCCTGGATATCAGTAACGAGGTTTTAAAAGGCTTTACTTATTACAGCGAAGGTTATTACGAATTGCCTTATGCTAACGACCTGCAGCACAATGAAAAGGACGTAGTTAAGCCCGGAACCAAAGTACTGGCCCGGCTGGAAACCATTATGCCCGATAAGCAGTTTGTTGGCCGCAAGGTGGAGTACCTGATCAAGGATGATGATATCGTAGTATCGGGCAGTGATGAGGAAAGGGACGAGCAGGCCGTGTTTAAAATACCGTCTGAATGGGTGAACACCCCCCACCTGCGCATCAGGTTAAATAAAGCCGATGGCAAGTTTTACATGGCATCTTTTGGCGAGCGCACCCTGATCAATGAGTTGGAAGTAGCCGGCAGCGATGTGAACTCGCCGCAATGGGTTGAGCTGCCGTTCAACTCCAGGATCCTGCTCAATGGCATAGTAGGTATTAACATATTTAAACCCGAACCATAATGTCACAGGTATTATCAATAGGGCTGCTGGCAATATGTGTGCTGTTATTGGTAGCTCATTTTATCGACATAAAAAAATCCAGTTAAAACCATGGCAAATAATTTTTTCGGGATAACAGATACCGGTAAGCAAAGGCAAAACAACGAGGACGTTTTTATTGCCGAAAAATCTGGCGATGGTAATTTTATCATTGCCTGTGTGGTTGATGGGGTTGGCGGTTATGCCGGCGGCGAAATAGCTGCCGAAATTGCCCGCGCCACCATCCTGGAGCAATTGCAATATATAGCCGGCGATATTGTGCCGCTGCTGGTAAATACGTTTACCATTGCCAACCAGCGGATTTACGACGAAAAAGTACAGAACAAAGATCTTGAAAACATGGCCTGTGTGCTTACGCTGGCCGTGGTTGATGTGATCAACAATAAATTTTATTATGCCCACGTTGGGGACACCCGCCTGTACCTGCTGCGCGATTATTCGCTGATCAAGATCTCGAAAGATCACTCTTTTGTGGGCTTCCTGGAAGATTCGGGCCGGCTGACCGAGGAAGCAGCTATGGACCATCCCAAGCGCAATGAAATTAATAAAGCCCTTGGCTTTGCCGGGCAGATAGGCCAGGATCCCGACTTTGTAGAGACTGGTAACTCGCCTTTTTTACCAGGCGATATCCTGCTCATTTGCAGCGACGGCTTAACCGACCTAGTTGATAAAAGCAAGATCACCAGTATCCTTACCAGCAGCGATAACCTTCCCGAAAAAGGTAAAAAACTGATTGATGCAGCCAATAACCGTGGTGGAAAAGATAATGTGACCGTGGTGCTGGTACATAACGATAAGGAGCGTAAGCAACACAGCGCCACTAAACCAGTGGTGGCTGCTGTAAAAGCGCCCGAACAGCCGGAAGCAATTGCACCCGCCCCGGTAAAAAGGCAGGAAGAGCCTGATCCGGTGGTGAAAACCAAAGGCAATGGCGGCACAGTAGCTGTACTTACTCTGCTTTGCTTTATCTTTTTGGGTGGATTTATCTGGCAGTTTAAAAAGAACGCCGATCAGGCTGCTATCCCTAAAAAAACAGATACATTAATAGTTCAGCATATTAAAAATGCGGTAGAGCTCAAGCTCCAGGATACTATTAATAAATTAAAAGGCCATACGCTGTTACTTTCGGCGGCTGATTTTCAGCAGCCTATTGTGCTGAGCGATACGCTGCATATCAATAAGGACAGCCTGTACATCAAAACAAAGGGAACCGTCGTATTCAAAAAAGATTCTACTTACGCGGGCCCGGCTATCGCGTTGGCTGCCAACTGTAAATATGTAGTGTTGGATAGCGTTGCTTTTGACGGCTTCCGCACGGCCATTATTACACATAACGATGCCCTGGTGTTAAAAAATGTACAGTTTAATAACTGCTTAACGCCAGTCCAGGCATCGTACATGTTCCCTAATAAAAAATATATATCGGGCAGATTGTTTGGCAGCATGTTCAAAACTGATTCTGTTCCAACTAAAGCTACCCACTGATAAATGGCCCAGGAAAATCCCAAAGTACCCGGCAGGAGAATGGAACGGCTGTTCCTGTTGCTTACAGGCATATTGCTGGCCGTTTTATTTGTGAAGCTTTTCAGCGTATTGCAACTTAAGTTCACTGATGTTGATAAGCGCCTGAAAGACGGTACTATCGTAAACCTTAACTCGCCCAATACCGCTCAAAACGTAAAGGCGCTGCTTAAAAAGGGTTATTATTTCGATGATCCCAAGGATGTTGATTACATTGAATCGGTCATAGCATCGCGTAAAACAACCGGCGACCTGGTTGATAATACCGGCGAGCTTAACAAACGCAAATACTACGTAAATGCCGACGAGGCCTTTGAAAAAGGCGGTGAAACTTTCAAGAAACGCGTACTTACCTCCCGTACGCTTTTAGGTTATACCGGCGATGATTCCATTCGCTTTGAACAGGAATTGAAAAATCCCCCTGCTTTGGGCGCCCAAACCGATCTCAACCTTGGCGAATACAGCATCAAAGGCACTATAGCCCATAAAGGTGAACCTGTGCCCGGTGTACTGGTAAAGCTCACCATGATTTTGCCCCGCGACAGCATTTTCAGCGATGAGGAGACCGGGGCTAAAACCTCCTATTCGGAAAATGCCTCATCATACAAAAAACTGTATGTACTTAACGATCAGAAAAAGAAGGTACTGCAATCATTAACCGCCTTTACCCGTACCGATGAGCAAGGGCGATTTGTATTTGCCAAACTGCCAACCGGGAAAGCGTTTTCGGTATTGCCCATGCAGCCGGGCTTTGAGTTTGGCCGCTCGCAGGGCGTTGACGAACTGGACAAAGACGTAACCTTTAAATTTAACCAGGCACCCCATAGTATCAAACTTCTTTCTACCCGCGATTTTAACATCCTGAAAAAAGAGGGCGCTTTTATTGTGCGCTACGAGGAGGAGTTTAATATGTGGTACTGGATCATAGCTGGCAGTTTTTTTGCGGGGTTTATCATTGTACACCTGTTACTCAGCGCCCGGTATCCTAATGCCGATCAGATCATTTTACCCCTGATCATGATGCTTACCGGTATCTCATTCCTTACACTTTTAAGCTTGCAGGACCCACTGCGCGATAGGTTTTTGGCTAAGGATACGCTTATTTACCTGGGTATCGGTATTGCAGGAATCTGTGTCATTCAGCTGTTTAACCTGCGCAAACTTAATCCCGATTCTGGCTTTTACCGGTTGCTTGTTTTTAAATGGAGCAGGAGCGCCGCTAACGGCTGGCCCTGGGCTATTGTTGCCATGGGCATCCTCTTTTCCACTATCTTGTTTGGTACCGGCCCCGAGGGTAGCGGTGTAAAAGTTAACCTGCTGGGTTTTCAGCCAAGCGAAATTGTAAAATACCTCATTGTTATTTTCCTTGCCGGATTTTTTGCCACCAACGAAAAATTCATCAGTCAATACGCCAGCTGGAGCAAGCGCTGGTCGTTCTTTTCTTTTGCACTTATCGCCACAATAATAACCCTGCTGCTGTTTTTGGTTTTAGGCGATCTGGGCCCGGCCATGGTGATCTGTTTTACGTTCATCATTCTGTTCTCTTTTTCACGGGGCGATTTCCTGTATATGGCGGGCTTTGTGGTGCTATTTGTGCTCACTACCTGGTTTTTTGATAATATATGGCTTAGCGCCGGCATTACATTTTTTTCGCTTGGGAGCGTAGTATTTTTCAGGCGGAGGAGGTTGAGTGAATCGGCCATTATGGCGCTCGTGGTGATCACCGCTTTTTTAACCATCGATAAAATTCCGGGGCTCGATAAAATTATCCCCGGTCCGGTGGAACGCCTGGTTGAGCGTAAGGCCATTTGGCAGGACGCCTGGAATAATGAAGTTTACGGCGGCGACCAGGTAGCTAACGGACTTTGGGCCATGGCCAGTGGAGGGGTAAGCGGACAAGGTGTTGGTCAGGGCTTTGCCAAAACTATCCCCGAAGCACATACCGATATGATATTGCCATCCATTGGCGAAGAGTTTGGCTGGGCCGGCATGGCCGCAGTGTTCATCTTGTTTTTGTTGTACCTGCACCGCTCCATCATCATAGGCAGGCAAACGGGGATGCCCCTGCTGTTTTACCTAAGTGCAGGTATCGGGGTATGTACCTTTGTGCAGTTTTTGCTGATTGCGGGCGGCTCTATCGGGGCATTGCCATTATCCGGCGTCTCCCTTCCTTTTGAAAGTTATGGCGGCTCATCATTGGTAATAAATCTGCTGGCTGCGGGCTTCCTGCTGTCGGTCTCATCAGTAAGGGGCACAGCAGTGCAAATGGATTATATCACCAAACAGCAGGATAAAAACCTGGTACCAGCATTGGCAGCCGCGCTTGCCGGGGTGGTATTATTGGTGGTGAATGTATCGCGCTACACAACAGATAATAAGCAATGGGTTGTAAAACCTGCTTTGGTTGCCGATAAAAGCGGCCTGCGAATGTTTAGCTATAACCCACGCATCGCTATATTAATGAACAGGTTGCAGGCCGGTACTATATATGACCGTAACGGCCTTATCCTCGCTACCAGCAAACCCGAACTTATTGAAAAACAAAAGAACAAATTAAGCGCTTCGGGCATGCTGCATTATGACCTGGATTCGGCTATGCACAAGCGCCTGGAAAGGTTTTATCCTTTTGAAGAACAAACGTTTTTTTGGACGGGCGATCAAAACACCGGGGTATTTAATGGCAGCACCAACGGTTATTTTGCCGAGTATGAGCATGCCGCCGAACTTCGCGGGTTTCATATGCCTATTACCAATTATAATGTGAAGGCATCACGTTACCAGGAAGACCGGTTCCTGCCGCGCGGAATGAAAGAAATGACCGTGGCTAAAAAAGACTACAGTGCTTTAGCCAATCTCCTTGTAAGTGATATCAACGGCCCTGAAGTAGAAGCTTTCAAAAACAAAAACCGCGATGTAAAGCTTACGATGGATGCCGATCTGCAAACCAGTATTCAGCAATCTATCGCTTCCGATACTTCGTTGTATGATAACAGGGTTTCAGTAGTTATCATGGAATCCAACACCGGCGATGTGCTTACATCGGCACAATACCCGCTGCCTCCTGTGCACAACTGGGACCAGTTGACTATGCCACTGGCCGATCAAAATAAGCTGGCTACCTGGTTAACCACTACCGATCTGGGTTTTACCTATGCCAGTCAGCCTGGTTCAACGGCTAAAGTTTTAACGGCGATGTCGGCATTTAATAAATTAGGCATCGCTGCATCTGAAATACAATATCATGTAAGCACCCAGGAGCGGATCCGTACCAAGGGCATTGAGCCCGACGAGACAGGGATGATCACCATGGAGCGCGCCATTGCCAAATCAAACAACGTATATTTTATTAAACTGGCCAACCAGGAACACCTGGAAGAGTACATGGCAACATTGTACCTTAAAACAGGGATGTTTTTACATGGTGTAGGCGGTTACTATTATAATAAACCGGTATTGAATGCCACCCAGGAAGATAAATGGCGCACCTTATGGCGTAAAACCGAATTTAATACCAAACCGAGGTATGATCCTAACAATATCCATAAAACAAGGGCTAAAGGTATTTCGGGTATGGCCTGGGGGCAGGGCGAACTGATTGCTACCCCCGCGGCGGTAGCAAGGCTGGTATCGGGCGTGGCTAATGACGGTATGTTACTACCCAACAGGTACGCGCTAAAAATTGCCGATTCAACAGTGGCTGTAAAAAGCGGCATCAAACTGGCCGAAGACCCGCGTTACGCTGCTTTGTTAAAACAATATATGATTGAGCAAAGTGCGCCTAAAACGCCTATATTAGGCATTAAGGTAGCGGGTAAAACCGGTACGCCGGAACGTATTGTAAGGAACCAGAGTGTTAATGACGGCTGGTATGTTTTCTTTGCACCAAAAGAAAAAGGCAACGGTTATATGGTGGTTTGTATCCGGGTAGAATCAACCCGCGGATCGTCAGACGCGGTACACCTGGCCGGCAATCATGTGATCCCTTTCCTGCTGAAAAAAGGTTATATAAAAAGCATGGAAACGGAAACCACTACCGAAGAATAGTGTTTAAGCAGAAAGGAAAGAGCAAATGGCATTTAGTTTATTTAAAAGGAGCGGCGAAAAACAACCCTGGGATGTAAAAAGCCTACGTGAGGCTATATTACGTTTCATTAAAGAATCGTTACAAAAGATAGAAGGTGGAGAAGGCGGCCATATCAAAGAGCTGAAGCTTTTTATAGTTGCCGATGCCGAGGACAAGCCTATTTATGAGGGTGCGGTTTATGTGCATGATAAAGCACTGTTCAAAAACGAGGTTCAAAAAATAGCCGACGACTTTGACATCAATTTGCCCCCCGACTGGACGCTGGACGTTGAGTTCACGGAAGAACTCCCGGCGGAAGCGAAAAGGATTCCTGACCTGGATGCAGCCTTTATCATGAATACCCGCAAGCAGGTTGCACACAATGCGGCTTCCTTTACAGCCTATTTACGCATCCTGAGCGGTGAGGCCGAAAAAGAAGAATACCTGATTAAAGCTACTGACCCCAAACTCTACATCGGGAGGGATAAAAAGTCCGTTACCGAAAATGGATCGTTCAGGCTAAATCAATTTGTTTTTCCGGGAGAGAGCAGGGACGAAAGTAATAAATACATCAGCAGGCAGCATGCCCATATTGAATGGGACGGCGAAAGCGAGCGCTTCATGATCTTTGCTGACGAAGGTGGCGTACCGCCTCGCAATAAAACCAAGATCCATATCGCGGCCGATGGCAAAATGATCAAACTCAATTCCACTCAAATTGGCCACCCGCTAAGTGAAGGCGACCAGGTAATATTGGGAGAATCGGCGGTGTTTTTGTATACTACGATAGCAAACCGATAGAGCTGGGAGAACAACGGGCGTTAGGAGGCGAAAGAAAAATCCCCAACCATGCGCTGTCGAAATAACCTTTTCTATCGGTATATGGTTAAAGGGAACTTATTTCCTGTACTTTAATCGCTTCCAAAATCCCATCCCAAAGTGCAATGCGCGCCTGTAATGCTTCTTTAACAGCAACAGTCGCTTCGGCCCATTTGCTGTCATCATCGCCGCAAAGTTCGGCGGTCATTTGATAGGCCAGTTGGGAATGATGATCGCCGTCAACTTCTATATGGCGCTCAAGATAGTATAACAATATATCAACCTTACCCGGCAATTGTTGGCTCAGCTCCTTTACTATGCTCACAAACATATCCGGAATCAGGTCTTCACGGCCAAAGGTGAATACTGCAGCTTGCAGATGATCTTTATTGGTACCGATAACATCAAATGTGTGCTGCACAAAATTGCGGGCGGCAACAGGAATATTGGCAATGATCAGCGCTTCATCAATATGCTTACCGAAGTTTAATTCATTAAAAAGGTTATTGATGCCTTCGGCGGTACTCCCCGCTTGCTGCATGGCACGCAGATAAAGTTCGAAATGGCTTGCACGGTTTCCCTGTTCATCAATATCGCTTTCTTCGCCCGCAACAATTTCATTGATGAGGTAGCGGGTATTGGCATTCCCTGTAGGCATCCATGGCGTAATGGTACAGGTAAGCTTTTGCTGCAAAGCTTTTAACAACGACATAAAATCCCAAACAGCAAACACATGATGCTCCATAAAAACGGTAAGCTCATCAAGCGATGTAATATTTTTATAAAGCTCGTGACTGATAAGCTGATCGCGTAAAGGCCGGATCTCGTTTTTTAATTGTGCAATGCGGCTGCTGTAATTTGCCATTGATCAAAATTTATATGGGCTGCAAAAATAGCAAACAACGTGATTATTAATGAAGTGATTATTTTTTTTGACGACAGGGTGATGGGGGATTATTTAATTATAGTTGCTTTAATAAGGGTTAAAAGCACAGCTAACTCGGAACGGATCAGATTACTGCTACAAGCGATATCATTAACTTAAATTTAAAAAATTGACAGGCTGCCCCAGAGGGGCAAAAGGTTTGTAGAAAAATAATGTAAATTTGATTAGAGCACCAGAGGTGCTCAACTTAACGAACCTGATCACAACGTATGGCAAGTAATAACACTTATTCTCAGTTATATATCCACATCGTTTTCGCCGTAAAATATCGTATGGCATTAATTGAAGATACCTGGGCTGAGCGGTTAAGAATGTATATAACCTCAATTGTTCAAAACCAGGGACATAAACTAATTGCTATCAACAATATGCCTGATCATCTGCATTTACTTATTGGATTAAATCCTAACCAATCTATTTCCGAAATTGTACGATTTATAAAAAGCGACTCGTCCGAATGGGTTAATAAACAAAAATTAGCTAATGGCGGATTTCAGTGGCAGGAAGGATATGGAGCTTTTAGTAATAGCAGGTCACAAATTGATAAGGTGGTAAACTACATAGCAAACCAGCAAGAGCATCATAAAAAAACAACATTTTTAGATGAATACAGAAAAATGTTAAATGACTTTAATATCGAATTTGATGAACAATATATCTTTAAATTGCCTCAATAATTAACTTGTTGGCTTTGTTCAGCCCCTCTGGGGCTGTAAAAGGAAGGGCATTTATTTTTCTACAAACCTTTTGCCCCTCTGGGGCAGATCGTCATGCTTAATAATTCATCGCCATAAGTTTGTCTCGTCCTAAAAAAAGTTTACAGTTGGTCTTGTCCGGATTTTGGTTTACCCCTTTTGCCCCTCTGGGGCAGCTCAGGTATGCCCAATAATTCAGCTTTCCAATATTAATTTATCAAAGGTTCAAAACTTTTCAAATTGCAGATATTGTAATTACCCCCACTACTTTTATCTCCCCACTACTTTTATCTCCCCACCACTATCTTCTCCCCCATTTGTACGTTGATATCCGAACCAAGGGCATAAAAAACAGAAACCGGCTCTTTTTCCAAAAACGGCTTAAATGCATCACCATAGAGTGCGGCAACATCAGCATCAAAAACATAGTCGGGCACCAAACCCGTTTGCCATGAAACATGCTCAACCTGGTACTCCATTGTTTTTATTTCACTTAAACCGTTGTATCCCCAGTAATGTTCTAAAATAAACTCTTCCGGGCTGCCGGGCTTAATATTAACCAGGCTGTCGCTTGCCGTAGCGCCAAGCCTATTCCAGCGCCCGTTAAGTTTCCATTCGTATAAAAATCGGGTATGGTGATCTGTTGTCGCGGTTATAGAGCTCCGCATGGGCAGGGCGCGATAATGTTCCTTATAAAGATTGTTGGCAATGAGCGCAATCATGCTTTTAGGCACTATTTCGCTTATAAAAAACAGCGCCGCGCTTCCATTCGGTACCATTAAAGTATCGCACGTAAAACCGAAGGTTAACTTCTTCAAAGTTTACATGCCCGGGCCATTTAATACCCAGTACCCGGGTATCCGAAAACATGAAACCAACCATACTTACCAGCGCTTTTCCTTCCCAAAGGTCAAGCACTGTACCTGCCGGCGTATAAGGTTTTAATATTGCAGCATCAACCTCGTAATTGAGCATTACGAGATTTTTCCACCGGGCTTTTAAAAATTCGCTTTTAGCCATAAAAAGAAAAATCCCGCCTTTTCAGGGGCGGGATCCAATAAAATGATTAATTATTTTTTATAATATTTCATGGCCTCGGGTATGAGGTTTTGGATATTGGCAATACGGGTTGCATCAGCAGGGTGCGTGCTTAAAAATTCGGGTGGAGCACCACCTTTATTTTGGGCTGCCATACGTTGCCAAAAGGCAATGGCATTGTGCGGGTCATAACCGGCCATAGCCATAAAGGTTAAACCTAAACGGTCGGCTTCTGATTCCTGGTTACGTGAATAAGCCAATAATTTCAGCTGGCTTCCAACACCATATAATGTACTTATGGCGGTTTGTGTAGCCTGCGACTGCTGGCTTGTGGCTGCGCCTACTAACTGTCCGCCCCCTTGTACCAACATCTCCTGCGAGATCCGCTCGGCTGAATGACGGGCAATAGCGTGACCAATTTCGTGACCCATAACTACGGCAAGGTAGGCGTCGGTATTAGCTACCGGTAATAACCCGCTGTAAACCGCAACTTTACCGCCAGGCATACACCATGCGTTAACTTCACTGCTCTGGATCAGGTTAAACTCCCATTGAAAACTATACTGATCCCCATAACCGTTTTCTTTGAGGTATTTTTCAATGGCTACAGCCAGTCTGTTACCAATGGTTTTAACACGTTGCGCATCGGCACCGCTGGCCACCACTTTGGTTTTGGGGTCGGAAAGCAATTGCTTATAGCTTGCCGCTGCCGACTGGTTCACTTCGGCGTCGCCAACGAGGCTTAACTGTTTACGGCCGGTTAAGGGCACAGTTGAGCAGGAAAAGACAGCCATGATGGCTATCAGGACTAATACAGGTTTAAACTTTTTCATGGTGATCAGGCAGCTGTTGTTTTCTTCTTAAAAAAATTAACTTTCGATTCTTTGCCTCTTATTAAGCGTTCAATGTTTTTTTGGTGGGTTACCAGCACAAGCACGCAAATACACATGCCATAAATTACTATCGACCGGATAGGTGTCGGAAAAACAAATGTAACGCCTATAGGGTAAGTAAAGGCAGCTGCAATTGAGCTAAGCGACACATATTTTGAGATCAGTAACACCGTTATAAAAACCACTATACATAATAAGGCGGCATGAAAATGTATAGCCAAAATCATTCCAAACAAAGTTGCTACGCCCTTGCCGCCTCTGAAACCTGCAAAAATAGGGAACAGATGGCCCATAACTGCCGCTATGCCTAAGGCCAGTTCATAATTAGTGTATGCGGTTGAATTGATAGCACCTGTAGCAGATGCACCAATGAAATATGCAAAGTTTGTAGCTGCCCAGCCTTTAAATATATCAAGCAGCATCACGGGGATGCCCGCCTTTTTACCAAGCACACGAAAAGTATTTGTAGCACCTGCATTACCGCTTCCGTACTCGCGTACATCCACATTGTAAAAAGCCATACCAATCCAAACAGCCGTAGGTATTGAGCCGCACAGATAAGCCATTATAAGTGCTGTAACAGAGTAAACGGTTATCATTCTCCTGCAATATTACAAAATTGAAGCGGTAAAAGCGTTTTAATCACAGCGCTTTTACCACTAAACTTTGTTTAACAATGTGTTATTTGATATTTTAATTACCCTATTTTACGGCTTTCAGGCTAAGGTCAAGGCTTTTAACCGAATGGGTAAGTGCGCCAACAGAAATATAATCGACCCCGCAATCAGCATATTCACGTATATTATCAATGGTAATACCGCCCGAAGCTTCGGTAATATAACGCCCTTGTATTATACCAACAGCCTGCCGCAGGTCATCAAAATTGAAATTATCAAGCAATATGCGGTTAACCCGGCCGGTTTGTAAAACCTGCTCCAGTTCATCAAGGTTGCGCACCTCAATTTCAATGGCAAGCTTTTTTCCATTGTCGGTTAAATATTGATTAGCGCTTTCAATAGCTTGCCTTATCCCGCCGGCATAGTCTACATGGTTATCCTTAATCAGGATCATATCGTACAAACCAAACCTGTGGTTTACGCCTCCGCCTATGCGCACCGCCCATTTTTCGAGATAACGAAGCCCGGGTGTGGTTTTACGGGTATCTAAAACTTTAGTATTAGTCCCTTTCAGCAAATCAACTATCTGCCTGGTTTTTGTAGCAATTCCCGACATACGCTGCATACAATTTAGTACCAAACGCTCGGCGGTCAAAATACTGCGCGAATTGCCCTCCACCTCAAAAGCTATGTCTTTATATTTAACCGGGGCTCCGTCCTGCAAAAACACGTTAAGTTTAAGGTTTGGATCAACCACATGAAATATTTCGGCAGCCAGCTCAACACCGGCCAGTATTCCTTCGTCCTTAACTAAAAGTTTTGCTTTGCCGGTAGCGTCGGCCGGGATGGTTGAAAGGGAGGTATGATCGCCATCGCCCACATCCTCACTTAAAGCATTATTTATAAACTGGTGTATGAGTTCTTTATCCAATTGTGTACTTTTTGAGTGTCAAAAGTAACAACAATTTTTAAATGGAGGGGTTTGATTACGGTAAAGATAATGGTTCATTGTTCATGGTTCATGGCAAATCTCTGACTATGAAAACGGTTCAGCTCCAAACAGATGTTATGAACCATTAACTATGACCCATGAACTACGTCATTTCACCTTTTCATCCTCAATCTTCAGCTCAACAACATTAGTACCTTTGCCTGCGTCCTTGAGGGTGATGGCAACCCGAAATTCGCCCTTATCGGTACTCAAAATATAAACACCGAAATGATAATTACCCCCCGAATTTATTTTATGTAACAGCTTAATACTTTTAGGCTTATTCCGGGTGAAAAACTTATCCAGTATAACCGCAGCCTGGTTTTGCGAGTAAACATTCTCGTCTTCCATAATGGTGATCTCCACATTATTGGCAAATAGTTTGGAAAGCTCTTTGGTATTACCTGTTTTTAAAAGATTAGCCACGTTATCTATAGCATCTGCCGATGAAGCATATGGAAGCAGCAGTAAAAAAATAAACGACGGCAGGTATATTAATTTCATACAATAATAACGTACTAATTGGTGCTAAAGTTACAAAGAGCAGTTAAGTGTTTACTTGCTTTTCAATGAACTAAAAAGCTGTGTTTCTTAAAACTGTATAATAAACACTAACAGCATAATTTAAGTTTTATTTCAGACTGCTAACCTAAATTAAAAAATTATATATAAAGTACCCCGTTGCCTTTATATTTGCATTGTGGAAAACAAAAAGAAACTCGCACTAATAATACTTGATGGCTGGGGTTATGGCCGCAACGATCAATCAAACGCTATACTGGCTGCCAATACTCCTTTTGTTGATGGCCTGCTAAAGCAATATCCAAATTCAAAACTTGAAGCCTCTGGAACAGCAGTAGGTTTACCTGCCGGGCAAATGGGCAATTCGGAAGTTGGTCACATGAACCTTGGTGCAGGCCGCGTGGTTTACCAGGAACTTGGCCGCATTCATAAAGCGGTTGATGACAATGAGCTGCCAACTATCCCCGTATTGAAAGATGCGTTTGAATACGCCAAACAAAACAATAAAGATGTACACTTCATCGGTTTAGTATCTGACGGTGGTGTACACTCTCACATCAGGCATGTGAAAGGCCTTTGCGACACCGCAAAACAGCTGGACGTTGATAATGTATATATCCATGCCTTTTTAGATGGCCGCGATACCGACCCTAAATCGGGCCTGGGCTTTGTTACCGAATTAGAAGAGTATATTGCAGGTACCGGAGCTAAGATAGCCTCTGCCATCGGCCGGTACTATGCTATGGACCGTGATAACCGCTGGGAGCGTGTTAAACTGGCTTATGACCTGATGGTTAACGGCATTGGCACACCAACCCAAAACGTTACCGACCTTATCAAGCATTCATATCTTGAGGATGTTACCGATGAGTTTGTAAAACCTATAGTTGCCGTTGATGACGCAGGAAAACCTTTAGCCGTTATTAAAGATGGCGACGTGGTAATCTGCTTTAACTTCCGTACCGACAGGGGCCGAGAAATCAGTCTCGCTCTAACTCAAAAGTCGTTCCCCGAATACAACATGCACCCGCTGGCTATCCGTTACATCACCATGACACCATATGATGAAACGTTTAAGAATGTCCAGGTTGTTTTCAATAAGGAAGATCTGACCAAAACCTTGGGCGAGATCCTGCAAAATGCCGGAAAATCACAGATCAGGATTGCCGAAACTGAGAAATACCCTCACGTAACCTTCTTCTTTTCAGGTGGCCGCGAAAAAGAATTTGATAACGAAAAACGTTTATTAGTACCGTCACCCAAAGTGGCTACTTACGATCTTCAGCCAGAAATGAGCGCTGCGGGTATCCGTGATGCCATTATCCCTGAACTGGAAACCGGCTGGCCTGATTTTGTTTGCCTTAACTTTGCCAATACCGATATGGTTGGCCATACCGGCGTTTTCAGCGCGGTGGTTAAAGCAGCCGAAACTGCCGACAGCTGCACCAAAGCTGTTGTTGAAGCGGGTTTAGCCAATGGCTATTCGTTCATTATCCTCGCCGACCATGGTAATGCCGATTACATGATTAACGAAGACGGCTCGCCCAATACAGCACATACTACCAACCTGGTACCATGTATTGTGATTGACAAGGATGTTAAAGAGGTAAAAGACGGAAAACTGGGCGATGTGGCGCCAACCATATTAAGCATATTAGGTGTTGCCATCCCTCCCGAAATGACTGGTAATGTATTGGTGTAATCCAAAAAACATAAGCAAAGCCGCCCTGATGGGCGGCTTTTTATTGTTAATAGCAAATTTATACTCCTGCCGGCCCGATAACAGGCAAAGCGGTGCCAAACTGGTTTACTTCGACCTGAAAGAATTTTTCAGAGCCGATTCGGCACGGCTTACCAGGCTAAACCCCGAAGTAAACAAAACGGTTACCCACAATGGCGTTACCGAAACCAAAATAGTACATATTGGCAACTGGAACCAGGAGCTTAATTTGTTTATCCAATCGGACATTAATCGCCCGGCGTGGAAAAACAGCTACACGGTTAGCACAAGCGATAGCGCTATTATTTATAAAGCCCGCACACCCGAGCTTAAAACCCGCCGCATCATTATCAAAAAAACCGGCGATAAAGTTGAATGGATCCTGATCTATAACCACACCAAAAACCTGCTGTACGAAACCAACGAAAAATTGAGTTATTTTCCCGATTCGCTTTACCTGATCCAAAAAACACAACATGTGAAATTGATGGGCCGGAACGATTACAAGGTGCAGGGAACCCTGCCTAAAAGGTAAAGAGAAAGTTTAATCGGATTTTAGTGCTGCTTCACTAAAGTATTAACCCCTGTAGTAGCCTGGATGAGTTTCTCTTTTGACTGATCGATCAGTGCGGAAATGTCCATGCGGCCCGGGTTATCTGCCAGTACCTTTTCCAGATCGGCAACTGAAGCTTTTAACGAGTTTATTCCCCTTGCTTTGTCATAAAAACGAGATGTCGCCTGCAATTTAAACATACCGTAGTCGCGGTAAGCTATGCCCCTGTTTTGGTAGTATTTGTTATCCCTGAGATCGCTGTTAATAGAAATGGCCTTTGTAAGATCCACAATAGCGCCTAACAGGTACAATTCCTTATCCGCCGCCGAAGCCTGGCTGTCTCTCCCGAGATAGCTTTTTGCCCTTGCCCTGTAATAATAAGCTGTTGCATCGGCCGGCTTTACGGCAATTACCTTGGTATATGCCAGTATCGATTTTTTGTAGTTATCGCTGTGGTAGTATGAGTAGCCCAGCATCCACATAGCGTTTGCATTTGTTGAATCAGTTATGCACGCCTTTTCCAGGTGTGACACCGCCGAACGGAAATCGCCATCCATAAGCGCCTGCTGTCCAAGCCGTACATAAGCGTTTTGCGCTATGGCCGACTCAAGCGAAGACATGATCAGAAGGGGCAGGATAACTGATAACTTCATTAAACGGATTACTGGTAAAACAAAAATGGTATAATATTAACTATTAATACCTCAAATTATTATGCCTTATCGCGGTTTTGTTTAAATATTTTCACACGTAAAAATAATTTGAGCACAGCGATACTATGACTTTTTTTCATCTTTACCAATAAAATCTTATTTATTTACAATTCGTTTTACAAATTTGTAACAAACACGTACCCAGTACGTTAAATCACCAAATTAATTGTTGTTATTTATTATCGTAACTTGGCACAGCTCTTGAACCATTGTTATGTGCGATTGATAATCGCGATTTAACCTGTAATTGAAGTGGATACTACCTTGCAGGCTGACAACATGACGTTTTATTCTACTAAAATATAATTAATGAATTTCGATCCGTTTGATTTTAAAAATGCTTTACCGGTTATAAATGAGGATTCAGAGTTTTTCCCGCTAATGTCATCGGAAGATGAGGAGGAGATGAATAATGAGGAACTGCCCGATGTAATGCCTATTTTACCCTTGCGCAATACTGTACTTTTCCCGGGTGTTGTGATCCCAATTACAGTTGGCAGGGATAAATCAATAAAACTAATCCGCGATGCCAATAAAGGCAGCCGCATGATTGGGGTGGTTTCGCAACAGGATGTGGGGATTGAAGACCCTACTTTTAACCAGCTTAACAAAGTTGGCACTATAGCGCTCATTATAAAAATGCTGCAAATGCCCGATGGTAACACCACCGTTATCATCCAGGGTAAAAAACGTTTTTATTTAAAAGAAGAAGTACAGAGCGAGCCCTATATAAAAGCCACAGTTGAACCCTTCCATGAAATAAAAACCAAGGAAGATAAAGAGTTTAAAGCCATGGTATCATCCATTAAGGATATGGCCATGAATATTATCCAGCTTTCGCCAAATATCCCGAGTGAAGCAGGGATCGCAATCCGAAATATCGAAAGCACATCGTTCCTGATCAACTTCATATCATCAAATATGAACGCTGATATGACCGCTAAGCAACACTTGCTTGAAATTGCCAACCTGCGTGAACGTGCCAACCTTGTGCTTGAGCATTTAACGCTCGACCTGCAAATGCTGGAACTAAAAAACCAAATCCAGACCAAAGTACGCGTTGACCTTGACAAACAGCAAAGGGATTATTTCCTTAACCAGCAGCTAAAAACTATACAGGAAGAGCTGGGCGGCAATACGCCCGACCTGGAAATTGAGAGCCTGCGCCAGCGTGGCATCAAAAAGAAATGGGCAAAAGAAGTTAAAGATCATTTTAACAAAGAGCTTGAAAAACTGAGCCGCACCAATCCCGCAGCCGCCGATTACTCCGTTCAGATCAATTATCTTGAACTGTTGCTTGATTTACCATGGAACGAGTTTACCAAAGATAACTTCGACCTTAAGCGTGCGCAAAGGATCCTTGATAAAGATCACTTTGGTTTAGATAAGGTAAAACAACGCATTATCGAATACCTGGCTGTACTGAAATTAAAGCACGACATGAAAGCTCCGATACTTTGTTTGGTTGGCCCTCCCGGGGTTGGTAAAACATCGTTAGGTAAGTCAATAGCCAAAGCTTTGGGCCGTAAATATGTGCGCATGGCTTTAGGCGGAATCCGTGATGAAGCGGAGATCCGTGGCCACCGTAAAACATATATTGGTGCTATGCCGGGCCGTATAATCCAATCCATAAAAAAAGCGGGCGCATCAAACCCGGTATTTATTTTAGATGAGATAGATAAAGTAGGCAACGATTTCAGGGGCGATCCTTCATCGGCCCTGCTTGAGGTACTTGACCCCGAACAAAACGGCACTTTCTCTGATCACTATGTTGAAATGGACTATGACCTTTCAAACGTGATGTTTATCGCTACCGCCAATTCGCTGAGCACTGTCCAGCCTGCTTTGTTAGACAGGATGGAGATCATTGAAGTAAACGGCTATACCATTGAAGAAAAAATTGAGATAGCCAAACAACACCTTGTACCTAAACAACGCGAAGCACATGGCTTAAAAATAAAAGATGTAAGCCTTAAAGCAGATGTTATCGAAAAAGTGATAGTTGATTACACCCGCGAATCGGGCGTACGTTCACTGGAGAAAAAGATAGGTTCGGTTGTGCGCGGAGTGGCCAAGAACATAGCGATGGAAGAGCCTTACAATAGCGTTGTTAGTAAAAAAGATATCGAAAAGATACTGGGCGCGCCTATTTTTGATAAAGATCTTTATGAAGGCAATGATGTTGCAGGCGTTGTAACGGGCCTGGCCTGGACTTCTGTAGGCGGCGATATCCTATTCATTGAAGCCAGTTTAAGCCCCGGAAAAGGCCGCTTAACACTTACAGGCAGCCTTGGCGATGTGATGAAAGAGTCGGTAACTATTGCCCTCGCTTACCTGCGCGCTCATGCTGCCGATTTTGACATCAACCCTAAACTGTTTGATCAGTGGGATGTGCATGTACACGTACCGGCAGGCGCTACCCCTAAAGATGGCCCGTCGGCGGGTGTTACCATGCTTACAGCACTGGTTTCGGCATTTACGCAGCGTAAAGTAAAGCCTAATTTGGCCATGACGGGCGAGATCACCCTCCGAGGTCGGGTTTTGCCTGTGGGCGGTATCAAAGAAAAGATCCTGGCTGCAAAACGTGCCAACATAAAAGAGATTATCCTGTGCAAATCAAACCAAAAAGACATTCTGGAAATTAAAGAAGATTACATCAAAGACCTTAGCTTTCATTACGTTACCGATATGAGAGATGTGATAACCCTGGCCCTGCTTAACGAAAAGGTTAAAAATCCAATAAATCTTACCGTTAAAGAAGACGAAAAAACAGCCATTAATTAAAGCGGGGCTATTTCCCGGCATAAAACAAAAAAGTTTTACAGTTACACGCTGTAAAACTTTTTTGTTTTAAAAGTTCTTCATGACAAGGTATCAAAATATAATGCCCAACTTAAAATAGTATTCGCGGCTTGAAGTTTAATTTTCACTTGTAATCTCAACCCCATCCCTTATTGCCGCTTCAAGTATATCAATGTTTATATCTTTTAAATTATTGAACTTAATACAATACCCCGTCACGCTCGCTTTACCTATTTCTTTTCCATATGTTTGGGGTAAATAATTTTTATCCTTAATACCAAGTATGTAGATAGAAATCCCCGTAGTGTTGGCGCTCATACCAACCTGAAAAAACTCCCTGATTGTTCCGTTAGCATATTTTATGGTGTAAGATCCATATCCCACATTAGGGTTGCTAACAACCCGGCCTTCAGCGTTTCTGCCATCCTCAAACCATAATTTACATCCCGGTAATACTTGAAGTATGCGCCTATGCAAAATTTGCATATCACTACGTTTTGGTTCAGGTTGGCTGGTGATGTACTCTTCGGTTTGTTCCTGCACGTTCATATAAAATATGGGATTAAGGGTTGTTTGCTTTGCCTTTTTAAATTTCGTTTTATTTTTTTACTTTTTATCGTTGTAATTTTCTCTTTGTTTTGATTCATCAGGCAAATTTTGAACTGAAACATTAGCTAAATTTATAACTGCTTTATTTGCATCGGGTTTTTTATATATTAGCGCACATATATACTATTATACTATATAAACCCCAATGCCTAATAAACTATTTTTAACACTGGTATGCCTGCTAAGCGCTACCTGTTTATTTGCACAAACCCGCGGTCATGAATTTGGTATTCAATCTGACAATGATTCATTCCTTGGTCAGGGATCTGACAGGTATTACACCAATGGTATTTTCTTTTACTACCGAAAAGCGTTAACCGTAAAACCAACCGAAAACGATCTTCAAAACAAAGTTTTAGGATTTGAGTTAGGGCAAAAAATGTTCAACCCCCAATCGGGCTTTGTACGCGGGCCATTTGATATTGACAGGCCGTTTGCTGCATATACTTATTTAGGCTCAACACTTAACTTACTGTACAAAAACGAAAGTAACCTGAAGCTTGGTGCCCAGATAGGCCTGGTAGGCCCGGCCGCAGGCGGCGAACCTGTGCAAAAGCTCATTCACAACACCTTTGGTTTTTACAAACTTAACGGCTGGCAATACCAGATCAAAAACGATGTGGAGCTCAACCTTTCAGCCGAGTATAATAAGCTGCTGGCCCGGGCCTCATGGATTGACCTGAGCTTTAGCTCGTATGCCAACCTGGGTAACGGCTTTACCGGCGCGGGTGCCGGGGGTATGGTACGCCTGGGAAATTTCAACCAACTGTTCAATTCCATCAGTACCCAAAGTACGGTATCAACCGGCGGCGAAGAAAAATTACTGCACAAGCACGAGATCTTTTTTTACTACAAGCCTTTAGCTAATTTGGTTGGTTATGATGCAACCATCCAGGGCAGCCTGTTCCGCAAACATGACGACCCGAACAGTCTGGAAGTTGTTTCAGAAAAGAAGCCGTTTATATTTAGCCAGCAGGTAGGTGTAGCTTTTACAACCAGCCGTTTTGCGTTTGATATAGCAGCTATATTCCACACCAAAGACACTAAGGAAATGTTCCGCTCGCATCAATGGGGATCAATTACAGGATTTTATAGGTTTAAGTAATGTCGTAATTTGAAAATGCGTTGATTTGAAATTTGAAGATAGTCATGCCATTTTTCACAGAATCGGTGGCTCAATTTAAGCTTACATATGCACTTTTCATTTTCAAATTTCCAAATTGGCGAATTTTCAAATTAACTACTCCCTAAAATCATTTTTCCTATTCTCCTTCTTTACCGATTGCATTTTCTTACTGTCCAGCCTCGCAGCTTTGGCGGCCTTGCTTACTTTGGTTGGCTTGCGTACTTTGGGCTTTTGAAGGGCCCTTGTTAACAAAGAGATCAACCTTTCAATTGCTTTTTCTTTATTAAGATACTGGCTTCGCTCTTCATCGCATATTACCTGCACGTAACCATCTTTGTTAAGCCGGTTTTGAAGCTTTTCGGTTAGCAGCAGCTTTTCCTCATCGTTAAACAAAGCGGACGAACCGATTGAAAATAAAAGTTCAACCTTGCTCGAAACCTTATTTACGTTTTGGCCGCCCTTTCCCCCGCTTCTTGATGTTTTGTAGCTCGTTTCCTTTTGGAGATCGGCTTTTGTAAAATTCATCCTCAAAAATAAGCCTTATTGACTTACCGCAGCCGGGCCATTTGCTAATAATTTGCTATTTTAGCAGTTCTATGAACAACAATATCGTAGTAGCCATTGATGGTTATTCTTCGTGCGGGAAAAGCACCCTGGCAAAAGCTTTAGCAAAAGAGCTTCATTTTATCTATGTTGATAGCGGCGCTATGTACCGTGCCGTAACCTTATACTTTTTAAGGCACAACATTGATCTTGAAAACCATACCCAGATAGCGGACGCGTTGCATAATATCCATCTTAATTTTCATACACAAAATCATAAAACCTTTATTACCTTAAATGAAGAGGACGTGTCTGAAGAGATCCGCCAGATGCACGTAGCTGATAAAGTTAGCTCGGTAGCAGCTATTAAAGAGGTACGCGCAGCTATGGTAAGGCAACAGCAGCGTTTAGGCCGCTCCAAAAACATTATTATGGATGGCCGCGATATCGGTACAGTAGTATTCCCGGATGCCCAGGTGAAACTGTTCATGACCGCCGACCCAAAGATCCGCGCCGAACGCCGTTATAAGGAGTTGTTACCAACCAACCCTAACATCACTTTAGAAGAGGTTTTTGATAACCTGGCCCACCGCGACTACCAGGATACCACACGCGAGGAAAGCCCCCTTACCCGCGCCGAAGATGCCATTATATTAGATAACACTGACCTGAGCCAGGATGAGCAGCTTATGTTTGCCATAAGCCACATTGAACCGTTTATTGCGGAGTAGCGGGAACCATGATTTTCAAGATTTAAGGATTTCCTGATATTTAAAGCCTATCAAGAAATCCCTTAACCAACTGAATCAGAGTTCAAAATGTATCAGGAAATCCTTTAATCAAGCGAATCATGGTTCTGTTTAAACTTCTCCGCTTTCACCCCAAACCTGTTTAAAAAATCTACCCCCTCGTCGCTCGCTAAGCCTTTATATTCGGCATATGATTTATCATAATAAACCTGGGTAATCCCGGCCGAATAGATGAGCCTTGCGCAAGGCAAACATGGCGACAGCGTGGTATACAACGTAGCGCCTTCAAGTCGTGCCCCATTTTTTACCGCATAAAGTATCGCGTTTTCTTCGGCATGCAGAGCAAGTGAACAGCTGCCTTTTGAATCGCGGGCACAACCTGTTTCCGGCCATTCAACGTCGCAGTTATGTGTTCCAGCCGGCGGACCGTTATAGCCTATGGAAATAATCCGCGTATCACGCGTTAAAACCGCTCCCACATGTGCTTTAACACAATGCGACCGCTCGGCCAGATCAGTGGCCAGGTTCATGAAAATCTGATCGAAGCTGGGTTTTGTCATCGGTGATCGGAGGTTAGAGAGTTGAGATTAGTTAAAATTATTATAAAGAGAAAAGAGGTTGAAAATTAAAGACCTAACCTCTAATTTCCAACCTCTGATCTCTAAAAAATATTAATGTCCGCCTGATACCTCTACGTGATCAATATCGATACCTTGTTTACGCAATATAGCACCGGCTTTCCAAGCGAAAAACGCAAGATAAGCAAAGCCTATAACAGGAACTACGTATGATAAATGAATACCACTGGTATCAGCCAGGATGCCCTGTACCGGCGGGATAATCGATCCTCCCAAAATCATCATGATAAGGAAAGCCGATCCCTGGCTGGTATATTTGCCTAAGCCGGTAACCGCCAGCGAGAAGATAGAAGGCCACATGATTGAGCAGCATAAACCGCCGCTGATAAAGGCGAATATGGCAACCATACCTGTAGTCATCAGGCCAACTATCATAAACAATATACCAAGTATCCCAAAAACCGCAAGTGTACGTATGGGTTTCTGTTGTCCATAAAGGAAACCTACAATAAGTACAATTATACATGGTGCATAAGCATATAGTTTACTTACGTCGGTACCACTTAAATGGTTAACCAGCAGTACTACACCGAACGCAACAAACGGAACCACAATTGTTAGTAAGATCTTGGCTACCTTTGATAGTTTAAACGCACCAATCGCACCTGTCCAGCGGCCCACCATCAAGCTTCCCCAATACAACGAAATAAACGGAGCTATGTTTGATGAATTATAACCGCCAAAGTCTTTAGTCTCCAGCAAAGCCCCCATATTACTTTGTATGGAAACTTCCACACCCACATAGGTAAAAATAGCAAGCATACCATATATTAATTGTGGATACTGCATGGCCCCCCAACCTGTTTTGTCTTTTTCACTTGCCGATACCGTTGAAATTAAAGTTATCAATATAATAAGCAATGAAGTGTATACAAAAAGTGATTTGATGAAGTTAGCATGGCTTATAAAATAAGTAAGCTGCTGTTTTAAAGCCGCGTCAACTTTTAATTTGCTAACCTGCTCTAAAGTACTGCCACCGTATTTCTTTAATACATCAGCGCTCAATACTACGCCATTGTTTTTAGCAATCATCCCTTCAATATACATACTTGCCGGACCTGCAATCAGTATTAAAAGGAACGCGATAAATATGATGAACAATGGCATGTTAGCTTTACTGCTCGGTTCAATCTTTTCATCGCTGGTAACGCTTGGCAATTTTGACAACCAAAAGAATATAGCTACTGCTATAAATAAGCCTGCCAGGATATAATAAAGATTATTTACCGATGAAATCTGCACGTCTTCGGGCTTAATAAGTTTGCTTGCAGAGCCAAACAATACAATACTTACCACAACAGGGCCCATAATACTGCCGAAGTTGTTCACACCACCTGTAAAATTCAATCGGTTTGAACCTGTTTCGGGTGGGCCGAGCGCTATAACAAATGGGTTTGCAGCTGTTTGCTGTAATGAAAAACCTAATGCTATAATGAAAAAAGTAGCCAATATGAAACCAAACGAACCTGAATTAATAGCAGGGATCATGATTAGTGCACCTACAGCTGATATAAGCAATCCATAAATGATGCCATTTTTATATCCTATTTTATTAAGTATATCAACTTTTGAAGCAGCTGAAGCAAAATATAATGCGAGGGAGCCGATGAAATATCCGCCGTAAAATGTAAAGTCAATTAATTGTGATTCGAATTGGGTTAAGCTGAAGTGAGCTTTGCAAAACGGGATAAAAATACCGTTTGATGCTGCCAAAAAGCCCCAGAAGAAAAACACGGTAGCCAGCGTATAAAGTGCCGACCCGTAATTTTTTTTGTCGTTTTGTTCCATTTTAAAATAGGTTGTACAGATTTGATTTTTGAATCTCTAAACATAATTCAATTTTGGTAAAAGTCTCCGGTCTTTTTTAAATAAATTAAATCACAATTTTAACTTTCGTTGTTATTGAGATAAAATTGCATATTCGCAATGTTCAAAAAAGAACAAAGCTTAACTTAATGATAAAAGCCATTGTTTCGGGTATCGGGTTTGGATTAGTACTTACTTTTATTACCGGCCCGGTTTTTTTTGCGCTTATTAAAACCAGTATCGAAAAAGGGTTTCATGCCGGCGTTTCGCTTGCCCTTGGCGTGGTTTGCAGTGATGTGGTTTTTGTGGGCGCAATCCTGTTTGGTTCGCAATATATCGATGTATCTGACCATACCAAAGTTATAGCAGGCGTTGTAGGCAGCGCCATATTATTTGCGCTTGGATTGTACTACATGTTCAAGAAAAGCGAGATCAATTATGAAAACAAAGTACCGTCGGGCGCCGACCGCTTTGGTTACGTACTTAAAGGTTTCCTGATGTGCATTTTTAACCCTACCCTCCTCTTCCATTGGACGGTAGTGATCGGCGCGGCCAGTACTACATTCCTGGTGGGCACCCCGCACAGGTCGTTTCATATAGCTGTTATGTTTTTAACCATACTGATCATCCAATTTGGTATGGATACCCTCAAAGCTTTTTACGCCAATAAGCTCCGGGCACGCATTTCGGTTAAATTTATTCACCGCTTAAATGAGGTTGCGGGGATTGCGCTTATTATCGCTTCGCTGGTGCTTATTGATAAGCTGGTTACACATTTTGTGTTTGCAGCGCCCACGGGATCGTAAATAGTTACATATTTCAAACTTAGCCATTTTTATACCTTATCATAATGTTACTCAAATTCGCCTACTTGCTATTCGCAATCGTGACCGATCTACTGGTATACTCGAAACTTCATAAAAAGGACTGGATCAACAACACTCAATTTAATTTGATTGGCGCAACATTACTTCTATTTATACTATTACACTTGTTTAATCTCAGCTTTCTTTTGCCATTCGGCTTTATTGCCCAAATAACTATTATAGCTTTCGCACCGGTCCTTATTCACTTTTGGTTTAATTATTTGGTAATAAAAAGAATAAACCGAATTACAACCGAACAAAACAAGCGCTTTATGGCTACTGGTTTAAAGATTTTCTCTTTCTTCTTTTTGAAGTTTTTTACATAATGATATTGATCGCTCAAGTCATATTTATTATTTCACCTACGCTCTAACAACAAAAAAGGCGATGAAAAAATCATCGCCTCGTATATCATTCCCCCTTTAGGGGGTTAGGGGGCATTACATATAAGCTCTTTGGTTTTTACCTTCCATCCAGTTAACAAAAGCGCGGTTAACAACCTTGTTACCACCCGGAGTTGGGTAATCACCGCTAAAATACCAGTCGCCCAGATTATCCGGGCAAGCTATGTGCAGGTTATCTAATGTTTGATAAATTACCTGTACTTCGCAGTTCACATTTTTAGGTGTGATGATCTGCGCAATACGGTCGGAGATCTGTTGGTCGGTAAACAAGGCATAAATCTCTTTCACATAATTTTCAACTTCCTCCTTCGGCAGTTTCTGGCTGTCTTTACATTTTTGATAAACATCCAGGATCACATCTTCCCTGCCCATCTCTTTTAACAAACTGATTGCTGCTTCAAATGCCACAAATTCACCCATACGTGACATGTCGATACCATAACAATCGGGGTAACGGATCTGCGGAGCAGACGAAACCACAACTACTTTTTTAGGGCCAAGCCTGTCAAGAATTTTCAGGATACTTTGTTTCAGCGTAGTACCGCGAACAATGGAATCGTCCAATACCACTAAGGTATCGGTGCCTTTTTTGATCAGTCCGTAAGTAGTATCGTATACGTGGGCCACCATTTCGCTGCGATCCGCGTCCTGTGTGATGAAAGTACGCAGTTTAACATCCTTAATGGCTATTTTTTCAACCCTTGGAGCTACCTGTAATATTTCGGTAAGCTTTTCTTCGGTAATGTCGCTTCCAAGCTCAAGCAGTTTTCCGTGCTGATATTTCTTTACATACTTATGCATACCCTCAACCATACCATAAAAGGCAACTTCGGCGGTGTTTGGTATGTAGGAGAATACCGTGTTTTTAATGTCATGATTCACGAAATCCAATATCTGCGGGCAAAGCAGGCGACCTAATTGCTTACGCTCACGGTAAATGGCCGAGTCGCTGCCGCGCGAAAAGTAGATCCGCTCAAAAGAACAGGCTTTCTTTTCTTTTGGCTCGCTGAACATATCCTCGGTTATTTTACCATTCTTTTTAACGATCAAGGCATGGCCGGGGCGAATTTCCCTGATCTCTTCCATCGGTACGTTAAATGCCGTCTGGATAGCGGGGCGTTCAGATGCTGCAACAACGATCTCATCATTGTAATAATAAAATGCCGGGCGGATCCCCACCGGGTCGCGCATTACAAAAGCATCTCCATGGCCAAGGATCCCGGCAATGGTATAGCCACCATCCCAGTTCTTGGCCGATTTACGGAGGATCTTGGCAACATCCATATCATTAGCTATCAGCTTACTGATCTCCCTGTTATCGTCCAATCCTTCGCGTTTGTACTGATCGAACAAGCCCTGGTTTTCGGTATCGATAAAGTGCCCTATTTTTTCGAGCACAGTAACCGTATCGGCCTTTTCCTTTGGATGTTGACCTAATGCATACAGTTGTTGCAGTAATTCATCAACATTGGTCATGTTAAAATTACCGGCAATAACCAGGTTACGGGTCATCCAGTTGTTTTGTCTTAAAAACGGGTGGCAGCTTTCAATGCTGTTTTTGCCATGGGTACCATAACGCAGGTGCCCTAACAAAACCTCGCCGGTAAAGCTAACATGTTCTTTAAGCCACTCAGCGTCCGCCATTTTTTCGGGGGTCTCTTTCTGAATATCCGCAAATTTCTTTTGGATATATTCAAAAATATCGGCAACAGCATTTGAAGCCATTGAGCGGTGACGGCTAATGTATCTTTTGCCAGGTTCAATATCCAGTTTAATGGTAGCAACACCTGCGCCATCCTGGCCGCGGTTGTGTTGTTTTTCCATTAAGAGATAAAGTTTGTTCAGGCCGTACAGTGCAGTTCCGTACTTTTTCTGATAATAAGATAGTGGCTTTAGTAAGCGGATAAATGCCACACCGCATTCATGTTTAATCTGATCGCTCATGATTCGGAATGAGGCTGCAAAGGTATCATTTTAAAATGAAGTATCGGTAAAATCTATTGTCATAAATTAGTAGTTTATTGATTGCCAGGTTAATTTGGTGAATGGTTGGTTTAGTGAGTGGTTATTACACTGAAAACCAACCATTAACCTAATCAACCCAATAAACCACACACCTATTTCTTAAACCCAACCATCTGGTGCAGCTTAACCGGGTCATAGATCCTTCCCTCTTTTATTACTGCTGATACCTTCCTGATTTCCCTGATATTGCGCAGCGGATCACCATCGATAATAACAAGATCGGCTTGCTTTCCCGCTTCAACCGAACCTGTTGTTTTATCAAGCCCCATCACCATTGCCGGTGTTATCGTTGCTGTTTTGATAGCCTGCGCCGGGGTAAGACCGGCTTCAACATATAATTCAAGTTCGCGGTCGAGACTATAGCCGGGGAACCCCATATCTGTGCCCGCTACAATAGTAACTCCGGCATCATTCAATACCTTAACGGTTTTCTTCAAGCTTTCATACAAGGGTTTCAGCTTAGCGGCCTTCTCCGGTTCTTCGCCCATGTTTTTAAACAGTGCCTGAAGCGGCAGCGGCAGTGTATAATAATTAGGCTCCAGTTTGGTTATGTCATCCTTAACATTACGGAAGGCGAGCTCGAAAACACCTATCGTAGGATCTATCACCACGTGATGTTCTTTTATAAACTTAATAGCCGCGATACTTACCGAATCATCGAAAATAACCGACCTGTCCTTATCGCGCTTCATGATAGAATACACATACTGTATGTGGTTAACCATATTCATCCCCGAATCAACCCCTTGCTGCAGGGTCATGCCCTGCGGGATATGGCCTGTTACGGTTAAACCCAACCGGCGCGCCTCATCACAAATAACTTTAACTATAGCCGGTTTAACTGAACTATAGATTTTGATCTGCTGAAAGCCATTTTCTTTATAACGGTCTACTGCCTTTATAGCCCCTTCCTTAGTATCAGCCTGGATAATCCCCAATGCATAAGGCCCTTTGCCATCAATAATGCCGGCTTTAATAATATTGGGCCCCACACCTTTGCCGCCATCAATAGCGGCTTTTATAGCGTTGATGTAACCAAATTCGTTACCGCAATCGCGCACGGTAGTTACACCTGCTGCAAGATAGGCCGGCCCCCACTCGGCCTGCTCAAAGTGCGAGTGCATATCCCACAGGCCCGGTAAAATGGTTTTCCCTTTGGCGTCAATGAGCTTAGCCCCGGTAGGTATACTAACTGCGCCAACCTTACCTGTTTGTTTGATAATGCCATTTTCAATCAACACAACAGCATTAGGGGTGCTTGTACCGGTATTTACGTCAACCAGGTTACCACCGGTAATAGCTATTATCTTATCTGCTTTACCTGTTGGTGCGGCCGCTTTCGCAAATAGTTCCATACCGTAGGTAGCCGCCTTACTGATGAGCTGCGGTAACAGTTCTTCGTAAGGTACCCGCATCATTTCCAGTTTGTCACCTTCGGCGTCATTAGTGATCAGGCATATGAGTTTACCCTCATTATCAGTCCAAACCAGTTCGTTACCCCAAACCAGTCCGCTTATGGTGAGCCGGTTAAGTGTAAGTGGTTTACCGTTAAACGTAAGCTGATCAACACCGGCTTTTTTGATCTGTACCGCGCCAAATGGCAGTGTATGGATGCTTGCAGGTTGTTTATGTTTACTCCAATATTGGATAAGCACCTGCTGCACAGTGCCCGGCGAATAGCCCGCTACCGGGAAACTAAGCGGCAGTACTTTTTGTGTATAAGATGAATCATTAACCCTGATAGCTGCTTCAGATCCGCGAATGGTCACCTGATCATCAATGGTCGAAAACCTTGAAGTATTGCCTTTTATGGTCAATTCCAGCGGATCGGCTACGGGGTTCACCTTCAATTCGGCAGTAAGCGGCACCGGCGAACCTCGGTCAACGAACTTAAAATCGATATTATAATGAATAGCATCTTTATACTTGTGCACGTAATAGGTTTCTTTACCAATGTGTTGCTCAAACTTATGCAGAAAAAAGGTACCACTATCGGTTGGCAAATCGGTTTGGGCGCTGGCGTTTGTTATTAAGGCCGAAAAGGCGGCAAATAATAATAAAGGTGTTTTCATAAGGTCAGTAATGTTAATGTAAGATAATGGTTTGTTTGAGATGTTACCAAACAGTTTTTTGTGCAGAGACGCATAATTGCCTCTATCCGTTACAAATAGTTTTTTTGCAGAATCAATTTACCCAATACTTCTAAACGTTATATTAATCCTTGCACCCTGCACCCTGCTTGTTTTGGGCACCTGGTGAAGCCAGTGATGCTGCGTTTGCTCCTGCATGATCAGCAGATCACCGTTGTTAAGTACGACGGATACTTTAGCATTCTTTTGCCGCTTATGCTTAAACTGAAAAACCCGCGAAGCACCAAATGATACCGAAGCGATGACAGGGTTACCGCCAAGCTCGCTTTCATCATCACTATGCCAGCCCATACTATCGCCACCGTCACGGTAATAATTAAGCAGCGCTGTATTAAACCGGCGACCGCATTGCTGCTCCGCCGCCTGCTTAATGCTGTCAAGCAGCGGACTAAACTTAACCGGCACATTTACCACACCAGAATATACATATACTTCATTGCGCTCTCCGTACCAGGCCGTAAGCCGTGGGAAGTTCACTTCCCTGCCATAGATCTTCATTTTATCCTGCTTCCATGGGGTTTCCTCAACCAGTCGCGTAAATACATCTTCCTTATAAAAATGGGGATAAAGCAATACCTCTCCATCAAAAGGCAATAAGTTTTTTGGCGCACCAAACAGGTTCATCTGGTCATTATTGAATAGGTCCATGTTCAAATATCTGTAATACATACTATAAACACGATAGTCTGCCCTATTATCAGAATGATAAAACCTATCATTTTGATAGCTTTTCCTCATATTGAGAAAATCTTTCTCATTTTGATAAACTCCTATAAAACAAGGATCTAAACAAAACAAAAACGCTGTGGCATGCTTATTGGCCATGCGGCATTCACAGTACAAAATATAATTTACGATGGCATTGTTTACCGCTGCTACAGCAAAATTCACAAAACGGACAATAAGTTCCTTCATTGCAGTTGGTATCATCTCCTCTTTTTCCCCTAACAATTTATACACTTCATGAATTCGCACGTTAAGCAACTCACTTTCGCGGGTATGATCGTTACCCTCGGTATTATTTTTGGCGATATCGGCACCTCTCCCCTTTATGTTTTTCAAACCCTGTTGGTTGAAGGCGGTAAGGTGAACCCCGCGCTGGTATTAGGTTCTATTTCCTGTATCTTCTGGACACTCACTTTGCAAACCACATTCAAGTATATCGTTATTACGCTGCAGGCTGATAACAAAGGCGAAGGCGGTATTTTTTCATTATATGCGCTGGTAAGACGTTACGGTAAATGGCTGGCCATTCCTGCCATAATTGGCGCAGGTACTTTGCTTGCCGATGGTATCATTACCCCGCCCATCTCTGTAACATCGGCCATCGAAGGTTTAAATTTAGTACCGGCATTTTCAACCGTTATTGTCCCTGGTAATAACCTGATCCTCATTATTGTAATTAGCATTATTTTATTGCTGTTCTTTTTTCAGCAGTTTGGCACCAAGGTGGTCGGTTCCGCATTCGGGCCGGTTATGCTGATGTGGTTTATTATGCTGGGCGTATTGGGCACTATACAAATAACACATTTCCCCTCTATCTTCAAAGCTCTTAATCCTTATTATGGCGCCCATTTACTGATGGACCACCCTAAAGGTTTCTGGTTGTTAGGCGCGGTATTTTTGTGTACTACGGGTGCCGAAGCCCTATACTCCGACCTTGGCCATTGCGGCAGGCGCAATATCCAGGTAAGCTGGATCTTTGTAAAAACAACCCTGATATTAAACTACCTGGGGCAGGGCGCCTGGGTGCTGTCACAAGCTCCGGATAAGAACTTTACCGGCGTTAACCCGTTCTTTGAAATCGTTCCCCATTTCTTCCTGCTACCTGCGATAGCTTTGGCTACACTGGCAACCATTATTGCCAGCCAGGCTTTGATCAGCGGCTCTTTCACCCTCATCAGTGAGGCGGTAAGCATGAACTTTTGGCCGAGGATCACCATCAAATACCCGTCAAATATCCGCGGGCAGATCTATATTCCAAGTATCAACTGGATACTATGTATCGGTTGTATTCTTGTATCGCTCTATTTCCGTACCTCAAGCGCAATGACGGCTGCCTATGGCTTCAGCATCACCATTGCTATGCTTAGCACTACCATTTTAATGTATTACTTTATGCGCTATGTGAAGCACTGGCCTGTATGGCTGGTTACCATTATCCTGTGTTTATTTGTAACTGTTGAATTCTCCTTTTTTGTAGCTAACGCGGTTAAAATACTAAAACGTTTGTTTTTTGTGGGATTTGAAGTTGGCCTGATCTTTACGATGTACACCTGGTTTAAGGCCCGTAAAATCAATAACCGCTTCCTTCATTTTACCGATATCAAGGAGAACCTGCCTTTACTAAACGCACTGAGCAATGATACTACCATAAACAAATACGCTACGCACCTGATCTATCTTACCAAAGCCAATAATGGCAAACAAATTGAAGAAAAGATCATCTACTCCATCATGAGCCGCCGTCCTAAACGTGCCGACACCTATTGGTTTGTACACATTGAACGCACCGACGAGCCATACACTATGGAGTACAGTGTTGACCAGATTGAGCCGGGCAAAGTCATCCGCGTAGAATTCCGTTTGGGCTTCAGGATCCAGCCGCGGGTAAACGTATTGTTCCGTAAAGTAGTTGAAGATATGGTTGAACGTGGCGAGATTGATATCTCCAGCAATTACCCATCATTAAAACAACACAATATGGCTGCCGACTTCAGGTTTGTGATCATGGAGAAATTCCTGTCGTACAATAACGTGTTCAACGTATCAGAGAGCTTTATCCTCAACAGCTATTTTGCCATTAAAAAACTGGCCCAGTCAGAAGCTAAAGCTTTTGGACTTGATACCAGTGAAACACGAATTGAAAAGATCCCGCTGGTGGTAAAACCGGTTAATAATATCCACATAAAAAGGGTTGATCCGGTTACGCATAAAGCGGTTGAAGGTATGGGTAAGAAAGTTTTTGCGTAGGGCTAACCGCCATGTATTAACTTCCACTACCTAACTACATGTGTTGAGGCTGTATCATAAATCATGGTACAGCTTTTTTGTTGAAAAAAAAGCTGATTA
>CBIHRB010000016.1:0-130142 GCA_966212355.1 uncultured Mucilaginibacter sp.
AATATCTTTCCATTTTTGTTTACTGTTGTGTAAACCTATTTTAGGACAAGACATACGTTTATAACGTAAGCGGAGGCGATACAATCGCCAACCCACATTAAGCACTCATTAAAAATGAGCGCAAGAAAAAAAATTAAAAAGATTAAAATTCTATAAATTCTTTAATTCAATAAATTCGAGTTCAGACATCACCGCAACAAAAATTATACATCAACAATTCATCAACCGTTCATAAAAAATGTGTTTTTTAGCAGATTGAAAAAATATCCTAATTTTAATTAATGCGTTTTTATTGGTTTTTGCTTATCGCGTTTATATGTCCGCTCATAGTTTCGGCACAAACCGGTACTATTACAGGTAAGGTGGTGCGGGCTGATAGTAAAAGCCCGGTAGCCAATGCCAGCGTGTTTTTAAATAACGCCACTTACGGCACTTCCACAGCCGAAGATGGGACCTTTACTTTGGCTGGGGTTAAGCCAGGCCAATACCAACTGGTAGTTACCGGTGTAAGTATTGAAGAATATTCCACAACTGTATTAGTTGGTAAGGAAACTGCGAAGCTGAACATCGAAGTTAACCAAAAAGTGCTGATGCTGCGCGAAGTTGTGATCAGCAGCAGCGCCGACTGGAAAAAAAATTACGAACTGTTTCGCAAGGAATTTGTCGGCGATACTGAAAATGGCAAGGAGTGTAAAGTTACCAACCCGCATATTTTAAATATCATTTATCACAGGGGGAAACAGCAGTTAGAGGCCTCTGGTGATGAGTTTTTGGTGGTAGAGAACCTGGCCCTGGGCTACCGTACCAAATTTTTGCTCAAAAACTTTTTGTATGATGCTATTGAGCATACCATATCCTATTCGGGAAGTGCATTGTTTGAGAACCTGCCCGGCAGCGCGGCGCAAAAAAAGCTGTGGAAGCAGAAACGTGAACAGGCTTATTATGGTTCGGCCCAGCATTTTTACCGTTCGCTTTATAAAGGGAAGTTAAAAGAAGAAGGGTTTGAAGCACATGATTTTACGAGGCAAATTAACCCTGAACGCCCCGAAGAAGCGGTGTTGATGCAGAGGATGAAAAAGTACCGGGAGGGCCCGCGCGATTCGGCGATGCGTTACTATAACCTGTCGAAGATGACCAAATGGTATCGGGAAAACCTCGCGAAGCTGCCTTACCAGGAATTTGAGATCTTGCGTAAAACACCACAGGATGGCATTTATGCACTTACCTTTCCGCACTTTTTATACGTGGTTTATACCAAACGCGAAGAAACCACCGAGTTTAAGGACGTTTACCATCCGCTGGATATGCCTAACTACGAAACCAGTATCATGACCAAATATTCGGGCTATATTGCTTTTGATATGAACGGTATTGTGGTATCAAGCCCGAGCCCGCTTTATGAGGGCTCGTGGTCGAAGGCTAAGCTTGGTGATTTGCTGCCGGTGGATTATGAGCCGGGGGATTGATTGAGTTGAATTCGTTTTCTTGCAATTATTAAAAAAATAAACCTAACTCTTATCATGAACAAAGCATTGGATATCAAAAACTGGAATGATGATGGCAATAATTACGTCTTAAAAGGAAATCCCAAAAATAAGTGGGTTGGGTTTCAAGAGACTGTATTGCGGCATCTAAGTAACAAATTTGATGATAACTTCAATATTGTAATATGGACTGATATCCAAAACGAAAACGATTATTATTGTATACCTTATCCGGTTGTTAAACATCTTTTTACAGATCTACATAAAACCACAGGTAAGTATCCAAATCGTTGGACTGCTATTATATTGGAACATCAATTTTTGATGCATAGTAATTCGCAGCTTTCCGTCGATATATCTACGTTTTATGCAAAATCATTACTCCCCGAAGTTAGCGTGGATCTTGAAGATGATTATTTTATAGAAAATGCCAAGGCGGAAATAGCGTATAGGATTGGTCAATCGAAATTTAGAAAAGGTGTGTTGAAGAATTTTGAAAATCGATGCGCTTTTTCAGGGATTTCTGATAAAGAACTGTTAAATGCAAGTCACATAATACCATGGGCGCATAGTAAAGATTTTCGCGGAGATATTGCAAATGGTATTTGCTTATATGTTGAGTACGATAAGCTCTTTGATGCAGGTTTTATTTCATTTACTGATAATTTAGAAACGATAGTCGCTTCTAACATTGATAGATATTCTAACGAGTTACAGAGAAAGCTTAATGAGTTAAGGGGTACACGACTTCGGCTATCGGTTACTAAGCAAATAAACTTGACCTACTTGTGTTATCATAGAGAACGAATTTTCAAAGGCTGAGTATGAGAATTGTTACCTGGAATTGCCAAATGGCTTTCAGAAAAAAAGCGCACTTAGTCCAGGCGATGAAACCTGATGTTTTAGTAATTCCAGAATGTGAGCATCTTGATAAATTATCAGGCTTGGGTTTGTACCCAACCAGTTCGTTATGGCACGGAAATAATAGAAATAAAGGTTTGGGAATCTTTTCGTTCGGCAAATACGAAATGAATTTGTTGGATATCCATGATAAAGAGATCGAAATTATTTGTCCTATTATGGTAACTTCTGGTATCGCACAATTTGCTTTACTGGCTGTTTGGGCGCAGTATTCGAAAGATTGGGATTATCGCTATATAGGGCAAGTGTGGAAGGCAATTCATTATTATGAGAAATTACTTGCCGGAAACCATTCTATTATAGTTGGTGACTTTAACAGCAGCGTGATTTGGGATAAAGACCATCGCTTAGCAAATCATTCAATGACGGTAAATAAATTGAAGGATTTAAAGTTAAGTAGTGCCTATCATGACTATTTTTCTTGCCAGCACGGATCTGAGAGGCATTCAACTTTTTATTTATATAAGCACGAACACCGCCATTATCACATTGACTATTGTTTCCTCTCTGAATATTTCAGCGAAAGGATTTTAAGCGTTGAGATTGGAGAGTATGGTACCTGGAGACAATACAGCGATCATTCTCCTTTAATTGTGGATATCGATATCTGATCATCTCTGTCGATATAATCCTTTGTTTACTTCAACGACTTTTTTATATGATATATATCATCTCTTGTTCTTTAATTCACTCCATGATTTTTCCTTACCTTTACCGCCATAAATCATATGAAGTTTATTTATCAAACATGGTGGAAGGTTGCGGCTGTTTTGCTGGTGCTGTCTACCTTTTACACGGGCCTGGTTCTCAAAGCGCCGAGGTTGCCAATTATTCACGAAACCATCCGTAATTTGTATTTTCACGTGCCCATGTGGATGGGCATGCTGACTGTTTTTGTGGTATCGGTTTATTTCAGTATCAAATACCTGCAAACCGGTAAAGAAGAGCACGACCTTGCCGCCGTTGAGAGCGTTAATACAGGCTTGCTGTTTTACACCTTGGGCCTTTTAACCGGTATGCTGTGGGCAAAATTTACCTGGGGCGAGTTTTGGAGCGGCGACCCCAAACAAAACAGCGCGGCCATCGCATTTTTGTTGTACTGTGCTTACCTGGTGCTCCGTAATTCTATTGATGAGGAGCAGAAGCGGGCCAAGATTTCGGCCATCTACAATATCTTCGCTTTCCCCATCATGATTGTGCTGATATTTGTTTTGCCCCGCATGACAGATTCATTGCACCCCGGCAGCGGCGGTAACCCTGCATTTGGTAAATACGACCTTGATAACGGTATGAAGATAGCCTTTTACCCGGCTATGTTAGGCTGGAGTTTTATTGCCCTTTGGATAGCAACTATCCGTTACCGCATCCGTTTAATTGAGAATAAGAAGAACGCTATAAATTAAGATGAAGAAATTAACGCTTTTATTGCTACTGCTTACGTTTTGTACCGTTGTTTTTGCACAACCAGGGCAGCAGGTTGAAATGGCCGATGCCCTGCGCCAATCGGGAAAAATTTACGTGGTTGTAGCAACTATTTCCATAATTTTTGTTGGACTGGCCATTTACCTGTTTACTATAGACCGCAGATTAAAAAAAGTCGAAAACGAAAAGTAGTTCAAATAATATGTTTAAACAATTTAAACATATCATTCGTGACGGTGTTGACTGGTGTATAGGGCACACTAACTAAGAAATATTTGCAATATTGATAAAAATTGTACCAAATTTGCTCACTTTTTTAAGAGATTAATATTTATACAATAGTTATGGCTACGAATATTTTGATTGCCGACCAGGAAACACACTTCTTCAGAGACGTGTGCAAAAACTTCGATCATGCTGCCCAATTCACCAAACACGATGCAGGCCTGCTTGATCAAATTAAATCATGTAACAGTGTTTACCGCTTCCGTTTCCCCATTCGCAAGGGTAACAGCTTTGAGGTAATTGACGCCTGGCGTGTGGAGCACTCGCACCACCAGTCGCCCACCAAAGGCGGCATCCGCTACAGCGAAATGGTGAACGAGGATGAGGTGATGGCCCTCGCCGCGCTCATGACTTACAAATGCGCCATTGTTAACGTTCCGTTTGGCGGCGCCAAAGGCGGTATCAAAATAAACCCTAAAAACTACACCGTAAGTGAGCTGGAAAACATCACCCGCCGTTATACCGTTGAGTTAATCAAAAAGAACTTTATTGGCCCAAGCATTGACGTGCCGGCACCGGACTATGGATCGGGCGAGCGCGAAATGAGCTGGATTGCCGATACGTATGCTACTATGAACCCTGGTCAGCTGGATGCTATGGGCGCCGTAACTGGTAAACCTATCGCCCTGCATGGTATCGCGGGCAGGAGAGAAGCTACCGGCCGTGGTGTGGCCATCGCCACCCGCGAGTGTGTGAGCGTTGGCGAGGATATGCAAAGGATTGGCCTGCTGCCAGGTTTATCGGGCAAAAGGGTAATTGTGCAGGGCCTTGGTAATGTAGGTTACTATTCGGCTAAGTTTTTATCCGAAATGGGTGCGATAATAGTTGGCTTATGCGAATTTGAAGGCGCTATTTATAACGAGAACGGTTTAGATATCGAGGCTGTATTCCAGCACCGCAAAGCAACAGGTTCTATTTTAGGATATGCTGCTGCAATACAGGAATTTACCAATACCATGGAAGGCCTTGAGCAGCCATGTGATATCCTGGTACCGGCAGCTCTTGAAAACCAGATCACCGAAGCAAACATCCGCAATATACAAGCTAAGATCATTGTCGAGGGCGCTAACGGCCCAACCTCGCCAGAGGCCGAAGCCATATTTTATGCCAACGGCGGTATCATTGTACCCGACATGTTTGCCAATGCCGGCGGTGTTACCGTATCATATTTTGAATGGTTGAAAAACCTGAGCCACGTAGCTTTCGGCCGTATGAACCGTAGGTTTGAAGAGAACTCCAACCTTAACCTGGTAAATATGGTTGAAGGGATCACGGGCGTAGCTTTAACTCCGGTACAACGCTCAACCATTATCAAAGGCGCATCAGAGCTTGAACTGGTAAACTCAGGACTGGAAGATACCATGATCCGCTCATACCACGAGATCAGGGAGATCTACAAAAGCAACCTTGAGATTGGCACCCTGCGTAACGCAGCCATGGTTGGCGCTATTAATAAAATAGCGGTATCATACCAAAATTTAGGTATCTGGCCATAATTAAGGATTTAATAGTTTTATATATAGCGAGGTGGGTTTGAAAAAGCCCGCCTCGTTTTTGTTTTTAGACTATTTTTTCCGCGATAGGGATCGCAGCGGATACCGGCCAATGAGCGTAAGGCCTGCAGGCGTATGAGCGTAGAGCCCGGGCCGCAGGTATCGCCATTGATGTCTGACCTCAAATTAAACAAATTTATCGAATGTCAATAGTTTTACTTGTCCATCAACGTCGTCATTGCGAGGTACGAAGCAATCGCGAACTGTACAGGGAGATTGCATAGCTACTCTGCTAATAGGGGATTGCTTCGTTCCTCGCAATGACGCTGGTTGTATATAATCAAGAATGATTCTAAATAATACATATGTCTTGTAATAAACATTATTCGCTGCACGTTTTGTATTTTTGCAAATCGTTATTTTAATAATATAAACCGCAGATGAAAAAAAGTGCAATTTTTGGTCTTGTTGTTATCGCTATAGCCATAGCGGTTATCATAAGTGTTTATTCAAGCTCAAGCACCTATGCAACCTTTGCCGAGGCGCAGCAAACCAGCAGCGAACTGCATGTAATAGGCCATTTCAGCAAGGGAAAGGAGATGGTTTATGACGCTACTAAGGATGCCAACTATTTTTCGTTTTACATGAAAGATAATAAAGGAGAGGAGCGTAAAGTTGTTTTTACCGGCACCAAACCTGAAGATTTTGAGCGTTCAGAGCAACTGGTACTTACGGGCCAGATGGTTGGCAGCGAGTTTCATGCATCAAAGATCCTGATGAAATGCCCATCCAAATACACGCAGGATAAGTTAGAAGTTACAGAAGCGAAGGCTAAACAAGCCAGCATTTAATCATTTTTGATGAATACAGTTTTTAAGGGCGAACACCTTTTACCGGGACAAATCGGCCAGTTTTTTATTGTTCTTTCGTTTGGTGCAGCCCTGCTGTCATTTATAAGTTACTATTTTGCTACTACTGATGATGCCGGTAAGGCCGACAGCAGCTGGCAGCGTTTAGGTCGTTTAGGCTTTTACGTAAACTCTATCTCTATTTTAGGAATGGGTACCTGCCTGTTCTATGTGCTTTACAATCATTATTTCGAGTATCATTATGCCTGGGCTTATACCTCGCGTTCGTTGCCTGTTTACTACCTGGTATCAGGTTTCTGGAACGGGCAGGAGGGTGGCTTTTTGCTTTGGGCTTTTTGGCAGGCCGTTTTAGGTAATGTACTTATTGCAAGGGCCAAATCATGGGAGCGCCCGGTGATGACTGTTGTAGCCCTGTCGCAAGTGATATTGGGTACCATGGTGCTTGGTATCGATATATTCGGTCAGCGGATAGGCAGTTCGCCGTTCTTGTTGTTACGTAATTCAGGTATCGAAGCGCCTATATTCTCGCAGCCAAACTACCTCGATTTTATTAAAGACGGGCAAGGAATGAACCCATCGCTGCAAAATTACTGGATGGTTATTCACCCGCCTACCTTGTTCCTGGGCTTTGCATCAATCGTTGTTCCGTTTGCTTATGCGGTTGCCGGGCTTTGGCAAAAGCGATATAAAGAGTGGGTACAGCCCGCCATATCATACGCTTTGTTTGGTTCTATGATATTGGGTACCGGTGTGATCATGGGTTCGTTTTGGGCATATGAGTCGTTAAACTTCGGTGGCTTTTGGGCCTGGGACCCGGTTGAGAACGGTTCGATATTTCCGTGGTTAACTATGGTTGCGGCATTGCACGTACTTATTGTATTTAAAAATACAGGCCATTCATATTTTACAGCTACACTGCTGGTATTGCTGAGTTTTGTACTGGTATGGTACACCTCATTCCTTTCAAGAAGCGGTATCCTTGGCGAAAGTTCTGTTCACGCGTTTACCGATTTAGGTATGTTTTGGCAGTTGGTTATCGGCATCCTGATATTCCTTGTTTTATCTGTTTGGGTGTTGGTATGGCGATGGAAAGAACTGCCAATCACCAAAAAAGATGAAGAAACATACTCACGCGAGTTTTGGATGTTTGTAGGTTCGGTATTTTTAGGCCTGTCATGCTTCCACCTTATTGTAGTAACTTCGGTGCCTGTATGGAATGCCATGTTTGGTACCAAGATTGCACCTCCTACTGATGCTGTTAAACATTATAACGTGATCCAGTCGTCATTTGCGTTTGTGGTGACTTTACTTACTGGCTTTACGCAATTCCTGAAATATAAAAAGACTGATATTACCCGGTTCTTCATTACTACCGGTGTTTACCTTGTGTTTGCCATACTGGTAACAGCGCTTGTTGTTTACTTAACCGGGGTTTATCGCCTTAATTTCGTGTTTAACCTGGTGATGTGCGGTTCGGTTTACTCGGTTATTGCCAATGCCAAAGTTTTGGTAGATGCCTTTAAAGGTAAGTTCAAGCTGGCCGGCTCGGCAGTGGCGCATTTAGGGTTCGGCTTGCTAATGGTTGGGGCAGTGATTGCGGCAGGTACCAGCAAAGTGGTTTCTGAAAATGCCAGCGGTGTGGTTAACGTACAGGGTTTTGATGCCAAGGCCGGTAATGCCCGCGAAAATATCATGATCTATAAAAACACCCCGGTAAAAATGGGCGATTATACAGTTACCTATCTTGGCGACTCCATTTCATCACCATACCATTTTTACAGGGTTGATTATAAAAAGTTTGACGCTAACGGTAAACTGCTTGAAAACTTTGTGCTTAAACCCAAAGTACAGGCCAGCCGTGATGCCGGAATGTCTTCTTCGCCTGATACCAAACATTACCTGTTAAATGACTTGTACACCCATGTCACCGCTATACCAAGCGAAGGTTTTGCCATGCAGGGCGAGGCCGGGCACGACGAAGGTAACGATGATAAAAACTACGATGAGCCTGTAGCCCATGAAGTGGCTATCGGCGATACCATCAGGTACCGCGACGGCTTTATGCTGGTTAAATCATTAAACAAACAGGCCACGGTACAAAATATCCCGCTTACGGCCAACGATGTGGCTATCGGCGCCAATATCGAAGTTCATGCGCATGATGGCAAGGTGTATACTGCCGAACCTGTATTCATGATCAGAGGCGGCAATGTGTTTGATTTTGCCCGCAAGGTTGAGGATGCCGGATTAAAACTGCGTTTCTCAAGGATCAACCCTGAGAATAAAAAAGTAGAAATCACTGTTTACCAGCAGCCGCAAAACAAACGCCCATGGATTGTGATGCGCGCTATCAGCTTCCCGTATATCAACTTCTTCTGGAGCGGTACTATCATTATGGTGATTGGCTTTTTGCTTTCTATCCAAAGGCGTAATAAAGAACTTAAAACCGTTTAATTTTTGTTAGAAATAAATAAGGATAGAGTTTACCTTATGGTAAGTTGTAGAATCCAGACTTACGAAGTTTTTAAAACTTCGTAAGTCTTCAAGTGCCGCCTTGAAACATTATTGCGTACGTTGAAATATTTTTACCCCTTCAAAAACGAAAGGATCTTAGCATTCACTGTATCAGCTTTTTCAATCATGGGTAAATGTGCTGCGCCATCAACAGGGAAAAAGTCGGTCTTTAATACGCTGCGGATAGAATCACTGAAACGTGGCAATACTGTTTTATCAGCTTTACCCCATATCAGTAATACGTTTTTCCCTGCGCTGTTGAGGCAGGTATTGCTTTCACGACCGTTTTGATTGTAATTGTACAGGGTTGAAACCAGCGCGTTTCTGAACCCTTTATACTCCATCTGGGGGAGGTACCGTTTTACCCATCCGGGGTGGTTTTTCGGATAAAGGAAATCGGTTGTTTGTCCTTTTGCTCTTTCGGCGGAGTTCACGGCTTCGTTATAAAGTGTGAAATATTGCGGGGCTACCGGCTTTTTTTGTTCATATACCGGGTCGATAAGGATTAGTTTATTAACGAGGTTGGGGTGGCTGCAGGTAAAGTTTGTTATTACCGCGCCGCCAAATGATACGCCTGCTAAATTTATTTTTCCGTTTAATTTAAGTTGATTAATGAGATCGAGCAGTTGCGTATTGTAAAGCTCCTGGTTATACGGAACATCGGGCCTGTCTGAATAACCGCGCCCATACATATCATAGCGTAATACTTTGTAACCTTTTTTTACAAGATAATCATAAGTAGGATCCCATATATAATAAGGTACACTAAAACCGTGAACAAGTATAATAACCTGGGCGCTGTCGGGACCTTCAAGCTGGTAGTGGGTTACGCCCTGGCTTAATTTAATGAAACTTCCGGAAATGTTTTTGCGGCCGGCATCGGTTAGCGTTTTGTTTTCCTTATTGTTATACCTATAGAAGCCATAAAGTATCAAAGAGGTGGCTCCGACAAGAAATATCACAATTATTATGCTTACTTTAAGTATTTTCATGCGGTATTAGATGTTGGTTCCTAAAATACAGAAATATTTATACTACAGTTAGTTAAATAATTTATCCCATTGTAAAGATAATATGAACATTACCATAATAGGCTCCGGTAACGTAGCTACGCACATGGCAGCGGCCTTTAAGAATGCCGGGCACCGTATTGTACAGGTATACAGCCGCGATATGCAGCATGCCGCGCTGCTGGCTTACCATGTAGCTGCCGAAGCTGTTGATAACCTTGACAATATTAATCCCGATACAGGATTGTTTGTTGTTTCGGTTAAGGACGATGCTATAACGACTGTTGTTAAAGCGTTGTCGGCCCATAAAAAGTTAATAGTACATACATCGGGCTCAACCGATTTGAACAGCTTGCTGGCTTTTACCCCGAAGGCCGGTGTATTTTATCCCCTGCAAACGTTTAGCAAGATAAGAGAGGTTGATTTCAGATCTGTCCCGCTCTGTCTTGAAGGCGCTGACGACAGTATACTTGCTGATTTAAGGCAGCTGGCATTTACCATCAGTAATAATGTATATAGCGTTAACTCCGCCCGGCGCAAAATATTGCACCTTGCCGCGGTATTTGCCTGTAATTTCCCCAATTATTTGTACGGGGTTGCCCAGGACCTGCTTGCGCAAAATCAAATGGAGTTTAACATGCTGCGCCCCCTGATCATGGAAACTGCCCAAAAAGTGCTTGAGCAGGAACCGCGCAATGTACAAACCGGCCCTGCAGTACGTAATGATGAGGGTACTATGGCTACTCACATGCAGATGTTAAGCGAGATGCCTATGTTACAGGAAGTTTATACTTTATTAAGTCAGGGTATTATCAAAAACAACAAAGGGATTACCGCACCCGAGTAATTTTGTTACTTTTGCTTAAATGAACATTTATAAAATAAAGATCAATTTCGAGGAAAAAGGGCACGAAAGCATTGAGTTACCTATAGCCGAAGGCGAATCTGTATTAGACGTATGCCTGGAGAATGGCATTGAACTACAGCACAATTGTGGTGGTGTTTGCGGATGCAGCACATGCCATGTTTATGTAAACAAGGGGATGGATAACATCCAGGAGATATCCGATAAAGAAGAGGATTTTATTGACAGGGCTGTTAACCCGCGCATTAATTCGCGCCTGGGTTGCCAGTGTGTGATTGTTGATGGCGACATTGAAGTTACCCTGCCGGATCAGTCGCAGTTTTTAGGCCACTAATATTTGCATCAATCCGTTTAAACAATAAATAAAACGTATAATTTACAACGTATTAGCGTAACCCCCGGGTAGTACGTAAAATCAACAAAAATGAGCGATAATAAATTTGCCTTGCCAATTCACTGGAATGATTATGAAGATATTGCCATTGAACTTTATGAAAAGTTTGGTGACGATTTTGACGAATCAAGAATATACCGCATCCGTTTTACCGAACTGCTGGAATGGGTATTGAGCCTGCCTAATTTTGCCGGTACCCGTGCCGAGTCAAACGAAGGCCACCTGGAGCAGATCCAATCGGCCTGGGTATACGAGTGGCGGGATAATCAATAATTGAGTTGGCAGTTTTCAGTTTTCAGTTGGCGGTTTGCAGTTTTAAATTTGCGATTAGCAGTTTAGCACGAAGCAAACATTCTGTAATCAAAAAATCGGTGAAATCACCTCAACAAATCGGTGGGATCACGAAACAAAATCGGTGTAATCACAACCATGGAATCATTCCTGAATAAATTAAAAGATATTACTACCCTCATTTTTGATGTGGATGGCGTTTTGACCGACGGATCTGTTTTTGTAACGGAAGCCGGCGAACAAAGCCGCGCCTTTAATATTAAAGATGGCTACGCGCTGCAGTTAGCTGTTAAATGCGGTTATAATGTTTGCGCGATATCGGGCAGCCGCTCAAAAAGTGCCATGTACAGGTTAAACAGCCTTGGCATCCAGGATGTGTATATGGGCACGCATACCAAATCGCAAAGGTTCAAGATCTACCTGGAAGAAAAAAGCATTATCGCCACCAACGTTTTATACATGGGCGATGATATTCCCGACCTGGAAGTGATGAAACTTGCAGGCCTGCCTGTTTGCCCTGCCGATGCTGTTGAAGAGATCAAAGCGGTTAGCGCCTACGTATCGCCCTACGGCGGCGGTAAAGGCTGTGCCCGCGATATCATTGAAAAAGTGCTCAAGGTTCAGGATAAATGGATGAGCAAACAGGCGTATAGCTGGTAAGCCCCTCCCAAACCCTCCCCGGAAGGGAGGGCTTTAGAAATAGTTCCTCATTTTGATAGATGGTTATGGATTCATCAGCCCAAAACACAGTACAAAAGAAAGTCTCCCCAACCGGGGGAGATTTAGAGGGGGCTGCGCTCCCACCCGTAATTCTCGCATCAAAATCGCCAAGACGGCAGGAGCTGCTCCGGCTTATGGATATTGATTTCAGGGTTGTGCTTAAAGATGTTGATGAGTCATTTCCCGATGGGCTTACCCCAACAGAGGTTGCCTTGCATATAGCCCGCAAAAAAGCAGAAGCATTTGACGAAACGGTAGGAGATGAGGTTGTGCTTACTGCCGATACCATAGTTTGTATTGATGGCCTGATACTGGGTAAACCCGAAACCCGCGCACATGCTGTCGAAATGCTGCAAATGCTATCGGGCCGTGTCCACCAGGTTATTACCGGTGTATGTTTGCTATATAAAGGGCGTTACAACAATTTCTATGATCTTACCGAAGTGTTCTTCCGTAAACTTTCTGATGCCGAGATCAGTAATTATGTAGATAAGTATCAGCCGCTTGACAAAGCCGGATCATACGGCATCCAGGAGCTGATAGGCCTGACAGGCATCGAACGGATTGAAGGCTCATATACCAACGTTGTTGGCTTACCTACTCAAAAGGTTTATGCACAGTTGCTTAACTTAAGCAAATAGATTTCACACACAGGCGCAGTATTGTGCGGCTGCCTGTGCGGGGATTACTTGTGCCTTTCGCAAACCATTTTATTCGTCGTTACAGTTTCGCTAAACATCGTCAATTTTGATTATGCGTGTTTTTCCGGTATAATTAAATAAATAATTATTTAATTTAAACCTTTGTTACCTGTATAGTCTAAGGTGTTAAATAAAGGGAGTAATTTGTCATGAAAAAAACTATTAATACAGGGCTGGTGTTACTGCTGGTGGCCACCTTGTCTGCATGCAGCAGTTACAATTATTACACCGCAGCCCGAAACAAAACAGATTTATCCGCTTACCGTACATTTGCCTGGCTACCTCCTGCAACCATGACCAATAAAGCCGGCGCAGTTGTTAAGAAAGAAGTGGCTGATGAAAAGGTTAAGGACGCGGCTATTTCGGCATTGGAAAACAAGGGGTTAAAATTCCAGGAAAACAACCCCGATTTGCTGGTAAGTTATACCACAGTTACCGGCAGGGGAATGAAAACTGAGTTTTATCCTTATTACTATGGCGGTTACCCGGGCTTCGGTTTAGGATTTGGCTGGGGTTGGGGCGGTGGCTGGGGCTATCGTCCGTTTTATGGTTATGGCGGCTGGGGTTGGGGATATCCTTATGGTTTCGGTTATGGCGGCGGCGGTTATGCCCGCGTGCCTTACAAAGAAGGTACCCTGATTATCGACATTATGGATACCAAATCGCGCAAACTGGTATGGCGTGGTTTTGGTGTTGGCGAGCTGCACAACCCGCAAAAAACTGTAAGGGAACTGCCAAAAGTAGTTAACGGCATTATTGAGCAACTACAGCTTAACCAGGTACAACAGCCGCAGGTGCCAATGAAAAAAGCATAAAAAATTTGCTGATCAATTATTGAACTAATGCAAAAATCCCTTTAGGCCTTAAGCCTGAAGGGATTTTTGTTTACGATATAAATGAATTGCAGCAAAAGTAAATACAGCAACAGCCAAAACAATAACCCAGGCATCAAGAGGGCAAGTAGCGTCGCCGTCGGCATTATCACATGGATTATCTAACTGGGCAAAACAGCTTAAGGTGCCGGCCGCAAAAACAAGGGCGGTTAAAAAGAACTTTTTTTTCATATGCACAAATCGCTTGTTATTGTTTTAAAAATTTACCGGTGCCAATCAACTGCTTGGTTTTGTTATCGGTAACTCTTATAATATATGTCCCGGGTATTAAGCCGGCTACGTTGTTTTTCCAGTAAAGCTGTGTGATATTTACTGCCTTCAGTATCACACCACTGCTGTTAGTTAACTGAATATTATAGTTTGCTGAAGCATTGGTTTGCCCTATGGTTAGGTTTAATGTTTCCGTTACAGGGTTTGGATATATCGTAAGCAGGTTATTGCTTATGTTATTTTTTGTATTGGCATACATTAATGGCAGCTCTTTTGACAGGCTGATATCATTGTTTAAATCAGTTAACTGAACACGGTATTTATTTAAGCCTTTTGCCGGGTTAGGATCAGTATAAGTATAAGTTCCCAAACCGTCCGATTTTATCACATCCAGATCTTCCCAGGTTTTGCCGTTATCAGTACTTCTTTGCAGTGTAAATATGGTGTAGTTAGCCTCGTTTTCAACAATCCAAGTTGTTTTAGCCCCACCGGTTGCTTTTATGGCATTAAAATCAAGCAGCCGCAAGGCCAACGCTGGTGATTGGCGCAATATCAGCTGAAAACGTTTTTTACCAAAAGTAGCCGGGGTACTTTTATCAATATTGTAGCTGTAAATGTTGTTGTGTTTAAGATCCAGCGAATCTTTAGTAAAGTTATCCTTAAGCCATATTTCATAAATGGCAGGTACGTTACTAAGCGCTCTTAGTTTTAATTGATATGGCCCGGATGAGGTAGCGTCAGACGTTAGGGGGATGATCTCCTGCTGTTTTTTAGGGAAAGGCCGGTGATGGATAACGGTTTTAACGCTATCGCTTGACAGGGCCGACAAGGCTATCTGTGCACCATTGGTTCCGAGGTCTTCCGCGTCTTTACTATTTTCAAAAGCCGTACTGGCATCGTTGTTAAACGCAATAACAATATCATCGGTATTAATGGAATCCTTTATCATTTGCAGCCTTAATATCGGTTCGGCCAATGATGATGCATTTTGTTGTGATGCTGCTGATTGTGCTTCGGCAGCCTTCAATATGTCCATGTCGGCAGCTGTGACAGCCAGTTTTTGTAAACTCTTATCAGCAGGGGCACTTAATAAGGCTATCAAATTTGAGGCTGTTGGTTGCGTTGTTGACTTCGCCGATTCCCTGAAAGTTAATGACTGCGAAGCTGAGGTAGCCTGTATAAAAAAAGCCTGCCCGCTGGCTATCATATTACTCGCATAGCCATCGCTTGAAATACCGGGGTTAATATTGGTAGTCGTATCTGCCGTAGATATAGCAGTCGCTTTTTGCATGTAGCTGGCATACTGCTTTGTTTTGGGATTGTAAACCCATATTTTGCCCGGAGCCGATAGAGTTGCAGCCGAAGAGACCTCTGAGGGGAAACCGGCCCCGTAAATTGATGATGTGGCGGAAACGGTTGTTGTTGTGCCTCTGCGGTTAAATTTTTCCCAATTGATGGTGGCCGCGTAAGGATTTCCAATTAGGTTATATCCGTTAACCAGGCTGCCTGTAGTATTGCTGAACAAGAGGCTGGTTGTGCCGCTGTACCAGTTGGTTACTGTAATGTTACCTGTATTTAATGTACCTGTTGCTGTTAAAGTGGTGTTGGTGGGCACATAGCTTGCGGTTGTTGAAGTTGCAAGATCGGCGGCTGTCCTGTCTCCCCTGAAAAAGAAAAGGAAGCCGTTGCCAATGGGGATGGTATGTGAGCCGTCGGTATCAAAAATATAAGTTGGCGGGGAGTTGATATTGTTGATGCCCCTGAAATTACCGGCTGTAAAAGACGCCTGCGACGAGGCTATGTTTTCCCTGAAGCAGTAAATTGTGGGATTGCCCGATTTATCAAAGCCGCCCGTTGTGCCTGTAGTACCGGTTATCCATGATGAGTTTTTAAGGTAATTTACACTGATTACCTTGGCTGCTGAACCTGTATTAACGGGAGATGAAAGTAACCTGTACCCCCGGTTATATGAATTGCCACCGCTTATAAAACGCTGTACGTTTACATTGCCTGTAATTGCTGTTCCGGAAGGGATAGCATCTACAGTGGCCGAACCTGTTGCATCGGAGTTTAATGTTAACACACCGCCGGCGGCAAGGGAAGCTGTACCGCCCATAGTAAGTATACCCGAGGATGATACCGCGAATTTACCCGTGCCCGACATGGTTTTTATACCGCTGCCATTAACAGTAACATTATTGAATTTTGTGCCGTTGGTGCTGTTGTCTGTAAGAGATTGAGCGCCAGCTTTGCTAAAAAACACTGTTCCGGTGCCTGCCGTAAACGTACCCGTGTTGGTGTAATCGCCATTGAAAGTTAGTGTGCCCGAACCGCCTGTAATAACAGCGCTGTTAGTAGTATTGCCTGTAACGGCAATATTGCCCGAACCCTGGGTTGCGTTTGCTGAATTGGTCCAGGTTCCTGTAACAGTTATAACAGGGTTGTTCGTGTTAAGGTCTATTGCACCACCGCTTGTGATCCAGTTTCCATTTACGGTTAGCGCGCCTCCGTCGACAGTTTTGGCTGCTGCCCCTGATAAGGTAAGGTTATCATAGTTGGATGGGTTTGTACCTATAAAGCTGTCATTAGTAGCGTATACTGTTTGTGTGCCCGAAGTTGCCGCATAATTTACAAGTCCTGTACCGCTTCCGCCGGTGGTGAAATCGATAGTGCCACCTGTAGCAGCACTTATTGGGGTATTACCTGTTAAAGTTAATGTGGAGGCGCCGGTACCGGTATCCATATCAACTAATGCGGCGTTGGTTACAGTTACTATACCATCATTCCTGTTTACATAGTTTGAATTGGTGGTGGCTATGTTGCTTGCAGTTAATGATCCGGAATTTAGATGAAATGCCGCATTATTAACCGAATAGTTTTGCAGGAACCCGAAGGCGTAATAGCCAATTGCCGAAGATGTGGTATTTAACGATAACGAATTGGTGATACTAAATACAGGGATTGTTGTATTGACGGTAGTGGTATTTGATGTTGGCGAGGTAAATATGTTTGGCGCAGGTGGCGTTGTATTATCACCGACTATAAATGAGCTACAGCTTAACGTTGCGGTTCCTGAACCTGTAATGGTTGTTGTTACATCGCCGCTGCTGCTGTTGTGATTTTGTGTTATGGCGCCGTTTACCGTAAGTGAATAGGTGTTATTGATGGTTAAGGTAATTGACGGAGACCCGGATAGGGTGCTGGTTAAAGGGCCAAATACCATGGATGCTATACTGGGTACGCTACTTTGAACAATAGGCTGGTTTTTAAATGAAACAACGCCTATGCGTGCCACGTTGGTAGAAGTTGGTACCGTTGCGGGACTCCAGTTACCGGTATTGTTCCAGTTATTGTCCGAAGCGCCTGTCCAGTCAATTGCATTTGCAAAAGTTATGATATTACCATTTGACGAGGGGCCCGTGTAAGTAATGGCCGAACTGTTTCCATTCCCGGTAAGGGTATTAATGCTTGTGACGGTAATGGTACCTGTAGGGCTCCCGCCGTAATTTAGCTGGCTTTTTACCGTACCAGTCCAAAAATAATACCCGGGCACCGAGTATGACCCATCAGTATTACCCGAACTCGTTATGAGATCGCCCACATTATAATTCTGTATAGCGTTCCCGGTATAAGTTACCGAACTTATCAATGCATCAGACGAGGTAGAATAATACGAATCGTCTGATCGGTACAAACTCCCTGAGCTATTGAAATAGGCCTCGAACCCTGCTCCGGATGTATTCATTACCAGTTGGTTAATAACAAAGTTGCCCCTTGATATTATTTTTAACCCGTAAAGGGTTACGCTTTCATTTTCATAATAAGCCGGTTGCGTTACATTATTAGCCGTTCCGTTTGCCCCTGTAGTGGTAAATTGAAGCACACGGGTATACATATCAAAATTATCCCATTGAAAGCGGCCGGCAGTAGTACATGTTGATTCGAGATAGGAATAATAGTAAGTGCTGTAGCCGCTGCCCGTTGTGCTTGTACTTGAAGCAACAAGGGTTTTGGCTGTAGTCATGCCTGCCACAAAAACATCTTTAAAAATTGCCCAGCGGCCGTTTTTTAAACGTTGTACCTTGATCATATATGTTTGCTGATCATTGGCTATTGTAGCGTTTAGAAGCTCGTTATAATGGCCCGAGTAGATATTATTGTCATACCTGTACCGCAAGCTAAGCGTAGTGCCTGTATGGGTTATATAAATACCCTGCATGTTATTGGTGGTATAATCGTTGGCAATGAGCCAATAACGCCAGGTATTGTTACCAACAGCCATCACGTCGGGATCAGAAGGGCCTGTACTGCTGTTGTTTTTATAAATGAAGTTCCATTCAAAATCGTTGGCAGTAAGATCAACGCTCCCGGATGTGCCGCTTCCGACAAAATCCCACCTGATAGCGCTTATAGCATTGGTTGCCGGTACCTCGGATCTTAGGCTTACCGAGCCATTTAAAGGGCTTGTAGTTGATGCATCTATGGTAACCGATGAACTTGTTCGGGTGGCATTGCCAACCCCGGTTGCTCCTAATGATGTTGTAGTACCGGCAGATGAAGTTTCAAAGTTATTGTAATAGTAGGTAAGGTTATCGCTGGTTTCCTGGGCCGCAACTGCACTGATCAGGCATAGCAGATATCCGGTAAATAACACGCAGCGTAATTGTGTTTTCAAATTAATAGGGTTTCGGGCGAATAATGTCAATAATGATGCTGATTCAACAAAAACGGGATTAAAGTACAAATTTCAACTCAAATATGCTTTTGTGTTGCAAATAGTATCGGTTGCGGTGTGTTTTGTTGAGAAAATGAAAAATTGATCGAAATTAATTATTGATTATTATTTACGCATTTTGGGGAATATTTTCCACTATGCTTTTAATCAATAAGCAGGTTGTTAACTTACAGTAAGGGCTAATTAATCACCGGACAACGATAAATATTTTAAAATATTCCTGTTAGGAGTGAGGATTTTTGTTGCCGGTAAAAAACTGTTCAGGTTTGATTGGGGGTTATGTGCCCTGTAAAAATCATCACCATTGACTTTAGTCGACCGAATGGCAGTTAATATGACGATGATTACATGTTACATGTGTGTTTCAGAGCGGTGTCGGATAGGTGTTCAATTTTTAAAAAACGGGTGTTCAACTTTTTGTGATGTAGAATTGTAATGCACTGATTATCAATGCATATGTGTTCAATTTGTATTTTGTATAAAATGCAAGTAGTTGATAATCAGTAGTTGTTTATTTAAAAAAATACGCCAGGTGTTCCACATTAAAAAATTGAACACCTGGCGTTATATACTTTATTTAACCTTTTGGCTGTTATTGCCGCGGTTAAGATCAGGCAAGGCGTTGTCGGGATCAATGGTCACCAATTCAGCTTCCTGTGTGGTAGGCAGGGTATAAGTTATTTGCCCGGATTGCAGCCAGGTCTCAACCGGCAGGTAAAAGCGTTTTTTGCTGCCATCTTTAAATTTAACCTCAACAGTAAACGGCACGGGCAACTGCTCTTTGTTTACCGCTTTGATGGTGATACCTTTGGATGCATCTTTACCTGCATATCCGGCATCAATGAGGGCGATATCGACCAGCCAGTTATTATAAAACCAGCCCTTCCAAAACCAGGAAAGGTCTTCGCCGGCTCCATTCTCCATCGAACGGAAAAAATCATCAGGCTGTGGGTGTTTGTAAGCCCACTGGTTAATGTAGTTTTTAAAGGCATAGTCAAACCTCTCTTTCCCTAAAATTTGCTCGCGCAGCAATACCAGGCCAAATGCCGGCTTATAGTAGGTAAGCGGATGGCGGTATTTTTCGGGGATGGCATCAGGAGCCGTCATAATAGCAGGCGATTGTGGATCGAGCATTGCCGGGATGATCTCATCAGCCGGGTTGCCACCGCCGGGAGCATACTCACTATCACGTTTGGGGGCATATTCGCCTTTATTAAAGGCATCGGAAGCATATATATCGATAAAGGTGTTGAGGCCTTCATCCATCCAGGCATAGCGGCGCTCGTTTGATCCTACAATCATCGGGAACCAGTTATGGCCTATCTCATGTGCCGTTACCCAGTAAAGCACGCTGCCTTTATCCGTAATGCCATCAAATACAATACCCGGGTATTCCATACCGCCGGCAATACCAGCTTCGTTAATAGCAACCGGGTAAGGGTATACAAACCATTTTTCAGAAAAGTATTCTATGGACTTCTTGAGATATTCTGTAGCCCGGCCCCAGGCATCGTTGCCATAGCTTTCGGCCGGGTAAACGCTCATCGCTAATGATTTTTTACCGCCGGGCAGGTTTACCCTCGCTGCATCCCATATGTAAGCCTTTGATGCACCAAAGGCAACATCCCGGGTATTGAGCATTTTGAAATGCCAGGTAAGTGTCCCCTTATTAACCGGGCGACTGGCCGGGTCATTAACTTCGGTCAAATCGCGGATCATGATGGTTTTATCACTGTTGCGGGCCTGATATAAGCGGGCTATTTGTTTGGCGGTCAAAACCTCCTTAGGGTTAAGCAATTCCCCCGAACCCGCCACAATCATATCCCAGGGTACGGTTATCTGGTAATCTATATCGCCATAATCTAAATAAAACTCACCACTGCCCAAAAATGGCAGGGTGTCCCAGCCGTGGCTGTCGTCATAAACACACATGCGTGGAAACCATTGCGCAATTTCGTAGATCTTGCCATTTTGGGTATCGCAATAATCGGTACGGCCTCCAAAAGCACCCGGAATGGTATAATGATAATTGATACGCAGCTTTATTGCACCTTTTTGCAAGGGATGTGCAAGGCGCACCTGCATGCGGGCATCGGTAATTACAAAAGGTACTGGTTTAACTACATCGCCATTATCAACTGATACGGATTCTATCTGGTAGCCGCTGGTGTGCTGGTCAGCGCCGGGTGCATGATCTGTGAAGAAGTTAGAGCGGGCATCCTGTTTATAAGTATTTTGATCAAGCTGCAGCCAAAGGTATGGCAATGCATCCGGGCTGTTATTGGTATAGTTGATCACCACAGTACCACTGATTGTTCTTTTTACCGTATCCAGGGTAACTTTTATGTTATAGTCGGCCCTGTTTTGCCAGTACTTTGGTCCGGGTGCACCATTAGCCGAATGGAAATCGTTACCTTTTTCGGTATAAAACATAGGCGAGAAAGCCGCCGCCGGGTTATAGTTTGACGACGTATCGTTTGGATTGAGTTTCCTTTTTTGCGCGAAAGCGCCGAGTGCTAAAACCGACAGTAAACCAATGCCGATAAATTTTAATTTCATGGTGTGCATTTAAGCACCCAATATACAAAGGATGGGACTAAAATTTGATTTTATAGATATTTACTTATCAGCATAATAAAAAAACTATTTTAGTGCCTATAAAAACTAAACTTGCACTTCCCTGTAAATATACCTTTAGGCAATTCATCAATTCCCGTACATTTTATTTGCGAGACACTCTCGTACTTTCTGGGTTACCGGTATTATGCCTGGTTGCGAAAACATTCAACTGATAAGATCAGTACTGAACATCGACTTATCATATTTATCGGTGCAGCGGCAGGCGCATTTATTGGTTCGCACCTTGTAGGGATCTTTGAAAACCCACCTTTGCTGTTCTCGCATTTCAATATCATCTATATTATGGGCAATAAAACCATAGTGGGTGGGATGCTTGGCGGATTGATAGGTGTTGAGCTTACCAAAAAACAATTGGGGGTAACCGCGTCATCCGGCGATTTGATGGTTTATCCGCTGATCCTGGCTATGGTTATAGGCCGCACCGGGTGTTTTTTGGCCGGATTAGAGGATGGGACTTATGGCATAGCCTCCAACCTGCCATGGGCTATTGATTTTGGTGACGGCATCCGCAGGCATCCTACTAATTTATATGAAATTATATTTTGGCTGATGCTCTGGGTTGCGCTGAAGTTTATTGAACAAGATCACCGTTGTTTTGCCGATGGTGCAAGATTTAAGGTGTTTATGGCAAGCTATCTTGTTTTCAGGCTGCTGGTTGAATTTATCAAGCCTGATTACTTTTTCAGTTTCGGCTTGTCGGTAATTCAGTTGGTTTCTATCGCCGGTATTTTGTATTATTATAAAGTATTTTTAGATCCTAAAAAGCTGTTTATAAACCATGCCTGAACGCCCGTATATATATTATGATTTTACGCTAAGCATTTGCTCTACCTGTTTACGCCGGGTTGATGCCAAAATTGTTTTTGAGGATAATAAGGTTTACATGCTTAAAAACTGCCGCCGGCATGGTTTTGAAAAGGTGCTGATTGCCACAGATGTGGAATATTATAAAAACTGCCGCAACTATGCCAAGCGGAGTGAGATGCCGCTTAAGTTCAATGCCAAAACGCATTATGGCTGCCCTTATGATTGCGGCCTTTGCCAGGATCATGAGCAGCACTCATGCCTTACCGTTGTTGAAGTAACCGACAGGTGTAATTTAAGCTGCCCTACCTGTTACGCCATGTCATCACCTACATACGGCAGACACCGAACCCTGGCCGAAATTGAACAGATGCTGGATGTAGTAGTGGCAAATGAAGGTCAGCCGGATGTGGTACAGATCAGTGGGGGAGAGCCCACCGTGCACCCGCAATTTTTTGAGATCCTGGATATTGCCAAAACCAAACCTATTAAACATTTAATGGTAAACACCAACGGCATCCGCATAGCTAAAGATGAGAATTTTGTAAAGCGGCTGGCAACCTATATGCCCGATTTTGAGATTTACCTACAGTTTGATTCGTTCAAAAAAGAAGCGCTTGAGCAGCTGCGTGGCGAGGATTTGCGTGAGGTAAGGCAGAAGGCCATTGAAAACCTTAACAAATACAATCTGTCAACAACACTGGTAGTTACTTTGCAAAAAGGTTTAAATACCGATGAATTAGGTACAATTATTGAATACGCGTTACGGCAACCATGTGTTCGCGGGGTAACCTTTCAACCCACACAACAAGCCGGCAGGTTAGAGAATTTTAATGAACAAACCGACCGGTACACCCTAACGGAAGTACGTAACGCGATACTTGAACAAACCAGTGTATTCAATAAAAACGACCTGATCCCGGTACCTTGTAACCCGGATGCCCTGGTGATGGGTTATGCCCTTAAGCTTGGAGGCGAAGTGATTCCGCTAACCCGGATGATAAACCCGGATGACCTGTTGGATAACTCAAAAAATACTATTGTTTATGAAAACGATGAACGCCTGAAAGGCCATCTGCTTAATATGTTCAGCACAGGTAATTCGGTTGACAAAGCTAAAGAACACCTGCACTCGTTATTATGCTGCCTGCCTGAAATTGACGCGCCAAGTTTAAACTACGATAACCTGTTCAGGGTGATCATCATGCAGTTTATAGACGCGCAGAATTTTGATGTTCGGGCTATCAAAAAATCATGTGTGCACATCGTAAATAAAGATATGCAGATCATCCCCTTTGAAACGATGAACATTTTTTACAGGGATGATAAGCGGGAATATCTTGAACAATTAAGAGGAGAAATTTTGGTATGATGGAAGACAACAATAACCTGCCGCACAATGTAGGTGACGAAAATGTAAATAAATTTTCCGGGGATGATAAGCCTGTAAAAAAGTTTAAAATGGGGGTGGTAGGTTATAATATGATTGCACTGGCCGCTTACACTATAATATTTGCGTTGTCGGCTAAACAGGGTGGAGTTATATTTGATGCATTATTCATTTTTGCCCATGTAATTATTGGAATAATTTTGGCTATTGCGTTCCGAAGCTGGACGTGGCTGCTAAGTGCACTGATGGTTTTAATAATAGGATTTTCTACTTGTGCGGGTATGTTAAACCTTAGTGGAGGCATTGGATAAAATACTTTAATGTATTACCATAACATTCCCGCCAAAACCCCTTCTTTTAAGGAGTTAGTACACATACTCACTTTGTGAATATCCAGCGCATGCATAATAAAACGGGTTACCAACGAAGCAGCTACGATCATATCAACCCGGACGGGTATAATCCCCGGATTTCTCAGTCTTTCTTTATGGCTTGAAAGGATAAGCTTATTGGTGATGGTTAACAATTCTTCTTCATCAAAATCATAGTGTTGGATACTCTTCAAATCAAATGGTTTTGCTTTTTCAGTTTCTATTAAGCCAGCAAAGGTTTCAAACGAACCTGATGAGCCAACAAGGGTATCAATTTCAATGCCTGCAGTGTCAATGAACAGATCATTCAGGGTATCCTCCAGATACAAATTCATGGCCTCGATAGATGCCGGAGGGATAGGGTCAGTATGGTGGAACTGGTCCATAAGGCGGGCCGCGCCAACTTCAAAGCTATGTTTCCACAGGATTTTATCGGTATTGCCTAAAATAAATTCCACACTGCCGCCTCCAATATCCATAATGAGCGAGTTTTTAGCCGATAGGCATCCACTTAACTTTACGCCATTATAAATAAAAACTGCTTCCTGCTCTCCGTCAATGATCTCGATAGCGATGCCTGTTTGAGTTTTAACCTCTTTAATAAAGTCTTTACCATTTGAGGCATTCCGCAGGGCCGAAGTAGCAATTGCCCTTACACTGGTGACATTGTTGGCAGCAATGAGTCCTTGAAAATGTTGCATGGTATTCACGCCGCGCTGAAAGGCATCAGGCAAAATATAACCCTTATTAATGCCTCCCTCGCCTAACTTAACGGCTTCCGTAATATGTACAATTTCATGGTAGTCATGAATGTCGCCTTCGGCAATCAATAAATGGAAAGTATTTGTACCCAAATCCATTACTGCAACGCGTTTACCCATGCAGCTAAAATAGCTTTTTAAGCTGAAAGCCGAAAGCAAAAGGCCGAAAGCAAAAAGCTTAAACTAAGTATAACGCCGAAATCTTAAAGTGCTCAGTAGCTTTAAGCCTTCAGCCTTCGGCTTTCAGCTTGTCTACTCTTTATAAAAGAACCACTTAGCCAGCTCTTTATAGCTTGCTTTTTTGCCGTACATCAATACGCCAACACGATAAATCCGCGCGGCAACATAGGTAGTAAATAAGAAACCTATTACCATTAAACTCATCGATAAAGCAACCTGCCAGGGTGGTGGGTCAAACGGGATCCGTACCATCATAGCTACCGGCGCCGTAAAAGGTATCATGGACAACCATACAGCCAGCGGACTATCCGGTGCACGGAATAATACCGATACCGATAAAATATAAGTGAATAGTAAGGGCATGGTAATGGGGAACATAAACTGCTGGGTTTCTGTCTCGCTGTCAACTGCCGAACCTACGGCCGCAAACAGGGCAGCGTATAAAAGATATCCGCTTAAAAAGTAAAATATAAAGCAGCCCATAATATATCCGAACGGAATGGTTTGTAACACCGCAAGCGCATTTATCACAGGACTGGTTGGAGAGTTAAGCGCGTGGCCAGCTATTTTGGTAGATATTACTGATAAAATTATCCAGGCACCAAATTGGGTTAAGCCTACTAACCCTACACCAATGATTTTACCCAGCATCAGCTGAAACGGCTTTACCGATGATATAACTACCTCGATAATACGATTGGTTTTTTCCTCGATCACCCCGCGCATTACCTGTCCGCCGTATATGAACAGGGATATATAAATGAGGATAGCGCAGGCAATACCAATTAAAATATTGGGACCTATGTTGGCGTTCTTATCGCCTTTGTCAGAAATTTCAATGGCGTTTAATGATATGTTAGTTCTTTTTATGCTGTGTAAAAGGGCTGTATCAATATGGTGCCGGAAGAGGTTATTTGAAAAAGCAATATCGCTCATCTGCTTTTCAATTTCCTCGGAAAGAGGGATAGAGGCCTTCTTTTTTGAAAAGATCTGCACCGAATCTTTGTGTGTATAGTTTGCAGGGATATATAAAATAGAAATACCCTCGCTGTCCTTTAATAACTGTTTTGATGATTTAAGATCAGTGAGGGCATAGGTGAATTTTACATTAGTTACGTCATGGAACTTATTGGCGAAGTCGCTGCTTTTATCAATCACGTTAACCGTTTGTAAGGATGATAATTTATCGCTGTCTTTGGCTACCATAGTAACAACGAATCCCATGGCCAGGATCAGCAGCGGTACTACGAATATCATGATGATAAATGATTTTTTTCGTACACGTGTAAGGTACTCGCGTTGTATAATGAGTAATACTTTATTCATGGCCGGTGGAATTTAGGTTTACTTTTTCAATGAAAATTTCGTGCATGCTCGGGATAACTTCCTGCAGCATATTTACCCGCGCTTTAGGAATTAAGTATTGCAATACATCATTGGAATTATGTCCCTCCTTTAGTTTTATCTTGATATTGTGATTGTCCTCATCGGCAATAACTTCGCTCATTATTTCAAATGGCTGGTTGCCATCAAATACAATACGTTCGCCGGCATACTCAATAAGGTAGGTTTCGTTACGATATGAGTTGCGGATATGTTTAACCTTGCCATCCAGTATCTTGTGCGATTTATGAATGAGGGCGATGCCATCGCAAAGCTCTTCAACTGATTCCATCCGATGGGTGGAGAAAAGGATGGTAGCGCCCTTTTCATTGAGCTCAATGATCTCTTCTTTAATCTGTTCGGCGTTCACCGGGTCGAACCCGCTAAAAGGTTCGTCTAAAATGATTAGGTCGGGCTCATGCAGTACGGTTGCCACAAACTGGGCTTTTTGCTGCATGCCCTTTGAAAGCTCTTCTATTTTCTTTTTCCACCAGGTTTCCATCCCCAGTTTCTCAAACCAAAATTTAAGGCGTTTTTGAGCTTCAGTCCGGCTTAAGCCTTTCAAACGGGCCAGGTAGATCATCTGCTCGCCAATCTCCATCTTTTTGTACAGGCCGCGTTCTTCGGGCAGGTAACCGATACGTTCGATATGCGATTGATTAAGTTTTTCGCCGTTAAAATAGATCTCGCCCGAATCGGGGGCTGTAATTTGATTAACTATACGAATAAGGGATGTTTTACCGGCGCCGTTAGGGCCAAGCAGGCCAAAAATTTGCCCGCTTTCAACTTCCAAACTTACATCACTGAGTGCACGGTGACCGGCGTATTGTTTAACAATATTGCGGATGCTTAGCATTTATTAAGGTTTATGTATCTGTTTGGCTTATTAGATGGAATTAAGCAATAAAAGTTACAGCTCCGGTTTATCATATGGCTGGTTGGGGTTATCCATTTCATAGAACGGCTTTTGCCATTGCCGGTTATTGATAACATTTAAGGCTGTTACAGCTATGTAAATTCCGATAACAGGAATTATCAGATACACAAGTCCGAGATAACGGATGTAAAAAATATAACTGGAATTTCCGATGAATGTAAATACTAAGGGTACAACTGTGTAAAATACCGGGATAAATAGCTCGCCCAGGGCGAAAAGCCGCAATGGCAGCCTGAATTCGGTCGGGCGTAGCAAAAAAGTCATGATCACGAGGCATATTATTATCAGGAAATTAATAGCACTGCTAACCTGGTAAAAGATGATTAACGATTGTACATTGATTTGAAAAATGCCGATAGCCGCACTAACTAAGCCCCATAACGTGCTATAGATCGTGTAAATGATAAATGCGTTCACTATAAAAGGTTTTTCATTGGTATATTTTAAAATACTTATCACAAATATCATCAGCCACGCGAAACAGATGACCGGAATAAATGAAAATAAATGCCTGACACTTTCCGGAACGGTAAATGAAATGGTTTGCATGGCATGCATTAGCAATAATACCAAAGCACTTATTACTGATGTGGCAATGGTAAGATAGGCAGTATCACGGGTTGGTTTCATGAGGAGGGCAGGTTTAAATTTAAAGTAAACAGCATAACAATCAGCCTAACGGTAATAAGGCATGGCTGTTTATTGAAATAAAAAAACGGTGTAATTGTTTTGGTACAAAATACATTGTTTGTTTAATTATGTAGCCTGCGAATTTATTTTAATTGTTTTAAACTGAACCGTAAGGTTTCAATAGCTTCCTTTTGCCTCGAAATGATTACATACATATAGCCATTATAAATAATGGTATGCGGGTAACCATATTGCCCGCCTTTCCATAAGCCTTCTTTTTTGAGATGGTACAATCCATTGGCTATGATATAGTTTTTGTCGAATGATTTGCCATCGGCAGAAAGGGATAACACCAGCGGGTTACGGTCATAATGGTGGAGCGTATCGGGGATACCAACATAATAAAATCGCTTATCCGGCAACCGGCCGAAATGAAATTTACTGTCATTATCCGAAAATGGAGCTTCCGCCGGGCGCGACCAACTGCTGCCGTTATCCCTGCTTTCAGTTAGCCATAAATGGCCTTTCCAGCCTTTGCCGGTTACCCTGAGCAGCATGTGCAGGATCTTGTCATCCGTTTCAAAAAATGAGCCTTCGCAAAGCGGCGGTAAACCTGATTTTGCAGCTGGCGCATAAAACATGGCGGGGTTATCCTGCTTGTAAAGTGAATCGGGATAAAAACTGCTTAATTTCCAACCCGAAAGCCCGCGGGGATCATCTGTGTAAGGGAAAGTGAAATTACCGCTGATGATCAGCCTTCCGCTATTGGTAATTTCAGGTCCGTGGTTAGGTATAACCGGCAGATGCATATCAAGCGGCTCACTCCAATGTTCGCCATCGGTACTGGTTTTGGCCCACAAATGGGTGTTATTGCGATGCTTATCGTAATCGCCATAATAGGCTACCAAGGTCCCTTTATATTGATAAAGCCCGGCGGCGGTAAGAACTGTGAGGGTATCGTTGATTTTACCAGGAACGGCTAGTGTTTTTAATGGCGACCAGTGTTTAAAATCTTTAGAAGTGGCATAAACCACCCTTTGCCCCGGCGAATCCTCATCAATCATTCCGTTGCTCCATATTGCTACAAAGCGGTCTTTAAAATGAATGATAGAAGCATGATGGTTGTAAAGCCACTCTTTATCCGGCGAGTAGATCATTGATCGTTCAATGGTTAGCTTTGGCACTCCGGCTTCGGTTTGGTAATTGTTGCGAATAACCGGGGTTTGAGCATGGGTATTGAGAAGGGATAAAAAAAGGCAGATAACAAAGAGGAACTTGAATTTTGCAGACATGACCCTAATTAACGCAAATTATCCGGTTAGTGAAAGTGGAGTTAAAATTTGCCGAAGTAAAAGCCAGGTTCCAGCGGGGCGGTACTGATAATTGCGGTAATGATTACCCAAAAACATCGTCAGTAACACAGAACAAACATGTCTGAATGGGGGTTAACAGGGTTAACACATTTTCAATATTTTGATTTTAATGTATTTATAATCAATTATTTATATTTTTCCGGGGTTACACTAAACTGATGTTTTTGGCAATTAAGTTTGATGCCGATAGTTCACTTGCATCACAACCATATTTAGTGGCTATATAACATTCATCGCCACTAAATATTTAAATGCGTTTGCCCTGGTCATTAATATGCCAATCTTTTGTAATAAAATCATGGCAATCCCTTTTATTCCAAAAATCAAGGTTCTTTTACTAAATTACAAGCTCTATCAAAATACATCATTTATGAAGCGAGCCTTATTCCTTATACTCACGCTTTCTGCTGCCTTTAATGTATCTGCCCAACAAAAAAAAACTTTAAAACCTGCTGATGTTTACCGCATTCCAACGGTAAGTGATCCGCAATTATCGCCCGATGGCAAGTGGGTGGCTTATAGTGTTTCTGAAGTTGATACCGCTAAAGACCGCCGTGTATCACACCTGTGGATGCAGAGTTTTGATGGTAAAGAGTCTATCGAACTGACCCATGGTGAGGAGGCTGCCTCGGCGCCGCGCTGGAGCCCGGATGGTAAGTATTTATCATTCCTTTCCTCGCGCGATTCAAAAACAGGCTCACAGGTTTGGCTCATCGACCGCCGGGGAGGCGAAGGGGTAAAACTGACCAATATTAAAGGTGATTTGAGCGATTACGCCTGGAGCCCTGATGGCAAGCGTTTGGTGATGGTGATAGGCGACCCGGAAAATAAAGGCAAGGAAGAACCTAAAACCCCCAAACCCATAGTTATTGATCGCTATCATTTTAAACAGGATATAGTAGGTTACCTTCAGCACCTGCATAACCACCTGTATTTAATTGATGTAAGCACAAAAAAACTGGATACATTAACCAGGGGCGATAAAGATGAAAGTTCGCCGGTATGGTCGCCCGATAGTAAGACTATTGCATTTGTAAGCAACCGCAGTGCCGATCCCGATAAAAATCAAAACACCGATATTTTTACCATTGATGCCCGGCCGGGCGCCAGTATGCTGCAGTTAACCACCTGGAAGGGGAGGGACGGTAACCCGCAATGGAGCCCCGATGGCAGGTATATCTCCTACCTGCGCTCAACCAGCGACGCTGATTATATGATGTATGATCAAAATGTGGTTTGCATAATGGACGTTGTGGGGCAAAATAACAAACCGCTTACGCTGCAGCTTGATCGCCCCGCCGGCGCACAAACCTGGGCCAAAGACAGTAAGAACATTGTATTTATTGTAACGGACGATCGTACCCGCTATTTGGCCAATATCAATATCAACAGCGGCAAAATCACAACGATTAACAAGGGTGATTATGTTTTCAACGATATAAACACCAACCTTTCGGGCAACTGGGTAGTACAGAAAACCGACCCGTACACCCCTGCAGAATTATTTGCTTTGGAAGATAAAAAGCTTCGCAGGTTAACTTTCCACCATCAGCCCTGGTTAAACACTGTACAACTGGCATATGTCAAAGGTTTTGAATCAACCAGTGCTGATGGTACAAAAGTGTCTGGTATTATTTTAACGCCCGATAGCGTTCCCAATAAAAAATATCCGTTGATCCTGTTTATTCATGGTGGGCCCGTAGGGCAGGATGAATTTGGCTTTGATGCTACAAGGCAAACGCTTGCCGCCGCCGGCTATGCTGTAGCGGCTGTGAACTATAGGGGCAGTAATGGCCGCGGGCTGGATTATTGTAAAGCCATTTATGCCGATTGGGGCAATAAGGAGGTAAAAGATTTGCTTGGAGCGGTCGATCAACTCGAGAAATTAGGCATTGCCGATCCCGATAAACTGGGCATAGGCGGCTGGAGTTACGGCGGCATCCTTACCGATTATACGATAGCCTCTGATACCCGCTTTAAAGCAGCAGCGAGCGGAGCTGGCAGTGCGCTGCAGCTTTCGGTTTATGGCAGCGACCAATATGTGTTACAGTACGAAAACGAAATAGGCGTACCCTGGAAAAATGCCGATAAGTGGATCCAGATTTCCTATCCGTTTTTTCATGCCGATAAAATAAAAACCCCGGTACTGTTTATGTCGGGCCTGAAGGATTTTAATGTGCCAACCATCGGCAGCGAGCAGATGTACGAGGCCTTGAGAACACAAGGCATCCCAACCGAGCTGATATTGTATCCTAATCAGTTTCACGGTCTTACCAAACCAAGTTACCAGGTTGACAGGCTACAGCGCTATGTGGAATGGTATGATAAGTATTTGAAAAAATAATATTTTTATGCCCTCAAAACGGCTTTTTTATCGTATTTTATGAAATATGTCCTGTTGATTTTAGGAGGGTTGGCTTCTTCGCCTTTGATGGCTCAAACCACCAAAAAGCCGCTCAAGCCTGCCGATCTGTATAAACAGCCAACGCTGATGGCGCCGCAGCTTTCTCCGGATGGTAAATGGGGGGTTTATGAATTATCTGAAGTGGATACAGCTAAAGATAAGCGTGTGTCGCACTTGTGGATGCAGAGTTTTGACGGCAAGCAATCCATTCAGCTTACTTATGGCGATGAGCCGGCATCCACTCCTAAATGGACGCCCGATGGTAAATTTATCTCTTACCTGTCTGAAAAAGATTCAAAAAATGGTGGGCAGGTTTGGATGATGGACAGGCGGGGCGGAGAGGGGCATAAACTTACCGACATTAAAGGTGAGATTGAAGAGTATGTTTGGTCGCCGGATAGTAAAAGGCTGGCATTGATCATTAAAGATCCCGAAAACAAAGGAAAGGAAACGCCCAAAACTACGCCTCCTATAAAAATAGACCGTTACCATTTTAAGCAGGATATTGAAGGGTATCTGCAACATCTGCATTCGCATTTGTACTTGTATGATGTAGCCGCAAAAAAGCTGGATACCCTGACCAGCGGTGCCATGGACGATAATTCGCCGCAATGGAGCCCCGATGGAAAAACGATTGCTTACGTAAGTAATCATACAGTCGATCCGGATCGGAATGAAAACACAGACATCTTTACGATAGAAGCAAAACCCGGCGCTGAGCCACAACAGCTTACCACATTTTACCGGCCACGATATTAATCCCCTCTGGAGCCCTGATGGTAAGCGTATAGCCTACCTGCGGTCGACAAGCGATGCCGATTATTTTATATACCAGCACGATGTTTTGTACCTGATGGATGCCGACGGGAAAGATAATCGTCCGTTAACAGATCAGTTGGACAGGCCTGTTAGCAATATCGCCTGGAGCAAAGATGGCAAGGACCTTGAATATGTGGTAAGCAGTGACCGAATCCGCTATATCAACAGGTATAATTTGATTTTTCGTAAATCGGTACTGGTTTATAAAGGAAATGAATGCAGCTTTTCTGATATGGCAGCCCATTCATTAGGAACATGGGTGGGGCGGATGACCACACCATATATGCCTAATGAATTGGTGGCTGTTGAAAATGGCAAGATCCGCCGTTTAACTTTTCACCAGGACAAATGGCTGAGCGAGGTTAAGCTGGCTTATGTAAAAGGTTTTCAGTCGTTTAGCAGCGATGGTACACTGGTTTCGGGGATACTTTATACGCCCGATAGCGTAGTTACTAAGAAAATGCCTTTCATTCTTTACGTTCACGGTGGCCCTACTGATCAGGATGAGTTTGAGTTTGATGAGATCAGGCAAACGCTGGCCTGCGCTGGTTATGCTGTAGCCGCTGTAAATTACCGTGGCAGTACCGGGCGAGGCATTGAATATACCAAAGCTATTTATGCCGATTGGGGCAATAAGGAAGTGAAAGATTTGCTTGGAGCTGTAGACGAACTGGTTAAACTTGGTATAGCCGATAAAGACCGCCTTGGTATTGGTGGTTGGAGTTACGGAGGCATCCTTACCGATTATACCATAGCTACAGATCCCCGCTTTAAAGCAGCATCAAGCGGGGCGGGCAGTGCCTTACAGTTAGCCATTTATGGATCAGATCAATGGGTGATGCAATACGATAATGAATTGGGCCCACCCTGGAAAAATGCTGATAAGTACATTAAGCTTTCGTACCCATTTTTTCATGCCGATAAAATAAAAACGCCAACCCAGTTCATGTCCGGTTTAAAAGATTTTAATGTGCCGACCGGCGGAGGCGAACAAATGTATGAAGCGCTGAGATCACAAGGTGTGCCAACGCAACTGGTACTTTATCCCGGCCAGTATCACGGTATTACCGTACCAAGCTACCAGGTTGACCGACTGCAGCGCTATATTGAATGGTTTGATAAATATTTGGCCCCCCAATCCCCTAAAGGGGCAGCTTTTTGATAGGCTAACTTAAAAGGCTCAGATAACCACTTCTGAGCCTTTCCTTTTATTCTGTAAATTCAATAATTCTGAAAATTCTGATTTCAGACAATCAGCCTTCCTTCTACCGAATCATCAATGGTTTTACCAATAGCTGCCCCGGCAAGTCGTTTTACAAAGGCTACGGCATTGCCATGTTTATTATCCCAGTAATAGCCCTCGGTAGGTTCAACTTTAATAATACTGATGTGCGGATCGTCGACACCTTCGGTAAACCATACCTTAAGTGTCGGTTCCCATAGTTCTTTGATCTTTTCTTTGTCTTCGCTGATAGTTGCTATCCCATAAAGGTTTAAAAAATCAGAATATCCTGATCCCTGAAAAAGCAGGTGAACAAACGGGTCTTTAGCCAGCTCGTCGTTTTTGTGACTGTCATTAGCACTCAGAAACCAGAAATTGCCTTCATCATCAATTTGCTGTGCTGACATTGGCCTCACGGAAGCGGGCACACCTGTCTTGATGTTACTTACAAAAAAGCAGCTTTTTGCACTTTTGGCCATTTCCTTAATCTTATCCAAAGCCTCCTGACCGTTAAGGTCCTGCATGTTATCTTCCGGCTGTTGTTGATTGATACTATCCATGTTTTAAGTTTTGTTGGTAAATGTTATAAGAGTAACCAATCAAAAACTCAATTGTGTGAATTTATTTAACTTAATAGATAATTATTTAGTTAGAAGTGGTGGTATGGGGACTAACTTACGAAGTTTTTAAAACTCCGTAAGTTAATATTAATCATTACCCAAACACCACCATCCTGTCCGGATATTTGGAAGCATAAGTTGCTACAATATTTTTGATATAGTCATTCCCCGGGTAGGGTGTGAGATAGCTTTTGAGTTGCTGTATGTTATTGGCATCAAAATAATGGGAGATATAGCCCATACCATAAAACTGGCCTTTTTCCACCAAAATACAGCTGTGTTCATCGCCGGTGCGGCCTTCATCCCTGATGGCGTAAGTTGGTAAAGCTTGCTTAAGCTGATCTATGGCATTGTTAACCCTTTCGTTATAACTGTCGGGAGGTTCAACACCTTCGCAGGCGCATGAGCTTCCTGCTGTACTGATGCATGGCTCATTGTTTTTTTGTATAAAGCAAAGCTTGGGGCACAAGTCGAACGCTTCTATCAGTTTGTTGAGCAGGTTATATCCGTCAAGCAGGGAATTGCAGGTATATATCGGGTCGCTGTATTTGCGGTATTTATCAACTGCCAGGCGAATATACCCGCGCTGATCTTCAAAAGCGTAAAGACAGAAAGCGTTTTCGAAACGTTTTAATGAACGATTGTATTTAGGCCACAGACGTTTGATCTCAATGGCTTCCAACACAAAGGCGATGAGCTCGGTGCCGCAAACCTGATAACTGATCTGGTATATATTGCGTAAAAACTCCTGGCGTTGAAAGCCGGGGTTGTTGCCTGTAAAGTGGCTGCTTACCCTTTTTTTAACGTTTTTGGCTTTGCCTACGTATATCACTTTGCCTTTTTGATCATGAAAATAATATACGCCAGGCGTATAAGGTAACTGATCTATATCTTTTTTAGATAGGTTGGGTGGCAGCACCTGATCTTTTGAACCTTGTTTAAGCGACTGTTTGATGTGGTTCTCTGTATCACTGTTCAGTAATAAGGTAAACAGCTCGGCAGTAGCTTCGGCATCGCCCATAGCCCTGTGGCGGCTTTGGTTATCAATGCCCAGATGTTTGCATAGCCGGCCCAGGCTGTATGATGGTAATCCCGGCAATATCTTTCTGCCAAGCCTTACAGTGCAAAGCTTATTGGTTTGCAGATCGTACCCGGCAGCGGCAAGGTGATACCGGACAAAAGAAAAATCAAAATTTACATTGTGAGCAACAAAGATCTTGCCGTGAATGAGGTGGTAAATATCAGCCGCCACATCCTCAAAAGGAGGGGCATCCTTTACCATTTCGTTGGTAATGCCGGTTAAGGCGCTGATATAAATAGGAATATCACGCTGGGGATTAACCAGAGTTTCAAACCGCTTTACCACTTTTTTTCCATCATGTATGCATATAGCTATCTCGGTAATGCCATTTGCGCTGGCATGCCCCCCGGTGGTCTCGATATCGACAATTGCATACATGATATTTCAAATGTAATACAAATTTGCTAATTATTTTAGTTCTTTTAAAAAAGTCGGAAAGTCCGAAAGTCCGCAGTCGGAAAGTCGCGAAGTTAAGCTTGGGGGAATCAAGCCTACCGGTAAAACGAAGACTAAGATTAAAAACAAAAGCCCCTGGAAATTACATTTCCAAGGGCTTCAATATCTTTCGGACTTTCCGACTGCGGACTGCGGACTTCCGACTAAAGACTAAAGACTTAAGACTTCTTATTCTTATTAGCCTGTATCTGTTGTTGCTGGCGCATCATCTCCTCCATTTTGGCACCAAAGCCTGATTTTTTCTTCTTAGTATCTTCAGGTTTCTTTTTGTTTTCCTGGATCTGGGCATGGATCTTTTTATCATCAACCATGAATTTGATCAGGTATTGCTGCAAAAAGGTGAACATGTTGGCCAAAAAGTAATAATAGTTCAAACCGGCAGGGTAGCTGTTCAGCGTGAAAAGGAAAATCAGCGGAGTAATGTAGCCAATGTATTTCATTTGCCCTGTAGCACCGGAGATCTGGTTGTTGAAATAAGTATAGATCAACGTTGAAATGGTCATCAGTAAACACATTAAGCTAATGTGGTTAACGCCGCCAAGGAAAGCTATAGGAGCAAATTTGATAACCGAATCATAAGTTGAAAGGTCATGCATCCACAGGAAGCTTTCGCCCCTTAGCTCAAATAAACTCGGGAAAAAGCGGAAGAACGCGATAACTATAGGCATCTGGATGAGCAATGGTAAACAGCCGCCCAATGGGTTAACGCCTGCTTTTTTGTAAAGCTTAAGATACTCCTGTTGTAATAATGTAGGGTTATCCTCACCAACTTTAGCTTTGATCTCATCCATTTCGGGCTTCAGCACACGCATTTTGGCCATTGAAAGGTATGACTTGTAAGTAAGCGGTGATAATACCAGCTTAAGCAATACAGTCAATACCAGGATGATCAAACCATAGTTCCAGTTAAACTTGTTAAGGAAATTAAATACAGGCAATACCGCGAAACGGTTAATGTATTTTAACGGTCCCCAGCCCAGGTTAACCAGTTTATCAAGGTCATGCCCCTGGTCTTTAAGCGTGTTAAAACGGTTAGGCCCAAAGTAAAACTCCAACGGTAAAGAACCATCAGCGCCGCGGCTAAGCGACAGGTCGGCTTTCATTTGTTTTACATCGGTGGTGTCGTTAAAATCAGTAGCAACAGCAATATCTGTTTTGGAAATGCCGCCCTTAGCTATCAGCACATTTGAAAAGAAGTGCTGTTTAAAAGCAACCCAGGCCATTTTTTTATCACTGATGCTTTTTTGATCGTCTTTGCCTTCGCTTAGGTAATCAGCATCCCCATCGGTATTGTAATAGTACACCGTTGAATACTGACGCTCCATTTTGATATCTTTTTCCTGTTTGTGCAGGCTGGTGGCCCAGTTAAGGTTAATGGTGCTGCTGTTGGCAATAACGCCGTCAAGGCCGGTAGGCTTAATGGTTAGCCCAAGTTTAAAACCATCACCTTTTAAACTGTATACATAATCAATATATTGGGTAGAGCTATAGCTCAAACGCATAGTAACCGAACCGGAATCTTTTTCAGCTATGTTAAGTTCTTTTGCACTTGGGATAAAATAGTAATTGTTGGTGTTGATATTGGCAACACCGGCAGCAAACTTCAATCCAAATTGGTTATTGTCGCCGCTGAAAAGTACCAAAGGCTTCTTATCAAAAGTTTTGTAGTTTTTTAACTCAACGGAAGCTACTTTGCCTCCATGGGTGCTTAATTTAATAAGTAACTCTTTATTACTGATGGTAACAAACTCTTCTTTACCAACAGATGCGGCGCCAAAAGGCATTTTTAACAAGGCCGAATCAACTTTGGCTGTTTTGGCGGTATCAAACTTAGCTGTGGTTTTAGCAGCAGCGGCAGCTACAGCGGCACCGGCTTTTTTCAGCGAATCCTGGTGCTGTACCTCGCGTTCTTTTTTAAGGTCGGCTTCCGATGGCTTTAAAAAGTATATCGAGCCGGCAATGATCGCCATGATCAGGAATAATCCTGTAAACGTATTTTTATCCATTATCTAATTATCGTACAATTACTTATTTTTTGCGGGCATAAGCCAGCGAAGCGGCGACAAAGTTAATAAAAAGTGGGTGCGGATTAGCAACTGTTGATTTTAATTCGGGATGAAATTGCGAACCAACAAAAAACGGGTGGTTTTTTAACTCAACAATCTCCACCAGGCCATTATCAGGATTTATGCCGGATGGGGTAAGGCCTGCAGCCTCATATTGCTTAAGGTATTCATTATTAAACTCATAACGGTGGCGATGCCTTTCAGATATGTGGTTCTTTCCATATATCTGGGCAGCTTTCGAACCTTTCTTAATATCACAGGGATAAGCGCCCAAACGCATGGTGCCGCCTTTCAGGGTGATGTTTTTCTGATCTTCCATCATGCCGATTACCGGATGTGGTGTTTCAGGGTTCATTTCGGTGCTATTGGCATTTTCAAGGCCCAATACGTGGCGGCCAAATTCAACCACGGCACATTGCATACCTAAACAAATCCCAAAGAAAGGGATATTATTTTCGCGCACATGGCGGATAGCCTGGATCTTACCTTCAAAACCACGCTCGCCAAAGCCCGGGGCAACCAATACGCCGTGCATGCCTTTTAATTTTTCAACAGCGTTTTCGGGCGTAAGCTGCTCCGAAGGGATATATTCAATCCGTACTTTACATTCCTGTTTGGCACCGGCATGGATAAAAGCTTCGGTAATGGATTTGTAAGCATCCGGCAGCTCCACATATTTACCAACCAGCGCAATGCGTACATCGGCGGTCGGGTTTTTGAGGCGACCAAGAAATTCTTTCCAGTTTTCGAGGTTTGGCTCGTTTTTGTGCGGAAGTTTTAATTTGGTCAATACGGTTTTGTCAAGCTGTTCTTTCAGCATTAACAGGGGTACATCGTAAATACTTGGCGCGTCAATCGACTCAATAACAGCATTGATATTCACGTTACAAAACAGCGCTATCTTTTTGCGGATATCGTTGGTAAGGTGGTGTTCGGTACGGCAAACCAAAATGTCGGGCTGGATACCATACTCTAATAACATTTTTACCGAGTGCTGCGTAGGTTTGGTTTTTAATTCGCCTGCTGCTGCAAGGAATGGTACCAGTGTAAGATGGATAACTAAAGAGTTAGCCGAGCCAATTTCCCAGCGGAACTGCCTAACGGCTTCAATATATGGTAATGATTCAATATCGCCTACAGTACCGCCAAGCTCGGTGATCACGATATCGTAATCGCCGCTTTCGCCCAATATGCGGAAGTTTCTTTTTATTTCATCGGTAATGTGGGGCACTACCTGTACAGTTTTTCCTAAAAAAGCTCCTTCACGTTCTTTATTAATTACATTTTGATAAATGCGCCCGGTAGTGATGTTATTGGCTTTTGAAGTAGGAGTGTTCAGGAAACGCTCGTAGTGGCCAAGGTCAAGATCGGTTTCGGCACCGTCTTCAGTAACATAGCATTCGCCGTGTTCATAAGGGTTAAGCGTTCCCGGATCAATATTGATATAAGGATCAAACTTTTGGATGGTTACGCGGTAACCGCGCGATTGAAGGAGTTTGGCTAAAGAAGCAGAGATTATACCTTTTCCTAACGATGAGGTAACACCGCCCGTAACAAAAATATATTTAGTCATGATTTTTTTTGAAAATGACCGGGCTTTTATACCGCGACCAATTGTTTCTGTACGGGATACAAAAGTAAGAAAATTTTCACGCTTCGGCGTATCTGTTTTTAAAAAATGGAACTGTAAAAATCTTTTGTTTGTAAATTGTTTATAAAGAGGTTTTTGTGAAGATGCCTATAAAATGATGTCATTTCGACAACATGAAGGGTAGGCCCGAACGGGGCAAAAGAGAAATCTCTTATACATGTGCTGATGACTTCTTGTTGCATGTGCCTGTTATATAAGTTCTCCCTGTTCCACGGTGGGGATGATTGTTTTAATATCAGCGCCTGTTAAGCACTTTCCTTTTGCCTGCTATACATATCTATTTTACGGTGCAGTTCATTTGGGTTGAAAGGTTTGCTCACATAATCATTCATGCCAACGGTAAAGGCCATATCCTGGATATCAAGCATGGCAGATGCTGTTAATGCGATAATGGGTAGCTTTTTATACTTATCATCAGGCAGCTCGCGTATGGCGCGGGTTGCCTGGTAGCCGTCCATTTCGGGCATTTGCAGATCCATCAAGATCATATCATAGTCATGGGTTTTCACCAGCATAACGGCTATCTCGCCGTTTTCGGCAACATCACATTCAACCTCCCACTGTTTCATGAACTGTTTGGCCAGTATTACATTGATCTGGTTATCTTCGGCAATCAGCAGCCTTGTGCCTTTAAGGCTTTTTAAACGATAAAATTCGTCACTATCGGCTGTGCTGCTCAATTGTTTTTTGCTGTTTTTAAAGGTAAGGCTAAAGTTAAATACCGAGCCTTTGCCATATTCACTTTCAACAGTAATGTCGCTGCCAAGCAGTTGCAGTAGGCGTTTGGTAATTGTTAGGCCTAAACCTGTACCGCCGTATTTGCGGGTTGTATCTGAACTGGCCTGGTTAAAGCTTTCAAAAATATGATCAATTTTATCAGGCGTTATACCTATCCCGGTATCGGAGATCTCAAAATCAATAGTTGATGAGTCAGTTGTGCTGCTTGCTAATGAGGCGGTTATGGTTACCTTTCCTTTATGGGTAAATTTAACAGCATTACTCATCAGGTTGGTGAGGATCTGACCCAGGCGCACCGGGTCGCCGATGATGGCGTTGGGCAAGTCCTGGTCCATCATTAGCTTTATCTGGATGTTTTTTTCGTTTGCCTTTTGCAGCAGGGCCAGTCGTATATTTCTGATCAGATCGGTAAGACTAAAGTCAACGCTTTCAAACTCAACTCCGCCAGCCTCTATCTTGCTGAAATCCAATATGTCATTGATAAGCACCAGCAGGTTTTCGGCCGAAAACTTCAGAAAGTTCAGAAACTCCATTTGCTCAGGCTTGGGATCCTGGTGGATGAGCAGGTGAGTAAAACCAATAACGGCGTTCATTGGCGTGCGGATTTCGTGGCTCATAATGCTCAGGAACTGCGCTTTGGCCATGGCCGCTTTTTCGGCAAGTTCTTTTGAATGGATCAGGGCAACTTCCAGTTCTTTAGCTTTAGCTATGCGTTCCTGTAAAAAGCTGATGATATGGATGAGGTCACCGTCTGAGTCGGAGATGTTTAACTCCACATCGGGATTAAGTGCCTTTATTGCTTCTTTAAGCTGAGAGATAGAACGCTGCTTGATTTCATTTTGCAGCCTTAGGTCATCAGTAACGGTAACGTATTCGCGCTCGCTCACATTAAAAGCATGATCTGCCAGTTTTATCGACTTTTCAAAATTTTTGAAACTGTTATTTACGGCACCCAAAAACTGCAAAATAGCTTCGTCTTCCAGGTACTGTGCCGGAAGCATCTTCTTTATCTGCTTATCTAATAAGTAATGGTAATCCATAAAATTTAACGTTCGGTAAAGGTTGTGATGGTCATGGTTTGGTTATGCAGTTCACAATTTGACCCCTTATTAAGGGGCGACAATTCTCCGTATGAATAAAAGCCCGCCATAGCGGTTTTATTGCCGAAGATATGTTTGGCTGCCATTAGCTCTTCGTCTGTACGGTCGTTAAGTACCAGTTTTCGGCCCACGCAGCTAATCAATATGGCCAGATCGGCATGCTCCGGCCCGGTTACGGCATCGGTAGCGGCGGATGATGAAGCACCGATCAGTTTTTCAAAATTGGCTTTCATCAGGCGTACCTTACTTCCTTCGGGCAAATTGCCGGCAAAGGTCATTGATTTTTTGTCTTCGTTAACGCTCAATATAGTTCGCACCAGTTTTTTGTCAGAGCCTTCAATGCTTAATGATAAAGGGAACAGCAGGGCCGAACCGGGCAGTTCTTGGGCATACTCACCTAAATATTCTTTGTAAAGATCGAGGGCGTTTTTACCATCTATCTCAAAAAGTACGTTTTTATCCGACCTGGTAATGGTTCGCTGCGGCCCAAATTCTTCCCAGCCTCCACTTGACCCATGGCTGATATGCAGGCTATCACCGTAAAAGCCTATGGCTATCACATTTCCTTGCGCGGGAACGGCATTAAGACTGGTAAATGTGCTGTTAAACCGGGCTGCATCGCCGGCCAGGCCTCCGGTTACGGGGACCTTGCCCGGATTATCGCGGTTAAAGCCGTCAACCAGTTCACTTCCGTTTATAAAAGTGCCGTCGGATATAATGAATACACAGTTTAAGCCTTCTTTATCCAGTTGTGCCATCAGAAAGGCTCCTGTTTCGGCACTGTTAGCCTGTTTGTTTACGTGGGTACACGTGCAGGTAATGGTTGACCTTTCCAGCTCCACGGCCGTTACTGCTATACTATCATCATATACATCGCTACCCATGATCTCGCCGGCTGTGGAGGAAAAAACAACATTAGCATTAGGATAGCTCTTTTTAAGATAGTCATAAATTTCGGGATCGGTAATTAACTTCGGTGCACCGAAAGCAAGAACCAACTGGCATTTTTCAGCACTAAATTCAGGACTGGAAAAGTAATTTACCCAGCCCTTGTTTACAAAATGATGCTGCCTTATCTTCATGATGATTTTAGGTTAATAATGTGGTGATGCTACAGATGAAGTTAATAAATTAAGAAGCAAAAATTGCTTGAAATATGAAAGTATTAAACAGTTTATTGTTTACAGAAAATTCATTAATTATAAATATTGGAATTGTGTTTTAATAGTTTAAATTGGACTTTGATACAGTACGCTTAATCTTATACGTATTAAGAATAACAAGGTTATCAGTATGGGAGTGTTAATCTATTGGGAGGGTTGAATCAGAAACTATATATCAAACTTCAGTTTCTCCAGATCTTCAGGAACATCAACTGCGTGGGTTTCCAACTCGGTTTCGGCCACTTTAATGCGGTAGCCATTATCTATCCAGCGAAGCTGCTCAAGGCTTTCTGCTTTTTCAAGCGGGGATACGGGAAGTTTGGTGATCAGTTGCAATACATCGGCACGATAGCCGTAAATGCCTATGTGTTTATAAAAAACATGAAATTCGAGCCAGTTTTCAGGCTCCTGGCCACGGACATGGGGCAGGGTAGCGCGTGAAAAATAAATGGCTTCAGATAGTTTATTGATCACCACCTTGGGCGAATTGGCATTATGCAGTTCCTGTTCGGTCAGGATCCTTTTTACAAGAGTGGCCAGTTGGGTATCAGGATCGTTAAAACAAGTTGTTAATTTAGTGATCTGCTCAGGGTCAATAAAAGGCTCATCGCCCTGGATATTGATGATCACCTCATATCCGGGATGCAGGCGGGCAACTTCGGCACAACGGTCGGTGCCGCTTTGGTGATTGGCACCTGTCATTACCGCAACGCCGCCAAAACCGTTTACGTGGTTAAAGATCCGGTCGTCATCGGTAGCCACAATAACTTCGCTCAGGCTCCGGCATTTTTTTGCCTGCTCATATACACGTTGGATCATAGTTTTACCGCCGATATCAACCAATGGTTTACCGGGAAAACGTGATGATGCATAACGGGCTGGGATGATGCCTAAGAAGCCCCTCTTAATCTCCCCGGAGGGGAGAGACTGATTTTTTTCCATGACTTTTTTAATAAAAAGTCCTCCCTTCCGGGGAGGATTTAGGAGGGGCTGCTAAAACAACCCGTTAATCTCCCGTTCAATCAGGTTCACAATGGTAGCCATATCCTCGGTATTGTTGGCAAAGTCCAGGTTATCCTTATCAAGGATCAGCAGTTTGCCCAGCTTATAATTGTTGATCCATTTATCATACTTTTCGTTCAGTTTTGAAAGGTAATCTAAACGGATGCCTATTTCGTACTCACGGCCACGGCGCTGAATATTGCTTACCAGGGTAGGTACCGATGCTTTAAGATAAACCAGCAGATCGGGCGGTTTAATAAACTCGGTTATGTTCTGAAAAATTGATTCGTAGTTTTCGTAGTCGCGGGTGGTCATCAGGCCCATATCGTGCAGGTTTTCTGCAAAAATATAAGCATCCTCGTAAATGGTGCGGTCCTGTATAATATTATGCCCGCTTTTTTGGATATCGATGATCTGGCGATAACGGCTATTCAGAAAATAGATCTGCAGGTTAAAGCTCCAGCGTTTCATGTCGCTGTAAAAATCCTCTAAATAAGGGTTGTTATCTACAGCTTCATACAAAGGGTCCCATCCGTAATTTTTGGTCAGCATCTCGGTAAGGGTGGTCTTTCCGGCGCCTATATTTCCTACAATAGCTAAGTGCATATATTTTAGTTCATGGGTTATAGTTCATGGTTCATAGCTGATGTTTTTTAACGAAGTCACACCCGCTATTTTGAAATGAACTCCGACTAATATACACTATGAACTATGAACTATCAAAACCCGCTATTTAAAATTTCCTGAAGCCGATGATCTCTCTAACTTCCCTTATCGTTCTTGACGCGCTTTCGCGGGCCTTTTCGGCACCCATTTCGGCTACTTTTCGCAGATAATCGGCGTCGTTCGCAATGGCGTTGATCCTGTCGCGGATAGGGGCTGTTGCCAGAACCATATCTTCGGCAAGCTGCTTCTTTAAATCGCCGTAACGGATAGCCATTTTGTTATAAAGCTCATCAAAGTGGGCAAGTGTATCGGGTGTCGAAACAACCTTCATTAAATCGAACAGGTTTTGGATCTCCTGTGGTTTTTGCTGGTTTTCAACAGTAGGGCCGCTATCGGTTACCGCGCGCATTACTTTTTTGCGGATGGCTTCGGGTGTATCGCCCAAAAATATAGCATTGCCTTCGCCTTCTGATTTGCCCATTTTTCCCTTGCCATCTAATCCCGGAATTTTTACCAAACTTTCGCCAAAGCTAAAGGCAAAAGGCTCGGGGAAATAATCATGGTTATATAGTCTGTTGAAACGGTTACCAAAAGTGCGGGCCATCTCAAGGTGTTGTTCCTGATCTTTACCTACAGGTACTTTAGTGGCTTTGTGAATAATAATATCCGCAGCCATTAAAACCGGGTAAGTAAGCAGGCCGGCGTTCACATTTTCGGGATTGGCGCGTACCTTGTCTTTAAATGATGTTGCTCGTTCCAGTTCGCCCAAGTAAGCGTTCATGTTCAGGTACAGATATAATTCGGTAACCTCCGGAACATCCGATTGTACGTATATGGTAGCTTTTTCCGGGTCGATGCCCGCGGCTAAATATTCTATCAGCACCTGTTTTACGTTGCCATGTAAATCGGCAGGCGTAGGGTGTGTAGTTAACGAGTGGAGGTCGGCAATAAAGAAAAAGCAGTTGTATTCATCCTGCATTTTTATAAAGTTTTGCAACGCCCCGTAATAATTTCCTAAATGTAAGTTTCCGGTCGAACGGATGCCACTAACAACAGTCTCCATAGTGTGGCGAAAGTAAGGAATTTTTCTATTTTTGGTGATGATGAAAATGATATTGAGAAAAGTACATGTATATCTTTATATCCTGAGCGTAGCCATGGGCTACCTCATATTATGGCCTTTTTTCTATTATTTTTCGCGTAAACCCGAACGCTATCATACGCTTAATTCATTCAGAAGGGTCTGGGGATTAGTTAGTTCGGCTTTTGCGGGGATTTTTTACCGTTTTGAATATGAACAACCGATTGACTGGAGCAGGCCTTATGTCATTTGTCCTAATCATACCTCAAACCTTGATATTTCGGCTTTGTGTATCCTGGTTAAAAGCAATTGCTGTTTTATGGGCAAGCAGGAGCTGGAAGATGGCCTGGTAACGGGTCTTTTTTTTCGCACGGTGGATATTCCTGTAAACCGTGATAGTAAAATGTCGTCGTTCCGGGCGTTTAAAAAAGCATCCGAGAAATTACAGGAGGGTATTTCTCTTATCATTTTCCCCGAAGGCGGAATTTCGGATCATTATCCCCCGCAGCTTTGCCCGTTTAAAAATGGTCCTTTCAGGCTGGCTATTGAGTTAAAAATACCTGTCATCCCGGTATCGTCGGCCAATACCTGGCAAATACTTTGGGATACCGGCATTAAGCACGGCAGCAGGCCAGGGGTCTCTAAATTTAAGGTTCATAAGCCTATTGACACGGCACACCTGAGTATTGACGATGCCGATGCCTTACGGGATGAGGTATTTGAAATTATGAACAATCATTTAAAGTTTGAAGGCGCCGTTTCTACCCTGGCTTAGTCAATTATATGACAGCAGACCGGGAATTTGTAATATATTTGTGCATAAACCATTGAAACGGCCCATTGAAGCGTAGATGATGCCGGCGCTTTGCGTAATGAGATTCACGCTATTATAAAACAAAAAACAACAGGCATGACCATTGATAAAGAAACCGTTGAAAAAGTAGCCCACCTGGCCCGCCTTGAACTTAGTGAAACCGAAGTACAGGATGCGATGAAGGATATGAGCAAGATCCTTGATTTTATGGCTAAATTGAACGAGGTGGATACCACAGGCGTTGAACCACTGGTTTACATGACCACCGGTGCCAACGTGCTGCGCGAAGACGTGGTTAAACAACAAATTACCCACGAAGAGGCTTTGGAAAATGCCCCTAAGCATGACGAAGACTACTTTTTGGTAGCCAAAGTGATTGAGAAGTAGTTTTTTATCCGAAAATCGGGAAAGTCCGAAAGACAGTAAGTCGGAGAAGTCCGAAAGTTAAGACGGTAGTAAGTTAGACTAAAAACTTGCGGACATCGGACTTACGGACATCGGACTACCGACCACTAAAAATAAAAACAGCTGTAACATTCGGCACCCCAGTGCAGTCCAAACAAAAAATAATTCATGGAGCCAATAAATACTGCCAAGCCGTTAATAACCATAAAAGATATCGGGCGTAAATATGTAATAGGTGCCGAGGTGATCCACGCACTTAAATCAGTTTCGCTTTCTATTAACAAAGGCGAATTTGTGGCTTTGATGGGCCCTTCCGGCTCCGGCAAATCAACCCTCATGAATATTTTGGGCTGTTTGGATACCCCAACCAAAGGGCAATACATCCTTAACGGAATAGATGTGAGCCACATGACCGATAGCCAGCTTGCCGAAGTACGTAACTCGGAAATTGGTTTCGTGTTCCAGACTTTTAACCTGCTGCCCCGTAATACTGCTTTGGATAATGTGGCGCTGCCACTAATCTACGCCGGCGTTAATAAAGAAAAACGTAAGGAACGTGCCGGCAATGCATTGAAAAATGTTGGCCTTGGCCACCGTATGGATCACAAACCAAACGAGCTTTCGGGCGGGCAAAGACAGCGTGTTGCCGTGGCAAGGGCGCTGATCAATAATCCATCCATTATACTGGCCGATGAGCCAACAGGTAACCTTGATACCAAAACATCCATCGAGATCATGGGCCTTATTGAAGATATCCACGCCAAAGGTAATACCATTATCCTGGTAACGCACGAAGAAGATATTGCCCTGCATGCCCACCGCATAGTGAGGATGCGCGATGGATTGATAGAAAATGACTACGTTAATACCAACGTTCAAACCGTTGACCGCAGGGTAGAGGAGGTGTAAGCCTAAGTTCTTTTTATATTGTATTTTTGTAGGTATGGATGCTAAAATATTGAACCTATATTTGGATACATCCGTATTTGGCGGATATCACGATATTGAATTTGAGGAAGAAACAAAAGTTCTTTTTGAAAAGATAAGATTAGGTCAATTTATTATAATGTATTCGGATATTACTGAATCGGAATTATCAATGGCTCCTAAAAAGGTACGTGAACTGTTAGCAGACTTACCGGATCATTTGAAAGTGAAGGTTGAGCTTACAGAGGAATGTGTTAATTTGGCCGATGCTTATCTTTCTGAAAATGTAGTTGGTAAAACAAGCAGAACGGATTGTTTTCATATTGCAATGTCTACAATCAATAATGCTGATATACTTGTAAGTTGGAATTTTAAGCATATAGTAAACGTAATCAGAATCAGAGGGTACAATGCTGTTAATCTTAAATTTGGTTATCAGCAGATAGATATTCGTTCACCTAAAGAAATTATTTACAATGAAAACTAAACAGATAACAACAAAAGATTTTGATGCTGTGAAGTTTATGCGTGATACCCGTGATAAAATTGATGCAGAAATTCAGCATATGGATTTTCAGGAGTTGAAGAAGTATTTTGAAAAGAAACAGCCAAAGTTGTCTAAATAAGTTAGTGTACTATCTCCGTGAAACAACTACAAACAGGCAGCTTCTACGGACAAACCAATCAAACAACGCATTTACATGGTATCACCATAACTGATACCGAATATACCCTTGATAAGGTAGACTGGCATTACCATGAAAATGCCTACTTCACTTTTATATTGGCCGGTAATGTTATTGAAGGCAATAAAAAGGAAGTTTATCATTGCCCGGCAGGCAGCCTGCTGTTTCATAACTGGCATGATCCGCACTATAACATCAAGCCCAAAGGCTTTACCCGTGGCTTTCATATTGAATTGCAAAAGTGCTGGTTCGATAACCTGGACTTAAAACAGGATAAACCGGAAGGCAGCTTTGCCATTCGGGACCCGGATGTGAAATTTCTTTTATACCGGATTTTTAAAGAATCAAAGGTTTGTGACGAGCTGACCGCAATGACTGTAGAAATGTTATTGCTGCAAACACTTAATAAAATGCAGGTAAACAACGCCGGTATGTCACGACAAATTCCTGCATGGGTTGGCAAGCTGAAAATGTTGCTGGCCGATGATCCTGCACGGAAGCATACGCTTTCCGAACTTTCCGGGCTATTACAGCTCCACCCGGTTCATTTATCCCGTGATTTTTCCAGGTATTTCAATTGTACCATGGGCGAATATATCCGCAAGCTCAGGGTTGAAAAAGCGTTTGCTTTATTGGCAGATGGCGGGTTATCCTTAACAGATATCGCCTATGCCTGCGGATTTGCCGATCAAAGCCATTTTTTACGCTGTTTTAAACAGTTTAGCGGCAGTAATCCGTCGGCCTATCGTAAGCTTTTATTAAGGCCATGTTAATTCTGTTCTATTTTAAAAGTGTTGAGAGAAGCAGATTTGTAATATCTAAACAATTAAAATGAAACGTTATTTACTGATAATCTCCATTATACTTACAATTACCTGTAAAACATTCGCGCAGGCAGGTAATATCATCGAACCTGAACCTATAACCTCCGCTTTTCAAAAAGCTAATATAGGTAAGGTTGTTTTTGTGGCCGATACTATCCCGCTTGAAAAACTGGAACAAAGCGATCTGTTAACAAGCTATGAGGCTAAAACTGCCAATAATTTGTATATGCGGTTTTTGCTGGCCAATTCATTAACCAATTACCAGCATAGCTTGGCGCCATCGTTAAGTATTGAACAGCTGAACCAGGGTAATTTTCAATTTGTTTTTTATATAGATGGCAGGCAGGTTTACCAGGAAAACCTGCATAAAGGGGCCAATTTGCCCATCGTAAAAAATACAAAAACCGCCATTTTTGTTCCGCTCATCAGTAACCGGGGAGAAGATTCTTGGGGACGCTTTTTGTGGGGGCGGTTTATGGCCCATGGCGGGGAAGATGCGCTTACTACAGGTGCGCACCGGCTCAAAATTGAAGTTCGGCCTTATATTACTGTCCCTGATTTGAAAGTAGGTGAGCTGATAGCACAGGGAGAGATCAGGTTTACCGTACCGGCAATTGATCTAAAAGACGCCGAACTGCAGCCCATAAAACCGGGCAGCGGCTGGCTGGTATCAAAAGATGATTTTGATAAAAAGAAGATCATGGAGATGAATGCCCTTATTGCCGGCAACAGGTTTAAACAGATTACCAGCGTGGTAGTGATCAGGAACGGCAAGTTGCTAATTGAGGAGTATTTTAACGGCAGCGCGCGCGATTCATTGCACAATCCCCGTTCGGTGGGCAAAACATTTGCTTCGGCTATGATGGGGATAGCAGTTCATGATGGCTATATCAAAAGTGTTGATCAAACCTTAAAGGAGTTTTATGACCTTAAGAAGTTCAGTAACTACTCACCTCAAAAAGAAAATGTAACACTAAAAAGCCTGCTTACCATGAGCTCCGTTTTTGACGGCGATGACAACCAAAGTGATTCGCCGGGGAACGAAGAAAATATGTACCCCACCGATGATTGGGTTAAATTCACGCTCAACCTTAAAACAGACAGCAATAAAAAGGCAGGCAGGCAATGGAATTATTTTACAGCGGGCGTGGTGGTATTGGGCGATATTCTGAACAAATCGGTACCGGGCGGACTTGATAAATATTCGGCCGAAAAGCTGTTTAATCCATTGGGCATCAGTAATTATCGCTGGCAATACACACCGCAGAATGTACCTAATACCACGGGCGGTCTGCAAATGCGCTCGCTTGATTATGCCAAATTCGGGCAATTGTATAAAAATGGCGGTGTATGGAATGGCAAACAGGTAATTTCGCAAAGCTGGGTTAAGGAATCATTTACCAAACACCTTACATTACCAAAAGATGTGGTAGGTGAGGGCTTTTACGGTTACCTGTTCTGGAACAAAACCTATACGGTAAACAACAAAGCTTACGAAACTTACTACTGCTCAGGCAATGGCGGTAACAAGATCTTTGTTTTTACCAATCAGCCGCTGGTGGTTATTATAACCGCCGAGGCTTACAACACGCCCTACGCGCATCCGCAGGTTGATAAAATGATGAAGGATTATATTTTACCGGCGGTATTGAAATGATTGCTGTAGAGGCGCATAACATGCGTCTCTGAACATATTGGTAGGGATAGATGACGGGAGACGCTATTATGCGTTTCTACAAACAACAGCAATTATTTTATCTGTTGCTGGTAATTTACTATCCACATTTAAGTTGCATACTTAATCACACGTAGTGCATAATCTTGAAACAAACTCTGCCAGGTGCATAGCTTTTTCTGCAGACATGGCGTGGGTATTACCGATAATGAGGGTGTGCTCAACAATCTCTATTACAAAATCATCCAGCCTGATATCCATTACCACGTTGCGGAAATTACGATCGGTACCGGTAATTGCTTTTTGTCGGTCGCTTACCAGCATATAAAAAGTATCACTGAAAGCTTTGTCTTCGGCAAAATCAAGCTCAACCGGGTGGATCAGTTCAATGATCTTGTCAACCAATGTTTCGCGCCTGATGAGTACCCGGCCAAAATCATGCTTTAAATAAGCCAGTGCCCAGGTTTGATATGGTGCACAGGTTACAGCCTTGCCATGATGATGCCCGATATGTTTTGACTGGCATTCGGTAAACAGCATATAGCTGTCGTTATTTTTATTTTTTATTGCGTATGATTCCTTTACACTAACGTCGAGATAGTCTTTGAAAATACTAAACTGCTCTAAATGAAAATCAATATGCCCGGTTTGTTCAATCCTGAATCTGTTTTTCAGGCTGTCCAGGATATCACCGAACTGGTCGGTAGCCGGGGGAAACAAGCCGGCGTTTTCAATAGCGGATTCCAAATGTTAAAGTTTAGTATTGTAAAATGCTAATACAATAATAACTTTTTTGTTTGAAATAAAAAACAGCCGTTAATAATGATAAGGCTTCATTTTTCCGCACGAACAAGCGCAATTGGCATCGGTAATCCCTAATTTCTTCAGGAAAAACTGGTAAAAGCCAATCCTGTCGTTCATATTATACATGTTTTCGCCCTTATTGCATTCTACTTCGCCGTTCACAATATTAATGGTCATGCCAAAGCCGGGCGTGCGGCCTTCGGCTTTATCTTCTGCATTGGGTTGCCATTTGCCGGTCATTACATCATGTGCCGATGGTTTATGGGTTTGAGGCGTCATCCAGAAATAGATGGCGGTTTTAAAAGCCATTACCGGGTCGGTTTCTACCATCTCGGGATTTTGGAGCAATATTTTATCATCGCCTAAAATACAATCCGAAGCATAGCCGTAATTGCCGTTATAGCTCAATTGCATTGGCCCGCGACCATAGTATTTTTTACCAGCAACGGGAGGGTATTCATCATTTTCAGCAATGTAAGGCAAACTGGTATTGCTTTCATGGATCAGCATGAGGCCATCGGTATACGTAGCATTTATGCCATGACGGGTTTCGTGCGCGATGTGCGCAAAAAAAGCGGCGAGTTCCTTTTTATTTACATCGGCACTGTATTCGGTGCAGAAATTGCCATAGTCAATGGTGTAAGTGCTATCTGGTTTGGCTTTGGCCCATTCTTCGTTCCAATCAACATCCTGGCGCACAACCGCCTTTTTGCTTGTTTTTTTATCAGTACGGATCAACTGGTAAACGGATGTTGCCCGGCGGGTTACTTTTATGCTGATCATGCCAAGCTCATCGGCTGCTTTGATAAAGGCAGCATACGTATAAAATTTATCGCGTTGCGGAAAAAGATCATTAAATTGTTTTTCGCTTAATAAACTGGCCATGCTTACTTTGGGAGTGGCCGGTTTATCTGCCACCGCCTTGTTATTGTCGCTGCCGCTGCTACTTTTACTGTTGCCGCCGCAGCTAAAGCCGGTTGAAAGCAGGATGATAAGCGATAAGGAGAGCAGTTTGGATGATAATATGATCGGTTTCATGAGTTTAACGCTATTATGTTTGATGATATCACGGATGCAAGTTTAAGCTAACATTTTAAAAATTACACTTCATTGGCAAAAAATATGCTAAAGTGTTATGAAATACAAAATTTAAGATGATAGATTTGAAATAACACCAATCATGAAAAAAAGATTTATCGGGCTTGGTTTTAATTGCCTGATAATCAGAGTTGACTTTTTTGTAGCCTGATTGTTGGCGGCTTATTTGTTAAATTAAGTATGAAAATATATACTAAAACGGGCGATAAAGGGTTTACCTCATTAATTGGCGGTACGCGCGTGCCCAAGCACCATATCCGTATTGAAAGCTATGGCACGGTTGATGAGCTTAACTCGTACATTGGGCTTATTGGTGATCAGGATATTGATGCACATGATAAAGAGGTATTGAAGCAGATACAGGACAGGTTGTTTACAATAGGCTCTTCACTGGCAGCCGACCCTGAGCGGTCACGGATGATTATTCCGGACCTTCACATGAGCGATGTGGAAATGCTGGAAACGGAAATGGATAACATGAATGAAAGCCTGCCCGCGCTTAAACATTTTATTTTACCGGGTGGCAGTAATGTGATTTCATTTTGCCATATTGCAAGATGTGTTTGCCGCCGTGCCGAGAGGATAACCGTTCAGCTTGCCGAAGAAAGTACAGTTGATGAAAAAGTGAATATTTATCTGAACAGGTTGAGTGATTACCTGTTCACTTTGGCCCGCAAAATTGCTAATGCTAATAAAACAGCTGAAAATCAGTGGATACCACGGGTTTAAAAAATTGAAAAAAAATATTGATATTCAATTTGAAAATGTTATACTTTTGCGAAAAAGTAAATTTTACTGATAATTATAATATAAATAAAAACGATGTATTGGACACTTGAACTGGCATCGCACCTGGAAGATGCACCATGGCCCGCAACTAAAGATGAATTAATTGATTATGCTATCCGTTCAGGCGCTCCTGTTGAGGTTATCGAAAACCTTCAGGCACTTGAAGACGATGGTGAACCGTACGAAAACATAGAAGAGATCTGGCCGGATTATCCGACTAAAGACGACTTCTTCTTTAATGAAGACGAGTACTAAACACGATAATGAAACCCTTAGCAATGAGGGTTTTTTTATTAACCGCTAATTTTGGAATGGTTTTGGTATAGGTAATTACACATTTACTTAAATAAAAACGTAACAAAATGAGAGGCTTATTGTACATTATCGCTGTTATCCTGGTGATAGGATGGCTGTTTGGAGCATTTATACACCCATTTGGGGGTGGTTTGATTCACATACTATTAGTAATAGCTATCATAGCTGTACTTTTAGGTGTAATCAGACGGGCATAACAAATTTAACCTTGTATTGCAAATCGAAAAAGCCGCAGACTTTATAGCTGTGGCTTTTTGCTTAAAAGCAATTCGGCAATGGCGATATCTTCGGGGAAGGTGATCTTGATGTTGCTATGATCGCCTTCGGTAAGTTTTATTTCGGCGCCATATTGCTCAACAACGCTGGCATCATCTGTAAACCTGGTATCAAATGGTTGTTCATAAGCTTTTCTTAATAGCGAAGCCCTGAAGGTTTGCGGGGTTTGCACCAGGTAAATCTCATCCCTGACCAGGCTTACCGACCGGCCTTCCTTTACCTGGCGTACCGAATCGCGACTTTTAACGGCCACTACGGCTGTGCCATGCTTAGTGGCGCATTGGTAAGCTTCATCAATAATATAGGGTGCAGTAAGCGGCCGTACGGCATCCTGTACGGCAACCAGGGCTTCCTGGTCGGTAATCAGGTCAAGCCCGTTTTTAACCGAATGAAAACGGGTTTCTCCCCCGGTAACCAACTGATGGGGAATGGTAAATGAATATTCCCTAATCAATTGCTGCCAGTAAGTATGATAAGCTGCTGGTAAAACCAGTATAATGGCTGGTTTCGCCTCTGATTGCTCAAAGGCTTCAATGGTATGCATTAATACGGGTTTACCGTTGAGCAGTAAAAATTGTTTAGGTACTACCGATTGCATCCGGCTGCCCGAACCTCCTGCTACTATGATAACGTAGTTTTTGTTTTGAGATGTGAGATGTGAGATATGAGATGTGAGATTGGACGTTGTCATGACTTTATTCGACTAATATCTAACAAAATTGCCTGCAAAAAAAATGAGATATTAGACTATTGTCTAATATCTCAAATCTCATATCTCACATCTAAAAAGATTAGATGATCAGCATCGCGTCGCCGTAGCTGTAAAAGCGGTATTTTTCTTTTACTGCTACTTCGTAAGCGTTCATTACATTTTCGTAGCCACCAAATGCCGCAATCATCATCAATAAAGTTGATTCGGGCGTATGAAAGTTGGTGATCATTGAGTTGGCAATGCTAAAGTCGTAAGGAGGAAAGATAAACTTACTGGTCCAGTCATTAGCTGCTTTCAGTGTTTTGTTTGCAGATACTGCAGACTCGATAGTACGCATTGATGTAGTACCAACAGCACAGATGCGTGCTTTACGCTCGATGCCGCGGTTTACAATATCAGCTTGTTTTTGCTCGATAATGAATTGCTCCGAATCCATTTTGTGTTTGGTTAAATCCTCAACCTCCACCGGGCGGAAGGTGCCTAAACCAACGTGCAAAGTAACTTCTGCAAAATCAACACCTTTTAATTCAAGGCGTTTCATAAGTTCACGGCTGAAGTGTAAACCGGCAGTAGGAGCAGCAACGGCGCCTTCATGTTTAGCGAAGATGGTTTGGTAACGCTCTTTATCTTCGGCGGTGGCTTTGCGTTTAATGTATTTTGGAAGCGGTGTTTCGCCCAAAATTTCAACATTGCGGCGGAATTCCTCATCGGTACCGTCAAACAAAAAGCGGATGGTACGACCGCGTGAAGTGGTGTTGTCAACAACTTCTGCAATCAGCAAATCGTCATCGCCAAAATATAATTTATTACCTACGCGTATTTTACGGGCCGGATCAACCAGTACATCCCATAAGCGCAGTTCTTTGTTCAGTTCGCGAAGTAAAAAAACTTCGATAGTAGCACCTGTTTTTTCTTTGTTGCCATATAAACGGGCAGGGAAAACTTTGGTGTTATTAAGGATCATTACATCCTTATCATGAAAGTAATCCAGCACGTCTTTAAATATTTTATGCTCAATTTTGCCCGAATCTTTGTGTAAAACCATTAAACGTGATTCATCGCGGGTGGCAGAGGGTGTATGGGCGATAAGGGATTCAGGTAAGTTGAATTTAAATTGAGATAATTTCATGCTTGTTTTTATGAATTTTCAAGGGCGCAAATGTACGAATTTTTTTGTTAATTTAACAGATTTTTTTAAGAAGCGGTTTAATTACACTGCCGTTATATTAATTGCAAAATACTGTAACTTAAATCATGTACTGTTGTCTAAAAAAATATAAGCAGGCGGTTTAACGTATCAGCAATAAAAGCGCCCGTTATTTTATTACCTCCACGCGCTAACCGTGCAATAAGGATTGATTAACAAGTAAGATCAAAATAAGTTATATGCTTTTTTTTAAACTTTTAAGGGAAAGTTTTTTGTTTGCCGGCGATGCCCTGCGGCAGAACAAAACACGTACGTTGCTGTCATTGCTTGGGGTAACCATTGGTATATTTACTATCATAGCTGTACAATCGGCAGTTGATACCCTGCGTAATAACCTGCAAAACAGTGTTAATAAGCTGGGTAACAACAGTATATATGTGCAAAAGTGGCCATGGGTAGGCGGGAGCGATTTCCCCTGGTGGAAATACCTGCAAAGGCCTGAATCTGACCTTCGCGATTTTAACGAGCTTTCGCGCCGTATCACAACCGCCGAGGCATTATCATACGAAATAAATATTGATAACCGCACCATAAAGTATAAAAGCAACACGGTTGAAGGCGCCCAGGTAGACGCTGCATCGCAGGATCATGACAAAACCTGGAATTTTGACCTTGAGAGCGGTCGTTACTTTACCGAAATGGAATCAAAAACCGGGGCGCCTATAACCGATATCGGTTATGATATAGCCCAGGCCCTTTTCCCCGATGGCGATGCCGTAGGTAAGCAGATTAAGGTGATGGGGCGGTATGTGACCATTGTAGGCGTGTTTTCAAAACAGGGTAAGGATATGCTGGGGATCTCCACAGATAAGGAGGTGTTGCTGCCCCTTAACTTTGCCCGCAATTTAATTGATATCCAGAGTTCAAAATATGGCCCTTCAATTATTGTGCGCGGTAAAAAAGGAATCCCGACCGATGATGTTGAAAGCGAGATAAAAGGGCTTATGCGTTCGATCAGGAGGCTGAGGCCCGGAGCCGATGATAATTTTTCATTAAACCGTACAACCATGATCACCCAGCAGCTCGACGATCTTTTTAAAGTGGTTAACATTGCCGGTGCTATCATTGGCGGGTTCTCGATTTTAGTTGGTGGTTTTGGTATCGCTAATATCATGTTCGTATCGGTAAAGGAACGTACCAATATCATTGGCATACAAAAATCATTAGGTGCTAAAAACTATTTTATATTATTGCAGTTTTTAATTGAATCGGTGCTGCTTTGTTTCGTGGGTGGGATCATCGGGTTGTTTTTTGTATATCTGGCCACGTTTGCCGTAAAGGCCGCTTTAGATGTACAGGTAATACTTGATGCCGCTAACGTTACACGGGGCTTAAGCTATTCAATTATAATAGGGGTAATAGCTGGCATTATTCCCGCGTATTCAGCCTCAAGGCTGGACCCGGTAGAAGCTATCCGTACAAACTAATTGTAATATGAAACTAATTAAAGGATTTTGTTTTTTAGCGGCTTTAGCTGTTGCCGCTGCATGTAATCAGCCTGCCAAACAACAGGATACAGCTGAAGTGGATACGACAGCTGCTACTAAGCCTGCCGAAACCCAGGTTGCAGATACAGGTAACACCAGTGATGTTTTTAAGGCTTATATCGCTTTAAAAGATGAGTTTATTAAATCGGACCCTGCTGGCATAAAAACAGCCGCTACAGTTTTGGAAGGTAAACTTTCGGGTATAAAAGGTTGCAGCGAAACAGCTGCTGTAGCGCACCAGATAAGCAATGCAGCAGATATCAAAGCCCAGCGCGATGCGTTTTTGGTATTAAGTAAAGATGTTATCGCTTTGGTAAAAGGTGCGAAATTTAAGTCGGCGCCAATTTATGTTGATTTTTGCCCGATGGCCGATGGTGGAAAAGGGGGGTACTGGCTTTCGTCTACCAAACCTATCGTAAATCCGTATTTCCCCGAGCACATGAAAGAGTGCGGAACGGTGAAAGAGCAGATTAACTAACCTGAACCGTGATTTTCATGATTAAAGGATTTCATGATACTTTAAAGCGATAGGCGATCCCTGTCGCTTTTTTGTTTTGAACCATGATTTTCATGATTGAAGGATTTTATGATATTTTAAAGCGAATTGCATACTGATCGCTTCGGTGCCGGACGATTTATGCATGTGGTTTGCAACCACATACATAGGCTATTGTGACATGATGATGTCATTAGCGGAGGTTTTTAAACCTTTCGCCTTTTACCTTTCGCCTTTCGCCTCGATCCGAAATCAAACATCCGAAATCCCAAATCAAACTCAAGCTGATTGCCTGATATGTTTTGCCAATTTGCTGTACAGTACTTCAGGAACAAAAGGTTTAGTCAGATAATCAGACATACCCGCTTCCAGCGCTTGTTGGTAGGTTTCGGGCATGGCGTCGGCCGTGAGGGCTATGATGGGTAAATCGGGCTGTGTTTGTTTAATGATGGCCGTTGCTTCAAAGCCGTTCATAACGGGCATCTGCAGGTCCATAATAATAAGGTCGTAGGAATTTTGGTTAACCAGGTCGACAGCTATTTGCCCATTTGATGCCTCCTGAACCTGGGCATTCCAGCGTCTTAAAAATTTACCGGCTATCATCAGGTTCATTTTGTTGTCGTCAACAATCAATATATTCATGCCCTGTAAGTTGTTGTCTGGAGTATTAGCCGTAACAGCAACCCGTTTCAGGGCCGCGACCTCAGGAGCGAGGGCAAAGTTTATAGCAAAACTAAATGTGGTACCCTTACCCAGTTCGCTTGATACAGCAATTGAACTTTTATGCAGCTCAACCAGCCGTTTGGTAATAGCAAGGCCTAAGCCGGTGCCTCCATAGTCATTATCAATCACCTGTTGGTCCTGCATAAAAGGATCAAAAACAATGTTGAAGCTATCCGGCGAAATGCCAATACCTGTATCGGTAACCGCAAATTTAATGTTAACGGTGTTTGGGGTTATCACATCCTTATCCAACCGGATAATAACCTTACCTGTATGTGTAAATTTAATGGCATTGCTGATCAGGTTATTAAGTACCTGGCTCAGCCGCATGGCATCGCCCATTAAATCTCCGGGAATGGTATCGTCTGCTATCAATTCAAGCGTCAGTTTTTTTTCGGCCGCCTTTGGGTCAAAAGATTGCTTTATTTTATGAATTAGCTGGTGAATGTTGAACCTTGAGTTATTCAGTTCCAGTTTGCCGGCCTCAATCTTATTATAATCTAAAATGTCATTGATGATGGCCAGCAGATTTTCGCCCGAAAACTTGAGCGTATTGAGATATTCCATCTGTTCGGGCCTTGGGTTTTCGTCAAGCAGCAGGTTGGTTGTGCCAATAACCGCGTTCATCGGCGTACGGATCTCATGGCTCATGATGGATAAAAATTCCGACTTGAACTTAGACGACTTTTCGGCCATTTCCTTAGCCCAGATTAGGTCTTGCCGTGCTTTCTCCTGGTCTGTTATATCTTCGCCAAGTGCTGTGGTCTCTTTAAAAACGCCGTTCTCATCATAAAAAACCGTATTTTGCCAGCTTATGATCCGTTGCTCGCCGTTACGGCAAATAATAGGGTTAATGTAATGCGGTAAAAAACTGTCATTTATAAACCAGCTCGTTAAAAAATCTTTCAGGTCATCGGGAATAAAATTGTCCATCCAATTCATGCCAATGATCTCGGTCTGGGTATATCCTACCAGGTTTGCCAGGTATTTATTGCAAAAGGTAACAATACCGCTGCCATTAACCGTTATGGCTACCATGTTAACGGTTTCTAATACCTGCCGGTATTTGCTTTCGACGCTTCTGAAATCAAGCTCGGCCTGTTTGCGTTCTGTAATATCCTGCAGGGTGCCTATAATTTTACGCACACTGCCATCTTCATTATACAGGCGTTTGCCGGCTATAATGGCCAGGTGCTTGATGTTGCCCCCCGGAGTTATGATGCGGTATTCATAGGATGAATCCATGTTGCTTAACCTGTTACGCAACAAGCTCCTGATAATAAACCTGTCGTTAGGATGGACATGCTTAAGCAGCAACTTTATAAAACAGCGCTGGCACGAAGAGGTATCCTGGTCAAGCTCATAAATGCTGTTCAACTCTTCCGACCAGGAAAGGCGACGCGACGCTACATCATATTTCCAGTTGCCTATTTTAGCAATGGCCTGAGCTTCCATCAGTTCAAGCTGACTTAATTTAACCGCTTTATCGGCAAGGCGGGCGTCGGTAATATCCTGGATAATGCCAAATGTGCGCGTAGCTGTGTCTGCCAGTAATTTCTTTTCGCCTCGCTGAATCCTGATATATTTTAAGTTGCCCGCCGGTGTGATAAATTTATGCTCGAGTTGGTTTTGTGTTGTTGTACGGATGGACGCAAGGTATTCAAAAACGTTCTCCCTGTCGTCAGGATGTACCAGGCTCATGTAATATTGAAAGCGGTTCATGCCGGCGGGAATATCTTCAATTCCGAGCAGGTTATTGAGGTTTGCCGACCAAAACGTTTCCTTGCTCTCATGGTCATACCACCAGTTGCCTATTTTAGCAATGTTTTGAGCTTCCAGTAACAGATCTTCATTTTCTTTAAGGGCCCGTTCATATTTCTTTTGTTCGGTTATATCCACTACCGAAGCCGAAATCCGGCCGGTATAACCGGTTGTTTTATCAAATACGGGAGTAAAGTTAGCTGTAAAGGAATGCCCGCTGTCATAATCAGATAAAAACTCTATTGATATGGGTTTGCGGTTTTCTATCACGTAGTTTAAGGCCCTGTCATACTTTTCGGCTTTTTGCGGGCCTACTACCTTGTCGAGTGTTTTGCCAATCGCTATCCGCGGATCAACTATGCGTTCGGTCATTTCATTAAACCATACATTAATACAGGTTTTGGTTTCATCAAACTCAAAAATGATGTCGTTTAGCGAGTTGATGAGCGCGTTGAGATGATTGCGGCTTTCACGCAGCTTGCCATCATTAACCATAAGGCTTTGATTAAGCTTCATCACGTTATCAACAGCATTTTTTAGCTGGTATTGATAAGCCATTACCACTAAAAATGAAACATAGGCTATTACAGTGAAAACCAAAATAAGCACTATCAGCACCGCGGGCGAAATGGCAAGCCTGGGCGCGGTAAAATAGGCGGTTATAATAGCTGCAAGGTTAGCTTCGCAGATAATTATGAATTCCCTGCTTTTTTTGCAAAAAAGGGTTAACGCAATAAAAATGGTTATTGCGCTAAACAGGTACACATGTTCAAACCCGTTTTTGCTGAGTAAAATGCAGTTGTTTATGACCAGGAAAGACAAAACGGTAGCAAAGATCCCCGCTTTATAAAAAAACTTATTGTTAATGAAAGAAAAAAATAGCGTGATGGCACAAAAAAAACAGGTTATAGCCCTTAACCAAAAAGGATCGTAAGAATTGTTGAAGCAAAGATAATGTAACGAGGGACTTGCAATAAATAAGCCTATGAGTAAAAGGCGGTAAACGGTAGCTTCGTTTTGGATCATTACCAATGAGTTACCTTTTAACGACATGGTTTGCAGTAATTTTTTAATCAATTATTAACGTCTATAAGCACAAATACAGGTTGTAAAATAATAAATTTGGCCGAAAATTTTTACAAACAGTAAATTATATTAGCGGTTATTAATACGCAGATTTATTTACATTTGTTGCAGATACAAATTTCTATGGCGGAAACAGCACAACTAAAAATTGGTGATAAAACATTTGAGCTCCCGGTAATTGAGGGCACTGAAGGTGAAAAGGCAATCGATATTTCTAAGCTTCGCGATCAAACCGGTTATGTAACACTTGATATCGGGTACAAAAATACAGGCGCTACCAAAAGCGCCATTACTTTTTTAGATGGCGAGCAGGGAATACTTAAATATCGTGGGTATCCAATTGAGCAATTGGCCGAAAAGTCATCATTTATTGAAGTTGCCTATTTGTTGATCTATGGCGAGCTGCCATCTGCCGAAAAGCTAAAATCATTCCAGTACGAGCTAAGCCGCCATACTTTGGTGCATGAGGACATGAAAAAGTTTTTTGATGGCTTTCCGTCAAAATCGCACCCGATGGGGCAGCTGTCGTCATTGGTATCTGCATTATCGGCTTTTTATCCCGAATCATTAAAGCCATCCCAAACTACCGAAGAGCTTAACCAAAGCATTATTAAAATGCTTGCTAAAATGGCTACCGTGGTTTCATGGATCTATAAAAAATCGTTAGGGCACCCTGTTATCTATCCTCAAAATAAATACGATTACGTTACCAACTTCCTGCACATGACTTTTGGTCAGCGTACAGAGGAGGTGGAGATCGATCCGGTGGTTATTGACGCTATGAACAAGCTGTTGATTTTACATGCCGATCATGAGCAAAACTGTTCCGCTTCTACCGTTCGCATCGTAGGTTCGTCCGATTCTAATATTTATGCTTCGGTATCCGCAGGTATTTCAGCGCTTTGGGGCCCGTTACATGGCGGCGCCAACCAGGCTGTAATTGAAATGCTGGAGAAGATCAAGGAAGATGGTGGCGATACTGATAAATGGATTGCTAAGGCTAAAGACAAGAATGATCCTTTCCGTTTAATGGGTTTTGGTCACCGCGTTTATAAAAACTTTGATCCGCGTGCAAGGATCATTAAAAAAGCCTGCGACGATATTTTAGAAAAGCTGGGAGTTAATGACGAGGTACTGGAAATAGCTAAAAAACTGGAAGAGGTTGCCCTGAAAGATCCTTACTTTGTTGAGCGTAAACTTTATCCTAACGTTGACTTTTACTCGGGCATTATTTACCGGGCATTAGGTTTCCCAACCGATATGTTTACTGTGTTGTTTGCTCTTGGCCGTTTACCGGGATGGATTGCTCAATGGAAAGAAATGAAAGAAAACAAAGAACCTATCGGTCGTCCGCGCCAGATTTACGTTGGTGCCACCTCTAAAGAGTATGTGGATATAGCAAACCGGTAAATTTATATGGTTCATAGTTGATGGATCATAGTTCATAGAAGAAATATTACATAAAATAGAAAGCGATGGGGGATGACCTCATCGCTTTTTTCGTCTGAACCTTGATTTTTAGGATTTTAGGATTTCCTTGATATCATATGCTTCCGGGGATTGATCTTATCAAAAGAAGAGCCATGTTAATATTCGTGTTTTATCAGATTATCTGTAAAACGTGGAAATCACCGTCTTTTTTCAATCATCCTATAATCTTAAAATCAGGCAAATCAAGGTTCAGATAAAAAAGCCCCGCAGGTTTTCACCGTGCGGGGCCATATAAATAAATCAATCAACTGCAATGTTTAAGCTTAAAGCTTAGTAATAGTAAAAGTGTTGGCGTTAGCGTTTAACACTATTTTGTAAGTGCCGCCGGCTGATATTGTATAATTAGCTCCGCCCGGTGTAAGTGCACCTGGTGTTCCGCCTAAGTTTAAATCCCAGCTGTGATTAAACCTGAATTTTATATCCTTGCCCCCAATTAAAGCAGCGGTAACGCTCCAGGTTTTGGTGGCAGCATCATAAAGCATATCGGTATCAGTGCTCCAGCCGCCCGGAGTAGCATCGCCAATAATGCTCCAAAATACAGGGGTAGCCGTAAATGTGCCTTTTGTTTTATCGTTTTGATCAATAACAGCATGCAATGCATAGTATCCTGCGGCAGGTACTGAAAGATTACCGCCGGTAGTACTTATTTTTCCGCTGCCTGCATCTCCGTATGCAACGTCCCAGACCTTTTTAGGAGTAAGTTTAAATTCGAGCTTGCCAACAGGGAAACCGATATAGCCGTCATACACACCGTCATTATTTGGCGAAGTAAGGCTGTCGGCAGTTTTGGGGTCCCATCCCTGGTATGCGCCGGGAACATAAATATAGCCTGTACCCTGGTATGGTAATACAGTTAATGTAATGACATTTGAATAGGTAGCTGCCAGGTTTGGAGCAGCCGATGATTTAATGCGCACATCAACTTGCGATGGGTTTTCATAAGATAGCTTCAGTGCGGTTAGCATATCGTTAAGTGCACCTACCTTTAGTGTTTGGGTAAGTTTATCGGTACTTACTTCCCTTGCGTTTTTGAAATTATTGCCTTTTACATCTAACTGTATGGTATACGTAATGGGAGCTTTATAACCCGTAACAGGGGTTGCAACCCAATTAAAAGTAATAGCATCATTATTGGCATTGGGCTTTGATAGTGCGGGGGCGGTTGTTGTTGAAGTTAAAGCGCCTACTTTGCCCACGTTTGCTACAACCTTTACTTCATCTTTTTTACATGACGCCAGCATCAGCAGCGCAATGCCGCCGAATGCCAGGAGCGTGGTAAATATTTTTTTCATATCCTTTTTTAGGTTTTATGGTTTTACGGGAGATACTTTAAGGGCATCTCCCGGTATATTATTAATATCCTGTATTTTGTTTCAGATTAGGGTTAGCTGTAACGTCTGCCGATGGTAACGGATATACCGTGCGGAAGCTTTCAACGCCTTTTCCATCTTTTGAACCGCCTTTAAACGGCCACAAATAGGTAGCCTCAACAAATTTTTTGTAACGGATAAGGTCCGTACGGCGGAAACCCTCCCAGTACAGCTCACGTCCTCTTTCATCAAGCAACAGGTCGGTTGTTAAAGCGGTTAACTGGCCGGTGGTAGCACTTTGATAAGCGCGGGCCCTTAATTTGTTAACATAGCTTAAAGCAAGTGCGGCATCGCCGCCGCCGCCGCGTGTAGTAGCTTCGGCATAAATCAAATATTGTTCGGCTAAACGGAAAATAGGGAGGTCCATATCTGCATAATCCAAACTTTGCGGGGCACCGCCATTTATCTTAATATCTTTGAATTTGCTGATAGCGTAGCCATCGGTAAAGGTGCTGATGGTGTTGATATCAATGTTTTGGCCATCGGTGTAAAACTGGGCGCGTTTATCGGCACTTGAAGCACCTCCCGGAAACAGGTTTACAAAAGCTTTAGTTGTCCGTAAACCGGCCCAGCCGCCTGCGATACCATAATCAGCCGCCGGCATTGAGCCACCAACGGGGGCATGGGTCATAAATGTGGCACCACCATAGCTTTGTGTATGCAAGCCATCGTAGTTAATGGTTAAAATAAACTCATTTTTATTGAGGTGGTTATCAGCGCGCATTAGTTTGGTATAGTCACTAACTAATGAATAACCAGCATCAATTACCTTTTTTGAATAGGTTACCGCGGCTGCATAATTAGCTGTACCGGTATAAACTTCGGCATTAAGATAGATCCTGGCTAATAATGCCCATGCAGCAGCTTTATCCGCGCGACCGTATTCGTTAGTGCGGGCATCAGCAAGGCTTCCGTCGATTGCTTTGAGCTCGCCTTCTACGTAAGTAAATAAATCTTTACGGCTTATTTGCTTTGGCAGCGGGCCACCCAGCGGATCGTTTTCTGTAACAAATGGAGGGGCAGCAAACAAGTCCATCAAAATTGAATACTGGTAAGCCCTTAAAAAGCGGACTTCGGCTACATACTGGTGAACTTTATCGGCATCAGCACCTTTAATCCCCCTGCTGCTCAGGTTAGCATCAGACGATTGGCGAATAAAATCATTCGCCAGGGTAATCTGGTACATACACCTGTAATATAAGCCGGTTAAGAAAGTATTGCTTGACGACCAGGTCATGCTGTGGAAATCAGGCAAACCTACGTCGCCCCAGCCAACAACGGCCTCATCAGTTGGTAATTCTTCGGCGCACCAATACAGGCGGAAGAAATCAGAAGTACCTTCATCAATCCCCTGGATATCCTTGGTATTATCATCGCCGGCAGGGCCTTTGTTCCCGGTTAATGCATATGCACCGTAAACTTTGGCAAATGCCTGTTTATAACCTTCGGGTGTACTGTAAACCTGTGCAGCGGTAACATCATTGGTAGGCAGCAGATCGAGCTTTTTAGTACACGATGTAAGTCCGCCTGCAATCAGGGCCGCAATTGTTATATATTTTACTGAATGTCTTTTCATGTTAATTTTTCTTTATTGTTGATTAACGATGTTATAATGAAAGATTAAGACCTAACACATAAGTACGCGGGCGCGGATAAAAGTTGTTATCGATACCGTTGTTAACTTCAGGGTCAAGGCCTTTATATTTGGTAATCACAAACACGTTTTGCACGTTAGCGCTTAACCTAAGGTTACCTGTGTTGTGAAATACTTTACCAAAATTATAACCTACGTTAACGTTATCCATACGGATAAATGAAGCGTTTTGTATGTAATAGTCTGATAGCCTGCTTTTATCAAAAGAGCCGGTCATACCGGTTTCAAGCAAGTTGGTTGAGGCATTGTTTAAGATACCTATGCCATTAAATATACTAAGCTGAGTTCCAGAACCCGCGAATACATTATTATAAACATAGTTGCCAACGCTTGCCCTTGCAACAAAACCGGCCGACCATTTTTTATAGTTAAGATTTGAGCTTAAACCGAAATAGCCTTTAGGATCAGAGCTTTTGTAGCGGTACAGGTCATTTTCATTAACTATGCCATCTTTATTTCTGTCAACATATACACCGTCCAATGGTCGGCCATCGCTGCCGTAAACCTGCTGATAAACATAGAAAGAATTGCGGGGGTAACCAACAGAGTTGATCTGGATGGTGTTGCCTGTGCCGCCTGATATAGCGCCGGTTGGTGCGCCGGGGTAGCTGGGGTCGGGGGCCAGTGTCAATTTGGTGATTTTGTTGGTATTGTAAGTAGCGTTAAGGTTAACATTCCAGGTAACATCTTTGGTTCTGATCACATCAGCGCTCAGGTTTAACTCTATACCATTGCTGGTTAAATCGCCTATGTTTGCTACAATGTAGTTTGTAAAGTTAGTACCTGCAGGCTGAGGGATCTTGTTTAATAGTTTTGACGTTTTGCGGTGGTAATAATCAATAGTACCGGTAATACGATTATCTAAGAAACCAAAATCAACAGCTAAGTTAGTTGAAGCTGTTTGTTCCCAGGTACGGAGCGCATAGTAACCACCCGGACGATACAGGTTATAAAAAGCATCGCCAAATTGGTACTGTGCTGTGTTGGTACTCAGGTTATAGAATGAGATGACATCATAATTACCAATACCATCCTGCTGCCCCGTAACGCCATAACCTGCGCGCAGTTTCAAATCAGATAAAGCTGTTATGCCTTTAAACATCGATTCTTCTTTCAGTTTCCATGCAAATGCAACTGAAGGGAACGTACCGAACCTTTGATTTGGATTGAATTTTGAAGAACCGTCGCGGCGTACAGTACCGGTTAAAATGTATTTATCTTCAAATACATAATTTAAACGACCGTAAACTGATATCAGCCTGTTTTCGGGTTTATCAAACGCATAGATTGGATTAGTGCCTGGTTGCTCGGTACCATCATGGGCAAAATTGCCGAAATTGTAGTTGGTGATTGAGAAATCCTGGTATGAATAACCTGCTACCGCATCAATATGGCTGGCTATGCTTTTCAGATCTTTGGCGTAGCTTAAGTAGCCTTCAAATATGGTATTTTTTTGGGTTTGTTTGTATTGGTTATTTAAGCCACGGTGCGTAACACTTTTTGCGTCAAGAAATCCCTTGTAGTTTGAAGCAGCGCTATCCGGAATGATAACGTGCCCTGTGCCTTTTGAAACATCATAACCTAAGTTAACATTGGCATGTAACTCCGGTAAAAAGTGGAATTTATAATCTAATTGCAGGTTACCGATGCTGCGGTAAACAGTACTGCGGTTGTCCTGCTGCTCCAGTAAACCGAGCGGGTTTAAGGTGGCAAGGTCTTTTAAGCCGCCCCCTGGTTTTGTAGGATCATTAAGCCATTCCCAGTAACCGCCAAAACGGCTGTTGCCTGAATAAACCGGTTTGGTAGGGTCAAAGCTTACTGCCGAACCTATAGCACCTTCATTGGCAAACCTTTGTTTAACCTGTGCGCCTTTAGCGTTTAAGTTAACTTTCAGGTGATCGGTAAAAAAACTTGGGCTTAAATTGATGGCGCCTGTTATACGCTGCATTGAGCTGGTTTTTAAAACACCATCCTGATCAAGATAACCTGCCGATACGCGGTAGGGCAGGTGTTTTGCCGCGCCTGATACACTGATATTATTATCAGTAGTGATACCTGTTTGGTAGATCTGCTTTTGCCAGTCGGTGCTTGCAGTACCTAAAAGTGCTTTTTGAGCAGCGGTACCGTTAGTGTTAACATAGTCGCGTATCTGATCGCCGGTCAGCACCGATGCTTCTTTAGGGATTTTGCTTGCCGAAACCTGTGAGCTGAAATCAATAACCGGTTTGCCGCTTTTACCTTTTTTGGTGGTGATCAAAATGACACCGTTTGATGCCCTGTTACCATAAATAGCTGATGCAGAAGCATCTTTTAATACCGAAAACGATTCGATATCGTTGGGGTTGATGAGGCTTAAAGGGTTGGCTGCACCGGAGATACTGCTGTTGCTGATAGGCACACCATCAATAACAATAAGCGGATCGTTACTTGCGCTTAATGAAGCACCGCCACGGATGCGGATAGTGCTACCTGCGCCTGGTGCACCACTGTTGGATATTACGGATACACCTGCAACTTTACCGGCAATTAATTGCTCGGGAGTGGTAATAACGCCTTTTTGGAAATCTTTGGCGGTTACGTTGGTGATTGCGCCTGAAAGATCTTTTTTGCGCTGGGTACCGTAACCTATAACCACTACCTCGTTAAGGCTTTTGCTTTCGGGAGCGAGGCTGAAGTTTTCGACCGTTGCGCCGTTAACGGTTACTGTTTTTTTGATGGTAATATAACCGATAAATTTTACACTTAGGGTGTAAGTGCCGGCTTTAACATTGTTAATGGCGTAGTTACCATTAGGGTCGGTAGTTGAACCAATAGTGGTACCATCGACGGTAACCGTAGCACCGGGGAGGGGCTGGTTGGTTTCGTCAGATACCTTTCCTTTAATACTCCCGGTTTGTGAAAACGCCATAAATGACATCATCAGGAAAGCACAAAGAAGAACATACTTTTTTGAGTAATTTTTTCTCATTTACTTATTGATTTTTATGAATAAAAAAAGGCTTATTTTGCCGTCTATAATTGGTTTATTATTGTGGCCGAAACAGCATGCGACTAATTTACATTTACAAATATCAATTGCAAATTTTATATAAAAGATAATTTTAAAGCGTTTAATTAAGGCTTTCTTAACTTTTAAGAAATATTGAAATTTATTAAAATAGTGGGGAAAAATTATTGTTTTTATGCGAAATTTGGATTGAAACGCATATTTGTGAAATAAGTAAGTGTCAGGTGTACACAATAGGTGATTTTACTTTAATGCAACCAATTTCCGGGAACGTTCCCGGAAACGTTCCCGGTTTTTAGCTTTTTATGATGATGAAAAAAATAATTTTCTGCGCGTTTTTGCTTTTTGGCCAAAATTTTTTGCTTTTTAGCCAGGTGAAAATCTCCTTTTTTACCGGCAAAATAGCAGCCCTGAAAAGCCCTCCGGAACACCTGTTCCTGGCAGGCGATTTTAATGGCTGGAACCCAGCTGATAAGGCCTGGGAACTGGTTAAAACCCAGGCCGGGAATTACGCGTTAAATAAAGAACTGCCGGTCGGTATTGTGCATTTTAAAGTGACCCGTGGCAGTTGGACTACAGTTGAATGTGACGCCACGGGCAAGGCTGTTGAAAACAGAAGCCTCCCGGTAAAAGGCGATACCGCCGTTCTGCTTGATATCGCGGGTTGGCAGGATAATTTTGCACGGCCCGAAAAGAGACATACAGCTACTGCCAGGGTAAGTATCATCAGCGAAAACTTTGAAATACCTCAATTAGGCAGGCAGCGGAGGGTTTGGATCTATCTGCCGGCAGGATATGAGGTTGGCAAAACCCAATACCCTGTAATTTATATGCACGATGGCCAAAACCTTTTTGATGAGTATACCTCTGCCTATGGTGAATGGGGGATTGATGAGCTCATGGATAAACTACCAGGTCAACAGGAAAGTATCATAGTTGGTGTTGACCATGGTGGTGAGTTCCGCATAACTGAATATGACCCGTTCAATTCGAAATATGGTGAGGGCAGGGGAGACGATTATATACGATTTTTGATTAATGACCTTAAGCCATATATTGATAAACATTACCGTACCCAAAGTGATGCGGTACATACAACGATTGCCGGTAGCTCTATGGGCGGACTTATCTCCATGTATGCCGCGCTTAAATACCCCGACGTGTTTGGAAATGCAGGGGTATTTTCGCCCGCGTTTTGGATTGCACCGCAAATTTATGATCAGGCGCAACAAGCTGTAGTAAGTAAAAATAGCCGTTTTTATTTTGTTTGCGGCGATGCTGAAAGTGAGAGTATGGTAGGTGATATGAAAAAAATGGCCGATATCATGAAGGCCAAAGGGATCAAGCCAGAAAATGCGCCGGTAACAGTAATCAAAGGTGCATTGCACAACGAAAAGCAATGGAACGGCGACTGGCCAGGGTTTTATAAATGGCTGATGGAGTTTTGAAGAAGTCGGAAAGTCCGAAGGTCAGCAAGTCCGGAAGTTTGGGGTTGCGGTTTAATTGTTTTAAAGTAGTTGAGCTTTCGGACTTTCCGACTCCGGACTTCTGACTTTTCCACTTCCCGACTTGCGGACTTCGGACTTTCGGACTAAATTACACCCCATGACCATCGAAGAAATATTAAAACAGTACTGGAACCATGATACCTTCAGGCCTATGCAGGCCGAGATCATCCAATCTGTTTTATTAGGAAATGATACTTTGGCGCTGTTGCCTACCGGCGGCGGTAAATCAGTTTGTTTCCAGGTGCCGGCGTTGGCTAAAGAGGGGATCTGTATAGTGGTTTCGCCGCTTATCGCGCTCATGAAAGACCAGGTTGAAAACCTGCGGGCCAAAGGCATCAATGCTATATCGATAGTATCGGGAATGGGTCGCCGTGAGATAGATCTGGCGTTGGATAACTGCATTTATGGTTCGGTAAAGTTCCTGTACCTGTCGCCCGAGCGCTTGCTGAGCGAATTGGTGCGCGAGCGGGTGAAGTACATGAAAGTAAACCTTTTCGCTGTAGATGAAGCGCATTGTATTTCGCAATGGGGTTACGATTTCAGGCCGCCGTACCTGCATATTGCCGATCTGCGGGAGCTGCATCCCAACGTGCCCGTGCTTGCGCTTACAGCAACAGCTACCGCCGATGTTAAGGCAGATATTCAGGAAAAGCTGAAATTCAAAAATCCGGTAGTTTACCAGCAAAGTTTTGAACGACGCAATATTAGTTATGTGGTGCAGCATGAGGAAGATAAGTTCCGTAAAATGTTAAATATCGTACGCGGTGTTAAGGGAAGCGGCATTGTATATGTACGGAGCAGGAAGGAAACTTTTGAGATAGCGAAATTTTTGATCGATAACGGTATACAGGCCGATTATTATAATGCAGGCCTGACTGTTGACCAGCGCGCCGAAAAGCAGGAGGCCTGGAAAAATAACCGGGTACAGGTTATTGTGGCTACCAATGCTTTTGGTATGGGGATAGATAAGCCGGATGTACGGTTTGTGATCCACAAGGATATTCCCGAAAGTTTGGAAGCCTATTACCAGGAGGCCGGCCGGGGCGGCCGCGATGGTAATAAAGCTTTTGGCGTACTGCTATATAACCCTGCCGATAAGCTGAAACAGGAAAAGATGTATGAGCTTAATTTTCCATCGGTTGAGGAGATTAAGCAGGTATACCATAACCTGGCCAATTATTACCAGGTAGCTTATGAGGCCGGCGAGGGCTTAAGCTTTGATCTCGACCTTGGCGAATTTTGCAGCCGCTTCAAGCTCGATGCTATTAAAACACTCAATGCCCTAAAGTTTTTAGAGCGTGATGAATACCTGGCTTTTAATGAGAGCGTATTTTTGCCTTCCCGTTTTCAGTTTGAGGTAGTTAACGAACAACTATACAACTTCCAGATCCAGAACGCCGGTTGGGACCCGTTTATCAAAACCCTGCTGCGCTCATACGGAGGCGCTTTTGAAAATTATGTACGTATCAAGGAGTTTGATATCGCAAGGCGAACAGGTTTAAGCGTTCAGCAGGTTATTGAGGGGATGTTACAATTGCAGCAGTATGGGTTGCTTAGCTATATGCAGCAAACTGATAAACCCCAGGTTACCTATTTAAAGCCGCGGGTGCAGGGCAGTCATCTTATTATCGACCGGAAATATATTGAGCAGCGTAAGGAAGTGTACCGTCAAAAAATGGAGGCTGTTTTTGCCTACGCCATTCATAAACGCTGCCGGAGCCAGATGTTGCTGGCTTATTTTGATGAGCCAAATGGCCGTAAATGCGGGATCTGTGACGTTTGCCTTGATGAAAAACGCAGGGTAAATCAAGACGAAATTTTCGACAACATCACTACCGAAATAGTACAATTGCTCAGTATTGGCAACCCCGATATTGGCGGGCTGATAACCGGGATCAACATCGGTACCGAAAAAGAAAAGATGGAAGCTGTACGCCTGCTGCTCGATGCCGGAAAGATCAAAACTGATGGTGAGGCTTATTATTTGAGTTGATGGATAGAGCCCTCTTTTAATACCCACCCGTCATCCTGAACTTGTTTCAGGACCTCACAGGACAGGTCGACGCTTTGCTTAGCTCTCGAAAGGTTGGCAAGCGGGCGAGTTTACCTACCGACATGTTAAAAGTGGGTGTCATGCTGAGGCTCTCGAAGCATGGTGGGCAGGCCTCTGCGCACGAGTCTTCGACGGGCTCAGACTGACAGGCCATCTTTTGTCACTACAACTTCAGAGTTCGCTGTATTTTCCAGCTCAGGATTATAGGAAGTATTAATTTCTCTCTAATTTTTCTTCCCCATTTCACCGGGAAAAATCACCCCTTTACCGACAAAAACCTGCCCTACAGCTAATTAGGCCAAACCTGCTGTAACGTTTTTTATTTGAGATCGTCATATGTATGTATTCAATGAAATAAAATAATAATCACTTGACAATCAAAATATTAATACCATGAAAACTACATTAACCGCCATCGCTACCGTACTGTTTATGGTACTTGGCTTTGCAAACATCGCATCTGCAAATACTGCTAAAAATGATGCAGGTATAATTTTAACCGATATCAGCAAAATCAACAAAATCGAAGTTTACGGCAATGTTGAACTTTATATATCAAGCGGCCCGGCCGACCAGGTAAAAGTTTACAACCGCTACTATTCTGAAAACGCGCTGGTTCAGTCACAAAAAGGCGTATTGCGCATCTCATCATATAAAACCGAAAAATTGGTAGTATGGGTAACCGCGAATCAATTGAGTGCTATTAACGCTTATGATAATGCCGATATTAAATCATTCGGCAGTCTTTCAGGCATTGAGCTTGATGTTAAATTAAACAACAATGCATCTGCAAATCTTAACCTGGATACTTATAGCGCCAGCATCACCCTCAGCGGTAATGCAAAAGCCGAACTTAAAGGTAACACCAACGAGTACAGTTTAACCCGCAACGCAACATCAAATGTAAACAGCAATGGTTTAGCATACGCTCACGCCACCGAAACTTTGAATAAAGAAACCAGGCCAGGGGTTAATAACTTTGCAACTTTATAAACGCCATTTTTTTGAGTCAATTATATATAGTGTAGCCGCCCTGAAAGGGGCGGTTTTTTGCGTGCTTTTGCGTTGCAAACAGGCGCGTGTTAAAAGGTGCTTTACTATTATTACCGATGAGATAACTAAAAAGTTATTGTCATGTTGAATGTGTTTCAATAATCGGCAGCGTTTATTTCAGGCGATATTTCGCCATCGCAACACCTTTGTTGATGATCTCAACAAAGTCTTTCTGCCCTGCCTCGATCAGCCTTTGGCGAAGAACTGCCATGGTAATTTGAACTGACCTCAAATTGTTTTCTGGAGCGTCGTTACCTTTAATAGGGTGGCGACGTTTTTTGTTTTTTATGGAATAAAACTATTTTCAAAAAATACTTGCGCAAGTAAATGCTTGCATTTATGTTTGCAAGTACTTACTTGCGCAATTATGAAAGCCAGACGAGATGTTTACCAGGCGATAGCCGACCCCACCCGAAGAGCGATCATCAATATGATTGCTGCACAGCCGCATAACGTGAATGCGATAGCTGCAAACTTTGATGTTACACGCCAGGCAATTTCACTGCATATCCAGATCCTGGCCGATTGTGGTTTGATCAATATTAAACAGCAGGGGCGCGACCGGCTCTGCGAAGCCCGGCTTGATCAGCTTAGCGAAATCTCGACCTGGGTTGATCAATACCGCCAGCATTGGGAAAGTAAATTAGATAGCCTTGAGAAATATGTAGTAAACCTAAAAAATGAAAGAAATGGAAAACAATCAAAGTAGCACTGCAGATCGTGAACTGCGCTTAACCAGAACTTTAGATGCCCCGGTTGAGCTGGTATGGGAAGTTTGGACCCAACCCGAACATATTGCCCAATGGTGGGGGCCGAATGGCTTCACCAATACCATCAGCAAAATGGAAATTAAACCGGGAGGAGAGTGGGATCTGGTGATGCACGGACCGGATGGTACCGATTATAAAAATAAGAGCGTTTTTAAAGAGGTCATTCCGCTTAAAAAGATAGTATACGAGCATGTAAGCAGCCCGAAGTTTGTTGCAACCATTGAGTTTGACGAACGGGGAGAGCAAACCTTTCTGAGCTGGCATATGCTTTTTGAAACGCACGAGCAGTTTGTACAGGTAGTAAAAACATTTAAAGCTGATGAAGGCTTAAAGCAAAACATCGAAAAGCTGAACCTGTATTTAAAAGATGTGAGGAAGGGATAAACTCTATCAAAGGTCCCATAGATATCTCTTTTGTTAATGTATAAAGCGTTATTGAACAATAACGCTTTTTGCGTTTATAGCAGCCCCAATTAAAGAAGTTTCGAATGGCATTAATAGCATTGCCGTCATCACTTTTCATCTGCACATCTGAAATCTGCACATCCGCATATTCAATTTTTCCATCTGCACATCTGAAATCTGCACATTTATAATCAAAAACTCTTCCGCTGTTTACCGATATAAATCCCCCGTTCGCCGACTAAAACCTGCTGTACATCTAATTTGCCCGAAACCGCTGTAACGTTTTAAAAATGGGGGCGTCTTATCTGTGTATTAAATGAAATAGAAACACAAATAATTGACAATCAAAATATTAATCATCATGAAAACTACAATATTAACAATCGCAGCTTCTTTAGTTTTAGCACTTGGAGTATCAACCGCAGCTAACGCAGCAACCAAAAAAGATAACGGCGCAGCCGTAGTTTTAAATAACGTAAGCAAGATCAGCAAGATCGAAGTTCGTGGTAATGTTGAGGTATATGTATCAGCAGGAGAGAATGACAATGTTAAAGTTTATAACAAGTATTATTCAGAAAGCGCATTGGTACAAAACAACAACGGTACCTTACGTATTACCTCGTACAAAAACGAAAAACTGGTAGTTTGGGTAACTGCAAACGATTTGAAAGCGATCAATGCTTATGACAATGCCGAAGTTAAATCATTCGGAAAACTTGCAGCCCTTGAGCTTAACGTTAACCTTTATGATAATGCATCTGCTAAATTGAACGTCGACGCTTATGCTGCAACAGTAAACGTTAATGACAAAGCTAAAGCCGAATTTACCGGTACAGCCGATGTTTACACCCTTAATCACACCCGCGAATCATTTGTAAATAACAACGCATTTGCCGCAGTAAACTTCACTGATAAAGTAACCAATGCCCCTGCTAAATACACCGTTGAAAACGAATTTGCAGGTCTTTAATATCTTACTTTTACAAAAGTCCATCATATATTCAAAAGCTATCATCTAAAATGTGATAGCTTTTTTTAATTTTGATGTAACACTAAACCGCCAACCGGCGTCATAACACCAAAACCATGAAAAAATACCTTTTTACCTTCACTATAGCAAGTGCATTCATAGCTACCGGCATATTATCATCATGTAATTATAGATGTGTGCACGGCTCAGGAAATCAAACCACGGAAAAGCGCAAGGCCGAAGATTTTAAAAAAGTTGAGATCTCAGGCGCTTTTAAAGTACACCTGAAGCAGGATAGTTCGTTAACTATCGATATCAAAGCCGATGATAACCTGATCAAATATATTTCAACTTCGGTTGAAGGTGGTGTATTACATATTAAATCAAAAAAGAATTTCTGCGATCCCGGTGATATGGTGATCAACATCGGCGTGAAAAATCTTGAAGAAATTAAAGCTTCGGGCGCGGTTGAAGTTAATTCTGACGGCAAGCTCAACGCTAAAGATTTCAAGCTTGATCTTTCCGGTGCTACTAAAGTTACGCTTGACCTTAACGCGGCTAATGTTTCAACCGACGGCAGTGGCGCCACAGATGTACACCTTACAGGCCAGGCAGCATCGCACAAGATTGACCTGAGCGGCGCCGGTAAAATAGAAGCCTTTGATTTTGTTGTTGGTGACTATGATATTGAAACATCGGGCATTGGACATTGCAAGATCAATGTGCTTAAAACGCTGAACGTGCATACCAGTGGTGCTTCCGAAATTGAGTATAAAGGTTCCCCGTCTACCGTGAATAACGATAAATCGGGAGCTTCGTCTATCAAAAAAGTTGACTGATCGATATTATAATTAAAGTATAACAAAGGGGCCGGGATCTAACAAATTCATGGCTCTTTTAATTTATTAACCACCTATCACTAATTAAAAATGAAAAAGTTTTTAAAATGGACAGCCTATGCAGTTATAATACTTGTCCTGATTGCAATTGCCGGCATCTCCTACATAACCCTGGCATTGCCCAATGTGGGCCAACCCGAAGCAATTAAAGTTGATGCCACGCCACAACGCATTGCCCGCGGTAAGTATCTGGCCAATAATGTTACGGTTTGTCTGGATTGTCATTCTACCCGAGTTGGGATAAATTCGCGGGCCCTTCAGATTCTACAGTTTCCGGTGCCGGCGGTGAAAAATTTGATGCTTCAGCAGGTTTCCCCGGCACGGTTTATTCGCCTAATATTACTCCTTTAAACCTAAGTAACTGGACGGATGGAGAGATTTTCAGGGCAATGACTACTGGCGTGAAAAAAGATGGGTCGGCTATATTTCCGATAATGCCATGGCCTTATTACGCGAAAATGGACAGGGAAGACCTTTATTCCATTATAGCCTATATACGCACCTTAAAACCGATCGGCAAAAATTATCCGGGTCATCAGCTCGATTTTCCGCTGAATGTTATTGTGCATACCATGCCGCAAAAAGCTGCGTTGGGTAATTTGCCCAATCCGGTAGATACGGTAAAATATGGAGCCTATTTGCTTAACGCCGCGGCCTGTAGAGAATGCCACACACAATCAGATAAAGGTAAATTAAACGAGGCTATGGCTTTTGCCGGCGGGCAGGGGTATATAGTACCCGGTGGAAGTAAAGTATTTTCGGCCAATATTACGCCTGATAAGGAAACAGGGATAGGTAGCTGGACCAAAGAGCAATTTGTAAGCCGCTTTACTCAATTTGCCAACGGTAAAATGCAGCCGGCGCAGGTAAAACCGGGCGAATTTCAAACCATTATGCCGTGGTGGAGATATGGCAGCATGAAAGTGTCCGATCTGGAAGCAATTTATGCTTATTTGAAAACAATAAAGCCCATCAGTAATCATGTTGTAAAATTTGAAAGGAATGGGAAATAGAGATTGGAGGTTAGAGGTTAGTTGGGTTTGACGCCCGGTTTTATGGGCAGTGCGTTGGCCGCGTTAGATTGCAGCGTAAAGCCCGCAGCGAGCGTCGGGATTGCGGGCAGGAAAGGCGAGGACTTGCAGCCTAAAGCCCGGGCCGCAGGCAACGCCCAGATTGTCTGAACCGAAATTTATTGAATTAAATAATTTACCAGAAATGATATGCAAGTCCAATGTTTTCATCAAGTTTAAAAAATTGTTTAATTCGGGTTCAGGCAAACACGGTCAGGCAAATTTATACACTAATGTTGTGCCGCCTGCCGGCCGACCCATTTTAAAAGCGGTTTCATTTTCCTTGAAAACAATATAAAATCAAGCGCTAATTAAAAATAAATTCATACTTTTGCGCCTCGAATTTTGTATAGTACGGATTAGGTTTTAGGCTATATTTCAAAGGATTAAATTAAATACCCGGTAAAAAGATGAATATTACACAGGAAAAAATTAATGACCTGAACGCAGTTGTTAAAATTAACATCAACCCTGAAGATTACCAGCCACGTGTTGAAAAAGCAATAAAGGAAAACGCTAAAAAAGCAAAAATTCCTGGTTTTCGCCCGGGCATGGTGCCTGCATCGCACATCAAAAAAATGTACGGTAAAAGCATCCTTGTTGATGAGATCAACAACCTGTTACAAGATACCTTAAATAACTATATCGACGAGCAAAAACTGGCTGTATTGGGTCAGCCATTGCCTGCTGCAGATGATAACAAAGAATACAACTGGGATTTTGCCGATAACTTTGAGTTTAGCTATGAATTAGGTTTAGCTCCTGAGTTCAGCATCGACTTTTCATCAAAAGATAAATTAACCCAATACGTAATCAAAGTTGATGACGAAACGCTGGCTTCAAGGATCAAAAACATCCGCCGTAGCTATGGCAAAATGACAAATCCTGACGTATCGGCAGATGATGACGTTCTTTACAGCGAATTGGTTCAACTTTCGGCTGATGGTAGTGTTTTTGATGGTGGAATAACCAATACAGCGTCTGTACGTTTAGATCAGATCAAGGATGAAGCAATCAAAGCTTCATTGATCGGTTTGAAAAAAGGCGATGTGTTAACATTCGATATTCGTAAAGCTTTTGATAACGACGCAGCTAAAATTGCCGGTTTATTGAAAATTGAAGAAGATGATGCAGCTGATTTAAGAGGCGATTTCCAATTGACAGTTAAAAACGTTAACCGTTTAGAAGAAAGCGATCTTAACCAGGAGTTCTTTGACAAATTATTTGGTGAAGGTACAGTAACTACTGAAGAGGAATTCAGGACTAAAATCACTGAGGAACTTGAAAGTATGATGGTTCAGGATGCCGACCGCAAATTGCAGGACGACATGTACAAACTGGCTATCGCTAAAGTTGATTTCGCCCTTCCTGACGAGTTCCTGAAACGTTGGTTAAAAGCAACTAACGAAAAATTGAGCGATGAGGAATTAGAAGGCGGTTACAACGATTTCGCTCAAAACCTGAAATGGACTTTGATCGAAAACAAGATCATTACTGATAACACAATCGAAATTAAATATGAAGATGTGTTTGAATTAGCTAAGATCCGTTTAGATCAGCAGTTCAGGATGTACAGCCCGACTGCTATCCCTGAAGATCAGTTAGGCCAGTACACTGTTCAGTACCTGCAAAACAAAGACAACGCTAACAAAATATTTGAAGAGGTAAAAGCATTAAAGGTATTTGATTATATCAAAAATGTGATCACTTTAGATAAGCAGGATATCCTTTACACTGATTTCAGTGCATTGGTTACTGCGGCACAGTAAGCAGTTTTTAAATCGCCCTAAAAAGGGAGAGATTTTATAGCATATTCACCAAAAGCAACTCACAAGGTTGCTTTTGGTGTTTTTAGGCGAGAAGGTGTTGGGGTTTATCCGCTTTATGGATTTGTTCTCGCGCTCGTTTGTAACGAGTGCGTAACTGGGGTTTGCGTTTATAACGCATCCGGCCCGCGCGATACAATCGCGAAACCATTTTAAGCACTCGTTGTGAGCGAGCGCAAGAAGCATGCAATAGCCACAATCGTCGTAAAATAAATCTTAAGTGTAAGTCTCATGTAACTTTCGGACTTTACCGACTTTCGGACGTCTGACTTAAAAGAACCCTCATCAAAAAATTACTTAATAAAAACTATCTTGCAAAAAAACTATTGAACTAAAAACTATATTTATCGCGGGTAAGACGCCCGCATTTCCTAACGAACAACAAACAAAAACCATGAGCAGTAATATCGATAAAAACGAATTCAGAAAATATGCTGTTAAGCATCACCGTATTAACAGCCTTTATGTAGACAAATATATTGCAGGTGTTGAAAGAGGCAATATGCCAACAGGCGGTATCACTACCGTACCAACCGGTATGACACCATACATTCTCGAAGAACGCCAGCTTAATGTACAGGCCATGGACGTGTTTTCACGCTTAATGATGGACCGTATCATTTTCCTGGGCGATGCTATTTATGATAATATTGCAAACATTATCCAGGCTCAGTTGCTATTCTTACAATCGGCTGATGCTAAACGCGATATCCAGATCTACATCAACTCACCAGGTGGCTCGGTTTATGCAGGTTTAGGTATCTATGATACTATGCAGTTTATATCAAATGACGTGGCCACTATTTGTACAGGTATGGCGGCATCAATGGCTGCAGTACTGTTAGTAGCCGGTACTGAAGGTAAAAGGGCTGCGCTTCCGCATGCAAGGGTAATGATCCACCAGCCATCGGGCGGTGCTCAGGGCCAGCAGTCGGATATAGAGATCACTTATCAGGAGATCACTAAATTGAAAAAAGAACTGTACCAGATCATTGCCGATCACAGCGGTGCACCTTACCAAAAAGTGTGGGATGCGTCTGACCGTGACTACTGGATGATTGCAGAAGAAGCCAAAGAATTTGGAATGGTTGACGAGATTTTAAGAGGTAATAAAGGAAAGTAAGCTTGAGTCGGCAAGTCCGATAAGTCGGAAAGTCCGGAAGGAAGTATGTTAAAATCAGAAGGTATTGTTGCTTTCGGACTTTACGGACTTCCCGACTTACGGACAATACTTTGTTTTTTACCACTAATTTTTTAACTTTGAGTAAGAAGACGAATCAGATGAATAAAAACAGCAAAGAGATCAGGTGTTCATTTTGCGGTGCCGGTAAACAGGATTCCCTGATGTTAATAGCAGGACTTGATGCACACATTTGTGATAAATGTGTGAACCAGGCCAATGAAATATTGGCTGAGGAGTTGAAGGTACGTAAAGTGAAGTCATCGCCTCTGGCGCCGGCCTTGCTTAAGCCATCAGAAATGAAGGCACATCTTGATCAGTATGTTATTGGGCAGGATGATGCCAAAAAGATACTTTCGGTAGCTGTATATAATCATTATAAACGCTTAAATCAGCGTATTGATAAAGATGAGGTTGAGATTGAAAAATCAAACATCATCATGGTGGGTGAAACAGGTACGGGCAAAACCCTGCTTGCCAAAACACTTGCCAAAGTACTTAACGTTCCATTTTGCATTTGTGATGCTACCGTACTAACCGAAGCCGGTTATGTAGGGGAGGACGTTGAAAGCATCCTGACCCGCTTACTGCAATCGGCCGATTATGATGTAACCCTTGCCGAAAAAGGTATTGTTTACATTGATGAAGTTGATAAAATTGCCCGTAAAAGCGATAATGCTTCTATCACCCGCGACGTATCCGGCGAGGGTGTACAACAAGCGTTATTGAAAATATTAGAAGGTACCATGGTTAACGTACCACCACAAGGTGGCCGTAAACACCCGGATCAAAAAATGATCACGGTAAATACCAGCAACATCCTTTTCATTTGCGGTGGGGCATTTGACGGTATTGAAAGAAAGATCGCCAATCGTCTGCGTACCCAAACCGTTGGTTACAAATTCAAACACGACGAAGGTGACATTGATACCAAAAACTTCTACAAGTATATCACCCCACAGGATTTGAAATCTTTTGGTTTAATCCCTGAGCTGATAGGCCGTTTGCCGGTGCTTACTTATCTCAATCCGTTGGATAGAGAAGCGCTGCACAACATCTTAACTGAGCCTAAAAACTCGTTATTGAAACAGTACAAGAAACTGTTTGAATACGAAGGTGTAAAGCTTGATTTTGAAGATGAAGTATTGGAGTTTATTGTTGATAAAGCAATGGAATTTAAACTTGGCGCGAGGGGATTACGCTCAATATGCGAAGCTATCATGATCGATGCTATGTTCGAGTTTCCATCCAAGAAAGATGTGAAACGTTTGAACGTAACGTTGGATTACGCGCACGAGAAGTTTGAAAAATCTGATCTGAAAAAGTTAAAAGTAGCTTAACGCACAGTATATAAGTAAACACTTATTTTTATTAAAAAATAAAGCGGCCCTGGTTATCATACCGGGGTTTGCTGTATAAAAAGAAATCATATGAACGAAGAATTAAACATTAAAAAGGACGGAGATGCCTTGCCACCGCCGGTGAAGGAAGTGCAATCGCCCGTAAAATCAGGATTAAAAACAAAAGAAGCAATTGTTGCTAACTGGCTGCCGCGCTATACCGGCAGACCGCTTGAAGCATTTGGCGAGTATATTATCCTTACCAATTTTTCAAAGTATATCCAGCTGTTTTCGCAGTGGAATGATAACGCGCCTATTATGGGGCTTGAAAAGCCGATGCAAAGCGTTACAGCAAACGGTATTACCATTATTAACTTTGGTATGGGCAGTTCTGTTGCGGCCACTGTTATGGACCTGCTCACGGCCATTCACCCTAAAGCTGTTATATTTTTGGGTAAATGCGGAGGCCTTAAGAAAAAGAACAACGTAGGCGACCTGATCCTGCCGATAGCCGCCATTCGTGGCGAAGGTACGTCCAACGATTATTTACCTCCCGAAGTGCCTGCATTGCCGGCATTCGCATTGCAAAAGGCTATTTCAACCACCATCCGTGATTACTCACGCGATTACTGGACCGGTACCTGCTATACCACTAACCGCCGAGTTTGGGAACATGATAAAGTATTTAAAAAATACCTTAAAGATCTGCGTGCCATGGCTGTTGATATGGAGACTGCAACCATATTTACAACTGGCTTTGCCAACAAGATCCCAACAGGCGCGCTGCTGCTGGTGTCAGATCAGCCAATGATCCCCGAAGGAGTTAAAACCGCCGAAAGCGATTCGTCAGTAACCGAGCAATTTGTTGAAACACACCTTCATATCGGTATCGAATCGTTAAAGCAGTTGATCAATAACGGGTTAACGGTTAAGCACTTGAAATTTTAAGTTCATTAGTTCACTGGTTTATTAGTTCATTTGTCTTAGCAAGCGCTAAACAAATGAACCAAATACCAATGAGCAGACATACCAATGAACTAATGAACAAATGAACCAATGACTACTTTTTTCATCCCCTCTCTGCCGTAAAATACCGGGAAATACATCATTTCGGCTTTGGCCGGATTTAGGGTGTATTTGCCGTTGTAACGGGGGATGAGGTTTACCGTGAAAGTGTATTTGCCCTGTTTAAGACTGCGGCAAAATATGCTTACCTTCTCTTTAAAATATTCACGGTGTACTTCCTTGTTTTGCCATTGCTGCTTTTGGCGTATCTTAGATAAGTTATTTATGCTATTTACTATTCCATAAAAGAAATATCATTTAAGAAACTTATTTTTGAGGCGTAACCCTGCTTTATATACCGGGTTAGTAGAGATTTAAATTATGTGGTACAACAACATACTCGATACCATAGGCAATACGCCGCTGGTAAAACTGAATAAAGTAGCAAAAGACATCCCTGCTACCGTTTTAGCCAAGATAGAGACAACCAATCCCGGCAACTCCATTAAAGACCGCATGGCACTTAAAATGATTGAAGACGCCGAAAAAAGCGGTAAACTAAAACCCGGCGGAACCATTATTGAAGGCACATCGGGCAATACCGGCATGGGTTTGGCCATTGCGGCTGTTATAAAAGGATATAAGTGCATTTTTACCAGTACCGATAAACAATCAAAAGAAAAGTTTGACGCTTTGCGCGCCTTTGGGGCGGAGGTAATTGTTTGTCCAACCAACGTAGAGCCTGAAGATCCACGATCATACTATTCAGTATCGTCACGCCTGGAGCGGGAAGTCCCTAACTCATGGAAACCCAACCAGTATGATAACTTAAGCAACTCGCAGGCACATTATGAAAGCACCGGCCCCGAAATTTGGGAGCAGACTGAAGGCAAGATCACCCACCTTATTGCAGGTGTTGGTACCGGTGGTACTATATCAGGCATTGCCCGTTACCTGAAAGAAAAGAACCCTGCCATACAAATTTTGGGTATTGATACTTACGGTTCGGTATTTAAAAAATACAAGGAAACCGGTGTTTTTGATAAAAACGAGATCTATCCATACATCACCGAAGGTATTGGCGAAGACTTCCTGCCGCAAAACGTTGATTTTAGCCTGATTGATCATTTCGAAAAAGTGACCGATAAGGATGCCGCCCTCATGACCCGCGAGATTGCCCGTAAAGAAGGGATCTTCTCTGGTAACTCAACCGGATCGGCAGTAGCAGGCTTGCTGCAGATGAAGGATAAGTTTAAAGAAGGCGACGTGGTTGTGATTATCTTCCCTGACCATGGTACCCGCTATCTTGGAAAAATGTACAATGACGACTGGCTGCGCGACCGCGGTTTCCTGAAAGACGAAAAGCTGACCGCCCGCGATATCATCAGCAAAAAAGATGTGCAGGAGATCATCACTATTGATTGTGAGAAGAGCGTGCTGGAAGCCATCAATACCATCAAATCGCTCAATATCTCTCAGATTCCGGTTACGCAAAAAGGCATGGTAATAGGTAAGATCACCGAAAGCGATATCCTTGATTCGCTGATCGAGAACCCTTCGATCAAATCGCAGCCGATCAAGAATATTACCACAGCGCCATTTCCATTTGTTGATCTGAATACATCGATAGACAGGATTTCGGCGATGATCAATAAAGATAACGTTGCGGTGCTGGTTGAAGACGGGCAGGGCAAAATTGAGATCATTACCCAGTATGATATTATAAACGCTATATCTGCTTAAGTTTGAGGTAAAGGTCAAAGGCGAAAGGTTAAAGGTAGCCGCAATTTGCGGGGTTCTTTAACCTTTTTCTTTTAAAAACCTTTCGCCTTTTACCTTTCGCCTTGCACCTCAAATTACTCCAACCGCTTCTTCGCCAATTCCGGGCTATACCTTTGATTTAACCGGTAATTTGGTGTAATGATAAACACAGCCGTACCTTTTTCGCGCGCAAGCGGATTAGTTACTTCGCCTACTTTCGTAAAACTGCCTATCATGTTGCCTTTCACAAATTCTTTAATGTTTTTGCCGCCGCCGTCATCTACGTAGATCAGGTATTTGCATTTGAGGCTATCTGGCGCCCAAAGGGTAAAGCTGCTGTTCAGTGATATTACATCGGGATAACCGTATTGCTTACCATAATGATGGATGGCACCGGCTTCACCGTAGTTATCAGCATAAACTAAGGTTTGTTTCTGATCTTCAGGGCTTAAGCTTTTGTAAGCTTTATCAACCAAAGCTGCCATATCATCCCAACCCAGCATATCGGCATAATCCTGCGTGGTAGCATGTTTCTTTCCATCCTCCCAGGTCATCGAAAAGCGTGCAGGGGGGAGGTGTTTATCGGCAAACCGAAAAAATGCCAGGGTTTGGTCCATTGGTAAAATGGGCAATAAAATGGGCAGTAACAAAGCATTGGGCAATGTAAACAATATTATCAGGGCCGTACGCAAAACATAGCCGGTGGTTTTTAATAAACGTTCGAAACCAAAGGCCCCTGCCGCAAACAGCATGGGATAGGCCCCAAATATATAATAGCTTTTGCCATCCATCATCAGCAAAAAAAAGAAAATGAGGGCGTAAGCTAATGCCAGAAACTGGAAATTACGCAGCCTAAACGAAAATATCAGGAACGCCAATCCGTTAAGCCATACAAATAACGCTACGCCGTTGACCAGTAATTGCTGTTTAATAAAGTCGGTTGGGGTAATGTAATCCAACTGCTGCTCGCGCAGGGCTTTCATGTGCGTAAATACCGGCATGTGATGTGTTAACTGCCATATTAGGTTTGGCAGTACGATAACTATTGTTATCAAGGCAGCACCAAGGATATGCTTATTGAACAGTAATTTACGCTGTTTGCTGATAAGGATACCGATAACCAGCGAGGCGGTAAAAAACAGCATAGTGTACTTGGTTAGTACGCCAAAGCCGACGGCTGCGCCAAGCCAGTACAGGTACCTTACATCGGTAGTGTTGAGGTATTTTATCAGCAGCCAAACGGTTAGTATCCACCAAAATTGATCGAATACTACAGGCTGAAAAAGATAGTCACTTGCTGCAAAGGCAGGCGCAAAAATGAGCGACAAACAGGCAAGGGTTATGGCAAACTTCTTTCCGCCAAATTCAATGACGATGAGGCCGGTAAGCAGCACAATAAGCCCTCCAAACAGGGTAGGGAACAATCGCGCCGCAAAAACCGAGTTGCCAAAACAAGTTATAGAAATTTTTGCCAGGATGGCTATAAATGGTGGTACTTCCTTGTACCCCCAATCCAGGTGATCGGCCAGCACAAGGTGCAAAAACTCATCCCTGTGGAAACCAAAATGCGATATCGCGAAAAGATTAAGAACAACTTTAATAAATACAAATATCAGTACAAAATAAACGTAGGTAGATTTCCGGTTTTTGTAAGGCATTGTTTATATAATGGATTTGAGCTTAAAGCCGAAGGCTGAAAGCATAAAGCTATAAAAATATATTTATAAAGCAGAAAGCTCAAAGCCCCATTAAGCTAAAAGCTCAAAGCATAAGGCCGAAAGCTTTTGCTTGTCCTTATGTTTTGAGCTTTTAATAAGCTTTGGCTTTATGCTTTTAGCCTTACGCCTTAAGCTTTCGGCCTTCGGCTTTCAGCTTAAATACGGGTTATATCAGCCCCCAAAGCTTTAAGCCTGGTATCAATATGCTGATAGCCGCGTTCAATTTGTTCAATATTGTAAATGGTTGACTGGCCTTGTGCCGAAAGTGCGGCGATCAGCAATGAAACCCCGGCACGGATATCTGGCGAGGTCATTGAGATACCGCGCAGTTTAACCTGGTTGTCCAGGCCGATAACGGTTGCACGGTGCGGATCGCAAAGGATAATCTGTGCGCCCATATCCAGCAATTTATCCACGAAGAATAAGCGGCTCTCAAACATTTTTTGATGGATGAGTACCGAACCTTTGGCCTGGATAGCAACAACCAGTACAATGCTTAATAAGTCGGGAGTGAAACCTGGCCATGGTGCATCGGCAATGGTCATGATACTGCCGTCGATAAAAGTTTCTATTTCGTAATGTTCCTGTGCCGGGATAAAGATATCATCACCTCTAAGCTCCAGTTTAATGCCCAAACGCCTGAAAACGTCGGGGATCATGCCCAGTTCTTTGTATTGAACATCTTTAATGGTAATCTCGGAGCCTGTCATTGCTGCAAGGCCGATAAATGAACCAATCTCGATCATGTCGGGCAGTAAACGGTGCTCTGTACCGCCTAATTTTTCAACACCTTCAATAGTTAACAGGTTTGAACCAATACCGCTGATCTTAGCACCCATACGGCTTAACATTTTGCAAAGCTGCTGCAGGTAAGGCTCGCAGGCGGCGTTGTAAATAGTAGTAGTGCCTTTGGCCAATACCGCGGCCATTACCACGTTGGCCGTTCCGGTTACAGAAGCTTCGTCCAGCAGGATATAAGTACCTTGCAGGTTGGAGGCATCTACATTAAAGAAACCATTTTCGGGATTGTAGTTAAATTGAGCTCCCAGTTTTTCAAAACCAAGGAAGTGGGTATCCAGCCTGCGGCGACCGATTTTATCGCCACCCGGTTTAGGAATGGATGCCTTACCAAAACGGGCCAGCAATGGGCCAACTATCATGATAGAACCACGTAAGCCGCCGCCTTTTGATTTAAAAGCATCAGACAGGAAAAAGTCCTGGTTAATATCTTTGGCTTCAAAAGTATAGGTATGCTCATTTACGCGCTCAATATTAACGCCCATATCACCCAACAGTTCTATCAGCTTGTTTACATCCTTAATATCGGGGATATTGCTGATGGTCACCTTTTCGTCGGTGAGCAATACGGCAGATATAACCTGTAAAGCTTCGTTTTTTGCACCCTGCGGGGTTATTTCACCTTTTAGCGGTTTGCCGCCATTTATTACAAATGCGTTAGTCATGCGGAGTTTCGGATAATTGATATGATCACCAATGATAAACTGTAAAAGCTATGATCGGTTTTGCCAAATAATTTATATGGGGCAAAGATTAGAAAATTAATGCAGATAAAATAAAAGCCGGGTTGGATTTATCCTTAATGATATTAATATAAAAACGTCATTATAAGGCACGAAGCAATCCCAAACTATACGGGTCGGACCTGCCAATCGGGAATAGCTTCGTACCTCGCAATGACGCTCTTTTTGCCCTTCGGAAGTACCCGGGGTTAATATTTTTTTGCGCCGCCGTTGTTACGGTTGCGGTTTTGGTTGTTGCGGTTTTGGTTATTGTTTTGCCTGCCGCCATTACCACCGCCGCGGTTTTGGTTGTTTTGATTGTTGTTACGGCCGCGGTTGTTGTTATTATTATTGTTTTGTTGAAAGTTGTTAGGACGAAAATCAACGCGGTTAAGGTTAACGTTATCTTCCAGTTTCAGCGTGCCGCCTGAAAGCGCATATAAATCGGCGATGATGCTTTCATCGCTCACTGAGTCTTTGTTCCATTGCACGTAGGCCATCTTCATGAAATTGGCAATTGCCTGGATCATGTGGCGTTTGCGTTCCGGCTCCTCAATAGCTTTGGCTTTTTCAATCATCAGCTCAATGGTTTTGCCATAGTGCTTGTATTTGATACGCTGATGAGGATAGTTTAATGGTGCAGGTTTAATATGCACGGCATCCGGCGATGGTTTGGGGTACGGTGAGTCCACATCAATCTGGTAATCAGATATGATGTGCAGGTGGTCCCAAAGTTTGTGTTTAAAATCGGCCACATCGCGCAGGTGGGGATTAAGGAAACCCATCAGGTCAATAACTACCTGTGCGTACCGGTTGCGTTCTTCTTTGGTTGGTAGCGCTACAATATATTTAACCATATTTTGTACGTTACGGCCATATTCAGACAGGATCAGTTTATTCCTGGTTGAGTTATAATCAAAATTTGCAGGCGTGTTTTCTTTAGCCATGGTAATAGTTTTTTAAGAAAGTTGAAAGTTAGCCAGGCAAATTTCCCTGATTGGAAGGGCAAAAGAGGCTAAAATTGAATTGTTACTTGTATTGAAGTAGTGCAAATATAAACTAATACTTATAATACGCAAATTACGTTGGTTAATTGTTGCAATTATTTGTTTTATTTTAGCTTTTAAACATCTACAATTTGGAAAATCAGCAAATTACCGTCACGCATACAGAGATCTATCGCTTCAGCATCCCGATGGAGCCGTTTACCATTGCCACCGGAACTTTATCCCACGCTCAAAATGTTTTTATCCGCGTACATACCGATGCCGGCTTTTACGGTGTAGGAGAATGCTCGGCTTTCCCGATGATTGTTGGTGAAACGCAGGATACCTGCCTGATTATGGCGCGTGAGTTTGCCCGCTTATGGAAAGGCAAAGATGCGCTTGATATCGAAGCCCGGCTTGGCGAACTGCACAGTTTTACTGCCGGTAATACCACTATAAAAAGCGCCTTTGATAATGCACTGTTTGATATCGCCGCAAAAAACGCGGGCCTGCCATTATACCAGTTTTTGGGTGGCGAAAAACGTGTTGTTGAATCGGATATTACAATAGGTATTGCCGGGCATCATACCATGGCTTTAAAAGCGCTTGATTTTAAAGCTTCCGGTGCTAATATATTGAAAGTGAAGCTGGGCAAAAATGCAGTGGAAGATGTAGAGCGCATCAAACAGATCCGTGAAGCTGTTGGGCCGGCCATGAAAATCCGTATTGATGCCAACCAGGGCTGGACTTTTAACGAAGCCGCTTTTGCCTTGCAGTCAATTGCGCAATATGATATTGAATTTTGCGAGCAGCCTATGCGTACCTGGTATGATGATAGGCTGCCTGAATTGATGCAGCTATCGCCTGTTAAGATCATGGCCGACGAAAGTGTGTATAATCATCATGATGCCCGCAAACAGATCAACGCCGGGGCCTGCCATTATATCAATATTAAAATGGCCAAGTCGGGCGGTATTTATGAAGCTAAAAAGATTCAAGACGTTGCTGCTTCATACGGTATCCCCTGTATGATGGGAGGGATGCTGGAAAGCCGGATAGCATTAAGCGCCAAATTACACTTTGTATATGCCAGTCCAAATATCCGGTTTTATGATATGGATACCTGTAAATTGGGACATTTGGTTGACCCTTGCGTTGGCGGGGCCATATATGATGGATATCATTTAACCATCGACGATGCGCCAGGCATCGGCGCCGATGCCGATGAAGCATTCCTGGCCGATTGCGAACGATTTACTATTTAACGAATATGCTGATCAGAAAAGCTACCATTGAAGACCTGCCTGTATTGCTTCAATTTGAGCAGGGTATAATTACTGCCGAACGCCCTTTTGATAGCACACTCAAACCCGATCCTATCAGTTATTATGATTTGAAGGCGTTCATAATCACCACCGATGTGCAGGTTTTGGTAGCCGAAATTGATGGAGAGATAGCAGGCAGCGGATATGCCCGTATTAAAAAGACCCCGGAAAATTATTACGACTTTGAAAACTATGCTTACCTGGGTTTTATGTATGTGCTGCCTGCATACCGGGGTATGGGAGTAAACCAGGCCATAATAGAAGAATTGAAGAAATGGGCGGTTGAGCAGGGCTTGACCGAAATCAGGCTCGAGGTATATAATGATAATATTGGAGCCATCAAAGCCTATGAAAAGGCAGGATTTAAAAAACGTATGATCGAAATGCGGATAAGGCTGTAATGGAATTATATAAAACGAGCCGGTAAGTTTCCCTTGCCGGCTCGTGGGGTGTTATAAATATATTATAACAGAGGCTTTCGCTTCATTTTATTTTCGCTTAAAGCTTTAGCTGTTTTTGTTTTTTCCTGTTTTGATGATTTGAGATCGCGCAACTGCTTAGATGCATCGGTCTTTTCTTTGTCCAATTCTTTAGTTGCCATGTTTTTGATTTTTGTATAGTTAGATAATATCATAAATATATTATTTGTTTTACCTAAATCAAAAAATAACTACCGTTATCGCGCAAATTAAAGCTTCATGACGTTAGTTTGATAACTCCGCGAAGTATTTGTGAAACAACGGAATGGTTTCTATGCCTTTATAATAATTGTAAATATCATACTTCTCATTAGGCGAATGCAGGGCATCGCTATCAAGCCCGAAACCCATCAATACAGTTTTTAAACCAAGCTCGGCTTCAAACAAAGCAACAATTGGGATACTGCCGCCGCCACGGGTAGGGATGGGCTCTTTGCCAAATGATTCGGCAATGGCTTTTTGAGCGGCGCGGTAAGCCACGCTGTCTGTTGGGGTTACTGCCGGTTCGCCGCCATGATGAGGGGTTACCTTAACCTTAACATAAGGAGGTGCAATACTTAAAAAATGGTCGGTAAACAATTTGGTTATAGCATCTGACGTTTGGTTGGGCACTAAACGCATAGAGATTTTGGCATTGGCTTTTGAAGGCAACACCGTTTTGGCGCCCTCGCCGATATAGCCGCCCCAAATGCCGTTTAGCTCAAGGGTAGGACGGGTGCCTGTACGCTCAAAAGTACTGTAGCCCTTTTCGCCCCAAAGCTCGGCTACATTAAGGTCTTGTTTGTACCCGGCGTCATCATAAGGCGCGCTGTTAAGGGCTTTGCGTTCTGCTTCGCTAAGCGGTACTACATCGTTATAAAAACCTGGAATGGTGATATGATTGTTTTCATCATGCAGGCTGGCAATCATTTGGGCCAGGATAGTGATGGGATTAGCCACCGCACCGCCGTAAACACCCGAATGCAGGTCGCGGTTTGGGCCGGTTACTTCAACTTCGAGGTAAGAGAGGCCACGTAAGCCGGTTTCAAGCGAAGGGTGCTCCATACTGATCATCGAGGTATCGGAGATCAGCACCACATCGGCTTTCAGCTTTTCTTTGTTGGCTTTTACAAAGATGCCCAGGTTGGATGAGCCCACTTCTTCTTCGCCCTCAATCATAAACTTAATATTGCAGGGAAGTGTACCGGTTTGCATCATCAGTTCAAAGGCTTTTACATGCATGTAAAACTGTCCTTTATCATCGCAGGCGCCGCGGGCGTATATTTTTCCATCCCGAACAGTTGGTTCAAAAGGAGGTGTTTTCCACAGTTCCAACGGATCTGGCGGTTGTACATCGTAGTGCCCATAAACCAATACGGTAGGTTTGGAAGCATCTATGATCTTTTCGCCGTATACAATAGGGTAGCCGGCGGTTTGGCATATTTCAACATTATCGGCCCCTGCATCGCGGAGCTTTGCTGCCACATAGTCGGCAGTTTTCAATACTTCGGGTTTGTATTTTGGATCGGCACTAACCGATGCTAAACGTAACAGGTCAAATAACTCATCAAGTAAACGCTGCTTGTTTTGCTCAACATATTGCTTTATGTGTTGCATAATATTATTGTTTGCAGCAAATATAGCTAATTAGGTCATTACAGTCATTAGGTCATTGAGTCATTCAGCATGTTCAAAATTTGAAAAGCAAACAGGTATGATACATGAAGGGCTCTCAGTTTAACCAGATTTATAATTCATGCAATTCGATGAAATTAGTGCCAGTTTTAGTTTTTTAATCTGCAGATCCGAGGTCGTGTTTTGGCGAATTGGGAGTTTGACTTGACAACTCTGCTTTTTCAACTTTTACTTTAACCTTAGTTTTTGCCTCTTTGTGAGTTAAAGATACAGCGGTAAGCCCTGTTGCTATTAAAACCGCTGCTGCTATGATAAACTTTTTCATATTGTTAACAGTTTAGAGTTAGCTTATGACGTTATGATGGATTGGATTATGCCATAAAATCAGCAGAGCCTAAATCTCTTTTTGGACCAGGACCAGACATAGCAAAGTCAGCAGAACCTAAATCTCTTTTTGGACCAGGACCAGACATAGCAAAATCAGCAGAACCTAAATCACGTTTTGGACCAGGACCAGACATCGCGAAATCAGCAGAACCTAAATCGCGTTTTGGACCAGGACCAGACATCGCAAAATCAGCAGAACCTAAATCTCTTTTTGGACCAGGACCAGACATAGCAAAGTCAGCAGAACCTAAATCTCTTTTTGGACCAGGACCAGACATAGCGAAATCAGCAGAACCTAAATCGCGTTTCGGCTGAGGACCGAAAGCAAAGTCAGCAGAACCTAAATCGCGTTTCGGCTGAGGACCGAAAGCAAAGTCAGCAGAACCAAGATCGCGTTTTGGCTGAGGATCACGGGCAAAATCAGCAGAACCGAGATCGCGTTTTGGCTGAGGACCGCGGGCAAAATCAGCAGAACCAAGATCACGTTTTGGCTGAGGACCGAAAGCAAAATCAGCAGAACCTAAATCGCGTTTCGGCTGAGGACCGAAAGCAAAGTCAGCAGAACCAAGATCGCGTTTTGGCTGAGGACCGAAAGCAAAGTCAGCAGAACCAAGATCGCGTTTTGGCTGAGGACCGCGGGCAAAATCAGCAGAACCGAGATCACGTTTTGGCTGAGGGCCGAAGGCGAAGTCAGCAGAACCTAAGTCACGTTTTGGCTGAGGGCCACGGGCAAAATCAGCAGAACCAAGGTCACGTTTTGGCTGAGGACCGAAGGCGAAATCAGCAGAACCTAAATCTCTTTTTGGTTGAGGGCCACGGGCAAAATCAGCAGAACCAAGATCACGTTTTGGTTGAGGACCGCGAGCATCAGCCGAACCTAAATCACGTTTTGGTTGAGGGCCGTTAGCGGCATTTGCTAATGTGGCGGTCGATAATATGGTGCTTAATGCTAAAGTTGCTATTAGTGTTAAATTTTTCATGATGTTTTTTTAATGTGGGGGTACGTAAATATTTTTTGTTTATTAAATCTCTTGTTTGTTATTGTTTGTTTTTTAGTCGGCGCTGCCTAAGTCTCTTTTAAAACCGGTTGTCAACGAGTTCACTGGTGCAACCACCATTTTGGGTTTGTTTTCATTTTTGTTGGTAGCTGATGATAATGCACCTGCACTAAGGGCTACTGTTGCTATGAGGATGAATTTTTTCATGTTGTTTTATGTTTTATTGATCTTGAATAGATAAATCAGTCAGCACTTCCCAGGTCTCTTTTGTAACCGGTTGTGAATAAGTGAAGGTTAGCAAACTCAACTTTCGGGCTTTCCTTTTTACAGGATGAAATGGCCCCGGTGAACAGAACTGCTAAAGCGATGGTGATTATTTTTTTCATGACCGTGTTATATTATCGATGTTGAATTTTTCTGTATGATTTAATTGGATTTCAGTCGGCGCTTCCCAGGTCGCGTTTAAAACCTGCCGGCGTTTTGTTGAAATTGACAGCTGTTGGCTGTACGTCTTTTTTTGCCGATGATGACAAAACTGATGACGATGAGAGCACTCCGGCGCCTATGGTAAGGAGTACAAAAAACACTGCTTTTTTCATATTGATTAATTATTGTATTTAATATTCTATTTTTTAAATTAATACGATATCTGATATTTATTAAAATCCATCAAGCTTATTTAAAGCTTATCACAAATATTTTAAAAGTTTGATTTTACTCTCTGTTTTTTAAAAACTCTGTTTTTTTTAAATTTTAAAAAAGATTCTCTGTTTCGTATTTTTACACTGTTAATTATGGCGTTAAATTACTAATTTTAAATGTAATATCATCCAGATTACTCAACTGTATGGTATACAATTTATTGCACGATTTTCACATTATTTCATTTATTTGATATACAAACTATAATTATATTGTAAATCTCAAGATATATGTTGCAATATTATTGTATTTGCTTGCATTCTTGTTTGGAGTGATATTGTATAGGAGGTTTTTGTATTTAATATATTGTATTTCAGATATTTAACAATGCAAATATAGATATGTTTTTAATAGGAGTAAAAAACATATGAAAATAATTTTCCACAACGTTTTTTATTCTTAACATTAAATATAATTCAGCATTATTTTATAACTTTCACCCCAACAGAACGTAGAAGTGTTTTAATGAAAAAAATCGGCACATTCATATTATTCTTTTTATTATCGCTGTCGGTATACGCGAATGATATAATTGATGTTGCTGCGAAAGATACTAATGAGGTAATAAGCCTGAATACCAGTGCTTATTCAAACAGGCTGACAAATCCGGAGCAAACCGTTGAAGATGCCACCAAGGCGCTGAAGCTATCTACCAAACTCAATTATATTGATGGTATTGCAGAAGCTTACCGTGTTATAGGTATTGGTAAATACTATCTTGATCAGCCTGAAAAAGCTATTGAAAACTATCTGAACTCCCTTTCATATTTTACCCGCAACAATAACCTGAGGGGCGAGGCCAAGGTTTATAATAATATCGGGATCCTGTTTCGTGACCATGACTACGAGCGCTCTCTTACCTATCTTAACCGATCGCTGGAGATAGCACAAAAAATTAATGATACCAAATTGGTAGGCTCATTGTATTTAAATATAGGCAACGTTTACACGCGTAAAAATAACCTGTATATGGCGCTTAAGTTTTATGACAAAAGCTTTCCCATATTTCAGAAACTGAGCGACTCAGTAAATCTGATCCAATGTTTGCAAAACCGTGGTGTTATTTATTTTAAACTTAAGGATTATGATAAGGCCCTGGGTTTACTGCTGGAGGCTAATGCCGGTGCAAAAGCACGTGACCTGAACGAGTCGGTAGCCAGTGTTGACCTTACGCTGGCAGCGCTTTACATGACAAAAGGTGATTTTAAAAATGCGGAAAAGATGGTGCAGGAGGGTACCGCCTATACACAGTTGGTTAAGGACCCTAAGCTTGACTACGATTATAAATACACTACATACGAACTGGAATATAATAAAAAGAATTATGCCCGTGCGGTAAATTTATTACGGGAAATATATACCCAGGATAGTGTTACCTATAAAACCAACGTATCGGCGCAAATGAACCTGGTTGAGGCCAAACGCAGGCAGGAAGAACAACTGAAAGAAAACGAAAGAATTGCAGAGCGCCAGGCTTACGACCGCTCGAAATTTTGGGCAGTAACTGTAGTTGCGGGTTTGATGCTTGTAGTAATTGGTTTGCTCATCAGCAATGTAAAACGTAAAGCCAAAACCAATGCACAGCTTACACTGCTAAATGGTGAGGTATCCCGGCAAAAAGATAACCTTGACAGGATAAATCACCATCTTGAGGAGATCATTGATGAACGTACGAAGGATCTGCAGTTAAAAAATAAAAAGCTTTCTGAGCATTCGTCATATCTGTCGCATCAAATCAGGGGGCCTATAGCTACATTGCGCGGTTTGATCAACCTTGAAAAAGAAGGCCTGGTTGACCAGGCCGAATGTTTGGATATGATGGATAAATGCGTATCTGAAATTGATGAAAAGATCATCGAGATGAGCGACATGCTGCATAACCCGCCGAGAGTTTAACTCTGCATTAGGTTCTCCTCCCGGTTTAACTAAAGTGTACAGGCAGGCTGGAATGGATCTGTGCTTCTATAAGCCCAAGGTAAATACAATACCACGATATCATTTGTAAAACCAGCAGCTGCCTGTGTTTATTATAGCCCTGTGTTTCAAAAGCCAGTGTTGTTTCATCGCCGGCAGTTACAAAAAACCTTACTTCGCCTTTGCTCGGTTTAAAACGTGCCCGCAGCAAATCAAACGCCTTAACTTTTAGCTTACTTTTAGGATCATGAATGATACCGTCGCTCGAGGTTTCGTTTTTTGATATGGAAATAAGATAATTTGACATACAATTTGCTTTAGTAACCTGCATGCCACAATTATTACTCCAAAATCGGTATAAAACGCTCATTATGGATAAATTAGCCAATACAATGGGAGGCTTTTTTATCTGAATTTCCTTTTGTTAAATATTGTTAACTACTATTTAATGTAGTGGATGAAACAGGACACTGATGCGAAGCAAACAATGTACACTATCGGTAAATTGTAATGTTTACTGCACACCTTTAGATAGCTACGCTGGCCTTATTGCGCAGTTCTTCATAAAGCAATATTACCTTACGCTGTAAACTGGCGATTTCTGATTCGCGATCTATCAGTTTTTTCTGTGCAACGCTTAAACTCGACGGTCTCATATCAGCTTCTTCGTTATCGAGGGCCAGTATATTCACCACGTTTACATCAAAAATATTGGCTATTTGTTCAAGACGCGACAGGTTTATATCGGTTACTCCTGTTTCAATTTTTGAAAATGCGGGGATAGAGATGCCCAAACGGTTAGCCACATCTTCCTGGCTCCATCCATGCTGATGGCGTAATGCCCGGATGTTTTTACCAACGGATTTGTTTGTTTGCTTTTTAATAGTATCGCTCATATCAATTAAATATTAATTAAGGAAAGGGGATACTTATGCAATCCAAATGGTATGCCATCATTAAATTACCTTTAAATTAGTGTTATTAAGGCGATTTAATGATGGACTGTGGCGAGGCTTGGGGAATCAATTCCTCAAAGTAGGGATTTTAACTCTTGGTTTATGTTTACTGAACTATGTAAAGTTTCGCAAATTTTAATAACAACTGCTTTTGACCAATCTCCTTAAAGAAGATTGTGGCTTTTATATCAGGCTTATTACCCTCAAGAGCGAGTACTTTACCGAAGCCAAAACGTTCGTGTTCAACCTCCATGCCCACTTGTAAACCGGATGTATCAGAAGGTTTGAAATTGGCTGAAGGTACATGCGCCTTGGCCAGTATCGAAGTGGTTTTTACCGGTGCTGCAGCTGCCGGTTTTGGTCGCGAAAATGTGTCGGGCTGTTTATCCCTGCTCCATGCTTTACGCTCATCATCAAAAAATGGATTATTGCCCGAAGCAGATTTGGCGGTATAGTCGAGCTCAAGATATTTTGCATCAATTTCATCCAAAAAGCGGCTTGGCTCGCAATTAATCAGTGTTCCAAACTTAAAACGCGAGGTGGCGTAACTGATATGGAGCTTGCTTTCGGCACGGGTAACGGCTACGTAAAACAGGCGGCGCTCTTCTTCAAGATCGCTGCGTGAGTTAAGCGACATCTGCGAAGGGAAAAGGTTTTCTTCCAGCCCTACAACATAAACCTGCGGAAACTCAAGCCCTTTTGACGAGTGGATGGTCATGAGTGATACCGTATCGGCATCTTTATTTTTGTCATTATCATCGTTAGTTAGCAGGGCTACATCCTGCATGAAAACATCAAGGCCTTTTTCTTCAATATCCTCCCGTTCCGAAAACTCTTTGATCCCGTTTAAAAGCTCCTGGATATTTTCGTAACGGTTAAGCCCTTCTACCGATTTATCTTCATAAAGATCTTTCAGTAAACCCGAATGCTGCGCGATATATAAAGCCGACTCATAGGCCGATTTGGTTTTGGTTAGCACCTGGAAACTTTGGATCATGGTTGCAAAAGTGGATACTGCCCCAGATATTTTGCCCTCGAGGTACTTGCCCGGCTCAACAATAACTTCCCAGGGCGTTATACCATGCTGATCGGCAGCTACGATGATCTTATCAACCGAGGTATCGCCAATACCGCGTTTAGGGTAATTGATAACGCGTTTTAAAGCTTCTTCATCATTAGGGTTAAAAGTGAGCCTGAAATAAGCTATCAGGTCCTTAATTTCCTTGCGCTGATAAAAGGAAAGCCCGCCATATATTTTATATGGGATGCCCAGTTTGCGTAAGGCCTCCTCCATAGAACGAGATTGCGCATTGGTACGATAAAGGATAGCAAATGCCGACCATTTAAGCCCGTTTGAGCTGCGGTCCTGCATAATAGCTTCGGCTACTATTTTGCCCTCCTCATTATCGCTGAAGGCCCGCATCACTTTGATCTTATCGCCCGATTCTTTTTCGGAGAATACATTCTTTTTAAGCTGGTCTTTATTATTGCGGATAATGCTGTTGGCTACATTCACAATATTTTGGGTTGAGCGATAGTTTTGCTCCAGCTTAAACACTTTCAGATCGGGGTAATCCTTTTCAAAGTTTAAGATATTCTGAATGTTGGCGCCGCGGAAGGCATAGATACTTTGGGCGTCATCACCTACTACGCACAGGTTTTCGTTAACAGCGGCAAGCTTTTTAACAATCAGGTACTGCGAAAAGTTGGTATCCTGATACTCATCAACCATGAGGTATTTAAACTTGTGCTGGTATTTATTGAGCACATCGGGGTGCAGTTTCAGGAGCTCGTTGGTTTTGTACAGCAAATCGTCAAAATCCATGGCACCGGCACGGTAGCAGCGGGTAGCATACATCTCATAGATTTTGCCCATTTGCCCGCGGCCGCTCGAAAAGTCGTCGGCCTGGATCTGCTCGTTCTTGTTATATTCCTGCCACGAGATCAGGTTATTTTTTGATGCCGAAATGCGGTTAAGTACAAAGTTTACATTGTACAGCTTATCGTCAAGGTTCATCTCTTTTAAAATGGCCCTTAAAACGCTCTTGCTATCGTCGGTATCGTAAATGGTAAAGTTGCTGGGATAGCCAATTTTTTCGGCCTCAACCCGCAAAATTTTGGCAAATACCGAGTGGAAGGTTCCCATCCATATGTTTTTAGCTTCGGTGCCAACAACGTGGGTGATACGTTCGCGCATTTCACGGGCGGCCTTATTGGTAAAGGTAAGTACCAGTATGTTAAACGAATCAACACCCTTGCGTATCAAATGCGCCACGCGATAGGTAATAACCCGTGTTTTGCCCGATCCGGCACCGGCAATAATCATCACCGGCCCTTCAGTTTGTTCAACTGCTGCCCTTTGTTCGGGGTTTAATCCCTGTAAGTAATCCAAAATCTTTTCCTCTTTTCTTGAGCAGCGAAATTAAGGTTTTGGGGCGAAAGGGGAAAGGATTTCGGATGTCGAATTTGAGATTTCGGATTTGTATAGAGAAATCAGGCAATCGCCTTTAACCACATGCGGATTGAAAAACGATAAATTAAAAATTTTCACACTGCGATTGTATCGCCTTTGGAAAAAGATAGTTTTAAATAATTGAGTTATTCATCAATTCAAAAACCTGTTAATGGTTTTTACCAGCTTATTTATATCAAAAGGCTTGGGTACAAAAGCATCATAACCAAAATTAACCAGGGCAATAGCCTGTTCATGGTAAGCAGAAATCAGGATCACCGGAATGTGCCGGGTATCTTCGTTGCCTTTAATAAGCTGGCAAATGCGGCCGCCGTTGAGGCCGGGCAGCATATAGTCTGTTAATACCAGATCGGGGTTGTAATTTTTTACAGATGCAATAATATCGTCGGTGCGGCTCAAGGCTGTTACTTCAAAATCATGAAAGGTGAGCACTGTTTCAAGTACCCGTAAAATTTCGGCGTCATCTTCAATTATGAGTATATTTCTTGCCATAGGTAACATGCTAATTGTAATTTGCTATTAGCCTTTAATACTAAAAATAAACAAAATGTTTTATAATTAAAATATTTTACAGTGTTTAATTGAGGTTGATATGGGTTTGTATTAATAGGTATATTGCTTATTAACAGTTAGATATAGTGTTTTTTAAGAGTATTTTATGATTTTGCAAAGGGTGCATGATTTTATGACGATCGCGATATTAAAACAACTCACAGTTAAGCTAACAGAATCATCGAAAAAAAGCGATGAGCCCAAACACCCATCGCTTTTTGAAGTTCCCTCTAATCTCTAATCTCTAATCTCTAATCTCCGATAAATCCGAAAGCGAAAATCCAAATTCCGAAATCAAAACTACTCTCCCCTGTAAATGTTGTTTTTCAGGTCAACGTCAGGTAGTTGACGATCAGGGTCTATTTCCATGCTTTTAATAGCCGATGTTGAAGGATATTTAAATTTCCAAACGCCATCGCGCTGCCAGATATTTACCGGCAGGTGGATTGTTTCGGTTTTGCCGTTAGCCTGAACAATTTTAAGATCAACAGGCATAGCCATTTTTTCATTATTGGTAAGTGTGATCAGCGCGCCTTCGGCCGGGTTGCCTTTGATGTAGCTTACCGAAGTAATGGCCTGGTCAAGCTTCCAGGTGGTGAAGAACCATGATTTCCAGAACCAGTTCAGGTCCTCGCCGCTGGCATCATTCATAGCCCTGAAAAGATCGTAAGGAAGCGGGTGCTTAAACGCCCAGTTCTTAACATACGCGCGGAAAGCATAGTCAAAGCGCTCGGGGCCAAGCACTACGTTGCGCAATATATCCAAACCTAACGCGGTTTTGGTATAATACTGACCGTAATCATTGAGACCAATGGCTTCAGGAGCGGTCATGAGCGGGTCTTTACTGTTGCGGTAGCCGGCCAGTACATTTTGCGCCGAGCCACTTTTCTCAACATATTCGCCTTTATTAAAATGTTCGGTAGCATACTCATTAATAAAGGTGTTAAAACCTTCGTCCTGCCACATGTATTTGCGCTCGTTTGAGCCTACAATCATCGGGAACCAGTTATGGCCTATTTCATGGGTAACATCACCCCAAAGCTGTCCTTTTTTCAGGTTGCTGAGGCAGAAGATGGCGCCCGGATACTCCATGCCTAAGGCCACGCCCGATACGTTAACTGCCGAATTCCAGGGGTATTCAAAATATAAGTTTGAATAGATCTCTATGCTGTTTTTCAGGTATTCGGTTGAGCGGCCCCAGCCGTCATTGCCCGAACTTTCAACCGGGTAGGCCGACATGGCAATACCCTTGCGGCCCGACGGGAAATTAACCCTTGCCGCGTCCCAGATAAAAGCGTCAGAAGCACCCCAGGCGATATCGCGGGTATTCTGCATTTTAAAGTGCCAGGTAAGCGTACCTTTAAACGGGCGGGTTGAGCCTTTGCCAACTTCACCTGCACTAATAATAGTTACCGTTTTATCGCTGTTGCGGGCTTCTGCCAGCCTTTTTTGTTGTGCCGGGGTAAGCACATCTTCGGGGTTTTGCAAATCGCCCGAACCAACTACTATTTTGTTGGCAGGAGCAGTGATATAATAGTCAAAATCGCCATATTCGCAATAAAACTCGCCTAAGCCCATGTAGGGCAGGGTGTTCCAGCCTTCCACATCGTCATAAACGCACATGCGTGGGTACCACTGGGCAATTTCGTAAACATAGCCTTGTTTAAATTTCTTGCGGCCCATACGGTCGGCGCCATAAAAGGGGATTGCAAAATCATAATTAACCTTAACCTCTATTTTTTCACCCTTACCATCCATTGGGGTATTAAGGCGCAGCTGCATGCGGGCATCGGTTATAATAGGATCAACCTTGTAGGTTTCGCCTTTGTAAGTAACCTCAACAGAGGCAATATGATAACCACCGCGACTAAAGCCACGAACGTCAAACCTGTCACCAGTGTATGGCGTTACCGCCGCTCCGCGCGAGTCGGGTTTAAAAAGGTTTTGATCCAGCTGCAGCCACAGGTAATCCAGCTTATCCGGGCTGTTGTTGGTATAGGTAATGGCTACTTCGCCGGTTATGGTCGTATCTTTGCCTTCATTAAGGGAAGCTTTGATCTGGTAATCAGCACGGTTTTGCCAGTAATTTGGCGAGGGTTTGCCTGCGGCCGAACGTGTTCCGCCGCTGGTAACAGGCCAGGTAATTGGGCCAAAAAGGTCCTGGTGATTGTATTTTGTGGTGTCGGTAGTTTGGGCCGATGCCGGTTGCGTTAACGGCATCAGCGCCACGGCGCATAATAAATAATTCAGTTTTAAACAGTTCATCTTAAATTTTTGATAACAAGGGGGCAAATAAAGGGAAATAATTTGTGAGTTTGATAATTTTAGATGCCGAAAGGGTTGGATATAAGTGATTTTGGCCTATTTGTTTAGTGGTGTAATGGGGATGTTACTTTATTGAAGTATTTAACTGAAATTGTCATTTTCTTACATATGCACGCAAAGACGCGAAGGCGCTAAGAAAAAACTTTGCGTCTTCGCGCCTTTGCGAGAAAAGAGTCTCAGCGCGGATAAACAATGATGTAGAAGGCATTTCACTTTATTCAACATTGCAAGGCTTATTAATCCCCTCCCGTAAAACTTTTCTAAATAAATTCCATTTAATTTACAGGTGCAATTATATCTGCATTTTTGCAGCAAACACACAGCTATATGAATCGCCTGGCCAACTCCACATCGCCCTATTTATTACAACATGCCAATAACCCGGTAAACTGGTACCCCTGGGGCAAAGAAGCCCTTGATAAAGCCAAAGCCGAAAATAAGCTCATCCTGGTAAGCATCGGCTACTCGGCCTGTCACTGGTGCCATGTTATGGAGCACGAAAGCTTCGAGGATGAAGCTGTAGCCGCCGTTATGAACGAATATTTTGTTTGTATTAAGGTGGATAGGGAAGAGCGCCCCGATGTTGACCAGATTTATATGAGCGCCGTACAACTCATGAGCGGCAGGGGCGGATGGCCATTAAACTGTATCTGCCTGCCCGATCAAAGGCCTATTTACGGTGGCACCTATTTCCGTAAAAACGATTGGACGTCGCTGCTGTTTAACCTCGCCGATTTCTACAAGCAGAAACCCGAAGAGGCCGAAGACTATGCCGTTCGCCTTACCGAGGGCATTCAAAAATATGAGTCGATAGAATTTGTGGTGGCCCAGGCCCAATATAGCAAAGCAGATCTGCAAGCTATCGTCAATAACTGGAAACGATATTTTGACAAGCAGGAGGGGGGCACCGGCAATGCGCCCAAATTCCCGATGCCGAATAACTGGCTGGCTTTAATGCGCTATGGCTATTTAATGAAAGATGATGAAGTAGCGGAGCAAGTGAAACTTACTTTGCATAAAATGGCTTTCGGTGGCATTTATGACCATCTTGGCGGTGGCTTTGCACGCTATTCGGTTGATGGTCGCTGGTATGTGCCGCACTTTGAAAAAATGCTTTATGATAACGCCCAACTCATTAGCCTGTATGCCGAAGCTTACACCTGGCATCCGGATGAATTGTACAAACAGGTAGTTGATGAGATCATTACTTTCAGCACCCGTGAGCTGATGTCGCCTGAATATGGCTTTTATTCGGCGCTTGACGCGGATAGTGAAGGAAAGGAAGGCAAGTTTTATATTTTTACCAAGGGTGAGATTGAAGAGATTTTAAGCGATGAAGCCGGTTTGTTCTGTATCTACTACCATATTACCGAAGATGGCAACTGGGAAGAGGAGGAATCGAACGTTTTATTCCGTAAAGATAGTGACGAAGAACTGGGTCAGAAGTTGGGTTTACCTGTTGACGAACTGCTTACCAAAATAGCTGCATCCCGTCAAAAGGTATTTGAAGCCCGCAGTGTACGCGTACGGCCGGGATTGGATAACAAGATCCTGGCATCCTGGAATGGCCTTATGCTAAAAGGCCTGAGCGATGCTTACCGCACGTTTAATAAACCAGAGTATCTCGAGCTTGCGCTGAACAATGCCGGGTTTATTTTAAATAACCTGCTTGGCCAAAATGGCAGGTTATCACGGGTTTATAGCGCCACATCGTCACCGGATAAACCTGTAGCATTTTTAGATGATTATGCCAATATCATTGATGGGCTGATTTCCCTGTATGAAATTACCTTCAATGAGCACTGGCTGCAGCAGGCCAAAAACCTTGCCGATACGGCTATAGCCCACTATTATGATGAAGCAAAGGGCATTTTCTTTTTTACGGCCGATGATGATGAGCAACTGATCGCCCGCAAATCTGAAATTATGGATGGGGTGATCCCTGCCTCCAATTCGGTCATGGCACGGGTGCTTAAAAAGTTAGGCTTGCTTTTTGATAACGAAAGTTACATTGAGGTTTCGGCACAGTTATTACGCAATGTAATGCCGCAACTGGCAAAGTATGGTTCGGCCTATTCAAACTGGGTGATGCTTTTGATGGATGAGGTATTTGGTATCAATGAAATTGCGATAACAGGTGCCGGAGCGGAAACTTTCAGAAAGGAAATGGAAAATAATTACATCCCCAATAAAATTATGTTGGGCGGTAATACAGGAAGTTTACCTTTGCTGCAGGATAAGTTTGGTGCATCAACGCAAATTTTCATTTGTAAAGATAAAACCTGCGGATTACCTGCTCATAACCCGGCCGACGCCCTTAAAGAGGTGAAGCCAGATTTTACAACTAAAAACAATTTACAATGAAGATTGCACCTCAGCACGTAGTATCATTAACCTACGATTTGTACGTAGATCGCGAAAACACAGGTACCGAAACGTTGGTAGAAAGTACCACCCAGGAACAGCCGCTTACCTTTTTATTTGGTGCAGGACAGATGCTGCCTAAATTTGAAGATAACCTAAGCACACTTTCAACAGGTGATGCCTACGAGTTTCGCTTATCTCCTGAAGATGCTTATGGCGTATATGATGAAGAAGCAGTAGCCAACCTGCCTAAAGAAATGTTCCAGGGTACCGAACTGCCTGAAATTGGCAGCATTTTGCCTTTACAGGATAACCAGGGCCACCGTTTTCAGGCTATGGTAGTTTCAATTGCCGAAGATGCTGTTATTGTTGACCTTAACCACCCAATGGCCGGCCAGGAACTGCACTTTAAAGGCAATATCCTTAACGTACGCCCGGCAACTCCCGAAGAGCTATCACACGGCCACGCGCACGGCCCGGATGGTCATCATCACCATTAAGCAGCCCCATCAGCCCCTCCCAAACCCTCCCCGGAAGGGAGGGCTTTAAATAAAAAAGGTTCATTTGCATTATGCAAATGAACCTTTTTTATTTATTATGCTAATAAGGAAGTCTCCCCTTCCGGGGGAGATTTAGAGGGGGCTGCCGGGCTGCTGACTTGCTAATAAAACTCCAAACCCCCATCATTTCTGAAAGCACATTTGATAAGCACCCGGCAGCCAACACCTTCGCCGTTTACGGTAGCCGGTACAAAGATCTTATCGGCCGGGTCGGGTACGTCAATGCTCATATTGTATGTTTTCTCGTACGAGCCGCTGTACACATGCACTTTAAATGATGCAAGCCTTCCCAACGGACTAATCAACAGCTCTACCGCTCCAAATGATACATTAGGGTTAAGGTTCATTAACTCGGGTGGAAGCTTAAAGAGGTTGAGATAGGGGAGGTACCCAAAAAATCTGCCGCCTACTTTAAGTGGTTTAGTTATTTTTGTTGTGTCATTAAGTTTTACATCAACAAAATACTGCAGGTTTGATGTGCTGTCTTCAGGAGCCTCATAGGTGATCTGGTTGGTCCTGTAATCAAAATTTTGTACCAGGTGCCCGCGGTTATCAAAAAAGTGCCATACGCCGGTGCGTTTATCGTTATCATAGTAACCACTGGCCAGGGCATAGTTTTTTTGATAAAGGGCCTGGTATAGCCCTTGCCTGATGCCCCTGTTAGTTTTCAGCACATTAAACCGCTCAACTACCGAATCGGTAAGGCGACGTTTTACAACAACGGTTTCCGGGGCAGTTTTTGCAGCGGCAGCATCCTTGGTTTGCGCAAACGCGCTGCCGATAAATATTATCGATATAAAGGTTAAAATAAGCTTTCTCAATGCAGGAATATAGATTGTTGTAAATATATAACAGCGGTTCACGTATCTCCAAAAAAAGCGGGATACAAATTATCCCCTGCCTCCGCGGCGACCACCGCTACCTCCGCCAAAGCCACGACCACCGCCGTTGCGCCCGCCCTGTGGACGGCTGCCGGTAAATTTTTGAAGCCGGATGGTAAAGCTGAGCATAAAATACCTACCCAGCCGGTTGGTACGTGTATCAATGATCTGATTGCCTACGGCGGTGCGGGTAATGCCTTTGTTCTGGTCAAAAATATCAAAAGCCTGGAACCGGAGCGAGGCTATATGCTTGTTTAAAAACTGGTATTCCAGGTAGCTGCTCAGCAGGGTAGGGTTCGCTTTTACGGTACTGCTGAAACCGTGATTAATGGTTTGAGTTAAACTGTAACCAAGTACCCAGCTGTAAAAAAAATAATTACGGCCATCGAGCCCTAATGTCCAGGTTTGGGCATCGGTATTTAATGAGGACGGCAGGCTGTAACGGGTAGTGTTAATGCTGTAATTGGCGCTGATCTCACTGTCCATAATGCTGTCAAGATCAACCCTAAGCTTAACGCCCTGGTTAAGCACCCAGTTTTTACCCTCATTGCGCTGATTTTCAATATATGAAATGTTGTTGTTGTAGCTTGCGCCGCCGTTTAAGGATACGGTGTACTTGCGTTCGGCGAATGGTTTTGAAAAGGAATAGTTACCATTTACATTATAAAAACCATTGGTGTTAATATAGCGGGTTGCCTGTATGGTATTGTTGCCTTTTGTGCTTTGGGTGCTATCGGTAACAGGGGCCGAATTGGTAACTATTTTATCCTGGGTTTCGGCAAATGATAAACTGGCGAACAGTGAATTGCCGCTGGCAATGTCAAACTGGTTATAACGCACATTAAAGCTGTTGGTAAATTCGGGTTTCAGGTCAGGGTTGCCATAAACCCTGTTTTGGGGGTTTGAATAATCGGGCTGAAGTTGCAGCTGACTAAATGAAGGCTGTGCATTGGAGCCGCTATAATTAAACGAAAAGGAATGGTTTTTTGAAAAGTTATAGATAAACCTTGCCGTAGGGATAATATTAAAGGTAGATGTGGAAGTATGAAAATTGTGTGATTCCCCGTCGAGCTTTGAAGGCTGAACAGCCAGGCCCAGCGTATAATTGTATTTAGGTTGTATCCCGCGAAGGTTTAACCCGATGCGGTTGGTGATGAACTGGTAGTTATACAACGTACTCAATGAATCAACGTAGGTTTGATTGCCCGTTACAGGGTCTACCCGGTAGTTGTAGCGGTTATTATCGGTATTTGAATAATTATAACTGTAATTGCTTTCCAGGTAAGTTGTTTTGCCAACAGGTTCGATGTATGAAAAATGCAGGCTTACCCTTTGCGATTGATTATCAGAGTTGATCTGCTGAAACAATGGCGTTACCACGGTATCCTGCCGGGTGGTGTATTTATCGTTCAGTTCCTGGTCGTTTTTAGAATAGCTTACATTCGCATTGACGCTGAAATTCCGTCCTTTTTTATGGAACTTGTGGTTATAAAGCACATTAAGGCTGCCTGTTTGTGATGAGTTATTGGTGAGTGCCAACTCATTACCGGTAACTAAACTTTGGTTACGGGTATTGCTGAAGGTATCGGTACTCATGTTTTCGGCAGTGGCATATGAAAAGCCCGGGTTTATTTTGATGTAATTAGATGTATCTATTTTGTACTCGATATTGAAATCAAAACGGTGGTTGATACCATGGTTATGGTTGGTGCTGTTATCCATATTGATGATATTACCTGATTGATAAAGGTTTTGCTGCAAGGTTGTGCTGTTTATATCCCTGTCTTTATCGGCAAAACTATAACTGCCATATACCGTAACTTTTTTGCCCCAGTCATCGCGGTAATTGGTACCTATGGAACGGTTGGTAGTAATACCATTCGCTGTACTTACCCCGCCGGCACTGCTGCCGCCTCCACTTCCGCGCCCGGCCCTGCCTCCTCCGCCGCCGCTGCTGCCAAGGTTGAAGCTATTGGTGTTATTGTTATTCCATGTGCCGATAACCGCCAGCTGCCTTGCATCATAAAATGAATTGGCCGAGAGACGGGCCTGGTACCGGTCGTCATTACCAACGCCAACGCTCCCCTGGCCAAAATTGCCTTTGCTTTTTCCCTTTTGTATGGTGATGTTCAGGATCTTGTCCGGGTCGCCGGTTTTGATGCCGGTAAGGTTGGCCTGGTCGCCGTAATCGTCAATCACCTGTATGTTTTCCACAATATCGGCAGGCAGGTTCTGGGTGGCGGTTTGCACATCGCCGGTAAAATAATCCTTACCGTTAACCCGCACCTTGGTAACCTGTTTGCCATGCGCGGTTACATTGCCGTCTTTATCAACGCTTACGCCGGGCAGCTTTTTGAGCAGATCTTCCACCGGCGATCCTTCCCGTACTTTATAGGCGCTGGCTTTATATTCCACGGTATCCTCCTTTATGGTGATGGGAATCACCGCCGAAATTACTACCGTATTCAGCATATTAGTTTGCACCCTTACTTTAATGGGTTCGAGGTTAATGGGTTTGGTATCATTATCCATTACATAACGGCGGGTAAAGGGCTGGTAACCGATACCGCTGATGGTAAGTTTAAAGTTTTTGGAGACGACGGCGGGGAAATAAAATGCCCCTGCGGTACTGGTTGCTACTACTACGCTGTCTTTGTCGGAGATCAGTTTTACTGTAATTCCGGGTACGGAGCCCACGCTGTCAACTACCGTACCACGCACTTCGCGGGCTTGCTGGGCGTAAGCAGTTGATAAAAAAAGAATACTGATAAAAGCGAGTAGTAAGTGTTTTTTCATAGTTTAGGGTCAATTTAGGTTATTGACCATTAAAGTGTAACGAAGGTTTAACTATTTAACCCTATGTAATACTAATGTTGCATATATTGTATTTTAGTGCTTAACCTTATACTATATTACCATATATTATGAACCCCTTACCCGATATAGACGGCTATAAAAGCGTGGCATTTTCGCAGGCCACCATTACCGAACTGATGATCCCTTCGTATTCCAATTTTGGCGGAAAGATCCATGGAGGGATCTTGCTTTCGCTTATGGACAAGGTAGCCTATGTATGTGCCGCCAAACACGCCGGTAATTATTGTGTAACAGCATCTATCGACACCGTGGATTTTTTGCAGCCCGTTGAAGTAGGGGAACTGGTATCGCTTATGGCATCGGTAAACTATGTAGGCAAAACTTCGCTGGTGGTTGGTATCCGGGTGATATCTGAAAATATCAAAAACCATTCGGTAAAACACACCAATACCAGCTATTTTACCATGGTAGCCAAAGATGAATTTAACAAGCCTGCCAAAGTGCCCGGCCTGGTTCTGGAAAACCGGGAGCAGGTAAGGCGTTTTATTGAAGCCCGCCGCCGTAAGGAGATTAAGCAGAGTTATATGAAAGAGGTTGAACAGATTCAAATGCCCGATAACTACGAGAATTGTATTGAACTGCTGCAGGGCGAGCGGTGCATTGTTGCCGGATAGCTATTGCCTATATTAAGTTTATTATTAGATTGCAGTCTGAAACTGTTAGCGAATGACAAGGCCCTTTGGTTTATTATTGCTGTTATTGATGCATAGTACTGTTTATGCGCAAAAAGCAAGCGGAATTGAGCCGAAAAAATCGCCGTCACTAATCAAAACTATCGACAGCCTTAACAAACTTGTTGAGGAAACCTATGTTGGTGCCCCCTACGAGGCAAGGATAAGAGCTGAGCATGCCTTACTGCTTTCGGAAAAAATGAAATATAATGAAGGTACGGGCGCCGCTTTTTTAAATTTAGGGCATGTTTACTGGTCACAGTCATACTATCCTATCAGTTTGTTTTATTTTAATTCAGCTTTAAATTACCTGCCCCAAAACAAGCCGCTGTTGCTGGCCCATTGTTATAGCTCCATGGGCAGGGCTTATACAGATTTGCAAAACTATAGCAAGGCCATAAAAAATTTAGATATAGCCACCCGCTTTGCCGGTCATGATCCTAAAATGCTTGCCGAAGTTTATAACGAACGTTCATTTGTTTATGCCAGGCTTAAACAATATGATAAAGGCATTGCGCTTGCCAAACTTGCCATGCAGCTTAGCCGTATGGTAAATGACCAGCCCGCGATATGTATATTATATAGCCGGCTGGCTAACGCTTATCGTTTAAAGGGACAATATCAACAGGCCGTAGCTTATTCAGACACTGCCCTGCAAATGAGTTATATTGTTAATAACAGGCGTTTAAGGGCTATCTCATTTATTGAACGCGCTGTTATTTACAATTCGTTAAGCCAGTTTGACAAAGCCATTAACCTTGCAAAGAAAGGTGCTGCTTTATCCGATAGCATCGGTGTTATGGATGGCATTTCGTCGGCTTATAAAACCATAGCCTACAGCTTTGAGCAAAAGCATGATATGGTGCAGTCGTTAGCCTATCAAAAAAAATACACCCAGGCGCTTGATAGCCTTAGCGCTGCCAATAAGCGTAAAAGTACCGAGCTTATACAGGGTTATTTTGAGCTCAACAGCCGTCTTAACGCCATTGCCGCGATTGAGCAAAAGGCAGGGCAATACCGCGAAAAAATTCATTTGCAAAAGGTTATAATTATTACACTCCTTATTTCATTGCTGGTTGTAATATTGGCTTTGTCGGTTACCTATTACCTTTATAAACAAAAACGGGTTTTAAATAACCGGATGCGTAAGCAGCATAAGGCCTTATTAATTCAAAAAGAACTGATAGAAGACCAATCGGCAAACCTGGCAAATATTAATAATCTTAAAGATAAGTTACTGGCTGTAATAGGGCATGACCTGCGTACACCGCTTGCTAATCTGAATTCTATATTACGTTTATACAATACCCGTGTTTTAAGCGATAATGAAGTTCAGGACCTGATGAAGGAAATAGAGCCGGTAGTACAGGGTGCCGAATTAACCCTTTCAAACCTGCTTGAATGGGCAGGCAGCCAGATCAAAGGCGTTAATCTTGAGGCATCGGCAGTCGACATTTATTTAATTGGCAATGAAATCGGGAGGATCTTTAGTTACCTTTTTCAGCAAAAAAATATCAGGTTTGAAAACATGGCTTTACCCGGGATGTGCGTACAGGCTGATGAACGACATGTAAAAGTGGTTTTGAGTAACCTGGTTAGCAACGCTATTAAGTTTACGGGCAATTACGGTATTGTTAGTTTACTGAGCACCGTTGATGAAGGCATGTTGGTAATCAGTGTTAACGATACAGGCAACGGGATTCCTGCAGAAAAACTTGGCAAGTTATTTAACCTTAATACGAAATACACAGCCACAGGCACTTCCGGCGAGAAAGGCACCGGCATTGGTTTGTTTTTATGCAAGGAGCTTATTGAGTTTAACGGCGGCAGGCTTTGGGTAAATTCAGAAGTAAACAGGGGCAGTACCTTCAGTTTTAGCCTTCCTTTGGTAACCGATTAGGCTTTTAAAAATCATAATGGTTTTGTGACCGTCAGTGTTAAAATTACACTTTGTAAAAATCTGGTTATATGTTAAAAAAGTGGAGAAAAGTTAAAATAGTACTATCTTAATTGTAAATTGATTATATACCTTTAGTGAACCGATTATCGTACAACACTAAATGCCTTAAAACCAATGCGCAGTAAAATATTCAGTGTTATTGTAAGCTTCACGTGTCTTTCCTTGTCTGTTTTTAATGCAGACGCACAAAACCCGGGGATTTTTGAAGGCCAAACCGATGTTGGTACGGTCAAGCATCAGGGTAGCGGTGTATATGATGCTAAATTACAGCAATATACACTTACCGGTTCGGGCCAGAATATCTGGGCTACGCATGATGATTTTCACTTTGTGTGGAAGAAAATGAAAGGCGATTTCATTTTGCGCACCAACGCCGCTTTTATAGGTAAAGGTGTTGAAGCGCATCGCAAGGTTGGACTAATGGTTCGCACCACGCTCGATTCAAATTCAAAACATATCAATGCTGTTGTTCATGGCGATGGCTTAACCTCCTTGCAATACCGTAAAACGGTAAGCGGCATTACCGAAGAAAAGAAAGCATCCATCACAGCCGCCGACGTAATCCAGCTGGAACGTAAAGGTAATACCTACACCATGTCCGTAGCCCGCAAAGGCGATCTCTTTGTGAGCGAGGAGGTAACCGGTCTTGACCTGGGTGACGATGTTTATGCAGGCATCTTCATTTGCTCGCATAATGCAGATGTTACCGAGAAAGCGGTATTCAATAACGTACGTATAGTTACACCCGCGCCGGCCTCATTGATTCCTTATAAACAATACTTAGGCAGCGCCATTGAGTTGCTTGACCTGGAAAGTCAGAATGCTACGGTGGTTTATCAATCGCCTAAATCACTCCAGGCCCCAAACTGGACGCTTGATGGCAAATCACTCATTTATAACAGTGAAGGTTCGCTTTTTAAATTCGATCTGAAATCGCATACGCCAATGATGCTCAATACCGGCATCGCAAAAAATAATAATAACGACCATGTGCTTTCGTTTGATGGTAAAATGCTGGTCATCAGCAGCGGGGATGGCGGGCCTTCTATTGGTTACACCGTGTCATCGGCAGGTGGCGAAGCTACCCGGGTAACACAAACAGGGCATGGGCCAAGTTATATGCATGGCTGGTCGCCTGATAATAAATACCTCGTTTTTTGCGGAGAGCGTAATAAAGAGTATGATGTGTACCGGATCCCGGCAGGAGGCGGGCCTGAGGAAAGGCTTACTACTACGCCCGGTTTGGATGATGGCCCCGAATATTCGCCCGATGGCAAATACATCTACTTTAACTCGGTACGCAGCGGCCTGATGCAGATCTGGCGGATGAAAGCCGACGGCAGTGAACAAACGCAATTAACTAACGATGACTATAATAACTGGTTTCCGCATATCTCGCCCGATGGTAAATGGATCGTATATATTACCTTCCTCAAAAGCGAAGTGGCCCCTAACGATCATCCTTTTTATAAGCATGTATATTTAAGGGTGATGCCGGTTGGTGGCGGCCCGTCAAAAGTAGTTGCCTATTTATACGGCGGTCAGGGTACTATTAACACTCCGTCATGGGCGCCGGATAGCAAGCACCTGGCATTTGTAAGTAATTCTGATTTATTGTTTCCTGTATTTCCTATTGCAAAATAACCTTAAACATATAACCATGTATACATCACGCAGATCATTTTTAAAAACCGGCGCGCTCGCAGTTGCCGGGGCGGCGCTACTTCCTGATAGTTTATTTGCCGCTACGGATAATAAGCTTAAACGGGTAGGGGTGCAGCTTTACAGCGTACGCGATGCCATGAAAGCCGATCCGCAGGGGACGTTGAAAAAAATTGCTGATGCAGGTTATGCGCATGTGGAGCATGCTAATTACATCGACCGGAAATTTTACGGCTATACCGCTAAAGAATTTAAAAAGATCCTGGCCGACCTTGACCTTAAAATGCCAAGCGGCCATACCGTAATGACACCTCAGCACTGGGATGCAGCCAAAAATGATTTTACCGACGCGTGGAAATATACCGTTGAAGACGCGGCCACCATGGGGCAAAAGTTTGTGATAAGCCCATGGCTGGATGAAAAGGTACGTACAGACACCGATGCCCTGAAACGCACCATGGAGCAGTTTAACAAGTGCGGTGAGCTTTGCAAGCAATCGTCAATGATGTTTGGCTACCATAACCATAACTTTGAGATCAGTACTAAAGTAGGCGATATCACCCTTTATGATTATATTATCCAAAATACCGATCCGGCTTTGGTGGCGCAGCAAATAGACATTGGCAATATGTACACTACCGGTGGCAGAGCGTTGGAGTTTATCAATAAATATCCCGGCAGGTTTCAGTCCATGCACGTAAAGGACGAAATTAAAGTACCGCCTCATAATGGCGATGATACCGAAAGCACCATTTTAGGCGCGGGGATCCTGCCGGTTAGAGATATTGTAAAGGCCGGGGCAAAAAAAGGCGGCACCTCGTTGTTCATTATTGAGCAGGAAGCATACCAGGGTAAAGACCCAATCGATTGTGTAAAAATTAATTTACAAATCATGAAAAAATGGGGCTATTAATAGTATAAGACTAACTTACACCCCGTGAAATTTAATTTTTACAGCCTTTGATTTTGAATTGTAATTATTAAGTTTGGGAATACGTTATAAATCATATTAAGCCTTTCTCGTTACCTGTTCAGTAAGCTAAAAGTTTTGTGACAGATAAATGGGCTTCGCTAAAACAATTTAGTTTAAACAATGGACCGGCGTACCGTCATTAAAAACCTGGCTTTAATAGTAGGAGGGGCTGCATTGCTCCCGGCCTGTTCGCAGGATAAAGCAAAATCAAAAGTTGCACTTAAAAATATCGATATCACTGCCGATCAGGAGCAACTGATAGGTGACGTTGCCGAAACAATCATCCCCAAGACAACAACGCCGGGTGCCAAAGATCTGCAGCTGCATTTATTTGTATTGAAAATGGTGGATGACTGCTATAAAAAGGAAGATCAGCAGGAGTTTGTAACCGGCATGGGCCATTTTGCAAATCAGTCTCAGAAATTATATAGTAAAACGTTTAATCAGCTCGATGTTAAAACCCGTGAGGCATTTTTGCTGGATATAGAAAAAGAAGGTAAAGCGGAAGAAGAGGTGGCCAGGAAAAACAGTGATAAAAAAGATGCTGCAGCTGCCACGCCTCCTGCCGGCAAATATTCGCCCGAGCTTAAGAAGTTTTACAGCATAGTAAAAAGGCAAACCATAAACGGTTATACCAATTCAAAATATTTTATGACTAAAGAAGTGGTATATGAGCTTGTGCCGGGCAGGTACAATGCGCATTTCCCTTACAAACAAAAGCAAGCAGTATAAGTAATGGCTAATTTAAATATCGACAGCGTTAAAGAACGCACTTTCGACGCGATAGTAATTGGCTCGGGAATGAGCGGGGGATGGGCTGCTAAAGAGTTTGCGGATAAAGGACTCAAAACGCTAATATTGGAGCGTGGCCGCGATGTGAAGCACATTAAGGATTACCCGACTACCAATATGTACCCCTGGGAGTTTGAACACCGGGGCGAATTGCCGATGGCTGTACAGGAAGCCAATCCTATTGTAAACCGCTGTTATGCTTTTGGAGAAAGCGCCGCGCATTTTTTTGTTAAAGACGCCGAGCACCCATATATTCAGGATAAACCCTTCGACTGGATCCGCGGATACCAGGTTGGCGGCAAATCCCTGCTTTGGGCACGTCAAACCCAGCGTTGGAGCGATTTTGATTTTGAAGGCCCCGCCCGTGATGGTTTCGCGGTAGACTGGCCTATCCGTTATAAAGATATTGCGCCCTGGTATAGCTATGTAGAGAAGTTTGCAGGGATCTCCGGCAACCGTGATGGTATTCCCGAATTGCCCGATGGTGAGTTTTTACCGGCCTTCCCTTTAAATACTGTTGAAGAATATTTTAGCAAGCACGTAAAAAGTAATTATGAAAACCGTTACGTGATCAGCGCTCGTTGCGCCCACCTGTCAACCCCTAACCAAATCCACCTGGATCAGGGCAGGGTACAATGCCAAAGGAGAACGATCTGTGAGCGGGGCTGTCCGTTTGGTGGCTATTTCAGCGCTAACGCTACTACTATTCCCTGGGCTTTAAAATCTGGCCACGCTACCTTGAGGCCGTTTTCGGTAGTTGAATCTATTATATATGATGATAAACTGGGCAAAGCTACCGGCGTGCGGGTTATTGATACCAATACCAAAGAAGCTATCGACTATTACGCCAAAGTAATATTCGTCAATGCAGCGGCGTTAAATACCAACCTGATACTGCTTAATTCCAAATCGCACCGCTTCCCTAATGGGCTCGGTAACGACAGCGGTGTGCTGGGTAAATATGTGGCGTTCCATAATTATTCGGCCCATATTGGAGCCGAGTATGATGGCGCTAAAGAATGGACAACAGATGGCCGTAACCCTGCCGGCGGGGGGTATATCCCAAGGTTCAGGAACGTATATAAACAGGAAACCGACTTTTTACGCGGCTATGCTTCCGGCTTTAGCGCGTACAGGTATCCGCAGCGCAGCTGGGATGGCGTAGGTACCAGCCTGAAAGAAAATCTTGCTAATAAGGAGCTTGGCCCATGGCATGTAGGTTCGCACATGATGGGCGAAACCATCCCGAAGGAAAGCAATTTTGTAAGTCTTGATGACAAGCAAAAAGATGCCTGGGGCGTACCATTATTAAAGATGAACATTGATTACGACGATAACGATGAGAAGATGAAGAAGGATTATGTGGAGCAATTAACCGAGATGTTCACCAGCGCGGGTTTTACCAACATTAAAGCCAGTACCGATAAACGGGCACCGGGGCTTGATATTCATGAGATGGGTGGCGCCCGCATGGGGAATGATCCTAAAACATCGATATTAAACAAATGGAACCAGGTACACAGCGTTAAAAACGTATTTGTTACCGACGGCGCCAGCATGACGTCAACCTCGTGCCAAAATCCGTCACTAACCTATATGGCCTTTACCGCAAGAGCCGCCGATTATGCCATGAGCGAGATGAAAAAGGGGAACTTGTAGTTTGCAGTTTTGAGTGGGCAGTCTGCAGTTGAGAAAAAAATCAAATTGGTAACCAAAAAAAGGGGGAATAACTGCTAACTGCAAACAGACAACTGCCAACTGACAAAAAGGCTTCGTGTAAAAAAAACACAATGTAATATTTGGAAAATGAATTTTATTCATACATTTAACGAGATAACCAAGTAGTAAACAAATTAAACTAATCATATTATTCGTATGTCTGCAAACACTTATGACGCAATAGTCATTGGCTCAGGAATTTCAGGCGGATGGGCTGCCAAGGAACTAACACAAAAGGGTTTGAAAACCATCATGCTTGAGCGTGGTCGTAATATTGAGCACATTAAAGATTACGTAAACGCAACCAAAGATCCATGGGAATTTCCGCACAGAGGCGGCCGTACCCAGAAAATGATTGATGATTACCCGGTTCTTAAACGCGACTATCCGTTAAATGAAACCAACCTTGACTATTGGGCAAGTGATAAAGATAGTCCTTATACAGAAATTAAACGTTTTGACTGGTTCCGCGGTTACCACGTAGGCGGCCGCTCATTGATGTGGGGACGCCAGTCATATCGCTGGGCTGATGTTGATTTTGAAGCCAACTTAAAAGATGGTATCGCTGTCGACTGGCCTATCCGTTACAAAGACATCGCTCCGTGGTATAGCTATGCCGAGCAATTTGCCGGGATCTCCGGTAATAAAGATGGTTTATCCATCCTTCCTGATGGCGATTTTATGCCGCCTATGGAAATGAACGTGGTTGAAAAAGACGTTTCAAAACGTTTGAAAGAATTTTATAAAGAAGCGCGCCACATGATCATTGGTCGTACAGCTAATATCACTGTACCACATAACAATCGTACAAACTGCCAGTACCGTAATAAATGCTGGTTAGGTTGTCCGTTCGGCGCTTATTTCAGCACACAATCGGCTACATTACCTGCGGCTATGGCTACCGGTAATTTAACCGTGCGCCCATGGTCTATCGTTACCAAAATATTGTACGATAAGGATACCAAAAAAGCCAAAGGCGTTGAGGTATTGGATGCTGAAACCAACAAAACTTATGAGTACTTCGCTAAGATCGTTTTCGTAAACGCATCAACCATTAACTCGGCCTGGATCCTGATGAATTCGGCTACCGACGTTTGGGAAGGCGGCCTGGGCAGCAGCAGCGGCGAACTTGGCCATAATCTGATGGACCACCACCTTAATGTTAGCGCTTATGGCCGGATTGAAGGTTATGAGGATAAATATTATTTCGGTCGCCGTGCAAATGGTTTCTATATCCCGCGCTACCGTAACCTTAATGGCGAAAAACGTGATTACATCCGTGGTTTCGGTTACCAGGGTTCGGCAAGCCGCGAAGGCTGGAGCCGTGACATTGCCGAACTGAACATAGGCGGTGCGTTTAAGGATGCATTGACCGAGCCAGGTTCATGGCATGTGGGCATGGGCGCTTTCGGCGAAACATTGCCTTACCACGAAAACAAAGTTACCATCGACAAAACCAAAAAAGATAAGTGGGGCTTGCCTGTTGTTGCCATTGATGCCGAATTGAAAGCAAATGAGCTGAAAATGCGTATCGATATGGAAAGGGACGGCAAAGAGATGCTGGAGGCAATTGGCGCTAAAGATGTACAAACCGCCAATACTAATCCGTTCCTTGGCCGTGGTATCCACGAAATGGGCACCGCAAGGATGGGCCGCGATCCAAAAACTTCAGTATTGAACGAGTGGAACCAGGTTTGGGATGCTAAGAACGTATTTGTTACCGACGGCTCATGTATGACATCAGCAGCTTGCCAAAATCCGTCGTTAACTTATATGGCCTTAACTGCACGTGCTGCTAACCATGCTGTTGAGATCCTTAAAAAAGGCGAAATTTAATCTGCATCACATAAAAACAACCTAATAAAAACACCTATGACTGAAGAAAAGGACAAAACCCCAAACCCGTCGAGACGGCAATTTATTAAAAGCAGCGCCATAGCGGCCGCTGGTTTTATGATAGTTCCGCGCCATGTTTTGGGCGGTAAAGGTTTTATAGCTCCAAGCGACAAGTTATTGATTGCCGGCGTAGGTGCCGGTGGTAAAGGGCAAAGCGATATTGCTAATTTTTACAAAAGCGGCAAAGCCGAGATCGCCTTCCTGTGCGATGTTGACGACCGCAGAGCGGCAAGATCACGCAGCGATTTTCCTAAGGCAAAGTATTATAAAGACTGGCGCGAAATGTTTGACAAAGAACACAAGCATTTTGACGCGGTATCGGTTTCAACACCCGATCATAACCATGCCATTATTACCTATAATGCTATGCAGCTGAACAAACACGTTTATGTTCAGAAACCGCTGACGCATGATATCTGGGAAGCCCGTTTATTAACAGAGGCTGCCAAAAAGTATAAAGTAGTTACACAAATGGGTAACCAGGGTTCATCAAACGATGGTACACGTTTACTTTCAGAATGGTATGATGCCGACCTGATTGGTGATGTGCACACTGTTTACTGCTGGACAAACCGCCCCGTTTGGCCGCAAGGTATTGCATGGCCACCGCCACAACCAAACATCCCTAAAGAGTTGGATTGGGACCTGTGGTTAGGTACAGCACCTAAAAAAGATTACGTTGATAAACTGGTACCATTTAACTGGCGCGGCTGGTGGGATTACGGAACCGGCGCCCTTGGCGATATGGGCTGTCACCTGGTTGAAGCTCCTTTCCGCGTGTTGGGTATCCAATACGCAAAAGATGTACAGGCCAGCGTTGGCAGTGTTTATGTAGATGAGTTTAAAGAAGGCCACTTCCCTGAAAGCTGCCCTCCGTCAAGCCATATTACCTTAACATTCCCTAAAACTGAAAAAACCAAAGGCGATGTTACCCTGCACTGGATGGACGGTGGTATCCAGCCCGAAAGACCAATCGAACTGTTAGCAAGTGAAAACTTTGGCGGCGAAGAAGGTAATGGTACTTTGTTCATCGGCACAAAAGGAAAAATGTACGCAAGTACTTATTCTGATGCGCCAACGTTGTTACCAAAATCACTTACCAAAGATGCGAAAGCCCCTCAAAAATGGGCTCGTGTACCTGGTGGTGCAAACGGTCACTATGCACAGTGGGTTGAAGGCTGTATAGCCGGTTACGGTAAAACAGAGCTAAGCTCATCGTTTGATAAGGCTGGCCCGCTTACTGAGGCGCTATTGATGGCTAACCTTGCTGTTCGTGGTCATGAGCTTAAAGGCGGCAGGGTAAAACTGGTATGGGATAACAAAGCCATGAAGGTTACCAACTTTGATGATGTTAACCAATATATCAGACGCGATTACCGCGAAGGTTTCGTGTTAAAAGCATAAGCTAATTAGTGGATTAGTGAGTTAGTGAATTAGTGATTGAGAAATCACTGTCACTAATTCATTAATTGCTAATTATTGAATTAATGAATTAGCGAATTAGTGAATAAAAAAATCACTAAATCACTAATTCTCTAATTCCTCAATTAATTTAAATCACTAATTCATTAATTCACTAAATCAATAACTAATTTATGAATAGAAGAGAAGCGATAGGCAGGGTAGGTTTGATCCTTGGCGGTACCATCATCGGCGCCGAGTTCTTCATCTCCGGATGTAAACCATCTTCGCCGAAAGTAAACGACCTTTTTACACAGGATGATGTAACCCTGATGGATGAAATTGGCGAAACCATTTTGCCTGCAACCTCAACCCCGGGCGCTAAAGCTGCCGAAGTTGGCAAATTTATGACGGTAATGGTACAGGATTGCTACAAGCCCGATGACCAGAAAATTTTCATTAAGGGCCTTAAAGACCTGAATGATGCAAGCGACAAAAAATTTGGCAAAAAGTTTTTAGAGGCTACACCTGAGCAGCGTACAGAGCTGCTAACTGAGCTTGACAAAGAACAAAAAGCCTATACCAAAACAAAAAAACCGGAAGATCCTAACCATTACTTCAGGATGCTGAAGGAATTAACCCTGCTGGGTTTCTTTACTTCAAAACCGGGTGCCACACAGGCATTACGTTATATAGCCGTTCCTGGTAAATATGATGGTAACCTGCCATACAAAAAAGGTGATAAAGCCTGGGCAACCTAAAAAATTGCAATATCAATTGATTATACCTTTGATTTTTACAAAATTTGAATTGCTATCAAAAACAGCATTATGTAATAATGCTGTTTTTGATGTATACAATCGATTGAGAAGCGTTTAATCATCAAAAAACATCAACCCCAACAAAAGCAAATGAAATTAAGATTAGGAATGATAGGCGGCGGACAAGGTGCCTTTATTGGTGCCGTACACCGCATAGCTGCCCGTATTGATGGTGAGTATGAATTGGTTTGCGGCGCTTTTAGCAGTAATGCCGAAAAATCACAGGCCAGCGGCCTTTTGCTTGGCTTACCGGCAAGCCGCTCATATAGCTCTTACCAGGAACTTATCGAAAAAGAAAAGCAACTGCCCGAGAACGAACGTGTGCAGGTAATTAGCATTGTAACGCCCAACCATGTGCATTTTGCCCCAACCAAAATGGCGCTCGAGAATGGTTTTCACGTAGTGCTTGATAAACCCATGACCTTTTCGCTTGAGGAAGCTAAGGAACTGGAAAAAGTAGTTAGTGCATCGGGTAAACTATTTTGCCTTACACATACTTACACCGGCTACCCCATGGTTAAGGAAGCTAAGCAACTTATCAAAGCAGGTGCCATAGGTACAGTACGGAAGGTTTATGTTGAGTATCCGCAGGGATGGTTGAGCAGCTTTTTAGAAGGAGAAGATAACAAGCAAGCCTCCTGGCGTACTGATCCGGGTAAAAGCGGGATTGCCGGAGCCATGGGCGATATCGGTACACACGCCTTTAACCTTGCCGAATATGTTACCGGCTTACAGGTTACTAAAATTTGTGCCGATATCAACATCGTAGTTGAAGGCCGCAAGCTTGATGATGACGGCGCTGCCCTGTTGAAATTTAACAACGGTGCAAGCGGCGTGCTCACTGCAACTCAAATTGCAGCCGGCGAAGAAAATAATGTGAAGATCAGGGTTTATGGAGAAAAAGGCGGTTTGGAATGGCACCAGAGCGATGCTAACTCGCTGACAGTAATGTATACTGATAAACCTGCCGAAACCTGGCGCACCGGTGGTGGTTATACCAGCTCATTCGCGCAGCATAATACACGTACGCCTGCCGGTCACCCCGAGGGTTATCTGGAGGCATTCGCCAACTTGTACCGTAATTTTGCTTTGACAGTTAAAGCCGGTTTGGAAGGTAAGCAGGCCACTCCCGAAGAACTTGATTTTCCGGGTATCGAAGAAGGCGTTCGTGGCATGGCCTTTATTGAAAATGTGATAGCATCAGGTAAGTCAGATGCCAAATGGACTGATTTCACTATTTAATTTACCATCTATTTAAAACAAAAAACATGACTACTATAAAAGGACCTGCCATATTTATAGCACAGTTTATAGGAGACGCGGCACCATTTAACAGCCTTGAATCTATTTGCCGGTGGGCAGCAGGTTTGGGTTACAAAGGCGTGCAGCTGCCAACAAACGATACCCGTTTTATCGATCTGCAAAAAGCTGCCGAAAGCAAAACTTATGCTGATGAAATTAAAGGCATTGTTAACGCTGCGGGGTTAGAAATAACTGAGCTATCAACCCACCTGCAAGGCCAGCTGGTAGCGGTAAACCCGGTTTATGACGATCTGTTTGACGGTTTTGCACCCGAGCATTTACGTGGTAACCCGGCCGAAAGGCAAAAATGGGCTGTACAGCAATTGAAATATGCTGCGCAGGCTTCAAAAAATTTAGGTTTAAATGCTTCGGTTACCTTTAGCGGCGCCCTGCTTTGGCCTATGGTATACCCATGGCCGCAACGCCCTGCCGGCATTGTTGAAACTGCTTTTGGTGAACTGGCTAAACGCTGGACACCGATACTGGATGTTTACGAAGAAAACGGTATCGACCTTTGCTACGAGATTCATCCGGGCGAAGACCTGCATGACGGTATCACTTACGAAATGTTCCTTGATCATGTAAAAGGCCACAAACGCGCCAACTTACTGTTCGATCCATCGCATTTTGTATTGCAGTGCCTTGATTATTTAGATTATATCGATCTGTATCATGAACGTATTAAAATGTTCCATGTTAAAGATGCTGAGTTTAATCCGACAGGTCGCCAGGGTGTTTACGGTGGTTACCAGAACTGGGTTAACCGCGCAGGCCGTTTCCGCTCATTGGGTGATGGTCAGGTTGATTTTAAATCGATATTCAGTAAATTAACACAATATGATTACAAAGGATGGGCTGTGCTTGAATGGGAATGTGCGCTTAAACATCCTGAAGACGGTGCAAGGGAAGGTGCCCAATTCATTAAAGATCATATTATCCGTGTAACCGAACGAGCTTTTGATGATTTCGCCGCATCAGGTTCTGATGACGCTTTCAACAGGAAAACGTTAGGGATATAATTTTTTGATTTCGGAATTCGGATTTTTGAATTCGGATTTATCAAATAAAAAAACGTCATGCCGAACATGTTTCGGCACCCCACAAGATAGGTATCCGAGTGCTTAGCATGGCTGCCTGGCAAGTGGGATGCTGAAGCAAGTTCAGCATGACGACATGATTGAAGACTTACGAAGTTTTTAAAACTTCGTAAGTCTGGATCTACAAATGCCAGATCAAAAACGGGTGTCATGCTGAGCCTGTCGAAGCATAGTGGGTTAGGCCTCTGTGCGCGACCCTTCGACAAGCTCAGGGTGACAGGCCTGCGCCCTGGTATAATTAATGATTCGGCCTGTAAAGATGGGATTTACCAACCGGAGAATACAGCTGAAACAATTCAGTAAAAAGCATTTTGATACAGCCAATTAACCAATTATCAAATAACCTTAAATAATTTAAAATGCAAACTATTAACCGTACACAGCTATTCAGGGCAAGCTGCCTGTCGTTGCTGGTAACCTCATTATCATTCGGTATCCGTGCCGGGATTTTGAATGACCAGGGCGTAAGATTTCATTTGAACGCTTCGCAACTGGGCACCATTGCAGCAACCGCTTTCTGGGGCTTTCCGCTGGCTATCATTGTAGGCGGCTTTATTGTCGATATCATCGGTATGAAAAAGCTGCTGGTGTCAGCCTTCGTGTTTCACCTGGTGGGGATCCTGCTTACCATTTTTGCCAATGGCTACTGGACGCTGTTCCTTTCTACCTTAATGATCGGTATCGCTAATGGTACGGTTGAGGCTTCATGTAACCCGCTTGTAGCTTCGCTATATACGGATAATAAAACTACAAAACTCAATCACTTTCACCTTTGGTTCCCGGCGGGCATCGTGATCGGTACGCTCATCGTGTTCGGACTGGATACCACTTTGGCCCACGGCGTATCGCCCAAACCATACTGGATCTCGCAGGTTGAAATTGCTTTGATGCTGATCCCTACCATTGCTTATGGTTACCTGTTCTCTAAATTGGATTTCCCGGTTACCGAGCGTGTATCTGCCGGTGTAAGTACCGAGGATATGTATAAGGCATTGATCAACCCCTTGTTCCTGTTCATGATCATTTGTATGTTCGGAACAGCTATTACCGAATTATTCACCAACCAATGGACTGACGTTTTATTCAAAACAGTTACGGACAACGCCATCCTTATTTTAACTTTTGTTGCCTCGGTACAGGTGTTGGGCCGTGCGTTTGCAAGCCCGATAGTTCATCGTTTGGCACCACAGGGTGTACTGTTGATCTCGGCCATATTATCAGCTTTGGGCATTTATATGATGGTGCACCTGCATGGTGATGCTATTTATTTTGCAGCAGTAGTTTTTGGTTTGGGGGTAGCTTTCTTCTGGCCATGTATGATAGGCTTTGTAGCCGAAAACCTGCCGCGCACAGGTGCTGTAGGTTTAAACCTGATGGGCGGGGCCGGTATGTTCGGGGTATCTATTTATATGATGTTCATGGGCGGCTTTTACGATAAAATCATGGCTTCGAAATTACCGGCAGGTGCCAGTCTGGACGCTTACCGGTCGGCGCCGGCGGGCTCGGATATGGCTAAAGCGTTTGATGCAGCACGGTCGGCTGCGGGTCCTGAAGTATTAAATACAACCCTGATTATCCCGATTGCATTAATCGTTGCATTTATAGGATTGGTAATTTATATGCGCTCACGTAAAAAAACCGCTTCATTAGGCGCTATATCGGTTTAATGAGGCTTTATTTATGATAAAAAATTGTAATTTTCGCCTCATTAACCAACCCAATTAAAATTACATGATGAAAAACAGCGGGAACTTTGTTAATGAACATATTTTCTGTTAGGTTATCATCGAAAACCACAATTAAACTTTTATGAAAAAAGTATTCTTTATTCTTTGTATCAGCGCAGTGGTTACTGCCTGTGGCGGAAATTCATCAAACAATGCCGGCGGCAGCGACAGCACTCATGGCGCAAACCAAACAGCCAAGGCTGCCAATTCTGATGCCGATACTGTAGTGGCAAAAACCGGTACCGAACCGGCAGGCGGTTCTGCAGGTTCAGCAACCGGCGAAAAATTAATGGCATCGTTAGATTGCAGCACCTGCCATAAAGTTGATACCAAAGTTATCGGCCCTGCATTCCAGGATATCGCAAAAAAATATGATGCTTCACAGGCTAATATCGATATGCTTGCCAAAAAGATCATCAGCGGCGGCAGTGGTAACTGGGGCAATATAGCCATGACCCCGCACCCTTCATTACCTGAAAGTGATGCCAAAGAAATTGTACAGTACATTTTATCATTAAAAAAATAATAAGGGTAATTAAATCCGGCCTTAAAGTATAATTATGACTATCGGAATTAGGGTAAAACTTTCAACAATGATGTTCCTGGAGTTCTTTATCTGGGGCGCGTGGTTTGTAACAATGGGCACTTATTTAACGGTTACGTTAAAAGCTACCGGAACACAAAATGCCGGTGCTTACGCAACGCAGTCATTGGGTGCTATTATCGCTCCTTTTGTGATCGGGCTTATTGCTGATAAATACTTTTCGGCACAAAGGATCCTGGGTGTACTGCACCTGTTGGGCGCGGCTTCACTTTATTATGCAACTACCATTGCTGATTTTGATAAGTTTTACCCTAATATCCTGTTTTACATGATCATTTACATGCCAACACTGGCACTGGTAAATTCGGTTTCATTTAAGCAGATGCAAAACCCCAGTAAGGAATTCCCTTTGATCAGGGTGTTTGGCACAGCCGGGTGGATCATTGCAGGGATAGTTATCGGCTTGTTAGGATGGGAGAAAAGCGGAACGCTTGTACTTACCTTTAAAATGGCATCAATAGCATCCCTCATATTGGGTTTATTGAGCTTTACATTGCCTGATACCCCTCCGGTAAAAAGAGGGCAGAAGACCACATTTGGCGATATCATTGGTTTAGATTCGATTGGCTTGTTAAAAAACAGGTCGTATTTAATTTTCTTTTTGGCATCGGTAGCCATATGTGTTCCGTTGGCGTTTTACTACAACTTTACCAACCCTTTTTTAAATGAAGTGGGCGTTAAAGCCGCCGCCGGTGTACAGGCAATGGGGCAGGTATCCGAGCTGGCATTCATGGCAGCGATGCCTTTGTTTTTTGTGCGGTTCGGTGTAAAAAAAATGCTGGCTATTGGTATGCTGGCCTGGGTACTGCGGTATATATTCTTTGCCTACGGCGACGCAGGTTCAAGCTACTGGATGCTGATTGCGGGTATAGTAATGCATGGTATCTGTTACGATTTCTTCTTTGTAACCGGTCAGATCTATACTGATAATTTAGCGGGCGAGCGTTTTAAAAGCGCGGCCCAGGGCTTTATTACCTTAGCTACTTATGGCGTAGGTATGCTTATAGGCTCGTACATTTCAGGCCCTATTGTTGATCATTGGAAAGTATCAGATACATCACATAACTGGCAAACCATTTGGCTTATACCTGCGGGTATTGCCGCTGTGGTATTGATATTATTCCTCGCTTTATTTAAAGATAAAACAAGCATGGCCACAAAACCAGGTTTGGATATTCAGGAACCATCAGCACAAACCGAAATATAATTATGGCATCAAATCAAAACAGGCGATCGGCTATTAAAAGCATGATCGCGGGCACGGCCGCTATTGGCGCGTCGGGCGTATTATCTTCATTTACCACCGAAACTGAAAAACATATGCAGGCTGATGATAAGCTCAAAGGCAATATTAACCATGCTGTATGCCGCTGGTGTTACGGCGATTTTACGGTAGATCAGCTTTGTGCCGCCGCTAAGGATATCGGCATAAAAGGGATCGACCTGGTTGGCCCTTCAGACTGGCCTACACTTAAAAAATACGGCCTGTTCTCATCTATGTGCAACGGTGCCGAGATCAATCTTACCGATGGTTTTGGCGATAAGCAGTTTCATGCTAAACTGCATGAAAATTATACCAAAATGATTCCGCTGGTGGCAGAAGCAGGTTATAAAAACCTGATCTGTTTTAGCGGCAGCCGTCGCGGTAAAACCGATGAGGAAGGCTGGAATAACTGCGTTGAAGGTCTTAAACCCATGGTAGCCCTTGCCGAAAAACACAACGTAATATTGGTAATGGAACTGCTGAACAGCAAAATTGACCATAAAGATTACCAGTGCGACAGGGTAGAGTGGGGCGCGGAACTTTGCCGCAGGCTCGGTTCAGAACATTTTAAATTGCTGTATGATATTTATCACATGCAAATTGATGAAGGCGATGTGATCCGCAATATCCGCGCTAACCATCAGTACATCGCTCATTACCATACCGGAGGTGTTCCCGGCCGTAACGAAATTGACGAAACACAGGAGCTTTACTATCCGGCCATTATGCGCGCTATTGTTGAAGTAGGGCATAAAGGCTTCGTAGCGCAGGAGTTCATCCCAAAACAGAAAGACAAAATAGCTTCGCTTAAAAAGGCGGTGCATATTTGTGATGTTTAAACCTTACATCACCTTATCACTCTAAAAAGCTAAACAAACTAAAACAAATACATGACAACCAGAAGAACATTTTTAGCACAAGCCGGACTAATAGCTGCCGGTGCGGTTATTGCACCTAAGTTGGTATCGGCGAAAGCTTCAAATAAAGTGGGCCTGCAATTGTATAGCCTGCGCGATCAATTACCCAAAGATGTAAAAGGTGTTATTGCACAGGTGGCAAAAGCCGGTTATAACGAGGTTGAAACCTTTGGCTTTAACAAAGAAACAGGATATTGGGGATTAAAAGGTAAAGAATTTAGTCAGCTATTAAAGGATAACGGCTTAACAACTCCAAGCGGTCATTACGGACTGGACGAATACTTTGGCTCTGGTAAAACTGACGACCTGAACGCATACATTGAGGTTGCCAATACCATTGGCCAGTCGCACATTATTATCCCTTCTCTAAACCACAACTTTATTAAAACGGTTGACGACTGCAAAGGCGTTGCCGAGAAAATGAATAAGATTGCCGGGATACTGAAAGCATCGGGCTTAAAATTAGGTTACCATAACCACAACTTTGAGTGGGCACCTGTCGGTGACACAACTTTTTATGATGTAGTGCTTAGCAATACAGATCCTAAACTGGTAGCCATGGAAATGGATCTTTACTGGGTAGTACGCGCCGGTAAAAACCCGGTTGAGATTTTTGAAAAACATCCGGGCCGTTTCGCTTTTGTGCATGTTAAAGACAGGGATAAAACCAATGCCGAACTGAATACTGAAATAGGTAACGGTGATATCGACTTTAAAACTATATTGGGTAAAGCTAAGCTTGCGGGCATTAAGCACTTTATTGTTGAGCAGGAAAACTATACCAATATTGATCCGTATGTGAGCATTGCAAAAAGCGCTGCATACCTAAAAAATACGCTTCACGTTTAAACCAATTATTTTTAGAGAGATGAAATATCCATTAATACTAACCGCCCTTTTAGCAGGAAGCTGCTTCATGGCAAACGCGCAAAATGCCAAACCTGAAGACACCGAGATTTGGGAACCAGTACCTAAAGTAGTTACGCCAGGTAAAAATTTAGGTGATGCGCCCTCTGATGCTATCATTTTGTTTAACGGTAAAGGCCTTGACGAATGGGTTTCTGTTGAAGATAAAACCCCGGCTAAATGGCTGGTTAAAGGCGATGTGCTTACCGTAAACAAGGCTACCGGTAACATTGAAACTAAAAAAAGCTTTGGCAACTATCAACTGCACATTGAGTGGAAAGTACCTGCAAACATTACAGGCAGCGGTCAGGCCCGCGGTAACAGCGGTGTGTTCCTGGCCTCAATAGGTAAAGGTGACGCAGGTTATGAGCTGCAGGTTTTAGATTCGTACGAAAACAAAACTTATGTTAACGGCATGGCAGGCAGCTTGTATAAGCAAGTGATCCCACTGGCAAACCCTGGCCGCAAACCCGGTGAGTGGAATGTTTATGATGTAATTTGGACTGCCCCTGTATTTAACGAAGACGGTTCATTGAAATCGGCAGCAAGGGCTACCGTATTTTTCAATGGCGTGTTGGTTGAAAATAATTTTGAGCTGCTTGGCCCTACGCAATACATCGGTAAACCATCGTATGAAGGTAAAAAACACGGCCCGTCGCCAATTAAGTTACAGGCCCATGGCGATAAGAGCGAGCCGCTTAGCTTCCGTAATATTTGGGTAAGAGAGCTGTAAACAACGCTGCTATTTTTGAAAATATGATGAGCCTCCCGGTAATGCCGGGAGGCTTTTTTTATGGTACGGTATTTAATATTCTAAAGGTAAAATCTACGGTTGCTAAACGCTGTATTCGTTTTATATATAATACTATTTCCTAAGAAGCTGTTTAAAAATATAAAAGCCGTCATTGCGAGGCACGAAGCAAACCCCACCAGGCAGAACCGCTAAGCAAAAACCCCCCGGAAACTCGGGGATTTCGTCGTGCCACGCAAAGACGTGGGGATATAGT
>CBIHRB010000017.1:0-127790 GCA_966212355.1 uncultured Mucilaginibacter sp.
AATCAGCTTTTTTTTCAACAAAAAAGCTGTACCATGATTTATGATACAGCCTCGTGGTTTCTATTAAAGTTTTTATTTACTGTGCCAGCTTAACCTCAACACGACGGTTAAGCACACGGCCATCTTCGGTAGTGTTATCAGCTATCGGTTTGCTTTCGCCCCAGCCTTTTACAGTAAGGTTGTCGCCATTAACACCGCTGTTTACCAGGTACAATTTTACAGAGTTTGCCCTATCTACAGATAACGACATGTTATGCTCGGCAGTACCTTCGGCAGAAGCATTGCCATTTAAAACGAATTTCGCCGACGGGTCTTTTTTCAGTTCTTTAACAATATGATCTAAAGTTTGGTACGAAGCAGTTTTTAACACTGCTGAGTTAAACTCAAACTGGATATTGCTGAAATTATAATCTGGTTTCTCCGGTGCAGGAGCAGGTGCAGGCGGAGGGGTTGGCGCCGGTTTTGGTGCAGGCGGAGGGGTTGCAGCTTGTTGTGCAGGCTGAGCCGGAGGCGGCGTTTGCACAACCGCTTTTTTGGTTTTGCAGGCTTGGGTAGTGATAGCTAAAACAGCTATTGCAAGAGCTAATAAAGGTGTTTTTAGAGTTTTCATATCTAATGATTTGCGTAAACATAAAAAACGTTGGCATAATGTTTATAGTGCCTAACCATAATTTTATGGCTGAATAACGCTTTTTACATACTGATGTAGATTATTTAATCAATAGTTATGCCATTTGCCTGGACAACCTGCAAATACTAATGAAGAATAAATGCGCTAAGCGTTTTTTACTTCAACGTTGTCGTGAAAAAACGTCTCTACCAATCCCCTACACACCAAAAACAATTATCCACTATTCTTATCTTGTCGGCACCATTATAAACCATCGCCATGAAAAAATTATTTGCTGCAATTTTAATTGCTGTTACAACCTTAACGCAATTTGCTTTTACGCCCGTACAATCAAACCCAGATAAATCTCCTGTAGAAAAAACTGCAGAACAAACTCTCAAAAAGCAAATAATGACAGAAGCTGCCTGGGCCATGCAACAGCAGCCGGTTACAGTTACAGCGTCATCTTCACCCAGGAGTGCAGGCGGTAAACACGATTTTTTTTCGGAAGCCGATTATTTCTGGCCCGATCCCAAAAATCCCGACGGTCCTTACATCAATCGTGATGGGCTTAGCAACCCGGATAATTTTGTAGAACACCGTAAAGCCATGATCCGCTTTAGCAAGATCATCGGCGCCCTGGCATCGGCCTATAAAATAACAGGTGATGTAAAATATGTTAACCAGGCTGTAATCCACCTTAAAGCCTGGTTTATTGATCCCGAAACGTTGATGAATCCAAGTCTTTGGTTCGCCCAGGCAGTAAAGGGGCAGTTCACCGGCCGTAATTATGGCATCATCGATACCATTCATCTCATGGAGGTTGCACAGGGTATTATCGTTATGGAAAAAGCTATGGACGCCGAAACTACAGCCACTGTTAAAAAATGGTTTACCGATTATACCAACTGGCTCATGACCAGTAAACCCGGCGTCCAGGAAAGGGATGTTAAAAACAACCATGCCACCTGCTGGGCTATGCAGGTAGCCTCCTTTGCCAAACTTTGCAAAAATGAAGTAGTACTCGATTCGATTCGCGTGCGATACAAAACTATATTACTCCCCCGCCAAATGGGCACCGACGGCAGCTTCCCCTTAGAGATGGCACGTACCAAACCCTATGGCTACTCTATTTTTAACCTCGATGCCATGACCATGCTGTGCCAGATCCTTTCAAGCCCGCAGGATAACTTATGGAACTTTGAAACACCGGACGGTAAATCCATCAAAAAAGGAATAAGTTATTTATATCCTTTCGTGGCAGATAAAAGTAAATGGACTTTAAAACCCGACGTAATGTATTGGGACAACTGGCCTATTGCGCAGCCTTTCCTGCTGTTTGGCGCTAATGCCTACCATGAAAAAGCATGGTTAACAACCTGGCAAAAACTGGATCATAACCCTCAGGTTGAAGAAGTTATCCGAAATTTACCCATCAGGCACCCGCTTATCTGGTTTTAAATCGGGTAAGCTATTTCCCCACTCAACGCTTTTTTCCCGTCTATAATAATATATAAACTGTGAGTTAAGCGTATCATCAAAATATTTTTTTGTCGGGAAGGCGGGTTTTCTCCGTATATCATCACACTACAAAAGCACTACCACGCTTGTGATCGAATCGTATTGAGGTTATTATAAGGTATTTATAATAAGATGTTTATATAATTTTACCAATACAAAAACATCTATTATACCTATTAACGCGCCTTTCCTGGTATTAGTATATGATATTCATAAGTATCATGAATTTGGTTAACAGGTTTGTGTTTTATTGCCCGGCTTATTTATAAACCAAATAATACATCTAAAACCATTTAACAAATTAACTTATGAGATCGAAACTTAACCCTTACCTCCTTGGCCTGGTCCTGGCTGCGCTCGCGGTGCTATCCTCCTGTAAAAAGGATAACATGAACCAGTTTAAAACCGGCAGCGATTTAAACAACGATAACAGCAGCAAGCCTGTTGCCGTTAATAATGCCGTACCTATTGCCTCATTTAAAGTAATAGGCTACCTCCCCAGCTGGCAGGGCGATGTAAATGCTGTTCAATACAGTAAACTGACCCACGTTAACTACGCCTTTCTTACCCCTACCAACACCGGGGGGCTGAACCCGCTTGATAACCTTTCAAAATTCACCACCCTGGTATCAAACGCACACAGCCATAATGTTAAAGTAATGATATCTGTCGGCGGTGGTGGTGGCGGTGATGCCTTCCATCCTATTGTAGCCAACGCCGGTTACCGTACCACTTTTGTTAATAATATGGTCAACTTTTGTAACCAGTACAATGTTGATGGCGTGGATATCGACTGGGAGTTCCCATCGGCAGGTACAGAAACCAATAACTTTTATTTATTACTGCAGGAACTATCAACTGCCATGCATAACAGCGGCAGGTTATGTACCATCGCCTCTATCTCGGTTGGGGCTACTTACGTTACCAGCAATATGTTCTCTATCCTCGATTGGATCAACATCATGGATTATGACGACAACAACTTCCAGCACTCTACCTACCAATCGGCTGTTGATTGTTTAAGCTATTGGGCAAACCGTGGTTTACCTGCAGCTAAAACTATACTGGGGGTTCCGTTTTATGCCAGGGATAACCGGTACGATTATTCGACCATGAACTATGTTGATGTTTTAGCTATAGGCGGTAGCCCCAACTCAGATACCTTTCAAACTTTTGGTTATAATGGTATCCCAACTATTAAAAGCAAAACTACCCTGGCACTTAACCAGGCAGGGGGCATGATGATCTGGGATTTGGGCGGCGACGCTTCAGGTGCCAACTCTCTGCTTTCGGCTATCAACACTATTATAACCGGCGGAACGACCAACCCTCCGCCAGCTCCTCCAATAGGCACTGTGATATCACTTAAAGGCTTTAACGGCAAATATGTAAGCGGCGAAAACGGTACGCAGGCTATGACCTGTACCCGCACCGTCGCCGGCGACTGGGAACATTTCACCGTTCTTGACGCAGGCAACGGCAAAATCTACCTGCGCAGCATGGGTAAATATGTTTCGTCCGAAAACGGCACACAAGCCATCACCTGTAACCGCACCACGCCAGGCGACTGGGAAAAATTTGACTGGATAGTTACCACCGACGGAAAAATAACGTTGCGCGGCAACAACGGCAAATTCATTTCCAGCGAAAACGGAACACAGGCCATGACCTGTAACCGGGCTACTGCATCGGGCTGGGAAGCATTTGGATTGAATCAATAACTATTAACTGCTTATACGAAAGGCCGGGGCTATGATTTTAGTATCATACCCCCGGCTGTTTTTCAAAGGATTGGTATATTCTTTTTTTACTTCGCAAACCTGGGCAGCAAGTTAGTGGCAGCTCCCATCATTTTTATTTTATAACGATAACCTCCTCCAAAAGCATCCTCCTCTTTTAAAAACTCATGATTCTTTTTACTGATCCAGTAGGTTTCGGTAAAATGGCGGCCATTGTAATCGCTTTCGTTATATAGCTTCCAGCAATCAACTTTGTTACCATCCAATGTAGTAATTAACTCGCTGCCGGTTACTTTGTATAAAATATAAAGCGGCTCAGGGATCCCGGCCTCATAAAAAGGGATGGCAAAACTTTTGCCTTCGGCAAGCGGTAACATCTCAAAGGTTTCAATGTCTAAATTCCAATTGAAGTTGGCGAAGGTAAAATCAAGCTTAAAATTCTTAGCCTCATTATTGGCAACGGTATCAGCACTTATCACTTTATCGGCAACCCAGTTAAAGGCTTTTGTTTTTTTGCCGATGGTTTCTGAATGATAAATCGGCGCGAAATCAGGTACTTTATTAACGGAATAAATGGAACGGTATGATAAGCTATCGCTGCCATACCAGTGCTGGGTTATAGTAAATACCTTTTCACCGTTACGGGTTTCGAGGTTTATATCGCGCAGCCAAAGCCAAAATTTCAAGCTTCGGTTGTCCTTTGTATTTTGAAAATACACAAGGTATTGCTTTAGCCCGGGTTTAAGCGCCGATGTAAGCAGGCGTTTGTCTTTTACACGGATGGTATCAGTTTGAGCAAATACTTTAGGCATATGCGATAGCAGCAGTAACAAGCTAAGGCTTACAGCTACTATTTTTTCGGCCAATTGTTCGGTTTTCATGATAATTTGATGGTTTGATAAGGATACATTTCTGTTAACAATTCAAAACTGCCTTTTATCAACCATCCGATGAAACCGGTTAAACCACTGCCGCGTTCTTTTTAGCCTACTACTGTATTTATTCAATAATATACCTGCAGACCAACTTATTGAACATTTAGTGCCATTTATTGAATAAATGCCGGCAACTATTTAAAACCGGCATCCACAAACAAAAAGCTTAGTAATTTTAAAAATGCAACTATTTAAAACCCGCCCGTCCATTACACAACTCCAGCTTTTGATATGGTTAGCGGTGTCGCTGTTGCTATTTTTTTCTTATCTGCCGATGGATGGAGCAGGCCAATCGGCTGTTTATACCATTGTTAACACCACGTTTTACGCGGCCATTATATATGGTAACATCCTGTTCCTGTACCCTTTGTTTTATCAAAAGGAGAAATATGTTTGGTATGTATTACTTGTCATCATTTTTTTAGTGGCAACGGGTGTGCTCCGGGGTTATTCAACGCTGCTTATTTATAATACCTTTTTTGCAAAAACACCAGAGCATATCAGTCAAAAAGCCATCATTAATTATGTTTCGGGCGGAGTGCTCATTTTCATTATGAGCCTGATCTTTCGCATAGCAATAGCTTATTTTAAGCTAAAGCAGCAAACGGAAGAGATTATGATTCAAAAAAGCCAGGCCGAACTGAACCTGCTTAAATCACAAGTGCAACCGCACTTTTTGTTCAATACACTTAATAATATTTATTACGAAGCTTACCGCGAGGCTCCCCGTACCGCGGCATTGATTGAGCGGCTTTCGGACATTATGCGCTATTTTGTTGATGAAAGCCCCAAGGATGATGTAGCCATCGGTACCGAAGTACAGTTCATTGAAAACTACATCGCATTAGAAAAAATCAGGATCAGGCATGAGGTGGTTGTTTTTTTTGAAAAAAACTTCAATTCAGATCTCCGCATCCCGCCTATGCTGCTCATGACTTTTGTAGAGAATATTTTCAAGCACGGCATCGACAAATCGAGCGAACAAAACCTTATTGGTATATCTTTGGTTCAGCAGGGTGATTATCTTTTTTTTAAAACCAATAACGCTATCCATACCGAAGTAGCAAGCAAACGAGCTGCCGGTTTCGGCATTGTCAATTTAACCAAAAGGCTAACCATGCTGTACGGTTCAAATTTTGACCTGAAAATTGATAAAAGTAACAACACCTTTGCCGCGTTTTTAAAGATCCCGATAGCATGAATTTAAGCTGTATCATAATTGATGACGAACCTAACGCGGTTAACCTGCTGGAGATCCTGGTGCAGCAAAGTACGCAGTGGCAGCTTAAAGCCAAATGTTATAACGCGCTTGAGGCACTGGCCTTTTTAAAAACCAATAAGGTTGATTTTATTTTCCTGGATATCAACATGCCGCAATTAACGGGCATGGAGCTGGCAGGCCTTCTTCCACCGCAAACCAAAATTGTGTTTACCACTGCCTATTCAGAATATGCTGCCGAAAGCTATACCTATCAAACTATTGATTATCTGCTGAAACCAATCACACTGAAACGCTTCCTCGCAGCCATGCAAAAAATTGAAGGATATTTTGGCAAGTCCGAACCGGTGATGCAACAAACCCCGGTTAATGATGAGGGCTATTTCTTTATAAAGTCGGGCAAGGTATTACGCAAGATCCTCCTGGACGAGATCTTATACTTTGAAGGCGAAAAGGAATATGTACGGCTTGTTACCAATCAGGAACAGTTATTAATTTACCGCAGGCTCAAGGATATTGAAGACCAGCTTTCGGCCCCCTTTGTGCGGGTACACAACTCTTATATTGTAAATACCAAACAACTGGTAAAAATTCAGGACAACCATATTTATATCGCGGATAAACACATCCCTGTAAGCGAAAAATTTAAAGATGGCTTTATGAAGCTTATTAATAGAAGGATATTTTAAATCTTACATGAACATCTCCGCTTATTAACCAAAACTCAATGTTTAGATTTTGAAAATATCCGCGATGCAATAGCAACTTATAAAAAGGGATGCGAAAAGAGCTTTAGAAATTTTAACGATAACGTTAAAGCAACTGGATTCATTGCACTCGGCCAATAAATAAAAAATTTGATTGTGATGTTTATCGGAAAGATAAATAAATTATCAATACGCCTGGATAAGCACCTTGGCAGGAATATGCAAAACTTCATTTAACTTCCGGATCATCGCAAGGCTAAGCTTACGTTTCCCCGATAGTATTTCGGATTTACGTGAACGATAGCCCAATAGTTCCCCAAGTTCCTTTTCAGATAAACCCATCTGATCCAGCCGAAACTTTATAGCATCAATAGGGTTGGGTGAAGGAATTGGATAATGTTCGAGTTCATACTCCTTAACAAGAATGCTCATTACCTCCAATTCGTCAGACATAGGCGAACCTTCCTTAATATCTTGCTGCATCAGTTCATAAATATGGGCTAATGCAGCCTCATACTGCTCTTCGCTTTTAATTGGCTTTAACATAACTTACTGTTTTAGCATTGATATTATCGTATTGTTTATGAGTGCCGAACCATACCACAAAAACAATCTTTAACCTATACTCAATATCCACTATTAAACGATAACTATTTCCGTGAATATTAAATACCACTCGTTTGTTCGTTAATACAGATGCATTTCGGTATTGTTCCTTTAATTCGTTAGGGTTATTCCATTGCGCATTTACAGCCTCTTCGTACCAACTTAACAATGCCTGCTCAGCCTGATGAAAATCAAGCGCATATTCTTTTAAAGTTTTTACGGCTATAACACGCATAAACATACAAATATAGCAAACGTTACCAAATTGGTAACGTTTGCTATATAATTATTTAAGGAAATTTACGATACCGTAATCTCGCCTCTCAAATCCGTTTCCAGCCATTCTTTTACCTGCAAGGGATCATCGCTTTGGCCCAGCAGGTACATCATTTTGGTAACAGCCGATTCAAAGGTCATGTCATAGCCGTTGGCTACGCCGATATCTTTGAGGTGTTTGCTGGTTTCGTAACGGCCGAGTTCAACCGTACCTACCTTACATTGCGAAATATCAAGGATTACCTTACCGCTGTCGATAGCGTTTTTAAGCAAATCGATAAACCAACTGTCGGTTGTGGTATTACCGGCCCCAAAGGTTTCCATTACTATGCCCCGCACATCGGCGCTTAAAATGTTTTCAACCACTTTAGGGCTTATGCCCGGGTATAACTTCAATACGCCTACATCATTCACCAGGTTATTGTGTACAATTAACGAGCTTTCGTCTTCAGGCAGCCTGATATCGTTCGCGCTAAAGCGTAAATGAACGCCAGATTCGGCCAATATAGGATAGTTTGGTGAACGGAAAGCCTCAAACTTTGATGAATTATATTTAAAAGCCCTGTTACCACGGAACAGTTTATAATCAAAATAGATACAAACCTCGGGCACGCGGGCGCGGTCATTCTTTTTGGCTTTGGCTATTTCAATAGCCGTCATCAGGTTTTCCTTTGCATCAGTACGGATGGCGCTTATCGGCAATTGCGAGCCTGTGAAAATAATGGGCTTGCCTAAGTTTTCTAACATAAAACTTAATGCCGATGCGGTATATGCCATCGTATCCGAGCCGTGCAAAATCACAAAACCATCATTATCATGATAGTTTGACTGGATCAAACCGGCCAGCTCGCTCCAGATTTCAGGGTTCATGTTTGATGAATCAATGATCTCATCAAACGAGTGTACTTTGATACGGCAGTTAAGCTTTTCAAGCTCGGGCACGTTATCCATTATTTGCTCAAAGTTGATAGGCTTGAGCACCTTTGTAACCGGATCACTCATCATACCTATTGTCCCTCCGGTATAGATGATCAAAATTTGGCTCATTAATTAAGTTTATGCTGTATATAAATATTAAACAATATTAAATCCCGAATACAAGCCTGGAATTTTCGGTAGTGACCTCTGCCACTTTTTCAATGCTTGTTTGGTGAAGCTCTGCTACCTTTTGGGCTATATATACCAGGTACGAGCTTTCGTTAGGTTTACCCCTGAACGGAACAGGCGTAAGGTACGGAGAATCTGTTTCTAAAACGATATGTTTAAGGTCAATTTCCGGTATTACTTTATCAAGCCCCGAGTTTTTGTAGGTAACTACTCCACCTATGCCCAGGTAAAAATTAAGGTCGATCACTTTTTGGGCTTGCTCAACAGTACCTCCAAAACAATGAAAAATACCCCGTAACTTTTCATCCGCTTCCTGCTTCAGCACCTCATATACCTCGTCAAATGCATCGCGACAGTGGATCACAATGGCCAGATCAAGGCTTTTGGCCCAGTGGATCTGTTTCACAAATGCATCTACTTGTTCTTTTAAATGCGTTTTATCCCAATACAGGTCGATACCTATCTCGCCTATGGCATAGATCTTATTTTGCTGATGGGCATTCTTAATGGCCGAAAGTTCTTCTTCCCAATTCTCCTTTACATCACAAGGGTGTAAGCCCAGCATCGGGTAGCAATATTGAGGATACTCATTCGCCAAACCATAAACCAGCGGAACGGAAGCCGCATCAACATTGGGTAAAAATAAACGGGTAATGTTATTATCGATACAACGCTGCATTAACGCCGCGCGTTTTTCAGGAATGGTTTCGTAGTATTGATGGGTGTGCGTGTCGGTTAAAACCATGCTGCAAAAATAAACCTTGAATACTTAATAACGAATTTATAGCGGTAAAGTATAAATCACTTTAACTAAAAATTACGCCTTATAAACAAAAAACCTCCTGCATTTGGCGGGAGGTTTCTACTATCAGTTCTTTTTAGCGGCCGGTTTCTTTGTGCCGGCTTTTTTTAGTGGAGCTTTACCGGCAGCCGGTTTCGGGGTAACAGCGGCATGTTTGCCTGGTTTTACTTTTACCAGTTCGATATCGAACACTAATGTGCTGTATCCGGGGATTTCCGATCCGTAAGGACGTTCGCCGTAGGCAAGATTTGAAGGAATGATAAATGTTGCTTTTGAACCTTCATTTAATAAAAGCAAACCTTCATCCCAACCTGATATTACCCTGTGCTCGCCCAAAACAACGCTTATAGGCTCATAAGGGCGGCCTGGTTGTTGTATACCTGCCGCTTTGGCGTTAGCTTCAATGCTGGTATCAAACAGTTTCCCGTTAAGCAATTTTCCGGTATAATTTACCAGCACGGTATCGCCGTTAAGCGGCTTTCTTTTTGTTGTTGGGCTGGTTATCACGTATTTTAAGCCTGATGCTGTAGTAACAGGTTTAAGACCATGTGCCGTAATATAACTTTCTCTGTCGGCTGTTTCAGCTTGTTTTAGTCTTTCAAGACCCGCATTCCTTTCGGCAATGGCATCATTTAACGATTGCACCTTCTCTATCTTTAAAATAAAAGTAAGAAAGCTGCCTTTAGGTAAAAATGGCGGACGGGCTTCTTCATGACCAACAAATACCGAATCGGTTGGAATTTTAACCAGAGCACTGTCTTTTGCTGCAAGCAGCGGGAATATTTCCATCAGGTCGCCTACATTTTGCGAGGCCTGCACCTGGGCTTGTACGGGATGCCCTGCCTTATAACTACTGAACAGTACTGAATCTTTATCGGTTTTCTGGATAAAGTTAAAAGTAAGCACATCGTTGATCTTAGCTTTGTTGCCCGGGTTAGCAGTATAGATCTGGTAAAGCGCACCTTTAGCGGTTTTCTGCAAACCAGCCGTTTGCGCACCTGCATTTAAAGCAAGCGCGGAAAGCGCAGGCAATAAAAAAGAAAAAATATGTTTTTTCATAAATTATAAATAAAAAAGCCTTTCCTGCTTTGAGCAGGAAAGGCCTTGTAAAACATAATAATTATTTCGTTGTCGGGGTTGGCATTTGCATTTGCGGTGCAACCGGTTTTGGTGCATTTGGATTTGGGTGGATGATATTTACCAACTCAACTTCAAATACAAGCGGCGTATAAGGCTGCATTTGCTGGCTTCCCTGATCGCCATAACCTAATGATGATGGAATAACCAACATCGCTTTAGTCCCTTTATTAAACAATTGAAAAGCTTCGTCCCAGCCTTTGATCACTTTACCTTCACCTACCGGAATGCGGATTGGCTGATAAGGGTTCATCGGGTTGATCTGCATCTTTTCTTTTACAGCTACCGCTTTAACACTTGTTTCCAAAACTTTGCCGGTAACAAGCCTTAAAGTATAATTAATTACTGCTGTATCACCTACCGCTACGTTAGCACCACTGCCGGGTGTAGTAACTGCGTAATTTAAGCCCGATGCAGTTTTTACAAATTTCAGGTCTTTATGTGCATCCAGGTAACCCTGGATCTTGGCAGGCTCTTTACCTTTAAGGGCGTCGGTTTGACCTTTCATATATTGGGTAACGCGATCGCGGAAAACTTGCTCGGTAAGCGCGCCTTTAGCAACTACCTTTTCAATTTTAATAGTATAAACCAGGTATTTACCTTTAAAGCCCGGCGGGCGTTGCTGACCGCCTTTAAATACCGAATCGGCAGCAATTTTAAATGTGGCGCTATCACCTTCGCCCAATAATGCCAAGCCAGAAACAATATCACCTTTGGTTTGAGGTTTAGGCATCAGCGTTGGTATAGGCTGGCCGTTATCATAGGAATTATTGATAATTGAATCCTTATCGGTTTTGAGGATCATGTTCAGTGTCAAAAAGTCACCTTCTTTGATTTTAGGATTGCCTTTTGAAGTGTGGATATTATAAAGTAAGCCGCCTTCGCCCTGCTTAAACCCACCGTTGCAACTTGCAAATCCAATAGCCGCAAGTGACAGAAACATCAGTTTTCTTTTCATCATTACTTTTTTACTGTATTAATAGTTTTTTATATTCTGGTAAAATTTGTTTAAATTGTTGTATAACCTGTTCCAGGCTATCCTCAGAATGACCGCCGGCCGCATTGCGGTGACCGCCACCATTAAAATATTTTTTGCAAATCTCGTTGGCCGGGAACTCGCCTTTTGAGCGTAATGAAAGCTTCACCCTGTCGCTTCGTTCAACTATAAAAGCAGCCAAACGGATGCTTGCCATTGATAAAGCGTAATTCACCACACCTTCTGTGTCGCCTGTTTCAACATCAAAACGTTCCAGGTCATGTTTGCTAACGGCGATGATAGCCGTATTAAATTCGGGCAACACTTCAAGGCAATTAGCCAGGCAATGACCTAAAAAGCGCAGCCTGCTTTCGGATGCACTATTATATACCAGCTCATGAATGCGCCAGTTAACCGCACCGGCATCTATCAAATCGGCAACTATGCGATGAACTCCGGATGTAGTGTTGGGAAGCCTGAATGAAGCCGAATCGGTCATGATGCCTGTGTAAAGGCAGGTTGCCACATCCTTATTTACAAGTTCTTTGTGGTGAAGCTCGTTTACTATAAAATCATACACTAACTGCGCGGTAGCACAGGCATTGATATCCCAGTGCCTGTAATCGTCAAAATCGGCAGGCTCCAGGTGATGATCAATCATGATCTTATAGGCATTACTCTCGCCAACCAGCTCGCCCATGTCATTGATACGGCTCAGCGCATTAAAGTCGAGGCAAAATATAAGTTTCGCATCTGCTATCAGGGCGGCAGCTTCTTCGCGGTGCTCGGTATAAATAATAACATTCTCGTTACCCGGCAGCCAGCTTAAAAAGTCAGGATAATCTGTAGGGGCAATAACCCTGGCATGATGGCCCTGCTGTATCAAATAATTATATAAGCCTAATGACGACCCCATAGCATCACCATCAGGTTTATGATGGGTAGTGATCACTATTTTTTGAGGTTTCGTTAAAAGGTCAGTAAGCGAAGCTAAATCTAACATCAATTCTTAAAAAAGAGTTGCAAAGCTAAATAAATAAATGAAATACAAACCATCTAATTTAATTCAAAAAGCTTTATCTTACAGTAACAAAAGCCTATTTTTGCCGCAAATTTTAAATGTTATCATAAGCATCAGTAAGCTTATATTTTAAAACTAACGTAACAAAGGCATTTAATCTATTAATAACCCAAAAAAGAAACAATTATTTCAATGAAAAACAACAGAACATTTACCATGATAAAGCCTGATGCCGTTGCAGACGGGCATATCGGTGCTATTTTAGACATTATTACCAAAAACGGCTTTAAAATCGTGGCGCTTAAATACACTAAATTATCTGCCGAAAAAGCGGGCCAGTTTTATGAAGTGCATAAAGAGCGTCCTTTTTATAACGGATTGGTTGAATTTATGTCATCGGGCCCTATTGTAGCGGCTATTCTTGAAAAAGACAACGCTATTGCCGAATTCCGTAAACTGATTGGCGCTACTAACCCGGCCGATGCCGCTGAAGGTACCATCCGTAACCTGTATGCAAGATCAATTGGTGAAAATGCCGTTCATGGCTCAGACTCTGACGAGAATGCCGACATCGAAGGAAACTTCTTTTTCTCGGCTTTTGAAAGGTTTTAAGTAACTTATTTCGGGTGTAATTACGTAACCCAAAAGTTACACCCGAAATTTTTACGTTTTTTTTGTAATTATGGTTACGTTTTTTGTAACTTTACAATATCCACCTAAACAATATTACATATTTTAATCAACCAATAATATCACAAACATGAAACCATTATTCAAATACATATTTTACGTACTTATATTGGTAATGTTGGTTATTGGATCACTAATGCTTTACAGAACACACCCCGAAGCCCAGCTTGCGCTTACCATTCCCGGCCTGTTCATTCTTGCTTATTCAAAGCTTACAGATGATATCAAATTAAAGCATAACAGCTTACGCATGCTTAGAGGAAGATAATTTCCTCAACAAGCACACTTTTAGCTTCGTTATTTATCTTTTCAATTATCTGGCTGCGCATCAGCATCAATTCATTTTTTATTACTGATGATTCTATCCGCAGGAATAATTTCTTATCACGCACAAATAACTCTTTGGTGCGATTGGCTACTGATTTGCCTACCAGGTCGGGCCAGGCCGTAATAACACCGGTTTCGTCAAAACGTCGCTTGATCTTATACACATTAAGCATTTGCTCAATAGCTTCCTTAAGTGTTTTGTCGTTGGTTTTACGCATCAATCGCTCCTCCCTTTACTTTAAATAGTTTAACAGGTACCCCTATTTTATTAAAAACGCTTTCAACCCGCTCAACCCCGGTATCGGTTATAAAAACCTGGCCAAAATCGTTATTGGATACCATTTGCATTAATTTGGTAACCCGGCCGTCATCAAGCTTGTCAAAAATATCATCAAGCAAAAGCAAGGGTTTAAATCCTTTTTGCTGGTATAAAAAGGTATATTGAGCAAGCTTAAGTGCGATTAAAAATGACTTTTGCTGCCCCTGCGACCCAAACTTTTTCATGGCCATGCCATGGATATTGAATTGCAGATCATCTTTATGAATACCCGCTGTGGTACGCTCCAACACTCTATCCCGGTCAAAACTCTTTTTTAATAAACTATCAAAGTCATCGGCAAGCAGTTGCGATTCATATACGAGGTCGACATGCTCGGCATTATCGCTCAAAAAACTGTAATGCTTATTAAATATAGTAACAAAACCCTCCATAAAGGCCCGGCGCCTTTCAAAAATGCGGTTGCCCGAAGCACTCAATTGCTCATCAATCACTTCAAACAAGCCTGCATCATATCGCCCCGTATCCGCTACCTGTTTTAAAAGCGCGTTACGGTTGGTAAGGATTTTATTATAGGCGATCAACTCATCTAAGTAATGGTTATCTGTTTGCGATATTACATTATCAATAAACTTACGTCGTTCTTCGCTCCCTTCGGTTATGATACTGGTATCGTTTGGCGATATCATCACCAGCGGTAACAGCCCTATATGATCGGCCAGGCGCTGATAATCCTTTTTATTCCGCTTAAACTGTTTCTTTTGATTACGCTTTACAGAACAGGCAACAGCTTCGGGCTGGTTATTTTTATTAAAGATGCCGGTGATGATAAAAAAATCGGCACCCTGCTTAATCTGCTGGCTGTCTATCGGGTTAAAATAGCTTTTGCATAAGGACAGGTAATGAATAGCATCAAGCAAATTGGTTTTGCCGGCGCCATTATTACCTGTAAAAGCGTTAACCCCCTCGCTGAAAACCAGTTCGGCCTCATCGTAATTTTTAAAGTTAATAACTGACAGCTGTTGCAGGTGCATGGGATGGCAAAGTTAATGTTTTTTGGCGGTTGATTTTGGTTGAGTGGTTGATTGAGTTGATTAAGTGAATGGTTGGTATGCGGCATTTTTTGGTAAACCATTTATTAAATAAATAGCTTGGCTTAAATAAAAACATAGCTTTTTAACCTATTTTCCTACTCGCTAATCAACAAAACCAACTACTCACCCAATCAACTTAATCAACCACTCCCCCATCTTTAAAGATTTAATACAAAAGGTATTGCCAGTAAATTTGAAAACCGTATTTTTGCAAACTTAATTTTAGAACAACAATGTCAAAAACCCAGGCGAACACCAAAGTTGCAGCACCAGAAAACAATTTTGGTCAGAGTGGCAAATTTGTACGCGAGAACCAGAAAAGCTTACTATTTATTGTAGGAGCCATTATTGCCCTTATTGCTATTTATTTCATTTACATTAAATTATACTTAGGTCCACGTGAAGTTACTGCCGCTAACCAAATGTACAAAGCGCAGGATTTTTGGCAGCAAAAAAACTGGGACAAAGCCATTAAAGGCGATGCCGGTTTCCCTGGTTTTGAAAAGATCATCAGCGATTACAGCAATACAAAAGCTGCTAACCTTGCTTATTTTTACCTGGGCACTGCTTATTTAAATAAAGGTGACTACCGTAAAGCCATTGATAACCTAACCAACTATCGCGGCGACGACAACATGGTAGCAGCCGAAGCTTTTGGCAGCACCGGTGACGCTTATGTTGAACTGAAAGATTACGAAAAAGCAGAAACTTATTTCAGCAAAGCTGCTGATAAAGCAAAGAATAAATTTTTATCGCCGCTTTACCTTAAGAAGTTAGGATTAACTTATGAGGCTCAAAAAAACAATAAAGAAGCTGCTGAAGCGTATAAAAGAATAAAAACTGAATATCCTGAAAGCGCTGAAGCTCAAAATATCGACGAGTATATAGCCCGCGCCGAAGCAAAACAATAATTTTAATATCGGATTTCGGATGTTCGATTTCGGATTTATGAAGTAACTTGCATAACTCAGAAATCGAACATTTTTATTTTATACGCTTTTTAATTACCCGATAAAACAAATCCGAAATCGAAATTCCCAAATCCGAAATCAAAATGGCTACCCATCTTAAAAACCTTTCCGATTTTTCAAATACCGAAATACCATCTGCAGCACCGTACCGTTTTGGCATAGTTGTGGCCGAATGGAATGCCGAAATTACTAATGCACTTTACCAGGGTGCATACCAAAGCCTGGTAAGCAACGGCGCCCTGGCCGAAAACATTTTTTCATACCAGGTACCAGGCAGCTTTGAACTTACATCAGGAGCAGAGCTGTTATTAAAAAAAGGCAGCCTTGATGCGGTAATTTGCCTGGGCTGTGTAATTCAAGGCGAAACAAGACATTTTGATTTTATTTGCAACGCGGTAGCAAACGGAGTAAGTAATGTTGCCATAAAATACTCAAAACCTGTTATATTTGGTGTTTTAACTACTGATAATCAGCAACAGGCCATTGACAGGGCCGGCGGTAAACATGGTAATAAAGGCGATGAAGCGGCTATCACGGCCATTAAAATGGCAGCCCTTGCTGAAACATTAAACAGTTAAAATCCGTTAAAGCAATTAATTTTAGCTCAACATGAAAAAATTAGTTTACATAGCACTTTTAGCCGCGGCAGTTGCAACAGCATCATCCTGCTCAAATAAATTATGCCCGGCATACGGTTCATATCCTAAAACAGGCCGTTAACAGTTAATTGTCATTTTTAAACCTGTTTAAACACACTATACAGTTTTTGTGTTATAATTACGTTATAGCATTTTAACTATTAATAATATGAACTGGATTTCGTTGGAGACGGCCGATCAGCTAATGGCGATCAAACAACAAGAAGGCTATAGCCTTATATTTAAACATAGCACGCGCTGCTCCATCAGCATGATGGCCAAAAGGCGTTTTGAGCTTGACTGGGATAATCTTCCCGAAAATATGCCCCTTTACTTTTTAGACCTGATCAAATACCGCGACCTGTCAAACCAGGTAGCACAATTGTTCCAGGTGCACCACGAATCGCCCCAACTGCTACTCATTAAAAATGGCGAATGCATTCTTGACCAATCACACAGCGGCATTTCCGTTGATGAAACTTTAGAGGTGCTGATTTAGATTTTTGTTCATGGATCATAGTTCATGGTTCATGGGTTCATAAAGTATTTTTAGTATTAATTACGTTGCTGCAAATGCTCATGATCATTTTGCAGTGATTTGCTGCTATTATGAACTATGAACCATTCCCCATCAACTAAATATTTAACTACATTTGTACCATGATTGAATTGCCGGTAGTTCCTGCTGTTAGCCAGCCTGTACGCAAGCCCGATTGGCTTAGGGTTAAGCTTCCTACAGGAAAAGAATATGCTCACGTACGCAGCCTTGTTGATACCCATAAACTGCATACTATATGCGAAAGCGGTAACTGCCCTAATATGGGCGAGTGCTGGGGTGCCGGCACGGCCACTTTCATGATCCTTGGTAATATTTGCACCCGTTCGTGTTCGTTTTGTGCAGTTGCAACCGGCAGGCCTTTAGCTGTTGATGTTGATGAGCCAAACCGCGTAGCAACTTCTGTAAAACTAATGCAGGTAAAACATTGCGTTATTACCTCTGTCGATCGTGATGATTTGAAAGACGGCGGCTCCATTATCTGGGCCGAAACCATCAATGCTATCCGCCGTGAAAGCCCCGACACTACTTTAGAAACCCTGCTGCCCGATTTTAAAGGCAACTGGGATAACCTTGCCCGCGTTTTGGAAACCAGGCCTGAAGTGGTTTCACACAACCTGGAAACTGTAAGGCGCCTTACCAAAGAAGTGCGGATCCAGGCAAAATATGACCGCAGCCTTGAAGCACTGAAACATATTTCGGAAGCTGGATTACGTACCAAATCGGGCATTATGCTTGGTTTGGGTGAAACAGAAGAAGATGTACTGGAAGCTATGGATGACCTGCTTGCTGCCGGTGTACACATCCTTACGCTTGGTCAATATTTACAGCCTACACGTAACCATCATCCGGTGATTGACTGGATCCATCCCGATCAATTTGCACGTTATAAGGAATTTGGCCTTCAAAAAGGGTTCAGGTATGTTGAAAGCGGGCCGCTGGTACGCTCATCTTACCATGCAGAAAAACACTTGTTTGAAATGTAATAATTCCTTTATATCTTCATCGGGTTGAGTAAAAAACGAAAAATATCGATGTCGGAAGAAGAACTGGTGTTGTCATTACGGCACCGGGAAAAAATTGCCGTCGAAGCTTTATATGATATGTATTCGGCCTCGTTATTCGGGGTAATATCACGCATTATAAATGACACCACTATAGCCGAAGATGTTTTACAGGAAACTTTTGTAAAAATCTGGCATTCCTTTTCAAGCTACAGTACTGAAAAAGGCCGTTTATTTACCTGGATGGTTAATATCGCGCGCAACCTCGCGATAGATAAGATCAGATCGAAAGATTTTAAGAATCAGAATAAAAACCAGGATATTGAAAATAACGTAACTTTCATTGACGAGCAAAGAAACACGGTTTACAAACCTGAGTTAATGGGTGTTAAAAATTTAGTGCAAACACTAAAACCGGAGCAAAAGCAAATCATCGAGCTGGTGTATTTTAAAGGCTATACCCATGTGGAAGCTGCCGAACAATTGGGCATTCCGTTAGGTACCATTAAAACCCGGTTAAGAATGGCTATCCAGGAACTCAGAAAACATTTTAATTGAAGTGGAAGATTTAAAAGCATACATTGAAACAGGGATACTGGAGCTTTACGTATTAGGGGATATTACCCCTGCCGAAAAGCTACAGGTTGAAGAACTGGCTTCAAAGCACCCTGCTATTAAGGCAGAGCTTGACGAAATTGAACGCTCAATGGAACTGTATGCCGGAGAAAACGCGATTGAACCATCTGAACATTTACGCAGCCGCATATTAGGAAGCTTACTTACTAATTTTGGCGACGATAATGACTTTCCTACACAAACCCATACCGAACGGGAAAAAGTTGTGGTTACACGGCCACCCGACAAACAAAAAGAAATTAATTTTTATAAATATGCATTTGCCGCATGCCTTGTTTTATTGTTAGCAAGCGCGGTGGCTTTGTATAATCTTTACAACCGCCTTAATGATACCAATACCCGCCTAAATGCTATGCAGTTGCAAAACCAGCACTTTAGCACTACCGTTAGCGCAAAGGACAACGAGCTGAACCTTTTAAGGGATACCTCATATAAACTGATCCGCCTGAAAGGAACTAAAAAATCGCCTGAGTCGGTGATGACCGTAGCCTTTAGCCCATCCAAACAAAAAGTGGTGATTGACATGGAAGGCCTTAAATTGCCTGCAAATGACCAGGCCCATCAATACCAGCTTTGGGCACTGGTGGGTGGCAAACCTGTTGATCTGGGTCTATTTGACGCCACAGCAGATTCAAGCGGATTCAAAAATATGAAAGCCATAGCCTCGGCCGATGCCTTCGCGGTAACGCTTGAACCAAGAGGCGGTAGTACAAGTCCAACGCTATCACAAATGGTTGTAATGGGCAAATATTAAAGTGAAAAGGCCTCCCAGGGCTCAATAATGATTAAAAGCTTACATTTTTTGGGAATAAATCCGAAAAAATGTAAGCTTTTCGATTTTTATACGTTAATTACTTGTATTTTGTGTAAACCTAAACTACACTGGTTTAATAATTTAACATTTTTTTAACGAAAACCAAAACCAATTATTAGTTTTTTTGTAACTAATAGGAACGTGCAAACGTCTTATGATTAGTTAGGACATAACGAGAAACAGTGAACCTGATAACCCTAACTCCCGGATTTGAGTATTTAGTTCTTTATAAGATCAGTTAATAGTTAATTAAAACGGCTGTATGATACTTGCAGCCGTTTTTTTATGCCCTTAACTTTGCCATAGTAACAGGCAATTGCGCAATGAGCTTGCCGGGTAAAACAACATGCATCCGGTTTGGCAATGCGAGTTCATCGCCAGCCTTACCGTGAATGTAGGCGCCAATGATGCAAGCCTGATCCGGCGGATACTTTTGCCCAAGCAACGCAGCTATTACGCCGGTAAGTACATCGCCCATACCTCCGCTTGCCATAGCAGCATTTCCTGACGAGTTAAAAAAAGCTTTGCCATTGGGTGTAGCGACGATGGTATAATCATTTTTCAGCAGGACACATAAGTTTAACTCCTTTGCCTTTTTTATAGCGGTTTGCAGCCGCTGCCACCAGTTGGTATGTTCGCCAAAAAGCCTGTCAAACTCTTTCATGTGCGGGGTTAAGATGCTTCCCGCGGGTAGCTGGGTTAATAATGTCTTATTTTCTGCAATCAGGTTCAACGCGTCGGCATCAATAACCAACGGTTGTTTATAGTTTTTGATGATTGCTTTTAATAATGTTAAAGCCTCAGCGTCTTTGCCTAAACCGGGTCCCACAGCTATCGAGCTAAATTTATCCCATTCAATATCAGGCAGTTTATCACCGTTCCTGACTATGGCCATAATCTCGGGCTGATAACTGTTTAGCGCGGTTAAACCACTTTCGGGGATGCAGGCGGTTGTCAGGCCGGCCCCTGCGTGTGCTGCAGCTGATGAGCTTAATAACGCCGCCCCCATGGTTTTTGCCTGCCCTGCAATAATCAGCACATGACCAAATGTGCCTTTATTGCTGAAACGATGACGTGGTTTTAGTATTTGTCTCACATCTTTTTCTTCAACAAGCTGATACGGTGAATTTAACGACTGGATAAATTTTTCATTGATGCCAATATTCACGGCCTCCCAGCAATTGATATAAGGTGCCGATTCCGGTAACAGGAAATTGATTTTAGGCTGCTGAAAAGTAATTACAAGGTCGGCTTTTATAGCAACGGTATCCCTGGCTACTTCCCCTTCCGAAAAAAAACCTGTGGGTACATCAACAGCAACAACTATTCGGCCCAAATCATTAATGAACTTAACCAGCCGTTCATAATCGCCGGTGAGCGGTTTGTTCAAGCCGCTGCCAAGCAGGGCGTCAATAATTACCGGGCTGCTATCCGCCGGGATCTCTTCATCTTTGGCAAGTTCTTTTATAGATACGCAAGTTTGTTTTAGCCTTTCAAAATTGATGTCAAAATCCTCCGATGCCTTATCAGAAAACCGGGCTATTACAACGTTGAGCTTATTATAATGATGATCACATAAAATACGCGCAATGGCAAGCCCGTCGCCGCCGTTATTCCCTGTACCGCAGTAAAAAGTTATCGGCTCGTTTTTATCCGGAAAACGGTTAACGAACCAACCCACAAAAGCTTTTGAGGCGCGTTCCATCAAATCAATAGAAGCAACAGGTTCATTAGCGATAGTATAAGCATCGCCCTCGCGAATTTGTTCGGCAATTAATAAAGGAAGCATATATCCTAAAGTAAGGATTTAATGGTTTTGTTTTAAGAGAAATTATTGGCAGAGATACCGAACTGCACAACAAATAACAATATCCAAAAATCCGGCTGCAAAATTATTTTAACAGAAGGGCAGGCAAGCTTTTTTACAATATTAAAGCGGCTGTTTCACGGGACTTCAGTTATTAGAAATGCAGGTATTAAACGTTTCTTTTTTGGTTTCATATTAGTCGCTTTTATAATTCAGCCGTTGAGAAATATTTGAATAGATAAAATCAATATTTATTACCTTTACATAGCATTTATCTATATTACATGACTATCACACAACTGGAGTATATTGTGGCTGTTGATACCTATCGCAGCTTTGTTTTGGCAGCCGAGAAATGTTTTGTTACCCAACCAACATTAAGCATGCAGGTACAAAAACTGGAGGATACGCTTGGCGTTAAGATCTTCGACCGCAGCAAACAGCCCGTTGTGCCTACCGAAATAGGGATTGAAATAATTACCCAGGCACGTGTAATGCTGTCTGAGAGCGAAAAGATCAAAGAAATTATATCCGACAGGCAAAAGGAACTTTCGGGCGAACTACGGGTAGGCATCATCCCTACCGTTTCGCCCTATATATTACCCAAAATCATCCATGGCTTTATTGAAAAATATCCGCAGGTAAAACTGATTGTATGGGAACAAACTACCGAAGAGATCATTCAACAGCTAAAACTTGGTATGCTTGACTGCGGCATCCTTTCTACCCCGCTTCATGAAAACAACCTTACCGAAATCCCTGTATTTTATGAAAATTTTGTAGCCTATGTATCCAAAAACAGCAAACTTTCTAAAAAGAAGAATATTGTGCCGGATGATATAGATATGGAGGAGATCTGGATCCTGAACGAAGGCCATTGCATGCGCGAGCAGGTTTTGAATATTTGCCAGCGACGGAAATCAACCCGTGGCTTTCAGCATTTTGAATACAATACCGGCAGCGTTGAAACCCTAAAACGCATGGTCGACCAAAATAACGGGGCAACTATCCTCCCCGAGTTGGCCCTGTCTGAGCTTAGCGAGAAACAACTGGATAAGGTGCGGTATTTTAAATCGCCCGAACCCGCCCGTGAGGTAAGCATTGTGATACAGCGTAACTTTTTAAAACGCCGTATGATTGAAGCGCTGAAAGCTGAAATACTGGAATTTGTGCCAAAGCGGATGAAAAGCAAAAAGAAAAAGGAAGTGATGGATATTTAGTAATTGCCTATCTATCTACCAGCTTACGAAGTTTGGGGGATTTCGCAAGTCTTCATTAGGTGATGACAGCCTTCAGGATTATAGAAGCCCCCGTTTACATGATTCTTAAATTTAACTACTCTTTTTCTGAATAATTTCGGTGGTATTGCTTTGACAATCCCTTGCCGGATTAGCAATTTTCCATTCTTATATCTACAAGTATCTGAACAACAAATACATTAAGTACACTATTTAGATTTATTATAAATAATTTGCATTATAACAGTTGCCTGACTATTTTTGCGCAGTTATTTATATTTAGTCTAAATAAAATGAATCGCCCCCAATCATCTTTCCCGAAAATCTTTTCTCTTTCATTTGCTGCACTACTATTGCTTATTGGCACCATCCCGGCCCTTGCTCAACAAGCAAGGGGCATCCTTAAGGGTAAAATTGTCACTATAAAAAATGGTCCGGCCGAAAACGTTTCGGCAGTACTTAAAGGCACCAAGTATGGTACCATAACCGATGAAAACGGCTTATTTGAAATTAAAGCCCCGCAAGGAAATTATACACTTGTAGTATCCGAAGTTGGCGCAAAAGGACAGGAAAAATCAGTAACCGTAACAGCCGGGCAAACAACTGTGCTGCCTGTTATTACTGTTGATAATACTATTCATGGTTTGCAGGAGGTAAATATCAATGCTAATAAAACCAATAAATTTAAACGCTCACGCAGCGAGGATGTTGCCAAAATGCCTTTAAGCAACCTCGAAAACCCACAGGTTTATAATACCATAAGCAGCCAGCTGATGCAGGAACAATTGATATTTTCTGTTGATGACGCTATCAAAAATGCTCCTGGGATCCAAAAAATGTGGGAAGCTACCGGTCGTGGCGGCGATGGCGGCGCCTATTATAACAGCAGGGGCTTTATTGTACAAAGTACCATGCGTAACGGTATTGCAGGTATTATAACCAATGGCATTGACGCGGCTAACATCGACAGGATTGAGGTTATTAAAGGCCCCTCTGCTACTTTATTCGGGAGTTCTTTAACCTCATACGGCGGCCTGATCAACCGTGTTACCAAGAAACCTTATGATACATTTGGCGGAGAAGTAAGCTTATCTGGCGGCAACTTTGGTTTTTACCGGGGCAGCGCCGATATTAACACTCCGCTCGATAAAGATAAAAAGGTACTCTTCCGTTTAAACACCGCTTTTAATCATGACGGCAGTTTCCAAAACAACGGATTTTCGCGGAATGTGGTTATTGACCCAAGCATTGTTTATAAGCCTACCGACAGGTTAACCATTAGTGCCGATGCTGAATTATCATATGGCACCAATATCGGAAAATCTATTTTCTTTTTCCCTTACGGACAAACCATCGATGCCCTGGGCTACAGTCGTGCCGATCAGCTCAGGCTTGACTACAAACAAAGCTATCATGGAGATGACCTGACTCAAACGTCACAAAACAGGAATTTTTATGGCGAAGTAAAATACAAGATCTCCAACGCTTGGACAACCCGTACCAACCTGAGCCTCACCCATAGCTATTCGGACGGTTTTGGCCCTTACTACTACCTGTTGCCAGGTGATTCAATTTCCCGTAACGATCAGTCAACCCGCAAAAGTAAAGATGACATGATCGAGATTCAGCAGAACTTTAACGGCGATTTCAAAATAGGTAAATTCCGTAACCGGTTTGTAGGCGGCCTGGATTTCTTCAGGGAAAACTCGAAGCAATATTTTTTTGGCAGTACACTCGATACTGTATCTGTAACCGGCAATCAAAACTATAGCAATTTTAACAAAGCAGCGATGGACGCTCTTTATGCTACCGGCATTTATGGTTTTACCTATCCTTCCATGTTTAAACGGAATACCTACAGCGCTTATATCTCTGATGTGTTTAATATTACAGATCAGCTGATAGCATCGGCAGGTTTACGCGTAGACAGGTTTGACAACAAAGGCAACTACGACCCAACAACTCAAACCACTTCAGGGGCATATAAACAAACCGCCTTTTCGCCAAAATTTGGTTTGGTTTACCAGCCCGTTAAAGACCACATATCACTGTTTGCTAATTACCAAAACAGCTTTAACAACAAAACCGGCACTACCGAAAACAATCAACCGCTTAAGCCCGAGCAAGCCAATCAAATTGAGGGCGGCGTAAAACTTGATCTGTTCGATGGTAAATTGAGCGGTGCGGTAAGTTACTATGATATCAAAGTGAAAAATATCGTACGCCCTTCCACCATTAACCCCATTCTTTCGGTACAAGACGGAACCCAATACAGCAAAGGCTTTGAAGCCGAAGTAATAGCCAACCCAATAATCGGCCTTAACATCGTAGCAGGTTTTTCATATAATGATTCAAAGCTTACCAAAAGCGCCGATGCCGGCGTTGAAGGTCTTCGGCCTGCAACCGCCTCATCGCCATACCTGGCAAATTTTTGGGTAAGCTACAAGTTTCATCAAGGTGCAGTAAAAGGTTTTGGTTTGGGTTTCGGCGGCAACTATGCCAGCGATAACAAAATCGTAAACAGCCGGGCCATTGGCGTATTTACCCTGCCGGCTTACACGGTATTAGGAGCATCAGCATTTTATGATACTAATAAATACCGGTTTGGTGCTAAGCTTGACAACCTTACCAATGAGAAATACTGGATAGGTTACACTACCATTAACCCTCAAAAATTAAGAAGTTTTGCATTAAGCGCAACTTATAAATTTTAAAACAGCCATTAAATAAAAAGCAGGAGTGTATTAGCTCTTCCTGCTTTAAGTTAATAACCCTGTCATTCCTGTTAATCCTGAATAAAATGTCCAGATCCATACGCTCTTTCTGTAAACTTCCTTTTCTTTTATTATGGGCAGTTTTGCTGCTCTTCAATATAAAACCCGCGCTGGCCGAGGTAAAGCCCGGCACCATTACCGGTACCATCACAACGGCCGATGGCCAAACCGTTCCCGGTGTAACCGTAAGCCTTAAAGGTAACGGCATAGCTGTAGGCACGGTTACCGGCGAAAGCGGAAGGTTTACCTTTAACAAAGTAAAACCGGGTAGCTACACCATCAAAGTAACGTTTGTGGGCCTGGCTTCTGAAGAAAAAACAGTTGAACTGGCCGATGGACAACGCGCTACCGTAAACTTTATGCTGCGCGAAAACGCCAACCAGATTGGCGAGGTCTTGATCTCGGGCAGGAAACAAAAATATAAGATCGATGACCCCTCACCCAGTCTGAGGTTAAACGAGCCTTTACTTGACGTGGCACAAAATATCCAGGTCGTATCTTCCGACCAAATCAAGGATCAGCAGATCTTTAACATGCTCGAAGGCGTATCGCGCAATGTGAGCGGCTTAACCATGCAGGAGCATTGGGGTAATTATGCCCGTGTAAATGCCCGCGGCGACAGGCTGGCACCATTTCGCAATGGTATGAACATTGAAGCAACCTGGGGCCCGCTAACCGAGGATATGTCATTTGTTGACAGGATTGAATTTGTAAAAGGCCCTGCCGCATTTATGCTGGCCAACGGTAACCCATCGGGCTTTTACAACGTAGTTACCAAAAAGCCTACCGGCACTACCAGCCAGGCATTCAGTTTTACTGCAGGCAGTTTTAACAGCTACCGTGCCACTGCCGATTTTGACGGCGTACTTACTAAAGACGGTAAACTGCAATACCGCCTCAACCTGATGGGCCAGCTTTCAAAGTCATGGCGCCCGTATGATTTTACCAATCGCACAGCTATCGCTCCGGTATTACGCTACAAATTCGACAGCAAAAATACCCTCACTGCCGAGTATACCTACCAGTACCAGCGCATGAATGCCTTTGGTACCGCGTACCTGTTCTCCACTGATGGCTATGCAACACTACCGCGCAACTTTACTAACGCGCCTTCAAATTCACCATCATCGGGCATACAAGACCAAAGCGCGTTTTTAACTTATGAGCACGCCTTTAACAGCAAGTGGAAAGTTACCGCGCAGGGTGCTTATTTTTATTATAAGCAAACGGCATACAGCTATTGGATAAACAGCATCAGCAGCAACGGCGATGTTGACCGTAACCTTGGTTTATGGGATGCCGTTAACAAAAACAAATTTGCCCAGGCTTTTTTAAACGGCGAATTTAATACAGGCAAAGTTATTCACCGCCTGTTAAGTGGGGTTGATATCGGCGACAAGTATTACATCCCGGATTATTTTCAATCAGGCTCACTTGATCCTGATCCTGCAAACCCTTTCAATATCCACAATCCAAACAACGGGCCTGTTACCTTACCTGTGTTTGACAGGTCGGTCCCGCTTAGCGAGCGCGGTAAAAACGCTGTAAATACCGAAAAATATCAATCATTTTATGTACAGGATGAGTTGGGCTTTTTTGATCAGAAATTGCGTTTAACTGTAGCCGGTCGTTACACTCATGCCACTACTACCGATCCTTATGCCGGCGATACCAAAGGGCATAAATTTACGCCCCGTTTTGGGTTAAGTGTCAACATTGATCCTGCTACAACTGCCTATGCGGTATATGATCAATCATTTGTGCCGCAAACAGGTAAAATATATAGCGGCCAAAAAGTTAAGCCTATTACCGGCAACAACATGGAGCTCGGTTTAAAACGCGACTGGTTTGATGGAAAGTGGAATACCACCTTATCTGCTTACCAGATCCTTAAAAACAACCAGTTGGTAACCGACCCCGACAAACATGGTGAATCTGCCGCAAATTACGTTTTGCAATTAGGTCAAACTAAAACCAAAGGTATTGAATTTGATGCCCGGGGCGAAATCATAACCGGCCTGAGCCTGATGGTTAACTATGCTTATACCGATTCGAAGATCTCTAAAGATACCGACCCCGCAAATGTTGGCAACCCTGTTCCCGGCTTTGCAAAACATGTTACCAATGCCTGGTTAACATACCGTTTACAGCATGGCAGCTTAAAAGGGTTGGGCTTTTCAACCGGCTATCAGTGGCAGCTTGACCGCCTGCCATGGAGCCTCGGCACAGGTACTTCTGATCTGCCAAACTACTTCCGTTTAGATGCAGGCGCATCCTACCAGGTCAAGAAGATGAGTTTTGCGTTAAATGTAAATAATGTGCTTAACAAATACCTTTATTCAGGTGGTCATGAGGGATTGAGCACCGACGGCAAAACTGTTTACAGCTGGCAGGCAGAAGCACCAACAAATGTACGTTTAAGTATCGGCTACAAATTTTAGTGAATGACACCTTTAAAAAAAACACTGTTGTTTATACATCGCTGGCTCGGATTTATATCCGGGCTGGTAGTATTTATAGTTAGTATTACCGGCTGTATTTTTTGCTTTCAGGACGAGATCCAGGATGCGATACACAGTTACCGTAAGGTTGAAGTACAAGATAAACCCTACATAGCACCATCAATACTTAAGGCCGAAGCACTGAAAGGCCGTAAAGGCGCTACGGCCAGTTATGTTTACTATTACGGTACCGGTCGTCCTGCGGGGGTGTTGGTAACGGACAAGAAAGAGGGCCTCCTTTTTGTATATCTGAATCCTTATACAGGTAAGATCACCCATACCGAAAGCCCCGCTTCAAACTTTTTTATTATTGTTGAATATATTCACCTGTACCTGTTGCTCCCGGCTAATATCGGCACCCTGGTAGTAGGCATATCGGTAATAATTTTTGTGGTGCTGATGATCACAGGCATAATACTCTGGTGGCCCAAACGTAAAAGCGACCGTAAACGCAGCTTCACTATTAAGTGGGGCGGCCGCTGGCGCCGTGTTAATTACGACTTGCATAATGTTTTGGGCTTTTATGCCACCAGCGTGGCCATTATATTGGCTATAACAGGTCTGTCAATATCATTTGACTGGATGCGTGAAGCTATTTACACAGCCGCTAATTTGGGCAAAGCACATCCCGAAGAAAAGGTAGTTTTCAAGTCCGATTCGTTGTTGAACGGCAAGATGGATACTACCCAGGTTATCAACAAGGCATATTTATCAGCCAAAGCCGCCTCGCCAAATGCCGAAATGTTTTTAATTTATGACGATGCTGCTAAAGCCGGTGCCATAGGCGTAACCGCATACGCACAGGCCCTGCACTACTATAAAAGTGATAGCTATTCCTTCGATAAATACACCGGCAAATTATTGAACCGTACCGCGCATGAGCAAAAAAGTGCCGGCATGAAAATGAATAATATGAATTATGATGTTCACGTAGGGCAAATATTAGGCCTTCCCGGTAAGATCATCGCTTTCCTGGCCAGCCTTATTTGCGCAAGTTTACCCGTCACCGGCTTTATTATCTGGCTGGGCAAACGCAAAAAATCCAAATCAAAAAAGGTAAAAACGGTGGTACACAGAAGGACGGTAAGGCAGCATTTGCCAACCGACCGTTGATTTTTGATATACTGATTACGGTGATTATTCTTTCGCTTCCTGGTATAAGTCCCCCTTTTAGGGGGCTGGGGGGCCAATAACCACCTTATCATCCAACGGATGCCCGGTGCAGGTCAAGATCCATCCTTGTGCAAGGTCCGCTTCAGTAAGTACATCATTCTTCACCATTTCAACTTTGCCGCCGGTGCATTTAACCATGCAGGTAGAGCATACGCCTCCCCGGCAGCTATAAGGTAAAGGGATATTGTTTTGCAGGGCAGCCTGCAGTATGGATTGGTTTTCGCCTACTACAATATCGTGCAGCTCGCCCCGGTATTTTATTTTGATGTTTTTAGGTGGAAAGTTAGTAAAGCTGCTTGTTACGGAAACTGTTTCGAGCACAAAATTTTCGCGGCGGATCTTTGCCTGATCAATCCCCATATAAACCAGGTCGAACCGGATCATACGCATATAAGCGAAGGGCCCGCAAAGGTAAAACTCAGCATTTGCCAGGTTAAAACTGGTGTATTGCTTAACCAGCTTTTCTACCTTATCGGGGTTGAGGCGGTTACCTTCGCTGCTAAGCAGGTAAATGATCGTGACCCTTTCGGGGTGTTCGGCTACCAGTTTATCCAGCTCATTTTTAAATAAAATGGAAGCCGCATTTTGATTACTATAAATGAGGGTTAGCCTGCTTTTACCCTTTCGGTTCAAAACATATTTCAGTTGCGAAAATATAGGGGTAATACCGCTGCCGCCCGCAAATAAAAACAGATCCTTTTCCTGCTGATGGTCACTGATGGTAAAACGACCGGCAGGGGCTAATGCCGTTAACTCGTCGCCTTCCTTTATTTTGGTGAGTATAAAACGGGAGATTTCACCATTGGCAATGCGCTTGATAGTTATTGCAAGGTATGGTTCATCGGGCGATGAGCTTAACGAATACGAGCGCCTGATCTCTTCCTGCCTGTGGTTAAATATCAGTGTGATGAACTGCCCTGCGGTATAAGGGATAAGATTACCATCAATACTACTCAAATAAAATGTAGCCGTATCTGGGGTTTCCCATTTTATGCGTTCAACTTTTAGTTTTAAAATCTCTTCGGTCATCAATTGGTGGGCTATTGTTTATCTGCAAGCATTTTGCGGATAACGCTGTTTTTTTTGCCGTAAGTATAGTAGATAACCAAACCAATTGCAAGCCAAATGACCAAACGCAACCAGGTATCGCCGGGTAAAAACGTCATCATGGCAAAACAGGTCAGGATACCCAGCACCGGCACCAATGGCACAAGGGGTGTTTTAAATGGCCGGTGAATATCGGGCTGCTGTTTCCGCAAAATAAGTACACCCGCGCAAACCATAACAAATGCCAGCAGGGTACCAATGCTGGTCATTTCACCAACCACGCGTATCGGAACAAACGCCGCAAAGAGGGCTATAAAAGCGCAAAGCATAATATTTGATTTCCAGGGGGTGCGAAATTTGGGATGCACTTCTGAAAAAACCTTCGGCAGCAAACCATCTTTCGACATAGAGAAAAACACGCGTGATTGGCCTAACAGGTCGACCAAAATTACCGAGGTATAGCCTATTAAAATAGCCAGCACAATAGCTTTGCTCAACCATTGGTAATGCGTTTTTTCAATGGCGATGGCAACCGGTGCGCCCGAGCCTATAAATTCCTTATAGTTGGCCATGCCGGTCATTACGTGTGCAAATACAATAAAGAGTACCGTACAGATCAGCAGCGAGCCGATGATCCCGATGGGCATATTGCGCTGCGGGTTTTTGGCCTCCTGCGCCGCGGTTGATACAGCATCAAACCCAATAAATACAAAAAACACTAATCCCGCCCCTCTCAATATGCCCGACCAGCCATAATCGCCCCAAACACCGGTATTTTGCGGAATATAGGGGTGATAGTTTTGCGGGTTAATAAATGACCACCCAACCGCGATAAACACCAACACCACGCCCACTTTTAAAGTTACAATAATGGCATTAACCAATGCCGAACCTTTTGTACCCCGGATAATGATACTGGTAACCAAAACCACAATGAGCGCAGCAGGCAAATTGATGATCCCGTTAATAATATCACCATTGGCAGCTTTGGCCGTTTCAAAAGGCGAAAGCGTAAGCTGTGGAGGCAAATACAGATCAAACCAGGATAAAAATTTAGTAAGGTATTGCGACCAACTGATGGCCACTGTTGCCGCGCCCACGGCATATTCGAGCGCAAGGTCCCAGCCTATGATCCAGGCAAAAAGTTCGCCCATGGTAGCATACGAATAGGTGTAAGCGCTCCCCGCAACAGGTATCATAGCCGAAAACTCGGCATAGCAAAGGGCAGCGAAAGCGCAGCCAACAGCAGCAATTAAAAAAGAAATAGTTACCGCGGGCCCCGAATGCTGGCCCGCTGCTATACCGGTTAACGAAAATAAACCGGCCCCTATAATGATGCCTATCCCAATTAAAATAAGGTTAACGGGCCCAAGCGAGCGTTTTAATGAATGTTCCCCCTCCTCCTTCGATTCGCGGAGCAAGGTTTCTATGGGCTTTTTGATCATGATATAAAAAAGTCCACAAAGTTAGTAGATTATTAGAGAGATGGGTAGCCAGTATATAACGCGGGCGTAAAATATGATCTCAAACTATATCATTGCTGCGAGGAGGTAAAATCCGGAGGCCTCTGAAGGTGAAATGACAAAAGAGAGCCTGTCAGTCTGAGCCTGTCGAAGACTCGCGCGCAGAGGCCTACCCACCATGCTTCGACAGGCTCAGCATGACACCCGTTTTAAGTTGTCATGGGTAGGCACGAAGCAATCCCCGAGTTGCAGAGCCGCTCTGTATAGCATGCGATTGCTTCGTGCCTCGCAATAACGGAATGCTTTAACAAAAAAAGCGGCAGGATCTGATGGTCCCGCCGCTTTAAATTTATGAGCTTAAATGATATTAAGCGGTTGCTTTTGTGTAAAGCTCGGCAACGTGGTTCCAGTTGATCACATTCCAGATAGCTGCTAAGTAATCCGGACGACGGTTTTGATATTTCAGGTAGTAAGCATGCTCCCAAACATCGATACCTAAAATTGGGGTACCTTTAACTTCAGCGATGTCCATTAATGGGTTGTCCTGGTTAGGAGTTGAAGTTATAGCTAATTTTTTATCGGCAGTAACAATTAACCATGCCCAGCCAGAACCAAAACGGGTTGCACCTGCTTCAGATACTTTAGTTTTGAAATCGGCAAATGAACCGAAAGTGCTTTTGATAGCATCAGCTAAAGCGCCTGTAGGCTCGCCGCCACCGTTTGGTGATAACAAGGTCCAGAACAAGGTATGGTTGTAGTGGCCACCGCCATTGTTACGCACAGCAGCGGGGAATTTAGAGATATTTTTAATGATATCGTCGATATTGCTTTCAGCCTCAGGCTTACCTTCCAAAGCTTTGTTTAAGTTGGTAACATAAGCCTGGTGGTGTTTGCCATGGTGAATTTCCATGGTCAGTTTATCAATGTGCGGTTCCAGAGCATCGGTAGCGTAGGATAACGCCGGTAGGGTAAATGCCATAATTTTAGTTGTTTATTTTAAAGTTTACTGTTTGTTGTGACGTAACAAATATAAGCGTTGATTGAAGTTTTTGTTCTAAATAATTGTCATGTTTTCTTTTAGTTCATAGTTGATGGTTAATAGTTCATAGCTATTTTTATTACCATGAACTATGATCCATGAACCATCAACCCTACTTCCGCTTACTTTTAAAAAAATCTTTCACCAGTTGGCTGCATTCAGCTTCGCGGATTCCGCCGGTGATCACTGTTTTGGGATGGGTTATTTTTTGGTTGATGCGGCCGAACCCGAGTTTGTTATCATAGGCCCCAAAAACGATCTTACTCACCTGGAACCAGTACGAAGCCCCGGCACACATTACACAGGGCTCCATAGTAACGTACAGCGTACAGCCTTGCAGGTATTTGCCTCCAATTAAATTAGCGGCCGCAGTAAGGGCCTGCATTTCGGCATGGGCCGATACATCATTAAGCCGTTCGGTAAGATTGTGCCCTTTTCCTATAATGCGGCCATTGTAAACCACAATTGCCCCTATCGGGATTTCATCCTCCTCCAATGCATAGCGGGCTTCTTTTAACGCTTCGCCCATAAAATATTCATCGGGCGATATAGAGGCCTCATCCTCGAAACTGATATATCTCATTTAAATAAGTTTGCTGCCGTTTGGCACAGGCTTTTCAACAGCGGTTAATACAATGTCTCCGTTCTCGTCGGCGAAACCGGTAACCAGGAATTCCGACATGAAATTAGCGATCTGCTTTTTAGGGAAATTTGTTACACCCACTATCTGCCGGCCAACCAATTCTTCTTTGGTGTAATGTTTGGTGATTTGCGCGCTCGACCACCTGACACCAAACTCACCGAAATCGACCCTTACCTTGAAAGCCGGCTTACGGGCTCCGGGAAAATCAACCGCCTCCAATACAGTGCCTACGCGCAGTTCTACTTTTTCAAAATCATGCCAGGTGATGGTTTCCATACGGGCAAAGGTAAAAAAATATGTCTCTCCCTCTCTTCCAAAAGCTACTCTTGCCTCAATTTTAAGTAAAGGGTTTGATATAGGCATTGGTGACCAAAATCAACGCGTCATGTATCATGAACTGATGAGTTATAACAATAAAACGCGACAATTCTGCTCATGGGGCCGGATGTAAAAGTCCTGTTCCAAACCGCTTAGGCTTAGCCATTGCCTCTAACACTCTCAATTAATATCCGCTCCGTCCTTCACTTCATCGCCGGCATTTTTAAGAATGATATCGTTGGCCTTGAGGTTCCCAAACACTTCGGTTGAGTCATGTCTGGATAATCCTTCCTTTATATCAATTAATGCTGCCTTGCCGTCTTTTACAGCTATTACATATTCCCTTTCGGTTGACCGGATGATGGCATTGTTGGGCACTAACAACGATTTGGCGCCCGAAAGCATCGGGATCTTTACTTCTGCATACATCCCCGGTTTTAGTATTCCATTTTGGTTTTGTACGTCTATTTCAATAGCTTCAGAACGCATACTCCCTAAAGCATTGGCCGAGCGACTGATTTTGGCTGTTTGTTCCTGCCCCGGCATAGCATTAAAAGTGAATTTCACCTGCTGCTTTAAGTCAACTTTGTCTACGAAATCTTCGGGGATGTAAACCTCTAAACGCAGCTTGCGGGTATCCTGCAAAATAAGCATGGGCAGGTCTGTACCTTTACCCGGGGCTACCAAAGCTCCCGGAGATACGTTACGCTGAATAATCATGCCATCAAACGGTGCACGAATGTTCAGGTAATCCTGCATGGTGCGTACAGATGCCACGATCGAACTTTCTGAGCGGGCCATTGCGTCATCAGCTTTCATTTTTGCTAAAGCATTATCCAATTCAAGCGGAGAAACTGATCCAGGTTCTTTTGCAGCCTCTTTTAAACGCTGATACTTTTCTTTACTGGCAACAGCATTTTCCTTAGCCTGCATATACCGCGAATCCGCGGCCTGCAGTTGCGATTCCATTTCCGGCGCTTCTAAGATTACCAGTAATTGTCCCTTTTTAACCAAAGTACCACGGTCAACAAAAACGGTTTTTACAAACCCGTTTACTTTCGGAAACAGGTTTACCTCGTTATAAGGCTTTAACTGGCCCGGAAGGCGGGCTTCGCTTGACAGTGCTTTTTCCGACACTTTCCCGGTTTCATATTCGCTTGCTTTTTGGGTGGATTTTTTGGTTTCTGTGAGGTCCACCGGTTTTTGGTTGCCGGCGCAAGCGGCCATTAAACTGATACTGCTTAGCAGTATAATATATTTTAGTTTCATAATATTAGCTATTGGAGGTTTCAAGTTGTTGAGGATCATTAACATTTACGTACTTCATTAAGGACGGTGAATCATAAGTGGTTTTTTGCTGTACCCAGGCAAACACCTGCGGTAGTATAAACAGCGCAGCTAATGTTGAGGCAAATAAGCCGCCTATCACCGCGCGGCCCAATGGCGCGGTTTGCTCGCCGGCTTCACCCATCCCTGATGCCATCGGGATCATACCTGCCATCATGGCCAAACTGGTCATGAGGATTGGTCTTAACCTGATGGACGCACTGGTAATGGCTGCCCTTGCAGAGTCTTTATAATCCAGTCTCAGGGTTTCAGCATTGGTTACGACCAGGATGGCGTTTGCCACCGATACCCCTGTCGACATGATCATGCCCATGTAACTTTGCAGGTTAAGTGTTGAACCGGTAAGCAGTAATGCAGTTAGCGATCCCAATATTACTGCCGGTACGGTAGATAGTACTGTAAGGGATAATTTAAACGATTGGTAATTAGCGGCCAGCAATAAAAAGATCACCAAAATGGCAAACATCAAACCGTTCTGCAAGCTGTCGAGCGTTTCTGTCAACAGGCTCGACATACCCTTAACTTCAGCAATCAGTCCTTTAGGCGGTGCCCCGACAGATTTGATCACCTGCTGCACCGCGGCAGTAGCAGTTCCCAAATCCTTCTTGTAAATATTGGCGCTCACGGTTAAGAAGCGGCGCGGACCGGTACGGTCATATTCACCAGGAACGTAATTAACCTTAAAGCTGGCGATATCACCCAGTACAGGTGTACTTTGGCCTTTCACCAGTGGGATCTCTTTCAACTCATCCATTGTATTCATCACATACTCCGGAATTTGCACCTGTACCTGGTAGGTATAGGCCGATTTATCATCCAACCAAAGGTTTTTCTCGGTAAAACGGCTTGATGATGTACTTGCGGTGACCGAGCGGGCAACATCTTTAATATCCAGGCCTAATTGAGCAGCTTTCAACCTGTCGAGCGTTATTGCCACCACAGGAAACTTTAAAGGCTGACTGATCTGCACATCACGCAGGTAGCTGATCTTTTTAAGTCCGGCCAAAACTTTGTTCGAGTAGCCTTCTATCTGCGCCATATCCTTACCCGCTACCCTTATTTCGATAGGTGTGGATGCACCCTGGCTCATGATCTTTTCGGTCATGTCGATAGGTTCAAAAGTGATGCGGAGATCGGGCATGCGCGATGCTATGTTTTTACGGAGCGCATCTTTAAGCTCATCCATATTGATGTGGTAATCTTCATCGAGATTAACCTGTAATACCGCTTCATGTGTACCGGTATTAAATACATAAAGATTGCTGGTACCATAGCTGCTTGGCACAATGCCCACATAAGCCGATGTGATAGCTACATGATGGTTCACCGTACTGTCAATGATTTGCAAAACCTGTTTCAGCCCGTCTTCCGTACGTTCAAGTCTTGTGCCATCCGGCTCTTTGATCCTGATCTGAAACTGGCCGTTGTTGAGCTTCGGCATCATATCTTTTCCAATGGTAACAAAGCAAACACCGGCCAATCCCAAAACAACCACGAGATAAACAGGCACAATTAGTTTTTTGTTATGCATCCAGCGTTCAATGATGTGCATAAAACGGATCTTTATCCGTTCAAACAGATCATTCTTTTCGGGATGGTTTTGCTCCTGTTGCAGGTGATGGTTTACCTGCCCTTCTTCGGGCCGGTCTAAAGCTTCGCCGGCATGGGCATGCAATTTCCCATGTTCATAATGCTGATAGGTTTCGGCTTTGATAAGCCAGTTTGATAAAATAGGCACCAGTGTTTGCGCTATGATGTACGATACAATCATCGTTAAACCAATAGATAGCGACAGTGGTAAAAACATCGCTTTAGGCACGCCGTTCATCATAAACGATGGCGCGAATACAGCAAGGATACACAGCAGGATGAGCAATAGGGGGAACGAGATTTCCTGGCAGGCATCATAAATAGCCTGGGCTTTACTTTTGCCCATCTCCAGGTGCTGGTGAATATTTTCGATGGTTACTGTAGCCTGGTCAACCAAAATGCCTATGGCAAGGGCAAGGCCGCTCAATGTCATGATATTGATGGTTTGGCCGAATAAGCCTAAAAGTAATACACCTAACAAAATAGATACCGGGATAGTGATAACCACGATCAAACTGCTTCGCCAGTCGCGCAAAAACAATAATACCATCAGCCCGGTGAGCAATGCGCCCAGACCGCCTTCTGTCATAAGGCTTTTTACCGCGTTTATCACAAATATGGATTGATCAAACTCATATGAGATTTTAACGTCATCGGGTAAAAGGCCTTGAATTTCCGGAATCTTCTTTTTCAAAGCCTGTACCACGCTCCAGGTACTGGCATCGGCGGTTTTTACTACCGGCAAATAAACAGAGCGCTTGCCATTGATCAATGCATAATCAACCGTAACGTCGGTAGCATCGGCAACACGGGCAACATCTTTTACCAAAATGGGTACGCCGTTTTTAGTAACTACGGGGATATTGCCAAATTCATCTGTTTGGTTAATCAACGTGTTAACTGTAGTTACAAACATCGTGTTGCCTAACCTTAAATTACCCGAAGGCGACATCACATTGAACTTAGCCAACGCACTTACTACCTCATCGGGCGTCAAGCCGTAACTTCTTAATTTGTTTGGATCAACGTTTAAGGTGATGGACCTGGCGTTTGAACCAAACGGCGGCGGGGCTGATAAGCCGGGAACAGTAGCAAACATCGGCCTTACTTTAGTAGCAGCCATATCATAAATATCCTTCAGGCTGCGATTGGGGGCGGATAGTACCAATTGCCCAACGGGCAACGATGAAGCATCAAACCTTACAACCTGCGGCGGCAGCGCTCCCGGCGGGAAAAAGCTCATTACGCGGCTTACCTGCAAAGCCACCTGGGCCTGTGCTTCGGCCATGTCTGTACTCTCGTAAAAACTCAGCTTAACCATAGTTAAACCCTGGATGTTTTTACTGGTAACGCTTTTGATGCCGTTCACATACAGAAACTGGTCTTGCAAACGGGTTGAAAAGAAACCCTCCATTTGCTGCGGCGACATACCGCCATATGATTCAATAACATAAATGGTGGGCAGGTTTAATTTGGGGAAAATATCTATCGGTATTTTTATAGCACTAAGCACTGCAAAGATGAGCAGGCTCAAGGTAACCACCACCATTGTGATGGGCCGTTTAAGTGCGGATGTGACCATTGACATAGCTAAATTATTTTAAAAGGTTTAATACAGTATTTACCTGGTTGCCGGTAACGGCCTGCTGGAACAGTGCATTTGAATAGGCATATTTGGCCTGTACATAGTCAGTTTCGGCGCGGTAAAGGATATTGAGCGCGGCGTTAAGCTCAATGATATCGGTTAGCCCATTTTTGTATAATGACAGCTTTTGCCGGTACCCATCAGAAGCCGCTTTAAGCTGATTGGGGATCTCAACCAGGCGTTCGCGGGCGGTTTGCAGCTCTACGCCCGACCGGTTGGCATTGACCGCCAGCAATTGCTTTTGCTCTTCCAGCTTTTTCCGGGAGTAATCGGTATTGGCACGTTGTGTCCGTAATTTTAACTGGCGGCGACGGATATCAAACAGGTTATAGGAAACACCTATACCTATCAGGTAATTATTCCTGTCGAACCCCCATCCGCTGCTGAGGCTGTTAAAATGGTCGTTAGCATCAACACTTGATCCCCTGCCCCAAACGGCGCCTTCCAATAATATTTTAGGATTGTAGCTTTTTTTGACGAGTGTTTCCCGCTGCAAACTGTTTTGATATACCGATTTATAATAATTGATCAAAGGATGATCGGTGGTGTCGATAACCAAAGGGTCGAGGCCGGTTGCGGTATTGATAAGATTTGTTTCGGCAGCAGTATCGGGTACTATTGTCTGATAGGGTAAGCCGCTGACAGCCGAAAGCTGTAACTGTACCTGCTTCACCTGGTTGTTCAGTTCGATATAGTTCAAACGGGCTTTTGACAGTTCGGCCTCGGCAATGCTGGTATCAACGCCTGCCCTTACCCCACTTTTGGCGAGCGACTGTACCGACCGGCGGATCTCCTGATTGCGTTTTATGTTCCGCGCCTGGATGGTGAGGAAGTTTTCCAGTTCCGTCAGGAGCAGGTAATTGCCAATGGCATAAGCCTGCAACTGATATTTGGAATCAGCAAACTGGTTTTGCTGTACCTGAATATCAGAGTTGGCTACTTTATTTTGAGCACCATAGGCACCAAAATTGTAGATCTCCCAATCGAGTGCGGCTACCCCAACGTTGGCTGAAACGGTGGTGGTATTGCTTTCCGGCCGTACCCCCCTGGAGTTGGAAGGAATGATACCAAAGCCGAAGTAGGGGCCTGCAACATTGTTATTGGTCCCATAATCAGCCTGGTAATTTAGTTTCAGGTTAGGGAGCCAACTGCTCCTGGTTTCAGCGGCCTGGGCTTGCCTTACCGCAATAGCTGCTGAATCGGTTAGCAATGTGGGTGCGTTTCGGTTTACGCTGTTGAGCAGCGTTTTTAAGCTAACCGGTGTGTTACCTTGTTGCTGCGCATAAGTACAGGCTGTTATTAGCAGGCCTATAAACAGGCAGCAGAACTTCTTTGAAATTCGCATATCTTGATGTACGGAATATGCTTACCGGGAAATGCCCGCACACTGATCGCTACAGATCAGTAAGTACTGCAAAAAATGCCGGTAAACGATGGATAATTAATTGAAAAAATGATCGATGATGTATCTAAAGGCAGAGCGCCTTTAATCATTCAAATCAAATGCGAAAAGTGCAAAGAGAAAGATAGGAGTATCGATACCCGGGTATAATCCTGAAGTTTCGGATTAATTGCTTCGGATTTAATTTCCATAGATGCAATGCAAAAAACAGCAGGATAAAACTGCCTACAACAGCGCTGATCAAATCGGTAACAGACTTTTTCTCCTCAAGGGTTGATTTGTCTGGTCTTTGAACGTAGCTTGATTCGCTGAAGCTGCTGTGCAGGTTCTCCATCTTTCGTTTAAAAACCGAATTGAATCCTGTTGAACGTGTACGGCCCGGTTGCGTTAAACGGGGAAGGAAAAAAACATGACCGCTCGCGATGACCAAATAAAAGGCCATTACCGATAATATCCGCAACGATCTCAAAAATTCAGTATTTCGCTTATTCAACATATTGCTTATGCTGTACAAAAATGAAAAAAATAACCTAATTGTTTTGCAAAAGTATTGTTGCATTTATATTCTGTACACCAGGATGAGAAAACCCCACGACTATTGAGTCGAGGCAGCCCCCCGCCAGGTAATTATCCTACCCTTGATGGCGAACCAAGCCTCAAACTTATTGCAGGAATGCGGTTGCATCAACCCTGACGAACGGCGGTTTTGTTAACTACAGTATGCCATTTCGAAAGCTTATTCATCAGTTCATCAAGCTTTACAGGCTTGCTCAGGTAATCATTCATACCGGCCTGCAAACAATCCTGTTCGTCGCCGGCCATGGCGTTGGCTGTTAAAGCAATGATAACAGGCTGCTTAATGTCGTCTTTACGGATTACACGGGTAGCTTCAAGCCCATCCATAACAGGCATCTGCATATCCATTAAAATAAGCTCGTATTCGTTTTGGTACAGGGCCTCTATTGCTTCGAGCCCATTTTTGGCCATACCCGGCTTATAGCCCATTTTGTTTAAAATATGTTTAATAACGTGCTGGTTAACCTCATTATCTTCGGCAATAAGGATATTGAAGGGATATTTATCACTAAAATCAACCGAAAGTTTGCTCTTAATTTGTTTATCATCGTTTTGGACCGATTTATTCCTGAGCGCCATAAAAACCTGTTTGCCCAGCACCTGTTGTTTTATCGGCTTGCTCATAACGGAGGTAAACAGCATTCGCTGATCTTTTATAAATTCTTCACCAACCGAGCTTAGCAGTATAATAGGAATGTGGCTGTACCCCTCCCTGATGATGCGGGCCAGCATAACCCCATCCATTACGGGCATGTTCATGTCGGTAATAACCAGGTCAATGTCTTTGTTTCTCTGCAGGATCACTAAAGCCTCGGCGGCAGACTCCGCCGGTACCGATTTAAGGTTCCAGTTTTCAAACTGGCGATTTAAGATAGACAGGTTGGTGTGGTTATCATCAACTATAAGTATCTTTTTGCCGCGCAGTTCCTCAAGATCAAAACTGGCAGGCTGCTGGTGGGAGATCTCACCGGGATAGGCGTTTATGGTAAAGAAAAACCTGGTACCGGCACCAGGCTCGCTTTCAACGCCTATACTGCCACCCATTAGCGCTACAAGCTTTTGACAAATGGCCAAACCTAAACCAGTACCTCCGTATTTGCGTGTAGTAGATGAATCGACCTGGGAAAATGCCTTGAACAGACGGTGCAGCTTATCATGCGGAATGCCTATGCCGGTATCCCAAACATCAAATCTTAATTTCAGCAAGCCATCGGATTGTTTGTCAATACAGCTAACCTTAATGCCCACTTCACCTTTCTCCGTAAATTTTATGGCATTGCTTACCAGGTTTATAAGCACTTGCTTAAGCCGCAGGGGATCGCCTATGATACCCGGCGATATATCTTCAGCAATTTCATAAACCAGGTCGAGCCCCATTTGTCCGCCTTTAATGGCAAACATATCCATCACATCTTCAATACACTGTCGCAGGTTAAAATCATCCTGTTCAAGATCAAGGCTGCCCGCCTCTATCTTTGAAAAATCAAGAATATTATTGATCACATGGATGAGCGTTTCGCCGCAGCTGATGATGGTTTCGTTAAACATACGCTGCTCATCATTAAGCTCAGTTTCATTCAATAAAGCCGACATCCCGATAACCCCATTCATAGGTGTACGGATTTCGTGGCTCATGGTAGCCAGGAAAATACTTTTTTCCTGGTTAGCCTGATCAGCCGCGAGGCGTGCCTTTTGAAGTTCCTGGTTTGAATAGTTTAGTTCCTGGTTTGCAGCTGCCAAAACCTCTTCATTATGTTTGCGCTCGAGCGATAACTGGGCTTCCCGCTGCAGATCGGCCATTTGCAGGGTTTGTACTATTCTTAGTTCATTATACTTGCGCAACTGGTAGGCCCAAAGCCCGCAAATGAACATGATAACCCCGGTAAGCAATACATGTATGATAAACGTTTGCAGGTCAAAGTAATTGAGCTGGGTAAAAAATATGTTGCCATAGCCAATATCCTGCAGGTAGCTGAAAACAGCATGGTGTACAATAACAACTAAAAGCAACGGCAATTGTAGCCTCCAGTTTTGGTAGGTGATCAGCAGCACGCTTGAAATAAAAGCGAAAAAGTGCATCTCAAACAAGCCGTGCATCTGGTAAATATACTGGGCCATAAAAATACCTAATACAGCTGCCAGCACATATTGGTATAAGGAAGAATTAGGCAGGGCTATTTTAGCAGTATAGTACGCCAGCAGGCACAGGCCGCCAACGCCAAAGGCAATAAGCCATGTATCATAAAAATAGGCCAATGCTAAACCAACTACAAAATGCACAGGCAGAAAATAATCCATCAACCTGTCTGAGCGGTCTTTGATCTCGGTTTGAAAATTAATGTTTTGAACTATGTCTGCGGTCACAATGATTGATATTTAGGGGTAATATTAATTATGACAGTCGGGCAGTCGACAGCCGTATGAGGTTAATGCAAGTTTATTAAATGTCAGGCGTGTATTGTCGTTCAGTAAACCGTTGATAGCTACTTTGGCGAAGCTTGTTTTTTCATCGGTACAGTAACGGCTCACGTTATAATTGCCGCGGTAGTACAGCTTGCTGCCTGTATCAATAAGGGCAGCCTGGGGTGTTGAATAAACCCCGCAGGCCTCAGCAACCGATGGATCAAATATCACCGGGAGTTTCATCCCAAACTTGTCCTGGATTTCGCTTTCGGTGAAGTGTTTGCTGCTCATGATCACAATGGCAAAATTCACCTGTTTGCTATATTGCCGGGCAATAGCCTTAAACTGTTTGATATTAAATCTTGAACAGGGACAATCCGGGTTGAAAAAGTGCAGGAACAGCGGTTTACTGCGATCCGGGTAGTGCCTGGGATTGATGGATACTACCGTACCCTGCTTTACTGCTTTATAGTTTTTCGGTACAGGAGTGGGCAACTGGTATTGCAGCTCATTATACCAAAATAAAGCGCCAACAGCGATTAAAAGTATCACAAGCCAACCAATAACTAACATTTTTTTCATGAACCAAAGGCTGGCATACTTCAACAGAACAACTGGGAATCAGCACAACACCACCAGTAAAAATACTGTTTTATGTGTATAAAAAACACTTTTTCAGTATTTTAAACATACAGGTTTTAAATTTAACCGTGGACTAAACCCTTTCTTAATCTTTAATTAAGCTAACGAATAGGCTATTCAGTTTATTTAATAGCCTGTTTTTTTCTTCTTTCGGTTAGGTAATGGCGTAATGGGATATCGTAACCTACCATAACCAGGTAAGCAAATGTTACCAGTACAATTAATCCAGGTATAATGATATATGCCAGGTGAACAGCATCGGGTTTATTCGCTGCATAGTAGCTACCAAACATCCACATCACAAAGTAATGCGTCATATACAAGGGATAAGAAATATTGCCCGAAAAAACACATATTTTACGTAAGCCGTTATGAAGAACAGCACCTGCCCCCAATGCTACCAGCAATGGAAAATAAATAATAACTACAAAAGGCTCGGTAAGCCAGTTCCATGATGAAAATGGCATCAGGAAAGCCAGCATTAAAAAAATCGAAAGACCAATAAAACCGATCTTGTTTTTGATAACCAGGTTATAACGGTAAACCAGCAAACCAGCAGTAAAAGAATAGGCTATCCGCACGCCTCCATCCCAAAAAGTGTCGCCGCTCCAGCCGCCCATTAAATTACCCGAACGACCGGCCACGTAGCAAATCGCTATCGCCGAAATTATAACAAGTATTATCAGGTAACGCCGTGTAAAACGGTAAAGCACAAGCGCATAAACAATATTGGCCACATATTCCCAAAACAATGACCACGCCGGAGCATTGAAGCTAAATAAGTTGAAATATCGCTCGGTCATAGTAGCGTTGGGGATCATTAATATCGAGCTAAGAAATAAAAGGAATATACTGCCCGCACTACGGGTTATGGGCTGGGCATTAAATGGATCAAATATAAACCCTAATAAACCCAATACCGAACCAAAAACAACAAGCGGGTGCAGCCTGATCAACCTCGATTTGAAAAATTCCTTTATGCCCATTTTGCCAATCCTGTCGTCATAAGCATAGCCAATTACGAAGCCTGACAGGCAAAAGAAAAAATCAACCGCCAAAAAGCCATGACCTATAAAATCCTTACTGTAGTCGGGATAAGCAATCTCCATAAAATGGAAAGTAACAACTGCTATAGCAGCTATGCCCCGAAGGCCGTCAAGAATTTCAAAATGCTGTTTGGTTTTAAGGACGGCGGGGTTTAGTTTTTCCATGCGCTATATCGATTTACCAGAATGTCGGTAAAGAAAGGAAAATTTAGCCGTATGTTCAAACTATGCGCTTAACAGCCAAACTGGATAAGGTGGTGGTCAATATGCTTATAGAACATATTGCTCCATTCGGTAATGGTTAAGGGGCCAAACGAATGCGACTCGCGGCCATCAAAAGCTTTTTCCCCCAGCTGCTGTGTTTTTTGGATGTAGGCTATCAACCTGTCTTTTTCGGTTTTGAAATCCCTTTCGCCGGTAATGAGAAACGCGGGCGCGGTAGGATTGTTGTGTTTATACGGGGTTTCACTCACCACCTTGTTTTTAACCAGCATTTTCAGGATCAGTTTCATGAACACGCCGGGTTTGGGGTGCTTATCTTCATACACCATTTCGTACGTTACACAGCAGTGCGCCAACATTTGTGCAACGTTCATTTTACCCCATTCCGGTAAGGTTTGAGGCGTCAGCTTGTTGATCCGGCTGATTACATCATCAGCTACCTGTGCAGTGAAAATATTGGGTAAGGCCATGAGGGAAAGATAGGTATTTTTATGCAGAGACGTTACATGCATGTGTAGTTAAACCGGGAAATCTGCAAAGCAGGCAATGCATATGATGCACCCCAACAGAAATTCCGATCGTAAAAAAAATAAAAATATTTTTTTCATTTTGTCCAATCTGCTAAGCACAGTTGTCATTGGGTTTTAACAACATAAATTTAAAACAAAATGGAACAGAGAATCAGCATGTGGGAAAAAGGACAAAATGCCTTAAAACCATTATTCGGTATCAATACTTATCTTAAAAAATCGCCCCTTGAATTATCCCTTCGTGAGCTGGTAAATTTCAGGGTATCGCAGATCAATAAATGCGCTTATTGTCTTGACATGCACTATAAGGATGCACGTGCCAAAGGCGAAACAGAACAACGTTTATATGGCCTAAGCGCCTGGGAAGAATCACCTTATTATACCGATCGTGAAAGGGCCGCCTGGGCCGAAGCCGTTACCGCCTGCCATGTAACCGACGAAGTGTACAACATAGCCAAGGCGCAGTTCAGTGATGAAGAACTGATAGACCTTACGCTGTCCGTTACCACCATTAACACCTGGAACCGCATCAACCTATCGTTCCCTAATACTCCCGGCACATACCAGGTTGGCCAGTTTGCATAAACAGCTTATATTAACGCCATTAAAACATAGCCTTATGAATGAGTTTTTGTTAGTGATCCACAGGGATCTGAAAAGTAAAGATGCCAGTCCCTCGCCCGAACAAATGCAGGCAGCCATAAAACCTTTCCAGGATTGGATAGGCGGCATCGCGGCCCAAAACAAACTGGTTGGCGCTCCCAAACGCTGGGATGGCGATGGCCGGACAATTAAACAAAACACCGTGATCAATGGTCCTTATGCCGAAATTAAGGAATCGATAGGCGGGTTGTTCATAATCAGGGCCGAAGATTACGATGAGGCAGTTGAAATTGCCAAAGGCTGCCCGATATTGCAATGGGGGGCCACGGTTGAAGTACGAATGGCTGTGCCTGCCGTATAAAATAAAATGCCTTTGTACTTTTGCAAAGGCATTTTTATTTTAACCTATGCAACCCCAAGAACTTTTACCTCACCTGTTCCGCACCGAGTACCGGAAAATCGCGGCAGTGCTTTGCCGCCTTTTTGGTATTGAACATATTGAAATTGCCGAAGATATTGTGAGCGACACCTTCCTTTCAGCCACTGAAAATTGGAGCCTGAAAGGTTTACCTGATAATCCGACGGCATGGCTTTATACCGTTGCAAAAAATAAAACCAAAAATTACCTGAAACGGGACACGATTTTTAAGCAAAAGCTTTTGCCCGAAATAAAATATACTACCGACAGCACAGGCGAAATAGAGATCGACCTGTCTGCCAAAAACATAGCTGATAGCCAGTTGGCTATGATCTTTACGGTTTGCAACCCGGTTATTTCGGCCGAGTCGCAGGTGGCGCTTGCCCTTAACCTGCTTTGTGGTTTTGGCGTACAGGAAATTACCGATGCTTTTTTAGCAAACAAGGAGGTGATATACAAACGGATAAACCGCGCAAAGGAAAAGCTGAAAGAGGCGGGGATCCGGATCCAGCAGCCAGGCCTGACCGAGATCGGCAACCGGCTGGAAACTGTTTTAACAACCATTTACCTGCTGTTTTCTGAGGGATATTACTCAATCTCCCAAAATGTCACCCTCCGCCGTGACCTTTGCGCAGAAGCCATGCGGCTTAATTACCTGCTTATTGAAAACCCGGCCACCAACACTCCTGCCGTAAATGCACTTTTTGCGCTGATGTGTTTCCACGCGTCGCGGTTTGAGGCGCGCACCAATGATCATGGCGCAATGATCCTCTATGAGGATCAGGACGAATCACTTTGGGACAGGGGCCTGATCAATAAAGGTATCCATTACCTGAACCAGGCTTCAACCGGAGCTTCAATAACTAAATATCACCTCGAAGCCGGCATTGCTTACTGGCATACCATTAAGGAAGATGCTGCCGAAAAATGGGAAAATATATTACAGCTATACAATAACCTCCTCATGCTGGAGTATTCGCCCATCGCCGCGCTGAACCGTACTTTCGCGCTTGCCAAAGCCAATGGAAAACCGGCAGCGATAGCCGAAGCTGAAAAACTGAACCTGAGCAATAACCACTTTTATTATTCGCTGCTGGGCAACCTGTATACCGGCGTAGATAATCAAAAAGCCTTACAGCATTACGAAACAGCTATGAACCTGGCTTCTTCTGCAAATGATAAGGCAACTATGGCGGGAAATGTTGAGCGGCTTAAAAATTTGCAGGAATAGCCTTTTTAAAGTAGTTGAATGAGTACCGGTTTATGCATACCGCAAAGCGATTGGCATATTTACAACGATAGTGAATTTAAAGCCGACCGGAGACCGGATGGATAATTGTTATCATTTATAAACTTTTAATACCGCACAATCCTTTTACAAAACAAACTTTGGTAAAATTCAATTAATCACCTATTTTTGCTGCAATCATATACATAACATCATGGGACACCATAAAGAAGAAAAAGAAAACTTTGATTACATATACTATTTGGTAGGATTAATCTCTGGCTTATTTGTAGGCGGTATTATTGAAAAAGGCTTTACCTGGATTTTTGTAGGTGGTGTTTTAGGCTTGTTAACTGCTGCTGCATATATCGCCGTGTTAGTTCGTGGCCGTAATGAAGAGGCCTGATCCCGACCTCCCTTCATTTATAAAAAATTGGAACCAGTTTTACGGCATTGTTGCCGCATGGCTGGTTTTTTTAGTTTTAGTATTCTGGCTCATTACCAAATTCTTTGAATGAGTTTAACCGACTGGATTGTTTTAGGCCTTACCATATTTTCTATAGTGCTTTATGGCATATGGAAAAGCGGCAATAATAAAAATATCGACCAGTTTTTGATGGGCAGCCGCTCATTGCCCTGGTACCATGTGGGCTTATCGGTAATGGCTACCCAGGCAAGTGCTATTACCTTTCTTTCGGCGCCGGGCCAGGCTTATTCAGACGGGATACGTTTTGTGCAGTTCTACTTCGGGCTGCCCCTGGCCATGATTGTACTTTGTATCACTTTTGTACCCATTTTCCATCGCCTTAAGGTTTATACTGCCTACGAATTTTTGGAACAGCGTTTTGATCTGAAAACCCGTGCGCTCACATCGTTCCTCTTCCTGGTTCAGCGCGGCCTTTCAACCGGCATTACCATTTATGCACCGTCTATCATCCTCTCAACCATATTAAATATTAATACGGTTTACACTACGCTGTTTATAGGCGGGCTGGTAATTGTTTATACCGTTTATGGTGGCAGTAAGGCAGTGTCATACACCCAGCTGTTGCAAATGAGCATTATTTTTACAGGGATGTTTTTGGCAGGAGTACTGGTTGTTTACCTGTTGCCCGGCAATGTAAGTTTCATGAGCTCGCTCAAAATGGCCGGTAAAATGGGTCGCATGAACGTGATAGACTGGAAATTCGACCCCAATAACCGTTATACGGTTTGGAGCGGGTTGATCGGGGGCTTTTTTTTACAGCTTTCCTATTTCGGCACAGATCAAAGCCAGGTAGGCCGTTATTTAACAGGCAGCTCGGTAGGGCAAAGCCGCCTCGGGCTAATCATGAATGGCCTGATCAAGATCCCGATGCAATTCCTGATCCTGCTGATAGGGGTGCTGGTTTTTGCGTTTTACCAGTTTAACCGCCCGCCAATGTTTTTTAACCAGTACGAGGTTAAACAAATTCGAAAAAGCGTTTACGCCACGGAATATGACCATCTCAATCAGCGATATGCCCAGGCTTTTGAGCAAAAAAAGATCAAGGCTAACGAGTTGATAAAAGCCATCGACAGTAAAAATGAAGAACGGATCAGTTATGCCAAAGATCAATTAAAGGTGGCCGACACTAAGGCCCGCCTCATCAGACAAAACGCCATTGAACTGATGAAAAAAAATAACCCCAAGGCCGATGATAACGATACCAACTACGTATTCCTTACCTTTGTTACCCAGTATCTGCCCAAAGGACTGATAGGGCTACTGATGGCCATTATTTTCCTGGCCTCTATGGGATCAACCGCAAGTGCCCTAAACTCGCTTGCCTCAACAAGTGTTGTTGATATTTACAAACGCATTGTTAATCCCAACGCCACAGATCAAAATTATTTAAATGCATCGCGCCTGGCAACGGTGTTCTGGGGCCTGGTTTGCATTGGGATGGCCCTTTACGCCAGCCGCATAGGTAATCTGTTAGAAGCCGTAAATCAATTGGGCTCTTATATTTACGGAACCATCCTTGGAGTGTTCATAGTGGCCTTCTATCTCAAAAAAATAAAAGGAACTGCGGTATTTATAGCGGCTGTTATAACGGAGGCTATTATTTGTATCCTGGGCTATTTTGATGTGATAGCTTACTTGTGGTTAAATGCTATCGGTGCACTTCTGCTGATAGTAATTGCGGTGTTGATCAGCGTGGCAGCCCCTTCTAAATCTCCCCCGGTTGGGGAGACTTTCTGAATATTATCAATTCATAAAAGAAAATCGCCATTTCCTATAAAAAACAGCGATTTTCTTTTAAAGCCCTCCCCTTCCGGGGAGGGTTGGGTGGGGCTTGGGCTATCGCTTAGCCTGATCCAGTGCTTCCTGGTTTAAACGGGCGTATTCTTCATCTTTATCAGCTTTAGCTAAAGCGATACCGGCTTCGGCAGCAGCAATTGCACCTGCTTTATCCCCTTTACGTAATAACAAACGTGATTCCCATAGCTTATACCACGGACCTTTAGGTTCAATTTTTTCGGCCTCGTAAACCCAGCCAAGGGCTTTATCAACATCTTTATGGTTTTCGTAGTAGTACTGTATGGCGTTGAAGTAATATGGCTTGCGGTCGCCTTTCATCAGCTCATCAATGTTGGCTGTGATCTTGGCGTCGTCATCAGTTTCCATGTGGATATAGGCCGCGGTTTTGTCCCAAACCAAAACCAGGTCGGTTGATTTGGTGGTCGAGTTAACAAAAGCCATAGTGAATGTTTCACGTTTTTCGCTCACGCGGATAGGCTTTATATTAAAACGCAAAAAATCCTGGTCCTGCTTGTAGCTGTAAGCGCCCCATTGTTTTACCACTTTATTAAGAATGATAGTCCACTCGCTTTTATTGGGGATACTGAACAGGGAATAAGTACCCGCAGGCACGGGGTTACCTTCAATAACAACTTTTTCGGTAAAAGTGATGGTTGTTGCCGCGTTGGCGCCGGTACGCCAAACTTCGCCGTAAGGGATAATACCCCCGAATATTTTGCGGTCTTTAACATTTGGACGGGAATAAGTAATGGTTATTTTCCCTAATCCGAAATCCTGGATGATGGTTTGAGTTGAGCTGGCCTCAGGTATGCGGGGTATCTGAGCATATGACTTTGAGCTAAAACAACAGCACGCTATCAGCATACTGAACAGGAGTACGTAGGTTTTTTTCATGATTATAGTTTTCGAATCTAAGATACCAAATGTTTTAATGCGGATATTATTGTGTATGACCTAAAAATATTTTCAAGGTTTAGAAGCCTTAATACAAATACGTAATAAATGAAGGCCGCGTTACTGCAAAGTTAAAATTGCCAGCGCTTTATTACCTTTGCACCCATGATTGACGTTATATTAAAGAAGGGTAAAGAAAAAGCCGTACTGCAAAGGCATCCCTGGGTATTTTCAGGGGCGATTGAAAAAGTAAAGGGCAAACCTGCTAATGGCGATGTGGTTCGCTTAGTGAATACACAGGGCGAATTTATGGCCTACGGCTTTTATAACGATCAGTCGAGGGTTACTTTGCGCTTGCTGGAGTGGGACAAGGATGTACAGGTAAACGAAGCCTGGTTCCGTGAAAAAGTAGCAACCGCGGTTAAAAGCCGTAATAACATATTGGCTAACGGTACCAATACCTGCAGGTTGATATTCAGTGAATCCGACTATTTACCGGGCCTTATCGTTGATAAATATGCCGGGCATTTAGCCGTACAGGTACTTACCTCGGGTATTCAAAATGTAATGCCCGTTATTATTGATGAACTAAAAAAATTGCTCAATCCCGAAAGTATTTCGGATAAAAGCGATAATGCCTCACGTGCCCACGAAGGGCTGGCCGAAGCTGAGAATAAAGTACTTGCTGGCAGTCCGCCGCCTGAGCTGGTTGAGGTGTTAGAAAACAACGTTATTTACGGTATCAATATCACCGAAGGCCAAAAATCCGGCTTTTATTGCGATCAGCGCGATAATCGTCATGTGTTGGCTGTACATACTAAAGATAAAAAGGTACTGGACTGCTTTTGTTATACCGGCGGCTTTACGTTGAACAGCCTTAAAGAAGGCGCCGCATCAGTAACCAGTGTAGACAGCTCGGCGTTAGCTATTGAAACGCTGGCCGAAAATATCAGGCTAAATAAACTGGATGCAACCAAACACACGGCTATTAAATCCGACGTGAATGTACAGTTGCGCAAATTCAGGGATGAGGGCGAGAAGTTTGATGTTATCGTGCTCGATCCGCCTAAATACGCGCCATCACGCTCGGCACTCACCAGAGCTTCGCGTGCTTATAAAGATTTGAACCGTTTGGGTATGCTGCTGCTTAACGAAGGTGGCTTGCTGGCTACCTATTCCTGTTCGGGAGCTATGGATATGGAAACTTTTAAACAGGTAATTGCCTGGGCCGCGCTTGATGCGGGTAAACAGGTTCAGTTTATCTACCAGTTCCATCAACCCGAAGACCATCCGGTACGTGCTTCCTTCCCCGAAGGCGAGTATTTGAAAGGGTTACTTTGCAGGGTGTTTTAGTCGCCCCCTAAAGGGGAATTTTAGCGAAGACCTGTTTTGCTACGCAAACAGGCCTTCGGCATTTATGCAATCTACCGCGGGTTTTCAACCCGTGGTTACCATGATTTCAGCTTTCAGCTGAACCGCATTCCACGTAAGCTGGAAGCTTACCCGATAGAGCCCACAGGTTACGCTATCGCTAAACCTGCGGTAGTTTTCTTTAGTTAACCCTTCTCCGCTTAAAAAAGCGGTTAATTTTTGTGCGGTTAATAAAATTTTAGTCCAATTAACCCCTTTTTTAACCCTCGTTTTAATACCACCCGCTATATCATTGTTGTGCCAAATGGAAAACAGGATATTATTGAGCGGGTTTAACCATCCCCGCTCAATTCTTTTGCTTTCCCGAGGTAAGAGTTATAAACCCATTAACCAATTATTTATGTACGAAAATTTTACTAATTATGATGGGTGCTATCGCATCCGTTATCGTGCTAAAATTAAGGAGGTACTGCAATATTGCATTACCGCTCTTTTGTTTTTAGCCATGTGTACTTCGGCTTTTGCTCAGGGCAGCAAAATAACCGGTGTAGTAAATGACGAGCACGGGCAGCCCCTGCCCGGCGTAAGCGTTAAGCTGAAAGGAACGCCTAATGGTACCACTACCAGCGTAAACGGCCAGTTCAATATCAATGCTGAACCAAGCCAAACGCTGGTATTTAGCTTTTTAGGATACACTCCTCAGGAAATTGCCGTAGGTAATCAAAAAAGCATTACAGTAAAACTGCTACCGAATGCCACCAACATGAACGAAGTGGTTGTAGTAGGTTACGGTACCCAGCGTAAAGCCACAGTGACCGGATCAGTTGCATCGGTTACCAATAGCGAGATCGTGACCACCAAAAACGAGAACGTGTTGAACATGCTTGCCGGTAAGGTAGCGGGTGTACGGATCACCCAAAACACATCTGAGCCGGGCTCATTCAGCAATGCATTTGATATCCGTGGTTTTGGTAACCCATTGGTAGTTATTGATGGAATTCCCCGCGATAATATTAGCCGCCTCGATCCAAACGATATCGAAAGTGTTTCGGTATTGAAGGATGCATCGGCGGCTATCTATGGTGTGCGTGCTGCAAACGGTGTGGTTATCGTAACTACCAAGAAAGGCAAAAAAGGTACCGTTGATCTTAACTATTCTGGTACTTATGGATGGCAGATCCCATCATACATGCCAAAACCTGTTGGCGCTGTTGATTTCATGACCCTGGTTAACGAGCAACTGCTGCATAACGTTAACGGCGGGCAGGTAAAATATACCGACGCCGACTTTGCTGCCTATAAAAACGGTTCAAAAACCAGCACCGATTGGTATAGCCCTGTTTTTGCTAATAGTGCTCCTCAGCAACAACATAACCTGAATGCAACAGGCGGCAGCGAAAATACCAGTTATTTTGTGAGTATGGGGATTACCGATCAGGATGGCTTTTTCAAAAGTGGCGACCTGAACTACAAGAAATATACCCTGCGCTCAAATCTTACTACCAAAATCAATAAAAACCTCACCATTGATGTAAATCTGAGCGGTACACTTGAACAAAAAAATCAACCTTACCAGGATGCCTGGTGGATCATCCGCTCGTTCTGGAGGCAGGTACCTACGCAAAGCATCTATGCCAATAATAACCCGGCATACCTGAATAATGGCCAGGTTGATGGTTCAAACCCCGTTGCTATGGCGGATGCTGACGTGAATGGTTACAAACTCATAGCTAATAAATGGTTACAATCTTCGGTAGCCGCAACCTACAATGTACCGTTTGTACCTGGTTTAAGTGCAAAGGGCTTATATAACTATGATTACTATTTTTCAAGTAACAAGATCTATCAGCGGTCATATAACCAGTATAACTATGACGCTAACAGCAATTCTTATCAGGCCATAGCTAACCAAACACCGGGTTCACTGACCCGTCAGTTTTACGAAAAGCCAAGCAGCTTAATGCAGCTTTCATTAAACTATGCCAAACAGTTTAAAGGCGGGCATAACGTTACAGCACTCGCGCTTTATGAAGAAAGTGAGCAAAAAGGGGATAACTTTAACGCGCAGCGTCAGCTTTCACTGCCTGTTGATCAGTTGTCGGCAGGTAACGCGCTAAATCAAACGGCTACGGTTGATGGTGGATGGCCTTATGATTTTGTAACCAAATCATTTGTTGGTCGTGTAAACTACGATTACAAATCGAAATACCTGGTTGAATTTAGCTTTAGGGACGATGCAAACTCTAAAAACTCACCGCTTAAACGTTGGGGCTTTTTTCCGGGGGCATCAGCCGGCTGGAGAATCTCGCAGGAAAACTTCTGGAAAAACACATCAGCCCTCTCATTTATTGACGACCTGAAGATTCGTTTATCATACGCTAAATTGGGTGATGACGCGGGCCTTAATGCTTATCAGTATCTTACCGGTTATAATTACCCCGCTTCTGGCGACAATAATAGGTTGCCCCCTGGTTCGGTATTTGACGGCACTTTTGTTAACGGCGCACAAAGCCGTGGTATCGCTAACCCTTATATCTTCTGGTATGTTGCAAAAACTTATAACGCGGGTATCGATTTACAGGCATGGAACGGTCTATTAGGTTTAACGGTTGATGCCTTCAGGCGCGACAGAAGCGGCCTGCTTGATACCCGTGCCGATAACCTGCCGGGTGTTGTAGGCGCAGGTTTACCGCAGGAAAATCTTAACAGCGACCGTGCTCAGGGTTTCGATATCGAGATAAACCATCGTTACCATATTGGCAGCTTTAACTATTTCGTTAAAGGTACATTCGGTTATACCCGTACGCAATGGATCAGTAAGGTACACTCGGCTTATGGTAACTCGCAGCTTAACTGGCATAACAACAACGACAACCGATATAACAATATATTCTGGGGTTACGGTGCCAACGGCCAGTTCCAGAATTACCAGCAGATCCTGAATAGTCCACAGTTTGTATCACGCAACGCAGTAGTTGGTGATTACATTTTGCAGGATTGGAACGGCGACGGTGTAATCAACGATCAGGACGTACACCCGATTGCACAAAACGTAAGTAACAATAACTACAGCACGCCTTCAACCACATTTGGGTTAACATTGGGTGGTTCATACAAAGGTTTTGATATCAATACCGTATGGCAGGGTGCTGCAGGTATCAACGTATCATATATCGAACAGTTGAATATTCCGTTATGGGGTGGTGGCAGCGCGCTATCTATGTTCATGGACAGGTACCACCCAACTGATCCTAAAGCCGATCCTTATGATCCAAACACTGTATGGACTCCGGGCACTTTTGCCCTTACCGGTACAACAGCCAACACCAACTCACTGTCAAATATCCACAGTGCGGCTTATGTGAGGTTAAAATCTGCTGAGATCGGCTACAGCATTCCTGCCGCAGCCGCTAAAAAGGTTGGTATTAAAGGTGCAAGGATCTTTGTAAACGGGTACAACATTTTAACCATTACAGGCTTGAAATATCTTGACCCTGAACACCCATCGGCCAACTACGGTTATTTATACCCCTTAGATAAAATTTATTCAATCGGTGTAAATGTTAAACTATAATCCATTACAGATCATGAAAAAATATACATATACGATATTGGCTTTTTTACTTTGCTGGACAACGGCATGTAAAAAGCTGGATACCCTGCCCCCAAGTATTGTTAAAGACGATGACGTTTTTGCGACAGCCGCGGGAATTCAGGCCTACATGTCCCGTTTGTACAGCGAATTACCTATTGAAGATTTTAGATACTCGCCCGAAAGAGGTTTAAATATGTTCTGGATCATCAGCCCTACAAGCGCCACCACGGGTGAAGCTTTGAGCCGCGACCAGAACGGATCAATGCAGGAAAATACAGGCCTTTCAACCTGGGGCGATTGCTACAGGGTTATCAGGGATGCTAATTATTTTGCTGAAACCCTGCCTAAATACGCAAGTAACTTTACTAACGACCAGGTAAATAACTGGTTAGGTGAAGCAAGGTTTGTACGTGCGGCTACTTATTTTGCATTGGTTAAACGTTACGGTGGTGTGCCGCTTGTGGATAAAGTGCTTAACTATCCTGAGCAAAGCATCGAGGAGTTAAAAATCCCCCGTTCGTCTGAAGAAAAGATCTATGATTTTATCGGCACCGATCTGGATTATGCTTATACCAATCTACCTGAAACCAACCAGGCAGGCAGGGCCAGCAAATATGCGGCTGCCGGTTTCAAATCAAGAGCAATGCTTTACGCCGGTACAGTAGCTAAATACAACCAGATTTCATTGGTTGATGGCAGCGGTAACAGGCTTTGCGGCATCCCGGCAGCAAAAGCGGTTACTTACTTTAAAGCAGCTTATGATGCAGCGGCATTGCTTGATGGCAAATACAGCTTATACAAAAAAGCATGGGCTGCGGGCGACAAAAACGCGCAATACCAAAACTATGTGAACCTGTTTTTTGATGCATCAAGCCCCGAAAACATATTTGTTCGCCAGTATCACTACCCTGAATCAGTACATGGTTATGATGCTTACAACGTTCCCCGCCAGTTAATGGGCGCTAATGGCTACTCGTCAGAAGTTAACCCTACGCTTGATTTTGTGGAGCTGTTTGACGGTTTTCCTAAAAATGCTGATGGTACCATCAAAACTACAACCGGTGGTAAATACGATCTGTACACCAACACTATGGATATATTTGCCAATGCTGAACCAAGGCTAAGGGCAACCGTAGTTTTGCCGGGTGATGTAATGAAGGGGGTAAGCATTGAAATTCGCAGGGGTATTTATACAGGTTCTTCAGCAGGTGGTATCAGTCCGCTGTTGCCTGCAGGTTCAACTGCTCATTATCCTACAGATAACATTGTACAATCTGCCAATGCAAGCCAAACGCCATACAAATTGCCAAATGGTACAACTATGAACCCTGCCGGTTTAAGCGGTTATTTCACCGGCGACGGTACCTGTTCGGTTTCGGGTTTCTCTATCCGTAAATACATCGTACCTGATAAACCAACATCTGAGGTGTTGGAAAACCGTGCCGATCAAACATGGATTGAGTTGCGTTATGCCGAAGTATTGCTTAACCGTGCCGAAGCGGCAGTAGAGTTGAACTCATTAGGCCAGTCAGACAAGAGCTATGTACAGGATGCCTTTACGCAAATTAACGCCATCCGTGAGCGTGCTGGTGCCGACCTGTTAACCGGTACCACCGACCTAACCATTAACGTGGTACGTAAAGAACGTAAAAAAGAGCTTGGCTTTGAAAACAAACAATACTGGGATATGCGCCGCTGGAGGGTTGCCGATAAAGAGCAAAACAGCACAATCTATCGTACGTTGATGCCTTTCTATTCGGCCAATGATGGTAAGTATTTCTTTGATGCCCGTTTAGACGAGCGTAATTCAAGGTACACTTTTGATGTGCGCTGGTACTACGAGCAGATTCCACAGGGCGAGATCCAGAAAAGCCAGAATTTAATTCAAAATCCGGGTTATTAATTTAAGAGAGAAATGAAAAAACTATTTTATAGCATAGCATTAAGTGTATTGGTTGCCGCAGGCAGCTCATGCAAAAAGGTTGATAATTACGCCGCTCCCAACGTTACCTTAAAAGGTACCGTAACGGATGCCGGTACAGGCAAAAGCTTACAAACGGAGCAAGGTTCAGGCACCCGGATCAAATTATTGGAGATAAGCTGGAGCGCCAACCCAACGCCATTTTATGTGTCCTCATACCAGGATGGTACTTACCAAAATACCAAGCTGTTTGCGGGTAAAAATATAATTTCGGCCGAGGGTGCTTTTGTGCCATTGGTGCAGGTTGATGATGCGGGCAAAACCATTGTTGATAAAAGCCAGACGGTTGATGTTAAGGATGTAACTACTGTAAACTTTTCGGTTGAGCCGTTTTTACGGATAGAGTGGGTTGGCGACCCGGTTTTGAATGCTGACGGCACCATAACCACCAGTTTTAAAGTTACCCGCGGTACTGCCGATCCCAATTTTCAGCAAAACGTGAGCGATGTTGCGGTATTTGTTAATTCAAACAATTATGTAGGCAACAATAACTACGATAACCGCTACACACCTAAGCTGAGCGGTAATGATGCAAATAACTCGGTAGGTAAAACTCTTAGTCTTACCACACTTGGTGGCGCATTGCCGGGTAAAAGGAGCTATTTTATCCGCGTAGGTGCAAGGGTTTCCTATGGCCTTAATTACTATAATTATACCGACGTTAAAGAGGTAAAGGTTCCGTAAAAAGAAATAAATACCTGTGTGAGGGGGGATCCGGCGACGGTTCCTTCCAACACAGTTTTAAGTCATTAGTCAAAAGTCTTTGTTTTTTTGACTTTAAACTTAGAGCTTACGACTAATGACTAACACGGCATTTTATTATTAAAACTACATTATGAAAAATACGCTGCTTTTTTGTTGCGGACTTGCATTTGCCGCCGGGGCTATTGCACAGGAAACTAATCAGAAGCCGGCATCGCTGAAAGAGAAAACGGCTTTCCAAACCAGCAGCCCATGGAGGCCCGAGATTGATGTACGATCAGATATTGCAATCGTTTATGGCACTAATGATCATCCTAACATGACCTTTGAGCAACGCGTTAAATCATGGCGCGACCGCGGCTATGACGTAAATTTCATGACCGGGATTGCCTGGGGCGATTATAAAGATTACTTTTTAGGCAAATGGAATGGTAAAAATCACCTTGGCGTAGGGCAGGTAACACAAAGAGGCGATACAATTTTCCACGGGAAGGATATGCCTTATGTGGTGCCTGATGATTCCTTTATCGAATACATGAAAACCGCAGTGGTTAAACGTGTGATAGACGTAGGGATCACCAACATTTTTTTAGAGGAGCCTGAGTTTTGGGCCCGCGCAGGTTATAGCGCCGGCTTTAAAAACCAATGGCAAAAATATTACGGCTTCCCATGGAAACCGCAGGATGCCTCCCCTGAAAACACTTACTTATCCAACAAACTGAAATATAACCTGTACTATGAAACCATCAAACAGGTATCATCATACGCCAAGGAGTATGGCAAAAGCAAAGGGATGAACATTAAGGTGTTTATCGCTACACACTCGTTGGTAAATTATTCGTCATGGCAAATTGTTAGTCCGGAGGCAAGCCTGGCTTCGTTACCGGGTATCGACGGATATATTGCCCAGGTATGGACAGGTACTTCGCGTGAGCCTACTTATTTTAATGGCAAGGAAAAGGAACGGGTATTCGAGAACGCGTTTTTGGAATATGGTTCGGTAGTATCCATGACAGCACCAACCGGCCGCAAAGTGTTTTTCCTGACCGACCCGATTGAAGATCGCGTACACGATTGGAGCGATTACAAACGCAACTACCAGGCTACCTTTACTGCCAAGTTATTATATCCAATGGTTGCCGATTATGAGGTAATGCCCTGGCCGGAAAGGATCTATACACACCCCTACCCGGTATTGGGCACTAATGAAAAAACGCTGATCCCCCAGTTTTATTCAACCCAGATGCAAATCATGGTGAATGCGCTGAATGATATGCCTGTTTCAACCAACAAGGTATCGGGCGTTAATGGAATCGGTGTGCTCATGAGCAATACCCTGATGTTCCAGCGTTTCCCAACCCACAATGGCTTCGAAGATCCTCAGTTTTCTAACTTTTACGGACAGACCCTACCATTGGTAAAACGTGGCGTACCGGTACAAACCGTACACATGGAAAACCTGGGTTATGCGGCTTCCCTTAAGGATATTAAAGTTTTAGTGATGAGCTATTCCAACATGAAACCCGTATCAGCCGAAGTTCATGAGCAACTGGCCGCCTGGGTTAAACAGGGCGGTGTATTGATTTATGTTGGCAGGGATGATGACCCTTACCAATCGGTAATGGAATGGTGGGATACCAAAGGCAATAATTTTAAGGCCCCGTCTCAACACCTGTTTAAACTGCTGGGTATAAACTCAACCGGGAATGATCAGCGTTTTGCTGTTGGCAAAGGTACGGTTTACGTACTGAGGCAAAACCCCAAAGAGTATGTAATGCAGGCTAATAATGATGATAATTTCATCAAAACTGTAAAGCAAGCTTATGAAAAAGATGCCGATGGTGGTAAGCTAAAATTTAAAAATAGCATGTACCTGGAGCGTGGCCCGTATGATATTATTTCGGTAATGGATGAAAATGCCGATAGCAAGCCATATGTGGTAAAGGGCCCGGTTATCGATCTGTTCGATCCGCAATTGCCGATACTCGCCGAAAAAACGATCAATCCAAATGAGCAAGCCTTATTGTATGTAGTTAAGCGTGTTGAAGATAAGAAACAGCCACAAGTATTAGCTTCGGCCTCAAGGGTTTATGATGAGGTCATGACGGAAAACAGCTACAGTTTTGTAGCCAAAAGCCCGATTAATACATTAAACAGCGCCCGGATCTTATTGCCGGCGCAACCGAAAGAAACAGTAGTTACCGATAATACAGGAAAAACCATTGCTGATGTAAAATCCTCGTGGGATAAATCATCAAAAACACTGTACCTGGGCTTTGCCAACAGTCCCGATGGTATTAAGGTGAGCATTAAATGGTAAAAAGAGTCTTTTTTGAGAGAGAGTTGATTTATGCTTCCGTACGCGAAATTTCACGTGCGGAAGTTTTTTTGAAAAGAGATTCCGTAATTCGCTCAAAAAATTTGTCCTTGTGTTGAACATGATTGTTTTAAAGAATTTTTAGCGAGGTTTTCAAGTTCCCCTCTTGAGAGGGGGCGCGAAAGGCATAGCGGGAGCAGGGGTGTGTTATGCGAGCTATAGGCCGCGAGTAGCGTAACACACCCCTCCACCCCTCTCAAGAGGGGAATCGCGCAGGCCAACGCTTTTTGTTATTCTTACAACTGTGTTGTATTGATTTGAAAATAAAGTCCCCAAATAATAAATGAAAAAATTACTTCTCCTGGCGTTTGCCTTTTTACCGGCAGCACTTTCGGCACAAGAAAAGGTGTCGTCACCTGTCGATCTGATCAATCCGCTTATGGGCACGCAATCAAAGCCATCGCTCTCCAACGGGAATACTTACCCGGCAGTAGCCCTGCCATGGGGTATGAACTTCTGGACACCGCAAACCGGTAAAATGGGTGATGGGTGGCAGTATACCTACGACGCCGATAAGATCCTCGGTTTTAAACAAACCCACCAGCCATCGCCCTGGATGAATGATTATGGTATGTTTTCTGTGTTCCCCGAAACAGGTAAGTTAAAACTGGATGAAAAAGATCGCGCCAGTTGGTTCTCGCATAAAGCTGAAACAGCGAAACCATACTATTACAGCGTTTACCTGGCCGATTATGATGTAACAACTGAAATTACGCCAACCGAACGTGCAGCAAGTTTCCAGTTCACTTTCCCTAAAAGTGATAGCTCGCACATTGTAATTGATGCTTTTGATAAAGGCTCATATGTAAAGATCATTCCCGGTGAGCAAAAGATCATTGGTTACAGCACTAAAAACAGCGGTGCGGTACCTGCCAATTTCAAAAACTACTTTGTTATTTATGTAGATAAACCCTTTGCGCTGGCCTCTGCATGGCACGATTGGAAACAGGATGCCGGGCAACTGGAATACACCGGCGATCATGCAGGAGCGGTAATCACCCTAAAAACTGCTAAGGGCGAAAAAGTTCATTTAAAAGTAGCTTCGTCATTTATCAGCGTTGAACAAGCTGAACTAAACCTGAAACGCGAGCTGGGTAATGATGATTTTGCTGCTACCTGCCAAAAAGCAAAAGATACCTGGAACAAAACGTTAAGTCGTTTAGATGTTGAAGGTGGTACTATCGATCAAACCCGTACTTTTTACAGCAGCCTTTACCGTATGCTGTTTTTCCCAAACAAGATGTATGAGGTTGATGCTAACGGCCAAAATGTTCACTATAGCCCTTTCAACGGTAAAGTTGCACCTGGTTATTTATTTGCCGGTACAGGTTTCTGGGATACCTTTAGGGCGCTTTATCCTTTCCTGAATTTGGTTTACCCATCTATCAACAAAGAAATGCAGGAAGGCCTGATCAATGATTACAAAGAAGGTGGCTGGCTGCCAGAATGGTCGAGCCCGGGTTATGCGGATTGTATGATTGGTAACAACTCTGCATCGGTAGTTTCTGAAGCTTATCTGAAAGGCCTGCGCGGTTACGATATCGAGACTTTATACCAGGCCCTTAAACACGGTGCCAACAACGAAGGGCCTAATGCTACCGGTCGCCGGGGTGTGCAGTATTATAACACTTTAGGCTATGTGCCATATAATGTTAAGATCAACGAAAACGCAGCGCGTACGTTAGAGTATGCTTATGACGATTTTGCCATTTACCAATTAGGTAAAGCCCTTGGCAAACCGAAAAAAGAAATTGAGATCTACAAAAAACGTAGCCAAAACTACCGTAATATCTTCGACCCGCAAACTAAACTGATGCGCGGTAAAAACCAGGACGGTACTTTTGAAACGCCGTTTAATCCATTTAAATGGGGCGATGCCTTTACCGAAGGTAACAGCTGGCACTATAGCTGGGGCGTGTTCCACGATATCCAGGGTTTAATAAACCTGATGGGCGGCAAGCAGCAATTTGCAGCCAAGTTGGATTCGGTGTTTGAAATGCCGCCGGTATTTGATGATAGCTACTACGGCGGCGTGATCCACGAGATTCGCGAAATGCAGATTGCAGGTATGGGCCAATACGCTCATGGTAACCAGCCAATCCAGCACATGATCTATCTTTACAATCACGCAAATCAACCATGGAAAACTCAATACTGGGTTCGTGAAGCAATGAACAGGCTTTACCGGGCAACTCCTGATGGTTACTGCGGCGACGAGGATAATGGTCAAACTTCTGCATGGTATATCTTCTCAGCAATGGGTTTTTACCCGGTTACCCCGGCCAGCGACCAGTACGTGTTAGGTGCACCGCTGTTTAAAAAAGTAACTGTTAATTTAGAGAACGGCAAAACCATCACTATTAACGCACCTAAAAACAGCGACGAAAACAGGTACGTAAATACGCTTACTGTTGATGGCAAACCATATACCAACAACTGGTTAAGCCACAAAGGTTTGTTAAACGGTGCAGTGCTTGATTTTGATATGCAGGCCACTCCGAATAAAGATCGCGGCACCAAAGATGCCGATGTGCCTTATTCAATGAGTAACGAGAAATAACTCCGACCTGATAAAATTCCCCTCTTGAGAGGGGGTGCGGCGGGAATGAGCGAGAGCAGGGGTGTGTTTCTACAAGCGTTTAGTGACGCTTAAAGAAACACACCCCTCCGCCCCTCTCAAGAGGGGAATCGCACATTCCCGCCTTTTGTTATTTTTATTTTGAAGAGAATTATACCGTCCGAAAAGCGTTGCTTTTATCTTTTTTGTAACTTGCTTTATCAATGAAAAGGCAAAAAACACACTATCTGGTATTGCTCGTATGCTTTGTAGCACTGCCTGCAATCCTTGCTTTTTCCATGCGTCCTTCCGGCAAATACAATCTTGATTTTTTTACTACCCATAACCAATTTTACCTCTGCGATTCGGCCTTTACCGGTACCACCGGTGATACTGCCTTTTGGAACACCGATGCCCAAAATGCACGTTTAGGGACCACCGAAGATATCATCGGCATAAAAACAGCCAGTTACGGCCATATACGGGCCGAGCTTGACGTACTGAATACAGCAGATCCCGAAAAAGATTTCGGCAAATATGACCATGTTGTAGAAGGCAGTATAAAACTAAGTTCGGGCATTATGGAAGTCCTGAATTTTCCGGATACCAAAATTATCTTAAAAGCCATTGTTACACCAGCAAGATATCGCGTGCGCATTTATTCGTATGCTGTAAAAAACGTGAACCCCGAAGAAGATGAAGGTACCGACCATTATAAGATCACCCTTTGGCCCGCAGAAGGCAGGGAAAGGAAGGTGCTGAAAGCTTATAAAGCGGATTAAACCCTTTTTAAACTATCATTTCATCAGACCATCTAACGACAGGAGTTAACTACGCACTACTTATCGCTCAACATAATTGGGTTTCCCTTTCCGCCGCCAATAATAATCACCTTGGCATTAGGCGAAAGCGCTATTTCTTTTTGTGCTTTTATGGCTTCGTATTGCAGCTGTTTGTCTGATAACCCGGTCGAAAGGATACGCTGATAATCGGCAATACCCTGGGCTTCCACCCGTTTACGTTCGGCTTCCTGGCGTTCCTTTTGCAGCACAAACTGCATTTTCTGGGCGTCCTGCTCGGCATTGATCTTTGATTCGATGCTGGCGCGTACCGAGGCGGGCAGGGTAATGTTGCGCACCAGGATCTGCTGCAGTTCAAGTCCTCGTTTTTCAAAACTGGCGGTAATGTAACGGTTTATTTTATCCTGAAATTCCTGCCGCTTGGTCGAATACAGATCGACAGCAGCATAAGCAACCGCGTTATCACGGATGGCCGTGCGCGAAACCGGGCGAACGATCTTATCCACATAATTTTCGCCTATGTTCTGCATAATGTAAGGGGCTTTATCGGGTTTTACTTTATACAGCACGGAAAGATCAATGGTAACTTCCAATCCATCTGATGACAGCACCCGGATAGCATCATCCCCCTCCTTCTGGCCCTCGTTATTTACCGCGCTCATGGTATAGGTTTGAGTCTGGACATCAAAAGTGGTGATCTCCACCACGGGGTTTACGATATGCAAACCGCTTTCAAGTACCTGGTCCTGCACCTTACCAAACAGGGCCTGCACCCCAACCTTGCCTGGTTCAATTACCTTAAATATATTGAGCAACAGGCCAAGTACAACCATGGCTATACCTACCGCGGTTACCACGCCACTAAAGCGGCCGGCCGGTTCGGGCGAACGTTTGAGCACTATACCCACAATGAGTACAATAACTCCTAATACTGCTATAAACATGCAATGAAGTTAAGCTTTTTTTGCATGCTGCAAGCTTATTATAAAAGAATGTTTTTTAGGGGATTGAGGCAGTAGAATAGCCTCGAATTAGTTGATTTGCGAGAGGGGGCACAAGTTACCCGGCGCTCATTTCTTTCACACAAAACTTGCGCCAGGGAAAAGGAAGACTTACGAAGTTTTCAAAACTTCGTAAGTCTGGAGTCTAATTAATATCGGGTTACTTAGTCCCTTTGCCTTTTTTATTTTGTGCGGCTTCCTGGGTATCCTTAACCTGTTTCAAAAGCCTAAGCTTCATGAAAATTACAACTACACCAACAATAACGGCCCCCGCCATTACCGGGTAATTGTGAGTAGTTAGCATTTTATAAGCTACAATAAAGCACAAGGCTACACCCATGGTGTAAAGCACATTGAGCACCAGTTTAAAGCCCATTAGTATACGTTTAATTCAGGATCAATTTCGGCCTGCCATGCAAGGATCCCACCTCTTAGGTTTGACAGGTTGGTAAAACCCTGTTGTTCCAGCTGCATAATAGCAGCCGCGCTGCGTTTACCGCTGCGGCACATTACTACTACCGGCTTGTCTTTACTTATCTTGTCCGATTCTATCAGCACTCCGCCAAGCGGTATAAGCTGCCCGCCAAGGTTTGAAGTTTCGTATTCAAAATCTTCCCTAACATCAATCAGTTGAAAATCTTCGCCTTTATCAATTTTCTCTTTTAATTCCTGTACGGTTATCTCGTTCATGTTAAATGTAATTATAATTCAAAGGTAGTTTTTTTCTTAATCAAATATTTAGGCTTGTTATTTGTAACAATCAAAGTATATAAGCGTTTCATATATGTTTACACAATAATTACTTAATGAAAAAAATTACCCGCTTTTTCTGGTTCTGTTCAGGAGCACATATCGATACCCTAAAAAAGTACCCAATTGAGCATAATAAGTATGTTGGTATTGGGGCTACCATATTTTTCACGGCACTGTTTGCCGCGTTATCCGGCGGTTATGCCATGTACTTTGTTTTTAATGGCGATGCCTTTGCTGTAGGTTTTGCTATACTATTCGGTTTACTGTGGGGAACGGCCATTTTTAACATGGACCGCTACATTGTATCCAGTATCAACAAAGAAGGCACAACCAACCAGCAGATCCTGCAGGCATCGCCCCGTATTTTGCTGGCTATTATGATAGGTATCGTAATCTCGCGCCCGCTCGAACTCAAGATCTTCGATAAAGAAATTCGCCAGAAACTAAAAACCGCCTATTTAAAGGGGCAACGCAGTAAAATTGATACCCTCGAAAAAACCTACATGCAGAAGTATGCCATGGAGCTGGGTAAAAATACCGATTTGAAAAAGGAAAAAGATTCGTTAGAGCGGGATATCAACCGCTCACGTTACCAGCTTAACCAGGAAGTTTTCGGCGATAAAACCAACCAAACATCGGGCATTACCGGTTATGGCACTTATGCAAAGCAAAAGCAGGCCATACTGGAAGAAAAGGAAGCCCGCCTTAAAACCGTTACCGATAATTTAGGGCAGATGGACCAATACCTGAGTGCCCGTAAAGATTATGAGGGACTGAACAGCACCCGTTTGTTTACAGAGCATCAACTGGACAGCCTGGCCAGCATAGCCGGCTTCTCCGACCGTAACTGGGCATTAGGTCAGCTCACCTACACGGAAAACGGCAAGCGCGACCTCGATACCTATCTTGCTATTTCGTTTATCGGCTACCTGTTCATTTTGTTTGAATGTTTGCCGGTGTTTGTAAAGCTGATGTCGCCCAAAGGGCCTTATGATACGGCTATCGCCAAAACAGCCGAAGCCAATATTCATCTGGCCGAACGGGATAAGGAACGTGATATAGCGGTTACGGATAATATTTACGACCACAACCTGGATACGGATGTCGAGCGACGAAAAAAGATCATTACCTCACAATCTGATTATGATTTTGAGCGTCATAGTTACGAGTAAGTGTTTTTTTGTAAAGACGCTTAATTAATAAGTTAAAAGCATGGGTTTGTGCGATTCCCCTCTTGAGAAGGGCGGAGGGGTGTGTTTCTGCTTTAATTTAATAGGTCAGCGTAGAAACACACCCCTGCTATCGCTCTTTCCTCCGCTCCCCCTCTCAAGAGGGGATTTTAAAAATCCTGTTAGCTGATAGCTTAAGAGCTCCGTTATATATTCATAATTTGCAATTGCCAACACAATCTCCCATCTTTCAAAACATATTATCAACCTATGTTTGAGCAATTTTCCCATTCAAACTTCCATACTATTTGCGATAAGCTCGCCGCGGGCGATCCGGATCTGGCCCTGATCATCCAAAATCATGGTCATCCGCCTTTATGGTCACGCCCAAATAGCTTTGAAACGCTGGTTCATATTATACTGGAACAGCAGGTGTCCCTGGCTTCGGCACTATCGGCCTTAAATAAATTGCGCGAGCGGGTACAGCAAATTACCCCTGCACGGGTACTACTGCTTACCGATGAAGAATTCAGGGCATGTTATGTAAGTCGCCAAAAAACCATCTATATAAAATACCTTGCCGAAGCCATTGTAAGCGGGCAGATCAACCTTGCCGAAATGGAACAAATGCCTGATGATATTATCCGTACCAAACTAACCGCCCTAAAAGGCATTGGCAACTGGACGGTTGATGTTTACCTGATGTTTGTGCTGCAGCACACCGATGTTTTCCCTATCGGGGATCTGGCCGCAGTGAATGCCCTTAAACGGGTAAAAAATCTGCCAAAAGATATTACCAAAGAAGAGTTGTTAGCGGTGACCGAAAAATGGAAACCATACCGAACGGTAGCGGCGATGATTTTGTGGCATTATTATCTGAGCCAAAGAGTACCGGCCCCACCCAAACCCTCCAGGCAAGGCGTTAAAAAATAAAGATATTCGGAGGCTTAAGTGATAACACCGAATACAAGCCGGATCTTTTTATCAGATCCTTCGCGTAACCCCTCTGTTTTATTAAATAATTGATATCCAAATAATTACATAAAAAAATTCGAAATTGTGTTAACCCTGTTAACCCCCTGCAAAGCGTATAAACAAAAAATGCGCTGGCTTCGCCAGCACATTAAAAATATGCTTATCAAAGGCCCCCTTTAGGGCTGTCAAACATTAAATAGCCCATTCCTCTCCTGCTCCTGGTAATCCTGTACGGTTTCAATGGCATTATCAACCACGTCGCTCAGGGCCGTAATAAATGTTCCGGGGCGGGCCAGGCTCATGGCGTGCTTAATAGCGTCAACTTCTTTAGGCACTACCTCAACCTGCTTGTTAGGATCAACTGATTCAATTCCCTCCCTGAGTAAACCAATAATATTTTCGGCGGTGCGGCCGCGCAGGTGTTTTTCCTGGCGCAGGATGATATAATCAAACATTTCGGCCGATATTTTACCCAGTTCGCGGATATCGTCATCCCTCCTGTCGCCGGTGCCGGCAATGATACCTATCTTAAGCGGCGAATCGATATGTCTTAAAAACTCCTTGATGCCGGTATAGCCATCCGGGTTGTGGGCAAAATCAATCATGAAGCGGAAATCCTTAAACTCGAAAATATTCATGCGGCCAGGCGTTTGTGAGGCCGATGGAATAAACGTTTCGAGCGAGATCTTGATATCCTCGGTTTTAAATCCCCATAAAAACGTAGCCAGTGTTGCTGCAAGCACATTCTCGATCATGAACGGTACGGTACCGCCAAATGTAAGCGGGATCAGGATAGTACGCTGTACGCGGATCTTCCAGTCGCCTTTTAAAATGGTGATAAACCCGTTTTCACAGATAGCGGCAATGCCTCCTTTTTTGCAATGTGATTTAATGATGGGATTATTTTCGTTACGGCTGAAATAAGCGATGTTACATTCGGCTTTTTTGCCAATGCGTACGCAATACTCGTTATCGGCATTTAAAACGCCCCAGCCATCCTTTTTAACTGAGTTAAGCACTACGCTTTTCACGCGGGAAAGGTCTTCCAATGAATGAATATCCGATAAGCCAAGGTGATCTTCCTGGATATTGGTAACTACCCCTATATCGCAAAAGCCAAAACCGAGGCCCGAGCGCAGGATCCCCCCGCGGGCTGTTTCCAATACCGCGAAATCAACCGTTGGGTCTTTCAGTATAAACTCCGAGCTTACCGGGCCGGTGGTATCGCCCTTTAGCATCATGTTGTTTTGTACATAGATACCATCCGATGTAGTAAAACCTACCCGGTGACCATTATTTTTAACAATGTGTGCTATCAAACGGGTGGTAGTGGTTTTACCGTTAGTCCCGGTAATAGCAATGATAGGGATGCGGGCCGATTTACCGGCCGGGTAAAGCATATCAATCACATGTCCGGCTACGTTGCGGGGCAGGCCTTCGCTTGGCGCAATATGCATCCTGAAGCCCGGTGCGGCATTAACTTCCAGTATCACTCCACCTGTATCAGTAAGCGGCTCGGTAAGATTTTGCGCCATGATGTCGATGCCGCAAATATCCAGGCCGATGATTTTAGAAATGCGCTCACAAATGAAAATATTTTGCGGGTGTACATGGTCGGTAACATCAACCGAAGTACCGCCGGTGCTCAGGTTAGCAGTTGACTTTACATAAACCACCTCATCTTTTTCGGGCACGGTTTCAAGCGTGTAGTCTTTTTTTGCCAGCAGATCGAGCGTATCCCTATCTACTGTTATCTCTGTAAGCACATTCTCATGCCCGTAGCCCCTGCGCGGGTCGGTATTTTCCAGGTCTATCAATTCCTGGATATTCAGCCTGCCATCGCCGGTAACGTGGGCCGGTTTACGGAGAGCGGCTGCAACCATTTTATTATCAATCACCAACACCCTGAAATCAAAGCCGGTAACATAACGCTCTACAATTACGCGGCGCGAAATTTTGGCGGCGTGCTCATAGGCCTCAATAGCCTCTTCTTCAGTTTTTATGTTGATAGAAATGCCGCGGCCGTGGTTGCCATCAAGCGGTTTAAACACCAGCGGGAAGCCCACTTTGCGGATGGCATCCGGCACAGCTGATGCCGACGATATCGTTACGCCTTTAGCAACAGGGATGGCCTGCTCCTGTAAAAGTCGTTTGGTTTCTTCCTTGTTGCTGGCTATATCAACGGCAATGCTGCTGGTCTTTTCGGTCATGGTAGCGCGGAAACGTACCTGGTTTTTACCATAGCCCAATTGCACTAATGATTGGTTGTTAAGCCTGATCCATGGGATATCCCTCGCGATCGCTTCTTCTACAATTGATCCGGTACTTGGCCCCAGGCGGGTATTTTCCCTGATCTCGCGCATTTGCTGAATATCAGCATCCAGGTTGTAATCCTCACCTTTTATCAGCGCTTCGGTTATGCGCACTGCCGATTCGGCTGCAAAAACACCAACTTTTTCTTCCAGGTAAGCAAATACTACATTATACACACCTTTAGTTTTGGTTTCGCGGGTGCGGCCAAAGCCTGTATCCATACCGGCAAGGGTCTGGATCTCCAAGGCAATGTGCTCAATAACATGCCCCATCCAGGTGCCGGCAATCACCCGCTGAAAAAAGCCGCCGGGTACACCGGGCGAGCAGCGGTGGCTGTATAAGGATGGCAACAGCTTTTCAAGCCGTTCGTAAAAGCCGTCTATTTCGTTGGAGGGGCGGTGCTCCATCTCCTGCAGATCAAGCCGCATTTGTATTAATTTTTTGCGCCTGATGCTCCAAATGTTGGGTCCGCGTAGTACCTGGATATTCTCGATCTTCATTATGTAGGATGCTGTTTTTTTGTCAGTCTGATTTTCCCCTTAAAACTATAAAACATAACACGGGAATAAAATTTTTGATGGCGAAAAGCCATTATTTATTATTAGTTCCTGTGTTTGTGCATGTTTTTGTCGTAATTTGTATATAGTTGTATTAAGATATTGTGAAATAATCATGATTGTCCCGAAAGGTAAGCTAATAATTATAGGTGGCGCGGTTGATATGGGGAGCAATGTTACCCTCCAGGAGCATATTTTGCAGCCCGATTATATCAAATTTTTTGAACAAGGCATATTAAGGCGCATAATTAACGAATCTGCAAAGCACGAAGGCTCACAAATTGAAGTGATCACCACTGCCTCACAAATTCCGGAGCTTGTTGGCGCCGAGTATATCAAGGCGTTTGGCCAGCTTAACGTTACCAATGTTAACGTATTGCATATCAAAAGCCGCGAAGACGCAGGCAATAAAGTTTATCTCGACAGGATCCGTAAAGCCGATGTAGTGATGTTCAGCGGCGGCGACCAGCTCAGGCTAACAGCCATTTTTGGCGGCACCGAATTTTTACAGATCCTTAAACAACGCTATCAAAAAGAGAATTTCGTTATTGCCGGAACGTCAGCAGGCGCTGCAGCGGCTTCTACACATATGATCTACCGCGGGCAAAGTAACGAAGCCCTGGTTAAAGGCGAAGTGCAAATAACCGCCGGCCTTGGCTTTATCGATTCGGTTATTGTTGATACTCACTTTGTACAGCGTGGCCGCATAGGCCGGTTAATGTATGCCGTGGCAACTAACCCCGGCATTTTGGGGATAGGTTTGGGCGAAGATACAGGCTTACTTATTACCGAAGGTTATATGATGGAAGCTATTGGCTCGGGCCTGATTATTTTGGTTGACGGACGCAACATCGTGTCAACTAATATTTATGATGTGGAGCTTGGTTCGCCAATATCTATCGAAAACCTGAGGGTACACGTCATGTCGATATTTGATAAGTACGACCTGGTGCAGCACCGTTTAATCATAAAAAAGAGCGTAAAAGTTGAAGAAGGTGTTTTTATACATGCACCTGGCAGCAATCTTTTACAATAATTTAAACTGCATAAAGTTCTTATAAATAGCCTGGCCTTATTTATGCAGGTACATCTACTTTAATTTATAATTATGAAAATAATTATTCACGGCGGTTTTTTTAGCGAATCGCATACCAACCAGGAAGTAAAGCTGGCCAAACAGGAAGCCCTGAACGGCATAGTGCAGTTAGGATACAAACACCTGCAACATCACACTGCTGCCGAAACGGCCGTTTATACCGTAAGGCTGCTTGAAGATTGCGAGCTTTTTAACGCAGGCACCGGCTCACAGATCCAGAGCGATGGCAAGATCCGCCTCAGCGCCTCTCTGATGGATGGCAAAACCCAACGATTTTCTGGCGTTATCAACATTGAGGACGTTAAAAACCCTATCTGCGTAGCCGAAAAACTTCAAGCCTATGATGATCGTGTATTGAGCGGCAAAGGAGCATGCGATTTTGCTATAGAAAACGGTCATAAATATTATAACCCCGAAATCCCGCAGCGCCGCCACGAATACGAACAAAAACTAAGCGATTCCATAAGGCTTGGCACCGTGGGCTGCGTTGCATTGGATGTGCATGGCAACCTGGCTGCCGCTACCAGCACCGGGGGCAAAGGTTTTGAAATCCCCGGCCGTGTTAGTGATTCGGCCACTACTGCCGGAAATTATGCCAACGAGTTTGCCGGCGTTTCATGTACCGGCGTAGGTGAAGATATTGTAAGCGGCTCGGTAGCTGTTAAAATTGTTACACGCGTAACCGATGGAATGTCCCTTATGGCCGCCACCGAAAAAACCCTCGATGAAATGAAACCTTACGATGGCTTTGCCGGTGTGATAGGCATCACTACTGATGGGCAGATCTATCACTCAGACACTCACCCTTACATGGTATGGGCCCTGCATGACGGAGATATTGAAGTTTTTAACTAAAACCTAAATTTATTTTTCCCGTAGAAAGGGTGTAAGTTAAGCACCTGTAAAATAACGGTGGCCTTTAGGCGTTTACGTATTTACTGCTTTTTACAGGTATTGTTTTCCCGTTAACAAATAATTACATTTGTTAAGCTGATTAATTTAAAAATAAACAGTTTAAACCCAGGAAAAAGATTAGATGAGATATTTCCTACTTATTATTTTATGCGCTGTTGGGTTCGATGCATCGGCGCAATGGTATTACAAGCCTTTCAATAAGCGTACCCGGTCTCCGCAAATGGCTTATGCACAAAGCCACTCTATTAAAAGGCTGCCCGCTCCTATAGTGGCTAAAGTAAAGATCCGCCCGTTTACTATTGAACATACCCCATATGTACTGGCCATGATCGAGGAATCGGTTATGAAAACCGCGCAGCACAATATGCGTTTTCATGTGTACAATGCCGCCAGCTACAACTTTAGCGACCTGGCCCAGATGTATATGAAACAAAACCGCCTGGCCGAGGCCAAATGGTTCCTGCTGCAAAGTATTTCCATATCGCGCCAGCAAAACGACGACAGGCATACCATAGCCAACCTGCTTGACCTTGCGACTGTAAAAGCTGATTACGGCGATTATGCACAGGCCAAACAGGACCTGGCCGAAGCCCGCCAACTGGCCGTTGCCCGCGGTTTGACTTTTGACCTGGCTACTGTAGAGAAAAAAACGCGCTATTTACAGGACAATAAATTCAACACGCTGCACACCGAAACCCACTTTGCCGAAACCGCCGATGCAGGTACAAAAACAGTTAACAAATAATATTTTTTTGTAACAAAAACGTAAAATGGTGCTGCCTGCATACTATTAGTAAAACATAATCGTATTATTGTTATTAGTAATTAAGAGACAGCATATTGACTGTCTCTTTTTTATTTTACATTAGCAAATTAATAATAGGCACAAGTATTGATGTTTTACACCAACCCCGATTTAACTACAGTAAAAGATATGTTTAAGAAAGTATATTTATTATTGGTGCTGGGCGCAGCCCTCGCCTGTAAAGCATCACCATCCAAACCTGTTAAAGTAGCAGGTTCAAATGATTTACAGCCCGATGAACAGCAAAGCCTTGTTTGTAAGCAGGTAGCATCATTAATCTCCAACTATAACTATAAAAAAGTTCCGTTAAACGATTCGGTATCCGCAATCATTTATGACCGTTATATCAAATCGCTCGACGAAAACCACAGTTATTTTTTAGCATCAGATATCAAGGATTTTGAAAAATATAAAACCGTACTTGACGATGATATTAAAGCAGGCAACCTGGCCGACGCTTTTTATATCTTCAACGTTTTTCAGAAAAGATATATCGAGCATGTAAAATATTCAATTGAGCAGATCAGTAAAAACTTCGATTTCAACAAAACCGAAACCTTTATTTATGATCGCGACAAACTGCCATGGATCGCTACGCAAAGTGATATGGACGCCATGTGGACCAAGCGGGTTAAATACGATTTGCTGAACCTAAAGCTGGCCAGTTCAGATATGGCTAAAAACAAGGAAACGCTTAAAAAGCGTTACGAAAACCTGTTAACCCAAAGCAACAAGCTATCAAACCAGGATGTTTTCCAGTATTTTATGGATGCCTTTACCGAGGCTATCGACCCGCACACCAACTACTTTAACCCATCAAATGCTGCCAATTTTAACATTGAAATGTCGCGCCAGGTTGAAGGGATCGGTGCTTCATTGCTGGTGGAAAATGAGTATGTAACTATTAAAACCATTGTACCGGGCGGGCCGGCAGATAAAAGCCACCAGATAAGTGTTGATGACCGCATTGTTGCCGTAGCACAAGGTAAAACCGGCGAATTCCAAAACGTGGTGGGATGGCGCGTTGATAATGCTATCGCCATCATCCGCGGCACTAAAGGCACCACAGTGAAGCTTGAAATACTGCCTGCCGGAGCAAACGCGTCTGCAAAGCCCAAAGTAGTTGAAATGGTACGCGAAAAGATCATCCTGAAAGATCAATCAGCCAAAAAGGAGATCCGTACTTATAATAGCAATGGTAAAACGGTTAGGATAGGTGTGATATCTATCCCTGCATTTTACATTGATTTTAATGATTACAAGGCAGGCAACCCTAATTACAAAAGCACCACGCATGATGTTAAGGCGATCCTTGACTCGCTAAAGAAAGAAAATGTTGACGGGCTGGTGATCGACCTGCGTGAAAATGGCGGCGGTTCGTTGATGGAAGCCATCGAACTTACAGGCTTATTCATTAAAACCGGTCCGGTGGTACAGGTGCGTGATACAAAAGACCAGGTTGAAATTGATAAAGATGAAGATCCTGACATCACCTACAGTGGCCCTATGGCTGTACTGGTTGACCGTTTCAGCGCCTCGGCTTCTGAAATTTTCTCAGGCGCTATCCAGGACTATGGTCGCGGGTTGATATTGGGTACCCAAACTTATGGTAAAGGCTCAGTACAAAGCGCTATCGATCTTGACAGGGTGATCGGCTCTTCGCTTCGCGATAAAATCGCAGGTGTAGTTGGCGGCGCTAAAAAAACAACCTCAACAGGCAGCCAAAGCACTTACGGGCAGCTTAACCTTACCATAGCTAAATTCTATCGTATCAGTGGTAATTCAACCCAGCACAAAGGGGTAACACCTGATATTACCTTCCCATCGGTCATCCCGTTGGATAAATATGGCGAAGATACCGAGCCATCAGCAATGCCTTTTGATATCATTGCTAAAACCGACTACACCAAAACAGGCGATTTTACCGGTGTACTGCCGCAGCTTAAAAAACTGCACGACCAACGCATGGCCGGCAGCGACAGCTATAAATACCTGCTTGAAGATATTGCCGATTTCAAAAAGCACGATGCCGATGACAGCGTATCGTTAAAAGAATCTGATTTGAAGAAACAACGTGACGACGATGAAGCGAAATCATTTGAGCGCAACAACCTGCGTCGGGTAGCATTAGGTTTGCCAGCCCTTAAAAAAGGTCAAACCAAACCTAAAAACGAAGACCTGGACTTTGTAAAACGCGAAGCCGGCCAAATCATGACCGACTACATCAGCCTTGATAATAAGTATACAAGCGTATCGCAACCGGCTAACTAAGCAAATTATTAATAATATTCAGCGCCCGGTATTGAAAGAGATGCCGGGCATTTTTATTTGCCGCCACATCCAACACGTCATTGCTTCGTACCTCGCAATGGCGCTTTTATATTTGTATAGTAAAAATCACCTCCCTGTTATAAAACCCTGCCGGCTAATACCCTGGCATTTTGTAAATTTGACCTCTTATAAAAATCTATACAACGTTGAAAAATAATATTCTTATTGTTGATGATGTGCATGCCATTTTCATGGAGATGGCCGAGGCCAAAGGTTATACATGCGATTACCGTCCGCTGATTAAGGCTGACGAAGCCATGCAAATCATAGACGACTATGCAGGCCTGGTGATCCGCTCAAAATTCAGGGTGGATAAAGCTGTGCTTGATGCGGCCACCAACTTACAGTTCATAGCCCGCGCCGGCGCTGGGATGGATAATATTGATGAAGATTATGCTACTCAAAAAGGTATAAAACTCATCAACGCACCCGAAGGCAACTCAGATGCCGTAGGCGAACATGCCATAGGTTTACTGCTGTCATTAATGAACAACCTCAACCGCGGCGACGCCGAAATTCGCGGGGGTAAGTGGCAGCGCGAAGCTAACCGGGGTTACGAACTAAAAGGTAAAACAGTAGGTATTATTGGTTACGGCCACATGGGCAGCAGCTTTGCCCGGAAGCTTTCGGGTTTCCAGGTAAATGTTATTGCTTACGATAAATATAAGACCGGCTTCAGTGATAAATATGCGCGCGAGGTAAGCATGGAAGAAATTGTAAGGCACAGCGATGTATTGAGCCTGCATATCCCACTAACTCCGGAAACCAACGGACTGGTGGATGATGAATACTTGTTCCACTTTAAAAAGCCTATATTTTTCTTAAACACCTCACGCGGCAAAACTGCTAAAGTAAGTGCCGTGCTTAATGCCATACGCGAAGGCAAAATTTTAGGAGCAGGGTTGGATGTATTGGAGGTTGAAAAATTCCCGGCCCTTGCCGAACAACAATGGTTTGAAGAATTAAAACAAAGCGGCAAAGTATTGCTAAGCCCTCACGTTGCCGGCTGGACATTTGATTCATATCGGAAGATCAGCGAGGTAATGGCTGAAAAGCTACCCGATTTGAAAGGATAGGCAGATTATCGGAACCACACATATCTTTAATAATTACGACAGTGTAAGGAATGCCCCTTGTAAGTCACATGAAAGAGAAATCTCCTACGCCATGCATATTTTATAAGGCATGGTGCAGGAGATTTCCGTTTAGATACATTTCCGGGCCGGGTTGGTAGAAATGATAACTGACTTAATATATTCGTTATGCCGTTTCCTTGTACAATACCATGCCGGCATGGTAAAACACCCCGTCTCTGAAATCACCTTCGGCAATAAAGCCGGTATCGTCAAGATATTCAACGTGGTTCCCTAATACACTGTAGTAACCTGTGTAGGCATTTTGTTTGTCGCCCCGGGCCTCAGTGTAGCGACCGTTAGGCAAAAATTCGTGACGGATAAACCCATCGGGGGTAACCCATACACCTATATAATGATAAGCATTTATTGTTGTATTGCTGTTGAAAGCGTTAGTTCTTTCCATGTTTCTAATTCGTTTTGAACGAATGCCAGCTTTTGTTCTGCCAGGCCGTAAGCATCCTCACCCAAAAACAAATTAAGCGGCGGGTTGGCTTCTGTGGTTATGCTGATCATGGCCGCGGCTGCTTTTTCAGGGTCACCGGCCTGTTGCTGATCCATGTCGTTCTGGTGAAAATTAATTGCATCACGTACATTCTGATAATCGGCTATCTGGTTTTGAGGCACTGCCAATGAACCGGTTGAAAGGAAATTAGTCCTGAAATAACCCGGCTGTACAATGGTAACCTTAATACCGAATGGTGCTACTTCGGCTGATAATGTTTCGGAGAAACCATTAACGGCAAATTTGGTGGCACAGTAAATACCGGCGCCCGCAAACGCACCTGTGAATCCGCCTATCGACGATACATTTAAAATATGGCCTGATTTTTGAGCACGCAAATAAGGCAGCACCTTGCGGATCACATTCAATGATCCGAATACGTTAACCTCAAAGTTATCACGGGCCTCGCGGTCGGTCAATTCTTCAATACCGCCCAATAAGCCGTAACCGGCGTTATTGACAATAACATCAATTTTTCCGAAGGTTTTTACAGTAAGCTCAACCGCTTCCCGCACACTTTCTTCGCTGGTTAAATTAACGGCGAGGGGCAAAAACTGCTCGTTTTGCGTGTCAACTGCTTTGGTCAAATCGCTTAAATTGCGCGATGTAGCGGCTACTTTATAGCCTTCATTCAATAGTTTTTTTACTAAGGCAAGTCCCAGTCCTTTTGAGGCACCGGTTACAAACCATACTTTGTTGTTTTCCATATGTTGTATTTGATAGATTTTGATTTTACTTGTTACGATTTCAGTGATCGTTTATGATTTTCACCTATTTTGTCTTTTGGGATTTCACCGATTTTATGGTGGTATTATCTTTGTCAATCGCGTTTACCCTAAAGTGGCCGTACTACCACTTCGTTAACTGTAATGCTGGCTTTCTTTAACACTCTTTCCATTTATTGTTTATATAGGTAGATATAGGGTAAGCGGATTAAATTTAGAAATCAGTTGAGCAAGTTACATCCTCCCACTGCCTGATTTCATTGTGTAAAGTATCAAGCTTTGCCAAAGCGCGATTGTATGCATCGCCACCTAATAAAAGGTACAATGGCGGGTTCTCTTCATAAACTGTGTTGATAATAGCAGTTGCCGCTTTTTCCGGGTCACCGGCTTGCTTGCCGTCCATTTTGAGGTATTTGTTATGAATGGCACGCACTTCTGTATAATCATCAATTTGATTGCCAGTAATTGAAAGCGATCCTGCAGTAAGAAAGCTGGTGCGGAAAGCGCCGGGAGCAACCACGGTTACCTTAATGCCCAATTCCTTAACATCCGCAGCAAGCACTTCCGAAATACCGATCACCGCATATTTGGCCCCTGCATAAATTGCCCAGCCGGTATTGGCTGTAATACCTGCGATAGATGAAATGTTGATGATATGGCCTGAGCGCTGTTTGCGCAGGTATGGCATTGCCGCACGGATTACGTTCAGTGTACCAAATACGTTTACATCAAATGCCATACGGGTTTCGGCATCACTAAGTTCTTCAATAGCACCCCCTATGCCGTAACCGGCATTGTTGATCACTACATCGATACGGCCAAAAGCCTCATAAGTGCGTTGCAATGCAAACGATACACCGCTATCGTTTACCAGATCGACTTGTAGGGGTAAAAAATTATTGCTTGTTGTATTAACCGCAGCGGTTAATTCCTGTAAATTTCTGGAAGTAGCGGCAACAAGCTGTCCTGCATCCAGTAGTTGTTTTACTAAGCTGAGGCCAAAACCTTTCGAAGCCCCGGTAATAAACCATACTTTGTTGTTGTCCATAAAAATTGTTTGCTTTGTTTGTTTGAGATAAAACAAAGTTACAGCAGCAACAAAGGGGGCACATTACATTAATCAAACCAAAGGTTACAAAATTCAAACATTTCGGAACGAGCTTGGCGTTTGTTGGGTTTGTTTCTTGAAAAAGTTATTAAAATGTGTCGGCTCCTCAAAGCCCAGGCAATAACCAATTTCAGAAATATTCCAGTCGGTATGCCTTAATAATGATTTGGCTTCGCTCAGCAGCCTGTCGGCAATATGATCAGTAGTGGTTTTGCCGGTAGTTTCGCGAATTGCCCTGTTCAGATGGTTTACATGCACCGAAAGCCGTTGTGCAAAATCATTGGCCGATCGCAATACAAACCGCTGTGAAGGGGTTTCAATAGGAAACTGCCTTTCAAGCAGCTCGGTAAATACTGATGTTATGCGCGATTTAGCGTCTACATGCTTATAAACATTTTCGGATGGTTCCGTTTTAAGCGCATAATAAATTACTTCCGTAACATAATTACGGAGCAGATCATATTTAAAAGCATACTCGGTATTAATCTCAGACAGCATTTTCTGAAAAAGAGCGGTTACATAAGCGTCCTGTTCATCATTTAAGGCATAAACCGGCTTGGCATTAAGCCCAAACATCGGAAACTCGCTTAAGCCTGTCCTGAATTTCTCCAGAAAAAACTCTTCGGTAAATATGCAGAAGAAACCTGTACGATCATCAGACATGTGCTCAAATGTATAAGGTACCATGGCACTGAAGAACATCAGCGTTGAACCCGAAAGCTTGATACTTTTATCGGCATAATGAATAATGTTATCGCCGCGCATCAGGCTGATCTTATAAAAAGTACGACGGCTGTAGGTTACCTGCTTTGCATTAGGGCCAATACAATCCTCAATCCTGAATACATTAAAGTGACCGATGCTTTGCTGAAGGTTACCGGGCAGCCAGTTAACCTTTCTTTGATAAAAATCTTGAAGTGTTTCTGCTTTCGACATAAAACAAAGTTACAAAAATCAAACCAAGGGGTCAAAACAGGGATAATTTAATATTTTGAGGTAAACAAAAAAGCCTGTAAACCGAAGACCTACAGGCTTTTAGTTGTTCTTGACTTCGTCTTAGCGAAATGAACGGGACCGTTCATCACACTGAAATAGCTCATTTAGAGATACATTAAGTTGCATATTATTAATGGTGCCTGATTTGATAAACACTTTAATTAACAGAGTTTGGAAAAAACTTATGCAACTTTTATTGTCATTTTAAAAAATCTTCTTCTATCATAGCATTATTTAAAAAAACGCCTGTATTATTTCCTGTTGATATAGCGTAAGATACAGCACGTAGGGGATTAGTATTGTCTCCGCAAGCGAATATATTATCTACTGTTGTTTTCTGAAAAGTATCTACTTTGATAAGGCCCTGTTCTGTCAATTCACAGCCCAATAATTCGGGGATTTTACAATGTTGTTCAAAAGGAGGTCTTGAATAGATAGCTTTTAATTGAAAAGTTGAATTGTCTGAAAAAATTATTTCTTCAACTACTCCGTTTGTGTGGTTCAATGATGTAATTTCCTTTTCAACTATTGAAATATCGTGTCTTTTGATTTCGTCGGTTTGCTCTTGTGTCAATTCCGATTTTCCATTGGTAAATATGGTTAAATCTTTTGTCCAGTTATGAATAAGCCGAGCCAAATGAAATGCACCATATCCATTTGCCAAAATCCCTGTCTTCTGATCTTTTACTTCATATCCGTGGCAATAGGGACAATGAAGTACCGTAATTCCCCAGCATTCAGAAAACCCCTTAATGTTTGGCATTGTATCTTTTAGTCCTGTTGCAAAAACTAATTTTTTAGCCGAATATATTTTTCCTGATTGAGTTGAAATCTCAAAGCCTTTATCAGTTTTTGTTCCATTAACGACAAGGTCAGTTAAGAATTTTACCGTGTCATATTTCAACACCTGTCCTTTTGCTTTTTCCGCAATATCACCTGGTTTTTCTCCGTCTTGCGTAATGAAGTTATGTGAATGAGGTGTTTGTCGGTTACAAGGCAAACCGCTGTCAATGATTAAAACATTTCTTAATGCTCGTCCCAAAGCCATTGCTGCCGAAAGTCCTGCATAGCTTCCGCCAACTATGATTACGTCAAAATTCCTGTTATCTGTCATTTTGTTAAAATTTAAAAATGTTGTTAATGGAAAAGGTAAAGTTAAAACTGATAAAACAAGAGGGACTTGTTTTATCAGTTTTCGTCCTGATATTTTTTTCGTTTCAGTCAATTGTTTTTTAGATGTGTGTCACTTTCCAAATGTGGCGGAATCAATTTGTACATCACCGGCGTAACAATCCTCGAAAGTATGGTAGAACTGATCAGTCCTCCAATTAATACAATAGCTAACGGTGCGATAAGCGGATTGGGGTTCAAAGCTATTGGAAGCAAGCCGCAAATTGCAGTGATCGATGTTAACACCACCGGCAGGAAACGGGTTTCGCCGGCTATACTGATCGCTTCATCTATGCTATGGCCTTCCTCACGCAGGTGGTTGGTAAAATCAACCAGTAATAACGAGTTTTTAACCTGTATGCCTGACAGACCTATAAAACCGATAATGGATACCATTGACATTGGGTTGCCTGTCATGAGTAACAGTACCACGCCACCCAGTATGCCTAATGGAATGATCGACAGCACGATAATGATTCCTTTAAACGTTTTGAACTGCAGCAACAGCACACCCACAAAAAGGAACGTGCTCAGGATGATCACCGATAGAAAGTTACCGCCTAATGCATCACCTTCCGATTCCGCTTCGCCGGATAACTTATAATAATAGCCTGGCGGCATTTTTATTTTATTCAATTCAGGAACAACTTCTTTCAGGATATCATTGGCCAGAACATGCTCTTTGGTTAAGGAAGTAACTTTTGCAAAACGCGATTTATTGAAATGGTTGATCGCAGTGGGCGATGTTTCAAATGAGATAGTGGCAATCTGGTTAACTAATACCGGCGTGCCCTGTATGTTATTTACGTATAGATTTTTCAGGGCATCCAGGTTAGAGAACTTATTCCGGGGTAAGGTGATCACAACATTCCGCGAATCGCCCCGGTCGTCGATATAATCGCCCACATTCAGTCCCGCCACAGCCATCCTGACTACTTTATCCACGTCGCTGGTAAGCACGCCTAAGGTACGGGCCTTCTCTTTGTCAATTTTTATTTTAACATCTGTTTTATAGGTGTTCAACTCGTTATTGACATAAAAAGTACCCGGATTTTTTTTCAGGATCTTCTCCACTTTAAAGGAAAGCGCCCGTAAAGTGTCCTGATCCTCTCCAAATACCCTCACCACGATATTGGCTTCAATGGGTGTTCCCTGATCTAAATCTTTTACTTCGATCCGCGCATAAGGAAAGTCCTTGAATTTCTGCCTGAGTTGTTTGATCAGATCTGTTTTCGATTTTGGACTTGCTTCTTCATCCAGTTGAACAAATACCTGGGCAAAATCAGGTTTTACATCCTGTTGGTGCACATTGTAATAGATCTGTGGATTGCCTTTGCCCACGTTAGATGTGTAATAGACAATCTCTTTGTATTTCTTCAACTCGCCTTCAACCAGCCTGGTTACCCGGTCGCTTTCGGGAATATCCGCCTGCAGAGGCAGTTTGATATTGATCAGGAACATCGGCTTTTCAGAAGTCGGAAAAAGCTTAAAGCCGGTTTGTGTGAACAAGAAAAAGGCAAGTCCGCTTAAAGCTAATGAGATGCCGATGGTGGCTTTGGGCCATTTCAAGGCCAGCGGCATTATCCGGGCATAAGACCTGGTCAGGAAACGTTGCAGGTGTTTTAAAAAGAAGTTACCCTCGCCATGTGTATGGGTTTTGAGCATCCGGCTGCCCAGGAAGGGAACAAGTGTTAATGCTACGATCATAGAAGCCAGTACACTGGTCATTACGGCCATCGGCAGGCTGCGCATAAATTCCCCGGCCATATCCGGCAAAAAAGCAAGCGGCAGGAAGGCGATAACCAATGTGGCCGTACAGCCTACAACCGCTATCCCGATCTGTTGCGTACCTTTCAGGATAGCGTCTTTTCGCGAATGACCCTCGCGGAGCCACCGCTCAATGTTCTCTACCACCACGATACTGTCATCCACCAGTAAGCCCAGGGCTACCACAAGCCCTACGATACTGAGCTGATTTAAGGAATATCCCAATAAATTCATGGCAATGAGGCCCAGCGCCAAAGAAAGAGGGATAGAGATCATCACGATAAGCGATGCCCTGAACCCTAATGGCAGCAAGGTAATGATCACTAAAACAATAGCTAATCCAAAATCGAAGCCAAGGTGGCCCAACCGCTCGGAAACCATGTTTGCCTGATCAAAGTTTTTGACAAGCCTGATGTTCTCCGGCAGGCTTTTGCCAAATTCTTCCAGTACCGGTAAAAACTCCTGCTGCACGCTTGCAATATTGACGTTGTCTTTCATCCCAGCCGTAACCAATACACAACGGTGCCCGTTCAGGCGGATAATGTGATCGGTAATACCATCCTTATAGCTCACATCGGCTACATCTTTCAGATATATGATCTTGCCGCCCGCATTATAAATAACGGTATTGGCCACATCATCAACGGTCTTGAATTTACCGCTGGTTTTCACATTAAAGATCTTGCTGTCCAGGTTGATGCTGCCGCCAGGGATATCTGCTGCCTCGCTTTGTAAACTGCCTATAACCACATTAAGGGGTATTTTTAACTGGGCCAGTTTATCCAGTTGCATATCGATACGAATCTCCTGCTCTGGCATTCCAAAATATTTGACATCCTTCAGGTTGGTGATCTTTTCCAGGCGTGTTTTCAGTATGTCGGCTTTGTCGCGGAGTAGTTTACCCGAAACATTGTCTGATACCAGGGCTACCTGCAATATCTTTACATCCGAAGATGAAACTTTTTCCGTTTTGATCAGGTAAAGATCTTTAGGAAGCTCGCTGTTTTTCAAAGCATTGATCTCTGTAGATATTTCCTGGTACTTATTATCTACATCTACGCCATATTTAAATTTCGGCTGGATAACCGCAACACCGTCTTCCACAGTGGTCAGGATTTTTTCGATATTTTCCAGTCCATAAATTTTGTTCTCAATCGGTTTCACCACCTGCTCTTCCATATCTTTCGGACTCGTGCCCGGATAGATCACAGTGATCAGATATTGCGGCGGATGGGTGGTCGGATCTTCCGATCGCGGCATGGTAAACAGCGTTAATACGCCAACTACAGCGACAAGCAAAAATATGATCAGCGTGAACTGGTAGTTCTTAACTGCGAAATTTGTGATTTTCATAACTGTAGCTTACTTAATGATTTTAACAATGGACTGTTCGTTGAGGTAGGCGCTGTTGGAAACTACGATCTGGTCTATGCCTTCCAGTTTATCCTTAAGGTATACATTGTCGTTATCGAACTTCAGGATGGTAACCGGCACTCTTTTTACACGGGTCGCGCTAACTGTAGTAAAAACGAAACCTTTATTGCCATCAGCCTCCACCAGCGATCCATAGGGAATCACCATTACACTTTCATCCTGGTGGGTAGCTATTTCCGCTTTGCCGAACATGCCAACCGCAGGTTTTAGGCCATTTAAATTCAGCTTCAGCTCTACCTGGAAAGAACCAAGGGCCTGATCTGCAGCCTGCGACTTGCGAAACACTACCGCATCAAATTGTTGACCTGTGTAGCCATCAAGTGTTACTTTAGCTGTTTGCCCCGGCTTGATAATGGCCCATTCGCGGTCGGTCACCCCAACCTTTAGTGAATAACTGTTGTGCTGTTCGGTGGAATTGATGAGCAGCACTGGCATTCCTTCGGCAATCACTTCGCCCTCATTGGCGATCTTCTTGCTCACAAAGCCATCGGATGCAGCGTATATTTTTGAATAACGATCATTAAAGGCTACCGCTTCCCGGGCTTTTTGCGCAACATCCAAAGCGGTTTTGGTGTTCTGCAATTGCTCTAATGTGTAAACACTGTCTTTGTAAAGGTTCATTGCACGGCTGTAATCACGTTGTGCCTTTTCCACAGCCAGGCTTGATTGCGCCAAACCTGCAGATATTTCTGTAGCATTGAGGGTTGCCAGCAATTGGCCTTTTTTAAAGAACTGGCCTTCCTGCACTAAGATACGATTGATCACGCCACCTATCTTGAAAGCATATTTGGCTTCATCTTCTGTGCTCACCAGGCCGGTAGCACTGATGTGGTCAGGAACTCCTAATACGGAAACCGAAGCTGTTTTAACCGGTATGATATCCGGTTCTCCCATTGCATTTTGTTCCTCGTGTTGTTGTTTGCAGGAAATCAGCAGGAATATGGCTGCCATTATTATGCTGAGTAATTGAAGTTTTTTCATTGTTGTATGTTTTTATTGTTGAATAGTGAAACTGGCATTGGCGCGTTCGATGGCTGTATAGGCTATCCAGGTGTCGTAAAGAGCAATATTGGTGTTAAGCTGGGCATCTATCCACTGGTTTTGAGCGTCCAGCAGTTCGATGTAAATAGCCATTCCCTGCTTGTATAACTTCACCATATCATTGTAGTAGGTCTGGCTGGTTTTCAATTGGGATTGGGCTGCCTCATACTGCGCAATGGCGGTTTGCATACCAGCCTGCTTAACTTTAAGCTCGGTAAGCAATTGCTGCTGTACATAATCGGTTTGTGATGCCAGGGCCTCGCGATCGGCGAGTGCCTGCTTTACCCGATAATTGTTTTTTCCGGAAGAGAACAGGTTCCATTCAAGGGATACACCGAATAAATAATACCGGCTTTGGTTATTGAACTTCCAGTCAAAAGCCTGCGAGCCAAGGTCAATAAAAGTCCCTAATTTGGGGATGATATAAGATTTCGCCATCCCAGTAAGGTTGCCATTAATGTCTTTAGCGATCTTGAGTTTAGCCAATTCCTCTCTGCCGTTAATGCTGTTTCCCAACAATTGTTCCCGGGCGGGTAGCGTGTTAATATCGTCTAAAAGGATGCTATCTGTAAGTGGGCGGTTTATCAGGAAGTTAAAATAGTAGCGTGCCGATTCGGCTGTTTTCTTCGCTCCGGTGAGTGAGGCGTTGATCCGGGATACTTCATTCTGGCTCCTGAGCACAACGGTCCGGTTTACTTTACTATTATCAAATAGTTTGGTATTGATCCTTTGCCCTTCTTCAACCAGCCTGAGCGAGGATTCATAGATCCTGGTAGCATAAACGGCTTTAGAGTAATTGTAGTAGGCCGTTTTGATTTCTTTAACCAGTTCGCGTTTATAAAGCAGTACTTCTGTTTTTTGCAGATCTACCTGCTGCGCTTTGATCCGCTTATTATAGATCAACTCTGCATTCAGAATGGGGAGGGTTGTACGGAATTTGGCATCATAAAAATTATCCGGATTGAGCAAAATGCGCTGGTTTTGCAGCTGAGGAAAGGCATTGCTGCTGGTCAATTTGTTCAGCGTGGAATAAACCCCGTTAAACAGGTCGCCCGTTGGAAAGTCTATCGTCCGTCCGCCGTCGGCTTTCGTATAGGTGGTTGAAAAGGTAACCTCGGGCCCGAACATGCTTTTTGCTTCCTTCAATGCATATACATTTTTTTCGAGTACGAAGTCCTGTTGCTTAATGCTCTGATTAGAGCTGAGCCCCTCGCGGATGTATTCATCGAGCCGGCTTTGAGCTTTTGCCGGGGTAGCGGCTATCAGGACTGCCGCCATCAGGACAAAAGCATATCGGATATGTGTATCAGATTTCATTTTTAATCACTGTTATAATTTTAAACATTGTTCAATAAAATGTCAAAAAAAAGCGTTAACTTTTTTCAAGGAGCGCGACAAAACACTCATAGCCGCTCTGCATCAGTTCCTCGTTCGTTCTGCCTATGAAACTTGTAGTACGGTCTTTGCAGAAGAGGGCACAAATGCCGTGCATTGCGGAAAGGATCATAAAGGTTAGATCTTCTGTATCCAAATCTTTGAATCTTCCTGTTTTTTGGCAGTCTTTGATCACAGCAGCCAGGCTATCGATCGCCTCCTGCGCAATCTTAAAGCCGCCTTCATCTTCACCTATTTTCGCCGGTTCATCTACCAGGAACATCAGGTTATAATAATCCTTGTTTTCCTGTGCAAACTGGATAACAATGCGGCCCATCGCCTTTAAACGCTCAAAGGGTTCGGCCACTTTCTCCAGTACTTTGAATTGAGTGAGCAACAAACGGAAACCTTCCTCATGTAGTTCGCGGAAAATTTCGCTTTTATCTTTAAAATAAAAATAGAGCGAACCCGGGCTATAGTTAATTTCGTTCGCAATGTTGCGCATGCTGGTTTGTTCATAGCCTTTTTCGAGGAATATCCTGCGCGCTCCGTTTAAAATGCGTTTATGCATTTCCTGTTTCTCTTCCAATTTTCGTTCTGCTATGCCCATTTTCAATTAATAATAAGATACAAATATAATAGTGTTGGCCGGGTGGCGAAATTTCGCACCAGGATACAGCGTTTAGTTTTTCATGCCGGGGCTAATTTGTCCCATAATATTTACAGCGGATTTTCGGCTCAATAATTTGAATCCAAACAGCATGAACCTGTTTTTCCAACCTTGTACCACTCTTGGCTTCCGCCTATTTTCCATTGCATTAACCAGTTCATCAGCAACATCCTCAACAGAAGACATTACAAATTTTGGAAAATCGCTGGTATGCCCGCCTGCATTTGCATGAAAGTCTGAGGCTGCAGCACCAGGGTTAAAACCCATCACAAAAACACCCTTTTTCTTAAACTCATACCACAGTGATTCCGAGAAATTGGCGACAAAGCTTTTGGTAGCTGCATAAACTGAACCGCCAGGAAGGGAAGAATGGGCAAGCATGGAACCAATATTTACTAAGGCATCACCCGATGAGGCATTTTGCAAAAATGCATATGACAAGGTTACCAACGCATCCATATTAAGCTGCATAGTTGCCAGCTGCTCATCCAATGGGATCTCTATAAATTTTCCGTAAATACCCGCGCCTGCATTATTGATCAGGACATCGTATTTCTCTGTTTTCAGATGGTCTACCAGTTTTTGCAGGTCGTCTTTATCCGTCAGGTCGGCAACCAAAATGGTATGGCCGGTGCCACCCAGACCTTTTACTGCCTTGTTTAATTTTTCCTCGCTACGAGCTACCAGCGTTATCCGGTAGTTTTGAGAGGCCAGGCGTCTGGCTGTTTCCAGCCCTATGCCGCCGCTTGCTCCTGTGATCAATGCTTTTTTCATGATTGTTTCGATTAGTTTTTTAAACACTACAAAATTATTGAACACTGTTCAAATTTTCAAAGTTATTTTTTTCTCTGACATGAAAATGATAAAGGCATATAAAACGTGTAAGGCTTCAAGACATTAAATACGGTTGGTCTGTAATCTTTCCCCGTGATTCAAGGCTCCACCCCTTAGGAGTATATATTATTGAAGTTAGTCTGTTTACATAAGTTCCGTCAGGTCCCATCGGGTCCAAGAAAGCAGCCCTTACTGTAATTAAGCGCATTAAAGCAGCCTCTGTGGCCAAAAATGACCGGCTTTCTACCCAATCATTTTTCGACATCTTGAATGCTTACTGAAATGGGAAGATCATTGTTGTTAGGTTTTTTAGTTGTTTACTCCTATCAACTTTTGTAAATTAGCTAAAGGCTACCTGAACAAAAAATGCTCGGATATTTACAATTCAATTCTAATGCTGCTTTGCAGGCAATAAATAAGGAGTTTTTTAAAATTATTTATCTGAAAAAAAATGCAAAAGCGGTTGTTGATTTTGCAGAAATTGAATGCAAAAGCAATACGCTTTTTTTTATAAATGGGAATCGGTTTTTTAAAATTATCGATGGAAATTCGTTTGTTGAAGGGCTTATGTTGCACTACGATGCTGATTTTTATTGCGTGAAAATTCACGACAAAGAAGTTTCTTGTGATGGTATACTTTTCAATAATGTTTTTGAAATTCCTTATATCCCTTTATCAGAGGCAGATAGCATTGTTATAGAAAATATTTTTTCCGAAGTAAAGGCTGAAATTCAAAATGGCGGTCTTGCTTCCGAGGAAATGCACAGGATATTATTGGTGAACCTCATTATAAAATCTACCCGGATTTTCACCAAAGAAAATACCGGAAAATGGGAAGAAAAATATAAGGACAACGTAAACTTTCTTAGAAATTTCAGCCAATTGGTGGAACAACATTTCTATACCAAGAAATCAGTTTCAGATTACGCTGAATTATTGAATACTTCGCCTAAAAATTTAAATAAAAAGATAGTTGCATTGAGCAACAAACCGCCCAATCAAATCATAAAAGACAGGATTGTATTAGAAGCCAAACGTTTACTCGCTCATACCGATTTAACTTCAAAAGAAATCGCCTATAAATTAGGGTACGAAGACGACGCTTATTTTACACGGTTTTTCTCAAACCAGGTTGCATTATCACCTATACAATTTAGAAAATCTTACCAAATTTAGTTACGGGAAAAAAGTGCAATTCAAAGTGCAAAACGTCCATTTTTAAGCTTATGTTTTTGTTTGACCTTCGTGTCACAGCTTTTAAACAGTAACAACAGCAATTAAAAAAATGGAAAAGATTACAATTATTTTAGTACATGGTGCCTGGAGCGACGGTGCACATTGGAAGTACGTAATATCAAAACTTGTAAAGGCAGGATATAAAGTTCGGGCAGCACAAAACCCATTAACCTCATTAACTGATGATGTACAGAAAACGACCGACTTGATTAATCTACAAGAGGGAAAGGTTTTATTGGTAGGCTATTCTTACGGTGGAGCAGTAATTACTAATGCCGGGAATAATGATAAAGTAGCCGGATTGGTATATGTTGCCGCTTACGCACCGGACAAAGGCGAAAGTGTGGGAGAAATAAGTGGGAAACGCCAAGTTTCTGGTAGTGCAGGAATTGCGGGTGATGACAAAGGATTTTTGTGGTATAACTACGATGAATATCAAAAAGGAATTTGTGCAGATGTAAAAGACGAAGATGCCTTGGTAATGTCACTTACTCAAAAATCTGTAAATGGACAATGTTTCGGAGAACAAACCTACGAAGCTGCTTGGAAAACGAAACCTACTTGGTATCAGATTTCAACACAAGACAATATGTTGCACCCGGACACACAAAAAGAAATGGCGGAAAGAATTAACGCCAAAAAAACGATTAGCCTTGACTCAAGCCACGCTTCATTAGTTTCTCACCCGGAAGAGGTTTCCGAATTAATAATTGAAGCCGCTAAGTCATTAAATTAAAAATACTACTTCCAACATTACATATTACAATATGACGACTTGAAATTAAAAGTCCAAGACCGCAAAGAGTCCGTCAAATTGCTTCCAATAATGCTGCAACTGAATACATTAAATCGACCTTTTAAAAGGATACCCTTTTAAAGGGTCTTCATAGCGCGGCCAAAACCTATTTCGGTCTGATCCGCACCTTTCGACTTCGAGGGTACCCAAATGTGAGAAAAAAAAGAGGGTACCCGAATAGGTACCCAATTAGTAAACGATGATCAATTAAACTTAACTAATGATTTTTCGGAAATCCGCTGTGGTCAACGTATTAAACGAAAAAAGCCTCACTTAGTGAGGCTCTTCGCGGACCGGACGGGTCTCTTAGCGGAATGGACGGGACCGTCGATTCATTACTTAAATATCTATTTGTCAGCAATTTACAAAACTAAAAACTCTATAGTCACCGCGGAGGTCACCGATTAAACTTGAGGTTGTTTGCGTTGATTTTAAAGAACTTGATTAAGACAAATATACCAAAAGAAGATGTAATACTGACGACTTTATTCAAGATATTTTACCTTTGTAAGCAATAAAAAGACAGCCTGCACTTACATAAATATGTACTTAAAGATTTATGTAAATACATAGTGATTGTATCAAAACTTAATCCGATTTTGTATCAGGATGTCAAAATTATATGATTTTAGAGAACTATTAAAACCTGGTAAGGTTTACCGTCGCGGCGATCTTGCTTCATTTTCAAACACGTTAGACAGGCATCTTTCATCAATTTTAAAAGAAGGAACTTTACAAAAGCTATCACGAGGCATATACTATTACCCTAAAGAATCTGTATTTGGTAAAACACCACCTGAAGAAAAGGATGTAGTTCGAGCTTTCCTAAATGATGACCGTTTCCTTCTAACTTCCTTTAATGCTTATAACAGTCTTGGTGTAGGTACAACTCAATTGTATAATGAAAGAATTGTTTACAATCACAAACGTCATGGAGAGTTTATCTTAGGCAATAGGAAATTTAAATTTCAGATCAAACGTAATTTTCCTGAGAAATTGTCGATCGAATTTCTACTTATTGATCTGATAAACAATATTGATAGGCTCGCTGAAGATAAAGATGCAATTCTTAAAAAAGCATTAATCAAAGCTAATCAATTAGATAAAAAGAAACTTAAGCAGGCAATAATTCATTATGGTGATTCAAAAACTAAGCGATTATTTAACTCTCAACAATTGGGCAATGCAGATTTCATAAATGTCGCTAGCTAATGCCTCTTAGGCTCAACGTGTGGTACCAATAATAAAATGCTTCAGGATTGGTGCGCTTTAGGCGGTTAATTCTTTGATAGGTCTGATTTTTGATTTCCAATTCGGTTACCTGCGCAGGAGCTTCATAGCGCAGCAGGGGTGATGTCAGATCCGTTTTTAGATATCCGCATAAATAGGCAACTTTTCCTCCTGCGGTGGTCGCCTCTTCTATCCTGAAATTGGGGATAATAAAATTTGTGATATTACGAATCCCAAGGGATAGCTGTTGGAAATCAGCGGATGAATTGTTGCGTTGTAGCAATTCAAAACAAGCCTCATAAGTATCTTCCAGTACCATCTCCCAGGTGATTCCTAATTCACGGTAGCCGATTTCTTCTCTTGCGATTTCGATAAAACTATCTTTTACGACCCCAATGTTATTGCTCTTGTCAATCAAATAGCTGATATCAAATAGCTGTTTGATAATCTCTACCGGGCGGTTTTTTGTGTAAAGGATGCCCGTCGTTTTTGGCGCGAATGCGGTGAGTTTGTCGCCAAGTATGGACTCATAGGTTGGTACGATAACGGTCAATGGTTCCCCTTCCTGGCTTAACCATGGGTGAGCGATGGGTATGCTGCGCGTTTCTGGATATGGATTTTTTTCAAAAAGCACATCAAGTAAAATCGGCTCCTGCCTGCCGTCGATTACCCCATTATAATAAAACTTATAATGAGCGACCGGCGCTTTGGGTGATGAACGTCGATCATTGTCACTTTCCCAGCGATGGAAAGGAGGTATGGTCGCAATTTCGTTTAATACCGCTTCCAGTTCTTCTTTACTCTTGGCGGTTACAATGTCTATATCTATCGAAAATCTTACCGGTTCTTCTGTCATCAACAGTAAACTGGTGCCGCCTTTAAAAATCAGGTCGAACCCTTTGCCTTGTATATGTTCTAATAATGCCAATGCATTAACAACCTTTTCAATTAATTTCACATCCGCCCGGCGACTTACCTTCTCTTTTATAGCCCGTAGCCAATCTGCGGTAAACGTTTCTTTTCCTATCATCTTTTTCTTCTTATTCTTAAATCTTCTTCTGCTTGTTCAATTAAAACGGCTACTTTTTTCAACTGGTTTCTGCGTTTAGCGTAGCGTTTAATTTTATAAGTGCTTAACCGATATTTTTCAAAAGCATTGCTGTAAATAAAATCCAGTTCCGCTTGCTGCGCGCCGAATAAATTCTTTTCTGCAACCATATCCACCAAAAGCTTTTCGAGGGATGGCACCGGTATTTTGCTGGATTCAGCTAAAGGTGCTTCCGAGATCAATGGCATGATGATTACTGGATCATCATAGCTTGAAATATAGCGCTCAAAAAATAAGCTGTCGGGGGCAAGGAAGACCTTTTTACTGGTTTCCGAAAGCCGGTAGAATACCGATTCTGCGCCATCTTTCTCGACCTCTATCACCATCATATACCGGAAGAGCTGGTGTCGCATAAACTCATTTAACCAGCCGGAATCCCAAATGCAGAAGGTCAGCAAAGGATACTCTGTTCTGATCTTATTAGCCATCAATTTAATGCGCTGCGTTACATCAGGTTCATACTTTGGCTTAGATGAAGAAGTATACATCCCCCTGCCACTGGTGAAGATTGCACCCTTGGCTACTAGTCTGGACAGATAAGTGGTAACTGTCGCCGTCGTATACAGCGGATTAATGTTCCGGATATGAGCCGATAACTCTGCGGTAGTAGCTTCACCATGTTCATTCAGGTAGGATTTAACCTGTTCTTCTATTTCGCTTTTCATGGCACTCGTCTCCTTTTATGCAAAGATACAATAGAATTACAATTTATCAATCTTTGGCAAATTATAATATATGTGCCGAAATTAGATATTCTAAATATCTTATATAGCTTCGGCAAAATGTTATATATATGCCAAAACTTGATTCTTATTTATTGCGCAATGGAGTTTATTAAATACTGCTACTGGCGGGGGGGGGGCGATTTTTTCTCCCAAGAGTTTTTGAAAAAGCTGAACCGGGCGGACGAGAAGGAATTTGTCGAACACCGAAATACCAAGTATATATTGAACGATATAGCTTCGATAATGTCAGATCGGGTGGCATTTGGATGCATGAAATGGAAGCCTGCCTATGATGCTTATCCGAGATTTTTAACCGTTTACCAACCGTTTGCTGAAGATCATCAATTAGCCAAAAAAGCTGAAGTGCAGTCTGGTTTTTGACGAATTCCCCACCCTAACAACAGATATCATTCCGACCACCGCTACCGGACGTTCTAACCTGATCGTTACCACGCTCGGTATCCAGGATGCCAGCCAGCTGCACAAGTATCACGGACGCGAGCAGGCGGAAGTGATCATGAACATCGTGGGCAATATGGCAGTGGGCCAGGTGTCGGGCGACAAGGCGAAATTCGTGTCGAAAAAGATCGCCGCATCATACAGGAACGCGAAAGTCTGTCGATCAACCGCAGCGACACTTCGATCAGCCGCTCCAAACAACTGGAGGCGGCGGTACCGGCTGCGCTGAGCTCGGACGAGTTTGTCGGCTGGTGGCCGACAACCCGGAAGAGAAGATCGAACTGAAGGCTTTTCACGGCGAGATCGTCAATGATCATGCAGCTTTAAAACAAGAGATCGATGCCTATCTGCCCTTTCCGGAGATCCGGCAGATTACACCGGCTATTGTGGAACGCCATTACCTGCAGATCAAACAGGATGTACGAGAGATCATCGACCTGGAAGTGGAGCGGCTGCTGAGCGATCCGGCGCTGACGCACCTAATCATCAAAAAAACCTGAATAAATTATAAAGCATTTTTTGCTACATTCAAAGTTTGATTGCTCCTGTGGTGATAATCTTGGTCATAATGACTATTCAGGAAAAAAAGGAAAAAGCAAAGGAGCTGTTTCGTCAGGAGCTGTTCAGGGATGCCTTGCCTTTATACCAGGAAGTCTGGGACGTGGAGAAGAGCGAGTGGAACGGTTATTTCTTAGCCCGTTGTCTAAGAAAAGCGGAGTTTTACGATACAGCGAAAGAACTGCACGCTGTTTTGCTGGCTAGCTATCCTCAATCCAAACCCATACAGCACGAAAAGCTCTGGCTCAACTACAAAATCGGGATTAATCGCTGGTCAAACTTTAATTTCCTGGAGAATGCCGAGGCTATTCTGGCCCATGCGAGTCAGCATGATCCCTATACCAAAAACCTGTTTATCAAAACAGTCCTTACCGTAGCAAGGCAGTTCCGTCCCGATGAGGGTGCGGACAAACAACGCTGGCTGGACCGGCTTGATCAGTCATTACTCGACAATAAGGTTTTCCGGTTTAACAATATCGCCTACCCGGCTGACCGGAAGCGTTATTTCGTGGAGTATGCCGACGCGCTGGTGGCACAGCACACGCAGGCCGACTATCTGGAAAAGCAGCTCGCGCAGTTGCATTTCAAAGGCACGAAACATACGGCATTTCTCCGCTTTATGGTAGAGTCCTTTACCTTTACCTGGGACCATAAGACGGTTATCTCCAGAACGCGCTTAGCCTTGTATATCAAAAACTTGGTGGAAGAGTTGCAGCTGCGTCAACGGTCTGATATCCCGCAAATCTATCGGGAGGGTAAACGCACATCGGTAAGCAATCTTAGTCATTTCTTATTTTGCCCGGTCAGTTATGCGATACAGCAGACCTATGAGGTATATGCGCAAACCAGTTGGGAGCGGGATGAATGGAAGGCCGATAAGCTTTACCTGGCTGACCGGCTCAGGATTTTCAAGGAGACAGGTCAGCTAAAAGATGCCTTTGCCGATGCCGAAATCAACTTTACAGAGGAATTGAACAAACAGATTCATTATATCTTTCGTTCGGAGCTGATCGTCAGTAATACGCCAGGTTCAGACCCCACTATCTTTGAGGCCGATGACCAGAGCCTGTCCGGTGCGCCTGACTATATCCTGCAGCATCCCGACGGAACCAAATTCGTGATCATAGAGAAGTTCAGCCATATCAGCAGCGCTGACAGGGATAGTCCTTTCGAAAATGATTTGGTTAAACCACTGGCCTTCTTAAATAAATTTCAATCGCTTCGGCTGAGGTTTGGGTTGATCTTGAATTGGTACTGGGATCTGGTGGATATCTCTACCGATGAAAACATCCGTAAAAAGATCGTGTTGCGCTCAATGAAAATTCACCGGGTTGATCCAGAAACACAGGAGATGCCGTTGCATCGGGCAATGGAAGCGGTGGCCGAATTCAACAGAAAAAAACAATTGGTGATGGATGGAGATCGGCTTTCCTGGCCGGCCAAGTGCCTTAATTGCAGCGTGGTGAGTTATTGCCATCATAAAACCGGGTGGTTTGATGAAATTAACCTGCCTTACACTTTACTAGCACCTGGAAGTGGCATGGACAACCAGCTAAACTTGTGAGTGTTTACAATCTAAATAAAAACGAGGCCTTGATTTTTCAAAGCCTCGTTATCGCAAGTAATTTTCCATACCCAATCGATCAAAGGCCGAGGTTTGGCAACGGCAACAAGTTATCCAGGTTATCCGTGGTGCTTGCGTCAAGGTGTGAACGTAAATACCTGGTATCATTGCGGGTATAAGTAGTAACCCGAGCACCAATGATCCATTCTGGATGCAAATAGTTCCACCGCATAGTCTCCACAGTGAATTGAGCATCTAATTTTTGTAACACCTGCGCTCGGGTGTATTTAACTCCTCTTGCTACACTTGTTCCGTCGATCTCGTGCATGATCACATGCGATACGTGCCGATGTCCGTTGTCGACATCGAACTCTACGGCAGAGATGCCGTATTTGATTTGATTTGCCATGTTATTATTGTTGTGTTTAAAATGTATTAATCGTCAGTCCACTTTTCCAATATGGCCCATTTGGTATGAGCGCCTATCTCATAAAGTGTTTCTTTAGTATGCTCGTTAAAACCTAAGTTTTCGATAAGTAAACGGTCTGCCCATTTGATTTCTGAGGTATCGCCGCGTGCCTGCAAAGCTTCGAAGTAAGCCAACTGCTCCGTGTTTGGTATCAAGTCATATATTTCATACACCAATACCTCCTGCATATCGAGCTTCTTTGCCTTTCGAATCGGTGTTTGCAGGGTAACCGCATAGCTGTAATCGATGTATCTGAACAGCTGTCTATCCAGAATATCAGTAGACAGTAGCTCTTCACAGAACTCACGCCATTGGGAGATTTCCCGGTCTTCACGTGAATGAAACCAAGCCAACATCGGCAATACATTTTTGCCAGGAACGGTAAATCGCAAGTCGTTCTTAGCAACACCATGATCGGTCTGGAACTTACGATCAGGCTTAACCTTATAGCGCGCAAATACCGTACGCGACGAATCAAGGGCTTTGTAGGCACCGCCAACCAACTGATAGTAGTCGTTTTTCCTGTTTTTAACGAGCAGATACCGATCGTTTACCTTGATGCGATAGAGATAGCTTATGGATAAACGTACCTCCTGGTTTCGGTAAAGAATCTTGGTTTTAATAAAAAAACCAAGATTCTTAAGGTTGTAAAGCCCTTCAATGATCAATACATATATCGGTGAAGACAATATATTTACTGCTAAGCCAATCAGTACCGCATTTACCGGGGTGTTGCTTTGGCCGGTCATTAACAGGTAAGCAACCAGCGCTGCGCTGATCACAAACACAAGAATTTTGATAATGATTCGTCTCATAATTATTTAATCTTCGGGCTCGGTTTAACTTCCTTAATAGTACTTTTTAAGACCTCAAATGTTAGTGGGTAGTCCGGATAGCACTTTGCAATGGCTTCCGGAACCAATTTTAACCTGATATCTGAAAAGGAATAGCCTAAGCCATCATTGGCTTCCGGGCCGGACAGTTCGGCCAACTCCTGTAGTTGAGTAGTTGACAAACCTAAACCATCAAGATCCTGAGCGAATAGTTGTCGACGTTCTTCTTCATCCGGCCGTTCAAACTGTAAAACTATCGCCGCTCTCCGAACAATGGCTTCATCCAGGAAGTGCAGGCGATTAGTTGACATGAACACTACTGCGCGACCTCCGAGTTCACGTATCTCGTCAATTTTTTGGATGAGTGTATTTACGGCCGCCTTTTCTTCCTGGTGCATTTGCCCCGTTGAGCGTGTTGTTGCAATAGCATCAGCCTCATCAATTAGCAGAAACGCAAGCTTCTTCTTACCTGCTAAATTTTTTAATTCCTGAAAGGCATTGTTTACCAGATTGCCCATTTCCCCGTGCAAGCCTTCGCCACGAACGCGAGTACTTAATTTGAGAAAATGCGCTTCCTTGTTTAGCTCTCTGGTCATGGCATCAGCGATTGCCTGAGCCGTAACGGTTTTGCCGGTACCGGCATCGCCTGCGAGGATTACTAGTGGGTATTTATCTTTTAGCTGGCTAACAGCCGGTAGTAACCGCTCGTGATGCAGCTCACTCCAGGTGGCCAAGCCGTCCTGGTCCAGTAACAGTTTCAGGTTAGTATAAATACGTTTAAATTTTTTTGAAAAGCCGACTAGACTTGCAGCTTGCTGCCGGATCTGCTGATCCGGTAATTCTTTGATATGATCGAATATGGACATGGTTTATCTAAAGTTTGTTTTTTGAAGTTCATAACCGTTGCTGCCGTATAACTGCGCCGTTTGTTTTGAAAGGTTGGTATATCTTGTATCGATCGTTGTGTTACTCCAGTTCAATAGAAGCTGCTCTTGCACGAACTTTTCCTGACCTGCGCTACCTAATACCTTCCAGTTGTTGTTGTAATGCGTGATAACCGTTAAGTAGGTATCCGGCAAGTTCTGCCAATCGTTGCCGCCAGGGCGTTCGCCGCTAATAGCTTTACCTTCTTCGTTAACTGTATAACGGGCTGCCCGCACTGCTGTGCCGCTATTCCGCATTAAGGTGATATCCACAGCGCGTACGTATTTATTCTCTGCGAATGCCAGGATATCATGAATGACTTTTTCCACGTAGTCCATAGCCCATTTATCTGTACGACGAGCGATCATCCTTAGGTCTGCTTCAAAACCTTCGAACGTTTTTCGGATATCGATAACCGTGTAGGTTTTGGTATTGGTGATGGTATTAAAATCTGACATGTTAAACCTCCTCGTCTATGTTAAAACTTGGACCGAAAACGGTTTTCCACTCATCAATAGTGGATCCCTGCGTATTGATACTTTGTGCATAGTTTAAAGCCTCGAAGGCATTGTTGGCTTCCTTGCGTACGTCTTCCCAACTGATCGCACTCATTTTCTTTGCTGCATTGTTATCGTTATTGGTAGGATCTGCAACGAAGATCGGCGTCGTAAATGCAGGTACTGAGTTGATAGCGCCTTTGAAACTGATAACCGGGAAGTCCGAATCGCTGACGAAGCGGAAGAAACGTATTATGGCTTCTTCAATATTGGTTTCGATACCCTCCTGAAGATCGAGATGGGCTACAATAAGTTCGATAGTGAATGAAGATAACTCAGGTTTGAGTTCTTTGAAATTACGCCACCATTTTAAACAACGTACGATGGCGTTATACGAGTGGTTGGCATTGTAACGTGCACATGCAAACGCCAACTGCCCGTTAATGCTGGTGATATACTTGCCGCCACCACCACGTTGCGGCTGCAGCTCGTAACCGGCAGGAGACTCAAGCGGCACAACCGGTACGATATCTACCTCAAGGCCCGAACCAATAAACTTGATTTTAATGGATTTTGTATTACCCTCTACATCCACATCGCGTTCGATATCCTTGGTAGGATAAATTGCGGTGAGATATTCGTAAACAAAATCATGAAGTTTTTTCAGGTCCTTCGTTAGGTTTTCGTCGCCCTCAACATACAATACCAGGTCAATGTCTATCGGATGGTCACCGGTACGCCGCAGGATGGTATGTTTTTTCCATGATCCGGCAATGATAAATTTAGTTACGCGGATGGCATTGCGCTCATCCTCTTTGATCTTCTTTTCCAGCTTATCTTTTAAATGCGTAAGCTGGTCGCGATACTTAGCCATGTTCAGCCGCTTCAATTTTATGCGGCGCACAAAACGCTTAAGCTCGGTGTTCGTAAGTTGCATACGTTCTCCTCCTGGTACAGATACCTGTACCAAACACTGTTTGAATAAACTCCATTTGCTCGGCAGGAAATCTCCGGTAACAGGAAAAGAAGTATGAACTCAGGGATGCTTACAAAACTTGATTCTTCAAAATTTTTGTAAGTTTACCACGTTATTAACACAACAAACGCGTCATACAAGCATGCCGGGATAGAATCCCCCTGTTTAACTTGACACACTTAACAACCTGAAAGGGGTCGGATCCGATCAGGTTGTTTTTCTTTTTTATAGGGCTACCTCAGGCAGCTCCAGTGCTTTTTGGTCTGGCTGAAGATTATCTACATCAATACCATTAACAATATTATAGTTATATCTAAGCTCTTTAATCTCTGATTTTTTCATCTTATCACCCACCAGCAGGTAAGCCGTTAATTGTTTTGCGCGCTCACGGGCGTCAGGGCTGGCGATGATGGATTTGTTCAGGTTGATTATTACATTCGTCCAGTGGTTGTCATTCATACTCCATGTACGTTTATTTGCACGCTCAATTACAGTGCTTAACTTTAAGCCGGAACGAAGTACCGCATCCACCAGCCCGTCAACAAAGGCAATCTGTCCTGCCGGTTTAAATAGCAAAGAATAGGGAGATGCCTCCAAACGCATATCAGGTATGTTGGCTGTTTTTGTTGTATCCGCCACCTGTTTAAAAGGAGTGAACTTTTCAAAGAGCTCTCTCCAGAAATCAACAACGATAGCGGTGGCTTCGTCAAGTTCCTCGTCAGCAGGGCGGTTAATCGTGTCTTTTTCAGTAAAATGTTCAAAACGGCTGTTTAACTTTAAAATAATTTCCGTCATTTCATACAAAGCGCTCAGCGTCGTGATACTCTTGCTGCGTGGTGCTAGTGTGTTATGCTTCCAGGTCACTAACCCTTCCTCATTCATCTTTACATTGGAATAGAATGGTCCGTCCGGCTGGTACACTAACCTTCGGGTTACGATAGCAATACCATCATCTTCGCTCGTCAGGATATTATCACCGCGACTGGTTGATTTCGCGTAACGATTTACTTTATTAAAAATACGACGGGTTTTTTCGTCAGACTCATGTTTAATGAAGATCACACTAACCTCATCGGTGGCAACCTGGCTACTCTCACTACCTTCGACCTCCCCCTGCATCACGCTCTTTAAACCATACCATCGGTGCTGTCCGTCCAACACCAACAGCTTACCACCATCAATGGTAATAAAGCCGATATCTTCCGCCTGGCTTTTGTAAGCACGGGGCAAATTGGCCTTAAAATCCTTTACGAGGCTCTCAAAAATGAGTTCTCCTTCGTAAACTAAAACGATGATCGCGCCAAAAAAACGATCTTTTGATTTAGCAAGGTATGGTGCAATCTGATCTTTTACCCGTTTCAGGTTGGCATCTCTTTGCATACGCTCATGGGGTGGCAGATCCCTCCACCATTCGTGGTAATCCTGGGCAGGGCTGACACCCTGGAGTAACTCGCGGACTACCATCTTTGAAAGAAAGTACTCCGTTGTGCCCATCTGTCCTCTAAGTGCTGGTGATACTATGGCCATATTTTATGTTTTTAAATACTTTATGCTTAATATAAAATGTTTTTCGAAAACAAAGATCGAATTATCTTTTTAATTTCCAAATGTTTTTGAAAAACATTTTATAAATATACAGGTGTTTGCGACAACATCCACCATTGATCACTTAACAAAAAAGCCCAACGATAGCTTATCGTTGGGCTTTAATTATTGATTATTGAGTGTTTAAAATATCCAGGGTGCAACCCGATCCCAAAGTAATTCGAGTATTTTTTTTGCGCGCCGCTGCACGATGTCGGCGTTCCATTCAGCGTCCTCCAAAGTTAAAATATGGGCAATATGCGAGGAGTAATTTGAATTTTGTAACATTTTGACGGTGCTTTCAGCGAGTTCTATACCTGCTGCCTTAGCTTTATTAGCAAGTTCAACTAGTTTATCTATATCCTGCTCACTTAAATGTTTATAGTACAATACCTTTTCTTTCCAGCCTCTGTTACTCGCACTGATGTTGACACCATTAGGTAGCAAGGTTAGGTTCCCAACAGAATGATAAAGTTTATCCAATCCATAAAGTGTTGCACTCCAATCACCTTCTGATCGCTCCGGTGCAATATGTTCAATGGTTTGAAAATCTGGATTTTTCCAATGTGATAATTTCAGGAAAGGTGATGAATGTGGTGTAGCAGCTTTCATCAATCCTTTTTGTTCGGGATCAGGTATCGTATCATGTGCAGCATTATAAAGTGCAAATTTTACAATCGTTGTTGAGTTGTCATAACGGCAAAACGGTATTGCCTTGTTTAGCCAACTACTTTTACCCGTGATCTCCCTGCCTGCTAACACTTGTTGCAGGTAAGCCTTTAACTCTGATAAATTAAATCCGCGGTTATCAATCCACTGGTGTGGTTCAAGACCTTGTTTTGATCCCTTGAAAAAGGTTCGATACGCATCATCGAGACCGCCGTTGCCATAAGCTGAACGCCAAAGGATGTAAAAGGCAGATATGGCTTTCACGGCATTACTGAAATTTACAACGGAATCCTGTTGGCCCTCCACCATATTGCTATAGAAGCTTCCCAATAATGTGATGGACATTTTGTGGTTACTCTCCTTCAGGAATAAGATCAATAGCGAAACCAGGTCTGCGTCAGAAGTGCCAATAAGAGATTTAATTGGCATATCGCTTTCTGCACGATAGTTATTCCATATCTCATCATAAAACTCGGAATAGTTACCAAAGAATTTAATGAAATCACGTTTGGCATCGGAGCCAGCCAGCCTTTTTTGATAAATTTTTTCCAGCCATTTCCGTTGTGAACTAAAATGTGTAGCCAGTTTATAACCTTCTATAGGTAGTGCAAATGAAGTTAACAGTTCATTGGTGAGTTTGCTTTTCTGTGCTGCGCTTTTCATATCCTCAAAAGCGCGTTCGATCTTATTGAAGTATTTGTTTTCAATAGAGTTTTTAAATTCACCACCGTCAAGGCTAGCTGTATTAACGACTAAAGGCTTAAAGGTTTCAATAGCAGTTAGCGGCGTACCGGTTGCATTCAGTGATTGAAACATATCGAATGCCCAATCATCATTTACAGGTTGTATGATAGTAAAACAACAGCGATCAAGCAGGTAATGACAAACCGCGAGTATCTGAATTAATGCGGTAATTTGAAAGCTGAAAGAATTTTTATCATCAAACTCTTCACTATGAATCAATCCGATTAGATGTGAGCGGTCGTATTGCCAGATGTTTTCCTGGTTGATGTTATTGATGATTTCCAATCCACTACAAAATCCGTTGTCGGTAACATGTGCTTCAAACACAATCCGGTTTAGCCAGTTGCTGGCAATAGTCAAGTTTTTGCCGGCATTACTTTCCTTATCAAATTTAGGATACTCCTTGCCTCGAAAAAAATGTTCTATAAATTCAAACAAGTAACGAGATACAGTCGAACGATAACTTTCATTAAGCGTTTCAGCCATAATCCATTTATCAACGCTACCACGTATAATTTTCGGCTTCAAGGTCGGGGTGCCTCGTTTGAGGTCAACTGCAAAAACATCTTTTAATTTATCTTTCCAAAATTGAGTGATTTCATTGATGTTATTGATGATCTCTTCCCGCTCTTCTTCGTTGAATTTCTTTAGCGATTTCAGTACGCGTTCTTTGCTGATATCAATGTGTTTGTAAAGCAAAGCTGAAAGTAACGAAATAGTAGATAAGCGTTGCTGACCATCTATCACCTTTTCAATTGAAGAAGGCAGCGCACGGGTGTCCTGGGGCTGTACCTTATTTTTGTCAGCTTCTGTAACGGTAATAATTGTCCCCAGAAAACGTATCTCGTTTTCGTCACTATCGTCATCTTCGATTACATTCTCGATACCCTTGGCAATGTCTTCCAGCAATTGACCAATGTTGTCAAAATCCCAGCTATATTCCCGTTGATACAACGGGATGTAAAAACCTACTCCAGGTCGTTGATAATATTCAAAAACGCTACGGTTTTCGGTATTGAAGGCGTTATCTATTGTGATCATAACCTCAGGTAATCAGGCAAAATTTAGCGTATATAAATGATATTTGGTTTGTTTAAATCTAGCCTTTAATCATAAAAGCTGTTCATTAAAACGATACCGATACCCGTAAAGGTAATCGGTATCGTTGCATCTACCAAGGAGGTGGGCAAGAAAATCGGCAGAAGGTTACTTCCTGAAGCCTTTTGTAGATTAATCAAGTATGTTTTATAGCCTATATAAAACACGAAGCACAACCAACCCCTTCAGCTTCATCTAAAATATCCAGTAAAAAATTTGACTTTGTTTTAGTTCGGTCCTGACGCTTCATATATTCAGTTTTTATCTGACGGATACGATCAGGGGCGATGAGCTGTTCTAAACTTTCATTTTGCATCCATGTATAACCATCCTTTTCATAAGTCATTGCTTTTTTAAACAATTCGGGATGCTGTTCGTACAGCCACACCCATTCTATTTTTTGCTGATAAAAGCAGAAAAAACAACCGGATCGGCTACGTGCATAAGATGAGGATTCGTCACCAACGGCAAAGTCAATTTTCTTATAATACGCAGGAACTCCGACGCCTGACTCCTCCAGGATTTGAAAAATGCGGTCGCGATTAAGATTATCTTCATTATCTAATAATGGAAAATAGGTATCATCGAGCGCTAAAGGGTAATTGGTGGTTTTAAGAAAATTATAAACCAGGTAATTGGTTTCTTTAACACCGATATCCAATAACTGATTTAATTTATTATGCATGTGATAAGCCATGCTCAACGGTTTTTGCAATACCTCACGCATTTTCTCAGTATTACCAAAACCGAAAGTAGGGAGTACATCTAATAATCGCTCTTGATTGGTATTGGCTAAAAACTTTTCAATGACGTCTTCACTCCAGATATTACGACGGAAAGGAAAGATGGATTGTATATTGGAACGGCGTGAGATGTAGCCCTCGCGATCTTCATCGCCACGTATTCCAACGTAAGAAACTACCGGATCTATTCCCACATATTTTTCAAAAGGCTCTAACTTTAATTTTTTCGTACACCAACGCGAGTTAGAAGATGGCAAAAATCCACCGTACATTTTCAAAAAATGGTCGAATGGATCCTCATGGCTGTTCTCAGCTGCCTTCAGGATTTTTATTGATTTACCCAGGTAAATCTCCAGGTTACGAATAAGCTGGTAAGTTTCATCAAGCTCCTTACCTGTATCACTGGAATAGTATTCTATATCCATTAATGGATATAACGTCTTTAAATATATAGCAAGGGCTGCGCTGTCTTTTCCGCCAGAAATGCCCAATACGTGTCTTACCTTATTCATGGGCTAATAATTTTTGAAGCAATGTAGTTAAAACAACCTTGTTTAGTTCCGGATCATCAGTAAGATTAGATTCCAATGAGGATACTAAGGGATCTAATTGCGCGGACGCAAGCTTTGGCAGACGAATAATGCTTTTAGATGCGATGCGGCCGAAAGTAGTCATCTGTATGTTATAAACTTCTTCTTTATTTTCATCTATATCGATAACCGACAGTTCCGTCAGGCCGTCAAGGTCTTGTAACATTGTTCGGATTTGATCATACAACAGAATTTCATCCTCATCATTGAAGTTTTCAAGTGGTTTGCCACTTAGAGCCTGACTGATCGAACTTAGCCAAGGACGTTTTTCATCAAGTAATGAATCTACTCGCTGAACAAAGGCCTTTTGCTTCGGTAACAGCAGATGGCGTTTTAAGTGCTGATATCGTTTTTGAAGTTTAGCTTTTAATTCTTCAAAACTCAGCGTGTTTTCTTCAAAGAGCAATTCCTGACGGATGAAGCCTTCAAATCTTTCTACCAAACCATCAAAACAAGTTCGAATTTCACGAATGGCCCCCTGTAAAGTATCGCTATATGCAGGTAACCTTTCGGGGTGTTGGTTAAGTTCGGTTATCGTAGTTCCCAATGCCAAAGGAAAGGATTCGAAGAATGTTGCTTCCGGATCTTTAGATTTAGCAATGGCATCCCTAATCAATAATCCTTCTTTACTCAGGCGGTGCGTTTGTTTAGCATATTCTGGCAAAGTGCGATAAAACACCAAAAATGGTTTTATCGTTTCAATAAAAGATAGATTACCCAATTTTTGCTTACTTTCTTGATCAAGAATTACCCGATAGCTATTAAAGATATCCAATTTAACCCCGTCAATGTCGAAAGCTTTGATTTCGAAATCTTTAGGTTTCTTAGCGATGAGTTCAAGCGTTTCCTCTGTGATGTAAGGAATAAAACCGCCCTCAACATACAAGGCAAAGTCATCTCGTTTCAAAAACAAGAAAGACGGTATCCAGAAATCTAAAAATCCTTGTTTGAGCTTAAATGGTGCAGCGCTTAATAGTTCAAATAAACCAATCAAAGGCTTACGACTTCCTTTCGTGCTGTCCAGAAATTCATTACTTCTGAGCCATAAATTATAGAAGTTGTCGCCAGGCCGCAGTTCAGCTCCCTGATAAAGATCATCCCGATATGGCGCTAACCCGCTATCCTGTAATAATGATTTAAATATCATTTTTTCAGGAGGGAATTTGTTAGCGGGAATACCCAAATCAACCTTATCCCAATTGTTTACTAATGCCTTAAAATAATTTCGTTTAGCAGTATGAATTGCACTGGATATCTTATGCTTATTAACCAGTTCATTCCGGAACACAGGAGCTTCGCGATAGACATCATTGCAGATCTGCGTCAAAAGTTTGTTAAATACCTTTTTTGAACCAACGACCTCTACTTGCCCGTTCCAATACCAGACAACCTCTCCTCCTGCTTTGTAAAGATTATCCAGGATACAATGATTCAGCAACGCTTTCTCATGAACGATAATGCTTTCTAATTCGCGTTTAGCCACCCGGTCATGCAAATTTTCAGTTAGTACTTTCTGGGTTTTTTCTAGATCATACAGTAGGGCCTTAATACGTTTGGTGTTTTGATAAGCCACGAAAACATTGGCGCAGTTATTTCTGGAAATTTCTAACAGCTGTTCTTCGTTAAGCCGTTCATTAAATATCAATTGAATATAACCATCAATCTCTCCAACTGGCTTAACCAAATGAGGGTGCTCGCTGATTTCGTATTGAAAGTAACGACTAGTGCCATTCAGATAGCTAAACTCTTTGGCCAACGCGGGACTAAATTCAAAATATTTCTTTAATACAGTTGGAATATCTGTTATGGCTGAAACAGTAGCTTCTGCCTCCAGTAAAGCCAATTCTATATCAACCTCCGTTTCTTCAGTAAGCACATAGCGTTTACTATGCCCTCGGTAACGGATGATTTTTTTTGTTACCAAGTCAGCAATAACATTTTCAGCATCACTAATACCCAAAAGATGTGTTGCATAGGCTGACAGGAATTGTTCGTCCATTACGGATCCTGCGGCCGAAAAATTGTTAAGAAGGCCAATACTTTTAATTAGTTTGAGGTAGTTGTTTAATCCAACATCAAAACTATTTTCGACCTGCTCAATGGCTACTTTAATGGCTGACCAAGACGCGGCATCAGGATTATATTTCGAGTTGAGAAAGGAAAAGAAATTATTGATTAGGTAATCAAATACATGTGCCAGGTTGTAAAAGGTCTCTTTGGATTGTTGCGCAAACCTGAAAAGACTGGTATTATCAGTTGATTCTAAAAAAGAGAACAATGATCTTTCATTCTGCCCATAGCGTTGCAATGCTAGTGTTAAGACGTTTGCCGAAAGCAAATCTAAAGGAAAAAGCTTTTCTGCGATATCTTTTGCATAGGTTGACTTAAACGACTTACTACGTTCAAAAATTTCCAGCCCAGTCTTGATCCTTTTTTTCGGTGGAAGCAGGTCGGTTGCTTTTGCTATATGTTCTGCAGCGAGAAACAATAGCTGCTCGACCGGTTCATTGAATGTTATTTCTTTAAAACGTCCCTTAACTTTTGTCCATTCTTGACGCAAACGCTTATTCAGGTCATAAGCATAAGTTTCAAAACTTTGGTGAACGGAGGTTATTAAAACAATTTGATGCCGTGAGTCATTCGCAAGCTCGGCTAATTGTTGTATAAAATATAATTCTTTTTCAGGCTCATGTTGTGCAGCGTATTCCAGGAATTTCCCAAATTCATCTAATACAATGATTAGTGCACGGTTACCTTTAATACCACGATAAATGGTCATGATTTCCGTCAAAGTGTGCTCAACTCTGTTTTTTACAGCGGTTACACCAAGTCGTTCGGAAAAGGCATCAATGATGGACTCGTAACTTCCAACGAGTTTTAAAAATTCGCACTTACAACCACTGAAAAGTGATGTGTCGAAATGCTGATCCTTGCCGGTTAAAGATTGTTCCAGTGCTAGCAAAAATGAAGACTTACCCGTCCCATAGGATCCTATGATATTGAAAGAGCGAAGGCCTGCGCTAATATCTGATTCTAACTGTTCAACAGTTCTGACAGCATTTGGCGTTGCTATATAAGAAAATGATTTCGTTTCATCACGTTCTATATTGATAGAGGGGGTGAATTTAGCTTTTTCTTTCATAGCACAACGGGTCTAAGTATTTCATAAATATTTAAAGGCCGGTTTCTAATTTGAAACTCCTTTACACCAGCATGGTCATTAAACGTATAGTCATCACCAAACTGTTCTTTCACTAATTCAATCAACTCCAGAATAGCATTGCGGCTCAGCGCAAAAACATTACCCGGTCCGTTTTCGTCATTTTCCAGCGCTTGTAAACTGATAGACGAACCATATTGTTCGTTGTCTAAAATCGCGTACAGGAATACCGCAGGGCTTAATGAAGATATATCTGCGTTAACTATAAAATAGGTTCCTTTTTGTTGTGATTTTAGAAGTTGCAGCTCAGCAAGTAATCCGAGGAAGGAATCTTCTGTGAGTTTACTGTCTTCAGATTTATTGAGGTACATTTTTTTGAATACATCAAAGTCATCACCAGCGGTTTTTGGGTTAACAAGCTCGGACTTACGCAGTATAAATGCCTGGAAATTCTCTTTTGTAAATTGTATCTTTTCTTTTCGGAATTCGTTGAAAACCAGAGAGTAAATCGATGCGAAATTGTTTTTAACAAGCCGATAATGTAATAGCCAAAGACTTTGATCATCCTCCAAATAGGGATCTATGCCGGTTTGCGTATTGAAGATAAAGTGCGCAAATTCGGTCAACTGATCGTTAGGGCCAAGCAAATCGAACGCCTTAAGCCAAAACTTAATCGCCGTTACCATATTCTTACCTACACCTAAAGTAACTACCGCGTCGGCATCTGAGAAACTGTGGCCATTATCCACAAAATCGTAGCCTTTTTTTAACCATAGGTGCCTGCAATGGAAGGTCTCATGTCCAGAGAGCGTTAGGCGCACATTGTCAGATTTAATTGATACCGGCATAACTATAACAAAATCAAAGTTAAAAAATACTAACTATATTAGTAATTGAAATCTGTAAAGATCATTAAAGATTTTTAGATTTATACAGTTTTTGTTAATTTAAATATCGGCAAACAACACTAAGAGTACAAAAAGCCTTGATAACTTATTGAATGTTAATTTCTTGGAAAGAGTGTAAATAAATCCGATAGGAGGCTTTTCGCCATGCTAATCGATAAGACAGTCGATAAAACCCCTTAACTGGTGGTCGAATTTTTTGTGATGATTACAGCTTTCCTTTTAACTTAGTAATCACTAATGCTTCGTCCCACATTTCTTGCGGTGTTATATTATTCCTTAGTTTGACCTGGTTCATCCAAAATGCCAGCCACTGAAATATTTTCGTTTTTCCATTGATGTCCGGGCCGCCATTGAGTATAAGGCAATATAAGCATAGTTGTTCAATGATCTCTTCTTTATTAGCGGAATCTCTCCAATCATCCACTCCTCCGACAATGTGACTCGTCACAATAATGGGTATTAATAGGGACTTATTATTCTCTTCTTTTTTGAATATATCGATAAGGTTCACCATGTAACGCCAAAGCAATCCGCGACAAGGTAATACTGAAACCAACATCATTGTGTAGAGCAATTTACCTTGTAGTTGGTTTGGCATAGCATTAAGTGCAGCGCCACTATCCATATTCAGACATAATCGTTGATAGCTATCTTTTAATTGCTCACAGAGGCTTCCCAAAGCGGCTTTTATTCTTTCTTCAGTAAGTGATTCGTTGTTTAAGGCTTCCGGACGGTCCGATATGATTCTGCCAATTTCCGATAAGGAGTTACCAAGGTATTCGTATTGACGGTTTCGATAAAAGCCTTCAATAGTAATGAAAAACAATTTTAAACCTTCATCCACATGCCCCGTGTGAACCAAGCAAAATCCTAAATGGTGATAACTGCTTAGTAAGTTAGTTTCATCGTTATATTGCTCCTGAATAGTTATAGCTTTAGTGTAATATGGGATCGCTTGCTTTAAATCCCCGGAAAACTCATATACCTTACCCAATTCACTAAGTAACAACGCTGTATTACCAGAAATCGCCTCTTGATCTATATCCGAATTTTTAGAATGCCTCTTTTGTCCTACCTTATCTGCTGGTTCAGAGTTAAGCAGATCCAATGCTTTTTTTAAGAATATCTTTGCGTTTGCCCAATCACCTGTCTCAATCGCTAAGCGACCCTTAGCCCAGCTAGCATTCACGTGCATTTCGATGTTGCCGGTACGCTGCGCAATCTCTTCCATTTCAGCAACGGTTGTTTTAAAGTTTTCGACATCAAATTGACGATCAAAAATTTGAGCTAGGTACATATATTGCTGAGCAACGAGATTAATTTCTCCTAAAAGGAGATTTGCACGAATTCCGGCGCGCGCAAACATCGTCCCATAATCAAAATAACCACGGGTAAAACAGAACTTGCCCATTGCTGACGAAAGGCCCATAACCATGACAACATACTTTCGCTCTTTTTTTGAGATTTTATCTTTTAACCCTGCAATTTTAGCCGATGCATAATGAAACGCCTCCAAAATATTAGGAAGTTCCTCATCAAGTTTCATGATACCAATTTCTGCTGGGCCATCACGCCAACCCTCCACATAATAGGTATCGTACACCATCGCTTCGACCATAATTTGCTCGTAAGCATTTAATTCAATGGTTTCGATGTCGCCGTCAAATTTTTTGGCCATAGCCGAAATAAACGGTCGTATGGGATTCGGGATCGCAACTCTTTCTGTTTCAAATTCGCCCAGATAGTTTTCCAGAAAAAAGAACTGCTTGATGGTTGCAACTATGGTAACAATGTCTTGGTTCTTATGCTTTAGTTGATAACGCTCCAAATTCATGCCGGCTGGGTAGCACTTCACCAAAAGCAAAAAAGCCTTCTCTTGACTTGTCAGGCAATCAAATACAGTTGAAAGGCATTTATCTAAAGACGTGCTCTTATTGTGGATTCGACGTAACGGCTGCTCCAAATTATCCTGCTGTTCAATTCTCTCAATCGCCTTGGAAGTGTTACCAAGAAATTTTATGAGTGAGGCTAACAGTTTAATTGATAATGGGTGTCCATTACAAAAATTTAAAATCCAATTTATATCATCATTGCTTAACGCAATGTTATCTGGTAGAAGATGCTTTAAAATAATCAAAATTGGACTATCATCAATTCCTGATAATTGAATTTTGTGTTGTTCGTAATCGAAAATCGATAGATCTATTTGGGAAGTAATGAGTAATTGTACCTCCGCTGTATGTATTAATAAATTATTTATTAAATCCTCAACTTCGTCCCTTTGAGAAATGAGTAGTTTTTCCAAGCTGTCGAAAATAAAAGTTACGGGCAATCCCCTAAGCTCATCAATCAAGGACTGACTGCTTTGTTTACCTGTTATCTCATATAAACTGTTTTGCAATAAAATAACAAGATCTTTTACATCATTAATCGTTTCAATATTGATGTATATCACCGGGTTATGATAACACACTTGTTGCAGCGCGTTTAATAGTAATTGTGTTTTACCAATTCCCCCGATTCCTTGTATCACAACTACTCTTTCAGTTTCCATTAAAGCGATCAGGTTAGCTAATTCAAAGTCGCGCCCGACAAAAAAAGGGTGCGGCAATGGCGGCTTCAGCGTATGAAGGTAAATATTATCTTCCGCGCTTAACTCATTCCGGATTTTATCGACAAGCTGTTGCTTGTAAGCTAATAGTATAGATTTTGGCAATATTCCGGTATCAGCTTTTGTATGCTCGTCCTTAGCTATTCTAATTAAATTATGATGATGGTGGCTTAATGAAATACTGTAGTCGACAATATGGGCATTATCGAGTGGAGCTCCTTTTCCTGTTATCGGACATTGGCCTTTAATCTCTGCTCTGAGGTAATCGTCTATATATTTAGGTATTGGAGGTCGCTTTTCGCCTGGTTTCGACCAAGGTTCTTTAAGGTAAGTGTCGAAAGCTTGAAGTTCATCGAAATCAAAATAATTCCGACCGTCTTTTATAATGGTTTGCAATTTACGATCATGGCCAAGTTGGGTTTTCGGCGCATTTTTTATGTAAGCGTACAACAACTCTTTAGTGATGCCGAGATGTTTGGCCGCTTGTGTATCATTAAGTAATTGTTTGGCCATGGTGATAATTTAGGTTAATCAAACTTAATCAATATTTACGATACCATTCATCGGCTAATTTGCTTCATCATTAGTAGAAGTCAATTACTTTTGAATTTTCAAATTGATGTCGCTTGACGCTTTGTTTAATAACTTTCATTGGAACATCATAGAACCTGGCCAAATCTCGGTCGATCATCAGTTTTTGGCCGCGTAACTGATGTATTTTACTTAATAAGATTTCATCAGAATCGTTGATTTATTGTTCATAATTATATTGTTGTATTTACCCAAGGTAAACTTGAAGTCACTAATTACTGACTTCAAGTTTATGGATTAAAGTTTCTATAGGTGAGCTGATAACTATAATCTAACCCTCAATTTTTTTCGCAGTACTTGCATATCCTGACTAATTTTGGTGTCAATTATTTTAGCGTAATGTTGCGTTTGCTTCACCGATTTATGCCCTAGCATTTTAGATACTGTCTCCATTGGAACACCATTACTTAAAGTTACAGTTGTTGCGAAAGTGTGACGAGCTATGTGGAATGTTAAGTTCTTCTTTATATTACATACATCCCCTATTTCTTTCAAATAGGCATTCATCTTTTGATTTGATAATACTGGTAGAAGAAGTCCTCGCTCAATACAAACGGGATCGTTATCGTATTTGGCAATTACTTCAAGAGCTAAAGGCAATAATGGCAGTCTGACATCTGAACCTGTTTTTTTCCTCACAGTTGTAATCCAATTATTATTGTCGATACCGCTAGTAATATCTGAACGCCTCAATTGATGAACATCAACATATGAGAGGCCGGTGTAACAACAAAAAAGGAAAATATCTTTGACATGATCTAATCGTTTTATGCTAAATCTCTTATCAATAATTCTCGCCAATTCTTGTTTTGTTAATGCAACTAGAGTTTTCTCAATTCGACTAAATTTAAAATTGACAAACGGATCATTTATGATCCATCCTTTTTTTAACCAGTCGGCAACGATTTTTCTTAAATTACCTATGTATTTTAAAGTTACGTTATGGCTGCACTTTCGTTCACTTTTAAGCCAAAATGCAAATTGTGATACAAATTCATAATCCAGTCGTTTAATATTCATATCATTTTCTTGATATTTCCACATAATGAAATTCTTAGTATGGTCGTGTGCTGTTTTATAACGAGTAAGCGTTGCAGGTGCATATTCTTTTCCCACTAATGTTTGCATTTGAATATTGTGATTTTTGAATTCTGCTAGGATCATGTGATGATCATGATCTTTCCCAACTAGTCGATTTTTAATGCTGATAGCAGATACAGGTTTGCCGCTATCAATAAGCTCTCGCTTAATTTGATAGATTTTGGTTAATAATACATCTAAAAAGGCATTGAGTTCTTTCGCATCCTTCTTGACACCAATCGCCCTACCAAACTGAGAGTTCCATCTATATGGCTCCCATTGTCTTTTTAACGAAACATCTTTTCGATGACCATTTACGGTAATACGGAGGTAAACATATTTTACATCGTTACTCTGTGTTTTGGATTGTTTCAAATAATAAAATAGTCCGAAGCTTTTTTCTAGCATAATGAGATAATTAAAATTTAAATAAATCTCAAAATGTAAACTTCTAGCTTAATTGGTATCTCACCAGATATTTGCGTAGCGTCTTTTTTAAAGAAAAAAAGACGCTACGGATTGCGCCATTCCACGAAATAAATAATTCAAGGGGCTGTAAAATCAATAAAAAGGCCTCAAATTTTATGATATTGAATATGAGGTGTTTTAAGATGTTTTGAGGTTTGGGTTCGGGTCCGGCAGGCACCTAAGAAAAACGCCCGTAAATCATTGATTTACAGGCGCTTACATTCATCAGCGGAATGGACGGGACTCGAACCCGCGACCCCATGCGTGACAGGCATGTATTCTAACCGGCTGAACTACCACTCCTCCGTTTGGGTGTGCAAATATACAAACCATTTTAATTTACACAAATTGTTTTTTCAAAAAAAGTTGGCTTAATACAAACTCAGCAGTGTTTTTTGATTAATATACCTCTTTCCAACAATTAGTAAACCATTAGTTTTCAGATTTAAATAGCGAAAATATTAACGGAGGCTGCTCTGCAATTTTTTTTGAAAAAAATATTCTATTGCACGTTAAAGTTAAAATATTGACTTGCAATATCGCCTTGTGCCGTAATTCCTTGTACAATCCCTATGTATTTACCTGTTTGATCTGACGTATAAAACGACAACTGATTTTTGCCTGTGGCCAAAGTATTGATATTCGGCCCCCAATAAAGCAGGTTTCTGAAATCGGGCAACCTGTTTTTAGCTGCCTGTTCAGTTTCATATGCCGGAGAATAGAACTCACGCTGCAATTGCAGGCCTTCATAATCGAGCACTACGGCCTTTGGGTCTATTTCAACACCGCCAAGATCGCCCTTATAAGTTGTCAAGCTTAAGATTCCTTCGTAAACAGATGGCCCCCAATAATACCGGTACGGAACATCTTCCAGCTTACGAACTTTCAACGGGTCAATAGCCATAACCTTGTCTATATTAAAAACAGGTACGTCGTCAAGCATTACTAACGGATCGCCATCTAAAAATCCATTATCATTCAGTACTTTGATGTGATACCGTTTTTGCGATCTGTTAATCCAAACCTCTCTTACATACTCTCTCAACACTTCTTCCATTGTAGTAAAGCGGGTATAGTTATCCAAAAGGTAGGTTTTATAGGGGGTTGCATAAAAACCCGAGCTATCAACCTGCGGCTCATAAAAGTGCTTGATCTTATTGCTTAAATAAATGTTTTGAACCTGCGTGCCCAGGCTTCGTTCTTCAATGGCGCTTTGCATACCCCGGTTTAGGTTAAATTTTAACATAGGGTATTTTGCGTATTGTTCAGAAAAGGGGGTTAAAATATCAATATGATAGGTAGTATCCCTTTCCGAATTGGTTTGAGCTACTATTTCGCCGGGGCCATAAAGTTGTCTTGTATTAAAAATCAACCTGCCTGTCGAATCGCTTTTTGAGGCATACAGCTGTACCCGTTTTCCCGGGACACTTAAATAAGCTACTACATCTTTGGCAATACCACCGGTTTGCGTATTGGTTATTTTACCGGTAATCAGGTGCCCGTCATACTCTGGCAAAAAACTAAATGCCGCCTGTTTATTACCAAATACATTATCCCATTGAAACCTTCGCCAGCCTTGTGTTAGCATGAGGTTATCAAGAGCAGTGTCGGCTTCTGCATCGGTATTTTTGAAATAGTAGCCTGGCGATTCAATATTTCCACGCAAATCTGACCTGAGCCACAGATAGCTGAATATTTCGCCGGCATCAATATTTTGCAATGAGTCAATCTTATAAACCGACATTGACAGGTTAGCAGGTTTTACATGCCCCGAAAAATCTTCAGCTGCGATGTCCACACTTACTTTTTTACGACGGGCGTAAGAAGGCTGATCAACTGTGGCTTCAATAACGAGGTTTTGTTTGGGACGTTTAAAATAAAGCCTTTCGCATACGGGTTGTCTGGCGCTATTGAAAATTGTTAAGTGCGATACCCCTTCACCCAGCTTAGCTTTATCAATCGTAAAACTGGCAATGCCATTGTTAAAAGGTGCTGACATGCCGGCTTTAACCGATTGCCCTGTATGAGCAAACAGATATAATTCGCCGGCTTCAACGCCGGCTCCTTTTACTGTGATCTGCACCTGCGTGCCCTCTGCATCTTTTACCGCCATTACATAACCCTGATTTTTAACGGCAGGTAACTCTTTGGTAACAGGTAGGTTATTGCCCGATTTAATCACAGCTATATAAACATTCCCCGCTATCGGGGTAAATAAAAAGCTGCCGATACCAAATTTTAATGGCCGGAACCGTGCTACCGTATCGTGTTTCTGATCAACAATAAAACCTCTGCATTCACTTAAGCCTATACCGTCTGATGCTGTAACTTTAAAAGCTATCTTACTGTTAATACCCGCAACGAGGTTCCCTCCTTCGGGAAAAAACTGGACATCGTAGTCTGATGGTTGCGCCTTAGCCTGGGCTTCGGGAGATTTTAACGGGTTGATAATGGCTATAACCTTTTCAAAATAATAATCAGGACTAAAATTTTTCATCCAGTTGGTATAGGCCCTTAACTTATAATTACCATTGCTTGCCGATACCGGTATATAAACAGAGCCACTCCCGAGACCGTTTTTCATTTCTATTTTAGTTTGTATTATGGCATTTTGCTTGTTGTCCAATACATCAACATATACAACTTTGCTAAGGCCAAGCGGCTTATGATAAGTAGCATCAACGTTATATATTTTAAACCACAAAATTTCCCCGGTCATATATACACTTTTATCGGTGTGTACAAATATTTTTTCCGGTAAGGAAGTTTGGCCATACCTATTAAAGCTCTCGGAAATTTGATTTATAGTTTGTGCTAACCCGTTTAACGATAAGAGCAGCATGCCTAAAAGCAGTGGAACGATAGCAAGTTTTTTAATTTCTTTCATAGCCAAAATCTTCTTGATTTGTTGTCACGGCAATCATTTAATCTCTTTTTATCTCTCTTTCCAAAATGAAGGGGTTTGTACCCGGCCCCGGATCCTGCAATCAGTACATTCAAGCGATGAGTAAGTATAGCCTATTACTTTCATTTTTTGGGTTATATCAAGCACAGGTATTGCATTACCGTTTATTATTATGCCCAGTACATCATCCTGTTTGGTTTTAGGGTTAAAAAAAAGCGCAGTATCCGGAGGCCCGCAATCATACGGATATGTTGGCACCCAATCGCGGGGGAGATCGGCATTATCAATAAATACCCTTTTTGATTGAATATTAGTTACGCTAATATACCCGATAACAGGCTCAGCCGGATCCTTAAGGTTGTGAATATTGCCGGTTAACTGCGATGGCTGCGCATCAAATATACTTCCTAATTGCTCCGTGTTTTTCTTCATATTTTCCCAAAACTGATAAGCTTCTTTGGTTAACGCATACTGTTTCAGAAAAATGGAATAACGCATTTCAATTTTTTCAGATGTTGAGGCTATGGTTGTTACCGGTTGCTGGTATATTACATCTTGTGATAGCTTAGCTGATGAGCCTATAACTATGGTACTGGATTTGGCCCCCGCAAAGCAATAATAACTGCTTTCACTGGGTGGCCGAAAAACAACTGCTTTAGCCACAGGATCAACCATATAGGCCGATTGATATTTAGCATGAAAGCGCCATGTTTCTTCATAACTCCACCTGTAATATCGGGAGCTATTGGAGGCATCGTGCGTATTTGCATAAACCTGCACGTTACCATTTTTAATATTAAACCCTATGCTATCAATTGGCTGTGTCTTTTTTACCTCAACATAGTCCGACGCATATTCTTTATTATCATTAGTGATAATATGCACACGGTATTTTTTTGACACATCCAGGTTAAGCGCCGGAATAACATAAGTCCCATTTCCCAGCCACGTAAGCGAATATGCTGTTCCCCCCTCGGCTTCAACAGATACAGTGCAATTGTCAACTCCGCTTGTGCTTACATTGCCTGAGATGTTAACCGTTCTGCTTAATTTTATTATGGTTGAATCGCTGCCATTGTTTATCACCCCTTCAACAACCAGGTAATGATTGGGGGAGTCAACAATTTTAGGGTTATAAGGCTTTTTACAGGCATTATATATGGCCCCCAGCAACAAAAAAATCAATATGTATCGTTTTCCTTTCATCACTTTCAATTAAAACCTGATATTGTAATTAATAAATGGAATAGGTTTGGCAAATATGGACAGCTTATACCCGTTAATGGCCCCGCCCTGCTCTGTAAAGAATGTTGAATAGGCGTTTTGCCTGCCGGTTAAGTTATACACCCCTATCGTAAATGAGTTATGGGTTAACTGGTGCACTTTATGGTTGCCCTCTATGTTCATTGAAAAATCCGACCTGAAATAATCCGGGATGCGGTATTGGTTCCTGTCCGAATAAAATACCCGCTCGGAACCACCATACTCATACTTGGCAATAGGCAGGGTAATAGGCCGGCCTGTGCTGTAAGTAAGATTTAGAGAAACACTGAACCTGTGCGAAAACCTGTAGTTACCAATAAAATTAAACGCGTGGGGTTTATCAAAATTTGCCGGATAGTAAGTACCACCATTTATCAAATCTCCGATATTAGGATCATCTTGTCTTAAAAACGTGCGCGAATAAGTATAACTGATCCATCCATTGGCTTTCCCGGTGGCTTTTTTTACTAAAAACTCAATCCCATACGCTTTGCCTTTTGTACCTACCACATCTGTTTCAATATGATGGTTTAATACCAGGTTGGCTCCGCTCTTGTAATCAAGATAATCCCTTAACCGTTTGTAATAAACCTCAACCGAAGTTTCGATAGTATTTGATTTTAAATTATGATAAAGACCTAATGACACCTGGTCACCATATTGAGGTTTGATATTAGGATCGCTTAGTTGCCAAACATCAGTTGGGGATATGGCTGTTGTATTTGATAACAGGTGAATATACTGCCTGAGTGTGTTATAGCCGCCCTTGATCGATAGGTTATCGCCCAGTTGATACCTGGCCGAAAGCCTGATTTCGGGCCCCGAATAAGTTTTAATAAACTTACCACTTGCGTAATAGGTACTATCCAACAGGTTGGCGCTTGTTTTGGGCAGGTTAGGCGCATAGTTATACACTGTTTGCGGCCCCAGGAAATTGTAGATCGAATACCTTACACCACCGCTTATCGACAGATCGTCGGTCACGTCAAACTTATCGCCCAGGTATAAGGCGCTTTCCAGGGCCTGTTGTGTGGCAACAACATCAGGAGCTACCAATGATTGGGCGCCAAGAGGCTGAAAGCTGCCCGGATGGAGCTTATAATAAATGGAACTTAACCCAAAATCGACAGTATTTTTGCGGTTAAGGTAATAGGTAAAATCCGTTTTAAAATTACTTTGGTTAATATCAAAATTCAGCTTGTAAGCATTTACCGGGTTATCGGCGCTTGAAACATCATATTGGTACTTGTCTATCCCGGCCGTAATAACACTGAATAGTTTATTATTAAAATTATGCTTCCATTTTAGGTTGATATTCCTGTTGCTGTAACTGTAAGCAGTATCGCTATTAAGCCTGAATTTGTCCCTGCTTATATAGCTGGTTAGATACAGGTTGTTTTTATCATCAATCTGGTGGCTTATATCCAGGTTAAGATCATAAAATGAAGCCGAGCTGTGCTTGTAGGCATCGGGCAGGAGTTTAAGGAGCCAGTCGGAGTAAGTGGTACGGCCTCCGAATGAAAACGAGGTTTTATCCTTGATGATAGGCCCTTCAACATTAAGCCTGCTGGTGATTAAACCAATGCCTGCCGAACCGGTAAATTTCTTTTTATTACCCTCACGATTGGTAACATCCAACACCGATGATAAACGCCCGCCGAACCTTTCGGGGATACTGCTTTTATATAGTTCGATATCTTTAACTATGTCGGGGTTAAATGATGAAAAGAAGCCAAAAAAATGCGAGGGGTTATAAATGGTGGCGTCATTCATCAGGATCAGGTTCTGATCGGCCGAGCCCCCGCGTACATTGAAACCTGTCGTTGCCTCTCCTACCGACTGAACGCCGGGCAGAGTAAGTACCACCCTTAATATATCGGCCTCGCCAAATACGGTGGGCACCTGTTTAATGCTTTTAATATCAAGCCTGTTCACCCCCAATTGAACATTACGCACATTAGCCACTTTCTCGGCAGAGATCTTTACTTCTTTAAGGCTGGTTACCTGTTCCTGCATCTCAATGATGATCTTACCGTCCGAGTAAAGGATGATCTGCCTGCGGGTATCGCGCATGCCAATGCCCCTAACGCTTAAAACCTGCCTGCCTTTGGGTAATTTGATAGTGAAATAGCCAAACTGGTCGGTAGCTACACCCGTTTTGGTATTGGTTACATATATGCTGGCACCTGTTACAGATTCGCCCGATTTAGCTTCCTTTACATATCCAGAAAGCGTTGCCGTGCCCGCCTCAATAGTGTTGGTTTTGATCCCTATTTCGTATAGCTTATTTTCGGTTGTTGCTTCGGGGATCTTTTTATCTTTATCAAGATCAGCATTAGCCGGGGATACACTTATATTTGCTGCAGTTGCATTGGCAGTTGTAATGCCAAAATAACCTACCGCCAGTCCGGTTTGTATTTCGCGCCCTTTAGTTAAAAACACCTGCTGGTGTTTGGTTATGGCAAAACTAAAACCGGTGTTTTTAAAAGCCTGGCTCAATATGGTTTCAATAGGTTTATTGGTTGCCTGCAGAGTTACTTTCAAACTGTCAAACTGCATGGCGTCGTAAAAAAAATGAAAGCCTGATTTTGCTTCCAGTTCTGTTACAAACTGCTCAATAGTAGCTTGTTGAAAGTTTACGCTGATTGATTTTACCGGACCCTGCTGGGCCTGGCACAGTTTAATTAAAATCAAAAAACAGAAACTTAGAAAGTAAATTTTTTTCATCCGGTTATTTTATTTTCCTGCCGTATACATTAATGCTATATTATTTTTTGCCCTGTTATTAAATAATAAGGCACACCGCATTAATTAGTTAAATGATCATAATAAGTAGTTACATCCACTATAGCCTGTTCCTGATTTTCGCGAAAGTCGATATGATTTGCTTTTATATATTGCCGCAACTCCTTCTTTTTATCCTTCAAAATATCTAACAGTCCGCCCTTTCCGCTAAAGCTGAAATAGTTATCCCCTTTTTTAACATAATAGTCTGTTGTTTCGCTAAAAAAAGATTCAACGGTGTTGTTTCCTGTGTTGGTTTGGATGCTCTTGGCCCTTTTTACAATAATCCCGATCTTTTTCCCCTGGTATAATTGATCATAAAAACCGGTAGCAAGGCGGGCCTGGCCTGTCGAATCGGTAACAATGCGTATAAAATGATGGTTAAGCAGCCAAAACTCCGGCACACGCTCGCTTAGTAATGAAATTTTTGTAAAGTGGTTATAAAGCAGTATAACTACCAAATCTTTATTCAGATCATATAACATCGGGACATCGCGATAAACCGCTGCCCCGTATTTTACATCCCCAGGTGTAAATGTCTTATTGTCAAAAACATATGCATTACCTTTTATTATGGGATCGTAAAACTCATATTCGGGCCCGTTATACAGGTACGATTGTTGACCTATAGCAGTGTGATAATTAGCAATTACGAGGCCTAAACCCGTGCTATCGGTGCCCGTTTGTGCAGAAATATGACCGTTTGCCATTATGCCCCAGGTGATAACTAAGGCCAGGAGTAATTTTTTCACCATTTAGGTTTTTATAAAAACGGAATTTACATGACTTTCACTTAATTACCAAACCCCTCTCCCTTAATACGCTAAAGCAAGTGTATTAATCGTGTTACATAAAAAAGCGACCGAGGGACTACAACGTACTATTACGCATGAGCTAAAACAGATGCAACAACCATTGTTAAATAATTGCGTATTACGCAACTAAATTATCTCCCCTCTTCCTGTAACAACCGCCCCCTGTCATCGTCTTATTTCTGTGTAGACAATTTTACAATATCACCTCAATAAAACATCTACCTTAGATTAAGCGTTTAATTGCCGGTTTGTCTCCGGCTCAATACCTGCAGCGCCGCGCAAAACCCAATAGGCTACACAGGTTTTACCTAAAAATAACACATACTAAAATGGCTATTAACTTACAAAAAGGGCAGAAAATTGATATCGGCCTTTCAAAAATGACAGTTGGCTTGGGCTGGAACCCAAACGAAGGCACAGGTTATGACTTCGATCTTGACGTATCCGCTATCTTGATCGATGCTAACCGACTGGTACCCCAGGATGAATTTTTTGTATTCTATAATAATGTCGATTCGCCTGAACAATCGGTTCACCACACGGGTGATGACCCAACAGGCGGTAACAGCGATGGCGGCGATGATGAATCGATCACAGTTGACCTGACTAAAGTAGATGCCCGCATCCAGGAGATCCTGTTTGTGGTAACTATTCACGAAGCACAAGCCCGTCGTCAAAATTTTGGCCAGGTGCGTGACTCATACATTCGTATCTTAGATAACCAGACAGGTGCCGAAGTTTGTAAATATGAACTGGGCGAGGATTTTTCTATCGAAACAGCTATTGAGTTTGGAAGGCTTTATAAACGCAATGGTGCCTGGAAGTTTGAAGCATCGGGCGTGGGTTATAAAGAAGACCTGGCTTTCTTTTTAAGTAAATATTTCAAAGGACAAATAATCAAATAAGGCAATGGCTATAAATTTGGTAAAAGGTCAAACAATTGACCTGCGTAAAAATGATAAAGGCGAAAGCTTCGACCTGTCGTCAGTAACTATAGGTTTGGGCTGGGACGTTAGGAAAACCCATGGCGGCTTTTTAGGCAAACTGTTTGGCGGTGCCGAAGAGGCAGAATATGATTTGGATGCGATTGCATTTTTGCTGGACAAGAACGGTAAAGTAGCGAATCGCGCCTATGCCAAACAAACCGCTAATGGGCGTACCATCAATATGTTCGAGGGAGATGTGATTTACTTTAACTCGATGCGCCATCCTTCGGGACACATCTGGCTTACCGGCGATAACCGCACCGGGGCCGGTGAGGGCGATGACGAGCAGATCATCGTAAAGCTTGATTCGCTCGATCCGAAATATGACCGCATTCTTTTCCTGGTAGCCATTTATCAGGGGCGTAAAAACAATCAACATTTTGGCATGGTGGAGAATGCTTTCATCCGCGCGGTTGACAGCCATGGTAAAGAGATTGCTAAATTCAGTCTCTCGGGCGATTCCACCTACAACGGCATGTGCTCCATGACCTTTGCCGAAGTATACCGTAAAGACGGCACCTGGAAGTTCCGCGCTATAGGCGATCCGGGGACTACTGACAGCCTTTCGGAGTTATTAAAGGGATATTGAGGAAAGAGTAAAGACGTTAGGAAGCAAGAGCCAGGACTTTTAGAAGCAGGATGTCAAGAACCAAGAATCAAAACCTGGAAAGCATTTATTTTATAAGATCTTAAATGAATTCCTATCTTGGCTCTTGATTCTTGATTTCTTGCTTCTCGGCTCTTGATATCTTGACTCTATAGCAAACTATGCAAATCTACCAGCACTATTCATTTGATCTGTGGCTTACGCTGATCAAATCGAACCCATACTTTAAGATAGAACGCACTAAGATCTTTCACCGGGATTTTAATCCCGGCGGTAAAAGGATCGACGATGTGGCAAGGGCTTTCAGGCAGGTTGACCTCATGTGCAATGCCGTGAACGAACGTACTGGTAAAAACATTGACGCGGATGAAATGTACCTGATGGTGATCAGCGCAATTAATGATAACCAGTATCCGCTTGCCGATGTTAATATAGATAAGCTGTATGCCGACATGGAAACACTGCTGTTTTACTATCTGCCGGTGCTTTACTCACCTGTAACAATTGAGGTGCTGCAGCATCTAAAACAAAAAGGTGATTGCTCATTGAGTATTTTAAGTAATACAGGCTTTATAAAAGGACAAACGCTCCGTAAGGTGATAGTTGAATTAGGATTGGATGCTTTCTTTAACTTTCAGATCTATTCGGACGAGGAGGGGATGTCGAAACCAAACGGGGATTTATTTAAGCTGATGGTGCAAAAAGTTAAAGAGTGTAATAAACCAAAGCAGATAGACCGGTCAGGTATCATACATATAGGCGATAACCCGGCGGCAGATATAGCGGGGGCTAAAGATGCAGGCCTTGATAGCCTGCTCATCAATTCAAACAACTTATCCATTTTAACCTTATTAAGTTTATGAAAGCTACCTACTCATTACATCATATCAACAGCGCAACACATTTTGGTTTCGATGCCGATGATTACAGTCGCTTTAAATTTGGCGATGGCGAGGTATCCCGCTACTTCGGCACCGATCTGGCCGATGGCTTTATCATCGAAATCTTAACTAAACAGCCAATAGAGAAACAGATCGTAGTTATATCAAGCCCATACTCATTTATTCCGACGGCTACCTTCGCAATGAAAAACCACTTTGTATGCAGGCTTAACCGCTGGCTGGCCCATCATGGTTACCCGGTTGTACAGGAAACGAAGGTTCATCGCACCATAACTTATAAGGAAGATTATGGCGAGCTGGATGCCGAGCAAAGGATTAATTTAATAGGTAACGATTCGTTTCATATTGATAAGGATTTTCTTAAAGGCAAAACCCTGCTTTTTTTAGATGACATCAAGATAACCGGCAGTCATGAGCGTATGATCATGAAAATGGTAAATGAATACGGTTTACAGAACGATATTTACATGCTGTACTTTGCCGAACTGGTGAACAAAAACATCCACCCCAATATTGAGAATTATCTTAACTATCATCATGTTAAAAACATTTACCATTTAAATGATATCATTAAGGGCACTAATTTTTGCATCAACACCCGCATAGTAAAATATATTTTAAATTACGATCACGAAAGTTTTTGCATCTTTATACAAGATCAAGGCAGCAATTTCATAAACTTGCTGTATGATATGGCTTTGGGTAATGGTTATCATACCATTGAAGCCTATACACCTAACTTAAACTTTATTAAACAAAACCTATTAATAAACAATAATAAACTAATTCAGCATGGCAATTAACTTGCAAAAAGGCCAAAGGGAAACTATTGGTGCCCCTAAATTTACGATAGGCCTTGGTTGGGATACAAACAGCTCATCAACAGGCTCGGCTTTTGACCTGGACGCTTCGGTGTTCATCATGGGCGATAATAAGAAAATACTGGCCGACGAATTTTTCGTTTTCTATAATAACTCAAAATCTCCGGATGGCGCTGTAGAGCATACCGGCGATAACCTGACCGGTGCCGGCGATGGTGATGATGAGCAGATCATTGTCGATCTTTCGAAGATCGATCCGCGTGCTACTGAGATCTGCATTGTGGTAACCATTCATGAGGCCGAAAGCCGCCGCCAAAACTTTGGTCAGGTACGCAACTCTTTTGTCCGCATTTTTGACTCGGCTACTAACGTCGATATTTTGAAATACGAACTGGAAGAAGACTTTTCGATAGAAACCGCGGTTGAATTTGGCCGTATCTACAAAAAAGATAACAACTGGAAATTTGAAGCTGTGGGTGCCGGTATGAAAGGCGGCTTACAGGATTATTTAAACAAATACAACTAAAATTATGGCTATCAATCTTCAAAAAGGCCAGCGGATCAGTCTTGAAAAAAGTAACGGCAGCAAATTACAAAATGTATGCGTTGGGATAAACTGGGGCGCAATAGAAAGAAAAGGCCTGTTTGGCTTTGGCACTACCAAAGAGGCCGTTGACCTTGATGCCAGCTGCATTTTATATGATGAAAGCAAACGTTTGGTTGATGTAATCTACTTCGGCAACCTGCGTTCAAAAGACCACGCTGTAAGGCACAGCGGTGATGACCTAACCGGCGATATGGCCGGCAACGACGGCCTGGACAATGAAGTGATCACCGTTGATTTTGCTACGCTGAGCCCAACCATAAGCTATGTAGCCTTTGTGTTGAACAGCTTCCGTGGCCAGGACTTTGGCACTATACCGTTTGCATCTATCCGAATTTATGAAGGTACGCCAACCCGCGTTAACGAAATTTTCGCTACTTATGATATTGCGCACAGCAAGGATTTTGCAGGCCATGTATCTATGGTGATGGGCGTATTTTACAAAAAGAACGGCGAGTGGAAATTTAATGCCATCGGCGAACCAACCCGCGACCGTAAATTGGAAGAAACAGTGAAAACTGTAACCGCAACTTACTTGTAAAAGTTTAATTCATTGATCTTAAGTATTAAGCCGAATGGCGCTTAAGATCAGCTAATAAAGTACTACTAAATCATTAATAATAAGATTATGGAAAGTGCACCAAACAATGATGAACTAAATCTGAATATACCACCGCTGATCACTCCAACCAATCTGGATCTTCCGGCGGCAGCTTCACCGACAAGCAATGTGCCTATGAAGGTAGATAAGCAGGGGAATGTAAACCTTGATGCCATACCAAACCAGGATTTGCAAAAGTATGGTGAGATGGGTAAGGATATCAACCCAGCTGATGTTAACTCCATACTGAACTACGGCGTTGAGGTACAAAACTCCATGGAGAAATATAGCAATAACTTCCTTACTTCGGTACGCACCTATAACTCGGGCGAGGTAGGCGGGCTGATTAACGAGTTACTTACCGAGCTTAACTATATTGACGTTGACGAGCTTAACCAAAACGCGTTTACTTCATTTATATCACATATCCCTTTCATGAAAAAGCTGGTGGTTGATACCAAAAAGCTTTTCCAAAAGTACGATACCGTGGTTAATAATATCGATAAGATCACCAATAAGATCAAGGCAGGCCGTGTTAATTCGTTAAAGGATAACAGTTCGCTGCAAACCATGTTTGACAGCAACGTTACCTACATTAAACAAATGGAAGACCTGATCATTGCAGGTCAGCTTAAATATAACGAGCTTAACGAAAAGCTGGCAGTGATGGACGGTAACCCAACAGGTTACCAGGATTATGAAATTGCCGATCTGCGCGATTTTGTGAACCGCCTTGATAAACGCCTTGCCGACCTGAAGGTAGTTCGCTTTATTATGCTGCAATCGCTGGCGCAGATCCGTGTGGTGCAGAACAACAATACCACCATTGCCGAAAAGGCGCAATCTATCGTATCAACCACTATCCCGGTTTGGAAAAACCAGCTTACTATAGCTGTTGCCCTCAACCGTCAGAAAGAGAATGTGGAGATGCAGAAAAAGATCTCGGATACTACCAATACCATTTTACAAAAGAATGCCGAAATGCTGAAACAAAACAGCATTGATGTAGCCCGCGAAAATGAAAAAACGGTAGTATCGCTGGATACACTGAAAAAGACTACTTCATCGCTGATTGAAACCCTTACCGAGGTAAAACGCATTCACGACGAAGGCACGGCCAATCGCCGCACCCTCAACACCGAGCTTCAAAACCTGGAAACAGAATTGAAGAAAACGGTAACGAGTGTGAGTTAACCCCACCCAACCCTCCCCTTAGGGGAGGGCTTTAAATAGTGAGTGTTTAGCTGAAAGAAAGCATTTAACCTCTACGCCGTAATGCTGAGTAATTTAAATCCAGGATCTCTGAAGGTAAAATGACATCCCCGCAACG
>CBIHRB010000018.1:0-104525 GCA_966212355.1 uncultured Mucilaginibacter sp.
AGGCCACCATTGTTCTGCCCGTTTTCGCCCGAAGCTTACCTGCTGACAAAAACGTGTTTTTTAAACATGTCATAGGTAGGTCCTCGAAGCATGATGTGTAGAGCCTCTGCGCACGAGTCTTCGACAGGCTCAGACTGACGGCCCCCTTATCTCTTCTGATGTGCCTTTAGCAGTTCCCCCACATCAATCCCATCGATTTTCATGCCGGCTATATCGCAATCGGTAATATCAACACCACTTAAGTTGCAATCGGTTATTGTACTGCCCTGCAAGTCGCAGTTCTCAAATTTAAGGGCGCGTTGTTTCGCAGCAGGATCATAAGCCGGATGACCTTCGGGCGGCATACCTATATCATGGATATAAGCACCGCCAAGCTGGGCGTATTTTATTTCCAGGTCACTCAAATTGGCATCTTCAATTTTAAGCCCGGTTATACAAACATCCTTAAAGCTTGCATTGTTCATCATCATTTGCTCAAAGCTTGAACCATTAAGCATAGCGCATTTAACATCAAGTACCTTTTGAGTTTCTTTTATAACAATGACTTCGGGGTTGTTATTTGCTGAGTTTTCCATGATTCATTATTGATTTATTCAAAGATGCTGAAAATGAACGCCAAAGCAAGGTTATACACGCGACAAATAACGGGTGTATTTGCGACAAGGTTGTGCTCTCGCTAAGTCGCAAATGCGCTAAGTTAAAATCTTTGCGGCTTAGTGCCTTTGCCTGAAATTTGAATACATACTGATATATAATTTCGTAAATTCAAATACTTTATCAAAATACCATGATCCTGCTTCGTTATATCCAATCACTGCTGCTTGTTGTGGCCTTTATTACACTTGCTCATACCTCATCTTATGCGCAACAAAAATCCAATCCTATTTCACGCGCTAAATGGTTGATCGGCAGCTGGAAAAATCAATCGGCAAAAACAGTGGATATTGAAACATGGAAAAAGCTTAATGACAGCACCTTTATCGGCAGAAGCTATTCGTTGACAGGTGCAGATACGGTATCATCCGAACATATCCGTATGGAGCAACATAAAGGCAAGCTTTACTATATCCCAACGGTAAAAAATCAAAACGGCGGCAAAGCGGTAACTTTCACGCTTACCTCATCTAACAACAAACACCTCGTTTTTGAAAATCCGGAGCATGATTTCCCGCAAAAAATAACCTATACCCAAATCACTAACGACTCGTTGGTGGCCGAAATATCGGGGACAAGGAAAGGCAGGCAAAAGGCAATACAATTCCCAATGAAAAGAGTCAAATAAGAGAGGAGTGGCTTTATATCTATTGCAAAAATTCGGCTATATCACGACCATAAAATTCTTTAAACAGTTTCCGGAAATAAGCCGGGGTTTCAAACCCTGCTATATAAGATATTTCGGCCACGGTACGGTATTTACCACTATTGATTGCCTCCATCGACATCAGTAAACGGATTCGCCGGATATAATTATTTGGCGTAATACCCGTGGTGTTTTTTATGCGCCGGTGCAGTTGTCTTTCACTTAAACCCATTTCATTACTTAACAATACAATGATCAAATCAACTTTTCCAATATATTTTCTTACCAGCGTTTCAAGCTCATAAAGCCAAAGCTGATCGGCAATAGAAAGTTCACTGATTGGCTTTAGATTATGTGTATTTAACTCCGCCCCTCTTTCAATTTCGTTATTTTTTGCCGATACGAGTGATACTTTGCTAAATTCTTCCAGTTTCTTTTTGTCGGTAATATTCCTGGCAATAGCAAAAACCAGCTGCTGTTTTTGTACTGGCATCGAGATCCATGAAAGCCATACTATTTCTCCGCTTTTGGTTACATACCTGTTTTCAAAATTATACAGCGGATTGTTTTTCTTTATACTCTCACGTTTACTGGCGGTGATGCTTCTGTCTTCGGGATAAACAAATGAATCGATAGGCCTTGCAAACAGTTCGCTTTCGGTATAACCTAAAGTTTTGGAAACAGCCGGGTTAATTTTTTTAAAGTAACCATCAAACCCGGCAACACATAACCAATCGGGCGACAAGCGAAAGAAGTATTCCAGATCAAAAATCTCATTGAAGTTTTCCATATAAATTTCTGTTCCCCTTGTAAAGGAATGCAACACATTGGGTAATTAAAAGCAATATAGCCACAGGTTGTGAAAAGGCAAATTCAAAAGAAACCATTTTTCATGATACCCATAAATATTTAACATAAACTGGCAGGATTCTTTAGTAAAATGTCGGTCCTGTTAACTTTTCCAAACCGGATTCTATCTGCTTAAAGTGAAACAGCCAACCGCTATATCCCATTATGCAAAACCTTTGTTATTCATAAACCGGTGGCGATAGTACAATTGAGTGTTTTTTCATATTATTACGGGTAATATGAAAACCCTATACCAAAACACAATTAAACTCATTCCCTTCGCTTTACTGGCTATATCATTACAAAGCTGTATTAAACAGCCGGGAGCATGGCGAAACGACCAGATTCCCGGCGGTAAACGCGACGATTTCCACAAACTTAACGAACAACTGCTCCATGATCTCCGCACCGGCAACAGTGATGATATCAGCAATATGGAATCGCGGGAGATGCTCGACGACAAGTCAAATCTAAGGCAAATAGAGTTGGTAGGCAACGCCGTAAAAACAACCGACTATGATATTTACGATGAGTATTACATTGTAAACAAACACCGCAGCACAGATACTGTAGGCAATCCGTCGGCAGGCATTAACAGCTATAAAATGATCTATAATGGTATTACCCATGAAATGTACATGGCGCTTTTTTTGCCAAAAGATAAAAGCCAGCCAAACCAGGAAATGATCACCGCACTATATGCCAAATACGATTATGGCTGGAAACTAACCTCGGTAAATGTAAATACTTATAAAAGTAACGGTAAAACAGCTCCCGAGCTTTATGAGCTGGGGAAAAAGAAATACGATAAACAGCACTTTGCCGATGCCCGTGTAACCCTTGAGCTTGCTTTACAATGTACCGCCCCTAACGACTACTGGCAATACGAACACGATACCGATGCAGGCAAATTATTCCAGGATGCTGCCGAGGCAACAGTAAAACAATACCGTTTCCCGGTAGTGATTGATGGCGTTGCAGGCGAACCGCGGGTATTCCGGATTGGCAATCAGAAAAACAGCCATGGCTGGTTCCCGGTAATTTATTATACCACTAAAGTAAACATTGCCGATACCAATGCAGTAAAAAGCGAGAACCTGCAGATTGGGAAGGTTATTAACAAACTACTACCGGGGATTACTGAAGATAAGGATTACATTTTTTACTCTGCCTGCAGCAAACTACCGCTGGGTACCGCAAGGGTTGAGCATTTTGATATGACAGATAAGTTGAGATAATCATAGCTATCATACTTCATGAGGGAAACACCTGTTGTTATTGCCAAACCGAGTTTAGCAGCGTATATAACCTGTATATCAGGCGTGGCCTTCGGTGGCTGGGTTACATGGATAATATGTAACTCGGCCAATATGCATAAAGAAGAACCGACAATTGAATTTTATCTACTTGCAGGTCTTTTTGCTCTTGTTACAATTGGTTCTTTCATTACATTATTAACAATACGATCAATTGAATTAACCCGAGATGCATTGATTATAAAAAGGCCATTTTTGTTTTTAAAACAGAGCGTCCTCTTAGCCAACATTGAAAAAGTCACCGAAAAACCATTTAAAGTTGAAAGCTCAACGCGGGGAAATAAAATTCTTATCCATACCGGTTCAAAAGCAACAGTCTTACTCATTAATAGCAAAAAGTTAACCATAGACACCTTTTCAACACGGAATTATAAAGAATTAATCAAACAACTCAAGCATCTATATCGCCTTAAATAAAGGCACACATTACCGCTAAACTTCAACCAGTTCATAAAACAAGAAAGGGAGCGGCAAGCTACTGCCTTTCTTGTTTTATGCCGATTTTATCAAATCGCTTCCAACTGCAGCACCACACTGGTGTGATAAGCGTTGTTTCCGGGATTAATACCCACATTCATCAGGAAATCGCCGGTAAAAGTTAAATCCTCTTTGCCTAAAACCGAACCCGCGCCCGGATAAAGGTTAATCTCTTTTACACGGTATTTTTTATTAGGGTCGAGGCCTTTCAGGCGTACAGGCACTTTGCTGCCTGATCCGTAACGGTTATTCACCAGGTAGTTGAACATTACCGCCTTTGATTTATCGTCGCTTACATACATGATAGATGCCGCATCGTTGTCCCATGGCGAAGCTAAACGGTACTGATCGCCATGCCAGATGACATCTTTTAAAGCATCATAGTTTTTCAACGCCGACTGACAGAAGCTCAGTTCGCTTTCACTTAATTTGCCTATCACAATATCAAAGCCCATTTTACCCATCATAGCCACATCCACACGGTATTTAATAGGTTGTTTGCCCCAATCGGTAACGTGGTTTGAGCTGGTGATAGCCGGGTAGAAGAATGAATACTCCCACTGGATAAATACACGCTCCAGCGGATCGGTGTTATCGCTTGGCCAAAACTCTGTAAAGTATTGCAATGCGCCATAATCAACCCTGCCGCCGCCGCCTGAGCAAAGCATCAAAGGCACTTTAGGATATTTGGCACGAACGCGTTTCAATACATTGTATAAACCATTCACATAATCAACATAAATGTGCGACTGGTCTTTTTTCAAATAAGCTGAATACGCGTTATAAATTACCGCGTTACAATCCCATTTAATATAAGCCAGATCAGGATTTTTGGTGAACAGACCGTCAACCACGCCAAATACAAAATCCTGCACTTTAGGGTTAGCCAGATCAAGCACCAGCTGGTTCCTAAAATACTTTTCAGGACGGTTAGGCTGTTTAATCACCCAATCAGGATGGGCTTTGTACAGGTCGCTGGCAGGGTTAACCATTTCCGGCTCAATCCAGATGCCGAATTTCACACCGTTGGCCTGCGCTTCTTTCACGAGCGAGCTGATACCATTTGGAAGCTTTTGCTTGTTTTCCTGCCAATCGCCCAAACCGGCGTTATCGCCGTTACGCGGATGGCTGTTACCAAACCAGCCGTCATCCAATAAAAACAGGTCGACACCCAGCTTTTTGGTATCTTTTAGCAGGCCGGCCAGCTTGCTTTCATTAAAATCGAAATAGGTTGATTCCCAGTTATTGAGCAACGTAAGCCTTGAACCTTCGCCATCAACAATTTTGTATTTGCGCGCCCAGCTTTGCAGCTTACGGCTGGCATCACCTTTACCATGATCAGAGTAAGTATACAGGAACGCTGGCGTAGTAAATTCAACACCTGGTTTTAAATGATATTCGGAAGCGGCGTTGTTGATCCCTGCAATAATTTTCAGGTTATTGGCCACATCCAGCTCAAAATCAATCCTGAAATTGCCCGACCATTCCATAGCCCCGTAAAGCACTTTGCCTTCATCTTCGGTAGCAGGTTTATCCATTGATATGGCGAACATCGAATGCTCATACAGGTTGGCACGGGTACCCAGTTTGCTGTCGATTGTTTTAATGCCGTGGGTTAAACGGGCTTCTTCGGGCTGCATTTCCATAGCCCAGTTGCCGTGGTATTGCTTCAGCCAGAAACCGCCGGTAGTATTACCCTTTAGGTTTAAATTGGCAGATGCATATTTATCAAGTGTTACTATCCCCTTTTCGTTATGTTTAATAACCGACCATTGCTCAGTTATATCTTCTTTAAAATAGGTTTTGTAGTATAGCTTCACCTCAAAATCATAAACAGGATCTTTCATGGTTACTACCAGTAATGAAATATCATCATCAACCTTGCTTACCGTATGGCTTACGTAGGTTAGGTTTAATGATTTATTGCCATCGGCATGGGTAACTGTAATAGCCGGCTCGCCCAAACTGGCTGAGCCTGATGGTGTGTAAGCATCGTTTTGTACGCCAGAATCATCGGCTTGTTTGTACATTTTTGAGATGCCTGCATACTCGGCTGTATTGGCAAGCTTTGCGCCCAGGTACACCATGTTGAGGTGTTTTTCGGCATCGGTTTGTAACACCAGCGCGTTGTGCCGGGTTTCAACAGGAATGGTTACTTGCTGCGCTGCTGCCCTGCCGGCAAACAGCATTGAGCCTGCGAAAAGCAGGCCCAGTGGTAAAGTTTTTGTTTGAGTAGTTCTCACGTGTGATTTTTGGTTTAACCGGCTGCTTCGGTAATTTGGTTTATCATGTTTTGATGTATCCTCGCCCCAAAGTGCCCGGCATCCAGTTTCAGAACCTCGGTAAAGGCCTGTTGTGCCTGCTCAAAATCACGTAAACCGAGGTATCCCAGTCCCTGTAAAAAATAGCAGTGCACGCGGTTCCTTACCTGCAAGTCATCTTCAAAAATGAGCAAATTTGGCAGCGAGACGGCAAAGTAATCAATTTTTACGTTATCATCCATGTGTCCGATACCATAATTAAGCAGTTTTTTGAAGATTCGTTCGGCCGATGTACTGTCACCCAGACATTTTTTTGCCAAACCCTGATAAAAGATCTTATCGGGCTGCTGATCGTTATAAAAAACAGCCGCTGTCGGGTCTTCCAAACCTATGGCTGCCTGCTCAAAATGAGCCTTAGCCCGTTCAGTTTGCTGCAGGCCTTCGTGGGCCTGGCCCAGCCAGTAAAAGATATCATTTTCCTGCGTACCGAACAGTTTGCCCTCGCCTAAATTATGTGGGTAGGTTTGTGCCTGTGTTAACTGTTCAATGGCTTCATTGTATTTGCCATCGCGGATGTTTTGCTTGGCCAATTCAACCAAAGCTGCAACATACTGGCCGGATGCCTTGCCTTCACCTCCCTCCCATGGGTGGAATGTTCTTTGCATCACCTGTTCAAACGCGGTTTGGTGCTCGCCTAAAAAGTTATACAGCGTTGCACGCTCTAAATAAACATCATCACGAAGTTTGGCAGTTTCCAGGTTAGCTTCAACAAATTTCAGTCGTGATTCTGCAGGATAGTTCAGCTTTTTGTAAAGCTGGTCAAGCTCCATCAATACGCGGGCGTCGGAGGGATCCAACGCAAAGGCTTTTTCAAAACAAATTAATGCTTTTGCCGGGTCATTACATTTGTTATAATAGGCTATACCCAGATTCCTGAATACGGTTGGGAACGTATCGTCCAGTTTTGCTGATGTTTCCCAGGCCGCGATGGCATCATCATATTGCAGTTTATCATAAAACAGGTTACCTAAATAATAAGGTGCTTTGGCATCGGTGGGCACAAGCTCAGCGGCCAGTTTCAGTACGCTGATCTCTTCCAGCCTATCGGGGAAGCACAGGTACGAATCGGCAGTTGAGGCCTGTTTAAAATATGCAGAAGCCTGTTCATTATTGCCTAACCTGTACGCAAAGTAGCCCAGGTAATAATACACCATCGGGCTGGTGGCATCACTGTTCACCGCATAATTCAGCAAATCGGCAGCTTCCTGGTACAGGCCGGCATTGGCGTAATCAAGCGCGTATTCAATGTAATTTTGGTAATAACCGCGCGATAGTTTAATGAGTTCATTAAGGGTGGCAGTGCCTTTTTCTTCATCACCCAAAGCTTTGTAAGCATAAACCAGCTCAAACAGGGCGCCCAGGTTAAACGCATCCCTTTTTATTGCCGCTGTAGCTACCTCGACAGCATCTTCAAAACGCCCGAGCTTACGGAAAGCCGCCGAGCGCAAAACATAGGCTTTACTGTTATTGGCATTTCTATCCAAAGAAGATAAGGAATGATCAAGCGCCAGTTCGTAATCGTCGTTTTCTAGGTCGATCTGTGCTACCGAAAAATAGCCGCTATCTTTCCAGGCATTGCTCCAGGTGGCTTTGTAAAATGCTTTGTAAGCATCCTCTTTTTTGCCGAGGAATTTCAACGCCAAACCTAAATTGTAATAGCATTCGCTATCGTAAGGATTGGGGTTACGCTGGGTGATGGTTTCAACCGCCTTGCGGAAATAAGGTTCGCTTTTAGCAAACTGTCCGCGGCGCAGGTACCACAAGCCTAAAGCATTATTATTACGGATATCTTTCGGGTCACGGCGCAGGGCCTCTTCATAATAAGGTACCGGGCTATAAGTAGCATGGCGGTACTGCTCCAAATGCTGCGCGGTTAAAAATAACTGCTCGTTATTTTCCACATCGGCAGGCAATAAAGCTGGTTTAGCTGCCTCCGGGATATTGTTCAACTTATTGCTTGCCGCATCATATTTGATGAGTTCTTTGCCCGCCGCCGAGTGTACCGTAAGCAGCAAAAGATTCTCGTTAATATCCTTAACAGCTATCTCACGGGTATAAACCTGTTCTGGTACAATGCAAACTTTTTCGCTCAATAATACTTTGCCATCATGCAGCAGTTTGATGTCCAGGTTGTTCTGCTCGCCGGTTACGTAAACTTTCAATAGTAGTTTGCCCTCGGTATAGTCAAGTGCCAGCAGGATATCTTTGGTAGCATTTTTTACTACGCCAAGCTCGCAGTATGGCATAAAGTATTGGGTAAAATGCTTTTCCTCATGTGGCATCAACCAGGTAAAATCGGGTTGGTTATCGGTAAACATACCGGTCATGAGCTCAATGTACGGGCCATCCTCGTCGGTCAGGTTCCTGTCCCAGGCCAGGCCGAAATCGCTGTGGCCCCAGGTCCACTGTTTTTTGCCGGGCGATACATGATGATTGGCTACGTGCAGCAAACCAGCCTGACTGTCATGCTCATATCCGCCCACAAAATCGTAATTGGAGTTGATAGCCATGTACGACGTTGGTACCGGGATATTTTTATACCTCGAGATATCTGTACCCGGCGAATAATCAACCTTGTAATAAGTACCGGTGGCGATTGGGAATGTTGACACATCGCGTTTACCATGGTCAAACACCGCGTTCACATCAGGCGGGAAAACAGACTGGTAATCGTCATTAACTTTCACCGCCGGGTTAGCCCACCATAAAAAGGTCTGCGGCAGGGCCGAGCGGTTATAGAGCTTTGCTTTTATTTCGATGTAAGCCTTATCAGGGTGCAGCGTAAAACCGGCCATACCTTTGGTATGGAACATGCGCTCCACTTCATTAACCCAAACGGTTTTGCTGCCATCGGCATTTTCTTCAATTTTATAATCAACCGGCTCAAAAGTACTTGGGCGGTGGTGCTGCGGCCAGTTAAATTCAATACCGCCCGAAATCCAGGGGCCGGTTAACCCTACCAGTGCCGGCTTAATCACCTGGTTATAATAAATGAAATGACGGTCCCTGATTTTGTCATAAGCCATCTGGATACGGCCGCCAAGCTCGGGCAGGATGAGTACTTTGAGGTATTTATTCTCGAGGTAAAGGCCTGCGTATTCTTTATCTTCTTTTTCGTCGTAAATTTTTTCGATAACCGGGTTAGGGTACACCTTGCCGCTGCTACCCTGGTAAACGCGCTTTTCAAAAAACATGGGGTTTTTATCGGGCTTCCCTATACCGTAGGTTGGGATAACTACCTTCTCTTCCCAAACATTTACATACAAATTATTCATGTGGCTTATGATTATTAATGTCTTATTAAATTTTCTTCTAACTCTTCAAGGGTTTGGCCTTTGGTTTCTCTCACTTTTTTAAGCACAAACAAAAAGCCTGAAAAGCAGATCACCGCGTACATATAAAATGGCCCGTAAGTGCCCAGTACCTTAGCCAGTATAGGGAAGGTGAACACCAATATAAAATAGGCAGCCCATAATGATACAATGGCCACCGTTGATGCCGCGCCTCGGATTTTATTAGGGAAGATCTCTGAAATAAGTACCCAGGTTATAGGCGCAAGTGAAAGCGCGTAAGTGCTGATGACCAGCAACACAAATATGGATACCAGCCCGGCCGCCAGATGATTTTGCAGCAGGTAAGCCAATACAATATAAAATATGGATAAGCCCAATGAACCAATGAGCATCAACGGCTTACGACCGAGCTTATCAACCTGCCACATAGCCAGCAGGGTAAAAACCAGGTTAACAATACCAATAGAAACAGTTTCAAACAGCTGCTGGTTTAAGCTTGAACCCACCGAGGCAAAGATGGTTGAAGTATAGTTAAACACCACATTGATGCCACAAAACTGTTGAAACACAGCCAGCGTAATACCTATCAATACGGCAGGGCGTACGCTTTTTTCAAATACGGCGCGGTACGATTGCTTTTTTGCGCCGGTAAGCGATTTTTCAATAGCCTGCTGTGTTGAAGTCACAAACTCTTCGGAGCCTATTTTGTAAAGTACCTTTTCGGCATCGGCGCGGCGACCGGCTTTGATCAGCCACCGGGGGCTTTCGGGCAGGGCAATAACCCCTAATAAAAATACCGCGGCAGGTACCGTGCCCAAACCAAACATCCACCGCCAGGCATTATCGCCGCTGTCGGCCAAAAAGTAGTTGCACAGGTTGGTGATCAGGATGCCCAATACCACGGTAAGCTGGTTGATAGCGACATTACGCCCCCGAACCTGGGCCGGGGAAATTTCGGCAATGTACATGGGGCAAAGCATAGATGCCATCCCTACCCCTATGCCCGCTGCAAAACGCAGAATGATAAAATAAGTGAGCCCGGTTGAAAAGGCAATACCCAGTGACGATACCGCGAAAATAAACGCCGCAACCATGAGGCCTGGTTTACGGCCGTATTTTTCGGCAATGCGGCCGGCTATGATACAGCCCACGATACAGCCCAGCGCCAGGGAACCGGTAAGGAAGCCCTCCCAAACAGGGTCAAGCGCAAACTCCTTACGAAGGAACGGCAGCGCACCCGATATTACGGCAAAATCAAAGCCGAACAGGTAACCGCCCAGTGCTGATATAAAGGAGACCCCTATAATATAGCCACTGTTAAATTTTACTTCTTTTTTAAAATCGATGGTCATTTGATATTGGTTAGTTTCTTCTCTCTGTATAAATTTACTTTAATTAAAGTCCGTTATTAAATAAGCTTTGGGCTTTCTGCCTTTTGCTTTCAGCTTCATAGGGTGCCAAACTTGTATAAAATACTTTGATTGTATACATCGCCTGCCCGCAATACAGCCTGCGGAAAATCAGGATGATTGATACTATCCGGATAATGCTGACATTCCAGGCACAACGCGTCAAAAGGTTTTGCCGGTTTACCTGTATGTATAGGTTCGGTGCTGCTTAAATAATCACCGGTGTACAGGAACACGCCGGGATAATCCGTATAAACTTTAAGGGTACGGCCCGATGCTTCGTCGGTTAAAAGAGCGGCATAAGTTAAGCCGTTCTCCCTCGCTCCTGTGTTGATAATGTAAAACAGGTTAAGGCCCTCAACATGGTTTTCATCTATATTAAATTTATCGCCCAGCTTGTTATTATTGAATGCCTTTTGCCCGGCTGGTATAATTGCCCCGCTCGGCGTATAATCTTCGTGCAAATCCACAATACTATCCGATAGCAGGGTAAGTTTGTGGTTATAGATCTTACTTTTAAATGCCGATAAATTAAAGTAAGCGTGATTGGTAAAATTAGCTATCGTGGCTTTGTCGGTAGTAGCTTTATAATTGATCAGCAACTCATTATCATTGCTCCAGGTATAGATAACCATAAGCTCCAACTTACCGGGATAACCTCCATCGCCATCAGGGCTGGTCAGGGTCATCATTACACCATTATCAAAAGCTTCGGCAGTAAACACCCTATAGTTAAAACCGCTTATACCGGCATGGTTGGAATTTTTACCATCGTTGGCATCCAGGTGAAAAGTTTCGCCTTCGAGCTGAAATTTTACCTTGCTGATCCGGTTGGCGTACCGGCCTATGGTTGAGCCAATGTAGCAGGTATCGGTTAAATACCCGTTCAGGTCAGGAAAACCAACCACCACGTTTTCAAAGTGCTGCAGCCTGCCGGGCACCACAACTGATACAATGGCCGCGCCGTAATTGGTAAGTTCAACATAGGCCCCGCTCTCGTTTTCAATTTTGAAAAGATAAACGTTATGACCGTTATGCTGCCCCCATAAACGGGTTGTGGTGTTAACAGCCATGTCCGTTCAGATATTTAAATTGTTTGTTCATAAGTTATCAGCTTCGTTAAACAGCCAGGTAATTTGCCTGACTTGTTTTAGCCCTAATTGGTTTTGGTAAACCTACTATGAAACAGGTGTTAAAAAAATGGATATTCTTTAAAAAGTGATGGATAATACTATCATTTGCCGGCAGGTATTAAAATCTTGCCGGGATAAAAAAAATAAATACCTTTAACCGCCAGTTATACAGCAGCGTTATGAATGCGATAGCCGAACCTAAAAAACGGATCAAAGAAGGCTTTATCGGTCAAAAAATGATCGTATTGCCACCAAACATAAAAAAAGCCATCACCAGCAATGCTTTGATCAAAGGCTTTTACCTTACCGCTATCGGCTATTATCCCAAGGCAGCCTTTCATGACCGTGAACGCCGTACAGGCAGTAACGAATATATTTTTCTTTATTGCGTTGATGGAGAAGGCTATGTTTATTTAGGGGGCCAGGGCCACACCCTTAAACCCAATACTTTTTTCATCATCCCCCGTAACGTGGCACACCGTTATAAAAGCTCGGAAACCAATCCCTGGAGCATTTACTGGGTACACTTCAGCGGGCTAAATTCGCACCTGATCTATGAGCGCTCGCTCGAAAACGGGCAGCCTGCAGTACAATCCGTTCCCTACGACAGCAGCCGGATCAAGCTTTACGAACAGATCTATGCCGTACTTGAACACAGCTATCATGAAAAAGAAATGGAGATCGTTAACATCAACCTGCTCAATTTTATCTCCTCGATGGTATATTATAAGCAAACCAACCCGGTTGATTATGATAACGATTTTGTGAGCAACTCCATCGCTTATATGAAAAAACACATCAGTCAAAAGTTTGAAGTGATGCATTTGGCAAAACAACAGGGAATTTCGGCATCACATTATTTGCGGCTGTTTAAACAAAAAACGGGCTCATCACCCATTAACTATTTTAACCTGCTCAAGATTCAAACCTCCTGCCAGTACCTGTACTTTACCGACAGGAGCATTAAGGAAATTTGCTCAGAACTGGGCTTTGACGATCCTTATTATTTTTCAAGGCTGTTTACCAAACTGATTGGCATGTCGCCGTCAAAGTACAGGAAAACACATAAGCGGTAGGCCGACGCAGGTTCGGGTTAAAGCCGGTGACGCGGAATGCCAGGGATTAAAACAGATGACTTAGTTGCTCCTCATCCTTTCACTCTCTTCTTTTGATCCGCTTTCCGGTTTCCCCCGGCCCGCCGGTCTTGTGCTGCCAAACGACTTTGAATAAGTAAGCTTGATTACCGGGAAACGTCTGGTTTCGGTATTGACAAGTACGTTGCTCTTTATGTCAAAAGCCTCACGTGTAAGTGTGCCGTACCGCACATGGATCTGTGCAGCACTAAACACATCGGCCACTGATAACTGCAGGCTGCCCCCGTTATTTTTCAGCTCTTTTTTGATCCCGGCATTGATCAGCCCAAAACCATCAACCCTCGTTGTGCCATTGTACGACAGTGAATTATACTGCCCCGATATCTCTGCCGAAAGGCTGCCGGGCATTTTAAACAACTGGTTAAAATTAAAGGAATACCCGAAATATGATTTGGTTAATGGATGTAAAGTATAATCTTCCTTAAACTGTCTCAAACCGCCAACAAAGCTATAGGTCATCTCCCACCGGTTACTTACTTTAAACGGCGCATTGGCCTGCAAGGTAAAGTAGTTTTGATATGGCAGGTTTTGTGGCGAAATGAACAAAATATCGTGCGCAGGGCTTTCGCTGAGCTGATAGCGGGCTATGGCATTATCATCCCGGCTGTAAAGCAGGGAAAAGCTATAGTCGCCATAGTTACAGCCCAGTTTTATATTATTGGTGATGGTTGGTTTAAGAAAAGGATTGCCGGTGTAAACCGCCGTAGGGTCGCTGTATGCAAAGTATGAGGCCAGGTCGTCATATGATGGGCGGCTGATTCTTTTGGTGTAAGACAGCTGCAGTTCGGACCGGTCGCCCAGCTTTTTGGTAAACAGCACTGTGGGGAACAGTTTTCCAAGTTTACGGTCTACAATATTGCTGCCGGTTTGTGGGTTATCCATATTGGTATAGGAATATTCATAACGTACTCCTGTATTAAGGCTTATGCTTTTACCAAGCTGCCAGTTTAGGGACAGATAAGCCGCGCCAATATCTTCCTTCATGTATATGTTCGCGGCGGTCTGCATATTGCGTTCCCAAACCCCATTGTTAAAACTTTCGATACCTGATGAGCTTGAACTGCCGGTATGCGTTCCTTTAATACCTGTTTCCAATTTTAGTAAGGGTAATGGCTGGTTGGTATAATCGGCTTTAAACACGCCTACGTTGATAGCCGTATTAGCAAATCCGCGTTGCCTTTGCGCGCTTACACTGTTGTTGGCGTACACCTGCTCACCGTATTTGTTTACAAAGGAAGTATTAACTTCGCTTGGGCTGTTATTTCCATAATGGATATAATCGGCTTCCATGCTTATCTTCTCCCCTTCCTTCAGCACATGTTCAATATTGAGCGAGCTGGTGAGGTTATCCCAGTGCCCGTTCCCGTTAATATGCCCAATGTACCTGAGCAGTGAATCGGGCAGGATCTTATATCCCGCGTTACTGTAGGTATAAGTGGGCGAATGGCTGTTGTTATAGCTGAGGTTACCGCTTAAGGTAGTTTTAGGATCCAGCTTAATATCAGTACCCAGGATGGCGTTATGATTATTGCTGATCCTTTTAGTTTTTGTGTAAAATTCTGTCTTGGCATTACCTCCGATAAAAGGCATGTACTGGCTTCCGGTGATAAAAAGATCGGTATAGGTCCGGTCCTGCTGAAACGTATAGGAGCCGTACAGATTAATATTTTTAGTATTATGACTGAGGTTGATGCCGGCAGTGCCTTTCTCGCCCATGCCGTAACCGCCGGTTAAGGAATAAGAGCCGTTTGTTCCCTGCCTTTTGCTTTTCTTCATTACAATATTGATGATGCCGGCACTGCCTTCGGCATCGTATCCGGCGGGCGGGGTGCTCAGCAGTTCTATTTTTTCAATATTATCGGCACTGGTACCGTTAAGCAAATTCATGACCTGGGCAAGCGGCATACGCACCAGTTTGCCGTTGATCATTACTGTAGCCCCGCTTTTACCGTTCAGGGCAATACCATTATCCCGGTGATCGATAGTTACCCCCGGGGAACGCTCCAGCACCTGCAGGGCCGTACTGCCTTTGGTAAGCAGGCTACTTTCAACATTTACAACCAAGCCATCGCTGCGCTGCTGGTACAATGGCTTATTTGCCCGCACTATCACCTCGCCCAATTGCCGGGTATCCTCTTTCATCACAATAACAGCAAGATATTTTGCCTCCCCGCTCCCGCTGATTTGAAAAGGTGATGAAAACCAGGTTTGATAGCCGATACTGCTTAACCGCAACCGGTAATTTCCGGAAGGGGCATCCGCGATATTATACCCCCCCTGCTCATTGGTAAGCATACTTTTGACCGATGATGAATCTGCAGTTCTGACAAGCGATACGGTGACATACGGCAAGGGCTGGCTGCCGGCTGTGGTAACCCTGCCCGACACCTGGGCATTTACCATTTGTGCCAGACAAATAAGTAACAGGCTGATACATAAAGTTTTCATATGGCGTGTGTAACCTTTTTGGTGGTTATACCGGCAAATAAAAACGGTGTGTTAAACTTTAAAAAACATGAATGATGAGCGACATGAGATAATTGATGAGATACACATAAGCGGGTTAATCGGTTTAAAACCAAAACTATATTGCCTTTTTTACGGCTTATAAGTTAAAGCCTACATTTGGTCAATTATTTGTGCAGGTTGATACAATGGTGATGCATAAATAAGTGCAATTGCTGTATCTTTAGGTAGGATGTAAAAAAACTAACGTTCTATCAGGATCTTTCGCAGAGGATCCTGATGGCTACGCTACCCAGGTTCGCTTTTCCAATTCGGGTAGGGCGGCGAACCTCAGGGTCCTCTGCGAGAGACCCTGAGGGGACAGGGATCCCCCGGCGTCATGCCGAACTTGTTTCGGCAGCCCACAGGACAAGTAGTCGATTTGCTCAGCGTGGTTGCTTAGCAAATGGGAGTGTTGAAACAAGTTCAACATGACCTTATTTATTGTTAACGTCCCATCAGGGCCTCTGCGAGAAACTCCCTGCAGGGAAAGGAATGACATGCATCTCAACAATTAAAGGAAATGAACAGTTTATCCGTTGATACTTTAAACCAAAACTGGCTGTTTAAATACAAGCTGTACCATATCCCGTTTTGGTGTGTGTACCATTATTTTTGGTTTACCATAGCGGTGGCTAACCCTGTGGCAGCGGCCAAATCCATGTTTTTTTCGGCTTATAGTGTCAAGATCCTGGCTTATGTAGTTTTCCAGGCGCTGGCGGTATATTTTAACCTTTACTTCTTAATGCCGCGGTTTATGAAAAAAGAGCGGCTTACCCAATATGTAATTTATCTTTCGTTAACCATCATCGGCACATCATCGCTTATTAACGGCGGCTATTATTTAAGCGCTTTTTTTGCAGGCTGCTCAGTAAAAAAAATGTTTGGCGTTGACCCGGGCAATTTCATGAGCTTCTATAATACCTCCTTCCCCTCTACCGTAGCCAGTATGACTTTGGGTATGAGTATTAAACTCACCAAAAACTGGCTGCAAACCCAGCACCGCCAGCAGTTGCTCGAAAAAGAGAAACTGGAAACCGAACTTAAATTCCTGAAATACCAGTTTAACCCGCATTTTTTGTTCAATAGCATCAACTCCATATTTTTCCTGATCCATAAAAACCCCGGCATGGCGTCGGCATCATTGGCCAAATTTTCCGAATTGCTGCGGTACCAGTTGTACGAATGCAACGACCAGCAAATCTCTTTAGGAAAAGAGCTTAGCTATCTCGAAAACTTTATCGAGCTGGAAAAGCTTCGGCAAAACAATAATGTGCATGTTACCTTTGAAGCAGATGAGCCGATGCCCGGCCATTTAGGCATAGCCCCCTTTATATTGATGACCTTTGTAGAAAACGCGTTCAAGCATGTATCCAAAGACGCAGAGCATCCTAACCGGATTGCGATTAGATTGGGATTGAAAGACGATCATCTCGATTTTTACATTGCCAACAGCACATCAAACGCCCCGGGAACCGCGGTTGTGAACTATGGCGGTATCGGCCTGAAAAATGTAAAGCGCCGGCTTGACCTGATTTATCCCGATCTTCATAAGCTGGAGATCCAAAATACCGGAGACCGCTTTGAGGTACACCTGCAATTAACTTTAACCGAACTGGAACAATCATCCGCAACCTTTCAAATGGCCTCACTATGATGAACTGTGTAATAATAGATGATGAGCCCTTAGCCCGCGAAGGATTAGCCAGCTATGTACGCGAGGTTGATTTTTTGAATTTAACCGGCACCTGCGAAAACCCGCTCGAACTGATCAAACTGCTTGACCACCAGGTTATTGACCTGATATTTTTGGATATCCAGATGCCGAAAATGAATGGTATTGATTTTTTAAAGATCATGCAGAAGCCGCCGATGGTGATCATCACTACAGCCTACCCCAGCTATGCGCTTGAAGGCTTCCAGCTCAATGTGCTCGATTACCTGCTGAAACCCATCACGTTCGACCGATTTTTTAAATCGGCCAATAAGGCTAAAGATTATCACCGCCTGCTTAACAATTGGGCCCAGCCCGGTGCACCAAAAACGGAAGCGGATGAAGGCTACTTCTTTATCAAATGCGGTAATAAATACGAAAAAATTTACTTTGATGAGATCCTGTACGTAGAGGGGATGCAAAACTACGTTACCATATTTACTGCCAAAGGCAAATATATCACACTGCTTAACCTCAAAAGCCTTGAACAAAATTTAGATAGCAAGCTCTTTATCCGCGTACACAAATCATACATCGTATCAACCGGTAAAATTGATGGTATTGAGGGGAATGATATTTTTATCGGTCAGCACCGCATCCCTATAAGCCGCAATTACCGCGAGCAGGTGATCCGGCAGGTTGTTGCAAATAAACTATGGGATAAAATAAAATTTTCGTGATATATTTATATATCCGTTTTTAACCTTTATCCTGTTTGAGCCATGGCCAAAAACACCAATAAAACCACGGAAACCATAGCAAGCGTAAGCGGCTTTATCAACACCATTACAGATGAGACCAAACGCGCCGACAGCTTTAAGCTGACCGCGCTAATGGAGGAAGCCAGCGGCCACAAAGCCAAAATGTGGGGGCCGGCCATTGTAGGCTTTGGCAGCTATCATTACAAATATGAAAGCGGCCGCGAAGGTGACGCGCCGCTCATAGCCTTCTCGCCCCGTAAAAGTTCTTTAACACTCTATCTTCCAGGCTTTGAGAGCAAAGAACAGTTGCTGCAAAAATTAGGCAAGCACAAGCAAAGCGGCGGCTGTACGCATATTGTTAAACTGACCGATGTAGATGCCCTTGTTTTGAAGCAATTACTCAACGAATCATTTAAACACGCGGAAACAACACATTGTAAATAGAGATCATTATAAGAAATTGCTTTCTACCTCGCTGTGGTGCCTTACTTTCTCAATTTTAAATTCAACACTGATAGTAACGCCCGCCTTATTTTGAACTTTAAAAGTACCTTGCAGCTGTTTACTTAAAGCCTTCATCATTTCCATACCTAATGAAGTAACTGTTTTAAGATCAAAGCCGGCCGGCAGCCCTTTTCCATTGTCGGCGATGGTTAGTATCACACCGTCTTCGCCTACGTGGTTTAACGCGACAATGATCTGCCCGCCTTCACAGCTAAAGGCGTACTTGATAGCGTTGGTTATGGCTTCATTAAGTATCAGGCCGAATGGAACGGCCTGGGTCAGATCGAGATAAATGGGTTCAACCACCTGCTCAAACCTGATACGACGGGTAACCGAGTCAAAACAATCGGTGAGGTTGCGGATCAGATCGGTTACGTATGATGGCATATAAATACTGGCCACATTATCAGCACTATACAATTTATGGTGTATAAGCGCAATGGCCTGCACCCGGTTTTGACTTTCAGTGATGGCTTCGATGGCCGCGTTGTTCTCCAGGTATGCCGATTGCGTGCTTAACAGGCTCATCACAATTTGCAGGTTATTTTTAACCCTGTGATGTACCTCTTTAAGCAACCATTCTTTTTCATTAAGTAATTTTTCCTGTTTGCTGTTCAACAACTGCAATGATTGGTTTTGCTTGTTAATTTCGTTTTGCTGTGCCTGTAACCGTACATTGCTGCGCTGCTTTAAACGATAACGATTATAGCCAACCCCCAATGAAAGCAATAGCATTACCGAGCCTCCAATAAGCAAATTACGATCGGCCTGCGCTGCTAAAAACCGGCTGCGCTGCAACTGCTCGTTGTTTTTAAGCAGTTGGATATCCTTAGCCTGCAGTTGCAGGTCTTTATTCTTCTTATCCGTATCAAACTCAATTTGCAAAAAGGACGTGTGCTTAGCATTGTTAACCAGGTAAACCGAATCGGTAAGCATTTTGTAGCGTTGATAATGCTTAATAGCACTTTGGTACCTGCCCATCCCCGAGTCGGCCTTGAACCAGTTGAGCTGGTTCTGTGCCAAAAAAGGCAGCACCTTTGTTTTTTGATAAAAACTTTCATTTTCCTGCAAGTAGGGATACGCTTTATTATACTGCCCTGTGGCGATATAATAATTAATATATGACCTTAATATCTCGGTATAATTTGCCCCTGCATCTTTTTTTGACGCCTCCATTTTGTCGATGTACACTTTGGCCATTTTATACTGTTTAAGCCTCAGATAAACCAGGCAAAAATCATAGTAGTTTTCAAATCTATCCTGCGTTGTTGCAAACAGGTTCATGTTTTTAAGCAATTGCAGCCGTGCAAGTGCTTTTTCGGGCTGATCCATTTTATAATAGCTCATGGCCAGGTTACCGCTTATCACAACTATTGAAGCTGTATCATTGTATTTTTGGGCGATTTTTACAGCCTTATCAAAATAAACTATAGCATCGCCAAATTTATGCAGCGTGTAGTACGAAAGGGCAAACCGGTTGTATATGGTACACATTTGCAGACTTGTATCACCGCGGCCTTCGGCAAGCCTCACCGCTTTCAGCTGATACTTTAGGGCGTTATCAGCATCTCCCTGGAAGGTAAGGCAGCCGCCAAGCAGGTTGTACAAAGCATCCAGGTCTTTTTTCCCTATCGATTCGTATATAGCCAATGCCGTGCGCAGGTTTTTAACAGCAATATCATATGATCCTTTTATGCTTTGCAGATCGGCCATATCTACGATAGCTGTAGCTTCCCTGTCCTTTAAACCTGCTTGCCGAAAAATATCAATGGCTTTTTGATAATAGGCTATTTTTTTATCCAGGTCCTGGCCCTCATTTCCATAATGCTGCCCAATAATGACATAAGCTTCGGCCATACCCGGCAAATCATCTATCGACTTAAAAAAATCAAACCCCCTCTGGGCCAACGCAGCACCGGCTTTATGATCGCCTTTTTTATTGCTGATCATTGCTGCCATCAACGCCGAATTCCCCCGCCCTTTAACATCATTAAGCTGGGTGCTTAATTGTTCGGCTTGTTTCATAAACCGGTAAGAGCTATCTGTTTCCTTTGCTCCCGCGCCCGACTTGAGCAGGATAACACGGCTTAAAGCAAGCAGCAGCTTCACTTTGCCGGTATCAGCTTTGCTTTTTTGAATTTGCGATTGCAACGAGGCTGAAGATTGCGCATGCAGATGTCCAGTTACGCACATAACAGCAACACATAGCAGTAAAAATTTAAATTTCATGATAAAGGGGATAACCATTAAAACGTGCTGCCGTCTTTTAAAAACAGAACTTAAAATATAATAAAAATTTCAATAAATGCCTTATAGCTAACTATTTGGCATAACCATAGATGAAATGCTAATTTATTACTAATCAGCCATCCAGAAAAAATTAAGTTATTTTGTGATGTTTGCAATTCAGCATATAAGGCTATTCACTAATCTCCCCAATACCTTAAAACTATCTTCAACCATCTCATCAAAAGCTAACCCAAAACTAATGCGGATAAAATTGGTAAAACGCCCGTCTACACTAAAGATCTGGCCGGGAGCTATGCTGATGTTTTGCGCTATTGCCAATTGATACAATTCAAAGGCATTTACCTTTTTATCCAGCTCGACCCAAAGCGCATAGCCGCCCTGTGGCCTGCTGATCTTTGTACCTGCCGGGAAGTGTGTTGCGATAGCCTGGGTATACCGCAGGCATTGGGTATATAATGCCTTCCGCAAATGCCTCATGTGCAGGTCATATCGCCCGGTTTCAAAAAAATGACCGATGGCTGCCTGTGTAGGTGTGGCCGAGGCTATGGAATGCATCATTTTAATATTCAGCACCTGTTCTTTAAACCTGCCCGGGATACACCAGCCCACCCGGTAACCGGGCGCTATTGATTTGGATACCGATGAACAAAGGATCACCCAGCCATCCTTATCATAACTTTTGCAGGTGCGCGGACGGCTTTTTCCAAAATAGATCTCGCCATAAATATCATCCTCAATTAAGGGAACTTGCTTTTCGGCAAGCAGGCGCACCAGTTGCTGCTTACGCTCATCGGGCATGCATATCCCTATCGGGTTACTAAAATTGGTAACAAACAGGCATACTTTTATGGGCACTTCATTCATAGCCCGTTCCAGGTATTCCAGGTCGAGGCCGGTATCGGGGTTAACCGGAATTTCTAACACTTTCAGGTCCAGGCTAAGCATCACATTGAAAATCCCGAAATAGGTAGGACTTTCAATGGCAATGGTATCACCGGGTTTGGTGAGCGCCCTTAAGCAAAATACCAATGCCTCAAGGCAGCCCTGCGTGGTTACTACGTCATCCTCTGTAATATTGCCGCCCCAGTTAAAGGCATTTTTGGCCACCTGTTTACGCAGGGCCATGTTGCCCTGCAAGTTTTCGTAGGTTATATTGCCCGACGGGCTGTTGCGGATAGATTCCATCATGGATTTACTGAGTTTTGCCAGCGGGATCAGGCTGAGCGGCGGCGATGAGCGCGAGAGCTGCAAAACGCTGTCTTCCGACATGTTGCGGTAAACCATCGCAATCATTTCGGCAACACTGGCCTGCTCCACCTTTTTGAGCGGAGGTTTGGTTTCGGGCACACTGGTATAACGGGCGGGCAGGTATTTTACATAATAGCCCGATTTAGTACGTGCCTCTATTAATCCCAGGTTCTCCAGCTCAACATAGGCCTTATAAGCCGTACTCATGCTGATGCCCTGCCCCTGGCTCAACGCCCTTACCGATGGCAGTTTGTCGCCGGGTTTCAGCAGGTTTTGTTTAATCTGCTTTTCAATCCGGGCAGCAATTTGTGCGTATAAAAACTCGTAATCCGCGGTATGAGCTATGCTTTCCATGCAAAATCTGTTATGCTCAAAATTAACAAAACTGCATCTGTTTTTCTATTTCCGAATGCTTTTATTTTGTATTGATCAAATAATTAAGCACATGGAACTACAGGTTATCGATTATCAGCCGCAGCATGCTCCCTATTTTGAAAAGTTTAACAAAGCATGGCTTGAAGAGTATTTTACCGTTGAGCCTTTTGATAAATGGGTTTTGGAAAACCCCGACGAGGCCATCATTAAAACAGGCGGCAGCATTTACTTTATCACTTCGAACCAAAAAATTATTGGCACGGTAGCACTGCGATATATAGAAGACGGTGTTTACGAGCTTACCAAAATGGCGGTGGATAAAGACAGTCGCGGAGCTGGCGCCGGTCAGTTTCTATGTCAAACCGGTATTGATAAAGCGCGTGAACTGGGTGTAAAAAAACTGGTACTGTTTTCAAACAGAGTGCTTGAAAATGCCATTCACATATATCGCAAACTGGGCTTTACCGAAATCCCTGTTGAGCCGGGCACCTATAAGCGTGCGGATATCATGATGGAAATAAACTTCACAAATAACTAAACCTAATGGAAAATATACTAAGCGAACAGGAAGTACAGCAACTAAGGGCCGAAACCCGGGGCACCACAAAAACCATCCACTTTAACAATGCTGGCTCATCCCTGCACCCCGATGTGGTGGTTGATACAGTAATAGATTACCTGTACGAAGAAGCGCAAAATGGCGGCTACGAAACCGAGTACACATACCGCGAAGAGCTTGAAAACACCTACAACCTCATAGCCCGGCTCATCAATGCCCATAAGGATGAAATTGCCGTAGTAGAGAACGCCAGTATCGGCTGGTGGCTTGCCTTTAACGGCATTGATTTTAAACCCGGCGATGAGATCATTACCTGCGAAATGGAATATGTTACCAACCTGATTGGTTTGCTGCACGCTCAAAAAAAACTGGGTGTTGAGTTTAAAGTGATCCCTAATGATGATCAGGGTAATTTCCGGCTACAGGCTTTGGAAGATGCTATTTCTGACCGGACAAAGCTGATAGCCGTAACCCACATCCCCTCAACCGCAGGGGGTATGATCCCCGTTGCCGAAATAGGAAAAATAGCGCGAAAGCATAATATTTTGTACCTGCTTGATGCCTGCCAGAGCGTTGGCCATGTGCCGCTGGATGTACAGGAAATAGACTGCGATATGCTGGCTGTAACCGGCAGGAAGTATTTGCGGGCGCCGAGGGGTACCGGCTTTCTGTATGTCCGCAAAGAAATTCAGGATAAGCTGAAGCTGTTTTTCATGGACGGCTTCACTACCCAATGGGTAACCGAAACTGATTTTAAACCGCGCAATGATGCCCGCCGCTTTGAGGTGTATGAGAAAAGCCGCGCCCTAACACTTGGTCTTGGCAAAGCGGTTGAATATGCACTCAACATAGGCGTGGAGCGTACCTGGCAGCGGGTGCAATATTTAGCCGGTTTACTACGCGAAAAACTAAAAAATATTAAAGGCGTAACCGTTCATGATTTTGGCGATGAGTTATGCGGCATCGTAACTTTTTCGGTAGATGGCATGGAGGCCGCAACGGTAAAAAACAAGCTGGCCGAAAAGCACATCAATGTATCAGTTGGCAAGGCGGTTTCAACCCTTATCTACATGAATAAAAACCACTTAAACAATATTGTAAGGGCGTCGGTGCATTATTATAATACCGAAGAAGAGATTGGGCTTTTGTGTGGAGCGTTGGAAGAGATGATATAAAAACAACCGTCATTGCGAAGCAATCCCCGATTAGCAAAATCATGCTGTATAGTTTGCGATTGCTTCGTACTTCCAATGACGACTTTTTATTTATTGCTTGCGGTCGATGTTATTTTCTCGCGAAGATGCAAAGCCGCTAAGAAAAACAAGCTTTGCGTCTTGGCGCCTTTGCGTGAGATATATAATACCTACCTTTAAGCCAAAATAGTTTATTAATGAGATATCTTACCACATTCGTCCTGTTCATCGCATTAAGTACCGCCAGTTATGCCCAAAACCATAAAGCACAAATAGCCGAATTCAGGAAAGGCTACATGGATGATTTTTTGAAAGATCCCCGATCTCCGCTTAAACAGGAAGACTTGCAATTTTTGAGGTTTTATGACGCCGACAGTACCTACCGGGTTACCGCCAAAGCTGAACTGCTGACTAATCAACAGGCCTTTATTATCCCTACATTCAGCGGCACAGGCAGCCAATATGTGCGTTATGCGCAACTATCCTTTACGCTTAAAGGTAAACCAATGCAGTTAACCATTTACAAAAGCATAGCGCTGTCGCAAAATCCGGCGTTTAGTAATTACCTGTTCCTGCCCTTTACCGATGCTACCAACGGCTCTGAAACCTATGGCGGAGGCCGCTATATCGACCTTACCACAAAAGATATCAAAAATGGCTCGATTGTTATTGACTTCAATAAAGCCTACAACCCGTACTGCGCTTTCAGCAGCGGCTATTCATGCCCTAAACCTCCCGACGAAAACCGGGTTGATATGGCTGTTGAAGCAGGTGAAAAAAACTTTGGGAAAGGGCATTGATCTAAGCCTGTGTTAAACAAAACCTATTGATTATTTATATTTTACCCTATAAAAAATACCGGCATCGATGTGAGCTCCGGGTGATGAAGATGAAAGGTTCAAGTAATCTTTTGGTATGCCTTTGGTTTGTACTTCGCTCAGGGTCACTTTTCCAACTTTTTGGATATTTTGTTCTATAGGCTTATTTAGCTGGTCGGGCTTTACTTCCTCCTCGTTAAAGCCCAAATAAAAAGCGTTTTGGGAGATAAGTGAATTGGCAAACTTATAGTTAGCATGGGCACCACGGTAGCCTATCCAAAAATAATTGCAATTGGTAACGATATTATCACTGAACGTAAACGGCATATTGGAACTCTGGCCGTAGCCGTACCAAACAGCACCTTCATAGGCCTCGTAAATAATAGAATGAGTGAGCGAAAAATCCCTGATCCCGAGGAATACCATAACGGCGTTTTTTACCCCATAAAATATACAATGATCTACGCGGATATCGGCACCCTGGGCAAAAACCCCTCCTTGTATAGGTGCAGAATTCTTTTCCCCGATAAAATAGCACTGGGAAATTTCCAGTCCGGTCAATGTGCTGTCCCTCCTTTCTATAACATAGTAATATTCTGATGCCGGGTTTGGGTTACCTGTGAACTTCAGTCCTTTAATCACTACATGGCTCCGGGCGATCTGAAAAGCGGAGCAGGCATGCCTTAGTTTACCAACCCTGTTGGAATCGGCCACGCATTGGATAACCGGCATTTTGGCCGGTGCCCAGTCGGGGTCACCAGGCATGACCATCGCTTCGAAGGTATATTTTGCAGCAACCTGCCCGTTACTTTCCTCACGAAGCACCAATGCATTTATAAGGGTATAAAGGCCGGGCGCTATCTTAATGGTAATGGGTTCTTTGCCGCTAAACGTATTTGCTTTGATTACAGCTTTTTCCAGGCTTGCCAATGGTTCAGTTCGCGTACCCGGGGCATCATCCCTGCCCTGGCTTACATCCACATATAATGTTTGTGCGCTCAGCGGAATGCTCCAAATCAATAATATTATAAAGCTTAAGAATTTTAATGCAGTGGGTTTCATGAGTTAAACTATAAGGCATGCTGCCTGGTAAACAAATGTAAAAGAGCAGAAGGAGCCCGCATATTCATAACAGGTTCAAGTTTGTTCAAGTTTTATCATACTGACAATCAGAAAAATACACTTAAAAACGTTAAAACTCTGAAAACAAAAAGAGCCCGCTGTTAAGGGGGCTCGCTGTCAAGTTGGGCTGGGTTACGCCCTAATCATCTATTTAAAATCCAGATCGCCAATATAAACAGTGCCGTTAATGCCTTTCTTCATTTGTAATACAATAATTTCTTTCTTTTCTTCAGGCGTTCCGTAGTGGGTAAACATTTCGGCCATAACAGTAGTTGGCTCGGCAATGGTGGCCTGCCTGTCTCCATAATAGTTAATCTCTATTTTGTAAGTACCTTTAATAGCTTTCTTCAATAAAAACTGTTCCGGGCCAAAACCCTGGGTCATATCATGCGAAATTCTGCCGCCAATAGCCGTGCGGTTATGACTATAATAACATTTTTCATTATTGGGGTCAGTTACCCAAAGATCAATGTCGGTATTGTTCTGATTCCAATCCATCACAATGCGGACATCAACCGGCAAGGGTTTGATCAGCTTTTTATCGATGGCAGAAAGATTGAGCCTACCTTTATTTAGCGCTATGATCCTGTTTATTTCGGGCAGAAAAATCTCCTGGATGCCATGGTACAAGTTATCGGCATCAGCGGTATAGCTTTTGGACATGGCGGCATAAAGCACATCAAGCGCCTTTTGATGTTCGCCTGCATCATCAAGGGCCAGGCCATAATCACGGTAGCTTTGCGGATCGAGCGGGCGCAACTCGGTTACTTTTTTAAAGGCAAATACTTCGCCATCAAAATCACCAATCTGTTTCAGTTTGTAGCCCAGCATTTTGTATAGTTCATAGCTGCCCAGATCAAGTTCGGCAAGGTTGCTCAGGATTCGTGTACCCAGCTCTGAGTTGCCTGTTTTTATAAAATAGTCGGCCACATCAAAATAATAAACCGGGTTGTTGTTTAGTGAAGCTCTTAACTCCAGGTATTTTTGATATTGTGCAGCCTTATCTGTTTTTTGGATGATCTTTAAATAATCGGCAGCGGCGGGATTGTAGATAACGCTGATACCGCTATTTTTGTCGACAGGACCCGCAACGGAATCTGCCTGAACAGCGGCACCCCTGCCATTTCGGGTGTTGATCACCACAACACCATCTGCGGCCCTCGCACCATAAATTGCTGTAGCATTGCCACTTTTGAAAACATTAACCGATGCTATGTCGTTAGCGTTAATATTGGGGTTATTGGCCATGGCTACCCCATCAACAACATATAAAGGCTGAGCCGCACTGGTGCTGGCATTACCGCGAATGCGCACTTCGGCATTTGATCCCGGCGAACCCGAACCGGTTGCCTGGACCCCGCTTACTTTTCCAGCCAATTGCATATTAAGTTGCTGATCACTTACTGTAGTAACGGAGCCTGTCATTGAGGTCTTTCTTTGTGTCCCATAGCCTGCCACAACAACCTCATTAAGTTGATTGACGCTTGGCGGAGCTGCATTTGCCAAAGCTCTTGTAGCAGCAGCGGTACCGGGAGCTGACGCGTCTGCAGCCAGATCAGTAATTGGCAAGCCAGCATTTTTGTTTTTCGATTTAGGTTTTGCGTCTGAGTTAACCTTTGCATCCCACCATTTTGCCAACTCTGTTTTCATTGCATAAGCAGCGGTCAGGTTTTCCCGTTCCGGGTCGTTAACCGGACCGCGTTGTTTCATGATAGCATCATATTGGTCCTGCAATTCGGTCGGTGGCTCAATGCCGTATTGGATATAATCGTTTACATTTTCGAGCACGATGAGCGACGTATTGCGGGTAATAATGCCAAAACGTTTACCAAGCGATTCAATTTCCTGCCGGTTGGCATCGTAGTTAATATCCAGCTCGCTGATCTTTTTTTGCGCCCATAGTTTGGCTACATCTACCCCTTCAACAGCGTTATTAGCCAAATCAAGTGTAACTGTTTTTTCAAGGCTAACCTTATCGCCATAACCATATTGCAGGGTGATAGCTTGATTAGGGTTGCGGGTGATCCCTGCTATTGAAAATGAATTACCAACAGCAACAGGCAGTGACGGGTAAGTTTCTTCTACCGAAGCACCGGCCTTAATTCCCAGGAAATGCAGCGAGCGGGTGGTTAGTTTATTCAGCGCCTTATCGGCATCTCCTCCGGCAAGGTCAATCAATTCGCCATGCGTTTTAAAGGCGATGAGCTTCAGGTTACTATAATCAGCCGTCGGTGATGAATTGATACAGTAAACCGGCTTATTGATCAGTTTTAAATTTTTCTCGCCGAAGGTTTGATGACCATCGCTCATCAGCAGAAACTCATCTGCCGGGTATTGCGCCAGGTCGATATTGCCAAAATTGGTGGCGCCATCATAGGTAATATGTTCAAGCGCGTTTTTAAGCGCAGTCCAGTCGCCGTTATTAACGGTGTAGCTTTTGGTGCTGATCACTTTATTACTGAACGTGGTGAGGCTAATATCCGCATTATTCACCTTTTTAAAATAAGCATCCAGTAGGGCCAGTTCTTTTTTGCTGTCGCGATTGGTGCCGCTTAAGGATGCATCCCATAACAAGCCGATACGATGAGGGAGCGGTTTGCTTAGTGGCTGCGACTGTAGCGAAGTATTAATAAAATAATAGTATTTATTGCCCTGCGCCTGTAACATCACCTCGCTTGCTTCGGCAGGTTTAGGGATTAGGAATGACAGCGGGTGATTGGGCACGTAGTTGCTTTTTTCCATAGATGCCGAATAAGTATGATGATGGTCATCAAAATGTAATACATCTGCTCCATCTTCGGCAACCGGCGCTTCGGCGTTTTGAATGACCGATGCATTCAGCGAAAACTTTTCGACGGTATCTTTAACATTAAGCGGCAATGTAAATTTCAGGTTGCCTTTATCGGCTAAGGGTATTTCTTCCTCATAGCCTATAATTACCGTGCGGGTACTATTGGGATTAATAGGATAAATGCGCGTACGGAAAGCATTACCCTCTACCTTTTCAAGCAAACCCGGATCAACCCTGCGGCGTTCAATGGCCTCAAAGGTTATGGTCCCCTTGCCCCTGTCAACAGGCACGGCTTCCCGCATTCTACCATTGATGTCCAGCGCGTAACGGCTAACACTTACGCCGTCCTTTAACGGAAATATCAAGGTGCCTTCTAAAATGTGCGACGTTGAATTAAAGAAAGTCATTTGCCAGGTGGTACGGCTGATGTTACCGTAAATAGCAACATCAACTTTTAACTGCTGCAGCCTAACGCCGTTATTGCTTTTACCATCAACCGTAAGCTGCGGACTTTGTGCACAAACTGTTGTTATATGTAATACAAGCAGTATGCTCACTAACAGGGGGAAGGAAATTATCTTTTTCATGGATACTTATTTCCTACAGGATGCAGGGATTTAAGCGTTTCCATAAAATGATTTAAAAAAATTGCAACCTCATTCAATTACTTCCGATAACAGCCACGCAAGCAGCCCCGCTGTTACAATAAGCTTTCAATGTCTTTGGTAACCGGTCTGATAGTTTCCAGGTTGTAAGGAAATAAAAATATACCAGGTAGAAATTCTTGCAATCCAACACACAAAACATTACCGGTAACGAGACTGTTACACCCTAAACAAAACCTAACCGGTAAATTTGAACAAAGCCCCCGGAAATATGAACCAAATCAGCAAAGAAGATATCAAACAGGAAGTGTTTGACCTGTATGATGATTACGCACATAACCGCCTCGACAGGCGCTCATTTGTACAAAAGCTCTCCATGTATGCGGTGGGCGGCCTCACCGTAACCGCGCTAATGAGTTTCCTGATGCCCGATTACCAGGGTGCCATACAGGTAAAATCCGACGATCCGCGTTTAAAATCGGGCTATATTAATTACCCTTCGCCCAAAGGCGGCGGTACAATTAAAGGCCTGTTATCAGAGCCCGCAGATGCAAAGAAGAAATTGGGTGGCATAGTGGTGGTTCATGAAAACCGGGGCTTGAACCCTTATATCGAAGATGTGGCCAGACGCGCCGCCCTGGCCGGCTTTATTACCCTTGCACCCGATGCATTAACGCCGCTTGGCGGCTATCCCGGCAACGATGACGAAGGGCGTACCATGCATGCCAAACGAAATAAAGGCGAAATGGAGGAAGATTTTATAGCTGCCTATGAATACCTGAAAAACCATAAGGATTGCAATGGTAAGGTGGGTGTTGTAGGCTTTTGTTTTGGCGGAGGAATTGCCAATATGATGGCTGTACGTGTTCCCGATTTGGCTGCCGCCGTTCCGTTTTACGGAAGTCAGCCGGCTGTTGAGGATGTCCCTAAAATTAAAGCGCCGCTGTTGCTGCATTATGCGGCCCTGGATACCCGGATCACCGAGGGCTGGCCGGCATACGAAAAAGCGCTTAAAGAAAATGGCAAAAAATACCAGGCTTATATCTATGAAAACGCGAACCACGGCTTTCATAATAATACAACTCCACGTTACGACAAAGCCGCGGCAGAACTGGCCTGGAAAAGGACTATAGATTTTTTCAATGAGAATTTAAACTAAAGACCTGAAATTTCAGGTCTTTAGTTTCGCAGGGTCATATTGTGAGGATACCTTATTCTTTGGGGGTATCTTCTTTGTCTTCCTCTTCCCGTTCTACCGTTATAGTACATTCTGTAACCAGTGCGGCCAGGGTACCTACGGCAGCAAAAACCGGTGCAAGTATCATCCCGAAAAGGCCTACACTTAAGGGAAAGGTCATTAGTTCTTTCCCATGCTTGTCCGAAATGGTGATCCTGCTGGCTTTACCTTCGTTAATTATCTCTTTTATCTTTCCCAATAACGCTTCACCGTTAATTGAAAATGTTTCTTTGGTGCTCATGTTTTTTTAAGTTTTTATATTTAGATGAGCATACCAGCGGCTTGTTACAGGTTCTGCTAAATATGCCGATAGGAGCTGAGGTATTAATTTCCTTACTGCAAAGACTTCTCACTTGGTTTACAAAAAAAGCAAACCCGCCATGCCGAATTTATTTCGGCACCCCATTTCCAAAGTAAGCGATGGACAAGTCTGCAAGAATTAATTGTGAAACCTGGCAAGCGTGAATATCCGGTGAGGTGCCGAAATAAATTCGGCACCTACGTATGTTTTTAACTTTAAACGATATCAAACACTTATCTCCACCTTTTTCCCGGTTTTAACAGCAAGGTAAATGGCATCAATAATTTTAAGATCTTTCACTCCTTCTTCGCCGTTTACAGGTACTACAGGCTTTTTGTTATTAAATATAATCTCGCACATTTCATCCATCTGCACGGTTTGATGAGTGGTAACAGGCTGGTTAAGCTCGCCCAAATGGGTGCGGCCTTTAATTGGCCCGTAGCCGGTAGAAGGCTGCATTTCGGCAAAGCCCTTTTCTCCATCGAGGAAAAATCGGTCGAGATTGTTCATATTGTAGGTTGACAGGCAAGACGCAACGGCCCCGCCTGGGAAGCCGAACTGGAACTGGATGGTTTCATCAACCCCTTCTTTAAATTTCACCGTATCGGTTTTAGTTTCCTGGGCGGTAACCCATATCGGTTCTTCACCGGTCATATAGCGGGATCCGTTGATGGCATAGATCCCAATATCCATCATAGAGCCGCCACCGGCAAGCTTTTGATTCAATCGCCATTGTGTGGGATCGCCGATGGTAAACCCGCACTGTCCTTGAAAAAACCTGATCTTCCCAAACTCGCCGTTTTGCCTCATCCTGATCACTTCAAGCGTTTTGGGTTCAAAATGCATCCTATAGCCAACCAACAGTTTTACATTGGCCTTTTTACAGGCATCAACCATCTCCTGCCCCTCTTTGGCATTCACGGCCATTGGCTTTTCGCATATAGCGTGTTTACCGGCTGCAGCTACCCTGATCACAAAATCACGGTGCAAGCCGTTGGGCGTAATAACGTATACCGCGTCGATATCGGGGTTATTTTTGATGTTATCGAAATTCTCATAGTTGTAGCAATTTTTTTCGGGGATGCCATATTTGCTTTGCCATGCTTTAACTTTTGATGGGGTACCGCTAATTACCCCAACCAGTTTAGCTTTGGTACATTTCCGCATAGCTTCTGCAACTATGGTTCCATAGCCTCCAAGTCCCATAATGGCCACGCGCAATACCGGGCCGTCATAAACCTGTTCAGTTTTGTCTGTTCCTGCCGCCCATCCTGAGTATGGTACAAGTTGCAGGGCCAGGGCCGATAAGCCCAACTTTTGTAAAAAATCACGACGAGAATTCATAGGTATGTTTTTTGGTTTATGACAATTTACATATTTCCGGATAAAATACACCTAAGTCATCTGATTTTTACAGGGAATAAGAAGCCTCCCTCTAAAAGAAGCTAAAAACAAATAAGAAAATCGTCATTGAGGATTGGTTAGTTATTACCTACGACATAATCAAAAAACGGGTGTCATGCTGAGTAATTTTTATTTGCGCACAAATGATCGCATTGTAGATGACAACTGAGCTGATTGAAAGCCTGCGATTAATATATGCTCGCAAAGCCGCGAAGACGCTAAGGAAAACCTTTGCGACTTAGCGCCTTTGCGAGAAATCAATACCTAAACAATGTGTCAATGGCAGCCCAGTCGAAGCATGGTGGGCAAGGCCTCTGCACGCGACCTTCGACAGGCTCAGGGTGACAGGCCCTCTCTGTTTGACGTCATTTCACCTTCAGCGGTACCGGATTTAGACACTCAGGAAGACGAAGATATTACATCCCCTTAGGCTGATTTACCGGCTTAACTGCCCAGTTATTTCCCGGTTGATCGTTCAGATATATGTCGAGCTTACCGCCTTTGCTGATATCGTTGTAACGGATAAAATTATTAGGCATTATTTTACCATTCAATTTTACCGAGCGGATATACATTGATCTGGGGGCCGGTTTATGACAGATGATCTCAAACTTTTTGCCGTTTTGAAGCATGATCGTAATTCTATCAAATAAAGGTGAACACAACAGGTACTCGCCCGAAACCGGGTTTACCGGGTAAAAACCCATAGCAGCGAACAAATACCAGGCCGACATTTGGCCGGCATCATCATTTCCTCCCAAACCACCCGGACCATCACTGTATTCCGCAGCCAGGATCTTGCGTACAGCGGCTTGCGTTTTCCATGGCGATGGTGTGTAATTATACATAAAAGGGATCTGGTGCCCCGGCTCATTGCCATGCCAGTATTCACCTTTTTCAAACAGGCTATCTAACGACTGTTCCAGTTTCTTCGCACCACCCATCAACTTTGCCAAACCGGGTACATCCTGCGGTACATAAAAGGTATATTGACGTGCGGTACCTTCTGTAATATAAGTCGCCTTTTTATCCGGATCAAAGGGAGATATCCATGTACCATCAGCATGTTTACCGCGAACAAAGCCACTTGCAGCATCAAATACATTGGCATAATATTTTGCCCGTTTGGTGAGCGTGGTATAATCGGCAGATTCTTTTAAAGCTTTTGCAAATTGCGCCAGGGCGTAATCGTCATAAGCATACTCCATTGTACGGCTCACCTGTTCCATTTTATGAAAGGCATCGCGTACGCTGTCTTCTAAAGGGATGTATTGATATTTCAAATAACTATCCAATGCCCTGCGGCCTTTGCCTTCTACATAGTCGGCGCGATTGGCAGGTAATTCAAAAGCGTTATGCCTCAAAATCCGGTAAGCTTCTTTAGCGTCAAGATCAGTGATCCCCTTTAAATATGCCGAACTGATTACAGAAGCCGTATGATCGCCGATCATTTCGGATGTATAACTGTTCCAGCAGGGGAACACTGGCATCCAGCCGCCTTGTTTACCTTTCAGGATCAGTGATTTTGCCAGGTCATTGATCAAAGGTGGGTTCAGGATCTCAAACAGCGGCAGCTGTGCCCGGTAAATATCCCACATCGAAAAATCATCATAATAATTGCCGTTTGATAATTGTTCCATCTGATAATCGCCGGCAAACCGCGGGTATCTGCCATCAACATCATTAAAAAGACGCGGATGCTGCATTGCATGGTAAAACGAGGTATAAAAGATCCGTTTATCCTGCTCATTTTTAGTTGAAATATTGATTTGCCCTAAGGCCTTTTCCCATTTTATCCTGTTGCCTTCTACCATCTTGTCAAAATCAAATCCGGGCATCTCGGCCTGCAGGTTTTTACGGGCACCATCCAGGCTGGTAAATGAAGTGCCAATCCTGATGGTTAGCTTTTCGCCTTTATTGAGCTTAAATCCGGCATAAATCCCGGTACCTGCGTCGTTTTTGATGCTATCCGCAGTAGATACTTTATCGCCCGAAAAAGTACCGGTTTTACCTAAACTCCGTTCAAACCTGATCACAAAGAAACCGCTGAAACCCGCGCTTTTTCCCCAGCCCTGGTAAATACGGTGAGCAGGATTATAACCCGATATTTCGCCCTTTTGTTGATCCACTTTTACAAAGCCTTCATGATAATCGCTATTGGCTTTAATCAATAAATAAAGGCTGTCGGCCTGCTGCATGGTAAACTGCATCATGCCGCAACGCTCTGTGGAGGTTACCGAGGCACTCATTTTAAATTGATTAAGATTGATGCTATAAACGTGAGGAGAGGATAATTCATCAGTATGTTTAAATACGGCGCTATAATTAGCTGTTTTTAGCTTGCCTGTGATGGGCATGATGGTAAAGCTGCCATAGTCCTGCGTACAGGAACCGCTTAACCAGTGCGAACCGCGCAGACCGTTGAACAGGCTGTCTTTATAATAATATGGGGGCACGCACTTGGTTTCACCGCTCTCGGTTTCGGGTGTCCATTGTGTCATGGCAAATGGGGCAGTAACCGCTGGAATAGTATTGGCAAACCGGGTATCAGCTGCCTGGCCATGCTTCAGTGCCGAGGCTGTTGTTGCGATGGCAGTACCAGCCATCGGCTGTACATATTTAACCAGGTTTTGGGCAAAAACCGGCCACGGAAACAACAAGAAAATGATATAAATAAACCGGTTTGCAATTTTGGAGATGAATTTCATTTTCGGACAGGGTATTAACAAAAAAACTTCAGCAAAATACAGCAATCGTTGCTAAATGTTACATGCACGAGTAAAATAATGATGTATAAACAATCTGGCCGGTGCTGATACACTGTAAGAATTAGTTGTTACTGCCTCCCCACCAGCCCTGCCACTTCCAACTATTACAGATAATGGCAAATCTGGCGGGCAATATGTCTGACTGAAGTCACCATTTGTCCGGTTCATGCATCAACCACTTCCATAATCCTGGTACCGGCGTACTTTTGTTATGCCCGACGATGAGGAAAGCATCTGAAGGAGAATATTAATCAACTAATCCGAAAAACATGAACAACGAAACAACATTCAGCCGTCGCCGCTTTCTTGGCATTTCCGCATTAACAGTTGCAGCAGCAGAGTTAGGCGGTCTCGGTTTACTTAAAGCCGAAACCAAACACGCAGATTCACCGGCGCGGCAAAACAATACGCTTTTTTCTACAGCTTCTTTCAACTCGATCAAACAGGTAAATGCAGGCCTGCTTAATATTGGATACGCGGAAAGCGGCCCGGCAAACGGACAGCCTGTTATCCTGCTTCATGGGTGGCCATATGATATACATAGCTATACCGAGGTATCAGCCATACTTGCCAAAGCCGGTTACAGGGTTATTGTGCCTCATTTGCGCGGCCACGGCACAACACAATTTCTTTCGGCACAAACTTTCAGGAACGGGCAGCAGGCAGCAATAGCTACCGATGTTATCGCACTAATGGACGCCCTGAAAATAGACCGTGCAATTATTGGCGGGTTTGACTGGGGCGCTCGTACAGCAAACATCGTGGCGGCATTATGGCCCGAGCGCTGCAAAGCAATGGTTTCGGTAAGCGGGTACCTGATAGGCAGCCAGGAAGCAAATAAAAAACCATTACCGCCCAAAGCAGAACTATCATGGTGGTACCAGTTTTATTTTAGTACCGAGCGCGGCCAATTGGGCTACGAGGCAAACAGGCGTGACTTTAACAGGCTCATCTGGGAAACAGCATCACCTAAGTGGAAATTTGACGACGCTACTTTCGCGCAAACCGCCCCGTCTTTTGACAACCCCGACCATGTTGCCATCGTGATCCACAATTATCGCTGGCGCCTGGGCCTTGCTCAAGGTGAGGCAAAATATGATGACCTGGAAAGAAAATTGGCAACCGCGCCTCCAATCATTGTACCTTCTGTAACGCTTGAAGGCGATGCCAATGGCGCTCCGCATCCTAAGCCTGCTGATTATGCTGCCCGCTTTAAAGGCAAATATGCACATCATACTATTAACGGTGGCATAGGCCACAACCTGCCGCAGGAAGCACCTAAAGCTTTTGCTGACGCCATTATAGAAGCCGAAAGCTTTGCCAGATAAAATAATCCCTCTTTTTAAATAACACGGTAACCAGGACAGGAAATGTTAAAAAGGCATTTCCTGTCCTGGTTTTTTGTTTACTTAAAAGCAGGTGCTCACACCTGTCTGTCTTTCTAAAACCCTTTCGCACCTCTGGTGCAATCATCGTTGAGCTCTATTCATTAAAATCTGTTACCGACAATCAAATCCTACAAAAGGCAAGGTTGCAGAAAACAGCTCCTTCAATGCCCGAATCCCGCCCGGGCGGTAACTCAAATTGATTGCTTTAAACTGATCGTTTTATTCATAAGCTAACTAAACCTGTAAGAGTCTATTATAGAACAGCAGGCAACAGATGAGTTTGCGTCATGTAAACCGCTATGGGTTTGACCTACGCTTGCTATACTATATATTTTACCAGACTGGCTTTATCAATTGGTTTTACGGGCTACCTTAAATCTGCGGAACAACCTGTTGGAACTCGTAGCAGTATCCAATACCATCATGGCAAAGATTGCATACTGCCCTTCAATAGGAAAGGGGCAACCGTTAAAACGATCACCCCCCTTTCCATCTTTTTAAGTAGATGAATTAAAATAACATTACCTTATTTTTTTTCAGGACCATTTTTTGCAGCAGTTTCAATTACCCGGGCCACGGCGGCGGCCTGCGATATAAATATAACGTGACTGCCTTTAACCTCGGTGACTACAGCCCCGGCACGCTTATACATTGCACGCTCCAGTTCGGGGTTGATGGCTTTGTCCATAGTGGCTACAATACCGTAAGCTGGTTTGGTTTTCCAGGCCGCCTGTGTTAACGGGGCTACAAAGCTTGAGCCAACAATCGGCTGTTGTGAATCAAACATAAAATCTGCTTTCGCTTCATTCAGATCCGCAGCAAAACATTCGTGAAAGAGCGCTTTATCAAAATATACCAGGCCATTTTTATCGGCGGGCAGGATACCATTTTTGGCAAGTGCCGGGCCCGACTGATAAACATCCAGGGTCGACTGGCCAACTTCCGGCGCAAAAGCCGCAACATACACCAAACTTGCTACTTTGGGCGATACGCCGGCTTCGGTAATTACCGAACCGCCCCAAGAATGTCCTACCAACACTGCGGAGCCATCCTGTTTTTCCAGTGCACGATTGGTTGCGGCAACGTCATCATTGAGCGAAGTAAGCGGGTTTTGCACAAGAGTTACGTTGTATCCATCCTTTTTTAATATTTTATATACGCCTTCCCATCCTGATGCATCGGCAAAAGCGCCGTGTACTATCACAATGTTCTTTACAGCAGGTGTAGTTTGAGCCATACTGCTTTTTGGATTGAAAGCAGATAAAAAGACTGCGGCAGCAGCTATTGTTAGTTTGGTAATGTTGATTTGAGTTTTCATTTTGTTAAGTATTTATAGATTTACTCCCAAAAATATCTTTCAACTTGCCGCATACCGCGCTCAAGTACGTTAACCCGACAAAGAAGTGCCTGAACCGGACATTTCAAACATTGAAAAAATAGGGCCAGGCATTGCATGTTAATCCATTTAACTGCAGGATAAAACCCGTCTTTCCGACCCCGTCGTGTTTAGTTTATATGCCTATCACCAGGATCGCTGCAATTATTATCCGAGGAACAAAAAAACTTTTTGGCAGGCTTTAATTAACGTATTGAAACAGTTTGCATCAATGACATATGGAAGTTGGGGCCCGGATTGTCCGGCCGGGAGCTTAGTTTGTCTGCTTCATCCCGAAAGTGGTTAGATCTCCGTTGTTTTTGCTACAATTTTGAGCCATCAAACAACTCAAAACTACATATCATGACAACAAAAACAGTAAAAACAATCTATTGGATAGGAACAGCAATGACTTCATTATGGTTTGCAGCAAGCGGATTTGGCGAGCTGACCAAAAACCAGTTTGTGTGGGATATCACCTTAAAACTGGGCTACCCTCCGCACTTTATTTATATTCTTGGTGTCGCTAAACTTTCGGGAGTAGCTGTTCTTTTAACACCTAACAGATTGCTTAGATTAAAAGAATGGGTATTTGCAGGTATTTTCTTCGATATTATATTTGCTTTTTTGTCTAAAATCGCCGTACTCGGTTTTCCTGCCACTATAGATGCCATTGTTGCATTTATCATGGTAACGGTAACCTACCTGATGTTCCGTAAACTTTATCCGACCACACACACGGCGCCTTCCCTTGCATAAAATGCTAAGTTGCAGCGGGCCGGTTTATAATACATCGGTTATTTCAGGCTTTAAGCATTCCCAAAAGAGGCTATCCCACAAGTAGCCTCTTTTGTATAATATTACCCTGCCGCATAATTGTCCGGCAGGGCCAGGTGCTCTGCCGGTCACTTAATCTTCAAGAACAGGGGCATCCTTTATTTTTTCTAATACCGAGGCCGGTAAATACGGTCTGCCGCCTGTTGCCGGCACACAGGTGCCCGTAAATACAGCTTTGGTCATTACCTTATTGTTGCATATTATAGATTGTTTAAAATGCAGCTTTGGTAAGCCCCCTTTATCAGTATACAAAGTGCAGGTAACTTTAAATTCATCGCCCTTTTTCAGTGATCTGAGAAAGCTGATGCTATAGTTTGACAGTACCATGTAAATGCCGTTTTTAGCTTCGGTTTCAAAATCAAATCCCAATATTTCCCTGATATAATCATGCCTGCAATATTCCATATAAAACGGATAATATAAACCATCCATGATCTCCTGTACATCTATATGCTCATCTTTGGCAATATAGGTTTTTGAGTATTCCATAATAATTAACCTTTTTGTTGGATTGCAAAGCTATTGAACCTTTTGGTTTCAGGAAATGAGAGATCTGAATTTTAATGGATCAGTCCGGGCTGTATCAAATAAAAAAGCCCCGCAAACATGTGAGGCTTTGCTCCTGAGGCTGGGCTCGAACCAGCGACCCTCTGATTAACAGTCAGATGCTCTAACCGGCTGAGCTACTCAGGAGTGTTGTCCGGTTGGGGATTGCAAAAGTATAATTTTCATTGATATTTCGCAATTTTATTCAACTTGTTATATCCTGCTGTTTCAGCGTTACGTGGTACTTGTATTCTTCCCTGCCCATTTCACCAGTTTTTTAACCAGGTCATCCAATTTAAATGGTTTGCTTATATAGTCGTCCATACCTGCATCTATACAAATTTGCAGGTCGGATTGGAGGGCGTTGGCCGTCATCGCAATAATAAATGGCCGTTCGGGGAAACGCTTCTTTATTATTCGCGTGGCTTCCAGGCCATCCATTTTAGGCATTTGTACATCCATTAAAATAACATCGAACGTTTTTTTATTAACCAAATCCAATACCTCCAGGCCGTCTGCTGCCAAAGCGGCTTCATATCCTAATTTACTCAATATCTTCATGATCAGTTTTTGGTTCATTTGGTTGTCTTCGGCAACCAAAATCCTCAATGGGTAACTTTCCGAAAAATTATCAGGCAATTTATGATTTGCAGTATCGGTGTGCAGCGGCTCATGAGTGGCAGAATTTACATGCTTCCCAAGTTCCTTTATAATGTGCTTATATAAGTTATGCTGTTTTGCAGGCTTGGTTAATATAGAACAAAACAAACCCGGGTTGTCTTTATGGAAAACATAACTGATGGAGCTCAACAGCATTATAGGTAATTGGGGGTATTTGGCCCGTATTAAGGTTGCCAGTTCAATTCCATCCATAAAGGGCATTTGCATATCGGTAATAACCAGCTTAAAATCATGCTGCTGCTGCGCCAGTATCTCAAGAGCCTGTTCGCCCGATTTGGCTACTACCGGACTTAGTTGCCACTGTTCCAGCTGAGCCTTTAAAATCCTGCAATTGGTATCATTATCATCAACAACCAAAATTTCACTCTTTTCAAACCCCTGCATAGTGTGGGTTATTTGTACAGGGTCCTGCAGTAAACTTTTTTGCGAGTGAATAGAAAACCTGAACGTGCTTCCTTTATCAACCTCACTTTCTACACCGATTTTGCCGCCCATTAATTTTACAAGTTGTTCGCTGATAACCAGGCCAAGACCTGTACCTCCGTATTGCCGGGTGGTTGACGAATCAACCTGCGAAAACGCTTTAAATAACCGGTGCAGCTTATCGGCAGAAATACCAATGCCGGTATCTTTTATCTCAAAGCCTAATTCGATGTGGTTATCTTCTGATATGCTGAGCAAATGCACGGCTACATAAATTTCACCCTTTTTGGTAAACTTAATAGCGTTACTAATTAAATTGATCAGGATCTGGCGAAGCCTTAAACTGTCGCCAATAATTTGCGCCGGTACATCATAGTCAATCTGGTAAACGAGGTCCAGCTTTAGGTGGGCGGCTTTTAAGGCAAAAACATCAAAAACTTCTTCAATACAGGTACGCAGGCTAAAATCCTTTTCCTCCAGCTCCATATTGCCCGATTCTATTTTCGAAAAATCTAAAATATCGTTAATCACCGCCAGCAGGTCTTCGCCGCAGGTTTGTATCGATTCGGCAAAGGTACGCTGTTCTTCATCCAAAGGAGTTTCGGCCAGTAACGAGGCCATCCCGATTACCCCATTCATAGGTGTGCGGATCTCGTGGCTCATTGTAGCCAAAAATATGCTTTTAGCCTTGTTAGCTTCTTCGGCCTCAACTGCTAATTTTTTTTCAACCTCTATAGCACGGGCCAGTTGCTCGGTGCGTTCTTTTACCTGGCGCTCAAGCTCGGTCTTTTGTTTTAATATAGATCGTGTGCGGATAAGATAAAATGCCGGGCCGCTGATTATAAAAATTAAAGCTACAATTAATTTAAACCACCAGGTAAGCCAAAAAGGAGGCTTAATGTTGATGATGATAAATGTGCCTTTGTTATTCCATTTGCCATCGTTATTTGATGCTTTGACCCTGAATGTATAACTACCCGGATCGAGGTTGGTATAAGTGGCTGTTCTTTTATTGCCAACATAATTCCAATCTTTATCAAACCCTTCCAGCTTGTAAGCATATTGGTTTTTTTCGGGAATGGTATAATTCAGGGCCGCAAACTCAAATGTAAGTACCGAGTGTTTGTAGGATAGGTTTATGGAGTCTGTTTCGCTGATATCTTTTTGAAGCGGGGAGTTTTTAGCCCCGGCGTTTATCTCCTTGTTAAAAATCTGCAGCCCGGTAATATAAACAGGAGGGACAAAGTCATTATCTTTTAAACTATCAGGATAAAAAGTACTGAAGCCGTTTACGCCGCCAAAAAACATTTCCCCGTCGGCAGTTTGAAAACCGGAATGGCCTTTAAATTCATCTCCCTGCAGCCCGTCAGACATGCCATAGTTTCTGATGGCTTTTGTTTTGGGATTAAACCGGGAGATCCCTTTGTTGGTGCTTAACCAGAAGTTGCCTTTACGGTCTTTCAAAATCGAATAGATCACATTATTGGGCAAACCCTGTCTTTCGGTAAATATGGTAAATGTTTGGCTATGCTTGTTAAACAGATTAAGTCCGCCGCCGTTTGTGCCTATCCATATATCACCGTTATCAGTCTGGGCAACCGCCTCGATGGTATTGTTTGATAAGCTGTGCTTATCCCCTTCATCGTGCCTGTAGTGCGTAAAATGGCCTGTTTTAGGATTTAATACATCCAACCCGTTATCCGTACCTATCCACATATTGCCCTGTTTATCCTGGAATACCGAGGTAACAATATCGCTGCCTATGCTGTTATTATCCTCCGGGTTGTACCTGTACCTTGTAAAAAGACCGGTTTTTACGTTATAATGATTAAGCCCCCCTTTCCAGGTCCCTAACCATATATCGCCGTCACGGTCTTTATAAATATTGTTGATATCGGAAAGGGAAAGACTGCGCGGGTTGTTTGCCTGGGGCATGTGATGTATAAAGGTTCCCTTTTTTTTATCAAACAGGTCAAACCCGCCAATGTGATAGCCAATACCAATAACATCTTTATTTATTGGCACGATGGCCATTACATAATTATTACTTATAGTGTTGCTGTTATTATCACTATGAAGGTAATGAACAAAGGTCTTTTTCTTCCGGTTAAATAAATTAAGGCCGCCCCCATCGGTGCCGATCCAAATATTTTCGTCACTGTCATCGCCGGAGATGGCCAGCACATTATTATTGCTCAAACTATTCGGGTTGTTGGGGTTTTGGCTGTACGAACTGAATTTATCGCCAAAGCCCGGCAAAAAATCAACACCGCCCGAATATGTACCTATCCAGGTATTCCCTGTATCATCTTTATATAAACAATAAACCGAGTTACTGCTCAGGCTGTAATGGTCGTTCGCGTCAAATTTGTAGCAAGTAAATTTATTGGCGGGATAGTCGAGCACACTTATGCCGCCATTTTCGGTCCCTATCCAGAGCTTCCCGTCGCCGTTTTCGAGTATCGAAAGAATATCGTTGTGGCAAATACTGTTGCTGTTATTGGGGTCGTGTTTGAAATTTATAAATGAATTGTTTTTGCTGTTATATAATGCCAGGCCTCCTCCATGTGTACCTGCCCAAATATTGCCCTTGCTATCTTTGTATACCGCCTTTATCCAGCTGGCGCCGATGCTGTTATTGTTTGCAGGATCATGGGCATACCGAATAAACTTACCGTTTTGTGGATTAAAATGGTAAAGCCCGTCATCGGTGCCTATCCATAACCAGCCATTATTATCCTCAGTAACCTGGTAAATGAAATCGTTAGCTATACGGTTTGTGCCATTTGCGGCATGTGTAAATTTTTCAAATGAGCCATTGGCGGCATTAAACAGATATAAACCTTTGCTGGTGCCCAGCCACATCCTTTTTTTGCTATCCAAAAAAACAGACCTTACTGCAAAAGTTAAGTGATTGAAATAGTGGATAAATGTATTGGTCGCCCGGTCAAATCTGTCAAGTCCACTTTCGGTTCCGATCCATAAATTATGATAACTGTCTTCCGTTATAGCTAATACATAATTATCAATAATGGTTGTTTTATTATTCTGGTCGTGCTTATAATGCGTAAATTTATAACCGTCGTATTTATTAAGGCCATCTTCGGTGCCAAACCACATAAAGCCGCGACTATCTTTAATAATGGTTACTACATGGCTTTGGGAAAGACCTTCGTTTGTACTAAGCTGCTTAAATTTAAGGACGGGTGTTTGCGAATAGGATAATCCGGGAAAAAGCAGGTATAAACACCAGATAAAAAGCAATATTGGCCTCATTATTATTTTGCTGGTAGTTTTATCGTATTTCTAATCGGTTAATGTTATAAGCCAAAACAAACATTGCAGCGGCTAAGTAAATGCCCCTATCTTGCGAAACTTATTAGTTTGGTTTTAGGAATTTAGTCTTAATAACTTCTACCGGGCAAGAATTTATATTGACCAAACCGCCTTTAACGTTCATAATAATTCCAGGTTACCAGGGGCTTATTTTAAGTTAGTCCTGCTTGCCAGTCATACGGTTTTTACGGGAAATAGTTTCGCATAACGTGTTGTTTTTGCCCAATTAACGGCTGTTGTTAACTCAGGAGAAATATTAACGAGCCTGGCTTTTGTTTGCAACCTACCGGTCAGTATCCGGCAGCTGTTTAATCTCTATATTCCTGAAATCGACGGGCTGCCCTTCACTTTGTAAAGCGATAAAGCCGCTGCTTAGTAATTTCCCATCCTGCTTATACTTCGGATCATAGCCATGTGCCACACCACCGCCAATGGTAGGCCTTGAGTATTGAAGTACCGTATCGCCGTTGATGATATGGGTGATTAATTTGTTGCCCTGAACAATCAGTTCGCCCTTTACCCACTGGTCACCGTCATAGGTTTTTGAAGTAGAGTTGATACAATGGTCGGGCGAAACCTTTCCTTTATAAACAACATCAGTGCCGGGCGAGCACATATTTCCTGTTGGCCTTGGTTTCCCGTCGCCCAGGCCGCCTAATAACTGCATTTCTATCGATATCGGCCAATCCTGGTCCTTTAGCATCGTGCGGGGATCCTGTGAATGAAACATGACGCCGCTGTTAAGGAGCGTGTAGTCTGGCGCGCCTTTTTGCTGTTTACCAACAAAGCGGTACTCAAACCGCAGGTGATAATGAGAGAACGGCGTTTTGTAATACAAATGGCCAAACTGATCGTTGAAATCGCCGTACTGATCATAACTAACCCTGATCATGCCGTTTTCTACCCGGAATGTATTGCCGTAGTTTTCGCCAACCAGGTGATGATTGATCTTTACAAACCAATCGTTAATGTCGGTCCCGTTAAACAGCTTCGTCCAGCCTTTGTCGGCATTGCCGGCGTCAGCCAGCTTTTTTGCCCCGGTACAGCCCAATATGAGCAGGCAGGAAAACATAAAAAAAACGCGTGTCATTTTCATAGGTGTTAAGGTATTATGCTTTTTATAGATAAATTGAATGCTTTTGCTCACTTAACGCTTATCCGGTTCAACAAACAGGTTGCAGGCTAAAAGACAGGCGTCAATAGCTAAAGTAATAAATATAGTTTATCCGCGCTGAACTTTGCCAACCGATCGTTCGAAAGTTCGCTAAATATTAATTCGCGGATGCCGCCTTACAGGAAGTTTATCTCCTATGCCTGATGATTTTGCATCCGGGGGAATTTCTATTTAGCCAAGCTTTTCGCAGCCATTTACGAACCGGCTCATCATACCATTTTAAAGTGAGATACGCCAGGAAAATTGCACCAATCAAAATAGCTAAGGCATAAGGCCAGGCCTGCACTATGGTTAGGCCTTTATGATTGCTGATCCATGCCACGTAAAAATAAACCAGCGGATAATGCACCAGGTAAAGAGGATAGGATATATCGCCGAGAAACCTGCATACCCTGTTCTCCACTTGGGTATGGACCTTACCGCCGGCACCAAGATAAACGATAAGCGGAAAAATGATAATGATGCAAACGGACTCATAGATCCCGTTCATCCAAAGATAGGCAGCACCGCCGATGCGCGGCATATACAATACTATCGCTATTAAAACACTACACCATAAAAATGCGTGCCTGATGCGGGCGGGCTTAGCGATACGCGAAAGCAACAGGCCGGCAAAAAACGGGTATATGGTGCGGGTAATGCCCACGCGCACCTGTTCCACGTTAAATGTCCAGCCACCGCTGACATCTCCATTGGTGATAGCCAGGTGCGCAAGTGCTACAGCTGCAACGCATACTAAAACCGACAATGTAGTTTTTGAAAATTTCCTTATCCAAACCGCATAAAGAATGTTGGCGATATATTCAAAGAACAACGACCATCCCACGCTGTTAAGGGGATGCATTTCCTGCCAGCCGCGTATATCCAAAGACAACGGTACCGGCAGGATGGTATAACCGACCAGCATTACCAACAGCATCTTCCAAATCGGTACGGTATGAATGAGCGGCCAAAGCGTCGAATCTGTAAAATAGAATCCTATGGCACCCAATGTCATCCCGAGAATTACCATCGGCTGAAGTCGCTCGATACGGCGTTTAAAAAAACTGCCGATGGTCATTTTATGCCAGCGGTCGTCATAAGCATAACCGATAACAAAACCCGACAGCAGGAAAAAGAAATCGACAGCCAGGTACCCGTGGTTAACTATGATATCCAGATGACCGCTCCCTAATGGTTCGGTTAGGTGAAAGGTAACTACTATGATAGCTGCAACACCGCGTAAGCCATCCAGTATCGGGTAATGTGGTTTGGTGATCAGTTTATTATTGTCCATGTATAAGATTAGAGTTGGTAGATATTTGGCCGGATGCTAAAGCAGGCGTTGCCGATGTTCAGCGGGTATTTTTCTTTCCTGTGCATGTACAGGCCGGTAAGACCAATGACTTAAGTCGGTTATATTGGTTCATGAACATATAATTGAAATCTTGTTCAGATCGTAAAAATAAGTGAAAGTGGTGCCGGAATATCTTCATATCGTGTCAAAATACACGCATATCGTCTCATTTTCGCATGTTTTGTGGATCATTGCCTGCAAAGTGATCTACAGAATATCAGATATAAAAAAAACCTCACAGACATGTGAGGCTTTTGCTCCTGACAATGGCGTTTTCGAGAGTCATCTATGATCCATTGCTTTTGAAGAAAATATTGACAATATGATAACGGGTGAATTTAGCCCAAGTCCCTGTCATTTTTTAATTCATTCTCTATTTCCTCAATAGTTGGTAAACTTGAACGCAAATTTTTCGGTAATGATCTGGTTAATTCAAATTCCGAAATCCCAATGGGTTTACTCATATCCCTTAACGCATATTCTGCCATAACCTTATTTTTTGTTTGGCAAAGAATAAGACCAATAGTAGGTTTATCCGTTGGGTGTTTTATTAGGTCATCCACTGCAGAACAATAGAAATTCATTTTGCCTGCATATTCGGGCTTAAAATCGCCTCTTTTTAAATCAATGACAACAAAACATCTCATTTTAAGATGGTAGAATAAAAGGTCTAAATAGAAATCCTGATCGCTAATAACCAATTTATACTGCCTTCCAACAAACGCGAAGCCGGCTCCTAATTCCAATAAAAACCTTTCTACATGCTTCACAAGCTCAGTTTCCAACTCACGTTCTGTAAAGGGCTGTGCAATTGTAATAAAGTCAAAGATATATGGGTCTTTTAATGTTTCCTTTACTAAATCGGATTGTGGGTCGGGCAATGTTTTTGAAAAGTTATTGATTGCCTCTCCCTGTCGAAAATGAAGGTTACTCTTTATCATTAATGAAAGCACGTCCCTACTCCAGCCATTTAAGATCGTTTGTTCCACATACCAAAGACGAATATTTTTCTCTTTGATCTTTTGCATTAGCAAAATATTATGCCCCCATGGAATTTGGGAAACAGCCTGTTTCACAAATTCAGTGTTGGTTTGGTTTGTGTTTTCAAATTGGGAAACGACCTGTTTCCCAATTAGCTCATCTGAATTATGTTCTTTATAAAACTGAACCATAAACTTTAAATTTCTTTCAGAGAAACCTTTTAGCTCCGGTAGTTCATTCTTGATATCATTGGCTAATCGTGCAGTGACCGTAGCACCCCAACCTTGTTCATTTTGAAGCTGGTTTATAGTTTTGCCAATATCCCAGTAAAGCATAGTCATTTCGGCATTTATTGCAAGAGCCGCCTTAGTTTGCGCGTTACGAATTCTTGTCTTTATGTCTGTTAACAAAGATTGATAATCTTTAATATCCATAATAACCCGAAAATGATTTAGTGATAAACTTAAAGAATGATAAGCAAGACACCAAATTAGAAGTAGAAGATTACGATAATCAATTTAAAATAGCCTTCCCTCTAAAAGATCTCTCCAAATAATCAAGCCTTTAATGTCATCAGAATAATCATGTACAATAGGGCTAAATTATTCGGGGTTAGTTTCAAGATATTGTTGCCGTCCTTTTATTCTTATTTGCCCAAGCAGCCTATCTATCTTCTTTACACTTTGTTCAAGTTCATAAATTGATTTTCCGATAGCGGGGGTGACGATGGTCCTTATATAACAAGCAACTATAAAACAACGAGTTAAATAGGATCAGACCGAAAAGTTGGGGGGGATAAAAGTCATGCATAGATTTTAGCGAGTCTGAATAGAAAAAAGGAAGTGTCTCTGACTCCTCTTAAAGTTGCCCTGAAAGCTTTCACCTTCGCATTGAAAGATTCTGCAGATGCGTTTGTACTTCTGTTGTCGAAGAAGTTTAAGATAGATTCATAATGTTGATGAACAGATCTGGCTACAGTTTTAAAAGCGTCAATATTTGCCGTTTCCACATCATTATACCAGATAGCCAGTTTTTTAAAGGCTATCACTTTGGTTTTACAGGTTGTAAATATCTTACCTAAACCGATGGCAAGATCATAAGCTTTAAGTAATTCCGGATATCTGGTAAAAAGCAGATCAGCCCGCTCTTTTTGAGATAGTGTCCATTTTGACCGGTGTTTGAACAATAAGTAGCGGCTTCGGGCCAGTAATTGTTTTAAAGTATCGCCATTACTAAATACTTCGGGCTGATAGGGTTGTTTGTTTTTCCGGGCCTGTTCAATCAGCTCACTTTCCGCATCAAGAGCTTCCCAGCGATACTTTATTCTTGCTTCCTGTACAGCATCATAAGCCAGCTTTTGTACGTGGAACCTATCTACCACACGCACAGCATAATTAAAACACCTGCGGATAGCTTTGATCATATTAGCCGCCATGTCCATCGTTACTTCCTTTACCTTATTCCTTGATCTTAAGGGTATTTTCTCCAGCGCAGCTATGATCCGCTCAGACCCGGTGCCTTTGATCATCGCCACTATGGCTTTTTTGTTCCCTTTGGCCTGTTTGTTAGTCACGATGGTATAGAGCTCCCCGTTGCTTAACGCGGTTTCATCTATACTCAGATAAGGGCCTATGTTATCTGCAAACAGCATCCAGTCCTCTGCATGCTCTTTTTGATCCCAGCTGTGAAAATCACTTAGGTGGTCTTTGTATTGCTGCCCGAGCTGCTTGCCGTCTACCTGGTATAACCGGCCTAATAAATGGCTGCTGATCGGGTGATTATCCAAATATTCCTTTTAAAAAAATGCCGAATTCCGTTGTCATTCGCGCCCCTTTTCTTACCAAATCCCAATCTCTTGTGATGATCTCCCCGCTCGCCTTTACTTCCCATCTGCGTCTTTTTATACACAAGGCTACTTTATGGCCACGAATAGGAAAATCCTGAATTGCCGTCTCCGGCAAGAAGCCTTTCGACTCTAATTGTGATTTATCATAACCTGATGGCACCAGGTTCTTTTCTTCAAGATAGATATTCAATTGACCCTTCTCGGAGGAATGAACATCTGTAAGTTCAAAATAGTCTAAAAGGCCTTCTGGTAGGATTAAACGGACGAGGGTTTTGTATGCTGATGACAAGTGGATGCCTGTTGAGTTTTATATCCACAAAGCAAACACTTTTTTTATTCCCCCACAATTTTTCTGCTTGATCTGTTAAATAAGCTAAAAAATAAAATTGAAAAATCTTACCAGTGTCCCTGGGAGAATGGGTCCGAACCAAAATGTGGGCTCCATTTGATTTAAACGGATCCCCCGAAATTTCGATTAAAATAAAAAAAAGCCTCACAGACATGTGAGGCTTTTGCTCCTGAGGCTGGGCTCGAACCAGCGACCCTCTGATTAACAGTCAGATGCTCTAACCGGCTGAGCTACTCAGGAATCTAATCCGGTTTGGAGTGGGGCAAAGGTAAAAACTCATCGGATATTTCACAATTTTTATTAAAAAAAATTTAAAATTTTTTTTACAGGCTTTTTTAGCCCCTGATTATGTGCTATTTAAAACCCAAAGACACATTGTAGTTTTTTTTAGTTCCCCCAATTCTTTCTGCAGAACCCCTTTTTTCTGCCGCCAGGTTTCTGAAACTGGTTAAATTATGTTTTCTCAAATGAAAATTGGCATCGCAAACCGGCAACAATGAATGATTATCCCTTAATTTTCACAATATTTGCGGCAAAAAATATAAATATCTTTACATGAGTTTGTTAGTTATTGGCACTGTGGCGTTTGATGCCATTGAAACCCCTTTTGGTAAAACCGATAAAATAGTAGGCGGCTCTGCAACCTTTGCAAGTTTGGGCGCTTCTTACTTTTATGATAAAATAAAAATTGTAGCGGTTGTTGGCGATGATTTTCCGCAGCACGAGATTGAGGACCTTCAAAAGCACAACGTTAATACCGAAGGCCTGCAGGTAAAACAGGGCGAGAAATCATTTTTCTGGAGCGGTCGTTACCATAACGACATGAACAGCCGCGATACCCTGGTAACTGAGCTTAATGTATTGGAAGCTTTCGATCCAATTATCCCTGATAGTTACCAGGATTGCGAATACCTGATGCTGGGCAACCTTTCTCCACAAGTGCAGCAAACTGTTATGGCGCGCCTTAAAAACCGTCCTAAGCTTATTGTAATGGACACCATGAACTTTTGGATGGATATTGCCCTTGATGAGCTTTTAAAAACCATCCAACTGGTGGATGTGCTAACCATTAACGATGCCGAAGCCCGCCAGTTATCCGGCGAATTCTCATTAGTTAAAGCTGCCCGCAAAATATTAACCATGGGCCCTAAATACATTATTATTAAAAAAGGCGAGCATGGTGCATTGTTGTTCCATGAAGATAAGATTTTTAGTGCCCCCGCCCTTCCATTGGCCGAAGTATTTGACCCCACAGGCGCAGGCGATACTTTTGCAGGCGGCTTTATTGGGTACATGGCCAAAGTAGGCACCGTTAATTTCAACAACATGAAAAACGCCATCATTTTTGGCTCGGCCCTGGCTTCATTCTGTGTTGAAAAATTTGGTTCAAAAAGATTAAGAAACCTTAGCGAAGAGGAAATAGCCGCCCGGATCCAGGAGTTTGTAGGCTTATCTAAATTTGAATTGTAAGCTGTTAAAACATCGATTTTATATGTGTAGAGAAGCATCAAATGCTTCTCTACACATATCTGTTTAATATGATTTAACGGGCTGATGATACTAAAACCTCTTTTAACCACATAATAACAGGCAGAGTAACCGGGTTCCTTATCCTTTCAACACTTCCCTGCTAATCACTATCTTTTGGATCTCACTCGTACCTTCGCCTATGGTACAAAGTTTGGCATCGCGATAAAACTTCTCAACAGGGAAATCCTTGGTATAACCGTATCCACCGAAGATCTGAACAGCCTCGGTAGCCGTACGCACTGCCGTTTCCGAGGCAAAATATTTAGCCATGGCCGATTGTTTTGTGACCGGCAGGTGGCGGTTTTTCAGATCGGCTGCCTGCATGATCAGCAGTTCGGCGGCTTCAATTTCGGTAGCCATATTGGCCAGCTTAAATGCTATCCCCTGGAAATTACCAATGGGCTGTCCAAACTGGCGGCGCTCTTTGGCGTAAGCAACCGCCGCTTCAAAAGCACCTTTTGCAATCCCTAACGAAAGGGCCGCTATCGAAATCCTGCCGCCGTCTAACACTTTCATGGCCTGTTTAAAACCTTCTCCCTCAACACCCAGCAAATTTTCTTTTGGCACACGGCAGTTATCAAAAATAAGCTCCGTGGTTTCTGAGGCACGCATACCCAGCTTATTTTCTTTTTTGCCATGGGTAAAACCCGGTGTACCTTTTTCAATCACCAGCGCCGAGATCCCGTGCGAATCGCCTTTGTTGCCCGTACGCACCATCACTACCGCCACATCGCCCGATTTACCATGGGTTATCCAGTTTTTTGAGCCGTTCACTACATAATGGTCGCCATCCAAAACGGCGGTGGTGTTCATACCCAGCGCGTCCGAACCGGTGTTGGCCTCGGTTAATCCCCAGGCGCCAAGCCATTCGGCAGTGGCCAGTTTGGGCAGCCATTTAACCTTTTGCTCTTCATTGCCAAAGGCAAGGATATGCCCCGTACAAAGCGAATTATGGGCGGCAACCGATAAACCTATAGCACCGCAAACTTTGGCTATTTCGCTGATCACGGTTACATATTCAAAATAGCCGAAACCGGAGCCACCATATTGTTCGGGCACAAAAACGCCCATCATACCAAGCTCGCCCAATTGTTTAAATAAGTCGATAGGGAAAACCTGGGCTTCGTCCCATTCCATTACATGAGGTTTGATATAACGTTCGGCAAAGTCTTTGGCCATCTGGCCAACCATTTGCTGATTTTCGTTCATAGCAAAATCATACCCGCCTGCTGAGGGGGTATCGGTTAACAAAGTATCCATACATTTATAATTGGTTACTACAAAATAACGTATAAAAAACGAGATTGGTTTGCCCGTAAAAGCCTGCAAATCAAGAACAGTTTGGTATTGGGTATGAATTATAGGTTTAGTTAAAATAGAGTGGTTTTGGGGGAGAGGAAACTGATGAAAAATATTTTTCAGGAATTGTTGGAGCAGGGACTAATCTGACAGTCTCATAGGGGCTTTTGAAGCTTTAAGTCAGCCGATAGGCCAGGTAGTAAATCACTTTGCAGGTGAAATACCGTCAATTTTTATGAGCTAACCTATCTCCAAACCTCTGATGAAACACGGGAGGCCTGATAAAAATGATTGGACAATTTTTTCATTCATCCTTATCGGACTTTTCTTATACTAATCATCATCGTCTGCTTTTTGAACGGCCTTTACAAAGGCTGCCCGTACCGGAGTAGGCACAATTGTATTTTCTCCTTTAATCGCTTTCCATATCATGTTGTTCATGATCTGGTCGGGTACCCGGTCAACTGCCGAAAAATCAAGCCCTTTGGCCATTGCTGCAAGCTTTGTGCCCTTAGGATTAAGTTCATTAAGGTTAATATTTGAACGCAGGCTGTTAAATGGTTTGGTATCGGGCGTTTTATTAAAACAACGCCACATGGCTGTAGCCGATGCATCATACTGGGTCATAGGCGGCAGCCCGAGAATCAGCTCGATAGTACGCAGCACCGATGAAGTAGAATACATAGTGATCAACAAAATTACGTTTTACAAATCCCCCCGCCATATAGGCAGGCGAACGATGGGCGTCAACGTGATCAGGACCATTCTGTGCATCATCTTCAAGTATAAAAATCACGCTGTTTTCCCATATCGGGCTTTTACTGATATGCTCCACCAGCCGGCCAACAGCAAGATCATTATCCGCCACATGGGCAAAGGGTGTCGGCCTGCCCGGAGTTGTGCCTTCCGTATGATCTGACAGCATCCGGATGGTATTTAGCCGCGGCAAGGCATTGTTGCGCATCAGCGAGTCAAAATCATGTTCCCAGGCCTGGTACCGCAGGGTATCAGGGTCACGCAGGTCGCGGGTGGGATAGGCTTTTGTAAAATGGTCTTTCAGGATAGGTATCTGCGGCGTATTATCGGCATTGATAAACTCGCCGTAAGTACGGAAAGTTACGTTGAACCGGTTGGCCTGGTCCCAGATGTAAAGCTTATTTTTTGCAGTGAGACCTACAGCACCCGGGCCGCGGTCGCCATAGCTGGTAGGCCAGTTTTTTTCCATATAATCAGTAGCATAGGCGCCCAGGCTCCAGTTATGCCCATCGGCACTAACCTCGCCATCTACATAAAAATTATCCAGCAGCACAAAGTTTTCGGCCAAAGCGTGGTGATTGGGCGTAATCCGTTTGCCAAACAGCAGCAGGCTGGTATCACCATTGCCCTTCGGCATATCTGACAGTACCTGGTCATACGTCCGGTTTTCCTGGATAACATAAAAAACATATTTTATTGGCGATGCAGCTCCTACTTTAGCCGGAATGGGATTACCTTCTTCGCTATAAGCCCCTGTTTCCTGTTCCCGGTGATAAGGTGTATTACGAACTACTGCCTGCGAATAAACCGCCAGCTGCTTTGCTGTTGGCGTGGGGATGATGCTCAAAGTACCCATTAATAAGCCGCCGCCGATATATTCTGTACGTGCGGGCCTGAATGGATCGCCTCCATGCAGTACAACGGTTTGACTTTTGGCTGCCGGGTTAGGCCCGCGCGGATTAGGCAGCGACGAAAAGCCTTTAGCATTGGCTACGTATAGTTTATCATCTATAACACGCACAACGCTGGGATACCAGCCCGTAGGCACAAAACCAAGCGACTGACTGGCACCTGGCTTTGTTACATTAAACACGGCCAGGCAGTTATTATCGGCATTGGCAATGTATAATATTTTGCCATCCTTACTCAGGGCTACCGAGTTACTGGTAGTTCCGCTAAGCGGCGTAGGCGATACTGCCGTGTTCAGGGTTTCCAGTACTTTACTTTTGCGCACGTCAATTACCGATACGGTATTATCGTTGGCGTTGGCTACATACAGGTATTTTCCATTCCGGGAAATGCACAGGTCATTGGGGTTATCCCCTACCGCAATGGCATCTGTGAGTTTATTTTCTTTTGTATCAAATACAGCTACCTTATCGCCACCCCAAAGACTGATGTACAATTTTGACATATCGGGCGACAACAGGCAGGTATAAGCCTCCGTGCCCAATTTAACCTGCTGAATAACTGTTTTTGTTTTGAGATCGATAAGGTACAGGCTGTTATCCAGTTTGGTAACCACGTATAAAACACCGCGCTTATCGTCAAGCGCCAGCCCGGCAGGTGAAATGGATGCCGAATTAGGCTTTTTGCTCCATGCTTCTCCCAGTTTTATGGTATCAGCTGCCAGCAACTTATCATTATTGATGGCGTAACGAATAATCCAGTTATTGTCACCGCCCGAAGCGTAGAGTGATTGTTCGTCTGCACTAAAAACCAGGCCTCCCCAGGCTTTGCTGATCAGTACTTTGTCCAGTTCACGATCTGTACGTGCGTCTAAAAGCTGAATGGTTTGAATACTCTGCCCATTATTGGTAACCGCAGCATAATGATGGCTTTTGCTTACAGCGATATTCAGGGGCAGATCGCCCAGGGGAAAGCTCTTGCCAATTGGCGTTAATGACCACCCATTGGGCAATTTTACCCGTTTATTTTCAATAGCGGCAAGCTCTTGCGCCCGAACGAACCTGCTGCAGATAAGCAGCAAAACGATTAGGCATAGCATTTTTTTCGGTGACATAAGACAATGATATGCCGGCAAAAGTAGACCACTAATATTAATACATTATTAAATCATGGGCGAAGATCACCGGCTTGATTGTAACAAAATGAATGGAAATCAGCGGGCGCTAACCCGACATCAACTTTATCGATTAAAAAACGCCACGGTATTAGTACCGTGTAATGTGAAGCCCCAACCCAACCTGTTAATTTTATGAGCTGATGTTATTTGTTAATTTAAATCTGCGAGAGACCCTGATGGAACGAAAAAGGGGCACCGCTGCCCCTTAATCTATTAACTAACCTTATGAAGAATGAATTGTATAAAAATGCTGATCAATTTGCAGTGCCGTTTTTCACGTCGATCTTAAACGGAGCAGGCTCAGGAAGCCAAAGCTTGCCATCCCCGATCTGAACAGGCATCCATAAATAACGGGAATCCCATTGTTCTTTCGGTTTCCAGATATCCCCCAGAAACAATATTGTTGTATCCTTCTTCCCGCTAACTTTAAGCAATAAGGTAGATTGTGAACCATATGTATTTTTTTCCTTAGGTGCTATATCTTTAAACTCCGACCACGGGCCTTCCAGGGTCTTTGCTGTGGCATATCGGTTAGGATTGGGCCTCCAGCCGGTAAGCGCGGAGCCTATGGCGTAATAAAGGCCCTTATAATGTACTATGGCCCCGCCTTCCATATGTTCGGCTATCAGGCACATTTCCCGGTCAATACTGAGGCAATCTTCCGAAAGCCGGACGATATGAAAGCCGAGCGGACGGTCTTCGAAAACAAGGTATGGCGTACCATCATCATCTATGAACTGACCAATGTCCCGGCTTTCATGCTCCAGGGGCCTGAAGCTTTTCAGGTATTTAAAATCACCGTCAGGGCGGTCGCTTACGGCAATACCAACCCGGGCAAACTTATAGGTTGCATTGTCAAGATGGAAATACATGACATATTGCCGGCTCTTTTTGCTGTAGAAAACTTTGGGCCTTTCCAGCACCCAGCGCTGCCCCAGGTTTTCAGGATCGGTCATCTGAACAACATCGCCTTTGAACGTCCAGTTCGTCAGGTCTTTCGACGCATAACAGCTAACATAACGTTTATTTGAATCCAGCCCCCGACGTCTTTCTTCTCCATACCAGTAGTATGTGTTCTTTATTTTTATAATACCGCCGCCATGCGCCTGGATATGTTCTCCGCGGTTATCGGGCCAAACTTCTCCGGGATTTATGCTCTTTTGTTGCTGTGCATATACCTTGCCTGTAATCAGCAAAGTCATGACGGCAATGGTTATTCTTTTTAAAAGTATCTTTTTAATCATTCAGTATTTTTTTAAAGTCAGGAAATCTTATATACCATTTTTATGAAAGCACCAGTTCGGTTGTGGCTATCTTACTGCCTTCAGAAAGTTTAATACGCAGTTGATTGATTCCCCGGTGTACATGATTAACAACCGACTGATATTGTAACCCCGTTACTTCAGCAATCTGATCGTAATTCCAATTATCAAAATACCTTAAAAAGATCATCTCCTTCTGGCGCCTTGGCAAAGTATTTAAGGCAAGGGCAAGCATGTGCTCCACTTCTCTCCCGGTTTCTTCCGAAACAAGCACATCTTCCCTCGAAAAAACAATATCGATATCATGACTTGCAGATAAGCCTATAAATTCGGGTCGGGAAGCTTTCAAAAAATTGATAGCAAGCGACCGTGCCGATTTAAAGAAATAGTATTTAACATTTTTAATAGGTCCAAATGTTATCCTCCGCTCCCACATTTTTATAAACAGTTCCTGTAAAACGTCCTGGGCTGCAGCCTCATCTTTAATAATTTTATAGAGGTAGAAATACAAACCGGAATACAGTTCGTCATGTATCCTGCCAAAAGATTTGACATTTCCCTGGAGGGCTTCTTCCCACCATGTAGTTAGCTGGTTACAATTGTTCATATTGGCTTTAAAAACTGGTTTCTCTTTAAACTGGTCGTTACCGACTTTAGGAACCCTGAGCTGAAAACCGATTTACATAATCGATTAAGTAAGTTTGCCTATGGTTCTAATAACTGGTTTATATAAGCTAATATGAATAGATTTTATTCGGCAGATGGGACTCAAATTGGTCATTTATGCGGTATAAATTCGGCAATTTATCAATTTACTCAATTGATTAAGCAATGGAGGGAATACACATATATAACTGAATATCAATTAATTATATTCTTATTTTTCTTAAATACAGGTCTTTTTTGCTTAAGAAAGTCTGATGGATTAGCACCGAACAGTTTAAAAAACTGATCGCGGAAGTATTTGATGCTGTTAAAGCCTGTTTCAATGGCTACTTCATTAACATTCATATCCGACTGGATTAATAGCTCAGCCGCCTTTCTGAGGCGTATGTAGCGAATGAAGCTATTAACGGTATGACCGGACAGCGATTTAATTTTACGGTAAAGATTTGAATGGCTCATGCCGATCTCTGAAGCCAGCATTTTGATGTTGAAGTTTTCGTCGGTAATATGCTGCTCAACAATTTCGATACATTTTTCCAGGAAGTGTTTGTACTCATCCGAAATAGTGACGTTAACCGATTTCAGGGTAATGGTATTATAAAAATAGCTTTGAAGGTTACTTCTGTTTTGCAACAGATTGGCAATGCGCGCTACCAGCACATCTTTATCAAAAGGTTTGGATATATAGTCATCCGCGCCGCTTTCCAGCCCTTTGATCTTATTTTCGGCAGATGAGCTGGCTGTTAGCAAAATCATCGGGATATGGCTCAATTGCTGGTCCTGCTTAATGGTTGAGCAAAGTTCAATGCCATTTAAACCAGGCATCATTACATCGCAGATAATGAGATCGGGTTGCTTTTCTTTCGCTTTCTGTAAACCGGTCAAACCATTATCTGCCTCGTACACCCTGTAACGGCTTTCAAGAATCGAACAAATGTACGACCTAATCTCGCTGTCATCATCAATAACCAGGATCCTTTGCTTGTCGGTAAAAATCTTATCAGCTTCAAAATCAATATCATTAATTTGGCCGACTTCAGCTATCCCCGGCTGGTCTTCAACCATTTCACGAAGCAAAGGCGATAAATCAGCGGCATCGGCTGCCGCTGCCACATCCGGCGGATAATGAGCTGTCCCTTTTAACAGGGTTAAACAAAAATCAGAGCCCTTACCCGGCTCACTTTCAAACATTAATGAGCCGCCGTGATCTATGGTAAACTGCCGGGCCAGGAATAAGCCGATCCCAAATCCCCCTTTTGCCGCCTGGCCGTGCGTTTTTGACCTGTAAAACTTTTCGAAGATATGCTTACCCGCTTCCGGAGATATTCCCGGGCCATTATCAATCACATTGATCACCACCTCATCCGGCCCCGATTGCAGGCCAACGCACACGGCTTTCCCGGCCGGCGTATATTTAATAGCGTTGGATATAAGGTTAAACAGGATAATCTCAATCTTTTCCCTGTCTCCGTAAATCAGTACCGCCTCTTCCGGCACGTTTAATTCAAAACTGATACCCAAAAGCCTGGCCTGCTGCACAAAACATAAAAATACCTCCCGGCAAACAAGGGTAATGTCCATCGGCGCAATCTGCAGGATCCCGGCGCCCGAATCGGCCTTACGAAACAGCAGCAGCTGATCAACAAGGCTCAACAGCCGCCTTGAATTACGATAAACAATATTAAGTTCCGCACGGTTCTCAGGACCAATTTTTGCAAGCAAATCCCTTAACGGATTGATGATAAGCGAAAGGGGTGTACGAAACTCATGGGATACGCCCGTGAAAAACTCTATGCGCCGGTCGTTCAATTCGCGTTCCTTTTCCTGCAGGTCGCGCTGGTGTGCAGCGGCGGCATTGGCCAGTTGTACCTCATATTTAAGCCGCGTTTCCCTGAACCTATAACGCAGGTACCAGTAAACAACCCCCGCAAGCAACATCGCGTAAATCAGGTAAGCCCAGATGGTACGATACCAGGGCGGCAAAATAATGATATGAAGATGAATTTCACGGCTGATCCATTGCCCTTCGGCATTGGTACAGTTAATTTTTAATGTATACGTACCGGGTGCTAAACGGGTATAAAGCGCGTTACGCTGCCGCCCTGCATAAACCCATCCCCTGTCCCAGCCCTGAAGCATATAACGGTAACCGATCCTATCCTGCGCGGTAAATTCGATAGCTGCGAAACTAACGGCTATTGATGCCAGATCGTAAGGAACCTCTAACGACCGGATAACATTACCGGCATCCGTCTTAACATAGTCGGGATAAGTGCTAATGGGCTTATTGTTAATTTTAATATCAGTTATAACAATGTTGGGGATATCATGCAGGGGCAGGATTGCCTGCGGATGAAACATCGTGACACCATTGATCCCCCCAAACGCAAGCTGACCATTGTTTAGCCTTAAGCCAGCGTTAAAGTTAAACTCATTGCTCGCCAGGCCATCGCTTTCAAAAAAATTGGTAAAACTAACGGCTTTGGGATCAAAGCGGCAAAGCCCGTTGTAAGTGCTTAGCCACAAACGCTTTTGCGCGTCTTCCAAAATGGCCAGTACCGTATTATTACTAAGTCCGTTACTGGTGGTATAGTGACGAATTGTTTTTTCCTTAGATGCTGAAAAATACAACAAGCCGGCCTCTGTACCTAACCACATGTCGCCGTTGCCTGCTTTCTGCATTGATCTTACCGCTTTACCTACCGGATAAAATTTATGTGCGTTGCTTTTTAGATCAATCTTATAAACCCCTTCGAAATTTCCAGCCCAAAGGTTTCCAAAATGGTCTTCGCCCATTGACAGGATGTTGATCAATGCTGCATCATACAACCGGAATTGGTTGTTGTGCTTATCATATAGAAACAGCCCGTCCTGTAAGCCGCTGGCCCAAAGATTTCCTGAATGGTCCTGGTACAGACACCAGAACACTATCCGGTTGGCAACTCCCTGCCTGTCAATGCCCCGAAATGTAGTGAATGTATTGGAGCCCGGCTGGTACAGGTTAATGCCGCCGCCATAAGTTGCAATCCAGGTCCTGCCTTCCCTATCCCCGGCAATACTGGTTACAAAGTTTGAGCTCAGGGTGCCCGGCTGTGAAGCATCATGGCGAAAATTGGTGAAGCGATGGGCCTGCCGGTCCCAAATGCTCAATCCGCCGCCATCGGTACCTATCCACAGCCTGCCATCGGGGGCTTCATATAATGATTTAACAAAGTTACTGATAAGACTATTGGCGTTCAGTTCATTATGCCTGATATTTACAAAACGTTCCTTTACCTCATCAATAACATTTACTCCGCCCCGTAATGTACCTATCCACTTTCTGCCTTCGCGGTCTAAAAATAAAGCATAAACAGCATCACTTGAAAGTGAGTGTTCATCACTCCCCGCAGGCAGATAGGTAATCTTGTCGCGCCCTTTATCCATGATCTGGATCCCGCCGCCATCAGTGCTCACCCAAAGTGTACTATCGGGCATGACTTGCAGGCTTGTTATCCTGCCCGATTTGAAAGGCCCGTTAAACTCATCAAAAAGACGGTCATATTGCCCTGTTTTGAAATCATAATGGTGCAGGCCCTGGGTTGTGCCTACCCATAAACCATTGCCTTCGGGATAAATACAGGTAGCGCCGGTAACCGAAGTATTCAGTAACTTCAAAGTATCGTGTACAGCATCATATGTAAAAAGGCCGGCGCCGCTAATCAGCGCATAGATCTGATTGCCGGGGCCAACATACAACGCGCCAACATTATAACGCTGTACAGCTTTTCCATTATTATAGTATGGTATAACACGGCCCATGCGCTTATCTTTATCCATAACGATAAGTCCGTTGGAAAGGGTGGCAATGAAAATACGCCCGGAGCGGTCCGTTTTAATATCCCTTACAAAAGATGTCACCGGCGTTTCTTTGCCGGCCAAAATTGCATAAGCCGGAGAAAACTCTTCAGTTACCGGATTTAAGATACTTATGCCCTGGCGCGTACCTACCCATAAGTTATTGGCGGCATCCTCTGCAATACAATTAATAAAATTATGAATAATTGAATGTTGCTTTTCGGGCTGGTTGCGGTAAATACGGAAGTCATATCCGTCAAAACGGTTCAGGCCATCATAAGTACCAAACCACATATAGCCTGAATGGTCCTGGAAAATACATCGTACTTCGCTGTTGGAAAGTCCGTCTTTGAGGCCAAGCCGCTGAATATTGGGCAAAGCAAGCGCTGCGGCATTGCAATTTAAAATCAGTGCTCCTAAAATAATTACACAACACCAACTTGCGGCTGCTTTAAATGGCCGCATACAGAAGGATGCCGGTTGTTGAATACTGCTCAATTTGAATATAAGTGCCGCGAAACATTTGGTTCGTGTTTCAAAAACTGTCCCGTCGGGTTAAACATTACTCCTGGCGCTTCTTTTTTGGTTCCTGGTTTATTTTCTGAACAATTGAATTCCAGCTTTTTTTGATCGTTTGTTCGTCTGCTTTCGGATTCTTTATCTGAAATAGCCCTAAGGGTTCCGCTCCGTTTCGCTTTTTTTTCATAAATCGATACACTATCATGTCTGCACCCTGTAACATTTACTCAAAACAAAAATATAATTATCTGACAAATAATGAGCAAGTATTATATCCGTGTGCCCTAACCCATCATTTTCTTCAATATTCCTGCTATTTATGCTTAACAAAAAGGGCTTCCTTTCAGAAGCCTTATTATAACCAACTTAACTAAACCGAACGGTTTATTAGGGGAGAGTTACAACAAAGACAATCCCAAACAGGGTTGATACTCATTTTTTTATTTTTTTATTTCGGATAAATTATACCGGTAACCTTGCAGATGAATCCCTTATGATCAGTTTGGTTTTCAATAAAATATTTTGCGAATCGATCATGTGGTTATCCTGCAGCTCTTCCAATAAAATTTTGGTAACCCTGAGCCCAATCTCTGTAATTGGCTGGGCGACAGCGGTTATAGCCGGGTTAAAAAGGGCAAAATTGTTAATATCATCAAATACAGCAACGCCGATATCTTTGGTAATTATCAATCCGGATTCCTTGAGGGCCTGTAGGCCGCTTAAGGCGAGATAGTTGGTTGCAAAAAAAATGGCATCTATATCCTTTTTACTTTTCAGCAGGCTTTTAAGGTTCTGGATGGTTTTGTGTGGATCTTCATTATAGATAATTTCTTTTAGGATAGGCGGCAGCCCGTGTTTTTGGAGGGCCGCGTGATAACCGTTAACACGTTCGTTCATTTGATCCTGCCCGGCCGCAAGCGTAACCATGGCAATGTTACGGAAGCCGTTATCTATCAAATGCAAAACAGCGGCCTCGCTGCCGCGAAAGTTATCGACAAGTACTTTGGAACATTGCAGATCAGCCGAAGCGCGGTCGAACACCACTACCGGGTAACCTTCCTTTACAAGCTGGTTGATATCATCTTCCAAACCGGCAGTAGGCGCCAGGATGTACCCATCTACCTGGTAATTTTTAAAGGTTTGCAGCAGGTCGCGGGCAATAACGGTCGAATTTTCAGAACTGCCATAAATAACGCGGTAACCTTCTTTATAAATATGCTCTTCCACAACCCTGGCGATGGCCGAAAAAAAAGGATCACTGATATCTTCCACAATCATGCCCACCGTTTTACTTTTTCCTGTCCGCAGGCTGGCTGCCAGCCGGTTTGGCCGGTAACCTACCTTTTCAACAAACCTCAGTATTTTATTTTCCAGCGCCACGCTGATGCCATATTGCCTCGCCTTGCCATTAAGAACATAGGAAACAGATGCTTCTGATACTTTTAACGCGGCAGCAATATCTTTCAAAGCCAATTTTTTCTTCATTTCGCCCAAAGCTGGATCCTCCTTAAGTCAAACTAACACAATCATTAATAACGCCCAACAACAACATCCCCGCCCTCTATTTTATTTGAGGTCTTATGATAACGGCCTGGCCCCCTTTTGCATCCAAGTCAATAACAAAAGCATCATTGTGCCTTAGCTCAACCTTTTTTACCTGTATGCCGCCCTGTCCGTCATCGCCATAAATAGTAGCGGTGTATACCTGATTTTTTTCCAGGAAATCGAGCTTGAAGTTTGCTCCCCATTTCTGAAGACCGGCAGCGCTGCCCAGGTACCAGGTACGGCCTTTACGGCGTGCTACGGTAATGCCTTCGCCTATTTCCCCCTGCACATATCTGCTTTCGTCCCATACCGTGGGCACATATTTAAAAAAATCAATATCCGCCTCATCCTTGTAATCCTGCGACCGCCCGTACCAGAAAATCGCCTGGAGCGGGTCAAAATATACAATAGTCAGGGCCATTTGCTGGGCTTTGCTTACCCGGATATTTTTACTGTAATCATTCACCTTGTTGGGGTAGCAAAAGGTAAAATCGGCAGGGCCGGCCAGGTAACGCGTAAATGGCAATACGGTATTATGGAAAGCATCGGGACTGTTTTCATCGCCCCTGATCCCTTCCTGGCTCAGCACATACGGGTACCGGCGGCTCAAACCTGTGGGTTTATAATGATCATGAACGTTGAGTACCATGCCATAATCATTTACTTTTTTCATGGCCGAATCAAGCCAGGCAAGGCCTTTCTGCGTGCCGCCATCTACAAACCCAAACTTTAGCCCGCTAACTCCCCACTTTTTATAAAGCGGCAATATGGTATCTATCTTAGCTTTGAGCCCCACATAATTTACGTATAAAATAACGCCGATGCCTTTTTGCCTGGCATGGGCAATGATATCGGGCAAATGGAAATCAGGTAAGTATCTGGTAGGATCAGAGGTAGTTCGAAATTCGGCGCCATACCAGCCTGCATCAACCAAAATGTATTGAAAGTTCATTTTTTGAGCAAAATCAATTCCATCAAGGGCGCCCTGCGTATTGATAGGTACCCTGAAAACCTTTCCGGGTTTTACATAATCGGGCACTTCATTACTAAGCGGTTTAACCAGTTTTAGATTAAGCTCACTAAACGCGTGCAAACCTATGGCAGTACTACTGCAACTAATGGTTCGCCAGGGAGTAATGAGACTATCGGTGAACCGGATCAACGAATCCTTCCGAACGGACTGAACGCGGCGGTCGCGGTAAAGGGTATCCGTATAAAAATGTAACGCCAGGCTATTGGGACGGCTGCCATGAACCAATACGCATTTGGTATAATTGCGGTTATCGGCTTCGCCTATACTTATGTATGACTGTGCGGCTGTAAGCGTTGAAGGGAGGTCACTGGTACCCGGCAATGAATCGACCATAACCGGCCTGAAAACAGACTCTTCATGATATTGGTAAATACGGTAGTTCGCTGCAAGGTTAAACTCCGTCAGCTCCGATTTAAGTTGTACGATACTATTCCCAAGCTGCTTACAGGCATACCTAAACGCCAGGCTTCCATCATATGCCCGGGCAATTATATCATAATTACCCCTGCCGGATGTGCAATGAAGCGTGAGTTCATTGCAATGATTTACCAGGCTGGCATCTTCTCCCAGCGACCACAAAAAGTTTTCATTGATTTCTTTTTTAGCCGATCCCTTTAATGTGATACCCTGAACTAATGAAGAACCGGTAGTTTCGATCCCTAAACGCGACCAGTTAACAATTAACCGTGTGTTGAAAATTAACCGATAATACAACTGCCCCAGCTCATCCAGTGAAAATTGCGCCCGGGTATGGTTGTCTGGTGAATAAAGCAGGGCAACAACCTTTTGCTTTGCGGACACAGCATTAGTATAAAGAGAGGAAAGGGCTATAAAAAAGGCAAAAAAAAGGTATTTACTCTTCATTGTTCAGGATACGGGGCAACAACAGTAATAAGGACAAGCAATGCTCTTAAATATACTCAAAGAGATCAGTGATTTAATTAAAACTGTTTAAGGTACCTCATTAGGCGTATTATCTCCGCCAAATGCAGTTATTTTTTCCATATAGTTTTTTATTGAGTATGAGAATCCGCCTTTATTGTCTTCCTCTATACACTATAAAAACTTCTATGAACAAATTCCTGGTGCTGACATGTGCAGTCGTATTTTTATTAAAAACAGTCAAGGCAGAAATCATAACTTATAAGGCACCCGAAAGTAACTTAGTTAATCATGCAATTAAAGTAGATGTACGGCAGGGCACAGGCAACTGGCAGCCTGTAGATGTATATACCGCCGATGTAGCGGCTCGTTTTGACGCGCAGCGCATTATTAAAAAAACCACTTTTACTTATTTTGATTGTTCCGGTTCGGTAAAGCTCCGGGTTAAGCTAAACCAGGGGAATATCAAAGAAGTAAGGATCAGGCCTACCGCATACGGCATTAAGCCCGAGGTTAAAGGCAACATTGTCGAGTTTGAATTAAGCGTTTCGCAATATGTTTCGTTAGAGGTAAACGGCAACATTTTTGAAAACCTGCAGATTTTTGCCAATCCTATAGAAAGCAGCCGTCCCACAAAAGCTGATGCGCAAACACTTTATTTCGGCCCGGGCATCCATAAAATAGGCCGGATGATCGTCCCTTCAGGTAAAACCGTTTATTTAGCCGGCGGCGCCATTGTTGAAGGATCATTGATTATAGATCATGCGGAAAACGTCAGGATCTGCGGCCGTGGTATTCTTACACAGCATCCTGTACAAAACGACAGCAGCTCAATAAAAAAAACTGTAGCAACGCCATCCAAATTCAGGAACGACCATCTGATTATCCAGTACAGTAATAATGTCACTGTCGACGGGATTATTGAGCTCCCAACGGGTTATTCTATTTTAATGGGCGAATCAAAGCACGTGAAAATAAGCAATTTCAAAGCTTTCAGTTCTACCGGTAATGCCGATGGAATCGACATTTTTTGCAGCCAGGATGTTAAAATCGATCATATATACATGCGAAACTCAGACGATTGCATCGCTATTTACGGTCACCGCTGGAATTATTACGGCAATACTTCCGATATTACAGTTAACAACGCCATTTTATGGGCAGATGTAGCCCACCCACTGCTGATAGGCACGCATGGGGATACCGATCACCCGGACACTTTACAGAATATCCGGGTTCAGAATATGACTGTGCTTGACCACAATGAAAACCAGCTTGATTACCAGGGCTGCATATCACTTAATGCCGGCGACAGCAACCTGATCAGGAACGCCAGTTTTGAAAATGTGGAGATTGAGGATATCCGTAAGGGGCAACTGTTTAATTTAAGGGTGATGTACAACCGAAAATATAACACCTCTCCCGGGCTGGGGATCGAGAACATATTGTTCAGGAATGTCAATTATAACGGCAAGCGGGCAAATATGTCTGTTATAGCCGGCTACGATGACAAACGCGGCATCAGGAACGTTATATTTGAAAACTTGAAGATAAACGGTACCCTGATCTATGATAAAATGCCAGGCAAACCCGGCTTTTATAAAACAAGCGATATGGCCAACATATTTGTGGGTGAACATGTGGACGGGATCCAGTTTTTGAGGAAGGATTGAAAGAGGAAAGGGGAGTCTCCCCTTTCTTGCTATTTTTTTATCTCCACTGGTGCTTGAAGAAAATAAAAAAGCATAGCTTGTGCGATTCCCTTCTTCGGAGATTACTGTGTGTATACGCTTCTTTTCAACTAAAAGAAAATGTCATTTCGATAGAGCTGTGGAGGCCTGAGCGAGGGAGCGAAAGAGAAATCTTATACGATATGCCAAGCAACGTGAAAAGCTCGCGAACATGGTGTAGAAGATTTCTCCTCCCCAGCACACTTTCCCGGCGCTGCGTTCGTCGAAATGACATAGTTTTTCAATTGATAATAAATCATTGAAGGAGTGTACAGACAATAGCTCAAGAAAGGAATTGAAAAAATCTCTAATTACTTCTACAACACTCACCCATACACAAAGCAGCTTATTTCAAGTGCTTTAACATCATAAAAATTTCAAAAAACACCACGTTGCTGTGAGTATCATTTACAGCAGTCATTGTCTTTGGTGTGTCCGATTATAAAACTGTTTTGTTCCATGTCCTTACACGACTTCCAAACATACCGGAACGGCAGTAAATATGTTTACCTAAACAATTAAACCATGAAAAAACTTTTTACGCTTTGTAATTATTTGACAGGTACGCACCGGCGGATAAGGCTGCTGCTATTCTCACTGTCGGTGTTTGTGACGATGAGCGTCCGCGCCCAAACGTTTGTCCACCCTGGCGTGGCCTTTAACCGGGCCGATTTGGATCAGTTGAAAGCCAACATTAGCCGCGAACCATGGCTATCCGGTTATAATGCATTTAAAAACGACTCGCATTCGCAATTGGGTTATGGGCAAAAAGGGCCCTTTGCAACAGTTACAAGGGCACCCAACCTAAACAACAGCGCCTGGATTGACGACATGCAGGCTGTTCATAACCTGGCCTGGATGTGGTGGTTTACAGGCGATTCTACGTATGCCCGCAAAGCTACTAACCTGCTTGATGCCTGGGCGGTAACCAATACTACCTGGGGTGGCGGAGAATCAATGCTGGATATTGGCGACTATGCACAATATTGGGGCGTAGGTGCTGAAATTCTACGTTGTACTTTTCCCGGTTGGACCGCGGCCAATACACAGCACGTTAAGAATTATTTTGCCAATGTTTTATTCCCTACTTCCTGGGTGCCCAGTCCCTTGCGCGATGCGAATAAAGGGGCTCTTCAGTTAAAAATAGCGCTTGCCGCATCAGTTTTTTGTGATGATGTCACCCGGTTTAACCAGGCGGTGGAAGTGTACCGGATGGATGCCGGAGGAGGTATGCGCAATTCGTTGCCCGGTGGTGAAGTAGGAGATTCGGGCCGCGACGACCATTGGCGCGTACAGGCAGCCGCACTGGCCTGGGGCGCGGAAGTTGCCTACAAACAGGGTGCAGATATGTTCGCCGAGCTGGATAACCGGGTATTGGCTATCGGTGAGCTGTATCATAAATACGCTTTTGACGGAGCAACAATGACCTTTATCCCGTTGGGAGGGTATGCAAGTTACTGGACCAACTGGGGAATTCAACCCGGGGCAAGGGCCGGCGATATGACTAATATTATTTACAGCGCTTATGCTGTACGCAAGGGTATCCCTACCCCTAATACCGACAGAATGAGGGCTGCGTTAATGCAGCCTGGCTCCACCAATTATTCTCCGGCCGGCGGCAATTTCTTATACCTGAAATCATCAGATACATCTACCGCGGTTAAGTTGCCCCAGGTATATTATCCTGCCGATCATGTGCAACCGGTGAGCAACCTTACCAATATTGATATCGGTAATACCGGGTTGGCGGGCAGCGCTGCCTACAATAACGGGGTTTGGACACTTCAAGGTGCCGGAACTTCCACCAGTAATGCTTTCAGCTTTAATTTTAAGAAAATTAGCGGCGATGCGGGCCTGGTGGTAAAAGTTGAGAATATGTCGTTAAATACCGGTGGTTGCGGGGTCATGTTACGCCAATCGCTGGCGCCTGGTTCGGCTTTTTATGATATTTTCCTTAAAGCTACAGGCGGTGCCGGAAACCACTACCAACCCAAAGCGCCCTGGTGGTTAAAAATTGAGCGCGTAGGCACCCGCATATTTACATACCATTCGCAGGATGGCATCAGTTGGACCAATCTTGGTTGCTGGTATTCTGCAACAGGTTTCCCGACTGATTTGTATGCCGGATTTTATACCCTTTCCAGTAATAACTCGGCGCTAAATACCGCCACGTTCAGTAATGTGGCTTATAGTCAATCCGCACCTGCCGGATCTCCGGAGATTAGCAGTGCTACCACAGCTACAGCTACCAATGGTGCACCTTTCAGTTATAACATCATAGCCAGTGCTAATCCATCTTCTTATAGTGCCAGTGGCTTGCCGGCAGGGCTTAGCATTGATGCGGCTACCGGTATCATCTCGGGCACACCTACCGCGTTAGGGCAAAGCGAAATTACGATAGCAGCCACTAATGCCAGCGGCACCGGTACGGCAACCCTCATGCTGAATGTGGTCAATAACCAGGCGCCGGCAGCGCCGGCTTCGGCTGTGGCAGCTGTTGTTAATTCTACACAAATTAATATTACCTGGGTAGCTTCAGCCAATGCTACCAGCTATTCGGTAAAACGGTCGTCGTCATCCACCGGGCCGTTTACCACCATACAATCAGGTATAACCAACACATCATATATTGATGCCAGCCCGGTACCTGAGGTAAACAATTATTATGTAGTGACCGCGCTTGCCGGAACATTGGAAAGCGGAAACTCAAATGTTATTTTTTCATCCGTACCGCCGGCTGCTCCAACGCAGCCTGCAGCTGTTAATAAAAATAACGAGGTTGATTTGAGTTGGAACGGCGCTTTAGGAGCAGCTACTTATAATGTAAAACGCGCTACCATAAGCGGCGGCCCTTATACTACTGTAGCCAATGTTTCAACTACAACGTATGCGGATCTGAATGTAAGCAACGGAAGCCCATACTATTATGTTGTTTCATCTGTGGGGCAAACCAAAGAAAGCTCCAATTCGGCCGAAACATTTGGCGTACCCGGTTCAAGTTCTTCAAGATGGAGCCAGCAGCCCGAATCCGACTCGCTTACCCTGGCCCGGAACTGGCAGGAAAACGCGACACCGGTTAATCCCGCAATTATTACTTTTCAGAACAGTGCAGATACCGTACTGACCAACGACATCCCGACCCTCGTAGCCTCGAGGATCCAGTTTAATGCAAACGCCAGCAGCTATACGATTGACGGCGCAGCAATTCATTTGCGAAATGACCTGGTTAATAACAGTTCGGGCTACCAAACCCTGAAGATGCCTGTAACGCTCGATACTTTACTCAATGTAAATACACCCAACGTGAGCGGCACTGTAGCATTAACCGGGCAAATAACAGGTACAGGCAGCCTGCTCAAAAACGGTATCGGGTTCCTGTACGCAGGAGGCAATAACACCTACTCCGGCGGTACTATACTGAACGGAAACGGGCAAAGCTGGCCGCCGGTTTATGGCATGGAAATATCCGGAACAAGTACAGGAGCGCCATCTGCCCCAACATCCGGGCCGCTTGGCACCGGAAAGATTACCATGAACGGCGGCGCGCTTTTTTCGGCCAACGGCGATGCTACCTTATACAACGATATTGAAATCGCTGCCGGAAAAACCAGCTATTTTTACCAAACCAGCAACGCCCTGAACCTTTACGGGCGGCTTACCGGAAGCGGAACAATCATTCAGGATGGTAACGTATATGCGGGGCTCCACCTTTTTGCCGATAACAGCAGCTTTACCGGGTACTTTGTATCCAAGTTACGTAGCGGCAACTCACGTACCCGTTTTGAAGTGCCGCAATCAGGCAGCGCAAATGCATCGTGGAACCTCGACGCCAACGGTAACGATTGCCAGGGCATCATGTTCCCTACCGGCACTATCAGTTTTGGTGCGTTAAGCGGCCGCGGTGCTATCCGCACGGATGGCGGCGGCAGCCCAACCATAAGCATTGGGGCGCTGAATATAACAACCAACTATGGTGGCACGATGACCGGCAGTATGAACGTAGAAAAAGTTGGTACAGCTATTCTGACATTTACCGGTAACCAGGCTTATTCGGGAACAACGACGATAAAAAACGGCACTTATTTGCTCAATAACGATCCTAACAGCGGCACATTCACCAGTCCGGTGGTTGCAACGGCCGGCACGTTTGGCGGCAGCGGCAAAAGCACATCATCGGTTACTATCGGTACCGGTTCGGGTTCTGGCGCGGTACTGGCACCCGGCAACCAGGCCATCGGCACTATAAAAGTGGGCACACTCACCATGAACGCCGATGCTACCTATAAAGCAGAGTTAAGCACCAGTTCGGCCACCAGTGATAAGGTAAGTACAGCCGTTGTTAATTTAGTGAATCAACCTAAACTGCAGGTCATAGCTATCGACTCGACAAGCCTGACCCAGGGAAGTTCGTTCACTATCATTGATAACACCGGGAGCGCGGCAATATCCGGTATATTTAAAGGCTTGCCCGAACTTGCTCCGGTAACGGTTGGCAGTTTTACACTTCACATCAGCTATAAAGGCGGTACAGGCAATGACGTTGTGCTGCTGGACGACCGGCCATTACCGGTAATTATCACCAGCGCGCCAACGGATACCACGCTGATAGGAAAACCTATGACTTATACGGTAACCGGAATTAAGTCGCCCAACCATTTTTCGGCGAGCGGATTGCCGGCCGGGTTACAAATTGATTCTTTATCAGGCAAAATTTCAGGAACTCCAACCGAATCAGGCACCTTTAATGTTAGCCTGTCGGCAGGCAACGGCAGTACAACAGGTACTTCAACATTGGTACTCACGGTACTTAGCAGTGCTGTAAACTCTTTGACAGTTGCCGCGGGCGATGCCAAAAACATCCTTGAATGGCAATCACTTCCAGGCTACAGTTATAACGTTAAACGTTCAACAACTTCCGGCGGGCCGTATACCGCACTTGGCTCGGTTAGTAACCTTACCTTCACCGACAGCAATGTGAGCAATGGCACAACTTATTTTTATGTGATAGCCCCTGCAGACAGTACCGGCGAAGGTACCAAAAGCACAGAAGTGGTTGCTAAACCCAATGCCGGGCAACGCGACTTTTATCAATTTGATGAGGTAAGCAGCAGTAAAGGCATTGATGCCTGGGGCGCCAATCATGCTGCACTCGCGGCGACAGCAAGCCGTGCTGCGGGTAAATATGGAAAATCTTTGCTGCTTGATGGCTCGGCGAACGCTTATGCAATATTGCCTGCCGGTATTTTCAGTACCCTGAACGATTTTACCATATCTGCCTGGGTGCGGATGGACGCCATAAGTACCTGGATGCGTGTTTTTGACTTTGGCTCAAGCACCACCCAATACATGTTCCTTACTGTACAGGCCGGTGTTACCAACGGGCAGTCAACCATTCGTTACGCTACTAAAAATGGCTCGGCTGCAGAACAGAATATCAATTACAATTACACCTTCCCGCTAAATACCTGGACATACCTGGCGGTAACACGGGCAGGCAACACCACTACACTGTATGTAAATGGTACATCAGTCGTCTCTTCAACAAATATTACCATCAAGCCATCGGCACTCGGGAGTACCACACAAAATTACCTGGGCAAATCGCAGTTTGCCGATCCGATGTTCAAAGGTTCCATTGATAATTTCAAGATCTATGGCAGGGCATTAAGCAGCACCGAAATTGCTGCCGATGTGTTGGGCGATCAAACAATTACCTTCGCGTCCATCGATGGAAAAACATTTGGCGACGCGGATTTCGTGCCTCCGGCAACAGCTTCATCAGGTTTGGCGGTTTCCTACAGCAGTTCAGATACTACTGTTGCCAGTGTAATTAATGGTGCCATCCACATCAAAACAGCAGGCACCGCAACAATCACAGCATCCCAGCCTGGCAACACCAGCTTCAAAGCAGCTACCCCGATCAATCAAAGCATCACCATCGGTAAAAAAGCACAAAGTATCACGTTTAATGCAATACCAACGAAGACAGTTGCTGACAGTGATTTTGTGGCCGGTGCTGTAGCCAATTCTGGCCTCGCGGTAAGCTATAACAGTTCGGACAGTACGGTAGTTCAGATAGCGGGCGGAAAGTTGCACATAATTGGTGCAGGTACCGTCATGATCACCGCCTCGCAGGGTGGGAATGCTAATTATCTTGCGGCATCACCGGTTACACAAACGCTTACCGTTAACAAGCTGAGCCAAAGTATCAGTTTTGCAGCGTTACCTTTAAGCAGGCCCGGCGATGCAGATGTAAGCCTAAGTGCGACAGCTACTTCCGGGCTTCCGGTTGTTTACACCAGCTCAAACTTAAACGTAGCTACGGTCATCAATAACAAGCTGCATATTGTAGGTGCAGGCAGCAGCGCTATTACAGCGCAGCAAGGTGGCAACACTCGTTTTGACACGACAGCCTCAAGCAAAACCTTCACCGTATTACCATACAATGTCCAGGTACAATCCTCCGACGGGGATAACAACCAGCCTTTAAACAATCTCATTAAGCCATTTCTGAAAATTGTTAACCAGGATTCTGTCGCCATTAATTTAAACGAGCTGACCATGAGGTATTGGTTTACCGCGGAAAATTATGCCGGGATCAATTCATGGATTGATTATGCCCAAATGGGGAACAGTAACGTTACGATGAAATACGTTCAATTACCCAACCCGCGAACAGGCGCCCTGGGTTATATAGAATATGGTTTTCTGAATAACGGCCAGCTCAGCGCGGGCGGTAATTCAGGGGTTATTCAGTCGAGGTTTGCCAACCAGGACTGGTCAAACTTTTCGGAGGCTGATGATTATTCGTACCTGCCATACACCGGGAGCTATGCTGCAAACAGCCACATCACCCTTTACCGCAACGGGCAGTTAATTTACGGTACCGAGCCGGCTGCAGTTACAGCTACCACGGCTTTTACTGTATCTTATCAAAACCAAAATCAAAGCACTTCCGGAAATACGATCAATACCTACCTGGCGCTTAACAATACCGGAAACGTGCCTGTCAATTACAGCGATCTTTCCGTTCGTTATTGGTTTAGCCGCGAAGGCACAGCAGGATTGAATTTCTCGGTAAGCTACGCCAAACTGGGCAACAGCAAAATCAACAACCGGTTTGTTACTTTAAGTCCCCCTTTAACCGGGGCAGACACCTATCTTGAATTAACCATCGATCCGTCGGCCGGTTCGCTTTACCCTTTAAGTAATACCGGCAACATTCAATACCAGGTTAATAAAACAGACTGGTCGGCATTTAACGAGGCCAATGATTATTCGTTTGCTGCTAAAGCTGCTATGGCGCTCAACAGCCATATCACCGTTTATTATAAAGATCAGCTGATTTATGGAACGGAGCCTTCATTGCTCAGCAGCAATTCGCTGGCTTCAACCATAGGTCAAAAGACCGGTATTGTACAGGATAACACCGCACCTATCGGTACCGTTCAAAACAATGTGATCTATCCAAACCCGGTGGCTGCACGCAGCTTCAACATTAAACTAACGCCCGACCTTGAGCAGAAAGAGATCAACCTGGTTATCCGGGATAATTTTGGCAAGGTTATGCAAAGCGGCAGGTATCGTGGTTTTGGCGGTAACCTTGGGGTTCAGTTAACCCGGTCATACATGACCGGTGTTTACTTTGTTCAGATCAACAATCTGGCACCATTGCGCATGATAGTAAGCCCATGATTTTTTTATAAAAGCCGAATACGCAAAGCTTAAGGCTAAAACTTTAAAACGTAAAAAGGGATGGCAGCGCTGCCGTCCCTTTTGTTTTTACAGGAATTCCCTTTACTCCAGACAGGGAAAACGCTTGATGTATTGCATATTAATACTCGGTAGCCCCAATATCAAAAGCAGTACCCGATGGGCGTACAGCATTATAATAATCAAATTTTATGCCGTATGATAAAACATTTGCCCCCTGATCGATAAGCGGCGATGACGGTTGTAAATGAAAATCATCTCCGTTATAATCTACAAACCCGCAAACACTTACATCTGTGTTTACATAATTATTTGATTCGGTAAGTTTAACGCTGGTGCTTTTTAAAATTATCGGCTGTACTGATGCCGATTGTATGATAGCATTATTAATAACGGTATTCATGGGGACAGTTTCGGAGTTTAACTTTATACCGCCTAAAACAGAGCCTACAATGGTATTATTGATAAACTGGAAATTCGGGCCCGGCGTATACCGTGAATCAGCAAAAATACCATAGGCTTTTGAGTCAATAATATAATTATTGAATACCTGGTTATCCCCAAGGCCAAGAACAATGATGCCGTTGCCAGGCGCATTCTTAACCAGGTTATTATAACATTGGCCGCCGGTACCTTCTCCTATTTGTATGCCATTATTTTGATAGGAAGCAAACGGACTTATCCCCGGATTTTTAACGGTGTTACTATAAATCATACATCCCGACGTAGCACTGCCAACCTGGATCCCTTCGGCACCGGTAGAGTCAACAAGGTTTTTGTAGATCCTGGCATTCACGATATCGTGAGGTAAAACTGTACCGCAGGAAGTTGAAACGCCATTCTGATAAAAAGAATTCCCTATATAAAGGCCTTCCCCTCCTGTTTTGTGAACGTAATTATCATGAATTATTACATTACTCATCGTAAAATTGCCACGCCAGGTTGCAGCGTCGCATGATGGATCGGTTTTTGCCATGATCCCGGCAAACCCGCTGTTACGCACCTCAACATTCGCGATCTCAAAATCCGAGCTCAGATAGTCCATCGTCATACCGATATTGCCTCCGTTTATATCAAACCCGTACTTAATTGAGGAAGCGCCATTTCCCATTACCTTAAAGTACTGGCAGTTTTGTGTCTTAAATGCATACGAGGCGGTAGTTTCGGCAGTGAATGACACCCTGCCCCCCTGGTTAACAATTAAGATTGGAGCGGCGGCTGTTCCTTTAAAGTTTTTAAGCAGCAAAGCCCCACGTTCACCTGCGGGGATATATATTATAGCCCCCGCGGGGATATTTGTACCGTCAACCATCCACTCGGTAGTTTTAACGGTGTATGTATAGGTAGTTACCGGCCTGGTTTTCAAACTTTGCAGTTTTCCATCCTGCTCCGGAATTGAACTTGCCGGTGTCTCAATTTTGTTTATACTTTTTGAACACGCGAAGCATGATATTACCAGCATACCAGCTATCATGCTTAGTAAGTAATTGTTATTTCTCATTTATTAATCTGAAAGAGTTTTGATAATCAACCAGTCCCTGTTGTGCGGAACCGGCAGTTCTACGTTATTTTTTCAAATATTGTTTCCGGCACAATTAAATCGCCCGCTTGCAGCATTCAGAGACTTCGGTAATAAACAAGAATTGTAAAAAGAGGGTTGTTTTAATAGTACATGGGTTGCATGGGCTATCGCCGATGCAAAAGGCTTGCAGCTTATAACTGAGTGGAATTACCCTCCCGGACGCCCTTATTATTATATAAAGACCATTGCTGCTGCCTAATAGTCCATCCTCGTAAGATTAAACCTGTTTTACTTTACTGCGCTTAGCCTGCTGGTATTCAGTTGGCGTAGTGCCGAATTGTTTCAGGAAATTACGGCCCAGGTGTGATTGAGAACTGTAACCTACCATGTTGGCTACTTCATAGATCTTATAATCACCTTCTTCCAGTAATTGCGCGGCAGCCTTGAGGCGGGTGATATTGATAAGCTCATTAATAGTAAGATTGGATATAGCTTTAACCTTGCGGTACAGCGTTGGCTTACTCATATTCATGAGATTAGCAATCTGTTCCACATCAAGTTCGGCATTTTGGATGTTTTTGTAGATAACGCCGTTCAGTTTATCCAGAAAGCTTTCATCAGGTTTTGAGTACGCCATCGACTTGATATGCGCCAGCGGCGAGCTCGCAAAATGCTCCTTAATTTTATTACGGTTGATAAGCAGGTTAGCTATCTGCACCTGCAAATGTTCGGGCGAAAACGGTTTTTCGATATAGGCATCGGCACCAACTTCCAGGCCTTCAATTTTACTTTGCAGGGTATTTTTTGCAGTTAGTAATATAATAGGGATATGGCTGTAATCGAAATTGGTTTTAATGGTTTTACATAGTTCAAACCCGTCTATTCCCGGCATCATTACGTCGCTTATAATAAGCTGGATGTTCTCGATGGCTATCATATCCAGCGCTTCCTGTCCGTTAAGGGCTTTAATAACCGAATATTTGTCGCTCAGATCATCCGAAATAAAATCAAGTATTTCCGGGTTATCGTCCACTAAAAGTATAACTGGTTTCATAAAGTCAATATTCTCCTCTCTGTTACTTAGGTCTGCCTGTTCATATTCATCGGGGGTAATATACAGGTCGAATTCTTTTTCCTGGTGAACAGGCAAAGTAAGGTTAAATATATTAAAATCGTTAATAGATTTATTCAACACCAATAGGCCCTTATGCAATTCGGCTAACGAGCGCGATAACGAAAGCCCTATCCCGGTGCCAATTTGCTTTTCCGCCCCTTTCATCCTGAAGAAAGGTTCAAAGATCTTTTCACGCATTTCGTAAGGGATCAGGTGCCCGTTATTCCTTATTTCGATGGTAAAGGTAGGGTCGTTAACCGGGTGGTCAAGCAGTTCGATCTCGACAACAGAGGTGCTGTATTTAATGGCATTATTGATGAGGTTACTTATAATTTTGGTAAAGGCTTCAATATCAACATAGGCATAAACGGTTTTAACCGGATGTATAAATGTGTAGCTGAGGTTCTTTTGTTCGGCCATAGGTTTAAACCGCAAAAAGGTATCGGCAAGCAGATCCATAATGTCGGTTTTAACAAAGCTGAGGCTAAAGCCATTGGTTTCGGTTTTCCTGAAGTCAAGCAACTGGTTTGTGAGGTCAAGCAACCGGTTGGTATTCTTTTCCATGATCTTCAGGTTGTTCTGAATATCCGGCACATGCTCGGCCCGCCTGATCACTTTTTCCATAGGGCCCTTGATAAGCGTTAGCGGTGTTCGGATTTCATGGGCCACATTAGTAAAAAATTCGATCTTGGCATTATAAATCTGTTTCTCCTTGTCATTTTCAAGGGTTTCGATAATACGTTTGTTCTTCTCGCGGGTTTTACGGTGGTAGCTTCTAAGCAGGTAATAACCTGTCAGTAAAAACAACAGGCAGTAAGCAATGTATGCCCAAACGCTTTCCCAAAAAGGAGGCGCTATATCAATTTCAATACTTGTTTCTTTTTGGGTCCAGGTGCCGCTATTGTTTGCCGCTTTTACTACAAAGGTGTAATGACCGGGCTGCAATTGCGTAAAGTAAACTTTTCGGTTGCGTTTAAGTTCGGTCCAGCCTTTATCCAAACCTTTCATCGTGTATTTATATTGGGTCATTTCGGGCGATGGAAAACTCAGCGCCGCGAAATCAATGCTGAATGAGGATTGGTTATAATTAAGATTGATTTTTTTTGTGGTGATGATAGATTGTTTTAACAGTGAATCGGCACCGTTAACAGAGATCTCCTTATTGTGCACCTGGAAACCGGTTATATAAACCGGGGCTATAAAGTAATTTTGTTTAAAACTGGCAGGATTAAAGCTAACCATACCACGTACACAACCAAAGTACATGGTGCCGTCTGCATCTTTAAAGGATGAGTTATAATTAAACTGGTCGCTCAATAAACCGTTGGCTTTTGTATAAATTTTGATGCTCCCGGTATTATCATTAAAGCAAACCAGCCCCCGGGTAGTGCTGATCCATAGGTTTTTATGGCTGTCTTCTTCCAGCCTGAAAATGTAATTGCTCGGAAAGCCGTTACCTGTGTCATAAAACTTATAGCTATCGGCTTCGGGATCGTATCTCCATAAACCCAAACCTTCCGTAGCAAACCATAATTTATGGTTGCTATCCTCAAAAACGCCGTTAACCGTAGTGGTGTTAAGCACATTTTTAACGGGGTAACGATAGTTTAGCTTAGTGCTTGTATTGTTTGCCGGATTGTAACAGTAAATACCATCCCGTACCGTGCCAACCCATATTTTGCCTTTATGATCTTCGGTTATGGCGTAAATGAAATCATATGGGGGTAATTTATCTATCAGGGTAAAATCCTTACGTGCCAAATTATACCTGTAAATGCCGCGGGTAGTACCAACAAAAATAAGCCCGCTGCGGGTTTTGCAAAAGCAAATTATAAAGTTGCTTTTTAGATCATTATTTCGGTTACCGGCCAGGTAAACGCGTTCAACCTTGCCGGTTTTAATGTTCATGATATCCAGTCCCCGTTCAAAAGTACCTACAAACAGTTCATTGCCTAAGGCTAATATACCGTGGATGTTTGTATTGGAGATGCTGGCACTCCCGCCGGGGGTATAATGGGTCCAGGTATTATCAGGTGCTAATTTGTTTAATCCGTTATCTTCGGTCCCCATCCACAGGTTGCCGTATATGTCTTTGGTAATTTCACGCACCACGTTTCCTTTAAGGGAATTTGGCTCGGGATCAGGGTAAAATTTATTAAAGGTTGAATATTGTTTAGGGTAATAGTTGAGGCCGCCAAAGTAAGTGCCTGCCCAAACCCCGCCTTCCGAATCCTTGTAAAGGCAATAAACGGCGTTATCTGATATGGAATAAGGGTCATTGAAATGCTTTCTGAGATTAAGGAATGTCCCTTTTACCGAATCATAAATAAACACGCCCGATTCAGTGGCTATCCAGTATTCAGTATCGCTGTATTTTAAAAAATCGCGTACATAAACAGCCGTTTTATCGGGATTGTAGTTAAGCAGGTCCTTGTAGGTATAGTTTTCAGCATTAAACTCCTTAAAACCATGACTGTTGGTACCTATAAATATCCTGTTGTTAGCGGCATAATAAACCTTTTCAATAAACTTTGAAGTCACCTTATCGGTTGACTTAAATACGTTGTAAGCCGTAAAAGTGCGGCTTGCCAGATCAAGTTTCTCCATTGCGCCCATTGAAGAAGAAGCCCACACTGTGCCATTAACGATTACTACAGATGTAGCCTCAAAATGCTGCGAAGGCCAGTAATCAGTTCTTTCGCCGGTTTTAGTGTTATACCTTATTAATGAAGCTCCGGCCACAAACCAGCAATTATTATGCTCATCAAAGGTGATGCTGCGTACACCGTTAATGTTTGCTGTATTGATATGTGTAAATGTTTCTGACAGGGGATCATACTTATCAAGGCCCTCGTCGGTACCTATCCAAAGCGTACCTTCTTTATCAAGGCACAGGGTATGCACCATGTTGTTGGAGATGGTGCTCTTATTGGCAGGGTTATGTCTGAATGTTTTAAAGGTATAACCATCAAAACGGTTAAGGCCGTCCTTAGTGCCAAACCACAAAAAGCCGCGCCTGTCCTGCATGCTGCAGTAAACGGTATTATGCGATAACCCATGTTCAACCTGGTAATGCTTGAAGTAGTAGGTTTGGGCATTGCAAATGCCGCATGATACTGTAAAAAATAATAGAAATATGTATAGTGGTTTCAAAATAATCAGCTTAACGCAAATATAGCCAATCTGTTGCAGCGTTTCCCCTCTCCCGAAAATTGATACTTTTTGACTAAGTATTGATATGATTTGGTTAAGCGCCGGGGCCAAAATCCTTTTTCTTTACAACATGATTTTAGATATGTCAATTGTACATTTTTAAAATCAAAACTTAACCAATTAATAGATCATTTATGAGAAAATTTTTACTACTCAGGCATGGGGGAAACCCTCATGTGCAGTGGCCGCCCAGTAAATGGAGCCCCAAAGTAATGCTAATCGCTTTTTTCATCATGACCGGTTTCCTTTTTTCGTTTAGCGCATCCGCGCAAAATAAAATTAAGGTAACAGGCAACGTGGTTGACACCACCGGCCAGGTACTTACCGGCGTAGCCGTACGGGTACAGGGCACACAGGGGGGCACCACAACCGATGCACAAGGCAATTTCAGCATTAACGTACCGGGTGCAAACAGCACTTTGGTTTTTACTTACATCGGTTTTACTTCACTCGAATTACCATTAAACGGCCAAACAGCCGTAAAAGTACGTTTGCGTGCAACAAACTCGGCTTTACAGGAGGTGGTTGTTACGGGTTACGGTACGCAAAAAAAGGCATCCATTACAGGTGCCATTTCAACAGTTACCAGTAAAGACCTCGACCGCGTACATGCCGGTTCGACAGTAAGTACAGGTTTGGCCGGTAAAATTCCGGGGGTAACGTTCAGGATGTCTGAAGGCAGGCCTGGTGCCAGCGCCAGTATCCAGATCCGTAATATGGGTACGCCTTTATATGTAATTGACGGGATCCAGCAAGACCAAGGTCAGTTCAACAACCTTGCCCCTAACGACGTGGAAAGCATTTCCGTTTTGAAAGATGCTTCGGCAGCTATCTACGGTGTCCGTGCGGCTAACGGTGTAGTGGTGGTAACTACAAAAAAAGGCGCCGGCGAAGCCCGTATCAATATTGATGCTTACACCGGTTATCAAAACTGGTACAGGTTCCCTAACGTGTTAACCAATTCATATGATTACATGCGTTACCGCGCTGATGCCGAGGTAAACAGCAATGGCTCAACGAGCATTACCCAGGCCGAGCTTGATAAATACAAAGCAGGCACTGAAAAAGGTTATCAAAGCTTTAACTGGCGCGATTATGTTTTAAAAAGCAATAACAATGCTCCTCAAAACTCAGTTAACGCCAATTTTACCGGCGGTAACGACAGGGTTAATTATTATGTTTCGGCGACTAACCTTTACCAGAACTCACAGTTGGGTAAAGAGTATAAATTTAACCGCTCAAATATCCAGTCGAACGTTTCGGTTAAAGTGGCCAACGGTTTAAAAGTAAGCCTGGACATTAACGGCCGTATCGAAACCCGCGAAAACCCTGGTGTACCGGGTGGTGATGATTACTTCCTTGCCCGTTTTGCCGTTTTAAGGAATACACCGCTTGAGCGCCCTTATGCTAACGATAATCCGGCATACCTTAATGATATCGGCCATACCGAATCAAACTATGCCTTCCTTAACAAAAAGCTTTCGGGGCTTTACCACAGTGACTGGCGCGTGCTTCAAAGCAACTTCGGTGTCGAATATCAGATCCCGGGCGTGAAAGGCTTAAACGTAAAAGGCCTATATTCATACTATATTGCCGATTATTTGCTTAATAACCAGGAGTATACCTATAACGCGTATACCTACAGGCCCGCTACCGATACTTATGATGTAACCGGCGGCAGTACCAACCCATGGCGCGAACGTGAGCAACGTAAAGAGTTTGCCAAAACTTACCAATGGCAAATTAATTACAACAACAGTTTTGGTAAACATACTATTGGCGCTACGTTTGTTTCTGAACGTATTGAGTTAAAACACTTACGTAACTGGATCCATGCTTCGCCAATTTCAAATAACCTGCCATTGATCTACTTCCCAACGGCCGATCAATACCAGGATAGTGATAATACCGAAACCCGCATAGGTTACATTGGCCGTGTAAACTATAACTATGACAACCGTTATTATTTAGAAGCATCGGCAAGGCGGGATGCATCATACCTGTTTGCCCCTGATAAACGTGTGGGTTATTTCCCTGGTGTATCTGCCGGCTGGCGCATCACACAGGAAGGTTTCATGAAAAAGCTATTAGGTGAAAACAGTATCCTGAATGATTTGAAATTCCGCGGTTCGTATGGTGTGTTAGGGGATGACCGTGACCCGGGAAATTCAGCCAACCCTATCGTAGCTCCATACGCTTATTTGCCGGGGTACAACTACAACCAGGGTACTTATATTTTTGATGGCAACGCGGTTATCACTTCAAGGGATAAAGGGATCCCTGTAACCCGTATTTCATGGCTAAAAAGTAAAATTACCGATGTTGCTGCCGATTTCAGCTTGTTTAACAGTTCATTGAATGGTACTATCGATTATTTCTATCGTAAACGCACCGGCTTATTAGGTACTAAAAATGATGTTGTGGTACCTATTGAAATAGGTTACTCTCTGCCGCAGGAAAACGCGAGCAGCGATTCGCAACGCGGTTTTGAGATCTCGCTTAACTATAACGGTAAAATTGGCAAAGCAAGCTATAACGTAGGCGGCAACTTTGGCTACACCCGCCAGAAAAACCTGCAAAGCTATAACCCGCTATTCTTTAACTCATGGGATCAATACCGCAACTCGACCGAAAACAGGTACTCGCATATCGACTGGGGCTACCAGGTTATTGGCCAGTTTACGTCGCAGGAGCAGATCAACAACTATACTATCAACAACGATGGCAAAGGTAACCGTACCTTATTACCGGGCGACCTGATGTATAAAGATCAGAATGGTGATGGTAAAATTGACCAGTATGACGAACGCCCTATAGGTTTCGGTTATGGTACACAGCCTAATATCAACTTCGGCTTTACAGTTGGTGCTGCTTATAAAGGCTTTGATTTCCATGCTGATTTTTCAGGCGGTGCAGGTTATACCTGGTTCCAGAATTATGAAACCCGCTGGGCGTTCCAGAACAATGGTAACCTGAACTCAATATTTGAAGACAGGTGGCACCGCCAGGATATGTTTGATGTAAACAGTCCGTGGGTACCTGGCAAATATCCCGCAAACAGGGTTAACCCGGGCTTTGGTCATAGCGATTATGAGCTGAACGGCCAGCGTAACTCAACTTTCTGGCTGCATAGCGTTAGGTATTTAAGGGCCAGGACTTTAGAGCTGGGCTATTCATTGCCGACTGATATGCTTAAGAAAGTGAAGATCAGGAGAGCGAGATTTTATGTTAACGCGTACAACATGTTTTCATTTGATAACCTGAAACAGTATGGCGTTGACCCGGAAACTACCGATGATAATGGTTTACAGTTTCCGCAAAGTAAGGTACTCAACTTCGGCGTTAATTTAACCTTTTAATTAATTCCTAAAGTTTAAAAGCAAATGAAAAAGATTTCAATTATAACAATGCTGGCAATCTCGGTAGTAGCGGGATCGTGCAGAAAAGATAGTTCATTTTTAGATGTGCCGCCTAAACAGGTGCTGCCAACAGATGTGGCGTTCTCAGATCCTGCCCTGGTGCTTTCAATCCTTGGCGACCTTTACGACAGGCAACGCGATTTCTCAAGTTTGGATGGTTATCCCTCAAGAGAATATCCGCAGTCACCAAATGGTGACAGGGAGCCCGGATGGCGTACTTTTGCTGATTTCAGTGAGGCTTTCCCTTCAGAAAACGGCAGCAGCTTCCTTGTGCAACGTACAGGCTGGGGTTATGGCGAATGGGCGATATGGGATTATGGTTATATCCGCGACCTGAACCTTTTTATACAACGTGCAACCGCGGCCACCAAACTTACCGAAGGTGATAAAGCGCGTTTTATTGCCGAGGCCCGTTTTTTACGTGCTAACTATTATTTTGAAATGGTTAAACGTATGGGTGGCGTTCCGTTAATTACCGATCCGTTGGCTTATGATTACTCTGGTAACGTTACCCCGCTTCAAAGGCCGCGTGCCAAAGAATCGGAAGTATATGATTTTATTATCAGCGAAGCAGAGGCTATTAAATCAGTACTTCCCGCCGATGTTAATCAAAAATCAAGGGCAACTAAAGCTGCAGCATTAGCTATGGAATCAAGAGCTGCATTATACGCCGGTTCAATTGCGAAGTATGGCGCTACCACGCCCCAGGTATCATTACCGGGAAACGAAGTTGGTATCCCTTCAACCTTGTCAAATGGTTACTATACCAAAGCGCTGGCTGCTGCCCAGGAAATTATTAACGGTTCGGCAGGCAGTTACCAGTTATACAAAGTTCTTCCTGACCTGAGCGATAACTTCGCTGCTATTTTCCTTGATAAAAGCAGTGTAAACCAGGAAGCTATATTTGTTGAGGACTTTAAAGCCAACGGCGGTAAAGTACACGGGTTTACCACTAATGATCAGCCATTCTCAATATCCGACGAAGGTTTGGACGCAGGTCGTTTAAATCCGTCGTTGAACTTGGTTGAGGCTTTTGAAAAACTGGATAACACCTATGCGCCAATTGCAACCAAAGATGGTGCAGGCAACCCGATATACTACGCTAACCAGCTTGACGCTTTTGCAGGCAGGGATGCACGACTTGCGGGTACCGTACTTTTACCAAACGGCTTATTCAAAGGTAAGCGGACCGAAGTTTATGCAGGCTACCAGCTTGCTGATGGTACCGTGATCAGCAGCGGCGACGCTACTATAACACAGGACGTTCCCGGATTAGGGAAAACACAGGTAGTGGGCAAGGACGGACCGGTTAATGGCCTCGAGTTCCGTACACAAACCGGTTTTTATGTCCGTAAATATCTTGATCCAACTGTAGGTTCGGGCCGTCGTGGCCGCGGAAGCGATGTTAACTTTATCCGTTACCGTTATGCCGAAGTGTTACTGAACGCTGGGGAAGCTGCCTTTGAGCTTGGCCAAACAGGTACCGCGCTTGGTTATATTAACCAGGTAAGGTCACGTGCAGGCTTAACCACTCCTTTGGCTTTACTTACTTTTGACAGGATAGTACATGAGCGCAGGGTTGAGCTTGCATTTGAAGGCCACACTTTGTATGATATGAAACGCTGGAGACTTGCCACCAAAGTTTGGGATGGTAACCAAATGTCGGTTGCCGACCTGGTTAGCAACATCGGCAGCGCTACCAAGCATAATACACAGCCTTTTGGTTTATGGCCATACAAATATTACAATCCGGGTAACGCCAATAATGGTAAGTGGATCTTTAAAGAGGTGAAACCAAGCGCGGTTACAGGCGCTAACAAATTCCAGGCAGGTAACTATTACTCGCAAATTGGTGATGATATTTTATCTGCAAACCCTAAAATTGTAAAGCAACCAAATCAATAGGTATTAATAAATTAACCATCATGAAAATAAAATTTCATCATATCATATTAGGGCTCTTACTTGCTACCATGGGTTGCAAGAAAGACAACTATGATGCGCCCGCATCAAAGCTCACCGGTCGCCTCACATATAAAGGCGCGGCGATAAATGTTGAATACAACCAGGTCCCTTTTGAGCTTTATCAGCCGGGCTTTGGTAAAATAGCACCCATTAGGGGTACTTTTCAGCAGGATGGCAGCTATTCGTCGCTGTTATTCAACGGTAATTACAAATTCACTATTCCCGCAAACCAGGGGCCTTTTATGTGGAAGGAAGTAAGTGCCGGGAAAAGGGATACAATAGCGGTTACCATTAGCGGCAGCCAAACTATGGATGTTGAGGTAACACCTTATTACCTTATTAATAATGCCAAAATAACTGCCGCTAATAAAATAGTTAACGCCGTGTTCGATCTGCAGAAAGTTATAACTGACGCCAATGCTAAAGATATAGGTTCGGTGGTGTTATATATCAATAAAACCCAGTTTGTATCGGGCAGTGATAATATTGCTGCTACTGAAGTTGCCGGTTCTGCTATAACAAGCATGAACGGTATCAGCATGAATGTAAATGTTCCTACCATCACGCCTACACAAAATTATGTGTTTGCCCGTGTAGGTCTTCGGGTTGCCGGTGTGGAAGATATGATCTTCTCACCTGTGGTAAAAGTTACTTACTAAGTTTTATAATCAGGCCCCGCTGTATAGTGGGGCCTTTTTTATCTCTCTGCACTAATTTTAATTAATATAATAGCTCATCTCTACTTTTTAACTGATGAAGAAACTATCGCTTTGCCTGTCTCTTTTTATTACTACTTATCTATCTGCCAATGCACAGCAAGGCGAATGGCATTTGATAAAAGACAGGATCACCACCCCATGGGCCGAAAAGGTTGACCCTAAGGCACCGCTACCCGAATATCCACGCCCGCAATTGGTACGCGGCAACTGGCAAAACCTTAATGGTTTATGGAACTACGCCATTGTGCCTAAAGCAACTACAGGGCCTGCCAAATATGAAGGAAAAATATTGGTTCCTTTTGCGGTTGAATCTGCCCTGTCGGGAGTGGGCAAAACGGTGGGTAAGGATAGCATGTTGTGGTATAAAACAACCATCAGCTTAAACAAAACATTAAAAGGTAAAGACGTGCTGCTGCATTTTGGTGCAGTTGACTGGCGTACCGAAGTATTTGTAAACGGTAAAAGTGCCGGTATCCATGAAGGCGGCTTTGATCCGTTTACCTTTAACATTACCCCTTTCTTAAAAGGCGGTTCAAAGCAAGAAATTACCGTAAGCGTATGGGACCCGACAGATGATGGTCCGCAGCCGCGTGGTAAACAAGTTAAAAAGCCCGAAGGGATCTGGTACACTCCGGTTACCGGAATCTGGCAAACTGTTTGGCTGGAGGGCGTAGCTAAAACGCACATTGATGCCACCAAACAAACCCCTAACATTGATGATCACACACTATCGGTATCTGCCGAAGTTTCAAATAGCCAGCCCGGCGATAAGCTGAAGATCAGCGCCTGGAACGGCAAAACCCTGATATCCGAAAAAACAATTGACGCCGGCGAAACTGCCGTGCTGGATATCAAAGACCAGCACTTATGGTCAACTACCGATCCGTTTTTATATGATTTGAAGGTTGCAGTTATCCGCAACAATAAAGCTGTCGACGAGATTGGCAGCTACTTCGCTATGCGTAAAATTTCGATTGGTGCCGATGTTAATGGTATCCAGCGTATGTTGCTGAACAACAAATTTGTGTTTCAATATGGCCCGCTTGATCAGGGCTGGTGGCCTGATGGTTTATACACCCCGCCAACATATGAGGCGATGAGCTTTGATATTGATAAGCTTAAAGAAATGGGTTTCAACATGATCCGTAAGCACATTAAAGTTGAACCTGCGCGTTACTATGCTTACTGCGATAAAACAGGTATGCTGCTTTGGCAGGATATGCCAAGCGGCGATTTAGGCAATCATTGGGAAAACCGCCCAGGCGTACTCGACCGCGCTACCGACCAGCAACGTACTCCCGAGTCTGAGGGCTATTATCGTAAAGAATGGAATGCCATCATGAACTCATTATACAACTACCCATGTATTGTGGTATGGACTCCGTTTAACGAAGCCTGGGGCCAGTTTAAAACAGTGGAGATCACCGAGTGGACAATGAAAAAAGACCCATCACGTTTGGTAAACAGCGCCAGTGGTGGTAACTTCTACGATACCGGTAACATTGTCGATTTGCATAACTATCCGCACCCTGCTATGCCACGTCCCGAGATCTTCGGTAAAACCAAAGCAGTTGTACTCGGTGAGTTTGGCGGTTTGGGCTGGCCGGTTGATGGTCATACCTGGCAAGCCAACAAAAACTGGGGGTATCAAAATTTCAAAAATGGCGACGACCTGTTTAAAAGATATTCAACCTTTACCGACAGGTTGGAAGAATTGATTAAAGCTGGCCTCTCGGCTGCGGTATATACTCAAACAACAGATGTGGAGGGCGAGGTGAACGGCTTCATGACCTACGACCGCAAAGTGATTAAAATGCCTGTCGAATTGTTACAAAAAGCCAACAGCAAATTGTATGATCCTGCCATGGTGAAATAATATCTTTACGTATGACTATCAAAAACAGTATAAAATTAATGCGCAGGGAGGTTTGTCTTTCCGTGGTGATGATATGTACCGGCTTTGCAACTGTGAATGCGCAGGGGGTGAAAGCAACTACGGTTACAACGGTTGATAACAAAGGCGCGAATGCTTTTTATGTAAACAACCGCGCCCCCTTGCAAAGGCAATATTTTACCAAATTGCCTACAGGTAGTATTGAAGCAGGCGGCTGGCTCAAAAAGATGATGGAACTACAGCGCGACGGCTTAACCGGTAACCTTGGCGAGATTAGCGTATGGCTTTCAAAAACCAATAATGCCTGGCTTAATAAAGAAGGTAAAGGCGAATATGGTTGGGAAGAGCTACCTTACTGGTTAAAAGGCTATGCGGATATAGCCTATACGCTGAAGGATAAAAAGATGATTGCCGAAACCAAATTTTGGATTGACGCAGTATTGAATAATCAGCGTGACAACGGTGATTTTGGTCCGGCGGTTGAGCATAACGGTAATCGCGACCTTTGGACTAATATGCCGATGCTCTGGTGCCTGCAATCATATTATGAATACACGAAAGATCCCCGCGTTATCCCTTTCATGACCAAGTATTTTAAGTATGAGTTAGCCACGCCTGATAATAAGTTTTTGGAGGATTACTGGGAAAACAGCCGCGGCGGTGACAATATGCTGAGTGTTTACTGGTTGTACAACCGTACCGGCGATAAATTTTTACTTGACTTAGCTACCAAGCTTGATAAAAATACTGCCGACTGGCGCCAGGCAAACAACCTGCCCAACTGGCACAATGTTAACGTAGCGCAATGTTTCCGCGAGCCGGCAACTTATTACCTGCAAAGTCATGATAAAAAAGACCTTGATGCTACCTACAACAATTTTAAGCTGATCCGGGATATCTATGGGCAAGTTCCTGGCGGTATGTTTGGTGCCGATGAAAACGCACGTAAAGGTTATGACGATCCGCGCCAGGCAGTAGAAACCTGCGGTTTGGTAGAGCAAATGACATCCGACCAGATGTTGCTGGGCAATACCGGCGACCGTTTCTGGGCCGAGAATTGCGAGGACGTAGCTTTCAACACCTTTCCCGCAGCCTTTATGCCCGATTATCGTGCTTTACGTTATCTAACTGCACCTAACATGGTGGTGAGTGATGGTAAAAACCACCATCCGGGTATAGCCAATGAAGGTCCGTTTTTAATGATGAACCCTTTTGGTAGTCGTTGCTGTCAGCATAACCACGCCGCTGGCTGGGTATATTATGCCGAAAACAGCTGGATGGCCACCCCTGATAATGGTATAGCTGCCCTGCTTTATACCGAAGGTAAGGTTAACGCGAAAGTTGGTAACGGTACGGCGGTAAGCATTGCCGAAACAAGTCATTATCCATTCCAGGATCAGATCAACTTTACGGTTACTACACCTAAAGCCGTTGATTTCCCGCTTTACCTGCGCATACCTGAATGGTGCAAAGGCGCATCGGTAAAAGTTAACGGTGTTACTGTAGATGTAAATACCTCAACGGGCGATTATATCCGTTTGGCTAAAAGCTGGAAAAATGGCGATAAGGTAACGCTTCAATTGCCAATGCAACTCAAGGTAAAGGAATGGGCTAAAAACAAAAACAGTGTAAGTGTTAGCTACGGCCCGCTTACCTATTCTTTGAAAATAGAAGAGCAATATACCAAAGGCGATAACCTGAAAGATGCCCAGGGCGATTCGCACTGGCAGCCGGGCGCAGATCCTCAAAAATGGCCATCTTACAACATCTACGCTGCATCGCCATGGAACTATGGTTTGCTGATAGATGAACAGCATCCCGAAAAATCAATAGAAGTTATCCATCGTGCATGGCCAAAGGACAATAATCCGTTCACCAATACCAATGCGCCGATAGAGTTGAAAGCAAAAGGTAAACAGCTGCCCGGTTGGAAGATAGATGAAACAGGTTTATGCGGGGTATTGCCGCAAAGTCCGGTTAAAACAGCTGAACCTGCCAAAGAATTAACATTGGTGCCAATGGGTGGTGCAAGGTTAAGGATCTCGGCTTTCCCGGTTACTGAATAATGAGCAATACAGATGCCGATGGCGCGTACAGTTACACAACCAGGCGCACTTCCATTCATGCCGCCGAACTGGAGTTTAACGGTGAAACCCTGGTTTGTGACAGGGATAAGCCATTCAGTTTTTGGCTGGCAGATGTCAAATAAATATCAACAGAAATAAAGAGAATATAATTGGTTATGCGGCAGGTATTCATTTGGTTAATGGGTGTGTTTGCCCCGGTGATGGGCCTGGGGCAGCACAATGCCGTCAAGAATAAAACCATTGCCTGGGATCAGGCCACCTTAAAACAGGTTGGTAACAAGAATGGTAATTATGCCCGCATGGTCCAATTGAGTAATGGCAACCTGCTTTGCGTTTATGAAAGCGACGGAGGGGTTGAATGCATTACAAGCATTGATTTGGGCAAGAGCTGGCAGCCACCCGTAATAATTGCCGGGCCGGTTCCAGGCGTAAACATGGCAGTGCCCGAGATATTGGAGTTGAAAGATCATTCATTACTGGCATCATACAACCCGCGCCCTCATAAAGTAAACGGCAATTGGGATACAACCAAACACTTTGCCATCTGCACAAAAAAGAGCTACGATAAAGGCAAAACCTGGACGGATGAACGCCTGATTTATGAGGCCTGTTATAATTTTGATGATGGCTGCTGGGAGCCATCGCAGATTCAATTGCCATCGGGCGAGATCCAGTTGTTCTTTTCGAACGAGGGTGTCTATACAAAATCAAACGAGCAGAATATTTCCATATTCCGCTCAAAGGATAACGGTTTAAGCTGGACGAAACAGCCTGAGATAGTTTCCTTCAGGCCAAATCATCGGGATGGTATGCCGGTGCCCGTCATCCTGAAAGGAAAAAATGAAATAGTGTTTTCCATAGAAGATAACGCGGGTGCAACTTTTAAACCGTCTATCATCCGCAACAGTATCGGCCAAAACTGGAAAAAAACGGTTGGCCCCGATGATGCTGAACGGACATACGCGTTAACACCCAAATTGGAGGATACGGTTTATGCAGGTGCACCTTACTTGAGGCAACTTCACAGCGGCGAAACTGTGTTATCCTATCAAAGCACGCAAAACCGTGATCATAACTGGGAGCAGGCTTGTATGCAGATAGCTTTAGGTAATAGCGATGCTAAGGATTTTGTGAGTGTACCAACACCGTTTGATATTCCGCTTAACAAACACGGATTGTGGAATGCGTTGTGTGTGCTTAATGACGATACCATTATCGCGTTAACATCAACAAATGCCTTTGGGAAAGGGACGGAGATATGGATGATAAAGGGCAGAGTGATAAAGAATAAATAAGCAAATCTTAGCCGCCGCTCGGCTCCAGCCGAGTGGCAGTTATTAAGCGGCCTCTGGCCGCCGAATTTGGAGTAGCAGGCCAGAGGCCTTGGGATAATTGCCACTCGGCTGGAGCCGAGCGGCGGCGTGTAATTGGCGGGTAAGCGTGGACGCTTGAACAAAAACAGAATTAAACTATTAAACACTTATAAATGCAAACAAAATTAAAAGTATTGGCGCTCGCTTTGGCAATGCCATTGGGGATGAGGGTAATGGCGCAGCAAAAGGCGCCGGCACAGGTATGGTCGCAGGAGAAAGCAAAAACCTGGTATGCACAGCAGCAATGGCTGGTGGGCGCCGACTTTATCCCGAGCACTGCCATTAACCAGTTAGAAATGTGGCAGGCTGATACTTTCGATCCAAAAACAATAGATAGAGAATTAGGCTATGCACAGGGCATCGGCATGAATGTAATGCGTGTATTCCTGCACCATTTAGCCTGGGAACAGGATCCTGAAGGTTTCAAAAAACGCATGGACGAGTACCTTGCCATTTCAAGTAAACACGGCGTAAAAACCATGTTTGTATTTTTTGATGACTGCTGGAATAAAGTACCTAAAGCGGGTAAACAACCGGAGCCAAAACCGGGAATCCATAATTCGGGCTGGATGCAGGACCCCGGACAGCCGGCATCTGATAACGCAGCAAATTCGCCGGTGCTTGAGAAATATGTGAAGGACGTATTGAAACGTTTCGCCAATGATAAACGCGTTTTGCTTTGGGATTTGTACAATGAGCCAGGCAACTCAGACAAAGGCAACAAAACTTTGCCATTGCTTAAAAGCGTGTTTAAATGGGCGAGACAGGTAAATCCAAGCCAGCCAATTAGTGCCGGTGTTTGGCGCTGGGACCTGGAAGATCTGAATAAGTTCCAGATAGCAAATTCCGATGTTGTTACCTATCATGATTATACGCCTGAAGGAGATCACCTGAAAACAGTGCAATTTTTGAAAATGAACGGTCGCCCGTTGATTTGTACAGAATATATGGCCCGTCCGCGTAACAGTTTGTTCGGCACTGTACTGCCAATGCTTAAAAAAGAAAACGTAGGTGCTATAAACTGGGGTTTTGTAAGTGGCAAAACCAATACCATTTACGCCTGGGATTCCCCAATGCCTGATGGCAAAGAACCTAAGCTGTGGTTTCATGACATTTTCCGTAAGGATGGTACTGCTTATATACCCGAAGAGGCAAACCTGATTAAGAAGTTGACGGGAAGATAGTCTGTTTGATTTCGGCAAAGCGTTAGGAATCACTAAACTATTTGTCGGAAATAGCTTAACAAATTCGTCATTGCGAGGTACGAAGCAATCGCAAATTGTACAGGGCGGACCTGCTTATCGGGGATTGCTTCGTACCTCGCAATGACGCTTTCTTTATTAGCTCCTATTGAGGTGAAATTACCTGGAATGACTTTTAATCGGCTTATACCTTTTATACCTATGAAGAAATTTCTCACTTACCTGATGCTTGGTTTACTTAGTACAGTAAGCGCTTGCAGCCATGCACAGCAAGCCGAACCTGTTAAAAAAACAGCACCTTATAACGGCCTTATTCATGTTGTTTTTGACAGGGACTTTCCCGATCCTACTGTGATCCGGTATAATGGTAAATATTATGCATACGCCACTCAGTCGCCCGGTAGTGATGGCCATATGATCAATATCCAGATGGCCTGGTCAACAGATCATGAGCACTGGACCTACGCCGGTGATGCCTTTCCACAAAAACCTTCATGGGCTTCCAATACACAAAACTTTTGGGCGCCGGATGTATTTTTTGATCCCAAACTCAAAAAGTTTGTCATGTTCTTTTCTGCCGATCCAAATGAATTGACCGGTAAATGGATGGGGATAGCTTATGCTGATAATCCGCTTGGGCCTTTTACCGACAGAGGCACGCCATTTATGAAAGGCCTAAGTTTTCACTGTATAGATCCAAAAGCTTTTGTTGACCCTAAAACCGGGAAGCATTTTCTTTACTGGGGATCGGACTTTCAGCCATTGCGGGTACAAGAAATGAAAGATAACTGGTCGGACTTTAAAGATGGCTCGCACCCAACAGTTGTAGTTGAGCCGGGTAAGGATAAAAGCTACAGCAACCTCGTTGAAGGCTCATGGCTTGATTATGATAACGGCACCTATTACCTGTATTATTCGGGCGATAATTGTTGTGGAGTGGGTGCCAATTATGCGGTAATGATAGCGAAGGCCGATAATCCGCTTGGCCCGTTTTTAAGGTTGGGCGAAAGTGATAAAACCCTCAATAGCGCTATATTAGTTAAAGATGCTGTTTACACGGCTCCCGGGCACAATTCTATTTTCACCGATGAAAAAGGAAATAAATTCATAGCCTATCATGCTATCGAAGTAGTACATAAAGAAAAAGGCAGGGTAATGTGTATCAGCCCTATCAAATATCAAAACAGCTGGCCGGTGGTAACTAAATAACAAAACAACATGGCTCATCAATTTAGACATCTTGTATTTTGCGGATTACTGTCGCTCATTTTTTTTAAAGCAGGGGCGCAGGTATCAAACAATAAAAACTTTAAACCGGCGGCAGGTGTAAGTGTAGCGGCTAATGCCAAAAACGTTACGGTAACCTGGCCGGCTGGCACTAACAGCAAAGGCAAACTTGTTTTAAATTTAAAAAATGGCGAACCGCTATTTACCAGCGTACAGTTAAGTAAAGGAGGTATTTACAAGCCGGTAATTGAAAATGTTGATCCGAAGTTTATCCTCACAGAAGGCAAGCGCGACCTTATCTCTCAAAACGGCTGGAACATCTTTTTTGATAAAGTACCGCTGAAGCCGCACTATTCCTATAAGGTGGATTTTCATAAAAAGTCAATTAATGTAAGCGGTAAAGGCACCCGAACTGTAATTACCATACCCGGATTAGAAGCTCCCAATTTTAAAGGCGACCTGGAAATCACCCTGTACAACGGACAGCCCCTGTTTAATGTGGCTGCGGTTGTATCAACACCAATTGACTCAACTGCCATTTTGTATGATGCAGGTTTGATAGCTACAACAAAACCGCTTAAGACTGTAAGTTACAGCGATGTGTATGAACACCTGCAAACAGATCAGATTGAACGGCCTGATACAGCTAAAAACCTCGCTGTAAAATACCGCACGATCATAGGCGCAAATGATAATGCCGCGATAGCCGTATTCCCTGCACCGCACCAATATTTTTACCCTTTGGATGAAGCTTTCAATCTCAAATTTGTATGGTACGGTAACAATTATCGCAACCTGCTTCCGGGCTATGGCCTTGGTATTAGGCAGGAATTACAGGGTGATAAACGTTTTGTGCCTTGGTTTAACGCGCCTCCGGGAACCAAACAACGGCTTAACTTTTTTTGTCTGTTGGGAACCGACGGCGCAGACGCTTTGCTGAATAATGTAAAGCAATTTACCCATGATGACAGCTACAAGCCGCTTCCCGGCTATAAAACCATGGCCAGCCATTTTCATAACGAGTTTATCATGAGTGTTGTACAGGCTGGTAAGCCGGTTCCTGATAGTCCGTCGTTTGTGAAGGTTTTAAAACGTCAGGGTATTAATATCGTTCATTTGGCCGAGTTTCATTACACAGCGCACCCTAAAGGACCGGACGAGCAGCGCCTTAAAGAATTAAAAGCGCTGTTTGATCAGTGTAACCGCTTGTCTGATTCTAATTTTTTACTGCTGCCCGGCGAAGAGCCTAATGAATTTTTCGGCGGGCACTGGCTGGCATTTTTCCCTAAGCCGGTTTACTGGATCATGTCGCGCAAAGCGGGTACGCCTTTTGAAAGCACCGATGCCGAACATGGCAAAGTTTACCACATTGGTGACAAAGCCGATATGCTGAACCTGCTTAAAGCCGAAAATGGTTTGGCCTGGACAGCGCATGCCCGTACAAAGGGATCAACCGGTTTCCCGGATGCTTATAAGAAGGAAGATTTTTACCTGTCCGACAGGTTTTTAGGAGCTGCCTGGAAAGCTTTACCTGCTGATCTTTCAGGGCCTCGTTTAGGCAAACGGGTATTCGACCTGATGGATGATATGAACAATTGGGGCTTGAAAAAGAAAGTACTCTCCGAAGCCGACCTGTTCAGCATCGAACCTGAAAATGAAATGTACGCACACCTCAACGTCAACTACCTCAAACTTGCCAAACAGCCGCAATATAAAAATGGCTGGCAACCTGTGCTTGATGTACTGGAGCAGGGCAAATTCTTTTCAACAACCGGCGAAGTTTTAATTGAGGATTTTACCCTAAACGGTCGTTCGTCCGGCGAAACCGTTGCCTTGCCTGCCAATGGTAAATGTACCGTCAATTTTAAAACCAGCTGGACATTCCCGCTCAATTTTGCCGAGATCATTTCGGGCGATGGTAAAAACGTTTACCGTGAGCGGATTGATCTTACATCAACCCAGGCCTTCGGCACAAAAAGATTCAGTAAAGTGTTGAACATGAAAGGCCGCAAATGGGTACGGCTTGAAGTATGGGATGCTGCGGTTAATGGCGCTTATACACAAACGGTTTGGTTTAAATAAACAACCGTTTATAATATTGCGGTTCAGGTAATGATTCAGGTCTGAACCGTTCTTCTGAAATATTTCGGTGTGTATTTTACAGGAACTTTAACCAACGCCCGTTCTGCAAAGAAACTTTTAAGGGTGGCAATTTTCCCGGTGCGGATGAGATAGCTGATGAATAAGGCAATTAACATAAATTTTTACTTAACAATACTTGCAAAACGTTGATAAAAGGCGGTAGGGCTGTCGGCATTCTTGGGCTCATATTTGCCTGCAATAATGGGGATATAGATTACCCTGCGGCGGCTTGCTTCACCAATTACGGTTGACTGGGCTACGCGGTGCCACAAGCGGCCATCATGTATGGTCAGGTCGCCGGCGGTGGGGATAATAGCTACCTCATTTTCGTCGGTATCATGATCAAGAAAATACTTTTTACGGAAAAGCATCTGGTAAAGGTTTTGTTTATGTGTGCCGGGCAAGATGCGTAAACCGCCGTTCTCGGGTTTTAAGGTGCTCAGGTGAATCCCAACATTCAGCATCGGGTTTAACCTTTGGCCATGAAAAATATCGCGCAGGCCATCGGTGTGCCAGCCCATTTTAGTAAAACTGCTTTCGGGGCCATTTACATAGTGGTTAAATACCATGCCGTCTTTTTCATCAGTTCCCAGCCGGGATCCTTCGCCTATGAGGTTAAGCAGTACCTCGAAACGCGGATCTTTGGTAAATTCATTTAACAGGTTATGGTGCTGATTGATAAAAGCAAAACGCTGCACAATAGGCGACCCGTCAAGATCTTTGCCGTATTTAATAGGTACGCCATTCACCTTCTCAGTTTTGTTGCTGATCCAGGTATTTTCAACCTGTTTTGATGCGTTGATGATGTCGGTAACAGTTTCGGGCTTAATGAAATTTTTAAAATGGATAAAACCGTGCTGATTAAAAAAAGCCTGTTGTTCGGGCGTAATTGTTGAGCCTAAGGTGAATTTTTGATATGACGCTGCCATGGGGTGGAAAAGATATTATTGTCCTGGAAATGAATTTGTAAACGCTGGGTACCGCCCGGGCGGTGGAAGAAAGGAGCGGATCCCTTAAGGGAAAATTAACAACAACAGCTACACATGACCCTTGTTATCAAGGGCATTCGCATTGGAGATGCAAATAATATGTTGTGCGTATTGTTCAATGTATATTAAATCTATCTTATTAGTAGATTAATACAAATGTAAACAAATTGTTAATCATACCAAATATTTATAAAAAAAAATTTTAATGCTTGTAAAGTCCGGCGGTTACGCGTTCAATCAGGCTTTTAGGGCTGTATGTTGCAGCTGCGGCCGAAAGCTTATTTAAAAATCCAGGGACTATTTCAGCCTTTTTGTTGAACATTCCTTTTATCCCTATCGCCGCAACTTCATCAGGAGTCATATTAAACTTGGCTGCCAGTTCGGCCAGGGCATCCATCCCTGCGGTGTGGGCAAAGCCCGTGTCTGTAGGGCCGGGGCAAAGGCAGCTTACTGATACCGGTGTATCCTTAAGCTCATATCTTAAAGCCCGGCTAAAGGATAAAACAAACGCTTTGGTAGCAGCATATACGGCCAGCGTTGGTACCGCCTGGTAAGCCGCGGTGCTGGCTACATTGAGGATAAAAACCTTTTGCTGCAATTTTAAAAGAGGGATAAAATGATAAGAGATTTCGGCAAGGGCATTCATATTAACCTGCATCATGCGGGTTTGCGCGGCCAGATCCAATTCATCGAAATTTCCCCATGCACCACGCCCCGCGTTATTTATTAATATCGATACAGGTACATTTAAGTTTTTAGCCCAGTCAAAGATCCGGAGGGCCGCACCTGCGCCCGAAAGATCAATCGCGAGATAATCAGTCTTAACATTAAAGTTGGCTATTATTTGGGCGGATACGGCAATGAGATCATTTTCTGACCGGGAAACCAGCAGCAGGTTATATCCTTTTTGAGCCAGCAATACAGCCATTGACCGCCCAATGCCTTTACCTGCTCCCGTAACTAAAGCGTACTGATCCATCATTTTTATAAGTATATCTGCAATGCAAGTTTAAATAAAAATAATCTACCAAAGTTGTAGACTATTTAAAATGTTATTACGTTTGTATTGATATGAAAACCATACCGCCCCGTTTTCGTTTTTTAAGCTATAACCAGCAAGGTTATTGTTGTTGCCGGTAAATCGCAACCGCTCCCCTATTCGTTATTATATCTGTAACACAACAATTATCACAAGCTTAAAAATTGATCATGACCGCTTATCGTACAAAATATTTATCCGGCGCCTTTGTATTCTTTGGTTCTATATTATCTGTACTTCCTGCATCGGCCCAGCTATCGGCTTCGGTACGGTATAAGCTCAACCTGCGGCCCGATACATCTGCCCATAGTATAATTGATGATAGTTATTCGTCCAAACTGCTTGCGGGGGTGTCAAGTAAACCTGTTATTGATAAAGCAGGTGCCGCTTTTGAGACGGATCTTGAAAGTGAACTGGATACGCACGCCGGCCGTAAAAAGGTTCTGCGCTATTTAAAAGAGCTATCGGTCAACAATAACAGCAAAAGTAATTATAACCAGGCGAAGGTTAAATCATACTATAAGCTTGCCAATGTATTTGCCAGGCTGCATTTGTACCCTCTGGCCATGAAGTGCTTTTTTAGGGCGATGGTATCTAAAAAAGCAGGGAGTGATCTTGTCTCTGCTGCTCCGGATTCTCTTATTTCTGATACAACCGGCCGGCAGTTACATTTAAACAGCGGATTGCTGGCTATCAACGCAAATGACGATTCGATATTTGTAAACACCCCGGTTCAATTAAAAGATAAAAAAGAAAAGAAGAGCAAATCGATCACTTATAACCGCATTCTGAACACATTTAACGATGGTAAAAAAGCGGCTGCTTATGCCTTGTTGTTTCATGTAAAACAACCCAAACCCGGTAAACCGACTGTATTTGTAAGGGCTAATACCGGGCATACTTTTATCACCCTCATCAAGTACAACACCGATTCAAGCTCGGTTTCTGTTTCTTTCGGATTTTATCCTAAAAAGGACAATATATTTTCGGCCACTCCATGGGAGCCGGAAACCTCGGGCACTTTTAAAAACGACGAGGCGCACAAATGGGATGAAGTAATGGGCAAGTTTATAACCGAGCGCCGGTTTAAAAGGATCCTGAAACTAACCCGTTTATACGATGGGTTGGAGTATCACCTGTCAAAAAATAACTGTACAGATTTCGCATTGCAGGCGGCTTCATATGCCGGTTTCGGCGTAACTAATTCAAAGGGCTCATGGCCGCTGGGTCATGGAAATAATCCCGGCACCACCGGGCAAAGTATAATAGCAGGCGGTGTTTATGATAATGATAAGGCCGACCTGTTTATTGATTTTGATGAAAACCTGAAATAAGACAGCCTTACATGTCGTTCCAGTCAGACAGGCTGGCCAAAATTGGCAACAGCGCCTTCCCTTTTGGCGTTAAGGTATAATCAACCCGCGTGGGCACAGCAGGAATGATGGTTTTGCTGATGAGCCCTGAAGTTTCCAGCTCTTTCAGTTGTTTACCTAATGTTTGATCGGTTATACCTTGCATTGCTGCTTTTAACAAGCTAAAGCGGTCATTCCCTTCGGAGATATGAATAACGATAAGCGCCTTCCACCTGCCCGAAATAGCGTCCAATGCGCCGTTTATCCGGCACGACCGGTGCAGGAATGCTTTATTTACAGCGTTTGATGAGTTTTCCTTGATCATAAGTATGTAAAGCTAAAAGCAGAATGCACAAAGCTGAAAGCCAATAGCTTGATTATTAAAATTAATCAATAGAATTTATGTAAGTACTCCCTTTTTTGTGAGTTGCTCTCAATTAAAGGAGTAGGGTTTATTTACGTGCCGGGTATTTAGTTTTGGGCACAAGCAAATTTAAAGCTCTGCATTTATGAAAGCAATACAATTGAACGGTTTTGGCGATGTATCTAACTTCAGTTTAACCCATCTGGATACCCCTGTAATTAAAAATGACGAAGTACTGATACAGATCAAGGCGGCTGCCTTTAACCCCATTGATTACCAGATGCGCCTGGGCCTGCGCGAAAGCAGGCTGATGCGGTCGCCAATTTTAGGGCGTGAGCTCTCGGGCATAGTGCTGCAGACAGGGCCCGATGTTATTGATTTTAAACCCGGCGATGAGGTGATGGCACTGGCCGGTAGCCGCGGCTCAAATGGAAGTTATGCCGAATTAATGGCGTTGAATTACCGGATGGTTGGCCGCAAACCTCACCATATCAGTTTTGAAGAGGCCGCAGCTATCCCTTCGTCAGGTTTAACAGCCTGGCATAGTTTCACCAGGATGCAGGCCAAAGCATCTGACAGCATTTTTATTAATGGCGCCGCCGGTGGCGTAGGCAGGTTTTTGATAAAACTGTTAATAGCAAACGGTGTTTCAAACATCGTGACTGCGGCAGGTAGCGGGCAAAGTATAGCCTCACTGCAAAGCCTTGGCCTTAGTGCCGGGCAAATCATCAATTATAATCAGCCAGATTTAAAAGATTTGATCATCAACGCTAACCACGGCAGCCGATTTGATTATGCCGTAGACCTTGTAGGAGGCGCTATGGCTGAAACCGCTGCCAGTGTATTGAAAATGAATGGGAGCTATGTTGATGTTACTTTTTTAGGCACATCGGTCACCCGCGAAATTTTATTTGACAAAGGGGCCAATATCCTCAATATTGCGGCCTACGCATTTGCAATTGAAAATAACCTTTCATGGTATGGACATACGCTCAACCATTTAGCCCAGTTAATTGAAACCCATAAAATAGATGCTCCTGCTGTAAATGTTATTGGTAACCTTAATGTTGAAACTGTGCAGGAAGCCCACCGACTGATGGAAGCTAATCATATTTATGGTAAAAAGCTGGTTATGGGTATTTAAATCACTTTTACATAGAGTTTATTGTTCTTTGTATTAAGAAATCGAATAATATTAATAGGCAAAATGTTAGCTTTGGGTTTTGTGCATTTTGCTTTTAGCTTTCATATAATGTGCTTCCATCTGTACCAACCTCAAGTACATACTGTACCCCGCATTTAAGGGCGAAATTGTTTCTTTGATGCCCCACCGGAAAATCAAAGCAAACGGGATAGTTATAATCTTTCACCTTTTCGGTAACAATATCATAAATAGTGTGGCCAAATTCTTCACCTTCAATATCCGGTTTTAGTTGAAAGCCGCCGATGATCAACCCGGCCAGGCGCGAAAGTTTACCAGTTTGTTTCAGGTTCCAGAACATCCGGTCGATATTGTAGAGGTATTCATGGGTGTCTTCTACAAATAATATTTTTCCATCCGTATCCAGATCCGACGGGGTGCCCGAAAGCGTTGTAATCAGGCTCAGGTTACCGCCTGCTAAAATAGCTTCGGCTGTGCCCTGTCGGTTTTGGGACACAGCGGGCGACGAATAATTAATGCTTTCGCCCATAAGCGCCTGCCTAATGGATTGGATGGTAGAAATCTGCATAGCATCGGCTTTGGCCCAATTATCCGGGAAACTGTTGCACATTTTTGAATGCAGGGTAGCAATACCAAAATTGCGGTTGATGTGGCAATGCAGCGCGGTAATGTCGCTGAAGCCGATGATCCATTTAGGGTTCTTCTTAAACTGCCTGAAATTGAGCCGGTCAATGATCCTCACCAATCCGTAGCCGCCTCTTGCGCACATAATGGCTTTAATGGCGGGGTTATCCAGCATCTGCTGCAGGTCTACCGCACGCTCTTCGTCTGTTCCTCCGTAAATAAAATCCTTTTTGCCTGTGTTATCGCCTATCTGTACTTTAAAGCCCCAGCTTTGTATGAGTTGTACAGCAGGCATGATTTCGGCCAGGCTGATATACCCCGACGGACTTATGATGCCGATGGTATCTCCTGTTTGTAAATAGGGCGGGGTTTTATGATGCGCACTACCATGCTTCTTTTCCGACGGAGTGGCCCACGCTTTTGACGTAGATAATACGGCACCGGCAGTGATTAAGGAAGATATGAAGCGTTTTCGGTTCATTTTTTTGCCTGTTGCATTAGTGAAGCAACAGGATGCATAAAAGTATAAAAAATGGAATATAAGTGATGTATCGGAAGTGGATAACTCAGGGAAATCGCGGTTAAAATAACTTGATGTGTTTGACTAAAATTTAGTATCGAAAAATTTCCACACGAATGCTTTTTAAACCTGCTACAATTAACCGAATTACACGAATTTTAAATTAATGCAAATCGAAATTCGTGTAATTCGGTTAATACGTAAAAATTTGTGTGAGAATTTTTTACGTATCATTTTATTCTCCAGTCTCCCATAATCTTTACAAAACCTATGTCAGCCTTTGCATAAAGATCACTAAGTTTGAATTTGATGAAAATTAAGCTCAGCCATATTCCCCGGATTGTATTGGTAACTGTGCCTGCTCTTCTGCTATTATCTCTGGGTTTGGAGGGTTGCCATAGCACCGGTCATGAAAGCAAAAGTGACAGCACAAACTCAAGGCCTATCGCTACCTCAGCAGCCGGTTTTAAAGTTAAAGCGGCCATCTCCTGTACAAAAAACGGGATGGTCAGGGAAGATAGTATTTTATACATGCACCAGGGAGGTGAGGCATTTAAACCTACCGTAATTAACATGGTTAACACAGCATCAGACAAAACCAATCCTGCAGATATGGCCTGGATTCCCGGGGGAACTTTTAGCATGGGCGGGGTTAATCCGAGGGGTATGACTGATGGTGGTATGGAAGCCATGGACGATGCAAGGCCCGTTCACCGGGTATTTGTTGATGGTTTTTACATGGATAAAACCGAGGTAACCAATGACCAGTTTGCCAAATTTGTAAAAGCTACCGGTTACATAACCGTTGCCGAACAAAAACCAACCGAGGCGGAATTTCCGGGTGTACCGGCCGAAAAACTCGTTGCCGGATCGGTGGTTTTTACTCCTCCGCGTCAGAAAGTGCAATTAGATGATATTTCGCAATGGTGGTCGTACCAAAACGGGGCCGACTGGAAGCACCCGCTTGGGCCGGATTCCGACTTGATAGGGAAAGAAAATTACCCGGTGGTACAGGTGGCCTGGGAGGATGCCGCCGCTTATGCAAAATGGGTCGGAAAACGCCTGCCCACAGAGGCCGAATGGGAGTTTGCCGCGAGAGGAGGTAAAGCCGGTGAGCTATACCCCTGGGGTAATCAATTAAAACAGGATGGGCATTGGATGGCCAATACATTCCAGGGATCTTTTCCTGATCATGATAATGCCGAAGACGGTGAAACCGGCCTGGGGCCGGTAAAAAAATACCCGGCGAACGCTTACGGTTTGTATGATATGGCCGGCAATGCCTGGGAGTGGTGTGCCGATTGGTACCGCAATGACTATTATAATAGTTTTGATCCTAATACAGTTGCACGCAATCCTAAAGGGCCTTCTGATTCTTCAGATCCGCAGGAGCCGGGACAGAAAAAAAAGGTTCAAAGAGGCGGCTCATTTTTATGTACCGATCAGTACTGTACGAGGTATTTGGTTGGTTCAAGAGGGAAGGGCGAATATCGTTCGGCAACAAACCACGTCGGGTTTCGGTGCGTAAAGGATATTAAGCATGGTAATAACACAACACAGGTTATCCAAAAAGCACTTTAATATTTTTCGTGATATTATATATAAGAGTTATGGGGAACAATAGGTAACAAGTTCAAAAGCTTTCGGCTTTAAGCATTCTGCCTTCGGCTTCCAAAAAAGGCTATAAAAAAAGAAGCACTCCTGATGGGCAGGAATGCGTTCTAACCAATTATAAACCTAAATTATGAGAAGAGATGTAAACCCGGAATCGAACCGGCTGCGCTGCCTGTCAGCTATTCACATTGATGCCACAAATATACGTGTAATCTTTACATTTATTGTCATCTTAATATGAAAATTTTATTTTTATTGGTATTTTTTTATAGATAACGATTGGTTTATGGATAATTGGTAATGAATTACGGCAATTTTAAAACTACCGGTTTTTTGTAAAATATAGTATAGCTTTAACGTCTCTTCTGTTTAGTTAGTATGGCAGTGTTATTAAATTTAAGTGACAGGTGGCTGTACCCCTCCTGGCTATTGAATTCGTCTAATAAAAACAATTGTCATTTCGAAACGAGGAACGAGTGAGAAATCTCCTATGATGAAAATCTGCTA
>CBIHRB010000019.1:0-103937 GCA_966212355.1 uncultured Mucilaginibacter sp.
TCTTTCGGCTACCCCTTCCTTTTTCCCTAAAAAATCTTTTACCGGACAACAGTGGAAGATTACCAGAATGCAAAAAAAGATGTTGAATATTATAGAGCAGGCAGGAAGAAAAATCCTAACTTCGAAAGGCTAACCATTAGTAACGGCGGATCCGCGATTGGTACAACGACCACTTTTGATGCTGTAGATGATGCAGAAAGAAAATATAAAGAGTTCGCTGATAAAGACGCCGAAATTGTAAGCAGAATGAATTCGCTTAACAACGTAGTTGCACAACAATTAAAAGGGTTAGCAGCCAAGGTGCAGCCTCCACCTGTATTAACAGGTAAAGCATATTGGGACAATGTACTGGCTGGACAGCAAGGTGAATTAGATGCCTTGGATGCAGGTGCAAAAGATTATGAAGCGAAGTCCAAGCCGATAATTGAAAAGATAAAGAAAACCCGAAAAATCCTGGCAGGTTATGAAGTAAAAACCGATAATATTAAACCCGATGGCATCAAACCTCAAAAAGTTGACAATACAGCCGATGCTTTGAAAGAGCTTGCAGAATCAAAAGACAGAGAAGCGGAGATTTTGCTAAATAGTTACGCAAAGCAAATTGAAAGTACAAATAAGCATTTTGAAGACTTAAAAAAGCTCTACAAAAATCATAATGAAACCGTAAGTCAGCTGGAAAAGGAAAGAATAGCTGTTATAATAAACCTAAACAAAAAATTTCAAAGTGAAGACCTGAAAAAGCTTGATACTTACCAGGAGCAACTCAATAAAGCAGCACGCGAATATGGCAAAACAGCCGAAGAACTTGGTTTACAGCAATTACAGGACGAGCATAATGCCAATATAACAGAGATAACCAAAGCAGCCGATGATGCAACTACCCAAAAGATTGAAATTCAGAAAAGAATAGATGATTTAAACAAACAGGGACGTGCACAGGAAGCAGCATCACTTGTCCAGGCGCTTCAATATGAACAAAATATAATTAATAAAGCCAATACGATAAAATTAGCCGTTGACCAAAAATTTATAGAAGATGAAAAAAAAATAAAACAAGGCATTCAAAACGATAAGATAAAGAAAAGCCAGGATGAAGAAAAAGTGGACCTACAAACTGGTATAGACAATGCGCACGATAGCGAAAACTGGAAAAAGGAATTTGATCAAAGGCAGCTATTACTTGATATTGAAAGGAAACAAGCTACAGATGCTGCCGAAGGGAAAGAAAAAGCCCTTGAAAAGATAAAAAATGACTACGACAAAAAACAACAGCAGCTTGATAAAGCAAGACTGGAGGCTCAGGCCGAAAGTCAAAAGAAATACCTAAAAACAGTTGATAGTTTATCTAATGCACTAACAAGTATATTCGGAAAAAATAGCGCTGCATCCCGGGCAGCCTTTAGAGCTCATCAGGCAGTATCAGCAGCGCAGGTTATTATCGATACTAAAAAAGCCATAATGGGGATATGGTCGGCCGATGGAGCCATCCCATTTATTGGAGTGCCAAAAGCAATTGCCGAAACCGCGATTGTTGCCGCCGTGGGCGCCTCGTCATTAGCTTCTATTATCAAACAAAAGCCAGGATTTGCGGTAGGTGGTCATTTTGTATCTGACGGTCGTGGAGCATTGCTACCGGGCTATAGCCGTACAGATAACACCAACGCCTACCTCCGCTCGGGCGAAGCGGTTGTAGTATCCGAAGCCATGCGGAACCCATGGGCCCGCAACCTGGTTAGTGCTATAAATGTGGCCCATGGCGGTCGTGATTTTTCTATACCTAATCCAGGCCGCGGCTATGCCATCGGTGGCATATTTACCGATGGAGGTAATGCCAACAGATATTATAATCAACCTGTTAACGATGTTAAAGATCTGGCTAATACACTCGCCTACCAAATGATCAATAACTTCCCTCCTGTTTATGTTGATGTAAAGGATATCAACAACCAGCAAAACATCCTCGCTCAAACCATTAACCGCGTAAATCTCTAATAAAACTATGCCAATCATCACAATAAACATACCTCTAACCTCTAACCTCTAACCTAATGGACATCCAAATCGCCAATACCCTGTTCGATGAAGGCATTTTTTCCGCCATGTATAAAGCCGGGTTCATAACAACTAAAGTATTTGTGTATCGCGAAATTTATTTATGGGTAAACGCTCAGCAGCAAACCCGGGGTATTTCTAAAAACCAAGCTGTGCTTGAGGCCGAAATTAAGTTCAATAAAGACGAACGCACGATTTGGCGGGCACTCAATTGTTTTTCGGAAAAAGCAGCTTAGACTCTTCCACTGACAAAATACTGTCACCATGTTAAATGAAATTTGTATCGACATTTGTTATGTCACTCCACAGGTACAACAACCTGTACGGATACGGGATCAAAATCCATTTCCAAATAATTACAACTGCTGACAAAGCACTGTCACCATCAAAACAAATAATAACCACGATCTTTGATATATGCCAGCCGGCGTTATAAGACATCAAAAATCGTCTGCTATTAAAGCAAACTAACAACCCCAGTCCTTCTTCCGGACTTTCTGACTTCCCGACTTTCGGACAAAAAACAATTTATATGAGTTACAAAATTTATTTATACGATACCGAAACCGATTGCATTGGTTCGGGTAATTTATCATCAGCTTACATACAAACCCAACTTGAGGCGGCAGCGGGCAATGATGTTGAAGTACACATCAGTTCGGTAGGCGGCAGCGCGTTTGATGCCATCGCTATTTATGATCTGCTTAAAAAGTATCCCGGTAAAGTTACTACCTATATCGACGCGCTGGCCGCCTCAGCAGCTTCAGTTGTTGCAATGGGCGGCAGAAAAGTGATCATGAGCAAATACGCGCTGCTTATGATTCACAAACCAATGGTTGGTACCGGCGGCAATGCAGATGAACTTTTAAAAGATGTACAGATGCTAAATGTAGTTCAGGAGCGCCTGGCACAAATCTACATAGACAAATCCGGGTTAGACGGAGTTACCGTAAACAGTTTGATCAACGCCGTAACCTGGATGACTGCCGATCAGGCCCTTGACCTTGGCTTTATCGACCAAATAGAAGATTATCAAACAGAGATCACCAACAGCGCGCTTATTAAAAACTATACAAACGCTGCCCCAGCAGTTTACCAGCGATGCATTAACAAAATCTTAAACATAAATAACAACAGCATGAACATCGAAAACAAAGAACTCATTGAGAAAACCACATCGGTATTAGACAAGATCATGAACTTTTTTAAAAAAGTGGTAAACAAGCAAACCATCACCGATAAGGGAACGCTCCATCACGCAGGCCAAATTGAAGAAGGTGCCGAAGTTTACCAGGACGAAGACATGACCACACCTGCCATAAGTGATACTTATACCTGCGCCGATGGAAAACAACTGGACGTTAAACAGGGAAAGATTCAGACTGTAACACCTGCCGATCCCGAAAATACGCCGGAAGCAGAAGACGAAGACGAGGATCTGCCGGAAAGCAAATTTAAATCAGCTAAAAAACCTGCCGATGTGCAAAATCGCATGCAGCAGCTAAAAGCCCGGCTGCATGCGCAAAATGCACTGTTAACAGAAGCCCGTACAGCACTTGAAGAAGCCAACAACCGCCTGCAGAAAACACACACTGAGGTAAAGAACGAAATCAAATCAACCTTCATTCCTGAAAGTTCAACACGCAGCAATAAAGCCCAAACCGAACCGGCTCCATTCTTCGCCCCACAAACCGAAATCGCGAAAACGCGGTTAAAAAAGCAATTGCTTCCTAAACAAATCAACATACCACCTAAGCCTTATCATATCTAATTAACCCTTTCTCACTATCCCTATACGTTAAAAATAATCAAAAGCTCTCCCTTTAGGGGGCCTTCGTCAAGCGCAATCATTTTTTTGCCACACCATTTGCAAGTACGCTCATTTGGTTTGTATATCCAGTAATGAATATTATACCTACAAATAAGATTTTTAATATAAAATAACATTCCTTAGCTATTAAAACCATTCATTTATACTGTAATATACCCAATTTAAAACTATTAACAAAATTACCTTTTTTCCTGTTTGTTTTATCATAGCCAAGCAGGATATTTTAATTGGCGCAGGCTCATAAAAGGCTATGTTAATTGAATTTCTCTGAATCTTAAAGCCCGATTAAATCTTTTTTTGGGGTTTTATGATTTACCATACCTATCAAAATCGCGTTAAAAAATATTACCAGGCGTTTTATTTTTTAATGGGGATTTTGAGATTTTGCCCACCATCATTATAGCGCAAGCAATTAAATACCCGCGCATTTCCCAACCAATTTATAATATCTACATCATGACAACATTTGAACACAGAGAGATCAGGGGCATTACCATAAAGAATATGATAGTCACCATAGCCAGCACCGTAAGCATTGTTGTTTCGGTAATGACAGGCTACTTCCAATTGAAAGGCGACATTAAAGATATCCGTTCATCGCAGGAAACACAAAGCAGGATCAATGAGATCAGGTTGAAAGTACTGGAAGGACAAGTTAATGTATTGCAGCAGGAAGTCCGTGGATTAAAAGAGGGGAAGAGATCTTAAATACATTGTTTAAGAGGTGTGCCCAGAACGAGATTCGAACTCGTACATCCTTACGAATGCCACCCCCTCAAGATGGTGCGTCTACCAATTTCGCCACCTGGGCTTTTAAAAAGATGTGAGATATGAGATTGGAGACATGAGATGTAAAAATTTCTCAATTCTCACATCTCAATTCTCATATCTTAAAAAGGCGTGCCCGAAGAGAGACTCGAACTCTCAAGAGACAATTCTCAACGGCTTCTGAGACCGCAACGTTTACCAATTTCGCCATCCGGGCTTATCGTTTTATTAACAAGCGTGCAAATATAATCGTTTCCGGCAAATTGCAACTTAATAAATTAAAAAATCAATATTATATTGTTTAACGGCCTTTGAAAATTTAACTTAGGTTTCATAAAATACTTTATATCAAACGCAATGAAGCTAAACCGCATTTTTATTTCAGGTACCTTACTTTGTTCTTTGTGGTTCAATTCTGCTCCAAGGGCACAAACTATTACCCTTTTACAGCAGGATAAGCCAACAAGTATCCGTGGTTTATCTGTAGTTGATGATAATACGGCATGGATAAGCGGCAGCAAAGGATACATCGCCAGGACTAACGACGGTGGCAAAACCTGGAACTGGCAGCAAATAAAGGGCTATGAAAAATCCGACTTTCGGGATATCGAAGCATTTAATGATCGGGAAGCAGTGATCATGAGTTCGGGCACGCCGTCCTTCATTTTGAAAACAATTGATGGCGGACAAACCTGGCAGGAAAAATATCGAAAAACAGATACCGCCTATTTTTTAGACGCCATGGATTTTGTCGATAACCTTCATGGTTACATCTTAGGCGACCCGATCAACAGTAAATTTTTATTACTGGAAACCAAAGACGGCGGTGAAACCTGGAACGAGTCGAAAAATGCTCCAAATGCACTGCCTGGAGAGGCATCGTTTGCCGCAAGTGGCACATGCCTCAGAGTATCGGGCAAAGAGGCGATATACATCGTTTCAGGGGGTAGCAACGCCAGGCTTATTTCCTTGCAGCCTCACAATAATCAATGGCAGTATTCAAACCTTCCGCTTACACATGGAAAAAGCAGTGAAGGCGCTTTTTCAATATCGATAGGGCAAAATGCCGGTATCATTGTCGGGGGTGATTATGCCAATGATAAAAAAACAGATTCGGTGGCAACTATCCAGGCGGTTCGCCCTGTCCTTACATTTACACCACCACAAACAGGGCCGGCAGGTTTTCAATCAAGTGTTGAGTACATAAAATCCGGGGTATTTCTTTCCACAGGCACACCCGGGAGCAACATTACTACTGATGGAGGCAAAACGTGGAAGCAAATCGACAGCACAAGCTTTAACGTTTGCCGTAAGGCAAAACACGGTAAGCTTGTATTATTAGCCGGAAATAGCGGTAAAATAGCTGTTCTAAAATTGTAGTTTACTGGTTTTTAACAGCTTAAAAAAAGCTTAACATTAATTTAAAAAATAGCTTGCAGGGAATAATTAAGAACCCTATATTTGCACCACTTTAAACGGAAACGGTTAACCGAACCAAAGAAGTTGAAAAGTATGATTCCGTAGCTCAGCCGGTAGAGCATAACACTTTTAATGTTGGGGTCCTGGGTTCGAGTCCCAGCGGGATCACAAAGCCTTTGAAAAGAGGCTTTTTTATTTAAAAACAAAAGCTGCCTTTAAACAGCCACGCCTTAGTAAGCGAAAAATTTAAAGAATGATTCCGTAGCTCAGCCGGTAGAGCATAACACTTTTAATGTTGGGGTCCTGGGTTCGAGTCCCAGCGGGATCACGAAAGGCGCAAGAAATTGTGCCTTTTCTCATTTAAACCCGTGCCCAATATTGTTTTAACATATAAACGCCGTTCTTCCGTTCAGATTGAGTTGCGCCGAAACTACTGAACATCTTTTTCGTTATATTGCTCCACAATTAAGCACAACCAATCCTAAAAATGACCGGCGGTAATAAGAACGATAAGGTGAATATGAAAACGCTTGCGAAAGAGCTTAACCTTTCAACCGCAACCATATCCAAAGCGCTCCGCGACAGCTATGATATAAGTCATGAAACCAAACTGAGGGTAATGGAAGCCGCCAGGCGCTTAAATTACGTACCAAACGCTTATGCCGCCAGTCTCCGCAAACAAAGCAGCAATACTATAGCCATCATCATACCCGAAATTGCCGACAGCTTTTTTAGCCAGGCCATTAACGGGATTGAAAGTATTGTCGCCCCAAAAAAATATCATGCGCTGATCTACCTTACCCATGACAGTTATGAGCGGGAAGCATCCATGTTTAACGACCTGGCCAGCGGACGCGTTGATGGCCTCATTATGTCCGTAGCCAGCAGCACCCAGGATACCGGACATATTAAAACATTACAGGAAACAGGCATTCCCATAGTCTTTTTTGACAGGGTGTGCGAGGATATTACTGCGGATAAAATAGTAACCGACGACTACAATAGCGCTTACAACGCGGCCACACACTTATTGCAAGCCGGATGTAAAAACATCTCACTGGTTACCATCAGCGGCTATCCTTCTATTTTAACCGCCCGCGAACAAGGATATCGTGATGCTGTAAGTGACAATGGGTTTGTAGTTAAAGATGCAGGAATAGTAACCTGCTCCAACAAATATACCGACGAAAATATAAATATAATCAAAGCGCATTTGGCAACCGTTAAACCCGATGGCATTATAGCTACCGTTGAACAGCTGGCTACCGCAACTTATCTGGCTTGCGATGAACTGAAACTACAGATCCCTTGTGATGTAAAAGTTGTTTGTTTTACCAATCAAATTACCGCGGCTATACTTAATCCATCGCTTACTACTATTTTACAACCTGCATATGATATGGGGAAGCAAGCAGCGGAAATCCTTTTCGGCCGCTTGTCCGGGCGGCTTAATGAAGCCAAGCAGGAACTGATAATGCCATCGCAATTAATTGCAAGAGCATCAACAGGCAGTTAGAGATTGTTACATATCGTTCTTAAACATAGGAGACACTACCAGCTTACTGTTTTTCTGACGAGACTATATTTTTGATATCATCAGCAGATAATGCGGCTTTGAATACTTTTACTCTGTCCATAAAGCCGTGAAACACGCGTTCCGATGGAAACTCTTCGTTTCGGCCCAACGTCCATTTGTTGTTTACGGACAAATCAGCACTTACCTCTAACAGCGTGGTTCCGGCCAAAAGACTATCGATATAAACATATAGCTTTTTGCCGTTGCACACGCCCGCAATGTGATGCCAGTGTTGTTGCCAGTCGGCAGGGAGGTTTACAGTACAGTCGCCCCTACCCCATCCGCCCGCAAAAAAAGTCAGGGTTCTGTTATCTGTCATTTGCAATACATGGTTATCGCCTTTGGTAATGATATCAACCAGCCCTTTCTCATTGCCCATCGGGTAAACCCATCCCATCATAGTAATGGATTCATCCATATTGTCCAAAGATGGTGAGTTTGGGACTTCCACATAACTACTGTCGCCAAACAACAGCCGGTCTTTATTATTTGCTAATGAACCTGAAATAATCTTCCCGTTGTTATGAAATCCCGAACTATCAGTTACCGCCTTGCCAGGAACAATCGACCTGAAATCAAGCAATAAGGATTCTATACTGTCTTCATAAACTTTATATATAGTTTTAGCGGTATCAATCCTCAGGTACTTAAATCCTTTTTGAGTGACTGTTATATTATGGCTGATGATTTTAGCCTCACCCGCATTTAGTTTGATGTTATCATTGAAAACAACCGAATCATTTTGGATTACCGGTATAATAAAGGTTTGCTTAAGTCCGCCGGTATTTTTTATCCGGTATTTTATTTCCTGGCTTTCATTCAACCTGATCATCGGTTTTACTTCCAGCCCCGATATTTTAAAAGCTTGCTCCTGCGGTTTTGCGGGCAGATTCACTTCGACAATCAACGGTAGTGTATTATCAAGCTTCAGTACCGTTTTTCCCACAGGGTAAAGGCGAAACTCAATAGAATCCTGAACAGTTTGTCCCGGCTCAACCAGGCAGTTTTTATAACTATATGGCTTTCCGTTAACCAACAGCTTTACGGTTTTAATGCCCTTGCTACCTGTATTTTTAAGTTTAAACCTTATCACAAGCAGCTCGTCAGGCACTGCATTTTTTTTATCGACCGAATAACTCGCTATACTAAAGGCAGTATTTTTTTGTGTGGCCGATAGCTCAATCGGATCTCTATCGGTTGGCCAGTTACCTGGGGCTTTCCCCATGTCAAAAGTCATTGCACCACCGTGAACCAATACCGAATGTGGCAGGGCCAATTGCTGCCAGGCTTTGCCATTCACATGCAGAGCCTGTACGTAATTATTTTTTGCAGATGAATTATTACTGCCGATGATGAACGTTTTGCCATTGGGTAAATGAAGCGTTACAGATTTGAACAAAGGCGCACCGATAGCGTAAAGCGGATTACCAGGACATACCGGATATATCCCGAGCGAGCTAAAGACATACCAGCTTGATGTTGAACCCAAGTCATCATTACCGGGTAAACCACCGGGTGTGGCGCTGAACCTGTTGAGCATAATATCCCTCACCCATTTTTGTGTTAGCTGAGGCTTACCTGCCTGATTGAACATATAAGGCAAATGGAAAACAGTTTCGTTATCAAATAGAATAACATTATTGCGCAGGGCAGGGTCAAGCCGGGCGGAGAATTGTTCGTTGCCGCCGGTCATGTTAATAAGGTCTTTACCGTTTTGAGGTACAAAGTACGAGTACACCCACTTATCGCCCTCTTTATAGCCTGATGTACCGGGCTGCAGTTTAAACTCATCACCATTACGCGGAAGCATAAAGAGTTCATCTTTATTTAAAAGATTACGGTAACTAAATCCCCTGTTTACTAATAATTGAGCGGTTTGTTTATCTCCCATCGCCTTTTCGGCAAATTGCGATAAAGCCCAATCATCATAAGCATATTCTACAGTACGGGTAACCGACTCAGGTTTGGTGAATGGAACGTAGCCTTTTTGATGGTACACTTCCATGTCCGATTGCACGAATGGGCCATCAACCAAATCCTTCTTCATAGCCTTGTAAGCAAGCTCTTTATCGAAACCAGTAATGCCTTTTAAGTATGAGTCAACAATGATAGGAATAGCATGATTGCCCGTCATGCTTTCTGTTGGCAGATGCCCGCTTTGCTTGTAAACATCCAGCATGGATAAGATCACATCCTGTTGTTTCTGTGGATAAAGCAGCGTAAGTAACGGATGCAGCGACCGGAAAGTATCCCATGGAGAGAAAGCCCCGTACTGATTTTGCCCTGTTTTTTGATGAACCTCGCCATCGTTCCCCTGATAATTGCCATCAGCATCATCAACAACCCATGGCAACAGCAGCGAGTGGTAGAGCGCTGTATAAAACACTGTTTTATTTTGTTCGTTGTTGTCATTTAAGTCTACAACAGACAGTAATTTAGCCCATTCACGGCTCGTTCTCGCACATATTTCATTAAAACTTAAATTCCCTGCTTCCTGGTCAATATTACGCTGAGCGCTGTTATTGTCTACCGATGATTTACTTAACTTTAAGGTGATCACCTTAACGCCCGTTTTAGCCTTCGCGAAGGAGAAAAGCCAGCCTCTTTTGACCTCTTTTTTGCCTGTATATCCTTCGCTAAAATTTATAACTGTATTGAAATTTGAAGCATGGATTATTTTATCAGATATAGCCCGGATCTCACCACCGTCCCCGATAAAAATTTGCGGATCAGCATTCTCATCGAAAGTAAAACGGAAGATACCTGTTCTTGCGGTGGCAGTAGCTTCTACCGTGATCTGCTGGTCATCAAAATAAACTTTGTAATAGCCTGGTCTGGCGGTCTCCTTTTTGTGCGAAAACCGCAGGCTTGATTTACCGGCCTCAAAATTGGCACCACCTTTCAACGGCGTTATGTAAAGGCGCCCTGATGATCCCTCGGGAAAACCACTCATATGGCCCAGGCAACTGAAGTAATAAATTGAACTATCGGCATAATTATATCCCCGGGCGCCAGCAACCCGAGTTTCCGGACTTAGTTGTATTGATCCTGACGGAGCAACTGCTCCGGGATAACAGCCGCCATTATTCCCCCATTTTGTAGGCACATTACTTACAGCAGTGCCAATAAATGGGTCAACGTAATGAAGATTATTTATTTGCTGAGCTTGCAGATTGATACCCAGTAATACTCCGGTCAAGAAAAAAATAAAGCGGACCAATTTATTCAAAATCACTATAGTATAATTAATAGAATTCTCAAAAACTTTCAGCTTTAAGCCTTATGCATTCAGCTTCGAACTATATTTTAATATAGATCTTCTTCTTATCAAGCACCCAAGCCACCAGCCAGCAAAGTATCATATAACAAAGTGCAAATACCAGCGTACCAAAAGCGCCAGGGAATAGCTTTTGATAAAACACCTGGTTGACCCAGTCATAAAAACTCAACTGTGGTTTTACCCAAATGGTTTGGAAAACGGTAAGCAACAACTCCGACAGCAGGTAGATAGCCAGTGAATTACGTCCAAAAACAAGGAAGAAGTTGGTACCGCTCTTCATCTTTTTTATTTCGATAGCAAAAACCATGAAACCTAACAGTAAAAGATCAATGCCGATGGTAAGCAGCGTAAATGAGCTTGTCCACAGTTTTTTGGCGATGGGGAAAAACTGCGCCCAGAATAAAGAAACAGCTATTAGCAAAACACCGCACATGAATAAACGGGCAACCGACTCGTAGTTTTTACCCTTACGCTGTATAAACGCGCCGGCCAGGTAACCGCCAATTACATTCACAATGGCAGTCATAGTGCTGAGTAAACCTTCCGGGTCGAAAGCTATGGGGCCACCTTTATCATGATATAAATGATCGTTGCCCATCAACACAATATCCAATCGGGTGCCCGCATTGCCAAGCATGGTATACTCTTTACCCGGGTCGCCGCAAAAGATCAGGAAAGCCCAGTAGCCTGTTAAAAGCACAACAGATATGATGACAGCCGTTTTTTGCGAGCAATAATGAACTATCAGCGCGCCGAAGAAGTAGCATAAAGCTATCCGCTGCAACACGCCCATAATACGGGTATGGCTTAAAGGGTTAAATGCCCAACCACCGGCCTCCCGGTGAAAGAAAGGGAACCAGTACATCAGGTAGCCCAGCAAAAAAATAATCACTGTACGTTTAAAGATCTTACCAATAAAAGCGGCATCAGTTTCAAATTTCTTTTTGGAGAAACTAAGCGCATTACCTACTGCGAAAAGGAAAGAAGGAAAAACCAGATCGGTAGGTGTAAAACCAACCCAGGGTGCATGATCAAGCGGCGACCATACGTTTGCCCCCGAACCGGGAGCATTAACGATGATCATAAAGCAAATGGTCATACCTCGGAAAACATCAAGTGCGGTAAATCTTTCGGTTGTTGCAGCCATTTTTGCAATTATATTAATTAAGGGGTATTGAAATTTCTTTAATGAACCTGCCTGCAGCTTCTTCGGCCACAATGCGGGTTTTATTGATACTATTACCGTCTTCATCATAAACCACCAGTTGATTTAAACCCGGTTTGAGCCAACATCCGGGGATATAAAGACTTTTCATATCCAGCTTTTCAGGATATCTGCCCAGGTTATGCTCATTAACCCAAACCGAACCGTGGCCTAATCCTACAGGGTCAAAACGCCAGGTGAAAGTATTTCCTGCAGATGATGGCAAACTGAAAGTAGTGCGATAAAAGGCTGGTGTATTTTTAATTTGTTTAACTACATCAAGCTTTGCCCAACCCTCAACAGCCTGTGCATTACCCGGACCGCCTTTTAACTGCCAATTGATCACAGCGGTGGCATCGCCAATAGCATTGATTTTTACAGGCTGATCAATGCCACCCTCGTTCGAGTAATTTTCGATAAATATTGAAAGATCAATCGGACGCTTTAAAGCTTCGGCATCAGTGATATTTACCTCAAATGGTTGATTCCAGCCATCGTGATGTGCTACCTGCTTACCATTGATAAATACCGTAGCGTTTTCATCAACACTTTTAAACAACACTGTTATTTTCGATGTACCCGTGGCTTGTTGCGGAATGGTTGTATGAAACCAGGCATAACCCTCTTTCAGATTAAAAACGTCATTGCCTATTTTATATTTTTTGTATGCTGATGTATCAAATGTTGGCGGTCCTTGCTTTACATCGTCCTTTTTATTGGCCCTGATAAAATACCAGTCGCCAAGTTCCGAAATAAACGGTCCACCTTTTTTGATCAGGGCGCTGCCGAAAAGTCCCTTACTATCCACCTCGTCTATGGGACCAAGATAAGCGGCCAGCTTATCACGGCCATCATGCGCCGCAAAAACGGTCAGTGTATGCTTCCCTTTGCTAAGATTAAGTGTTAATTCGTTATCATACAGTTTCCATTTAGCAGCAGGCTTGCCATCGATAAATGCCTGTCCCCTGCCGCCGCCTTTAACTTGTAAGGTATATTTTCCGTTGGATGGTATGTTTAACGTAGTGCGATACCAGGCATCGGCAGTTATATCAGCATCGGCTCCCATGGGTTGCGGATCTTTTGATTTGAGCCAGGTATTTGTGTTAACACTTGAAGCAGCATTAATAGCCCCATTTTTATACTGCCAGTTAGTTAAGCTGATAGCCTGCGGCTGATTTCCTTTTTGCGCATCAACACTGAACACGATCTCTTTTCTATCCGTGTATAACGTTCCCTTCTGACCTATGATTTGTGTAAAAGGCGTTTCTGACGTAACTTTTAACTGTCCATTTTTAACCGATGCATCGCCAACATAGTTTAACCCTGTGATAACATAGCTTTTGCCTTCAATTTCAATAATCCACGTTTTATCGGTTAAGATGCGGTTCATGGCCAACACCCTTATAGTTTGCGAGCCTGACTTAAAAATATATTCAACCGGCTTTTCGGCAGTAGCAGGCATTTGCTCATCAATCAGCACATCATCGTTCTCAACTTTTACTGAAGTTGATGCTGACGTAGCTTTAGCTTTTGTATTAAAGCGAAACAGCAGCGAATCACCTGCTTCTGCATCAACAATGATAGTTGTGGTGTTAGCCTGCTTAACGATGGCGAACACGCAGGTAAGCGCCCAATCAAGCGTAACTTCATCATTAAGCTTGTAATTGTGCACTAAAGGATAAATCTCTTTGGGCTGCAGGCTGATCTTTTTACCCGAAAGCAAATCTTCGTTACCTTTAATATTTAATGATGTACTTACCTTAGATGTACCTGGATTATCCAGGAATATCAGATCACCTACCGGGCTTGTACGGGCAGATATTTTAACCGCTGTATCAACAGCAATGCCTTTGTAAATTTCCGAAGCATTAGTGCTATTCTCCAATACGTCCTGAAAGCTACGCGAAAACCATGCGGCGCGTTTAAAAGTGTAATAGATCGGTCGCAAATCACCGGCCTGGCCTATGCCGGTACCATAATCGTATGAAGCCGCATCCTCATCATTATTGGTATAGCCAAAGTTTGAACCACCATGAGCCATGTAATAGTTATAGCCATTGCCACCGTGGGCAATAATTTTCCAGGTACGCCTGTCGTAAAGTTCGGCGTCGCCCGGTTTGGCACCGTATTGTGAATACCAAACCGCCCAAAACTCGGTGGAGAGCCATGGATTTGGCCGCTTATCATCATCCAGTTTTCCATCACCGGCAGGGTCGCTGGCGTGATGTAATCCGCTGAAAAAGTATGGCACCAGCATGCCCATTTGCAATGCTTTTGATTGCAGATGTTTAAAATAGCCATCTGGCATTACAGTTCCCCAACCATTAGGATGTTCGTTTTCCAGCTGAACCAGTATCACCGCACCTCCTTTATTGATCTGTCTTTGAAAAACCACCGGCAAAAGATGGTCAAAAAAGCGATCGACATATTGTTCAAAGGGTTTATTATCCTCACGTACCCTCAGTCCTTTTTTAAATTTAAGCCATATCGGATAACCACCGTTATCCCATTCAGCACAATAATATGGGCCAACGCGAACAATGGCATATAAGCCCAGTTGCTTAACTATATCCAGAAATTTACCAAGGTCATGGTCGCCGGTAAAATTGAATTTGCCTTCCTGTTCTTCATGAAAATTCCAGATGGTGTAGATCTCGATACAATTAAAACCCGCGCGTTTTATCCGCTGCAATCTATCATACCAAAGCTCGTGCGGGATGCGGGCGTATTCCAACCCGGCCGATGCGATAAATGTGCGTTTACCCTGAACAATAAAGCCTTTGCTGTCAAAATCAATATAAGGCTTTGCAACTGCTGTGGCTGGAAAAATATGATCGTTTGAGCCCTGGCTGTATGCCGCGGTAAAACTAATTAGCAGTAAGATGGATGTTAATATATAGTAACGTATTCTCATGATTTCTAAAATCCAGACTTACGAAGTTTTGAAAACTTCGTAAGTCTTTTATCTGGGTTTGTCCTGTCCCTTTAAAGGCTATTAAATCTAAAAGGCGTCATTGCGAAGAACGAAGCAATCCCCCATTCGGCAAAGCCGCCCTGTACAGTTCGCGATTGCTTCGTGCCTCGCAATGACGTTTTTTTACTTACCGTGTTCCTAAAATCACCGCGTTGTATTTAGCAAACAGCTGCTTTGATTTTTCAATGGCATCACCTTTGGGTGCATCAGTGTAAGCATTATCATGCTTGTTTACCCATTGCCATTCCCAATCTTTTACCTGCTTGTCAAAAGCTTCGGCATTGAAGTCGGTTTTGGTTGATAACGATTTATCCAGCAGACCAAAGTACATCGCCCAACGCTGCTTGTAATAACTCTTGATTAAACCAGCCCATTGGCGGTTTGAGTATTCACGCAAACCACTTTCTTTATCACCCCAAAGTGTAACCAAATCGCGGGCGTTAAACTCGTAAAGATTTTTTTCTTTATCAGTTACGCCATTAGCCCTCGCCTCGTTGATCCATTTGCCTAACAGGAAATCTTTACGGGTGCTTAGCAACGCGTCCATATCATCCATCAGTTCCAGGAACTGGCTGCTGTACAATTTAAATTGCTGCTGATCTTTATTTTGATAAGCCTGCGCCATTTTTTGCTGCAGGGGACTTGCATAATTTGCCAATACCTGCCGGGTAACATCAACCAGATCATATTGAAAGCCATCACTTTGTTTCAAACTGTCGGCAGCATTTATGAGCAACGTCCATGCTTTAACTAATTGCATCGGATCATAATCCAGTTTGGTCAATACCCTGTCGATATATTTTTTCAACGTTGGACGGGCTACAATGATCGATTCGGGTCCACCCTCGGTTAAGCCGCCTGAATAAACGGAATTTAACAGGATTTGCCATGCCTCATTGGCCTGTTTATTAACCTGTCCGTAACGGCGTTGGGCATAGTCAGCCACCCATTTATCGGCATCAATTGGGGTATCTCGCCAAACATTCTCGAGCATCAGGGCAAACAGTGCAGGATTTTGCTCAATGCCTTCGGGCGTAACGCCAATACCGCGCATGTTTTTTGATTCAGGGTCATGCAGGGCGATGGCCGGATCAGCAGCAACATGGCGCATACGGCCAAACAAACTGATATTACCTCCAAAGTTTTGTAGCATATTCCAAATCCAGGGTTTGCCGTAATAAGCTTCGGTACGGTTCCAAACCGGGTGGGCATCGCTGTACAGGTCAAGCACTATCATTTGTTCATTAGGTACAGCGTTAAGCAAAGCTTTAATTTGCTGCGGTTGCCAGAACTTGTTATTGTAGTGGAACATCCAGCCCTGCATTACCCAGATAGCTTTCGGATCGGCAGCAGCCATGGAGTTGAATACCTTTTTGCTCATCCCATCCAGGTAGGTTGAATCGTTGGTTGGCGGCACGTTTTCGTTAAACGTATCGGCAGAGTACAGGTGGTCGGTACCGAACTCTTTGGTTTGTGCCTCTATATATTTTTTACCGATGGTTTCAAACATCGGATCGTCGGGGTCAAGTATAAATACATCGGGAAACCCGGCATCCCAGTTGGTCCTTTTTACTTTGGCACCAGGAAATTTATCTTTAAATGATGGTGGCACGTGGCCGGTGAATGACGATAATACAGGCGTCATCCCGAAAGAGCGCTCACGCTCCAAAATCCTTTTTTGTAGTGCTTTGTGCGAGTCCATCCAATGCTGCGGCAGGGGACCACCCCAGGCATCAATGTTCCCCATCCAAAACCATGAAAAATAAGCGGGGCCGCTAAAAAAATCATCCAGTTGTTTATCGGTAAAGCCCATGTCTTTATAAACGGTTTGCCAAACGGCTTCTTCACCAGTGATAGCCAGCGGCATGTTAATGCCGTTCAGGGCCATCCAGTCAATTTCTTTTTGCCAGCGTTCCCAATCCCACCAGGCCATGGTGTAATTAAACGTGCAGTAATTTAAGTAGTAGCGATATTGATAAGGCGTAGTCTTATGAATAAGCCCTTTAACTGCGGGCAAGGTAGCCGGCAAATTCAGGTTAGTACCGTTCCAGCCGATATCGCAAAAGCAATAATTTTTAAGATAGTAGTTTAACGCAGATGCTATTGACAGGCCATTGTTACCCCTGAGCACAATTTTACCATTACGGCTTTCCAGTTCAAATACATCCTTGCCGTTTTGCTGTTGGATAGATTCAACAGTAAACACATTACTCCTGCCGGGGATTACCCTTTCAATAAAATCATAAGAAGCTTTTTGATCAACCTGGGCCCCGGCTTTAAGGCCAAATGAAATAATAGCAGCAAAAACAAGTAAACACTTTCTCATCAATAGATAATTAAACGCTGGAAAATAAATACCGGCAACAGGGATGTCTCCTGTCGCCGGTATGATGATATTATTATTTAAAATTAGGGTTCTGTACCAAAACACCCTTACTCTTATCAATCTCAACCTGTGGGATTGGAAAATAATAATTTTTAGGGCGAACAAAGGTTACCGTTTTGTTTTGATCAATCGGCGCTTTAGAAACGGCGAGGTTATAAATAGCGGCGATATCAACTATGTTCTTTTTATCCCAGCGCATCAAATCCTGGTGGCGTTGATCTTCGCCGGCCAGCTCAACGCGGCGCTCGTGGATCAGTTCTTTCATTCCTGCTCCCGAAACCGGTTTTAACAATGGAGAAGCCCTGTGCCTGATTTGGTTAATCAGTGCATCGCCGGCGCCGGCACCTTGCGTACGGATCAAAGCTTCGGCAACCAGCAGATAAATATCAGCCGAACGCATTAAAGGCACAGCATAACTGTGGTCAACTCCGCCACCATCAGCCTCGGTATTAAATACTGCATACTTTTTAAAAGCATAACCGGTAGCCGAAAGATCGGCAGTAAAGGTTGTTAAACCCTTGCCATCGCCCAAATCTACCTTATCGCCAACACTTAATAAAGTAGCCTGCTTACGTGGATCACCTGCTTCAAACTCATTGGCAAGTCCCTGTAATGGCTGGCTAAAACCGTAGCCGCCCCATGGACGCGGAATGTAGTAAACTGTAAAGTCGTTTTGAACAACATTTTGCACGGCCTGAATTGAGAAAAGCATTTCAGTACTATTCTCATTTGCACGGGTAAAGTTATCAGTATAATTGGGCGCAAGCGCATATGCCGGATTTGAGATCACTTTTTGACCGGTTGCAATAGCTTCGGGCAATTTTTCCCAGTACATGTAAAGCTTGGTTAGTAAACCCAACGCCGTTCCTTTGCTTACCCTGCCGCGATCAGCAGCGCCGTAGCTTTCCGGTAGCAAATCAACAGCTTTCAATAAATCAGCTTCAATTTGTTTACGTACTTCCTCGATAGGCGATTTAGGCACGTTAAAATTCAGCGATGTGTAATCAGCTTCTGTAATAATAGGCACATCTCCCTGGATGATCATTAAACGCCAGTAGCCAAAAGCCCTTAAAAAATAAGCCTCGCCCATGCTGCGGTTTTTTACAGCGGCAGATATGGCAGTTATTTTAGGAATATTAATGATACAGTTAGTGGCACGGTTAATTTCTTCATAGCGCCATTTCCAGGGATAACGGATGGCCGCGTTTGAAGCGTCATAGGTAAGATTTTCGATGCCCTCATCCTCTCCGTGGTCGCCTGAGCGCCAGTAATCATCAGATGGAGTATCAAATGTTGACTCGGCGTGACCTATGTAATCCTCCTCGGGTAAAATGCTGTAAATCCCGGTTATAGCGTTCACAGCATCTGTTTCGTTACGGAAATAATTGGTTGAGCTGTAAACACCCTGTTGCTTTAAATCAAGCGCTTTTTTACAGCCGCTGCCCATCAGGGCCAGTGATATAAGCGTATATATTAGTTTGTTTGATTTCATGATGATGTTATAATTTAACTGTTACACCAAATGTTATTGTCCTCGTAGATGGGTATTGAGCCACATCAACCCCTCTTTGCAAATTACCGTTGGTATAACCCAACTCAGGCGTATAGCCTTTATAACCGGTTATGAAAAAAACGTTTTGCCCGGAAGCGTATAGCCTTACACTCTTTAAAGTGGCCTTTTTTGACCAGCTTGTAGGAAGCGTGTAGCCTAACGTGGCATTTTTAAGGCTTACATAGCTTCCACTTTCAACAAACAGATCAGATGTGCGGTAGTTATCATTAGCTCGGTCAAGCGATAAACGAGGGATAGTATTACTGGTACCCGCGCCTGTCCAACGGCCTAAAGTTTCAGCATAAAGGTTAAACGGATAAGTCGGGTCGATACCCTGCATTCTGTCTGCATTGTAAAGGCTCACGCCAAATACGCCGGTAAAGTTTGCAGAAAAATCAAAGCCTTTGTATGATATGCTGCCTTGTAAACCGGCAGTAACCTTAGGATTGGGATTGCCCAGATTGGTACGGTCGTTACCATCAATTAAACCATCGCCATTCAGGTCAAGGAAGCGAACGTCACCCGGTCTGATGCTTGACTTGCGTGAATCATTTTTAAGAGCGGGGTCATTATCAATGTCAGCCTGGGTTTGGTATAAACCATTAGTTTTCCAGCCGTAAAAAGAAGCTATCGGCTGGCCTTCATAAGTGCGGGAAATTTCCTGGCTTGAGCGACCATAAACAGTTGAGCCAACAAATGTACCCTCGCCGTTTAACTTGGTTACTTTGTTTTTAATATATGAGGCGTTAGCACCAACCGAATATTTTACCTTATCGTTACCACCATGGTAGTTAACCTCAAACTCAAAACCCTTGTTGTTCATGGTACCAATGTTTTGGTTAGGAATATTCACCGAACCGGCTGCACCTACAACAGGTGGCGATAAAAGCATATCCTTAGTATTTTTATTGAACCAGGTTAATGTTGTAGTTAACTGATTATTTAAAAAACCTGCATCCAAACTGATGTTGGTCATGGCTGTGCGCTCCCAGGTAATATCCGGGTTGGCAAGACTGTAAACCGCAGCACCGGTATAACCCGTGCCACCAAAAGTATAGCCGTTATTTTCATAGGTACTACCTAACCTTATTAAGCTGGTGTATTGGAATGTACCGATGTTTTGGTTACCAAGTTCGCCATAACCACCTGATAATTTCAGGTTGCTTACCCAGCTGATGTTTTTAATAAACTGCTCATTAGATAGCCTCCAGCCCAAAGAGAATGCCGGGAAATATCCCCATCTTTTTGATGGTGCAAACTTGGATGATCCGTCTGCACGGAAAGTTAAAGTAGCCAGGAAACGACCATCATAATCATAAAATAACCTGCCGAAGCCCGATTGTAATGATGATTCATCCGGCACTACACTTGAGTTAAACTGACTGTTACCCAGGCTAAGTACACGCTGATCCTGTGAGGTATCATCATACCCTATCCGCCATGCATTAAATCCGTAAGTTTTAAAATTTTGGTATGAGTAACCACCGGTAAAGGTTACGTGGCTTTTGCCAAATACCTTATCATAGGTCAGGAACGATTCTAATAATTGAGATGACAACTCGCCTTCGTTTTGGGTTAATTGCGAGGTGGTGTTTTGCCGGGCCTGGTTAACATCAGCTATGCTGAAATTATAAGCACGGTTTAAAGTACCATCGTACGCATAGTTTACGCGGAGTTTTAGCTCTTTTAGGAACGTTATCTCGGCAAAGGCATTTGCCAGGGCACGGTATTTTTTATTAAACCTGTCTGCCTCCTGTATGGTAGCATAAGGACTGTTGATATCACCTAACTGGTTAGCGAAAGCTTTTGATGTACCATATGTTCCGTCTGGATTAACCAACGGAATGGCAGGGTTAAAGCGCAAAGCCGAGAAGATGAGACCTGTTTGGGAGTTATTATTATCGAACCCAACATTATTGGCATAATTTAACTGGAGATTTTCGCCCAATTTTAACCATTCGGTCACTTTATGCTCTGAGTTAAAGCGGGTGCTAAAGCGTTCAAAATTAGTTTTGGCAATGATACCATCTTCATTGTAAACTGAGGTAGACCAACTGTATGCAGATACCTCGTTACCGCCATTTAAACTCACATCCCCACTGGTTACATGACCGGTTTTCATAATGGCACGCTGCCAATCGGTGCGTTGAGTAGCGTAATAGCTGTCGTTCCAGGGCGCATCGATAGCCACACCATCATTGGTATAGCGCTCCCTTTTCAATGTATACAAATCGGGTGCAGTTAACAGTTTGAGGTATTTAGTGGTATTAGAGAACCCGTTATAAAAATTAACGGTAGTAACCAATTTCTGATTGTATGTGCCTTTTTTAGTAGTAACCAACACAACGCCATTAGCAGCACGTGTACCGTAAATAGCTGCTGCCGATGCATCTTTCAAGATATCAACCGAAGCAATATCGTTCGGATTAATATCACTCAAGGCATCCGGATTACTGGTAGGTACTCCATCAACAACAACAAGTGGGTTGGCATCATTTAACGTACCGGTACCGCGGATACGGATACTTGAAGCAGCACCCGGTGAACCATCGTTGCGCACAATGTTTACACCAGCTGCGCGGCCATCCAGGGCCTGGGTTGCCGATGCGACAGGAAGATTTTGAAGATCAGCACCTTTTACACTTGCTACAGAGCCAGTAACATCTATCTTTTTAGTGGTACCGTAACCTACTACCACAACTTCTGTTAACGCCGACGGAAGAGCAACCAGGGTAATGTTTAAAGTTTGGCTCCCGGTTATTGTGACCATCTTTTTTTCAAAACCAATGTAAGATATTTCCAATACGCCGTTTACAGGAGCGTCAATGCTAAAATTACCATTCGCATCGGTAGTTGTTCCCTGGTTTGTGCCTTGCAAGCGAATGTTTACCCCGATAAGTGGTTCGCCTTTGGCATCAACAACCTTGCCCTTTACAAGGGCCAAGCTTTTAGCTTCATCCTGGTTGGCAATGATCACCACATGATCATCATTCATTTTGTAGGAAAGCTTATCATCAATAATAACGGCAAGCAGCTCATCAATTGTTGCGTCTTTTACATCCAGGTCAACCTTGCCCAGCTTTTTGATGGACGCATAGTTGTAAAAGAAACGGTAATCGCTTTGTTTTTGAATTTTGGTAAGGATACTGCTTACTTCAGCCTGTTTTAGGTTAAGCGTAAATTTCTGCTGCGAGTATACTTTTGCAGAAACTTGCACACAAGTAACCATGACCAATAAAAATACTGCTTTCATCAGCAAAATAACTTTGAGACATACGGGCGCGCCACGAAGCGGGAACACCCTTCTTGTTTTTTTCATTACATTTGTTTTGAAAATAAATGGATGGAGTAAGTGCTGTGTTACAATAGCTTACTCCGTTAATAAAATCCTATTTGTTTGCGGGGAGGAGTGGCAGCTCTTCCCTTATTTGTTTGAGGATGTTTCAGGAATCTGACAGGTAAGTTTTTAATATCATAAGCGTTGGTTAAGTGATTAGTTAGTTTATTTTGTTTTTATTTTTTTGCAAGAAATACCGTTTTACCATCCACCCTGAATTTGAACGGCGTTGTCATCTCAATAATACCTAAAGCCTCCTGCAGCGATTCCTTATCAAGCAAACCGCTTATCTGCTCTGTACGAAGCGCCTGATCTTCAAACACAACCTGCACGTTGTATTTGCGCTCAATTTGTTCAGCCACATCTTCAAACATCTCGTTGGTGAACAGGATGCGGTTATCAACCCAGGCTGTTTCCTTTACTTCATCTGGCTTAACATCCGGTAATTCAGTTACCTGGTATTCAATTTTACCTTCCTTGCTCTTTACACTTTTAGGCTCCCGGTTATTAACAACAATCAGCTTTTCATTAGGCAACAGGATAATCTTTTTTTCGGGATTGTTCTTTAATTCAACCTGCACCTTGCCTTTTAACAAGGTGGTTTCCACGGTTTTATCATTATTATAGGCCTTTACATTAAACACAGTTCCCAATACCTTTACAACCAGCCTGGCAGTGTGTACCAGGAAAGGTTTCCTGGCATTTTTGGTTACTTCAAAAAAACCTTCGCCGATAAGGCTTACATCACGGGTATTTTTTTCAAAAGCCTCGGGATATGAAAAGGTGCTGCCTGCATTCAGCGTAACCTGTGTGCCGTCGGGTAATTTGAGCTTTTCGGTTTTGCCGTAAGGCACATGAATTTCATGTAATATATTTTCGGCGGTAAGGCTATCCTGCGGCCCCATTTTGTTGTAAAACAAAGCTCCCGCGGTAATGAGCACCAATACAGCGGCAGCAACCCATTGCCACTTGAACATCGGTCTTACCTTAGTATCAACCTCCATATTTTCGTTCGAGCTTTTAATCCGGTTCCAGATCTCTTCCAGGTTCCCGTTAATATCTTCAGGTTTTGCTTCGGCTGGTTGCGCACCGCTTCCTTTTAATGCATTAGTAACCTCGTATGTTTTTTTATAATTGGGAAATTGTTCAAGAAACATGTCGAGTTCGGCCAACTCTTCAGCATTGGCAGTTTTGCCCATACTTTTGGCCATCAACTCAATAAACCTGGACTTGCTCATAGTAATACGGTATTCTGCATTAAGGACACAGCTACCCCGGCTTTTTCCTAAAAGAAATTAAAATATTTTTTGAGGGCGATTCAAAAGATTCCGATACCAATAAAAACCTTCTTGCGCTCGTTTGCAACGAGCGCTTAATTTGGAGTGGCGATTGTATCGCCAGTTGCGTTATAAACGCAAACCCAAGTTACGCACTCGTTGCAAACGAGCGCGAGCTTTGACGCTAAAAATTCAAAAAACTACTTATTTCCGAGCGCCTCATCCAGTTTCTTCAAAGCGATAGCTAACTGCGCAAAAACCGTTTTGTTCGACAGACCAAGGATATCGGCCACTTCATTGCATGAAAGGTCATCCTCCTTAACCATTTTAAAAATAAGCTTACAACGCGGGGGTAAACTGTTTACAGCGTTTAAAACCCCGGCTTCAAGCTCTTTGCTGATGAGCAATTGTGCCGGATCAACCGATAAATGAAAATAATAGGTTTCGGCAAGTTGAGCGTCGCGGTTTCTTTTTGAGGTGTTGCTACGGATATGGTTAAGGCAGGCATTTTTTATAGCCACATAAAAGTATACTTTAGGGTTCGAGATCTTGTTAAGCTTGTGGCGGCCAGTCCAGATATTTACAAAAAGGTCGTTGATAATCTCCTCGCAAGCTTCCTTATCGCCCAAAAAGGACCAGGCAAACTGATTAAGATTATTGATCAGCAGCTTATACAATTCATTAAAGGCAGATTCATCATTATTATAATGAATAGAATCTATAAGTTCTTTAATCTCCAATGTTGAGCGGCTTGCTTTTAACGGGAACAGTTAACTGAAATAATGTACAATTTTAAGTAAAAAATCTTGATCCAAACTATTTTAGGTTGATTTAAGAAGCCCCGATCTGCTCATCGCCCAAAACCGATTGTCTGCAATTCTATTATCGTAATATTCGCGGTTTAAAATGTCTAATTCAGGTGATAAGATGTCCGCTTGTACCATAAACCCATATTTCCATATTGAAACCTATTATATTTTAGCAGTAAACGGAAATAATTGGGGCGTTTGGTCAAAACAGATTAAAGTTTGACGGTGGTTTTAGTAACACAACAGCCGATTTGGCCTATAGGCCATAATTAACTTTATATTTGTCGGGCGACCATTTTATTTCCGCAAACCTTTGCAATAAATGAAAGACACAACATTTAAAATCTCTCCCGGAATTATATGGAGCAGTTCAATCTTTCTTGGTCTGCTGGCCTCTGTTCCACAGATTGCCGAACGTCACTTCAAGCCTGCCGAAGCAGCAGTTAATTCGGCAGTCACAGCTTCTTTTTCGCTGTTTGTGTGGTATTATAATATATATACACTGCCAAAGCAATCGGGCAATAAACAACTGAATAAAAGCATCTCGTATTCCCGACTCCTTACAACACTGTTGATAGGTATGGGGGTAATGCTGGCCTTAGCCTACATACAGCAACTGATACTAACGCATTTGAATTTTGGCCCGGTGATGCTCATGATTGAGGTAAGGGGCATCCTCATTAACCTGGTATTTTACATGCTTATAAACCTGTTGTACCAGAACTACCAAAACCAGCAGGTTAACGTTGAGCTGGAACGCATTAAAGCCGATAACCTTGGTGCACAATATGAGCTGTTGAAACAGCAGATCAACCCGCATTTCCTGTTTAATAGTCTCAATACCCTAAAGGCGATGGTTGAGACTAATGACCAACACTCGGTTGATTTCATCCTGAAACTCTCCAACTTTTATCGTTTTACGCTTGAAAGCCGCAAGTTGGACCTTATTCATTTATCCGAAGAACTGGAAATTGTAGAAGCTTACAATTTTTTACTTAAAGCCAGGTTTGAAGACGGTTTTATTTTCACTAATACTATACATGAACAATATCGCGGTACACTAATCCCCCCATTCACACTGCAGCTATTGATAGAAAACTGTATTAAACACAATGTGGTATCGCTGGATCATCCGTTGCATATTAAGCTTTATGCTGAAGGTGAAAACATCGTTATGGAAAACGAAATAAAACCAAAGCGCTTTGAAGAACCATCAACAGGTGTTGGGCTTAAGAATATCAATTTGCGTTACGATCACCTGCTCGATAAACAGATAGAGATCATATCTGAAGATAAAATATTCAAAGTTAAACTACCTATTATACATGAACATTATCATCATTGAAGACGAATTAAAAGCGGCCCGCTCGCTTGAAGGTATCATATTAGAATTAAGGCCGCACTCAAAAATAATTGCGAAGCTTCAGAGTGTTGAAAGCTCGGTTGCCTATCTTTCAGAGAACAAGCAGCCCGATCTTATTTTTATGGATATCCAACTGTCGGATGGGTTGTGTTTTGAGATCTTTAAATCGGTAAAGGTGTCCTGCCCTATTATTTTCTGCACCGCGTTTGATGAATATTCGTTAGAGGCATTTAAGGCCAACAGCGTTGATTATGTACTCAAGCCTTTCTCAAAAACAGATATTGCCGATGCTTTTAAAAAGGTAGATGAACTGCGGAATTTCTTTCAGCAAGGCTCGCAGCCGGCTATCAGCAGCCTGTTATCGCAGATTACTCCTCCGGCAGGTAAAAAAAGCTTCCTGGTGTTTAAAAACAACAAGTATATCACCATAGCGTCCAATAATATAGCCTTTTTCTACATCCGCAATGAACTTTCAACCATCATGACTTTTGATCAGCAGGAGTATGTGGTTAATCAATCGCTCGACCAGATCAGCAGCCAGCTTTCGCCCGATCAGTTTTTTAGGCTAAACAGGCAATACATTGTAAATTTTAGTGCTATAAAAGATGTGGAAAATTATTTTTTGCGTAAGCTTTTTGTTAAAATAACAATTCCTACTCCCGAAAAACTACTCATCAATAAAGAAAAAGCGCCGGTATTTTTAAGCTGGCTTGAGAATAGGTAGTTCTAAGTCGGAAGTCTTAAGTCGAAAGTTCTAAGTTTCAATAAAAAGACTTTCGACTTGAGACTTAGAACTTTCGACTTAACAAAAGCCCAACTGAACAGTAGATATGTCCGGTTGGGCTTTCTTATGCTGTTTTGGCGGCCATTTCGAGGCTAATTTTGAGTAATTAAAAAATCGAGAGATATGAAAACCTTAAAAATTTTTAGCTTTTGTGTTAGTGCCGTAGCACTGGCGCTTGCTACTGCAGCTTACGCTAATCGTAAAATAAATGCCCCTAAAACTGAAAATACCGCTACTCCCGGAAAAGGTTTCGCTTTGGTAGAATTGTTTACCTCAGAAGGATGCTCAAGCTGTCCTCCTGCTGATGAATTGCTGGCCAGGATCCAAAAAGAATCGCAAGGCAAGCCTGTTTACATATTAGCTTACCACGTTGACTATTGGAATAGCCTCGGCTGGAAAGATGTATTCAGCAATGCCATGTTTTCAAAACGCCAAAAAGAATATAGCTACCATTTAAATGCCCAGGTTTATACACCCCAAGTTATAGTTAATGGTAAAACTGAGATGGTTGGCTCGGATGAGCCGGCACTTCGTGAAGCGATTTCGAATGCACTAACAACTGCACAAACCGCTCAGGTTTCCTTAAAAGCACAACATACCGGCGATAAGCTTGCTGTAAATTATGAACTATCGGGCAACACTGATAACCAACAATTACTGATAGCCATTGTACAAAGAACAGCCATCAGCAAAGTTGCCCGCGGCGAAAACGAAGGCAGAACCTTATCGCACACCCAAATAGTGCGCGACTTAAAAACAGTTGCCCTAAGCGAGGTAAAAACAGGCCAAACCATTATTAGCGTTCCTAAAGAATTTAACCAGCAAGAATGGGAAGTAGTAGGCTTTATACAAAACAAAGATAATGGCGAGGTTTTAACCGCAACAAAAACTGTTTTAACCAGCGAAGCAGTAGCCAAAATATAACAACCATAAATTCAAAAATCATGAGCAAGTTGAAACAAGGCCGGTTATTAATGGGATTCTTGTCACTGTTCTCTTTATCATTCCTGACAAGGGCACCGTTTGAACGTAACCCGCAGGATTGTGAAATGATCTGCGTTCCGGAAAAGAGAAAAAAACCGGCAGAAAATAATTAAATCTAACATAAACAGGATCGGCCCTTTTCAGGGCCGATCCTGTTTTAAACAAATACTATCATGAAAACATTACTGCTAATTGCCATGACAACATTTTTAAGCATTGGCTCATATGCCCAGGCAAACCAACTAAATTGTACCGAGCAGGCATTTACTCTTAAACTAAACCTGCCAGCGGGCGGGCACAACTCATCCTCCCAAATAGGCCGCTTTGATGCTTCGCAAATAGCACCGGGGTTTAGGTTGCCGGGGCCTAATTCCGGTAAACAAAATCAAGCGGATAACATGCTTCCTATCGGCTTTAACAAAAGACCAGATCCGCACACGGCTTATTCTCAGGCCGACACCACCATGCTTAAAAAGATGACATTTCTATATCCTAAAATAAACAATGTAACAGGTAAATTTAACCGTACAACCTATGATCATTTTAAGCTATTACCAATGCCGATTGTAAACACCTTACCTCCGCTTTTAAACTAATCATCATTAACATAAAAAACCAAACCAATGAAACTCAACTATTACGGTCACTCATGCTTCTCGGTAGTTGCCGGGGGTAAACACATTTTGTTTGATCCCTTTATTACAGGTAACGAATTGGCTAAAGGCATCAGCATCGATGAGATTAAAGCTGATTACATTTTTGTATCGCATGGTCATTATGATCATATTTTGGATGTGGAAACTATAGCCAACCGTACAGGCGCTATGGTTGTGGGCATTTATGAAGTGTATGATTACTTCAGCAAGAAAGGCGTAAAAAACGTGCATCCTCTAAATCCCGGAGGCAAAGTGACCTTTGATTTTGGTACTGCAAAATCGTTCATCGCCCAACATTCGGCCAGCTTTCCGGATGGCAGTTATGCCGGTGTAGCCTGTGGTTATGCTTTAAAGACTGATGATGGCAATCTCTATTATAGCGGAGATACCGGTTTAACGCTGGATATGAAATTGGTGGCCAATTGGGTTGATCTTGATTTCGCAGTTTTTCCTATCGGGGACATGTTAACTATGGGTATTGAAGATGCCATTGAAGCTGCAAAGCTTGTTAAGGCAGATAAGATTTTAGGCGTTCATTATGACACCTTTGGCTTTATTAAAATAGATAAGGACAAAGCTGTTAAACAATTTGAAGAAGCCGGAATAAAATTAGTTTTACCAGCCATTGGCGAGAGCATAGAGATTTAAATCTGTGATTTTCCATATATAAAAAGGCCTGCTCTTGTTAAAAGGAGCAGACCTTTTTATGACTTTTAAAGTACCCCCTTCAGGGGGCGGAGGGGGCATTACACCAGGTTAATCTCAACGTTGATGTTACCGTAAGTTAACTTTGAATAAGGACATGTTTGGTGTGCTTCTTCAATCAATGCTTTGGCAACTTCCACATCCAGGCCTGGTAAGCTTACGTTTAAACGGGCTTGCAGGAAGTATGCACCTGTGGTAATACCCAAATCCACTTCTGCATCAATAGCCAATTGGGCAGGGAGTGCAATCCTTTTTTTAGCGGCAGCAATACCGATGGCGCCTTCAAAACATGCTGACCAGCCTGCTGCAAATAATTGCTCGGGGTTAGTGCCTGGTTTAGGGGTTCCGGGAGTTGAATGTTTGATGTCCAACTGGCCGTCAGTACTAACAGATGAACCACCGTCGCGACCGCCAACAGTGCGAACTTTACCGGTATATAATACTTTGTCGATTTTATTAGCTGAGATAGCGTTGATAACCTTGATCTTACTGATACCTGATTCTTGAATAGTTTCCATTGTGTTATTTATTTAAATAATTTTTGTTTTTTGTATGCTCAAAGATACCCTGATATCGCCCGGTGCCCTATCACTAACTATGTGAACCGGACAAGCCATGTCATGAACCGGACATTCTTTAAGCCGAAAATTCAACCGGTAAAAAAAGCTATCAAAACTTTTAATTACAATCGATAACGAATAAGAAGAATTAGCTATACATTATGCATAATTATTCTAAATAAATTTGGATACTACGTTTATAAACAGCAATTTTAAGAAACCCTTTGCCCGTAAACCAATTGAAGAAGTTTGTTGCCCTGATGTTGCTTAGCATTCACCTGCTTAATGTAGGCGGGCAGTTGGCATTACACCAATTCATGGTTTACAAAAGCAACAAGTACTTCGCCCAACAAACAGCCAAAGGCTTTTACAATGTGAAAGACCTTACCGAAGTGGTTATTCCTGTAAATATGCCGGGCATAACCGATTGGAAAAGCTATGAGAACATTCATGGGCAGATCCAGTTTGGCAGCAATAATTATAATTATCAAAAAATGCGGATAACGAGGCATGCCATTTATTTAATGTGCGTTCCTAATTATGAAACCACCCGCCTTGCCGATAAAAACATCATCAACGCAAAGGACGTAAAAGAAAATCCTGTTCCGCAAAAGGAGCATGTACCCTTTGGTAAGATAATTATGCAGGATAACCTCAATTTCACTTTTGTACATTTTGAGTTTGGCTGCCCTGTAAAATATACTCAACAAATTGTTGTTCACCCGGTTCAACAGTTAATTCCTGCTCACCAGGATATTCCGGAGCAACCGCCAAAGGCTGTTTGCTAATCTTCTCCCTGTTTTAATTCATTTTTTAGGGTAGCGGCTGTGCCACTCTACTGTTGCGTTATTATTTATTTCTGTCGATAGTTTATTCGTGGCTCAAGAGCTATGAAAATAGCTATATATCGATAAGATTAGTAATCTCCAGACAGGTACATCCCCTTCCCCAACCTACAAACATTCAAAAACTATTTATGCCTTATATTACCCTTGAAAGCCATTTGCCGGGCATTACCGGCCTGCTGGAATATGCCAAAGAACCGGCACAACCGATCCGTAACCTTACACAATTCTTATTGCGCGGCCCGTCAACCCTATCCGAAGCTGATCGTGAACTGATTGCTACTGTGGTGTCGCACAACAATCAATGCACCTTTTGTACTACCGCCCACACCGCTGCAGCCGATCTGCTTGCCGGCGAAGCCGAAACAGCACAAAAGGTAAAGGAGAACATTGAAGCCGCCCCGGTTACCGAGAAAATGAAAGCTCTGCTTACCATTGCCAAACTAACCGCTCAAAACGGCCGAAATGTAACAACTGGAGCGGTTGACAGAGCTAAAGCAGCCGGGGCAACTGATGTTGAGATCCATGATACCGTGCTCATAGCTGCGCTGTTTTGCTATTATAACCGCTATGTTGACGGATTGGCCACTGCCTTACCTGCTGATGCCGGCTATTATAACGTATTGGCGGAGCGATTAGTAAACCATGGCTACACCCGCCTGCCCCAAGGCTATGACCATTTAAAGAAATAATCCTAACCCTTCATCCAAGTAAAACCAATCACAATGAAAAAACTTTTATTCGTCTTATTACTGTTCACCTCCATAAACGCGTTTGCCCAGGAAATTAAAATAACGGGCAACATTACCGATGCAGCTACAGGCAAACCTGTATCCGGTGCAAGTATCTCTGTTAAAGGAAAGCTTACCGGCACCACTACCGACTCCAAAGGTAACTATACGTTAAACGCCAATAAATTAAAGCTGCCCTTCACCATCGTTATATCGGCGGTAGGCTTTGAAGTACAGGAAAGCCAGGTAACATCTGCCAATAATGACATCAGCATAAAGCTAACTCAAAAGGCAATTGTGCTTAATGAGGTGATATCATCTGCTACCCGGATCAACCAAAGCATTTTACAATCGCCGGTGAGTATTGAAAAGATGAGCCTTAAAGCCATCAAGGAAAACCCTTCCTTCACTTTTTACGATGGTTTGCAAAGTTTAAAAGGCCTTGAAGCGGTTACCAGTAGTTTAACTTACAAACAGATCAACACCCGGGGCTTTAACAGTACAGGTAACAGTCGCTTTTTACAGTTGGTTGATGGTGTGGATAACCAAACACCCGGCTTAAACTTTTCGGTAGGTAACCTTTTTGGCGCTTCGGATATTGATATCGAAAGCGTGGAAGTTATTCCTGGCGCTGCTTCGGCATTGTATGGCCCGGTAGCCTTTAACGGCTTACTTTCGCTTAAAACCAAAGACCCATTCAAATACCAGGGCTTAACCCTCCAGGTAAAAAGTGGCCTTAACCACTTTGGCGAATCGGTTGTTAAGCCACAGGGATTATATGACTTTGCAGCCCGCTATGCCAAAGCATTCAATGATAAATTCGCGTTTAAAATCAATGCCTCATACCTTACCGGGCGCGATTGGTATGCCGACAATTATACCGACGTGAGCGCATCAACTCCTGCTGCACAACGCGGGCCCAATAACCCAGGTCGCGACGCGCTTAACATTTATGGCGATGAGGTTACCAAAACCTTACCCGGCATTGGCCTGGTTTCAAGAACAGGTTATGAGGAAAAAGACCTGATGAACTACAACGTTTACAGCCTTAAACTTAACGGAGCATTACAATACCGTTTCAGCAATAACCTGGAGGCTATTTACCAGTACAACTACGGCCGCGGTACTGCAAGCTATACAGGCAGCAGCCGTTTCGACCTGAATAACTTTGTTTTGCAAACGCACAGGATTGAGTTAAAAGGCAGCAACTTCTTCGTCCGCGGCTACTCGGTTGAAGAAAATTCGCACGACTCATACAATACCCGCTCCCTGGCCCAATTCATCAACCGCGACTGGGTGAAAGACCTGAACGGCAACACGGTAACGCCTGATAAAGCCGACGATACCTGGTTTTCCCGTTATGCGGCTGCGTTTAACGGTTCGGTAAGTGGTGTTACGCCAAACAGCAATTCCGCCGCAAGGACTTTTGCCGACCAGGGCCGTTTTTTACCGGGTACTGCTGAATTTAACAATGCCAAAAATGCTTCTATCCACAATTATGGCTTGAGCGGAGCGGGTGTTTTCAGTAACAGTAAATTTTACCATGCTGAAGGCCAGTATGATTTTACCAGCGCCATAAAAGTGTTTGAGCTTTTGGCAGGCGGCAGTTTCCGCGATTACAGGATGTTTACCAATGGCAGTTTGTTTGATGACAAGGTAAAGCGTGTAACCATTAAAGAGTACGGTTCGTTTTTACAGGCTGCAAAAAAGCTGTTTGATGATAATCTGAAACTGACAGCCTCTATCCGTTACGATAAAAACGAAAACTTTAAAGGCAGCTTCACCCCTCGCTTTTCGGCAGTTTATACGGTTGATAAAACCTCAAACTTCAGGGCATCATACCAAACCGGTTTCAGGAACCCAACCCCGGTTGATCAGTTTATCCACCTTAACGTAGGCCCTATCACTATTTTGGGTGGTGCGCCTAATAACAGCAAGGGCTTAAACGTTTATGAAAACTCGTTCACCTCGTCATCGGTAAGCGCTTTTGGCGCTGCGTTTGGCAAGGCGGTACAAAGCGGTACGCCATTCCCACAGGCTATCGAACAAAACAAAGGGCTGCTCCAAAAAGCAAGCGTAGCCTACATTAAACCAGAGCAGCAAAAAGCATTTGAAGTGGGCTATAAAGGCTTGATGATGGATAAATTACTGATTGACGTAAACTACTATTACAGCAGCTACACCAACTTTATTCTGAATACTGTGATTATTCAACCCAGCAATCCAATTCTTGGTTCTGATGGCCAGGTTACTACAGCCTCTGCAACCGATATCCCTAACGGTAAGGTTCACGCCTTCCAATTGTATACCAATGCGCCTGATAAGGTATCGGCACAGGGAGCAAGCGCTGGTGCTACCTACCTGCTTGATGGCGGTTACGCTTTGGGTGGTAACGCAACTTTATCAGTATTTAACCTTCGCAACGCTAATCCTAACAATATTGCAGCTTTCAATACACCAAAATGGAGCACCAATGCAACATTTGGCAACAGCAACGTAATCAATGATTTCGGTTTTAACGCGGCATGGCACTGGCAAACCGCTTACGACTGGTATGGAACATTTAACGGCACCCGTCCCGGTCGCGTTGATGCTTATTCAGTTGTCGATCTGCAATTCAGCAAAAAGCTTCCGAAGATCAAGTCAACAATCAAACTGGGCGGCAGCAATATTTTCAACAACCGCATTTACCAATCTTATGGTTCGCCGGCAATTGGCGCCATTTATTATGTATCAATAATATTTGATGACCTTTTAAAATAAACAACATGAGCACTTTAACAATTGATGAACAGGTTGTAAAACCTCAAACAAACCTCAGCGCCGCCTATAGGGTGGTGCTGTTTGTGATCTGTTTTTTTAGTACTGCCCTGGGCGGTTCGGTGTCCACGCTGATGTCGGTTTACTTGCCTGTTGTGGTAAAGGACCTACAGGGTGCCGTTCATGCCAATGAAATCAACGCCATCAGCGGGTATTATCAATGCCATTTTTATATTCGGCTGGGCCTTTGGTGGTTTTACCTGGGGGGTAATCAGCGATAAAATGGGCCGCAAAAAGGCGCTGCTGCTCGCTATTGGCAGCTACGGCATTTTTACCATTTTAACCGGATTGATGCCAACCTGGTGGGGCGTACTGCTTTGCCGCTTTTTCAGCGGTTTTGGCGTAGGCGGCGTTTTGGTAACATCCATAACGCTGGTGAGCGAAGTCTGGCCTGCCAAAAGCAAAGCGGTGATCATAGGCATCCTTTCTATAGCTTTCCCGGTAGGTATTTTCTCAGCAGGGTTAATCAACTTTATTGTCTCGTCATGGCGGTCGGGCTTTTTAGTCGGGCTGATTCCCCTTACATTGGCCTTGATAGGCGCCCTGGTTTTGAATGAATCTGAAAACTGGCTCAATTATCGCAACGATATCGCCAACCGCGAAAATCCATTGAACAAACTGCTCTCTAAAAGCCATCACCGCGAGCTTATTGTGGGTTCCTTAACCTTTGGTACAATGCTGATAGGTTTATGGGCCATATTTTCATGGCTGCCTACCTGGGTGCAAAGTCTGATTACCGACCATGATGCCGCAAAAGAACGCGGCCTGAGCATGATGTGTATGGGCATGGGTGGTTTAACCGGTGGTTTCTTTTCAGGATGGCTTGTTAACTTACTATCTATCAGGCGCTCCATGGTGATCTGTTTCGCGGTTTGCGCAGGTATGTCATTCATCCTGTTTAAAACTAACGGCACGTTCAGTCCGGTGATTTATGGCGAAATAGCCGTACTGGCCTTATTCTTCGGCGCAAGCCAGGGCGTACTATCAGCCTATATTCCACAATTATTTCCAACCGGCATCAAAGCAACTGCAACAGGCTTTTGTTTCAACATCGGGCGTATTTTTACAGCTACAGCAGTATTATTTGTAGGCGTGCTGGTATCAGTCCTGGGAGGTTATGGTAACTCGCTATTCATCTTTTCACTGGTATTTATAATTGGCTTACTGGTAGTATTATTTGTACGGGAGAAAGCCAAAGGCGAGGAAAAAGCAAAAAGCTGAAGGCTTAAAGCCGAAAGCTTAGAAAATTAAAAAAATCACTAATTCAATAACTCACTAATTCACTAATTAAAAATATGGCACACATCAATGTACCCGAAGACGTTCCGGGCATCCGTTCGCTGGTAATGTTCAGGCCCGAAACCGGTCAGTATTTGTATGAACTGGCCGAAGTATTATTACGCGGAGAATCAACCTTAAGTCCGGCCGACCGTGAGCTCATAGCCACTTATGTATCATACCGTAACAACTGCACATTTTGTTACAGCAGTCATGCCGCTGCAGCCCGTTGTTTATATGAAGATGACGCCCTTATTGTAGATGAGGTTTTACGCGATATGACTGAAGCCCCCATCAGCACCAAACTAAAAGCTTTGCTGAATATTGCCGGCAAAGTGCAGATCCTTGGTAAAGAAGTAAAGCAGGAAGACGTTGACGCCGCACGCGCAGAAGGAGCTACCGACCGTGAAATTCACGACGCGGTATTGATAGCAGCTGCGTTCAGCATGTTTAACCGTTATGTAGATGGCCTCGCCAGCCTTACCCCTACCGATCCCGAAGCTTATGCCGAAATGGGAAAACGTATGGCTAAAGGCTATGTATTACCACAACCTCAACATTAATTTAACCTGACAGATATGGCACATATAGAATTAAATAACGATCTGCCCGGCATCCGCGGTTTAATGTTTTACAGTCCTGAGACTGAAGCGCCATTAAACGCCCTCGCCGAGCAATTGCTTCGCGATGATAATAACACGCTATCGCGCGGAGAACGGGAACTGATAGCAACCTATGTATCCTACCTTAACGACTGTTTCTTTTGCCAGAACGTGCACGGCGCAGTAGCCGGACATTATCTCGGCTGCAATATCGACGAGATAGATGCCATCAAGGTTAATTTTTCGGCGACTGATCTTGCGCCGAAAATGAAAGCGCTGTTAGCCATCGCAGGCAGCGTACAAAAAGGAGGTAAACATGTAACTAAGGAACAAATTGAAGCGGCCCGCGCGGAAGGGGCCGATGATAAGGAGATCCACGACACGGTATTGATCGCAGCTGCTTTTTGCATGTTTAACAGATACGTTGATGGACTGGGCACATGGGCGCCACAAGACAGGCAAATTTACATTGACCGGGCACCTGAACGTGCCGAAGTTGGCTATATCTCAAGCATTTTTAAGAAAGTTTAATACCTAAGTTTTTATCACGCCCACAGCCCGGAGCTTTTAACTTCGGGCTGTTTTTTTGTTATTAATCGCAGTTCTATCCTCTGACTTAGAATACATTATGAGAGTGTATCACCAATCAGAATCAGCCTCATTTTTTTACTTATTCAGTTAATAAGCGATATATAGTTTGGCTTGTATTTACAAACAAAGGGGGTTAACAGGGTTAACAGAATTCAGGGTCAAAATTCACATATACACCTAACAATCAGTTAATTAATCGCTTTCTATACAAAAAACGTGTTAACCCCCTTTTGTATAAATATTATCGGACAAATTTCAATTTATCGATAGCATAACACCAAGGGCGGTCAATTGGTTTATAATACAACCTCTTTTTTATTATAGCATATAATTTAAAATGGCACCTCATATCCAGCCAATTGAAACAGCAATATTACTTTGTAAATTAATTTAAAAAGTTAATTTTAATCATGCTCACCACCAATCATAAACCAATTAAAGCCCTCTTGCTCACTGCACTCATTGGCATACAAGGCTTACAAAGCAACGCCCAAACCAAACCGGGCACAACCGAAATAACTAAATGGCAATACGGCAAAACTGGGGCTATTTCCCTTACTTACGATGACGGCTCCATGAACCAGTTCAGAAAAGCCCTGCCTGTGATGGAACGCCTTAAAATGCCTGCCACATTTTTCATCATCACGGGATCTATACCAGGATCCAAATACCATGGCAAGTTTATTGGCCGCCCGGTAAAGGAGATCATCAAAGAATCGGCAACTGTACCGACCAACGATCAAAACTTTTTTGAGCGGTGCTCAGCGGCGGGTTATTTAGGCTACATGGGCACCATCGCTTCGCATACGCAGGCCGGAAGTTTGTACGATAGCGGTAAAAAGGAAAAAGCTTTTAAAGTGCTGGATGACATCTATGCTAAAGCCCGCAACGGCGAATTGAAACCGGGTTATGGACCTAATGATGAGTTTAAACAATCCATAGGTTCAACCTGGGATGATTTCAGAAAAGATGCCGCCAAAGGTTACGAGTTTGCCAGTCATTCCATCACCCACCCCAGCATGCCAGGTTTGGATGAACCAAACCTGCTTTGGGAACTGGAAAAAAGTAAGGCCGATATTCTGGCCCAGCTTGGCCCTAAACATACCTTTTCGGCCGAGTGTCCGTATGGTTTTGAAAACGACCGGGTAATGAGCTATGCCCTGAAAACTTATCCGGCCTTGCGCAATCGCATGCCCGAGCCCTGGCTAAAGGAAATTGATCGCGCCAGCAAACAAACACCCGGCTCTACAGATAAAGATTATATTCAATGGCAACGCGGCGCTACCACCAAAACACCACTGCCAATGATGAAACTTTGGGTTGATACCACACTTAACCATACCAATACCTGGTTGGTACTGGTATTCCACGGTATTGATGGCATGGGTTATGAAGCCCTGCCCAGCACCCTGCTCGATGAATATTTTCAATATATCAAAAGCAAAAACGATAAACTTTGGGTAGCCACCTTTGGCGACGTAACCCGCTACATGCGCGAGCGAGAGCACGGCAAGGCCGATGCTTCAACTACAGGAAACATAATACAGGTAAAAGTAAGCCATAGCCTTGATAGCAAAATGTATTATCTGCCGTTAACGCTCAAAACCTACGTATCACCAGGCTGGACAAATGCAACAGTGACCCAGGGTTCAAAAAGCAAAAAAATTAGTACTGCTAAAGATGATCAAGGTACCTATGTACTCTATCAGGCACAACCAAACGGAGCGGTAGTAACGTTAAAGAAAGGATAATAACAATAAATAGCCATTTCGTGCTGAAGTAGTTTATTTAAAAGATAAATGACCTTATCACGAAATGGCTATTTATTTTAATTCAACTGCAAAGTTTGAGGGCCAAATTCTTCAAAATGGATCAGTTGCTTATCGATCCCTTTTTTAACGAGCTCGCGGTAATGCAGTTCAATAAAGCCAGCCGGTCCGCAAATGTAATATTCAGTATTTGGCTCAAATATCTCATCACCTAATTGATTCAGGTCCACCCAGCCTTCATAAAAACTATCAGGTGTTCCTTCCTCAATTTCGTTATAGAAGATGTGCTTTTTAATTTCTTCATTTTTGCCCTCCCAGCGTTCAATAACTTCTTTAAAAGCGTGCACATTTTTATCCCGGCAACCGTGAACCCATGTTTTTGGTCGTTTGCTGCCGCTTTTAATCAGGCTTTCCATCATGCTCATTAACGGGGTTTGACCAACGCCTCCACTTATAAAAACTATTGGGTGATCGCCGTCGCCATTTAATACAAATCCCCCTGCCGGTGCCGATACCTCGATGATATCACCTTCATTAACAAAATTATGCAGGCGATTGCTGATCATACCATCGGCAAGCAATGCAGTTCCGACTTCGCGTTTTACCGAAATACGATAATACTCGCCATTAGGCGCGCTTGAGATACTGTACTGACGGGGTTGCAACAGGTTAAGCTCCGGCAAAAACAAACGCACGCTTAAAAACTGACCGGGCGTAAAATCCGGTACCGCTCCACCGTTCGCGGGATAAAGGTAAAAGGAAATGATCTCTGCCGATTCTTTTACTTTCTGTTTTACCACAAATGGCCTCCAGCCTGTCCAGCCACCTTTTTTAGCCACTTGTTTACTGTAAAGGTTTTGTTCATGGCCAGTCATAATAGCGGCCAACTGATTGTAAGCAGCGGTCCATGCTTCGAGCAGTTCGGGTGTAGCTGCATTGCCCAATACTTCGCTGATTGAGGCAATCAGGTGACCGCCAACAATAGCATAATGCTCGGGCCTAATATCAAGACTGGTATGCTTTTGGCCAATGCCATCAAGTACGGGCATCAACACGCCGGGGTTTTCAATATGCTCGGCATAAGCCAGTACAGCCAAGGCCAGGGCCGTTTGTTGTTTGCTATTTTGCTGGTTGCCCATGTTAAACACATTTTTAAGCTCGGGGTTATGGGTAAACATCCGGTTGTAAAAATGAGTAGTTAACAACACTCCATGCTCTTTCAATACAGGCACTGTGGCCTTAATCAACTCTTTTTGTTCTTTTGTGATCGTCATTTTAACAATATATATTTATAATTAATTACGCGGCTGCGTGAACTACACAATAGTCCTACCCGCTCCACCTTTCATATTAGCCAGCTTACTCTGAAACATTACCGCCATAAGGCCTGCCCTGTTCTTGGCATCATCAGCCATGGGCCCGGCAAAATGTGCATCAACCGTTTGGGTAAACAGCTCCAGCCAGCGGTTAAAATACTCGTCATTTATAGGCAAGGGTGCATGTTTGGCAAAGGGATTGCCCCTGAAACCAGCAACGCCAAACAATGCAGCATTCCAGAAAGCGTACATTTTATCAAGGTGCGGCTGCCAGTCGTTTTTTATAACTTCAGCAAAAACGGGCCGCAATAGCCCATCGAGGCGCACCCTGGTGTAAAATTCATCAACCAGTATCTTAATTGATGTTAGGTCTTCTATATCGTTCATTAGTTGTTTATTTTGTTGAAATACAAGCTATTTAACAGCAACCATCACAATTATTATTCCATTGAGCAGAAAAAAGCTTGCCAGTGTAACGCGGTCTAAGAATGGCGCTTAAAGGACTATCTACCGTGTTTCAACCGGTTATTTGTGACAAGTTGCAGAATCCAGACTTACGAAGCTTTTGAAACTTCGTAAGTCTTCCGCTTTTTCATATTACAAAGCCCATCGAATTTCTTTGGGGCATTAATTTGGCTTTCATATAATATATTAATACCTTTTTATCCTTTAATTAACCATTTCAACATTCCCTTTTATTTAATTCATTAAACCTGATGCTTTGACCGCTCCTTAAATCTTTCGGGCGGGCGGGTTTTATTTTTTCAATACCACAATTCCCAGGTTCAGATCTTCATTGAACTGGCTTATGGTAACAGATTCAAGCATGTTTTGCAGGCGGTTCCTCACGTCTAAAAAATCATGGTGTAAGGGACAAGGATTTTTTGACGAACATTCTTTTAACCCTAAACCACAATCTCTGAATATGCCACCGCCATCAACCGCTTCTATCACGTCGGATAGCGGGCGGGCCAGGCTTTGCGCATCAAGGTAAAAACCGCCATTGGGCCCTTTTGCCGATTGAATGATTCCTCTTCTGCTTAAATCCTGAAGTATTTTAGCAAGGAAATGCTCAGGCGAATCAATGTTTACGGCTATTTCCTTTATGCCAACCCTACTGCCGTCGGCGGTGCGCTGGGCTATAAAAAATACCGCCCTTACCGCATACTCACATGTTTTTGAAAATATTCCCATTGCTTTATGAAGCAAAAGTAATTATTTCAATGAACAATAAAGGATATAAATATCTTTTATTATTTCCTTTACTTAAGCCTGACAGTTTAAGCCATTAGTTTTATCGCTTCCTGACCGGTGGTGTTGAATTTATTTTGCTGGTTAAGCGGCAGGCTAAAAGAAAATACAGCACCTCCGTCCTTTCCGTTTTCGGCTTTTACTGTACCGCCATGTTTTTGGATAATGCTTTTCACAATATATAACCCCAAGCCTTTGCTGTTTTTTTGCCTTACCGATTTTTGATTGCACTGGTAAAACTTCTGAAACAGCGCCTGGCTGTTTTCCTCATTAATCCCTACCCCCTCATCATGCACCGATACTTCAACATCATTTTCGTTACAGTCTATATTAATATTGATGTGCGAGCATGGCGGCGAAAATTTAGCGGCGTTGGTTAAATAATTGATTAGCACCTGGATGATCATATATTTATCTCCCCTAACCAAAATACTATCGGCAGTGGGATATTTACAAAAGCGGTGGCCGGGGTAAAGGATCCTCATTTCACCAAGCACCGTATCAACCAGCTCGCTAATATCAAACAGGCTATAATTGAGCTGTGCCGTTCTGTCCTCGCCGGTTGATGGGGATAAATATTCATCAATCAGTTTGGTCATCCCGTTAATATGCTGATCAACCATGTTCAGCAACTTTACCGGCTGTTTATTGATGCTGAGCGCAAGATGGTTAATCAAAAATTGGGTATTGAGCTTTATAATAGTTAAAGGCGCGCGCAGTTCATGATTTACAATAGCCATGCTCAGGCATTCCTCGTTAACTTTCTGGGTAACATCTTCAATGGTACCAATCATTTGTTCGGCACTGCCCCACCTGCGTGAGTATAAAACACCCGTAAGCCGGATCCATTTTTCGGTACCGGATGGGGTTACAATTTGCACCTGCTTTTCAAATTTGGTACCATTAAAGGAGGCAACCTTAAACTCATGGATAAGCCTGCTCAACTGCCCGGGTTTAACCAGCCCAAAAAGTGCTACGATATTTTCATCATATCCCTTTGATAGCTCAAGCATCTTGCGCGTTCGCGGGCAAAAAGATATCTTATTTGACCGGAGCTGAATTTTCCAATTGCCTATATATGCTGCTCCTATGATGTGTTCAGGCATTAGCCCCGCCGGGCTTTCCATATTTCTGATTTCCCTTTTCATTTGGATGTTTTTCTTAAATTTTATTTTACTACTGATAGATTTAACCTGATCACATTATTAAATTTTGACCATAAGCTTAATGACATCCCTTTAATGTATGCCCTGTAATCACTCATCAATATGCCCTTCATGTCATGGTTAATTAACCGGATGGCATACACCAAACTGCAATCATTATTTGCTCCGGATGATTGGCAGTGATAGGTTTCCATGATCTCAAAATCATCGGGTAAGATTAGCTCGTTGTATTGTAAACACCTGATATATTCATTCTCAATTACAAAATCGAGATTAAAGCCCCGCTCCTGCAAATCAATAATGAGGTTTATCAATTGTTCATCATCGTGATGCATATTGTCATTAATTAAATAGGTGATGTCATCAATTCATTTTCAATAGTGTTTGTATTGGCCTTATAAAGCCATAAACGACCTTGCGAAGCCATGTAAAAAAGCAGGAGTAATGCCTGTATTGCAATAAGCGGCACAGGTACACTTATTGCCAAATCGGTGACGCTGCCCGGTAGCAGTAAAAACATATCGGCCGATATAAAACCAATGCTTATTTGCTTAAGCACAGGTTTGTCTGGCATAAGCATAATAACCAGCAAAGCAAATTTCAATGAACATATGCTATAAAGCACAATTATGAAAAACCTGGCGGGCACCAGCGGTTCCATCAAACTTGTGTTAAGCTTAATAAATAAACCTGTTGCTATAAACATCAGCACACTTGTAAAGAAGGCTACTGCCAAACAAACAAACTTTTTCATAGCAGACGGCTTACACGTTTATCGCACAATTAATTAATGCTTAATATTAACTGTTATTTAACAATGTAAAATTCGGGCCGGAGATACCCGAAATCAATGTACTAATTATGGTTTCAGTAGTACAAATTACATATGGCCCAAGACAAATGGGGCCCTAATACTATATAGGATTATATTCATTTTCGATGTTCCCGAAATCCTTTTCGGCCCGGAAAACCAGGGTTATTGCCACGCCTTCGTTATTTTCCATTTTAAAATTCCCGCCAAGCTGTTTGCTCAGGGCCTTCATCATTTCCATACCTAATGACGAAGCTTCTTTAATATCAAAACCCTGCGGCAGGCCGATACCATTATCGGCAATGCTCAACATGATATTATTATCGTCAAGTGTACGAAGCGAGATGCTTATATAGCCTCGCCTGTGCGGAAAAGCATACTTAATAGCATTAGTAATAGCTTCATTGAGCATGAGGCCAACAGGTACGGCCTGGGCAACATCCATTTTAACACGTTCAATTTGCTGTTCAAACCTGATTCCCCGGTCATGAGCGTCGTAACAATCGGCAAGATGATTAACCAGCTCGCTGATGTACACAGCAATATCAATAAAGGCTACGTTTGAGCTGCTGTATAATTTTTGATGGATGAGGGCTATAGCCTGTACACGGTTCTGGCTTTCACGGATGGCGGCAAGCGCCGCATTATTTTTTAAAAATGCCGATTGGGTGTTAAGCAGGCTCATCACTATTTGCAGGTTATTTTTTACCCGGTGATGCACCTCTTTCAATAACCAGTCCTTTTCATCAAGCAGGCGGTTTTTATCCGCGGTTAAAAGCTGCAGTATTTGATTTTGCTCGCTGATCTCCTTCTCCTTTAACTGCAGCCGTTTAGTGCTTAGTTGCTTTTGCCAATAACCAACATAAGCCCCCCCGAAAACAAATGTCAACGCCACAATGCCGACAATTATAAGATCCCATCTAATAAAAAACGAACTACTTTTTGCCCACAAAACACCCTGGGAGATATGATCGTAACGCTGCGCCGGCAAGTTTGTGGATATCAAAAGCAAAAAGCCTGTTAGTGTCAGCTTGCAATAAAACCGGGATAAGCTTAAATTGATATTCACTTGGTATTATTTTTATTACTGGCCTAAACCAAAAATCCCATTCACAATGCATGCCTATACACAAATAGGCATGTCCTCAAATTCAACTTATAAAAATAATATGCTGCCCAAACCTTACCAATGTATTAAATATGGATTTTGATGTATGAATTATGTATTGTGTTTACACCTTACAACAAAAGCAAATATTAATCTATATAATTAACAATCAAACACTAAGCATCAGACTTCTCAGTTTCAGCTCTTTTATTGTGAATGTAGGATGGCTAAGGCGGGACCAAAATATTGGCATCTCATTTCCCGGATAGCAAATGTTTTTTCAATAGCCATTAATTAGCTTAAACATATCGGGGCGCTGCTCCTTTTGCCGGCGATAGTACCCTGCTTAGGCGGTTAAGGATATATAAGGACGATATTTCGCTTTCCCATCAGGAATATAATGATATTTCGTTAAGAAGCAGCGTCCAAAAAATTACCAAGCAACTGACTATCAACAAAATAAACACAACGGCACGAAATTGGAGTTGCGGTGGATGTATTATAAGCTTTAAACTAAGCAACCATGAAACAAGCCAACGATTTTACACCACTACACTTTGACAAAGCATCCTGTTGCCTTCCTTTTAAGATCCATACCATTGAGTGGATCAAAGAAAACGGCATTGACCTTCCTAACGATTATTTTATGCTGATTTGGATAACAGCCGGCAACGGTTACTACAGGCTTAATTTGCAAAAAGAAGCTGTTACCACCAATCAGTTACTGTTGATCAAGCCCGGCCGGCTACATAATCTTAAGTTTAGCAGCAGTTTGCAGGGATATGTTATATCGTTCACCGATTCGTTTTTAGATATAGAAGATTACGGCAGGGAGCCAGTATACAGCCCCATTTATCAAATGTTTAACCAAACGCAGAGCATCACCATAAACCGTGAACTCGCCAATGACATGAATGATATCAGTGAAATAATGCTGAAAGAATACAGCAGGCATAACCTTTACCGATCCGAGATATTGAAGCGTTATTTCAAGATTTTCCTAATTTATCTTTCACGCCAGCTGGACTCGGAGCAGGCGCCAAGCCAGTCGCGAAATACTATCATCCTGCAAAACTTCATGACTTTGCTTGATAAAAACTTCAGGGAGAATAAAATGGTTGCCGATTATGCCAGCAGGTTAGCGGTAACCCCCAATTACCTCAACGAGGTGGTGAAAAAGCTAACTGGCCAGCCGGCCGGTCATCACATCAGGCAAAGGGTTGCCGCCGAGGCAAAACGGCAGGCCATACATCCTGATAGCTGTATGAAAAAAATCGCATACGACCTGGGCTTTTGTGACCTGGCCCATTTCAGTAAGTTTTTTAAAAACACTACCGGTATCAGCTTTTCTGATTTTAAGAAAAATGGCACAATATTACAACCTGTTTTTTAACAGCATATCGCAAGCTTATTGTTTTTAAGTTTTGAATTACATTTCGTCGTATTTAAAATCAATACTCCAGCGATAGGTAGATATACCTGCCAGCATTAAGCTGGCTGCGCTATCGGCCCAAACCGAATAACTGAAGGGGGCCTTAACCCCTAAAAACAAAGTCATGCACAGGGCAAATGTAAATGTAAGTGCAAAACTTGCATATGCAGCTGCCCTGATCTTAAGCCCTGCTATAAACATAATGGCTATACAAACCTCACAAACTGTTGCTAAAAAGCCCATTACCCCGGCCATTGAGCGACTCAGAAAAGGCATCAGCGTGTTGGTATAAACTACAAAATTATCCCAACTACCCCAACTTACCGAATGTTGCCCTGCCGGCCCCAGGAAACCTAAACGATCTGCCACGAGTAGCAGGAAGCCTATTCCTAACGCAAAGCGGAAATAAAGCTGTGCTATTTGAAGCGTGTTTTTCATATTATATACAAATTATGCATCTAAAATAAAGCTTTAAAAGCCTGCTTAGAAATACACAACCCCATGTTTACACAAGTACGATAAAAGTGTCATCTTTTTGTTGAGAGATTGGCCTGTTAACATTTATCCAGAATTTCTACAGAATGTGAGGGTACTATCGCATCAATCTTATGCCTGCAATAAGTATAGTAAAAAGGGCTGCTGCCTATGTCACCTCGGTGATGGAAGAAAACCTCCCATCAACCATGTACTTTCATAACCTTAAACATACATTGGGCGTTGTTAACGCAGCAACAGAAATTGCAGCACACTGTAAATTAAAAAAGCAGGAACTAACCATTTTAACCATAGCTGCCTGGTTTCATGATACGGGCTACCTTTATCATTATAACGGCCATGAAGACACCAGCATGATCATTGCCGGTACTTTTTTAATGCAGCACCACTATAATAATGATTTTATACAACAGGTATGGGATTGTATTGAAGCCACCAAAGTACCGCAATCGCCCCAAAACCTTATCCAGCAAATTATTTGCGATGCCGATATGCACCACCTGGCATCTGTAAACTACCTGGATTTTGCCCATGATTTAAAACAGGAATGGGAAGTACATTTGGATAAGCAGTATAGCGACGAAGAATGGCATGCCCTTAATTTAAGCCTGTTACAACAGCACCAATATTTTACGGAATACGGTAAAACGGTATTGCAAGCCATGAAAAAGAAAAACATTGAACTGATGAAATTTCAGGGTTAATGTTTCTTTACAGTTTCTTTTCGTACACGGCTTAAGGTTTCGGGTGTAATGCCTAAGTAAGATGCAATCATCGCCTGTGGCACCCTTAGCGACAGATCGGGATATTTCTGCACAAAATCAAGGTATTTTTGCTCGGCAGTGAAAGCAATGGCCGAGTGAATGCGGTTTTGACTGGTGATGAAACTTTTGTTCAGGATGGCATTAACCATATCATTGAAAGCCGGTATCTCACGGCAAAGCCTGTCGAAGTTTGTTTTGGTAACCAGTATCAGTTCTGTATCCTCAATGGCATCAATATTATTTTTCGATGGTTCCCCGGTAAGCAGGCTGGCACGGTCGCCGGTCCACCAGTTTTCTTTGGCAAAGCTTACAATGTTTTCGCGGCCATTTTCATCAACACTATAAAATCGAACCAAGCCCTTGGTTATAAAAGCGTTATACTTCCAAACATCACCCTCCTGCAATAAATACTGCCTTTTACGGAGTTTCTTAAAAATACAAACTGCTTCAATTTTAGCATAGTCGGCTTCAGTGAGTGTTGCTTTCTGGCCGATGTACTCTTTAAATTGCTCAAACATATAAAAGCAAATATCTCCTTTATCCGGAGATATTTGCTTTTGTTCGGGTCATATTTTTATAATCAGGTTATGCGGTGTATTTGCTTAACCATTTGGTTTTGATAGCGGCGCGGGCATCAATAAATTCCTGGTCGGTACCCTGCGCTACAGCATCAAGCGGATAACGCAGCGGGCGGGTGCCCTTTTCCATCTCAACCAGTCTCAATATACCGTCAGCGATAGTTTGCGGGTTCATATTAAACTCGGCCATTTTGCTGAAAAGCGCGGTGCCCATGGCGCTAAATTGCTGTGCTGAGGCCTCGCCGTATTCGGCTACAACTTCCGGTTTATCGGCATGGATACCTGTTTTGCTGCCATTATTCATTTCGGTTGGATATACGCCCGGCTGAATACTAACGCTCTCGATGTTGAACTGCGCAAGCTCATCCTTTAAACCTTCGGTAATACTTTCTACCCCAAATTTTGACGCAAGATAAGGAATCATGAACGGCAGGGTATGACCACTTGCACCCGACGTAATATTGATGATAAGGCCATTTTTAGCTTTACGCATCCCCGGCAAAACCGCAAATATGGTGCGCAGGGTTCCATAAAAATTCACTTCAAACATCTGCCTGATCTGATCGAGCGAGTAAGCTTCGAGCACACCAAAGCCTGAAACTGCGGCATTGTTCACCAACACATCAATATGGCCGTATTTAGTTAATGTATACTCAAAAGCTGCTTTAACTGAAGTATCATCAGTAATATCTACTTCAACTACTTCAACATTTGGCAAGGCTGAAAGCTCTTTGGCTACAGTTTCATTTTTGCCATTTATTCCGCGCATACCTGCTATTACGGTATGGCCTGCGTTTGCAAGGGTTATGGTGGTTAACTTACCAAACCCTGTGCTTGTTCCGGTTATAAAAATTGTTTTTGACATTCTGTATCGTTCTTTTTGTTGATACAAATCTACCGCGACGTTATAACCTGCACATTGATGTTTGATAAGAAGATAATTGATATTTGTCAAGAAAATTGTGTGCTTATAACAAGAACGTCATTGCGAGGTACGAAGCAATCGCGAACTATACAGAACGACTCTGCCTATCGGGGATTGCTTCGTACCTCGCAATGACGCTTTTTTTAACTGTGTCTTAAAGCAGTCTCCCTTTACTTAGTTCCCGACGGCACAGCCAAAGGCTGTCCATCCTTCAACGGCACACCAAAATTTGGCGAACCATCTTTATTCCAGGTAAATTTTTGGGCGCGGGGCGAGCGTTTATTACCGCAACCCTCGTTCGGATTTGAATTGGCGTGGTACAGAATCCAGTCTTCCCGGCCATCAGGTGATTTAAAGAATGAATTATGGCCCGGCGCATAAATACTATTCCCGGGCGATTGCTTAAATACCGGCTGCTCTGTTTTGATCCATGAGGCAGGGTTCAACAGATCACTATTTTTAGAAGCGGTAAGCATGCCCAATGCATAAAAGTCAGTCCAGCAGCCACTGGCAGAATAGATCAGGAATAACTTATCTTTATGTTTCAAAATTTCTGGTCCTTCATTTACGCTTACATGTGCCGGGTTACCGGCATCATGCAGATCACCATTGGTTTCCCATTGATAAGCCGGGCTCGATATTTTTACGCGTTCGCTGGCGATGGTCATAGCGTCTTTCATTTTAGCAATGTAAATATTCTGTTGACCGTTATGATCTCCTTCCCAGCCCGACCAGATCATATACCAACCACCGTTATTTTCAAATACCGAAGCGTCAATAGCCCATTTATCGGTGCTATCTGCTATTTTTCCTTTAAACTCCCAGGTACCTTCCATTGGATCGGCCGAGCTATTTTCCAGTACATATATGCGATGGTTATTGTTATCGCCATTATCCGCGGCAAAATATACATACCATTTGCCTTTTATAAAATGGAGTTCGGGCGCCCATAGGTCTTTGGAATAAGCGGTACCGGGCGGCGGCGCCCAAACAGCTTTCTTAGGTGCAGTGCTCAGCTTGGTAATATCTTTTGTTTTCCAGATAACAATATTGCCCCCTGTTGAATTGGTATAGTAGTAAAACCCGTTTTTACAGATCACCCAGGGATCGGCGCCTGATGGCAGCAACGGGTTGGTAAAAGTTTTATTGCCGGTATTTTGTGCAATTGCCGCGCTGGAAAATAAAAGCAGCAGCAAACAGGCAGTGAACATTTTTCTCATAGGGCTGAAAGGTTTTAGCGTGGTTTATAATGCGCTAAAAATCTGTAAAAGTTTTCACAAAAACAACAAATGTTAAGCATACATTTATTACCAATCAGGTATTTAATATTAAGCTTTTACCGGTTGAGAGGAACTGCGGATAAAAACCCGGGTAGGCAATACGGTAGTTTCAAACTCTGTAACAGGCCGCTTGCTCTCGATAATGCTGATCAGCATTTCGGTTGCCTTTTTTCCCATTTCAAAACCGGGCTGATAAACAGCACTTAACGGTGGGTTTAAAACTTCGGCCAGTTGGGTATTGGTGAAGCCGAGCAAAGCGATATCAGCAGGGATCCGGAAGCCTAATTTATGAAGAAGGGACAAGGTCGTAGTCGTGATCCTGTCAGAGGCTGTAAAAATAGCATCGGGCTTATCATCGGCATACAGTAACTCGCTTAATGCATTTTCTATCTCAGCAAGGTCTTTACCGCCATGCGGGCAGTATTTGATCAGCTTTTCATGAGGTTGTATGCCATGTTTTTCAAGCGCCTGTTTATATCCCCGAAGCCGTTCGGCGGTAATGGATACGTTTACCGAACTGGTAATATGAGCTATTTTACGGTATCCTGCCTCAAGCAATTGGGTTGTGGCCTTATATGCCCCGGCAAAATTATCGGCCACTACTTTATGCGTATCAATTTCATCGCTTACCCTATCAAAGAAAACAATCGGTAATCCTTTTTCATGCAAGTTTTTCAGGTGATCAATATTTTGGGTTTCGGTTGAGAGAGAGATCAGCAAACCATCAATGGAGCGAAAAGTAAGGTGACGTACATTTTGCATTTCAAGCTCATACGATTCATGGGTTTGTGTAATGAACACATTATATCCCTTACTGTGCGCTACTGATTCGATGCCATTGATCACCTGCGAAAAAAACTGGTTCTCAATAGTTGAAACCACAATGCCAATAGATTTGCTGTTGCCCCGTTTAAGGCTTTGGGCATTAAGGTTGGGCTGATAGTTGAGCCTTTTGGCACACTCCAGTACAAGCGCCTTGGTTTTTTCGCCAATTTCATGACTGTCTTTGAGCGCCTTGGAAACTGCTGACGGTGAGATCCCTAACTCCTTAGCAATATCCTTTATGGTAACTCCGCCAAAATTCATTTCGCCCCCTTGCTTATGATCCTAAAATTAACAATCCAATTATATAAAGGAAAGTAAACATAAGAAAAATAAGTCCTACACAGCATAAGGATGTATTATACCATGTAACATTATGCTGACATCCATGAATTTAAATTCATAGATCTGTTATTTATCCCCTTCCCCGGCGCAGGTGTGTTGAGTCTCCTGTTTTAATCTCTTAAAAACCCATCTATCTTCATATTCCATTCCTGTTGGTAGTATTGGTTTGTGCCATGACTGGTTTCATTATCATACTGCTCTTGCAGCTGGTTCATTTCACGGTACGAGTCAAGGTATTGTACATTAATATAGCCATCATAGTTATCAACCGGGAGTTTCATAGTCATAAGGGCCTTCTTAAAATGCCGGGCTACTATCGCTACAATATCAAAATGCCGCTGCTCATGGTTTAGTGCATAGTCTGTACGCCCCTCCGGCTTTACCCAGGCGGCACTTTTAGGCAAAAACACACGCATGCTTATCTTCACTACAACTACCGACTTCACTACTTCTGCCTGTTCTGTGTAACCAAAACTTGGCTGCACCTCGGCAACATACTTTTCGCCCCGGGCTTTATCCTGAAAATCATTCCAGGTTAAAGGCCGCCTGGCCGAGTAGTAAATGGTATCGCCTTCCGGCTGTTCCGAATAATCGGTAAAGATTAATTTTACTCCCTTAGCCAGTTTGATGTTAGTGGCCGCTTCACGATTCATCCATCTGTTAAAATACACCAGGCCGGCTTCAAGGGCCCGGCTCATCAGCGCCCCGGTATCATACTGTTGCCCCGCGCCGCGATAGTATGTTGTAGCTGCCGGGTAATCAATCAAATGCACATTGTCCTCAGCCTTTTTCAATTCAAACCACAATTGTATGTCCAGCCGGCCTTCTATCCTGCCATCGGCCATTGCCGTTTCAGTAAGCTTTAACTTTTTGATGCGGATGACTACCGGGCGTAACATCTTATTAACAGGGATAGCATAATCAGCAAATTGTTTAACTGCTGTTGCTGTCCCGCCCTGTAAATCAACTTTATACTTTACTGCCGGCAAATTACCTGTGGCCGGCAATAACCAGGCAACCGCACTCCGGTCGGGCCGTTCATCAGTAACATTTGCAATATAAAATTCGTTCGATTCTTCATTTAACTGCCTGTTTGTTAAAACAATTTCGGCATTTGTTTTTTGTGCTTTTGAATTTAACGGACAAAACACCAACATGTACAAAATCACCGGCAACCAAAATCCCCCTCTGTTAAGAACGCTATTCATAATTGGTAAAAATAATGGATGGAACACATTGCTCCCAGGGTATTACAATGCTCAAAATACAAATAAATTGCACCGTTTAACGTGTAATTATTACTTTTGATTATCCATAGCCGGTACCACGGCAGTACTCAACAATTTTAAAGTTTTCCACATGGATATTATCTTAAGTATTACCTTCGTTAAAAGAAGTGTTATCCACAATTGTTAATTTCTAATGTGAAAAGCCTCTTTTTGGTTTAGCTATTTTCGCACTATCGTTAGTATGCGCTTTATGATCAAAACAAGATACATCACCCTGCTCATTCCCGTATTTTTATTTTCAGCTGCACGAGCCCAGCAAAACCCTTCCACTCAAATTTACCGTACTTATCACGCGGCTATTGATTTGATGGACAAAGGAAAATTTGCTTCGGCGGCCGAACAATTTCGCCTGGTTGAAGCTTACAAAATTAAAACAAGCACCCAGCCACAGTTTGAAACCGAGCTATCGCTCACTAAGGAAAACTGCCAGTATTATGAAGCATTCTGCGCCCTTAACCTGGGTAATGATGATGCCGAAAGCATGTTTCTCCGTTTTATAAAAGAACACCCTGAAAATCCGCTTACCAAACAGGCTTTTTTCCAGATTGGTAAATCGTATTTTAAACAAGGGAAATATGAAGACGCCATCCGCTGGTTTAATAAAGTTGAGGCGGGGGAGCTAAACGGACATGACAATACCGAATATAAATTCCGTAAAGGTTATGCCTACTTTTCGTTAAAGGATTACAAAAATGCCCAGCTGCTTTTTGGCGAGGTTAAAAATAAACGGTCGGAATTTACTGAGGATGCTACTTATTACTTTGCTTACATAGCTTATTTAAACAAGGACTATCACCTGGCGCTGGTAAATTTTGAAAAGCTTAAAAATTCTAAGAAATACGAAAACAGCTATCCGTACTATATTTCGGCTGTTTACTTTTTAGATAAACGCTATGATGATGTGATCAATTATGCTGTTCCTATTGTAAATAAAACCCATCAGCAAAACGAAACTGAAATGCTGCGCATCATTGCCGCATCATACTTTGCCAAAGCCGATTATGACAACGCGGTTAAATACTATGGCCGCTTTGAAGACCGCGACCAGGGCCGTACCCAAAACACGCAGGACAGCTACCAGATGGGCTATACCTATTATAAAGTAGGCAACTATGCCAAAGCTGCCAGCGAACTGGAAAAATTGGTTGAACAGCACGATGTTTACAGCCAAAGCGGTAACTATACCCTGGGCGATGTGTTCCTGAAAATGAACAATAAACAGAGTGCGCGTAACGCGTTCCTCAACGCCTCCAAGCTTGATTATGATAAGCAATTACAGGAAGATGCCCTTTATGAATACGCCAAACTATCATACGAGCTCGACTTTAACCTGCAGGCTTTAGGTGCTACAAGATTATACTTAGCTAACTATCCGCGCTCAAAGCGTATTGATGAAGTGAAGGTTTTATTAGGCGAGGAATTATTGAACTCGCGCAGCTATAAAGAAGCTGTTGAGATCCTGGAGCCAATCCCTAATAAAAGCCAGAGTGCACGTTTAGCTTATCAAAAAGTTACTTACTACCGCGGTCTGGAATTTTACAACGAGCGTGCTTTTGAAAACGCTATCGGTATTTTCCTGCGCTCATTAAAAGATCCGGTTGATAGCAAAACTGAAGCCTTAACTACTTACTGGATGGCAGAGGCCATGTTCGAGGTTCGTAAATACGGCGAATCGGTAGAGAATTTTGAGAAATTCCTAAGCATGCCTGAAGCTAAGGAAACTGATGTTTCTAACTACGCCAACTATGCTTTAGCTTACGCGGCCTTTGGCGATGAACAGTATAAAAAAGCTGCCACTTACTTTGAGAGGTTTTTACAGGGAGATGTTAAAGACGTTAATACCCAAAATGATGCCATCACCCGCCTGGCCGATAGCTACTTTGTACTGAAAAGCTATGGTAGTGCCATGACCTATTATAACCGCATTATAGCCATGCACAACCAGGGCGAAGATTATGCCTTGTTTCAGCGTGGTATGATCCAGGGCTTACAGGGTTCATTGGATACCAAGATCAGTACCCTGAATGATGTACTGAACAAGTTCCCTAACTCTGATTACGCCGATGATGCATCATTTGAGATAGCTTATACTTATTTCCTGAAAACAGACGGCGATAAAGCTAAAACCGATCTGAATGCCATGATCCAGAAATATCCGCGCAGCAGCTACGTACCGCGCGCACTGGTTACCATCGGCTTGATTGATTACAATGCAGGCAATGATGACCTTGCTGTTGAATCATTTAAAAAAGTGGTGCAGGATTATTCCTCAACCGATGAAGCCAAACAGGCTTTGAAACAGATCGAAAAGATCTATACAGATAAAGGTGATGCTCAAACATTCATCAATTATGCGGGTACTACACCCATCGGTAACTATACCACCTCCGACCAGGAAAGTATCATGATAACCGCAGCCAATAACCTTTACCTTAAAGGCGACTGGCAGGGTACTGTGAGCGCAGTAAACGCTTATTTTGATAAGTTCCCGGGCAAACAGATCTACGAAAAACAGGCACGCTTTATCCGCGCACAAGGCTTAGCAGCCTTGGGCCGCACAGACGAAGCCGTTGTTGACTACAATGTGATCCTGAATGACTGGACCAGCGCCTACAGTGAAAAGGCATTGATCAGCATGGCTAAATTATACATGCAGCAAAAGAAATATAACGAAGCTGTAGTATTCCTGAAAAGGCTCGAAACCAACTCAGAATATAAAGCTGATTATACCTTCGCCATTACTAACCTGATGTACTGCTATTCGGAGATGCAAATGACCGATGATGCCATTAAATACGCCGAGCTGGTTAAAACAAATGATAAAACATCGCAGGAAGACAAGTTTAAAACCGGCTTGTACGAAGGCAAGGCTTATCTCTCAACCGGCGATACCACCCTGGCTGTTAAACAGTTCACCTATACTGCAACAAACACCAAAACCGTTGCCGCTGCAGAAGCCCGTTATAATCTTGCACTTATTGAATATGAAAAGGGCCGTTATAAAACATCACAAAAAATGTGTTTTGACCTGGCCAAGGAAATGCCAAACTACGATTACTGGGTAGCCAAAACATACATTTTGTTATCTGACACCTATGTAGGCTTAAAAGATACCTTCCAGGCAAAAGCAACCCTGCAAAGTATCATTGATAACTATAAAGCCGATGACGACATATTACCTACTGCTAAAGAGAAGCTGGATAAACTGAGCGGCCGCAAAACCAAAGCCCCTGCCGCAGGCACCAAAGAAACTGCCCAGCCCGATACAACTAACAAACAGTAACAAAGAGTAATATAAAAAAAGACAAGCAATGAACTCAAGATACACATATACGCTGCTTACCTTAATAATAGCATTATACTTTGTTCCTGCCCAGGCACAAACAAAGAAATCTACCAAAAAAGCAACAGTAAAAACTGCGACAAAAAAAACCGCCGTTAAACCGGCACCTAAAAAGGCCGCGCCAAAACCTATGGCTAAAAAAGCTACAGACAGCAAAAGCTTGGGCGATGCTGCTGCAAAAACAGCGCAGGATACAACTAAGAAGGGAGGCGGTAATAATCCCAACAACGCTGCCAATGGTGGTAGCTTATCAGAAGAAATTGTAGTGACCACTGCCTACAAACCGGTGCTGGCCGATGCGGTAAAGATCCGTCGTAACCCTGATTTGGAAGATAAAGTGCCCTTTAAAGCACCTTTAACCTATGCCCCGCTCGATAAACGCCAGGAGCAAAACTCCGAGATCAGGCAGCTTGAGGCAATGAAAAGGCCTGCCGAACAGGATTCGGTTTTAACCAACAACTTTGCTAAGGTTGGCTTTGGCAACCTGAAAACCATTTATGGCGAGGGCTACTTTGCCAATGGCCGCGACCAGGCTTTACAATTTGGCGGCTTCATAAAACATTTGTCGCAATCGGGCTCACTGCAAAAACAAACCCAAAGCCGCGATGACGTTGGCGTTTTCGGCAAAAGTATCATTGGTGATAACAACATATCAGGCCGCATCAACTACAACCGTTTAGGTACCTATTTTTATGGCTATAACCAGGAAGCACCTAACAACGCCTTTGTACCCGCCAAACAACACTTTAACACCATAAGCGGTGAGGTTGAACTGGCTAAAAACTATAAGGATGTTGAAAATGCCTTCACCTACGCTGTAAAATTAAAAGGCTACGCTTTCAGCAATGCTTACCAGGCACGTGAAAACAATGTCGTCATATCAGGATTTTTAAATCAAACGGTTAAGCAGTTTTATGCAGGTTTAAGCGGGTCGCTGGATCTGGCCAGCCAGAAAGACAGTCTTTACAGTCTTGGTAATAATATAGCACGTGTCAACCCTTATATTAAATTTCAGGGCGATAACTATAAAATAGATGCAGGTGTTAACATCGTAAAAGAGTTTGGCGATTTTGGTAAGTTTTATATTTTCCCTGCCGCCAAGCTTGAGGTGCAGGTGGTCCCTAAATACGTACGCCTGTTTGTGGAAGCCAAAGGGGATGTTAACCGCTCTTCACTACGCGATTTTGCTATGGCCAATCCCTTCATCGGCCAAAACATCAACATCAAAAACTCAGTTGATCAGCTGGATATCAGTGCCGGTTTAAAAGGCACGCTTGCTCCGGGCTTAAGCTTTAAAGCTGCCGTATACCGCAACAGCATTAAAAACATGCCTTTAATGGTGAGTAACTTCAATGCTGAAGGAAACAAATTCACTGTTATTTATGATGATGGCAAAGCCCGCGTAAATGGCTTTAACGGCGAGCTGGATTTTAAAGCAACAGACGATTTTAACATTTTTGGTCGCGTTGAGATAAAAGACTATCAAATGGCTAAAGAAAGTGAGCCATGGAACCTGCCTAAATTTTTACTAACTGCAGGCACCGCAATACATATCGACAGCAAGCTTACTGTTACCGGTTCATTGCTTATCCGCGGTTCAACAACCGACAGGTTGTTGGTATTGGCACCAACTTCTACCCCGGGAAGCCCGGTTTACAACCAGGTTAAACAGCCTATTAAGGGCTTTGGCGACCTGAGCGGCAGTGTAGAATACAGGATCAACAGCAGGTTTTCGGTATTTGCGCAGGCTAATAATATCCTGAGCAGTTCGTATCAAAATTGGTTATACTACCCTAACTACGGATTTAATATCTTTGGCGGCGTAGGGTACTCGTTTTAAGCCCTGTTTGATGTTTTAAAATTAACCGTATTTTTACCGGATGGACATAGCCAATTATTTAAGCGAACTACTCGGCCGGTACACCGAAATAAGTGTACCTGGCTTGGGCTGCTTTTCGCGCCTGCGTGTAAATGGCTATTATGATGACGTACAGGCAACTTTTTATCCGCCCGGTCATAAGCTGCATTTTGATCAGGAGGCGAAAGACGATGAGATCCTGACACGTCATATTGCCGAAAAGAAAAAGATCTCGCTGGCATCATCCAAATATTTCACCGAAAAATACATCAACAGCCTTAAGCAGGAACTGGCGCTGCATGAAGTACCCTTTGCCCAATTAGGCTGGTTTTACATGCTGGAAGGCAAAATCGCTTTCAGGCCACAGGAACAGGCACCGGGCAGCGACCCTTTGTTCTTTGGCCTTACCCCGATAACCATTAACAAGGTGAACTATGTGCCCCCGCCACCACCGCCGCCGCCCTTGCCTACGGCCATCCCTTTACAGCAAACCTATACACCGCCGCCGACAGCCGCAACCGTTGTTGAGCAGCCTGAGTATATTGATGATGAACCCGAAGTTAAGCGGGGTATCAGCATTTGGGTTATGATAGCAATTGCAGTGGTTGTACTTGCCGCAGCAGCTTTTGGCGTATATAAATATAACCCCGCACTATTACATCTTAACAATGGCAGCCCTAAAGAACAACCAAAGGTTGAAAAGCCCAAAGCTGCCCCCGTGACTAAGCCGGATAGTATCCAAAAGGATTCCACTCCAACGGTTGTTGATACGACAAAGACAATTTCTAAACCTGTTGAAGCGTTAAATAAACCGGCAGCTAAAACAGATACCGTAGCACAGCCTGAGTTTGCCATATTTTTAGGATCGTTTAAAACGGTAACCAAAAGCAATGAGGCCGTTAAAGATTATAAAAGCAAGGGAATTGATGCCCGCTTGCTGAAAGGCCCCGGAACCGGTCCGCGGATCAAGATCATAATTGGAGGGTTTTCCTCATCTGAGGAAGCAGAAGCCGTGAGAAAAAAACTCATATCACAAGGAAAAATAACTAAAGACACATACTCAAAACAAATTACTGATTCCACGAAATGACTTTATTATTAATTCAGCAAATTACAGATACCGCCAAACACCTGGCAGATACCGCAAACCACGCCGTAACAACCGCAGCCCTGCCAACTGAAGAACTTCGCTTTGGCGACCTGCTAATCAAGGGTGGCTGGGTAATGATCCCGATTGGTATTTTAGCTGTACTGGGGCTGGTAATATTTTTTGAACGTTACTTTACTATCCGTAAAGCATCTCGTGACGAATCAAACCTGATGGTACAGGTACGCGCCAGTATCCACTCGGGGAATTTGGAATCGGCTATTGCTATTTGTCGTAACAATAACACGCCGCTTGGGCGCATGCTGCAAAAAGGCTTACTGCGCATTGGCAGACCTATAAAAGATATTGAAGGCGCCATTGAAAATGTTGGTAAGCTGGAAGTATCCAAACTGGAAAAAAACATTGGAATTTTAGGTATCGTAGCCGGTATAGCGCCGATGTTTGGTTTCCTGGGTACCATTGCCGGTGTAATCAAGATTTTTTATGATATCTCCAAAACCGATAACATCAGCATGGGTGTAATCTCTGGCGGGTTATATGTAAAGATGGTAACATCAGCCGCAGGTTTGTTTGTAGGTATCGTAGCTTATGTGTGCTATCACATTTTAAATATGATGGTTGATAAGGTGATCCTGAAACTGGAAACCGATGCCATTGAATTTATTGACCTGTTAGAGGAGCCGAGCAAATGAATTTAAGAAAACGACACAGGGGTGCATCGGCAGAGGTACATACATCGGCAATGAACGATATCATGTTTTTCCTGCTGCTGTTTTTCCTCATAGCCTCAACAGTTACCAACCCTAACGTTATTAAGCTGGTGTTGCCTAAATCATCAACCGGGCAGTCGGTATCTAAAAAAACCATAACTGTTTCAGTAACCAAAGACCTGAAGTACTACGTAGATAAAAAAGAGATCCCGGTGGATGCTTTGCAAACTACACTGGCGGGTTACAAAACCCTCGCTACCGAACTTACCATAGTTTTGTATGTTGATAAAACCGTAGCCATACAGGATGTGGTACAGGTGATGGACGTGGCACAAAAGTTGAACATTAAACTGGTTTTGGCAACGGAACCTAAGGGATAACAGTGGCAGTTGCAGTTTAAAGTTTATAGTAGATTATTGCAGTAAATTACCGTAATCGTTTAAACAAACTGCCACTCTTTTTTAGTAACAGTTGTTTTTAAGTAGCAGCAGCAGTTTTTAGCAGCAGTAATTAATTGCTATAATCAGGTAGATAAACTGCCGCTCGCCACTGCCACTGCAACTAATTAAAAACCGCCACTGCAACTAACAAAAACAAATTGCATTAATTTAAAAATGGAGTACAGAGAAGAAAATAACTATCCGAAAGCATTTATAGCAACAGGCATAATCATGGCTGTGTTAATAGCGGCATGTTATTTTATCGTATTCAAAAATCCGCCGGTTGAAGAGAACGGAACAGGCGGCATATTGGTAAACTACGGTACGGTTGATGAAGGTATGGGCGATGATTACATGAGCACCGAAGAACCTTCGGTAGCGGAAAAAGCCAATCATACTAAACCGGATAAAGTTACTGAAAGCAAACCTACCGAAGAAAAGCCGACACCCGAGAGCAGCGAAAAAACGGTAGTTACCCAAAATAATGAGGATGCCCCGGAAGTGGCCGCGCCTACTAAAAAGCCAAGTCAAAATGTTGCCCCTACTCCACCGGTAAAAACACCGCCGGCAAAACCTACCGTTAACCAAAATGCTTTATATAAAGGCAAAGCATCAACGGGTACAGGCGAGGGCGATGGCACAGGCAAAACTCCGGGCAACCAGGGTAAAACCACAGGTACAACACTTACCAATAATTATAACGGAACAGGATCCGGCAATGGCGGCAGCCTGAACATGGCACAGCGTAACTTTGTAAGTCGCCCCTCAGTAAGCGATGATAACCGGCAAAGCGGTAAAATTGTAGTTGATATCCGGGTTGATAAAGATGGCAACGTTACTTATGCTCGTGCCGGCGCCCGAGGCACCACCATATCAGATGCAGGCTTGCTTCAAAAATGCGAAGATGCTGTAAAAAATTCCAAACTTAACCCGCTTGATAATGCCCCCGATCAGCAACAGGGTACCGTTGTTTTTGTGTTTAAGGTAAATTGATTTTTGCAAAAGGCGGATGGATCATAGTTCATGGTTCATAGCTTTTAATGGTATAATATTACAATCTCCACACTGTTTTTAAAATGCTACAGTGCTATTTTTGCCTCTTTAAGTAGTGGTTCAAACCATGAACCATGAACCATGAACCATGAACTACGAACAAACCATCCAATACCTCTACACCCAGCTCCCCATGTTTACGCGGGACGGGGCTTCGGCATTTAAGAAAGATCTTACCAATACGCTCGAGCTTTGCAGGCGATTGGACAACCCTCAGCATAAATTTAAAAGTGTGCACATAGGTGGCACTAATGGTAAAGGTTCAACATCGCACATGCTGGCGGCCATTTTGCAAACTGCCGGTTACAAAACCGGGCTTTATACCTCACCCCATCTAAAAGATTTCCGCGAGCGTGTCCGTGTTAACGGGCAAATGATCGGCGAGCAAACGGTGATTGATTTTGTTGAAGATCATAAAGCAGATTTTGAAGAAATAGCCCCCTCCTTTTTTGAGATGACCGTAGCACTTGCCTTTGATGTTTTCGCCAAAGAAAAGGTAGATATCGCCGTTATTGAGGTAGGTTTAGGCGGTCGGTTGGATTCAACCAATGTGATTACCCCGCTGCTCTCGGTAATTACCAATATAGGTTGGGACCACATGAATATGCTGGGCAATACGCTACCGCTTATAGCCGGCGAAAAAGCGGGGATCATTAAACCGGGCATCCCGGTGATTGTTGGTGAACGCCAACCGGATGTAGCAGATGTATTTATTAATAAAGCTGGAGAAACCGGAAGTAAAATCAGGTTTGCATCAGACGAGTGGGTTGTTTCAAGTCCGGAAGTCGAAAAGTCCGAAAGTCCGAAAGAAAAAGCGGGATTACTTGAGATTGCTATACAAAAAATCTCATCCGGACTTTCGGACTTCGGGACTTTCCGACTTGATTTAACCGGCTCCTATCAGCTTAAAAATGTAAAAACAGTTTTATCTGCCGTTGATGAATTACGCGGGCAAGGCTTTGTAATTACCGATGAGCACCTCGAAAAAGCCTTAAAGCAAGTCAAAAACCTCACCGGCTTACATGGCCGCTGGGAAACCTTAAGCCATAACCCGCTTACTATTTGCGATACCGGGCATAACCCCGACGGCATTGAGGAAGTAATTAAAAATATTGCATCTGTTAAATATAATCATCTGCATATGGTTATCGGGATGGTAAATGACAAAGATACCGGCAAAGTATTACCGCTGCTGCCCAAAGATGCTACTTATTATTTCTGTAAGCCGGATATTCCAAGAGGACTGGACGCTGAAAGCATGAAAGCAGAGGCGGGTGTTCATGGTTTAATTGGTGATGCCTACCCCTCTGTAAAAGAGGCATTGCTATCGGCACAAAAAAATGCAGCTAATGATGATCTTGTTTTCGTAGGCGGCAGCACTTTTGTGGTGGCTGAGGTTGTCTGAATCAGAATTTTAGGATTTTCAAAATTTTGATATAGAAATTGGCAAGGTTTTCTGCTAATTCAAATCCTGTAAAATCTGGACTTGAAGTAAAATATTCTGTTAATTCTTAAATCCTGTAAATTCTGATTCAGACAGTTTCCTCCAAACAACTTCTCCCGTTACCGCACCTCCGGTGGTGGGCGCAGGTACAGTGTACTTAAAAATATCCTCCGAAACTATAAACGGTCGTTTTTGCTGCGTTCCTTCCCAGTTGGGGAATGAGGCGTGCTCTATATTGAAGATGATATTATTCCCTTCAATTTTATACGTACCATAATGAGAGTTACATCCTTTAACAGAAGCCCGGTTTTCTTGGTCGGTCCCCTTACTTTTATCTCCCGACACAAACTTTGGCCGTTCCTTGCTATAGATCTGTAAGGTATAATGCCCCATGGTATCGAATATCAGGATTCCCTTTGGCGAATCACCATAAAGATGAATATGGCTCCCATCGGCGGTAATATTATCAACAGCTACCAGCTCGTAAGTTCCGGTTAAACTACTGCTCCCGGTTTTGTTTTGTGCCGATGCCCTGCATACAAACAGCAAAAAGATGAAAAGCAATCTATATTTCATGCAGCAAATTTATATTTGCTATATTCCATTAACAATAAGGCACAAAAAAGTAGCCTGATTACTAAAAAGTTACCATGCTGTAAATCAGTTATATTATTTTTAATTGATGGATAAAAAATCAAAATACGAGGCTCCAAAATGCGGTATCGACTACGCTTTTCAGCGGATAGGCGGCAAATATAAAGGTCGCATCCTGTGGCGTTTACGCAATGGCACCATGCGTTATGGCGAGTTACGTCGCACTGTAACAGGCGTAACCTCTAAAATGCTTACCCAGGCCCTGCGTGAGTTGGAAGATGATTGCCTCATCGTTCGGCAGGTGCATGTTGAAGTACCTCCAAGGGTTGAATATACCCTTACCGATACAGGCCGGGAATTACTTCCTTTTTTACAATTACTCCGCGATTGGGCCAAACATCAGATGCAGGTTAATGATATAGTAGCCATGCCATAATTTAATTTCAGTAAAGTCAAAAACACCATTATTTTTTTACATAAAGTTCTATTTTTACGGCCCAATCCTTACCTGAAATATGACATATACAGCATCTGCCGATAGGTATCAAACAATGCAATATCGCCGCTGTGGCAACAGTGGCATCAAACTTCCGGCTATTTCATTAGGCCTTTGGCACAATTTCGGTCACGTTGATATTGCCGATAATTACCGTAAAATATTGCATCTTGCTTTCGACAGCGGCATCACTCATTTTGACCTGGCCAACAATTATGGCCCGCCTCCCGGCTCAGCCGAAGAGAATTTTGGAAAGATCCTGAAAGAAGATTTCCGCGATTACCGCGACGAACTTATTATATCAAGCAAAGCCGGTTACACCATGTGGCCGGGCCCGTATGGCGACTGGGGCTCGAAAAAATACCTGGTAGCCAGTCTTAATCAAAGCCTTAAACGCATGGGGCTTGATTACGTGGATATTTTTTATCATCATCGCCCCGATCCAACCACGCCACTTGAGGAAACCATGGCTGCGTTGGATCTCATTGTTCGCCAGGGAAAAGCTTTGTATGTTGGTATTTCCAACTACCCTGCCGAACTGGCCTCGAAAGCTATCAAAATTCTCAAAGAGCTTGGCACACCGTGCCTTATCCATCAGCCTAAATACTCCATGTTTGAACGTTGGGTTGAAGGCGGTCTGCTGAATGTTTTAGGTAGCGAAGGCGTGGGCTGTATCCCCTTTTCACCACTGGCGCAAGGTTTATTGACGGATAAATATCTTCATGGCATCCCCGAAGATTCAAGGGCTGCACGACCAACCGGTTTCCTGCAAAAAAGCCACATTACCGACGAACGTCTAAGCCAGATCAGGGATTTAAACAGTTTGGCTGTGCAACGCGGACAGTCCCTGGCCCAAATGGCACTGGCCTGGATCCTGAAAGATGAGCGCGTAACATCTGTATTGATAGGCGCAAGCAGGCCCGAACAATTATCCGATTCATTAAAAGCTTTGGATAACCTCCGGTTTTCGGTAGAGGAATTAGCAAGCATAGAAAAAATTTTAGCCCCCTAACCCCCTAAAGGGCAACTATGGTGGAGCGCCAATTTCTATTCTTTTCGACAAGTAATTTTAATATCTTTCCTTAAATAAAAATTAAAGTCTCCCCTTTAGGGGAGATTTAGAGGGGCTAACAATGATAAACTGGGGTATTATAGGCTGCGGCAATGTAACTGAAAAAAAGAGCGGGCCGGCATTTAAAAAAGTTGAAGGAAGTAACCTTGTGGCCGTTATGCGCCGCGATGCAGAAAAAGCGGCCGACTATGCTGCACGCCATGGCGTAGGCAAATGGTACAATGATGCCGATGAATTGCTGAACGACCAGGAACTAAACGCGATCTACATAGCCACCCCTCCCGCATCCCATCTCGATTATGCACTTACCGCATTAAAAAAAGGGTTAAACGTTTATGTCGAAAAACCGGTAACCCGTAATTCGGCCGAAGCAAAGGCTATGGCAGCTGCTGTGAAGGGGAGCAGCTCAAAACTTACGGTTGCCCATTACCGCCGGGCTTTACCTATGTTTTTAAAGGTTAAAGAATTAATTGATGCGCAGCTGATTGGCGAAATCCGTACGGTACAGATCAGGATGTGGCAAAGCCGCAAACCAACTTTGATTGCCGATGTGGAAACCAACTGGCGTGTACAGCCCGAATTATCAGGCGGAGGTTATTTTCATGATCTTGCCCCGCATCAGCTCGATTTGATGCTGTATTATTTCGGCGAGCCTGAAATGTATCATGGTTTTTCGCTTAACCAATCAAACTCAACACCTGCCGACGATCACGTTTGCGGGCAGATCCTGTTTAAAAACAAGGTAGTTGTTAACGGTTCCTGGTGTTTTAATGTAGCCGAAAGTGAAACCACCGATACCTGCGAGATCATCGGCACAAAAGGAAAAATCACCTTCCCGTTTTTTGGCAATTACATCAGCTGGGAAACTGATACAGATGAAGAAACCATAACTTTCACTCACCCCGAGCATATCCAGCAGCCTTTCATAACCAAAATAGTAGCTTACTTTAATGGCGAAGGGCCTAACCCCTGCTCCATTGATGAAGCTGTGACGCTGATGGATATCATCGACGCGTTTACATTAAAAAAATAAATGAAAAACCTAACCTTATCGTATCCTCCCATGCCGGCAGGGGCGGATAAAAATGTAGTTAAACCCTCAAAGTCGTTTAAAAATCGTGTATATATCGCGGTAAGTGCTATTATATTATTCATCATTTGCTATCTGCTTTTGTTTTTGGGCTCGCTGGCAATAGCCATAGCATTTGGATACATAGGCGTGGCTTTTATAGTGCTTCATCCTGCATTTATAACGTTGGTAGTTGGAGCGGCGCTAATACTTTCGGGCCTTATGTTGGTTTACTTTGTGATCAAGTTTATCTTCAAACGCACGCGTGTAGATTATTCAGACATGATTGAAATTACCGCCGATCAGCATCCCGCATTATTTGATTTCATATCTAAAATCACCATCGAAGCGCAGGCTCCCAGGCCAAAACGCATTTACTTGTCTGCTGATGTAAATGCCGGAGTGTTTTACAGTTCAAGCTTTTGGAGCATGTTCCTGCCTGTTAAAAAAAATCTGAAAATAGGTTTGGGCCTGATAAATTCTGTGAATCTGTCGGAGTTTAAAGCAGTGATGGCGCACGAATTCGGCCATTTTTCACAACGAAGCATGAAAGTTGGCAGCTATGTATACAACTTTAATAAGGTGCTTTATGACATGCTATATGACACCGAAGATTATAGCAATCTTATCAGCAGGTTTGCACGTGTGCACGGCGTTTTTAGCGTAGCAGCATCTTTAAATATCAAACTGATACAAGGGATGCAATACATCTTGCGCAAAATCTATATAGTGGTCAATAAGGCCCATCTTGCATTATCACGGGAAATGGAGTTTCAGGCCGATGCTGTGGCCGCCTACGTAAGCGGATCAAACCACATCATATCCTCGTTAAAACGCATTGATATAGGACAAGCTTGTTATGAAAACCTTATCAATTATTCGCGTGCAAACCTTAAACAAAATAAACGGGCGGACAATCTTTATCCCCAACATCTGGAAATGATCAGGCATTTTGCCAACTATCATAAGATTGAGATTGATGCGGCTGCGTTACCGATCATATCAGATGGCTGGAATTTGCCGGAAAGCAGCGAAATAGTAATTAAAAATCAATGGTCATCGCACCCTACCAACAACGAGCGCGAATTACATGCTAACCGCATCAACCTTACAACCACAACAGTAAACGAGCCTGCGTGGGTGCTTTTTGAAGATCCGCTACTGGTACAAACGCAACTTACCGATCACCTTTATGAAATTGTTAACACTGATAAAAATGCTGAAAGAGTTACAATCGAAGCTTTTAAACAGGATTTTTATAGTAAGATCACTGAGAATTCATTTGATCCGCGATACAATAGCTATTTTGATGACCGGTTAATAACTGCGTTTAATATCGATGATGCATTAGCAAATCAAGATTACATCCGCGATCAAACCTTTGAGGGACTGCTGAATGCGGAAAACAGCAATTTGCCGGCGAAGGCCCGCCGCTTGCAGGGGATATTGATATATTTGATCAGCTTAATACGGCTGATCAAATCAAAACTTTTGATTTCCGCGGCACTAAATATCACCCCAACGATATTTATAACCTTCAGACATTGCTTAAATCGGAATATGAAACTGTGCAAAAAAGAATAGAAGAGTTGGACAAAAATCTTTTCTTATTTTTCTATATGCGCTCAACCGATACCCAACGCGAAATGCTAATTGCGCAATATAACAACCTGTTTGACTATCAGCAGGAAGCAGTAGCTGACTATGAAAGGTATAATAATATTATGCGTGCACTCGCGCCTGTTTATAATAAGATGACTGTTGAGCAAATTCATGACACGCTTGCTGAAGTTTATAAACAGGAGCGCTATGTAAAAAAACGCATAAACGAAACTATTACTGATGAAACAAGCAGGAAATATTTTAACGAAGAGCAGATCAAAATTTTAGAAGATTATCTCGCAGCTAAACATACTTATTATCTTGAACCAAGATACGATAACCAGGCTTTACAAAATTTCAACGAAGCTATGGAAGTGTATGTTTTGGGCATTGCCAAACGTAATTTTGAAATAAAGAAAGACTTGCTCAATTTTCAACTTCAGTTTGTTAATTAAAAAACCAGTGATGGTTCCTAAAACAGGCTCATTGAAAACAGTTATAAACACTTCAATGAGCCTGTACCAGAGGCCATTTATCAACTTTTCTTCTTCGGCACTTTGGCACCTTCTTTTCGCGCTTCGGAAAGCCCTATAGCTACTGCCTGCTTTTTGCTGGTAACTTTTTTACCGCTGCCGCTTTTCAGCTTGCCTTCCTTCATTTCATGCATGGTTTTCTCAACCTTCTCTCCGGCTTTTTCTGAATACTTTGCCATATTGTTACTTTTTAAGTAAATGATAATATTACAATGCAAAATATTTGCCAAAACATAAAATCAGTAGTAGTTTTTTAATAATAGCAGCGACAATTTTAGTAGCGGTTACTGAGTGGCAGTTGCAGCATATAGTAACAGCTTTAACGACTGTAATAGCAAGTACACCAAACGGCTCTTACTACTTAAAACTGCAACTCCGGCTCAATCCGGCATGATTTAAACCTTTAGCATTTTTCCTCCGGTCTGTTCCCGATTATTACTTATCTTCAAACTTCTGAAATAATTACGTGTTAAGCCATCATAAATACCTCTACATTTGCCCCATATGCCTACAAAAAAACTCATCGCTCCATTTTATGAACGTCTTGCTTTAGTACTTATTGGTTTTATGGCCCTCGGCTACCTGATTATTATGGGTAAAGATCTGCTTGATCCCATGATCTTTGGTTTTATTTTCGCCATACTGTTGCTTCCCGTTTGTAATTTTCTGGAAAATAAGCTGAGATTACCCCGCAGCATGGCATCGCTGGCTTCGATATTATTATTGGTTGGTGTTGTTGGGGGGATCCTCTACCTTGTAGGTTCACAGATCTCAAACATGGCTAACGACTGGCCAATGCTTAAAAAACAGGTTACGCAATCTATACAGGACCTGCAGAAATGGATTCAACATGCGTTTCATGTTAACGCCGCCAAACAAATGGCTTATGTTGACGATACTGCGAAAAAACTTATGGAATCGGGCACTGATGTACTGGGCACCACTTTCGGGGCCATCTCATCGCTTATGTTGTTTTATGTGTTCATCATGATCTTCACCTTTTTTATACTGTTATACAGGCGTTTGCTCATCCGTTTTATGGTATGGGTTTTCAGAGATGAAAACGAGCACGTGGTAATGGATATTGTTGAGAATATTCAAAGTATTTTGAGGCAATATATATTGGGGCTGCTATTGGAAATGGTAATAGTAGCCGGCGTAGCCATTACTGTTTTTTGGATGATAGGTATAAAATATGCCGCTTTGCTGGGCATTATAGTTGGTCTTTTCAATATTATTCCATACATCGGGATCTTCACTGCCTTGCTTTTAAGTACTGTTATAACTTTTGCTACAGGCAGCATCAGTAACACTGTAGCGGTGGCTGTTAGTGTTATAGGCATTCACGCAATTGATGCCAATTTTTTGCTGCCCACTATAGTTGGTTCAAAGGTTAGGCTCAATGCCCTCATCTCTTTTATAGGCATTATTTTAGGCGAAATGATCTGGGGCCTTTCGGGCATGTTCCTTTCTATTCCTGTTATTGCCATATTCAAGATCATATTTGACCGCATTGAAACACTTAAACCATGGGGGTATCTGTTAGGTGGCGATTATGAATATAAAAAAGCGGCTGCAAAGGCCATGAAAACAGAATAAATTCTGAAAAAAAGGTGAACCTTAACCTGTAAACTTTCGTTTAAACAAACTGAACTTTAATTTTTGCAGAAACTGTTGCTCCCCCCTAACAATGGAAATTGTAAGAGATACACCACGCGCTATTTACAGGTGTAAAAAATGTAATGAGCCTTTAAAAACCAGGCGTAAGCGCAGCCTTGCATTAAAAATCACCCTGTTTTGGCTTCCCGTTCGCAAATTTTTTTGTGAACGATGCCTTAAAACGCGTTATGTAATGTGACTGTTCATAAAAACAGACAGCATTTTACTTTGATTATTTATGCATATCCTTAATTTAGTAGCGTAGCATACTAAAGCTAAATCTGCCTAAAATGACCCTCAAGTATAAATTACTGCCATTTTTATATATTTTCCTTTTCCCTGTAATTTTGGTTGCACAAACTCCAAAGGCCTCAACTTTCAGGCTGGTACCCTTAGGTGTACTGGGAGGTATTGATGAAAGTAACCTATCGGCTTATATGCTTGCGCCCAAAGGCAGCAATAATTACATCTGCCTTGATGCAGGCACAATACATTATGGCATTGAAAAAGCTGTAACATGTAAAAGCTTTAATGTACCCGGCAATACTGTGCTCTGGCAGTATATTAAAGGCTATTTTATATCCCATTCACATCTTGACCATATTGCCGGGCTCATTATTAATTCGCCCGAGGACAGCACCAAAAATATCTATGCACTTAATGATTGCATTGAAACCATAAAAACGCACTATTTTACCTGGAAAAGCTGGGCCAATTTTGCCGACCAGGGCGAAGCGCCGGCACTCAAAAAATACAGTTATAAAGTATTAGAACCCGGTACCGAAACAGCTATCGAAAATACCGAACTTAAGGTGCGGGCTTTCCCGCTCAGTCATTCCAATTTAACCAGTACTGCTTTTTTGGTGAATAGCAATAACAATTATCTGCTTTATTTAGGTGATACCGGCCCCGATGAAATAGAAAAAAGCAGCAACATGCAAAACTTGTGGCAGGCCGTTGCTCCGCTGATAAAAAGCAAAAAACTAAAGGCTATTTTAATAGAGATATCTTTCCCTAATGAGCAGCCGGATAAAACATTGTTCGGTCACCTTACGCCAAAATGGTTAATGACGGAGATGGATAAACTGGCCTCGTTTACCGGCACAGATGCTATTAAAGGCTTAAACATTGTAGTAACTCATTTAAAGCCGCCAATGACAAGCATCAGCAAAATCAAAGCTCAGTTAAAAGCTGCCAATAAATTACAGCTAAACCTGGTATATCCGCAACAGGGAAAGGCACTTAATTTTTAAACCTGAAACATGCGTACTATGAAAATACTTAAACCTGTTTTTTTATTCCTGCTGCTGGTAAGCGGCTTCAGTTTATTTGCACAGCAGGGCAAGGTGCTTGAAGAGCAAAACCTAAAAAGCAAAATTTTAAAGCGCAATGTAAACTACGCGGTTTATCTACCTCCGGATTACGAAACAGCCAACCGCACCTACCCCGTAGTTTACCTCCTGCACGGCTATACCGACGACCATACCGGCTGGCTGCAATTTGGCGAAGTTAACCGCTATGCTGATAAAGCTATTAGCGATGGTACTATCCCGCCGATGATCATTGTAATGCCAAATGCCGATTCGAGCTGGTACATCAACTCTTACGATGGCAAGGAGAAATATGAAGACTTTTTCATCAAAGAGTTTATGCCTCATATTGAAAAGATGTTGCGTATCAAGGCCGAAAAAAAATACCGGGGCATTGCAGGCCTTTCAATGGGCGGTTACGGAACACTGATCTATACACTTAAACATCCCGATCTGTTTGCAGCCGGTGCGGCCTTAAGTGCCGCTGTATTTCCTGACGAACAGCTCGTAAGCACTCCTGATGATACTTATGAAAAAATATTTGCACAGCTTTACGGCCGGGGCTTAAAGGGGAAAGACAGGGTTAACAATGCCTGGCAAAGTAATTCGGTTTTAAACCTGGTGCAAACCAAAACTACCGACGAGTTAAAATCTGTAAGGTATTGGATAGATTGCGGCGACGACGACTTTCTGAGCAAAGGTAACTGCCTGTTGCATATTGCCCTTACCGAAAAAAATGTACCGCATGAATTTCGCATGCGCGATGGCGCCCACACCTGGACCTACTGGCGTACCGGGATCACCAACGCGCTGCAATTTATTGGTGATAGCTTCAGGCAAAAGTAGCAGACGCGCTGATTTCAGATATGCGGATGTGTAAAATGACGGTTTAATTGAATGAATTAGAATATGAGTATTATAAAAAGAACTTTGCTGGTTTTTTTATTGCTGATTTCGGCAAATGTATTTGCGCAAACTACCGGCAAGGTGATTGAAGAGCAATATATAAAAAGCGATATTTTAAATCATAATGTAAAATACGCAGTATACCTCCCTGCTGATTATGAAACATCAAACCGCACCTATCCTGTAGTATACCTGCTGCATGGTTACGGTGATGACCATACCGGCTGGCTGCAATTTGGTGAAGTTAACCGCTATGCTGATAAAGCCATTGCCAATGGTACCATCCCCCCGATGATCATTGTAATGCCCGATGGGGGCACAAGCTTCTTTATCAATGCATACAAGGGCAAACTAAACTATGAGGACTTCTTTTTCAAGGAGTTTATACCATCTATCGAAAAAGAGTACCGTATAAAAGGTACTAAACAATACCGCGGCGTGGCGGGCTTATCCATGGGAGGATTTGGCACACTGGTATACAGTCTTAAACATCCTGATATGTTCTCAGCAGCGGCGGCTTTGAGTGCTGCGGTACGCAGCGAGGATGATTTTATGGCGATACCCGACGAGCGCTGGAAGGATGTATATAGCAAGGTATTTGGCCCCGATCTTAAAGGAAAAGAACGCCTTAATGCTACCTGGCAGGCTAACTCCATACTGGGATTGGTACAAAGCAAAACCACCGATGATCTGAAAAATGTGCGCTACTGGATAGATTGCGGTGATGATGACGCGCTAAGCAAAGGGAACAGCCTGCTGCATATAGCCCTTACAGAAAAGAAAGTGCCACATGAATTCCGCATCCGCGACGGAGCCCACAACTGGACCTACTGGCGCACCGGCATCACCGATGCATTAGGGTTTATTGGTGATAGCTTCAGGCAAAAGTAGTATCTAAGAGTATAATAAAATAGCCCTTAAATCCGGGAGCTTCTGAAGGTTGTTTTAGCCCTCCACAGGTCTGGTCAACGTTTTGATTAGAGATAACGAGTGGGGTGGTTGAAACAAGTTACCCATAACAACTTAAAAATGGGTGTCATACTGAACCCGTCGAAGCATGGCGGGCAGGCCTCTGCGTGCGACCTTTCGACAAGCAGTCATTGACACATTGTTTAGGCATTGATTCTTAATAATTGTAAGTACTTGATAGCGTTTTGATTTCTCGCAAAGGCGCTAAAGTCGCAAAGGTTTTCTTAGCGTCTTCGCGGCTTTGCGAGCTTATATTAATCGCTGGCTTTCAATCAGCTACTTATCAGTTGTCATCTGCATGACTCTGGATGAGGTAATTTGTCGCTAATCACCCAAAATATCTTCACATTTCTTTTTCAAAACCTTCAAACGGTTATTCAGCCCGTTCAACCCGGCATCATCGCCTATGTTTTTATAAAGCGTTTTGATCAGGGCTAAAGTATTGTCGTCAGCATCGCAAGCCTGTGCCTTCTCCAATTGAGGCAGGGCTTTTTTAACAGCCTTAATGTATTCGGCATCTGTAGATGGGGTATTTAAAGGTTTATCAGCATCGGGGATATTTTTGAGATACAAGTACCCTAAAGCCCTGTGGGCCACATAATAATCAGGTTCGGCAGCAACTACGCGCTCGTATAAGGGTATCGCATTTACACTTTGATTATCATCTTCATAAAGCCTGGCCAGTGAATTGAAAAAATTGATCTTTACTTTGGCTGATAGCCTGGCCGTATCCTGCATAATTTGCCGGGATAAGTCCATTGCCTTATCTTGTTCACCCTGTAAACGCGCCAAATTAAAGTCGAGGTATTTGTTGTAGGTATCTTCAGCAGTTTGGGCCTTTGTTAAGGTAACAGCCATCAATAATATTATTACCGTCAGTATTTTCCTGGGCATAATTGCGGGCATGGTTCTAAGCTATAACGCTGAAACGGAGGGTTTAATATGAAACTCATAACTATAAAACCTTAAACATCTTAACCAAAGGCAATATTATCCCATCGGGCATCGGCTGATTAATATTTTCCGTGGCTTTGTACCCCATAGCTTCGTAAAGCGGCACGCCGGGTAATGTAGCTCCTAATTGCAGGCTTTTAAAGCCGTTGTTTTGTGCAGCAGTTTCACAAACCTTTATGATATAACTACCTATACCTCTTCGGGCATAATCCGGGTGGACAAAGAAAGCCCTGATCCTGGCAGCATCATGATTGGGATCAAGCAATGGGTCTTCAATTTCTTTATGCTGATCGCCGCCGTAAAGAGTATTGCGTTTGCTCCAGCCGCCACAGCCTACGGTAACGCCGTCTATTTCGGCCACATAATAAGTACCATCGGTAACCAGTTGGGTATCCACTCCAAAAATATATTTAATGGCACTTTCAATTTGCTGCCGATTATAATAATTAGTGCTTAATCCACGGACAGAAAGAGCGATTAACCCCTGCAATTCGGGGATATCATTAAAAGTTGCTAAGCGGGTTGTAATGGCAGACATGGTGGTAAATGTAACGTTTTAGTAAATAGCACAACCCGCACTATTAAAGAATGACCTTATTCTGAAAATTGAATAATTCTGTAATTCTGATTCGGACAATTCCGCCTGGCACAAAACGCCTCTTTCCTCTCACTGCAATATCATTTTACAAAAACAGTACATACACACTGCTTGTTAGTACGCATATTTGCAAAAACAAAAAACATGTCTACACTATTCTCTCCCCTTAAAATAAAAAACATCGAACTAAAAAACCGCATCGTAGTATCGCCTATGTGCGAGTATTCAAGCCAGGATGGTTTTGCCAACGACTGGCATCTGGTACACCTTGGCAGCTTTGCTACAGGCGGTGCAGGGTTAATCATTACAGAAGCCGCCGCTGTATCACCCGAAGGGCGCATTACCTTCGCCGACCTGGGTTTGTATAAAGACGAACATGTTGAAAAACTAAAACAGATCACTGATTTTATAAAGGCTCAGGGGGCTGTTCCGGGCACACAGCTGGCGCATGCAGGGCGTAAGGCAAGTCACCTGGAACCATGGAACGGCGGCAAACAGATCCCTGCCAATCAGCCAAACGGCTGGCAAAGTGTTTCGGCAAGTGCCATTTCCTTTTTTGAAAATGAAGAACCACCCATAGCTTTAGATAGAGCGGGTATTGAAAAAGTAAAAGCCGATTTCAAAGCCGCTGCTAAACGGGCTGTTGATGCCGGTTTTCAAGTGATAGAATTGCATGGTGCACACGGATACCTGATCAATCAATTTCTTTCACCGTTCAGTAATCAACGTATAGACGAATATGGCGGAAGTTTTGAAAACCGCATTCGTTTACTCCTCGAAATAATTGAAAGTGTTAAGGAAGTTTGGCCTGAAGAGAACCTGCTGTTTGTACGGATTTCGGCAACCGAATGGGTAGAAGGTGGCTGGACGGCCGGAGATTCTGTTGCATTAGCCAATATTTTAAAAGGAAAAGGTGTTGACCTGATTGACTGCTCAACGGGCGGAAACATACCAAATGTTAAAATTCCGTTAACGCCGGGTTATCAAGTTGAATTTGCCGAAAAAGTTAAAAAAGAAAGCGGTATACTTACAGGTACGGTAGGTTTGATCACAAAATCGGACCAGGCTAATGAAATTATAGAAAACGAACGTGCCGATCTGGTGTTTTTTGCAAGGGAAATGCTTCGTGATCCACATTTTGCCCTGCGCGCTGCACATGAGCTTGGCGAGGAAATAAAATGGCCTGTTCAGTATGAACGCGCTAAATGGCATTGATCGGTTAATGGCTAATAGTTCATGGTTCATGGCAGTACCTGAACTATTTCCTAAACTAATCCAACCATCAACAATGAACCATAAACTATGAACTAATATAAAACCACACGCTATGAAACGTACAGCAAACGCCCATTGGAATGGTACATTACAGGCCGGTCAGGGAGAGATCACTACCCAGAGCACTGTATTAAACAAAACCCAGTATTCATTTAAAACCCGCTTTGCCGATGGCATCGGTACTAACCCCGAAGAGTTATTAGCTGCTGCTCATGCAGGCTGCTTTACTATGGCCGTTGGCGCTGCTTTAACCCAGGCAGGCTTTACTCCTAATGATTTAACTACCGATGCAATTCTTGACCTTGATATGCAGGCTTTAGAAGTTACAGGCATCCATTTAGAAATAAAAGGATCAGCAATTGATGGTGTTTCTGAAGAACAATTCAAAGAAATTGCTGAAGGCGCAAAAGCTAACTGCATTATTTCAAAAGCACTGAGCGTGCCAATTACTTTAAGTGTTACTTACGCTTAATTACATTTTACAAAATACAAAAAGGGGATCGTGCACAGCACAATCCCCTTTTTGTTGACTATCCCCTATCCACTCCTTTTTTAAACAACAAAGCCGCCGGCAAACCGGCGACTTTTCAGCACATATTAAATTAGGAGGCAATAAATTATATTACAGCATAAATACAAGCAACATGGTAATATGTACCAGGACGCTGAATGCGAAAAAGCCAAGCAGTGTACGGATACCGGAGCCGCCCATGCCGGCTATAATGTTGGCAAAGAATAACACAAGAGTTACTGCCAGCACGGCTATGGGAGCGTTGTAATAATACAGCAGGAAAGCAGGTACAGGTAAAAAGAGCACACCTTGTGAAACAAGTGAAAACATGAACCAAACTGTTTTATTAGGGGCCTGGCTATCGGCAAAGGCCATTAACTTATTCCAGGTATTGTTGCCGGCTTTAGTATTGGCGGTGTTAACAGTATTGGTATTTGCAGCGGTCCATTCAGGAGCATTTATTTTTAAAGTTGCCATGATTGTTATCTTTTAATGATACAAAGATGGCTGGTACCGCTTACCTGTAACATGACCATAGTGCGTTAAAAAAATGATCGTGGTCACTTTTAAAAAGCTGAAGGCTGAAAGCAGAAAGCTAAAAGCCATAGACAGTTCGTCCTAATAAAAACGGGTTACGTCATTTGAACATTCACCTACTAACGATAACATTGTCATAAGCTTTTGACTACTAAATTAAAAAGCTTTATTTAAACCAGACTGATTCCCCGCCAAATCAATCGCTCTCACTGTTAACTTGCCTTTAACCGCCGCACTCCTATCCACCACAAAATAATTTAACGGCGTAAAACCTATCCGTTTGCCATTATTGTAAATATTATAACCCAACACCCGCTTATTATCCTTAGATGCCTGCCATTTTAAGGTACCGGTAGCTTTAGCCAGTTTTACCTGCTTTGGTGCAGTGGGTGGTATTTTATCCGGGTCAAGTTGCGTCACACAGTTCATCAGCGCGCGAAAAGTGTGGTAAGTTCCCTTCCAGATCTGGCCTTTGAGAGCTGTTTTATACTGTGGTTGTTTATCTATGCCGCCCTGGTACCAGTCGCCGTGTTCATGGTCAATGAGGTAGGTTTGCGTGTATTGCCACAGGGTTTTAAACTTTTCAAAGTACTGGTGCTTATCCTGCGGATACCTGGCAGCCATAATGAGCAGCGTGTTGAGCCCTTCGGCCTGTGCCCACCAGTTCTTGGTATCCTCAGTAATGGTAAGTCCGGGCTTATCTTTAAAGTAATAGCCCTCATCGTAAAAACCGCCCACTTTATTATCCCAGCCATTATCCAACGCATCATCAACCATTTTTTTTCCCACCTGCAAGGTTTTGACATCCCCTTCAATACCTAAAGCATGTGAAGCTTCGAGCATCAGATAAGCCGTTTCTACATTGTGCCCGTACGAAATATGGTCAAGGCTATGATGCTGCTTATAAACGGCAAGGGTAGAATCGTGGTAAGATACCGGTGTCCAATCTGGTTGAAAAAAAAGGATAAGATTTCCCCTATCATTAGTGATCTTATCACGCACCAACATTAACATTTCTTTCAGGCGGGTTTTAAGCAATTCATCCGGCCACACGCTGTATAATTCAGTAAACGCCTCCAGCAGGTGGATGGATGAGTTTTGATCTTTATAACCCGTTTCGGCAGTAGATTTTATGGTTGCATCCCTCACAATTGGTGTTCCATCACGCTGCATATGCTGATAGTAACCTTTATAAACCGGATCGTGGGCGTGTTTTTCCAACCACCAAAAACATTGCTTAGCCAAATTTAATGCACTGGTATCGCCCGAGGCCTGGTAATATGCTGCAAGCGCGTAAATTGCAAAAGAATTACCATAAGCTTCTTTAGGAGCAAAACCACCCTGTTTGGGGTTGCCTTGTCTATCCGTAAAAATGTAAAAGCCCCCGTATTGCTTATCCCACAGCATATCCCTCAAAAATTCATATCCATGACGAGCCCCCGCTATGTAATATTTTTTACCAGGAAAAAGCTCGGCAGCTTTGCTATTGCTCCAAACGTGTCGCGCCTGGGTCACTATCATTTTATCCTGGTTGCCTGTCGGCTTAAAATCGTAGGTGAAAGCGCTTAAAAATCCACCATCGGCAGTATCAATAGCGGCCGGGTACCAGGGCTTGAGCAGTTCATTAACCATGGATGTTTGCATTTCCTGGGCTATGTTCTGCTTTTCGTTCTGATTATTTTGAGCAGATACCACCGAGGCAGTGCTTATTAAAGCCGAGAGCAAAGTGATCTTCAATTTCATAGCTTACTTTTTATTTAAAACATGATCGGCCGCTAAAACTAAAAACAGGTAATCGGTGGTACCACCGCCCAAAACGTATTCGCCCTGCTGCCACAGATAAGGCCAGTTAAGCAGTTCGGGAAAATCGGGACGGATAAGCGCCGTGCCGGATGTAATACCACCGGGAATATATGAGCGGTCGGCCCGGTTAAAGCCGTACGCTGTTGTCATTGATTTTGAGCCCACGCCCGATACAAACGAAGCCGTATTAGAACCCGGATGGCAGCCCAGCACAAAATCCATGGCGTGCAGCATATAGGTATCGCTAAAAACAGACGGAAAACCGGAGTATAAAAAGTATTGTTTATAACCAAAATTCTGGATACCCCATCCCGCTCCCCAAATATTGGGTTCATACGGAACGCCATAAGGGGTTTTAGTTCCCTGCTGCTGAATTTGAGCATATAACTTTTTAACTGCTTCGATTATTTTGTTATGATAGTTTTGATCGCCGATCAACTCCATGGTGCGGCCAACCAGCCAGCCGGTATTATCAATACTATTGGCTATGGCATCGGTATTGTTTACCAGGTAATCGGCGTAGGTTTTATCTTTTGTGGTGATGAATAATTCTACCGCCAAAGCAACGCGATGGCGCAAAGTCTGGTCAGGTGTGTTTTTCCAAACATCCTGTGCTATTTGCAGGCATTGCGTAGCAAGCGTATCATTATAACCCTTCATTACACGGCTTGCAGCGGCCAGGGCCGCGGCTGTTTCTAACGAACGACCAGGGTTATCCTCCGTAAATACCCATCTGTCATCAGCTGCGGCAGGAGTTTTCAATACAAGATCGGTATTTGAAGCGTTGGTTACAAAAGGTTTGTTATCGGTGATATTAGCAGCATCACCCAAAATGGTGTACTGCCTGATGGTTGGCTCAATAACTCCGCGGTAAAAACGTCCCAAGGCCTGGTAGCCTCCCGTAATGGCTAATAAACCGTGCTCAATCTGTTGCAGCATATCCGGTTTGCCATCGGGCTGGTGAATTTCAACGATGTGGTTCTTTTGGTCGACAGTTGTGTTATCATATCTTACATCGAAAGCTTCATAAGCTAATGTAAGCCCATGCACTGTTTCGGCCTGCGACTCAACCCGCAGGTCAAAATCCCCGGCATCATGCCATGCACCACGGTCGAGAAACGGTACGTTATCGCCCGGTTTATATTTATTGAGTGTACTATGCCCCTGAATATAGCCGTCGAAATGGTTGGAATCAACCGGCGCCATTCGGGCATCATCCATATGGCATAAGCCATGCCATACGCGGTATTTTTCGTTAACACGCATATGGCACATTTGTATAGGCAGGAAATATGAAAGCGTTGGCTGCCATACATCGTTTTTAAACACATCGGTGCTGATCTGAAATGGCTCAGTTTGATAATTGCCATATTTCACCATGTACATACCCGGTTTGGTGATCTTTGTAAAATCAAATTGCAGGTAGTGGTACCTCAGAAAATCGCCCCAGTTATTAGGCATAGCTTTTAGAGTGGTTACCAGTCCGCCGTTTTCATCTATCCTCAGCAGCGAAACCGGCAATATTTTTTTATCATTTTTATCCAGTTCAATTACCGCTATTTTTTGCTGCACGGGATGATAGCCGACCTGCGATACCTGCACAACCGGTTGCGATTGCCAGCCGTCGACAGCATTTGGGGTTACCAGCCATTCTATAGCATCTTTTGACGCGCCTTTAGCCACTAATGAACGTACCACAAACCAGCCATTGTTATGCCTGGCCCGGCCATCCAACAATTGCAGGTTGCCGGCCGAAAGGTTTTCGATAGTCATGCGCTGCAGATCGGTTTCAGGTGCTATAGTAAGCTTTCTGCCTACGGCCATGGGCATAACCTGGGTTTCGCCTTCTTTGTCGATATAGGTTTGTCCATCGGCCTGTTGAGGGAATATGCCAAATTGTTTATCCATGTAATAAGATTTGCCAAACAAAATCCCCGGAAATAACTCCAGGTTAAAACCCACTTTACCAATCCAGTTATCCGGTAGCGGTGTATCCAAATCAACGATGATCCTGAACGCCTTTCCAGCAGGGATCACCCGAATATGATAAGCAAAATTCAGATCCGGGTAGATGATAGGGTTGAAACCATGGCGGTTCATATCCGGATTGGGGAACTCCATGCGTACACTTACCTCGCCGGTAGTTTTATTAACCACACGCTTACCTACTTTAGGTATAGGTGACCACTGCCCCGGCGTTGGCTCCAGCCTGATATCGCCATTGGTAGCTACACGCTGTCCGTTTTGAATAATGCCTACCCCTCCCTGGTGCCCTTCGGGATAAAAATCATGCGCGAGCATCACGTTTACGCCCTTATATTCAAGATATTCCTGCGCATTAAGTCTCATTAAGTTAGCAGCAGGCTTAACCTGTGCATACAAAAAACAGGGCAGTAAACAACAGGCAGTAATAATCGTAGTGAAGGTAAATTTAGATCTCATCGGGATAATGGGTTAACCGGTAATATGCAACAAGATATTGCATGGCTAAAAATACCTCTGTGACAAGAGCTCAGTATAATGATATATTAACCTTTTGTTGCCGATTTTATACAATAACAGGGATTTTACATTAAAAATCACTATTAATTAAAACCACCTCACAGCAACACAATCAACTTATTACCAATTAATTAAAAATTAAAATACCTGTTATTAGGTATTCATTTTGTTCAGTAATTAATTTAAATTTGATTACCAGTAATACCTGTGTGCCGAAAAAGGGATCAAAGAGTAGGCAACAATTATTAAACCGATGGCCTTCCTGTTATGCTTAGCTGTAATAGCTTCACTGCTGTTACTGAACCCCTATTTAAAAAAACAAGTTTTTAAACTATTCGCGGCTGTTTTTATTATACTTAGTTGCTTATCAGTTCATGCCCGGTCTGCAAACCCCGATAGTGTAAAAAATGCTGCGGGTAAAAAGGATTCCGTAACTAAAGCAACGTTTCTTCCTGATTCTATACTAACCATTTACAACCTGAGCGGACGGAAAGACTCGGCCAAGTTCAACGAGATAATTGCCATTAAGATCAAAACAGCGCTCCCTATAGATTCATTTAAAACGCTTTATGTTGATGGCATAAAAGTTGGCACCACAGCCTTTTGGGATAGCAACAACTTTGAAAAAATAGCTTATTTCAGGGTAGATACATCTATACAAAACCTGGCTGTTGATTTTTTAGCCAGTAAAGCTATTGACAAAGCCCGCATCCCGGTGTACTTTTCGGTAGGTAACTCAAAAGGGTATATAACCCGGGGGGTAGTAAAAACACAACTTGAGGTTAAACAGAAAATAAGCCGGGTTTGGGTATGGATAATGGCCGTTATTATGGCCGGTTTCCTGGCCATGGGCTTAAAAAACAATATTTTAAAAGACGACAGCAATTTATACTACAGCCTGAGCCGCACACAACTTCTGTATTGGACGGTCATTTTTTCGGTCACTTACCTGTACATATGTAATGAAACGGGAGCCCTTCCTGATATCCCAGGCTCACTGTTGGCTATCCTGGGCATTAGCGCTGCAACTATGGCTACGGGAAAGGTTATCGAAAACGACCAAAAAACCAAAACGGAGATTGATCCCAAAGCCCATAGTGAAGGTTTTTTTCACGATATCCTATCCGACAGGAGCAGTATCAATATCCAGCGCCTGCAAAATGTGCTGTTCAATATCTTGTTTGGGCTAATCTTTATACAAAAAACCGTATCATCAAACCTGCTTCCCGATTTTGATAACAATATATTGCTGATGATGGGTATTAGCGCAGGCACTTATGCCGGGTTAAAAGCTACCGAACCAACCAAAGACCAGCCAACAGAGCAACATGATTCAACTACCGTTGGAAATGAAAAACCAACCGACCAATCCGAGGGAGATGACAATAAAGGAAGTAGGGGTAAAACAAAATAAAAAAGCGGTTTAAAACCGTTTAACGCAAATCAGGCACAAGTCCGGTATCATATGATGACAAACCGGGCCTGTGCCTGTTCTTTTAATTCGGGTTTAAGCTTGGTTAGCTTTGTACGGTAACGGTTGGATCCCAGTAATAGTAACCAAATAATACCGGATCGTTAACACCTCTCTGGCGTACATAAAGTGCAAACTGAACGTTGTATTGTTCGGTGCCTTTGCTAATTACGGTAGCCTGGTTAAACCAAAAATATTGGTCTGAGAACCCAACAGGAAGTGCAGTACCATTAGTTGGTAAAATACCTGTGCGGTTGTATACACTAAAGGTTTCACCATCAAATACCACATCTTGTGCATACCATGCTAATTTGTAAATAACCACGGCCGAATCAAAATTGCCATATTCCGATACTGCATACCAGCGTATAACGTCGCCTACATCGGCTTTGATGTTAAGATCGGCCCCGCCCGAACCTGTAATAGTATTACCACGGGTTGCAACCATATACATATAGTTATGAGGCAAGCCTGTAGGATTGTTAGGATCCTGGCTTGGGTTTGGATAATCGGTAGTAATTGCATCGGTATCGATAACTACCTGGATGTTGATGATCTCCTGCGAGGTGGAGAGAAATTCACTGTTAATTGCCATGACTAAAAGGGTTATTAGGATAAATAAATGCCCCTACTCTTTAAAGGATTTTCGGGTTAGCTCCTGTGATCATAGCGAAAAAGACCGAAGCGCTTCTTAACCGGTTTTTCTTATTCGCTTATCACAATACAAACCTCCGCTTATTTAAACAGGCTTATTAGAGATAAAATACTTAATAAATAAAATAAGTATTTATACGTATGTAAACCATAAAAACACCCTTTCACACTATTTCACACCTACTAACTTTGCGATATAGGAAAACCAGCAGAAAACAAAGCGAACAATAAATAATTAGTGAGAAATTTTTTCACAGTAGTATAAATAATTTCTCACTTATATAATTTATTATTATCAACATAAAATACAAATAATACAACTATATTACCTGCATATTAAACCTATTATATCATGAAAAAACGACCTCTTAATTTATTCAGACCAATTGCTGCCGCGATTACTATTTGCTTGTTTTTTGCCATGACGTCATGCAGGCAAGCCACCAAATTTGCCCAGGTAAAGTATACCGCTACACAGATTAATCACTGGCTCGACTCGGCCAAAACCGACAATTTTGTTTTTCAGTTTTACAGCCCCCAGGTTGATGATGTTAAAAAGCCATATCAGCTTGTATCATATATCCTTGATACAGCCGGAGGCTATCTTAACCCGGTGCATCCTGATACACTGGCTGTTACAAAAGATACGCTGGTTAACTTAACCGGCCCGGTGGTTTTAGGCAATACGTACCTCACCAAAAAAGCGATTATGGCGATTATCTCAACCGATGGCGGAAAAAAACGTGATTACGACTTCCTTGTTTTTACTCCTAAGATCATAGCCTCCAACCAGCACCTGGTATACGCCATCAGCCTCATAAAAAACGGCGTACCTATTGACTACCGCGACTCAGACACCGGCGATGTTGATTCAAATCCATCACCTCCGGCAAAAATGTAATAGCGTTAAAAACTGTTGCAAGTGGAACAGCTAATAAAAGGTATATCTGACTGGTCGGAGGTTTGGGCGTTGCTCATTCCCCTGGCCATTCTTTGTTTAAGGAAAAAACAACCTGCTTTTAACAAACCTGTTGTTATATATTTATGGACAGCGCTGGCAATTAATGTAACTATTGATGCCATATGGAAGCTTAAAACAATTTTACCGCACCCATACAACACCAATAATTACCTGTATAATATCCATTCCATAATCAGGGTGTTATTATTCAGCTCTTTTTTTATAAAGTTAAACCAGCAGTTTTTGTCCAAAACAAAAAGGATAGCGCCGTATATTTTTTTAGGGTTTGTACTTATCAATTTCAGCTTTTATCAAAACTTTTTTGATTACGGACAATTGAGCAGCAGATTACTATCATTTGAGGCGGTAATTATGATGTTTTATTGTATGCAGTATTACCTGTTTAAAATAACCGACGATGAAGAACCCGGTAAAAAACAGCCCGACTTTTGGATAGTAACCGGCCTGGGCATTTATTACACGGTAAATTTTTTCATTTTTCTGCTGTACAATGAACTCACGCTGCGCCTGCACAACTTTGCCATAAGCCTGTGGAACATCCACAATTTCACCTATACCATTTTATGTGTATTTATAGCGAAAGGGTTATATGAAACAAACGAATGACGATATCAGGCTCCTGCTCTTTATGGGTATTGCGGTTATGCTTTCCTTATTCGCGAGTATATTGCTCATTTTTATTTTTTTTCAGCGTAAAAAATACCAGTACCAGCAAAAAATACAAAAGTTGCATCAAACCCAGCAAAACCAGTTAATAGAAGCGGCTGTACGCAGCGAGGAGACAGAGCGTCACCGCATTGCTGAAGAGTTACATGATGAAGTGGGCGCCATTTTATCGGCATCAAAGCTGCATTTGCAGGGAGTAAAGATCAATGTTATTGATAAAAACAACGGGCCCAGGTATGAAAAAGGACAGGAACTGCTTGATATGGCTATTAAACAGGTACGGGGCATTTCGCACAACCTGCATTCAAGTATCCTGAAGGAGTTCGGGTTAAATGAAGCTATCAGGCATTTTACCGAAAAAATAACAAACAATGATCTCATATTTATTACCACCGATCTTGATGATTCATATACAACTCAGGCTAATGAAAATGATATCAGCATATACCGCATGGTGCAGGAGTTAATGAACAATATCCTTAAACATGCCAGGCCTAAAAAAATACACATCACATCAGCTTATAACCAGGATACCTTGAACATCAGCATTTTTCATAATGGAAAAGGGTTAAGCCATGAACAATATGAAGAACTAAAGTTTAATAAGCAGGGCCTTGGCCTCAAAGCTATCCAAACCCGTATTATTTTGCTGAAAGGCGAGGTATCATTTAATTACAAGCCCGAAGGATATTACATTAACATCAGTATCCCCCGGGCAATTATTATTTAACCATTATAACAATCAAAATAAGGCGATGAAACCTATTAAAATTGCCATAGCCGATGATTATACCATATACAGGGACGGCCTCAAAATTGGACTTACCCAGGATGAGAACCTGGAAGTAATGCTTGAGGCCGGCGATGGTGAAGACCTGATAAAAGGCATTGAAACCAATATGCCCGATGTAATTATCATGGACCTTAAAATGCCTGTTATGGATGGTATGGAAGCTACCAAACACATTAAAAAGAAGTATCCTGATATAAAAATTTTAGTGGTGACGATGTACGATGACGAAAAGTTCGTAATTCATTTAATGGAGATTGGCGCCAACGGATACTTGCTAAAAAACGCAGAAGCTGAAGAAATCAGGAAAGCGATATATTCGGTACACGAAACGGGCTATTACTTTAACAATATAGTAAGCAACGCGCTTTTAAAGAAATTGGTGATAAAAGGTAATATCAAACCATCCTTTAAAGAAGGCGTTGAACTCACCGAGCGGGAACAGGATGTACTGAAACTAATTTGTGCCGAAAAAACAGCTAATGAAATGGGTAAACAACTGTTCCTTAGTCCACGTTCGGTTGAAGGGATCAGGCAGCGCCTGATAGATAAGGTGGGCGTACGCAATACCGCCGGGCTGGTAATGTTTGCTGTAAAGAACGGCATAATATGATACTTTTTAATGTCATTTGCATACTTTTTCAAAATAAAATTCCATTTTTTCAAACAAACACATACAATACACGCTTGCAATAAATCCAAAAAACGAACAATTGGTTTTTTCATTTAATAAAACCATGATTTATTATGTTTAAAATCATCAAAATCAATAATTAGTAAAAAATCACTCAATTAAAAATCATTATTTTGATAAAAAATACAATTTTCATTGATATTTTTACAACAAAACATTGACTAATTGATAAAGATTTGAATGAAAAGAAATATCCAGTGTGATAATCAAACCTGTCTTTTATGTAAAGGCTGTATAAAAGAGTGGTTGCCGGCAATTGCAGCCAACAAAAAAAACTTTAATGTAAAAAAAGGGCAGGTTATTTTCAGTGAAGGCGACCCGGTGAAAGGAATTTACTTTGTTTATGAAGGCAATGTGAAAGTTCATAAAAAATGGGGGCCGGATAAAGAGCTTATTATTCGCTTTGCCAATAAGGGAGCTATTTTTGGTCATCGTGTGCTGGGTAAACATGCCACCCACTACCCTATTTCGGCAACAGCTTTGGAAGCAGGCGTTATATGCTACATTGATATGGAGTTTTTTGAGGCTACTTTAAAAGTAAATCCTCAGTTTACCTACCAGCTAATGTTATTTTTTGCCGACGAACTGCAGGAGGCAGAACGCAAGATGCGTAATCTTGCGCATATGCCGGTAAAGGGACGCGTGGCCCAGGCGCTCATAAGCCTCAAGAATCAGTTTGGCACAAATCCGGAAGGCCATATTGATGTAGAACTTACCCGGCAGGATCTGGCTTCATACGCCGGCGCCACTTACGAAACCGTTTTCAGGGTAGTTAACGAGTTGTTACAGGAAAAACTGATTAGCACAAATGGCAAAAAGATCAACATCACCAATTACGATAAGCTTTTCCTTTTGACGCAGGATGATGATTTGTAAAATGACAAGGCGAAAAGTCAATAAATATCCAGATTCTTACTCATGCACTGAGGCTTAATTAAATAGTTACTCCCCTGCCAGTTTTAAAATCTCATTAAAAACACTCTCTGAATAGTGAAAGTTTGTTTTTTGAACTTTAATAAGCATAGATTTTACATCCGGAATAATTCCTTCCCTTTTTGCTTTCAGAAAAAGGCCTAATGTACCTGTAACATTTAATTGCAGCTTTCTTGCTTTTTTTCGGGCTTTGTCATCGTCCAAAACAATTAACGAAGGGGGAGATTCGATGGCAAGAGCTATCGCACTGGCCTCGCCCCGATCAACATCAAGTGTAGATTGAAAAAGAACATCTTTAACTTCTTTGATCCGAACCCACTCTGGTAGCGAATCACCAAATTCGGATGCTATAATTGTTGTAGTAACTACGGAACCAAATAACGATCTTAAAAGATTTAATTCACCAATCTTATCGAGCAATATAAAACAGGTAGTATCAGCTATAACGACTTCATATACTATCCGCATCGCTCAGCATTTCAGATACAGGATAATTCAACAATGCAACATTATAATCAGACAATAATTCAGCAAAAGTACGCTTTGATAAACTTGCCATTTCAGCAGCTTGCCCAAGCGATAGTTTCCCCGATTCATATAATTTAGCCGCAATAAATCGCACAGTATCATACTGCTGTTCCCCAAGGCTATCCGGAACCTGTAACATTATTGTAGTCATATTAGTAAATATACGAACTTTAAATAAAAGCCTAATTATAAAACAAGCAAAACTCAACCCTCAACCCATCGAATTCCGTACCTCAACCGGCGATAATGATGTTTGCTTTTTAAAGAAACTGGAAAAATGCGATAGCTGTTCAAAGCCCAGGCTGTAAGCTATTTCTGAGATATTCCAGTCGGTTTGCTTAAGCAGGATGCGGGCTTCCTGGATGAGCCTCTCTGCTATATGCTCAGTTGTAGTTTTGCCGGTACTTTCTTTTAATACCTTATTAAGATGATTGCTATGAACAGCAAGCCTGTCGGCATAGTCTTTAGCAGTACGCAGGATAATCCTTTGATCGGGTGATGCTATTGGGAACTGCCTCTCCAGCAATTCAATAAACAGGGATGATACTCTTGCCGATGCATTATGACTATTACTGTAATTGGTAAGCGGCTGCAATTTTTGGCCATAATGAATTAGCTCCAGCACATAATTCCTGATCAGGTCATACTTGTACAGGTAGTCGGATGCTATCTCCTGCTGCATCTTTTTAAAAATGAGGGTTGCCTCATCAGCCTGTTCATCTGTAAGCATAAACACCGGGCAACCTCCGGGACTAAAGATCGGTAACGCGTCTAATACCACACCGCTTTTCGATTGTACCAAAAACGCATCGGTAAAAATACAGAAATAGCCAAACTGTTCCATATCCTGTGGTTTCCAACTGTAAGGGATTTTTGGGGTACCAAATACCAGCGCATTTTTTTCAATATTGATCACCTTATCAGCATACTCAGCTATGTTTCGGCCCCTTACCAGATTTATCTTGTAATATAGCCTGCGATTGTAAGGCACATGGGTAGGGTCCTTTTTTACTTTAGCAATGATGTCGCTAAGATTAAATACATTAAAATGCCCTATCTCTTTGTTGATATCAGTCGGAAGCAGGTCTCCCACCGTGCTGTTGGTACGCTCGGCGGCGTTTTTATAAAAATCTTCTACTGTTACCGTTTTCATTTTTTTGCTTTGATGGGCTAGACAAACTTAATGATAACTACATCACTATTTGCTTCAGGTAAATCAGTTCTTACAAAACTCAAACAAAAGTTTGCAGTATATCAATACTTTATATTTTCCGGAGGCAAAACCAACTTAATACTTAACAGAAATATTATTTGAATTCGATAAATACCCATTAACAGATGTAAAAAGAAACCGCCTCATAATTGACTTAGGAGGCGGCTTCTTTTTATGTAACACCGGTATTAATAACCCGGGTTTTGGTACATCTTAACAGGGTCAAGTTTGTACTCATCAAACGGAATCGGGTAATAACGATCTTTAGTAGTAAAGTTCGCCAGGGAAGCCAAACCAAAATCAGTTTGCTTTTTGGCTTTGAAATATGCAACTAACTCGGCATCATTGAAAGTACGCAACAGGTCGTACCAGCGGTGGTGTTCAAACGCAAGCTCAACGCGGCGCTCGTGTAAAATAGCCAGTTTTAATGTTGGATATTTGGCAGCATAGTCATTATTGGTCATTGATACCGCATAAGTTGGCATACCTGCACGTGTACGCACCTGGTCAAGGAAGCCGATAGCAGCAGCCTGATCGCCAAGGTAATTGTTAACTTCGGCCAATGACAGGATCACATCGGCATAACGCATCAAAATCCAGTCGTTACCACCATAACCATTTACGCCGGCACTGGTACTCACATCCCTGAATTTAGTAACAAACCAGTCTTTCACAATAGGGTCATTTGCATATTTAACTGAGAACGTCATGCGGGAATCGTTGGTTTCATACTCATTAATCAAATCATGAGTAACATTATAACCAGCTCCTGATGATTTTTTTTGAGAGTTGATAGTCTCGCCCTTCGCCTGGAAACTGGCCGCAATTGAAGAGCTATAGTTAACATCACCCTGAATATTTACGATCTGGAAGATTAGCTCCGGGCAGGTTGTTTTCTTAGCAACATCAAAAACATCAGTATAAGGGATGCTGTTTAGCGTGCCAAAAGTACGCATATTGTAAGCGTTCATCAGATATGTTTTGGCATTGGTCAAATTAGTTGTACGGTTAGCCTGATCCTGGGTAGTTGCCATAGTTAGGTACACCTGGCCTAACAGGAAATTAGCAGCTGCTTTTGAGGTTCTGCCTGTAGAAGCTTGCAGGTTTGGAAGCGGACTGTTATTGATAACATCCATCAAATCGGCTACTATCTGTTGATAAACAACAGCTTGCTTTTCACGAAAAGTAGCTGCAGGCAAATCAGCATAAGCTAATTGTTTGGTAACCAATGGAACATCACCCCAAAGACGCACCAATTCAAAATAAGTAAATGCACGCAAAAATTTTGCTTCGGCAATGTATTGCAACTTTACGCTATTATCCGGAAACGGCACAGCATCAATGTGCGACAATACCACGTTAGCACGGGTAACAGTACCATAGAGCGATACCCAATGGCTTTTAAGATAGGTATTGCTTGGCAGTATCGAAAAATTACCAAACTGAAAGGGCTCGCCTGCATTTGATTGGTTATCCTGAGTACCTGTATCGTCCGAACGCTGATCTGTCCACAAATCACTGCTTTCGCCAACATTATTGCCACTGCGTAACGATTGATAGATACCGTTTACAGCCAATAACACATCATTGGGGGTTTTATAGCTGGCATCAACCGTTATAGCGTTGGGGTCACCCTCATTTAAAAAGTCTTTTTTGCAAGACGGGCTTATCGCCACAACAACTGCAAGGCAGGCAATGGCTACAAATTTTTTATTCATCTCTATATCTCTTTAAAAAATTCATTAAAAAGTAACATTAACACCTAAGTTGTATGACCTAACCAGCGGGTAGGTACCATAATCGATACCCGGCGCAAGGTTGGCAGGCTGAGTATTGTTAGAAGCAGCGCCCGAATAATTATAATCCACATCAGGGTTATAACCTTTATACTTGGTAATGGTGAACGCGTTTACTACACTGGCAAAAACGCGTGCTTTGCTTAAGCCTAAAGTTTGCTGCAGGAAGGTAGGCAAGGTATAACCTAAAGTAAGGTTGGTACAACGCAGATATGAGCCGCTTTGCAGGTAAAAAGTTGACAAACGGGTGCTGTTACTTTGTGTACCGGCACGTGAAGCACGGTAAAATGAACCATCCCCTGGTTCAGCTTCGTTACGATAACGTTGTGCAACATTAGCATACTGGTTACCGGAACCCTCCCCATTGTACAAATAATAATCCTGCCCGTCGAGTATTTTATTACCATAAGAACCATTGAATGAAGCACCGAAGTCAAAACGTTTGTAAGTACTGTTAAGGGCGAAGCCATAAGTGAATTTAGCATATGGCGAACCGATAATGGTTTTGTCAGCATCATTTACAACACCATCTTTATTGGTATCAACGAACCAAAGGTCGCCAATTTTAGCAGGGTTGGTTTGAGAAGCTGATGGAGCAGTTTTACCGTAATTAGAAGCGTTGATAATACCGCCAACCTGGAAACCGTAGAACATACCGATAGGCTGTCCCTGGGTAGTTATACTGGTAAGGTATGAACGCTCGGCACCGTTGATGATGAGGGTATTTTGGGCAGGCAGCTTAACTACCTTGTTACGGTTTAATGAAATATTACCGCTTGCACCAAATGTGAAATCCTTGGTATTAACAATCTTACCATCTAACTGCAAGTCAAAACCGGTATTACGGATCCTGGAGTCGCGCAGATTAGTTAAGATGGTAGTACTGCCAGATATTGCCGAAATTGGCTGATTGTACAACAGGTTATATGAATAGCTTAAATAATAGTTGGCGATAACCTGTAAACGGCCGTTAAATAAACCAATATCGGTACCAAAGTTATATTGTGAGGTTGTTTCCCAGCTTAACTTAGGATCTTTTAAACCACCGGCGTATGTAGCAGTCGCGATACCACCGTTTAACACCGCACCAACCGGGCTGGCCAGGGTTTGTGCGATAGCATAGTTAGGGATATTGAAGTTACCACTTTTACCCCAGCTTGCACGGATCTTAACTGTCGACTGTTCGCCAAGGAAATTGTGATAGAAAGACTCATCAGAAAGATTCCAGCCTGCGGCCACAGAAGGAAAATAACCGTATTTATTTGCCGGTCCGAAACGTGAAGAACCATCGGCGCGGAACGATGCAGTTAAGAAATATTTACCTGCATAGTTATAGTTTGCACGCCCAAGATATGACAATAACGTATAAGTGCTTTTAGAAGCAGAGTTTAAACTAAAGAAGGCTGCGTCTGCACCTTTGCCTGAAATTTCGGGCACGTAATCACTCTGGAAACCATTTGCTTTTACGCTGATGTAGTCGCTGGTTGTTTTTTGCGCGGTGTAACCGGCTAACGCATCAAGGTGATGTTTACCAAATTGCCTGGTGTAATTCAACGTAAACTCAGCCAGCCTGTCAACGTTAACAAGGTTTGATGCCTGCGCATTGGCCGCCAGTATTGACTGCTGAGATCCCGGAGGGAACGCGCCACTGCTTATCGTGGTTGGGTAGTAGTAATCGTATTTTTCGGTATAGGTTTGTGTACCAAGGTTGGTTTTAAAATTGAAGCCGGGCAAAATATTATAAGTAACGTTGGCATTATAAGTACTACGGTAACCTTTTCTATTAATTTTAATACGCTCGGCAAGTGCTACGGGGTTTTCGATGCTCTGATAGCCGTATTGTGATGAACCGGCGGCTTCAACGTTTGTTTGTAAAGAGCCATCAGCATTATAAGCAGGCAGGTAAGGCATATAAATCAAGGCGCCAAGGATTGGGCTATGATCAAAGCGGCCTTCCTGTGTTTCCTGGTTGGTATTTTGCGTATAAGCTATGTTTGCACCAATGTGGATCCGTTTACTCACATCACCATCAATATTTGTACGAAAGTTAACACGCTGCTGACCTGTTGATTGAATAATACCTGGTTGGTTTTGATACGCACCGCTTACATAATACCGAATCCCATTCGACGCTCCTGAAAAAGACAAGGTATGTTTCTGGAAAAATGTGTTGCGGTACAACTCGTCCTGCCAATCGGTATGTGCTGTTTGTTTAATAGGGGTTTGCGAAGCAAAATCATATAAGCCATTGGGAATGCTCACACTACCCGAGTTACCAACGTTAGTAACACGTGTTGCGTTGTTATCAGAATACATGGCATCGTTCCAGGTATGGCCCGAGTTTACCCAAAGGTCATGATAAGCATTATTACGTCCGTCGATAACCAGCAGTGCTGCCTGATCGGCATCAAGCAGTTTTACTTTGTGAGCAAGCTGATCAACACCGGTTTGCACATCATATTCAAAACGGCCTTTACCTTCTTTGCCTTTTTTGGTAGTGATCAATACCACACCGCCCGATGCACGTGAACCGTAGATAGCGGCAGATGCAGCATCTTTCAAAATGTCGATGCTTTCGATATCATCGGGGTTAATGAAGATATCATTACCGGCAGGATAACCGTCAATTACATATAGGGGATCAGAACTGGCATTGAATGAGCCAACGCCTCTTACCCTGATTTTGGTACTTGTATATGGCGCACCGCTGGTTTGGGACACTTGTACACCTGATACTTTGCCGGCAAGGGCCTGCCCCAATGAAGGAGCAGAAAGATTAAGATCACTGGCTTTAACGCTGGCAATAGAACCGGTAACATCACTTTTACGAATAGACTGGTAACCGATGGCCACCACCTCGTTAAGCATATTTGATTTTGGTTTCATTTTAACGTTAATGGTTGATGAACCGCCAACCGTTATTTCCTGCTGCTCATAACCAATAAAATTAAAAACCAGCACGGCGCCTTCTTCGGCCGAGATGGTATATTTACCGTTTGTGTTAGTTGCGGTACCCTTATCAGTCCCTTTGATCCGAACTGATACGCCGGGTAAAGGAAGATTAGTTTCGTCGGTAACAATACCGGTGATTTGGGTTACGTTATATACTATATTTTTTGCCGAAGCGTTTGAGATAAAAGGTTTTAGCAAAACCAGTAAAAACAATACAGGAATTAAAAAAAACCTGCTCAAAAGATTTGGATTAATCTTTTTATTCATATTTTTAAAATTGATTGTTGAAAGAAATGACTTAAAGCCTTGGACCGCTTTTGAGTTATTTGACAATTATCCCGGACCAGGTGAGTGTTAGCGCATTCACCGGTTCTTAGTTTTATCGCCGGGCCCGATGTTAAGTTGAAGTTATGTTACATAGGCGATATTTTTAAAGACATGAGCAAAAGATTAATAATTTAATAATTATCATTGCGTTATCATTAAATAATATTAATATAGAGTTATTAATATTGTAATAATGACAGCAAAGCTAAACCTGTTATCTTAACCAAAGGATACCTTAGTGTTAAATTTACATTAAACAAAAAATAGAAAAATGCCTCCTTTTTGCAGGCATTTTTACTTTAGTCAGTTGTTCAGTACTACCATGAAGTAGTGGTAAAATTCACATTATTTTTCCGTGATGACGTTACAGCTATCCCCTTCTCATCACCTCCAAGCAGGGAAAAGCCTTCCAGCTCATCGCCCCTGTCAATACCATCAACCTGGCTTAGCACCACCTGCTTACCGGCTTCTATTGATTTTTCAAGATCAACATAAGTAAACCGCCATTGCCTGCCCTCAAGCTTATTCTGGATCAGCACTAAAATGCCTTTATCAGCCTTCCAAAACAGGTTTTGTACCCAGGGTGTACATGTAAATTTTTTGTAAAGCACACCAGGTTCCTTCGTGCTTTTGGCTTTGGCCAGCTTTTCAGGGTCGTATAAACGCACTTCGTTGCCGTGATCGCCATAATCGGCAGTGGCTACATACCACTTATTATTATATTTTACATATTCCGGACGGGTGCCCTGGATACAGGCATCATCCTCAATGGTATTAATTAAGTTACCATCAAGCGTGCCGGTTTTAAGTAATCCTTTCCAGTTTACATTATAAATTACCGCCCTCCATTGGCTGCCCGCTGCATTAAGGCGGATGGAATTACCTATAAATGTCGGGCCCTTATCGTTGTTATAGGCTATGCCGGTTGGGTGGTTAATAACATCCTGCCCGTTTTGGGTTAGCTTATATTCCTTGTGCTGATATACCAGGCTGTCATTTTCCAGCTTAAACTCCCGGATCATTCCAATTTCCCTGTCGCCATATAAAAATATGCGACCGTTTTGGTATGAAATGCCCTGGCAGGCGCCCAACGAGTCGATAGTTATAGCGCGGTCAAGCTTATGTTCGATTGTCGCGGTGGTGATGCTGCCGATACCTAAAACAGCAGCTATGAGTGTTAAAGTAAATTTTTGCATGGGTTTATATAAGTTTATTGACTACTTTCAATAAATTAATAATCAGACGATAGCTTTAAGCTTTGCGTATTCTGCTTTCAGCTTCTAACGGGGGTCAAGTGGTTCGTCAGGATCAATTTGTTTGGCTTCTTCAACCGGGTAATATTCAACTTCGGTTTCGGAGTTACGCCTGGCCAGTTTATAAGGCACATAATTCAGTTCCTTTTGGCAGCGGGCATCCATATTCATAATAAAATCGGTTTGTGATTTATCGGTTACCACAATACCGGGCTTATCGGCAGGGATGCCATATTTATAAAGCAGTCTTGCGCTGTTACGCATATTGGTAGTAGTATGGCGTGCATGTGGTTCAATGATGATCACATTTTCAGGAATATGAAGGGTTTTCATTAAATAAACCTTCATTTCTTCCGCTTCATTATACCTTGTTTTATATGGATGCACCTTGCCGCCTGATACAATGATAAACGGCGCCTTGCCAGCCTTATATTCCTGTACCGCCAGCCTGCAGCGCAGCATGCCCTCCCCGCTTAGCGGCGATGTTAGATTATCCGGACCAGCGCCAGGTACAAGAATATTTGAATAAGGATAATCGGCCCATTTTATGGTTTTGATACGGGTTACGGCAGCCTTGTTTGCGTTTAGCTCCATCGGCTCGTAATTGGCGGGATCCTGTCTTTCATTGATCTGCAGATAAAGCAGGGCTGCCTGCATAGCAGGTTCAAAAAACAGCTTTGTTCCTTTAATATCACCCAACAATGTAGCGGAGGCATCATACATCAGCGTATAATATGCCCTTGCTTTAACATTATAGCTAATAGAATCTATTTGCGGATAATTAGGCTTTTTGCCTTCAGCATAAACGCCAATAGTATAGTTGATACTACCTGCGTCCTGCTCCCATGCTTTTATAAGCAATTGCTCCGGCGATAGTTTTTTATACAAACTATAAAAACCCGATGGGATCAGTTTCGATTTAACCATCCTGTTAAGCGCGTTGCCTGTTTTATATAATGCTGCAAGCCGGTCGCCTACGGTTTTGATGTCATCATCAGTTAGTTTTACCGCAGTTGTTAAGCACGCCGCGTCTTTACAATCGGTAAGGGAAGTACCAAGGGCACTTAGCTTTTTCTGCGTGAGCTGTGCCAGTTCAGGATCGTTTTTAAGTAAAGTGCTTACTTCAGCATCCTGCTCAAGCAAAGTCAGCAGGCCGTAGTTTTTAATCTTTACATAATCTGTCGGGGTATTTTTTACGGGGCTTGAGGTTTGCGCGAAGGCACTTAAACCACCCAACCCAAGCATGGTTAGTAGCAGGAGTTTTTTCATTAAGCTGTTTTTTAACAAGGTGCAAATAACGCCTAAGCAGATAAACTCAAAGTTAACTACCGGTAACTTTCCTCTTACAAAACAGGCCTACTTTTAATTTTAATTAAGATATACCATCTTTAGGCGTATAAAATCCATATCAAATTTGATATTTGCAAAAGCTGATAAATACCTCAAACTTCATCTATGGAAAATGCTGCCTTATTAAAAGCAATAATTGAAAATGCTATCGATGGCATTATTACTATCGATGAACATGGGATCATAGAATCTATTAATCCTTCGGCCTGCAAATTATTTCAATATGAGCCTCATGAAGTTATCGGCAAAAATGTATCGATACTGATGCCCCAGCCTTACAGGCAGGAGCATGACCATTATATCAATCGATATCAAACTACCGGCAAACCACATATCATTGGTATAGGTCGTGAAGTAACAGGCTTGCGTAAAGACGGCACCCAATTCCCGTTCAGACTTGGGGTTAGTGACGTAAATTTTTCGGGGCGTAAAATATATGCCGGTTTTATACACGACCTTAGCCGTGAGAAGGAAGCAGAGGACAAGCTGAAGGAATACACATCACACCTGGAGGAAGTGGTAGAGGAACGCACGCTCTCCTTAAAACAATTTGTTCTTGAACTGCAAAAAGCCAAAGAAGAAGTGAGCCAGTCCCTCGAAAAAGAGAAAGAACTGGGACAATTGAAAAGCCGTTTTGTTTCCATGGCATCGCATGAGTTTCGTACGCCACTAAGCGCCGTTCAATTATCCGCCTCGCTCATTGATAAATATGCCGAGCCTTTGCACAGTCCGCAGATTAGCAAGCATGTTAATAAAATCAAAAATGCAGTTGGCAACCTCACTACCATTCTGAACGATTTTCTCTCGCTCGAAAAACTGGAAGCCGGTCGTGTTGAACCATCATTCACCCGGTTTGACCTGGTTAAGCTGGCCGAAGAACTAACAGAGGAAATGCTGCTGATGGCCAAGCAAAATCAAAATATCCTTTATCAGCATACGGGTACGGATAGCATGGTTCACCTTGATATTAACCTGCTCAAAAATTGCATCATCAACCTCATCACCAACGCCATCAAATATTCGGGCGAGGACAGCTTTATTGAATTTAGTACTGAAATAAATGCTTCCGGCTGTTCCATTACTGTAAAAGATAATGGCATAGGCATTCCCGAAAGCGACCAGAAGCATTTATTCGAGGCATTTTTCAGGGCGCACAATACAGGCAATATCCCCGGCACTGGTTTAGGCCTTAATATTGTGGCCCGGTATACTGCCCTTATGAACGGCAGGATTGATTTTCAAAGTAATGTAAACGAGGGTACTTCATTCACCATTTCATTTTCTGCATCATGAGCCAAAAAATCCTGATCATCGAAGATAACAACCATATCCGCGAAAACGTGGTTGAAATACTGGGGCTGGCCGGTTACACGGTATTTGAAGCCGATAATGGTAAAACCGGTATTGAACTGGCCGTTAACAATCTGCCCGATGTAATACTTTGCGATATCATGATGCCCGAGCTTGATGGTTATGGCGTTTTATTTATGCTGAATAAAAATCCCGAAACCGCCGCCATACCTTTTATATTTTTAACCGCAAAGGCCGAACGGATTGACCAACGTAAAGGCATGGAAATGGGTGCCGATGATTACTTAACCAAGCCTTTTGATGATATTGAACTGCTGAACGCCATTGAAAGCAGGCTCAGGAAAAAAACTGCCCAGCAAAGCTTTTATAGTCAATCGCTCGAAAACCTAAACTCAATTGTATCGAAGAATAGCGGTCTCACTGAACTTAAACGCATTATTAGCGAACGCAAGGTGCGCCTGTTTAAAAAAGACCAGGTAATTTATTACGATGGTGATAAGGGGAATGGCTTGTACCTGATATTGAAAGGCAGGGTTAAAACCATTAAACTGGCAAACGATGGCCGTGAGTTGATGACCGCCATCCACTCTGCCGAGGAATACCTTGGCGTAAATGCCATGCTCTCGAACGAGGCTTATACTGACACAGCGACCGCCATGGAGGATAGCCAGCTGTGCCTGATCCCGAAAGACCAACTGGATAACCTGCTCAATTTATATCCTGATATTGCGCGTGAGTTTATCAAACTACTCTCTAACCATATCCGCGACCGGGAAGAACAATTATTACGGCTTGCGTATAACTCAGTACGGAAAAGGATGGCCGATACCCTGATGCGCTTGCATAAACAGCAGGGCGGGGATTTCAAAATTTCGCGCGAAGACCTTGCTGCCATGGCCGGCGTAGCAACTGAAACCGTGAGCCGTACCCTTACCGATTTCAAAGATGAAAACCTTATCGATAAAAAAGGGAGCCAGATCACTGTACTCTCACCCGAACGACTGGCCAAACTGAAAAACTGACCGCAGTCATTTTTAGATGATCTTGCTCATTAACTGAGCAATGGCTTGATTACAACAAACCATTTGCTCCCCTGTGCGACCTATTTTTGTATCAACACCAACAGTTCCTGTGGCGTTTCATAAGTTGTACCTTTGTAGCTGAGTGCTTTAGCACCAACGCATACGGTATCAACGGCTTTAGTAGTGTGTGTAATATAGATCTTCCCGCGTACATCGGGTTCGGTACCGTCGCTTACCATTTTCATACCGGTAAGTAATTGCATCACGCTGTCTATACCCGGCTTTTTATTAAAGTTTTTTTCTTTCCCTTCGGGGAAGTAATAGTCAAACTTATCGCAGGTGATCCTGAACTGGGTTTCGCGGCCAAGTTCGGTGAACTTAAATTTGATAGACTGGACATCATCATTTGAGCTGGTTTTGCTTTTGCAGGCCGCAAATGACAGTGCTGCAAGGAAAATAAGTTTATAACTTTTCATTATCGGTTCGATATTACGGTTCCAATAAAGTTAAGGTGTTTACCAATAGAATAAAAGTTGATATAAAAATCCTCTCAGGGGGCAGGGACCTACTTCAATTCATCCAACACCCTAAACATTTTCTCCTTTATACTCCGGCTCGGTCCGCTGAAATTATTAACCATAATAGAAAAACAAAGCTCTCGGCCGTTTTTGGTTTGATAACCGGCATAGCACAACACATTGTTGATACTGCCGCTTTTCATTTTCATATCATTATAAACCGGCAGACTTGTATAAAAATCAGCAAACCAGCTTTCCTTTTTTGCCGATTGCAGGATGCGGGCCAGCGTTAACGTAGTTACCCTGTCACCGGGGGAAAGGCCGCTGCCGTCGTAAATATTCATGCTGCGGGTATCTATACCTTTGGCCGCCCAAAACTTTTGTACCTCATCCACACCATTTGCCGTTGTAGGCTTGCGTCCCTGTTTCCAGGCTATGGTTTTGAGTAACTGCTCGGCGTACAGGTTAATACTTTTCTGGTTAAGCCAGTAAATTATTTTGCTTAAAGTTGGTGATGATATAGTTACTAGATTTTTAGCATTTACAGGCAATGGCAGGTTTTTAGCGCTCAAAGTATTGGCTGATTCCGGCTCATTACCGATAATGATACCTAAACTCTTCAGCGTATCATTGAGCCGCAACGCAGCATCATAAGCAGCATCAGGAACAGCGGCCGAAATACTTTTTTTCTCCTGATCAACAGCATAAGTACCCCGCAGATATATTACTTTACTGCCAACCGGTAAAAAAGCATAAGCATTATCGCCTGATCCGGCAGAACCATTTGTCAACTCGCTTTTAAATGCAAGGTATGGCATCAGCGGAACAGTACGGGATATGCCAACCGGACTACCAACCGCTGCCGTGCGCAGTTTTATATCAAACTGATTTTCGCGCCAGCAAAGGCCCGACGTGCCGGCTCCATAATAGTTGCCGATGTCCTGCCAGATCCAGCCTTCGGGAATGGATTGCGCACCGAAGATGCTGTCATCGCCAATGATGCGGCCATTAACTTTTTTGATCCCGGCCTTTTGCAAAGCATCGGCCATAAGAGCTAATACACGTCCCTCTTTGGTTTGCTCATAACGCCAGCTGCCCAGGGTTGGGTCGCCGGCACCTTTAATGATGATATCGCCGGTCAGGGTACCATCGGCCCCAATCTCGCCGGTATAACCTAATTGCGTTTGATATTGAAAATCGGGACTTAAAATATTAAAGGCCGTAATACTGGTAATGGTTTTAAGCGTTGAAGCGGTAGCCAAACCCATGTTAGGATTACCTCCAAACACCTGTTCCCCGGTTTTGGCATCAAGCACAGTTAACGATACCGAAGCATAATTGCACTGGCTATCCGCCTGCAACCTTCCAAAAGCATTTGATATTTTTTGCTGAAGCGTTTGCGCCGCAACAGACTCTCCTATAAATAAAAAACTAATTACCAGTAAGCGCCTCATCCTGTTTTTTAACGTTCCGTTGCGAAATATAATATATGGGCACACCAATCAATACAATACCAAAGCCGGGCCAGGTAAACTGCGGTTTGTAAATGATCAACAATACACAAAATATCAGTCCCATAATAATGTATATGGCAGGCAAAATTGGGTATCCCAGTGCTTTATAAGGGCGCTCAGCATTTGGATATTTTCTCCGCAGGATATAAATGCCGAAGATGGTAAGAACATAAAAAATAACCACTACAAAGGATATCATATCCAACAAATCACCGTAACGGCCGCTTAGGCAAAGTATCGAAGCTACCACGGCCTGGATCCATAAACCAAACTCGGGCACGCCAGATTTATTTAATTCACCTGTTTGTTTAAAGAATAACCCATCTTTTGCCATAGTGTAATAAACCCTTGCACCCGAAAGTATCAGGCCGTTATTGCAGCCAAAAGTTGATATCATGATCATTATTGCAATGATATAAGTACCGAGATTACCAAATATGATATGCGATGCAGCTACAGCAACACGGTCTTTATCGGCAGTTGCGATATCATGCATAGATAGTACGCCAGTATAAGCAACGTTAGCTGATACGTAAATGATAGTTACTATTAAAGTCCCTAAACCAAGACTTAGGGCAACATCCCTTTTAGGGTTTTTCATTTCACCTGCTATAAAGGTTACGCTATTCCAGGCATCACTACTGAATATCGAACCTACCATCGAAGCTGCAATAGCACCCATGGCAGCAGCAAGGGTAAGACTAACAGTTGTATTATCCGCTTTAAGGTTATGAATATCCCAGGCGTTACTCCAGTTGGCATGCCATATTTCGGGCTTTAGTGCTACAAAACCAAATATAATCAAACCAAACAAACTTAAAAGCTTGGTAAGTGTGAATGTAGTTTGGATAAGTTTGCCACTTTTTACTCCTTTGGTATTAATATAAGTAAGTAATACAATGATGAAAATTGACATCAACTGAGCGGCGCTGATCTTTAAGAAACCGAGTTGAAAAAGAATGTTCTCCTCGCTAAGCGGATGAATCAAATAGGCAGCAAACTTACTGAAAGCCACCCCCACAGCCGCGATAGTGCCCGTTTGGATCACTGCAAAAAAGCTCCAACCATATAAAAAAGCGACAAGCTTGTTGTAAGCCTCTTTTAAATAAACATATTGGCCGCCAGCTTTGGGAAACATACCGCTCAATTCGCCGTAGCTAAGGGCCGCGGTAAGGGTCATGAAACCGGTGATCACCCAGATAGCTATCAGCCAGCCGGCCGAGCCTACGTTACGGGTGATATCTGCACTAACAATAAAAATACCTGAGCCTATCATGGATCCTGATACCAGCATGGTACCGTCCAGCAAGCTCAGCTCATGTTTCATTTTTGGTTGCGATGAGTTTTTCGCCATATATTGTTTTAGGGTTTAAATCTCTAAACTATTCAAAAAACTTTAATATTAACGATCACTATAGTAAATAAATAAAATTACTATTTTGCAATCACCAATTGTTATTAAACACTGTTAAACCAAGCAGTACTACTTTATTAAACCAAATTTGTGATATGGATTTTCTGAACAATTATTTAATTTATTTAATTCCTGTTTTGGGGCTTATCGGGATCCTTGTTATGGCTATTAAAGCCGCCTGGGTTACCAAACAAAACGCCGGTGACGGCGACATGGCCACACTTGCCGGTTACATTGCCGATGGTGCTATGGCCTTTTTACGTGCCGAATGGAAAATATTAGGCGGCTTTGTTGTGGTTGCCGGTATTTTGCTGGCCTGGTCGGGCACAACGGTTACCACTTCAAGTCCTGTTATTGCCATATCATTTCTGATAGGCGCGTTTCTATCTGCCTTTGCAGGTTATCTGGGGATGCGTATTGCTACCAAAGCTAACGTACGTACGACACAGGCTGCACGCACCAGTTTGGCACAGGCATTAAAAGTATCATTTACCGGCGGAACCGTAATGGGCCTGGGTGTGGCCGGTTTGGCTATTATTGGTTTAGGATCGCTTTTTATAGTTTTTTACCAGTTTTATGTAGTTAAGGTAGCTGGCAGCACTGTTAACGGCGAGGCCATGGCAAAAGCGCTTGACGTTTTAGCCGGTTTTTCATTAGGTGCAGAATCCATAGCGTTGTTTGCCCGCGTTGGCGGGGGTATTTACACCAAAGCGGCCGACGTAGGTGCCGACCTGGTAGGTAAAGTTGAAGCCGGCATTCCTGAAGATGATGTGCGTAACCCGGCTACCATTGCCGATAACGTAGGGGATAACGTGGGTGACGTTGCCGGTATGGGCGCCGACCTTTTTGGATCATATGTAGCCACCATGCTGGCTACCATGGTACTGGGACGCGAGATTGTATCACATGATAATTTTGGCGGTATTGCCCCGGTATTGCTGCCAATGGTAATTGCCGGCCTTGGCTTGATATTTTCGATAGTAGGCGCGGCCATGGTGAAAATCAAATCAGAAACCGACAGTGTGCAAAAAGCATTGAACATAGGTAACTGGGCGTCAATTATATTAACTGCTGTAGCTACTTATTTTGTCGTGCAATGGATGTTGCCTTCGGGCGAATTTCACATGGTACGTGATGAAGTTAACGGGGTGGTAAAAACCGACGTGATACCTTTTACTAAAAACGGTGTTTTTGGATCGATATTGGTTGGCCTGGTGGTAGGTACATTAATGTCTATTATAACCGAGTACTACACCGCCATGGGTAAACGCCCGGTATTGAGTATTATCAGGCAGTCATCAACCGGTCACGCTACCAATATCATCGGTGGTTTATCAGTTGGTATGGAATCAACCGTGCTGCCTATCCTTGTTTTGGCATCGGGTATTTACGGGTCATATTATTTTGCCGGTTTATATGGTGTAGCTATTGCCGCTGCCGGTATGATGGCAACAACGGCCATGCAGCTGGCGATAGATGCTTTTGGGCCAATTGCGGATAATGCCGGCGGTATTGCCGAAATGAGCCGCCTGCCCGAAGAGGTTCGCCACCGTACCGATAACCTGGACGCCGTTGGTAACACTACAGCCGCTACCGGGAAAGGTTTTGCTATTGCTTCGGCAGCATTAACTTCATTAGCCTTATTTGCGGCTTTTGTGGGCGTTGCAGGTATTGAACATATTGATATTTATAAAGCCAACGTACTGGCAGGTCTGTTTGTTGGCGGAATGATCCCGTTCATTTTTTCTGCCTTAGCTATCGCGGCGGTGGGCAGGGCGGCCATGGCCATGGTAGAAGAAGTTAGGCGTCAGTTCCGCGAAATTCCTGGCATCATGACCTATGAAGGAAAACCCGAATATGAAAAATGTGTAGCCATATCTACCAAAGCATCTATCCGCGAAATGGTTGCCCCTGGTTTAATCGCGCTGATTACCCCTATCATCATCGGTTTTGCCTTTGGCCCCGAAGTGTTAGGCGGCTTGCTGGCCGGTGTTACCGTATCGGGTGTATTGATGGGGATTTTCCAAAGCAACGCAGGTGGTGCATGGGACAACGCCAAAAAATCATTTGAGAAAGGCTGTGATATTAATGGCGAGATTTTCTACAAAAAATCGGAACCCCACAAAGCATCAGTAACAGGCGATACCGTAGGTGACCCGTTTAAAGATACTTCAGGCCCTTCCATGAATATCCTTATTAAATTAATGTCTATCGTATCATTAGTTATTGCGCCGCACCTGAACAGCCATCCGGCTGCAACCAGCGCAAGGATCCAAAAAGAAATGAACAAACAACCTATGAGCATCCATGTGGTTGTTAAAGCAGAGAAAAGCGTTTAATAGCTTTTATAGTTAATGAAGAGAGCCGCCTGTTGAGGGCGGCTTTTTTGTTGTCGGATTGGAGATGAGATGTGAGATTTGAGACGTGAGATTTGAGATATGAGATAATATCTCTTATTTAACATAATG
>CBIHRB010000020.1:0-103747 GCA_966212355.1 uncultured Mucilaginibacter sp.
TATTTTTTCTAATTTTTTCTAGAAAATTAATTGCAATAATACATAAGTCATTGTTTATTATAATAAGGTTTGTTTTGGAATAACAAACAAAAGAAGAGGCCCGGTTTGCTACGCAAACCGGGCCTCTTCTTGTAATTCGTGAAATTCGACCTAATTCGAAAAATTAGTGCCGATGATTATTTAAGTGTAATACCTGTTTTACCCATAGTACCACCATCAGCATAAAGCATAATGGTATAAGTGCCTTTCTGGAATGGCAGGGTTGGGTTTATCCAGTCGATGGTGTATTGTGTGCCATCATCCTTAAAATCAATGGATGTTTTGTAGGTGTATTGCAGGTCCTGGCCATCGGCGCTGAAGGTTCCCGAATCAGGAGCTGTGATCAGGTTTCCGGTTGGATCAATCACGCGTACATAAATATCATGCATTGCTTTTGTAGCCAAAGTATTGCTGGCCACAGTGAAGTTGATCTTCAGTTTTTTGGCTGGGTTTGCACGGGTTACGTCAACCTCTTTTCCGCTGCCCTTTATTTTATAGGCCACCACATCTGAAGTTGCCAGCTTAAGCGCTTGGGCTACTTTCACCTTAGCACCAAGATCCTCATTTTGTTTAGATAGCGTATCCACCTTTTTGGCAACCGTTGCCAAATTGGTTTTTAAAGTATCCCTTTCGGTGGTGAGCGATGTGTTCTGTTTTTTGAGCTCATCAATGTCGGCAGTATACTTGGTTACAAAATAACGGAGTTGTTTTACATCCTCCTGTACTTTGGCAAGTTCCTGCGCGGTAAGTTTACCTTTAGCCAGTTTAGCCCTCAGAACTTTAATGGTCGACTTTAACGAGTCGTTTTTGGCGGTTAGTGCCGCGGTCATTTTGGCTTTGCCAGCAGTGACCTGTTCAACCTGCGATTCAAGACTGTCGAGCTCGGTTTGCAGCCTTGTTTGCTCATCATGCTGATAAACTATTTTTTTATCGGAGTTGTTTTTTTGCAGGTACAGATACACATCGGTACCCAATAAAGCAAGCACTACTACAATAAGAAAATAAATGACGTTTGAGTTTTTCTTAGGTTGTTGTTGCCCAGATTGGTTTTCCATAGCAATTAAATGTTAAGTTTTAGCATAGTTAAGCAAGTGGTATAACAAAAGCTTAGCTATAGTGTTTAGTTTTTAACGAAATATCAACTGTTAATTGATGTAAAGCGCTTTCCTGCAAGTATATACAGATGCGTTTATCCTTAATGGTTAACCTATTGAACGTTAAAACACTAAAAATATGATTTTTTAAAAAATTATTACATCAATTGTTTTAGGCGTTGAGCTAAAATAACTACAAAATGTTTAAAACACAATAAGGCTTCAATTTTTATACTTCATAATAAACCTGCTACGTTATGAGTTTATATCTTTGCAGCTTTCTAACTTAATATTATTTAATGCATATATACCAACGGTTTGTACTTCCTCTGATCATAATCCTGTTTACAAGTTTAACAGTTAATGCGCAGCCGGCCGATCTTGTACCGGCACCGGTTGATGTAAAAATGCAGCCTAAGCGCGAATTCAGGGGAGTGTGGATAGCCACCGTGGTTAACATCGACTGGCCAACCAACTCTAAATCCCCGTCAGAAAAGCAGAAACAAGAACTTATAGATATACTAAACTCGCACCAGGAAACCGGGATCAATGCGGTTATGCTGCAGGTGCGACCCGCTGCCGATGCATTTTATGCCAAAAGCCGCGAGCCCTGGTCAAAATATTTAACCGGTAAACAGGGCCAGGCCCCCAGCCCCAACTATGACCCGCTTGAGTTTGCTATCACCGAAGCACATAAACGTGGCATGGAACTGCACGCCTGGTTTAACCCCTACCGCGCCACATTTGATGGCAACTTTGCTGCCCTTAGTCCACAGCATATCACCAAAATAAAGCCTGAGTGGTTTTTTACCTATGGAGGGATAAAAACATTTAATCCCGGTTTGCCCGAAGTGCGCGATTATATTGTACAGGTAATACTGGATGTTGTGGATAATTACGACATAGACGGCGTACACATGGACGATTATTTTTATCCGTATCCAATTGCCGGGCAAAAAATAAACGACGAGGAAACATTTAAAAAATACGGCGAGGGCTATGATAATATTAAAGACTGGCGCCGCCACAACGTTGATTTGCTGATACATATGATTGCCGATAGCGTGCATGCGCATGATCCCAACATGAAATTTGGTGTAAGCCCTTTTGGCATCTGGGCTAATAAAGCGCAGAATGAGGAAGGTTCCGAAACCAATGGTGGCTCATCATATTATGAAAATTATGCCGATACCCGCAAATGGGTAAAAGAAGGCTGGATAGATTATATTAACCCGCAGCTTTACTGGCAGATAGGCAATCGTGCCGCCGATTTTCAAAAGCTGCTCGACTGGTGGAGCGACAATACTTATGGCAGGCATTTATATGTAGGTCAGGCGGCTTATCGCATCAACGAGCGCAAAGTTCAAGCTTTCAGGAATCCGGCTCAGCTACCTCAGCAAATAGAACTTATTCGCAATAACCCAAGGGTACAGGGTAGTGTTTACTTTAGTTCAAATTCGCTCACCAGCAACCCGCTTGGCTTTACCGACTCGTTGCGTGACAATTATTACCAATATCCTGCGCTGCCGCCGGTAATGCTGTGGCGCGATTCGATACCACCTAACGCCCCTCAACAGGTTACGGCTAAAGCCGTAGGTAGAAGTGTAGCAGTAAGGTGGCTTACTCCAACTTTAGCTAAAGACGAAGAGCCGGTTTACGGCTATGTGATCTACCGCTTTAACGACGGTGAAAAGATAGATATCGACAATCCTAAAAACATTCTCAAAATCAAATACGATCCCACGCTGGGATATGACGACAATACCGTTATTAAGGGTAAAACTTATTTTTATGTAGTTACGGCGTTAGATAGGATGAAGAATGAGAGTGAAAGGTCGCCAACAATAGCGGTCACGGTTCCATAATACGTTAATATCCCGTTGCAATTTCGAAACGAGGAGCTAGTAAGAAATCTTATGCACTATATCAAGCGGCTATGCAATGCGTTTAAGCCGGGCGTATAAGATTTCTCTTTCGCCCAATGTTCAGCCCCTCTCTGTGCTCAGTCAGGAAATGACACAACTTATAACTCAATCAACCCTTTGTCCTTCAGTTTATTGAGGTAGATATCGATCTCACTATCGCCCATGCCAAAAATACTTTCATTTTTCCAAAAGGCGTGGTAAATGGCCGTTTTGGTTTTAGCGCCGTTATTATAAATATCCAGTAGTTTTTGTTCGATATAGCTCAACCCATCAGCATTGGTTTGCATCCGTTTAAGGTGTGCCTGTAGTGCGGGCTTAAGCAGCGGGAGGCCGCCCCAAAAGGTATTTTCATTAAGCCATTTTTCTAACCCGGCGAGGTCATTATTAACATATAGCCTCCAGGCATCAGCGGCCAGGCCGAGCTCCCATTCGTTCAGGCGCTCTCGGGCATCATACAATTCTTCAAATTGTTCGCCGGTTAATTCGCCCAGGCCTTTCTTATTATCAAACTGAACACAATCGGCCAGGCAAATGAGATAAATGGCCGGGGCCGACATATCGGTTTTCAGCGAAAGCATTTCCAATACACCCAGCAGGTTTACCTGGCAATGCAAATCAAATTCAAACCACAGGTTAATTTCGGTATACCGGCTGTTTAGTTTGCCAAGTTCATCTATTACTTTATGCTGATATTCATCTGTCGGGGCATCAAATGTTCTCCCAATCCATTCGCGGCGCGCGCTCCAGAAACTTCCTGAAAGGATATTTTCCTGCAAGGGGCCTTCAGAAAACACTTCGCGCCAAACCATAACATCGCCGTCGAGCCCGGTTTGATCAAAACCATCTAACGCGGCATCGCCATTTAATATATGTAGGATAGCGTTCATAAAAGCTAAGTTATAAATAAAACCGGGGCATTTTCTAAAGAGAAGTTTGTCAATCTTAATTTTAAGCTCAGATTGCAAAAGTAACCCGGTTTATGACACAGACAGGTGTTTTACATGCCGTTGCGCGGTACCCAGGCCTGGCTTTTAATGAGCCATTTACCGCTCACTATCCTTAATACGAACGAAAAGGCCCCCTGTTCTTCAAAATGCTCGCCGTTCACAAGGCCGGTATATTCAACAGGAGCTATGAGGTAAACTATCTCCTCCGTTTGCTGAAAAGTCTTGATGCGCTGCAGATCGACTTTAAAATCTCTGATCTTAAAATCCTTAACCGCTTTTTGTACCGAATTTATCCATTGCACACCGGCCAGTTGCCCGTTCCACGAAAAAGGGGGCTGTTCATCGGCCACTACGGCATTAGGAGCATAAAGATCAGATACTGCTTCGATACTGAAAGTGCCGGAAGCTTTTATTACTGTTTCCACAACCTGGCGTACCTCGGGCTTTAATTTAGCTACCGTATCGGCCGGCAGCATCATTTTTGCCGAAGCTGCAACACCAGGCAAACTGCTCATAAACATGCACAGGCATAAAAGGGGTAGTAAATGCTTTTTCATGATCTTAACAATTTCACACTATGCTATTAAGGCCGTTCAATATACGAATAAGCTTGTGTAAAAATACTTTTTGATCGCTATTGTTTCAGCAGCAATTAAAAAGAACTATCGGGTACTGAATACTTATTTCTTGTTGTTCATGTAATCAATGGTCATATTGCACAAAGCTTTTACACCTAAACTAAAGCCGCTTTCATCAATATAAAAATCGGGCGTATGGTGCGATGGTGCTTTCAACGGATCGCCTCCCTTTGGCATACCGCCCAAAAATATGAACAAACCCGGTACCTTTTCCTGGTAAAAGCTAAAATCTTCGGCACCGGTTACCGGCGGGCGTAATAGTACGTTAGCAGCGCCGGCAGTTTGCTGCAGGCTTGGCAGCATTTTTTGAGTGAGCTCAGGGTCGTTATAAGTTACAGGATAGTGGTTGCTGTAGGGTATTTTTACCGTAGCTGTTGCTCCCTGCGCTTCGGCTGTTTTGGTGGCAATTTCGGTTACCCTGGAAACCAGCATTTTTTCATCAGCAGGGGTGAAGGAGCGGAGGGTACCCAGCATTTCAACCGATTCGGGGATGATGTTTGAGCGGTTACCGCCTTTTATAGCACCTATAGTTACTACCGCCGGGTTCTCGGTTATATTGATATTGCGGCTCACTATGGTTTGCAGGTTATTGATGATCTGGGCCGAGGTTACAATCGGATCAACGCTCGACCATGGATAAGCCCCGTGGGCCGACCGCCCTTTTACGATGATCTGCATATCATTAACCCCGGCCATGGTACCACCCGCACGATAGGTAATTTTGCCAACCTCTGTTTGCGAATTAATGTGCAGCCCGAAAACCACATCCACTTTGGGGTTTTCCAGTACACCTTCCTTTACCATTTGCTCTGCCCCGCCTTTTTGACCGGGTTCAACGCCCTCTTCGGCAGGTTGAAAAATGAATTTTACGGTTCCGTGCAAGTCTGCTTTCATTGACGATAGCACCTGCGCAACCGCCATCAGTATGGCCATGTGCGAATCGTGCCCGCAGGCATGCATCACGCCAACCTCCTGTCCGTTATAAGTAGTTTTTACTTTAGATGCAAATGGCACAGGTGTGCGCTCAATAACCGGCAACCCGTCCATATCCGCCCTCAGGGCCACAACCGGTCCCGGATGCCCGCCTTTCAACACCCCAACCACACCGGTAGTAGCTATGCCGGTTGTTACCTCAATACCTAACGATTGTAGATGTTTAGCAATAACGGCCGAAGTGCGTACCTCATGGTTACCCAGTTCGGGATGTTCATGAAAATCACGCCGCCAGGTTATTACCTGCTCCTGCAGGGCATCGGCTTTGGCATTTACCTGCTGGCGCAGCGCATTTTTTTGTGCCAATGCCTGCAATGAAAAAATACATAAGGATAAAATAAGGCTTGCTTTCATACGGGTTGTTTGGAGATAGTAATATAAGCACAATAGTTTGAATATGGTAGATTGGGGAGTACTGGCTATGAGCCCCAATAAAAAAGGTAAGCGAGCGTGGTTCTTTTCTTGAGATGACAGAGCCGTTAACTTAGGGCTGCAGGGGGGTTAACAGGGTTAACAGAAATTCGTTTTATTGTATACATATCATTGAAAATCAAGAACTTAAATAAACCATAGGGTTACCCGTGGATCCGCCGACCAGTTCGGGTTGAGAGGCCGTTAACTTAAGGAAGAAAGCCCGCGGAATTGCGTGACTCTCCTGTTGAGAAGGGTTGAAGAATGTGTTTAGCAGAACGGTGATGAACGCTGACGCCCCATCCCCATCGTTATTCCGGCGCGTACCGCTCAAGAGGGGAATTATTATCTTATTTTAATGCCTTCCAACATTTTTATTACCTTAAGCCCTCACATCAACAAAATATCTTTAAATGGCGCTTTTAAGCAATTTAGGCAATTACAAAAACTTCGGACTGCTGATCATCCGGATCGGGCTGGGTATCATGTTTATTTATCATGGCTACCCTAAACTAATGGGCGGCACTGAAAGCTGGAAAGATCTCGGGGGATCTATGAAGTATGTAGGAATCCATTTCTGGCCGGTGGTTTGGGGATTGCTGGCAGCTGTTACCGAATGTTTTGGAGGCTTTCTGCTGATCATCGGACTGGCATTCAGACCGGTTTGTATCTTAATTTTTATAACCCTTGTAGTTGCAGCGTTAACGCATCTACGTACAGGCGGTGGCCTGGGCGATGCCGCTCATGCCATTGAAGATGCTGTTACGTTTGCCGGTTTAATATTTATTGGGCCAGGGAAATATAGTGTTGATAAAAAATAATTGCATTAATTTAATATTAAGATACCCCGAAATCCCTATCAACATTTGACATCACTTTCGCCTCAAAAAGCAGGCAAATTTGAATGCTCATAGTTTTTGCAACCTCATATTGAAAGTAAAAATAAAGGCCGATATCTATTAAAGCAAAACAGGTCGCCGATTGGCGACCTGTTTATTAATCTCATTAAATAATTTTATTTATAGTAAGTATCCTGAAGCGACCTATCCGAACCATTGTCGTTGTTATGTACCTTAAACTTAAAAATAAATTTCTGAGCTATTGGATCAACAGACACGATTTCGGCAGGCGAACTGATCGATATTTTTGCTCCAGCTAACGAGCCATCAGCCAAAGCAGCTGCGTCATCAGCGTTTATTGCCACTGCAAAGTTGGAATATACACCTGCATTCTGCGTAAATGTAACTTCATAGCGTAATCCCAGGTACCCGGAAGCAACTTCAAATTGAGTTGGAGTAACCGGAGATAAAGTGGCCGACTGTCCTTTGGAATCAGTTGTTGGAGTTCCTGTGCCTGAACTGTTATTGTAACGTAAATAATCCCATTTATAAACGCCGGCAAAGTGGTTACCAATTACGTGATAATAATGGATCCCGAAGTTACCGCTGATAGTGGTTCCTGAAGCGTCTTTTATTACAATTGGAAGCATATAACTTAAAGACGGATCTAACTTATTTTTATAAATAGTAACCGAAACAATTTTTGTGCGGGTACCTTTTGCTATAGTTACAGAGACATCGGTAAACACAAAAGCGTTTGCAGGCATAGCTACATAAGAAACGCTGTTATCAATTTTCGCGTAAGCTGCAATAACCGAGTTATCAACTGCCAAAGTTACTTTCGTATCAGTTGTTGGGATTGACGGTGATGCAATATTAACTGCAAACTGCCTAACAATAGTATCGCCCGCTTCGGTGAACGCATCTTTACTAAAATTTGTCAAACCGCTTATCGGTAATTCGGCAATAGGTTTTGATGCCCCAAAGTCTACGTACCTGTCATCTTTAAGGCACGAGCTAAGTAATGTTACACCCGCCAACAGGATAAGGCCCGTTAGCTTCGAATATATAAACTTTTTCATATCTATCTCGTTTTAAATTATTTAGCCCAGAAAATCTTTGATTTGAATGGGTCAATGGTTCCTTCTTTACCTACGTTATCGGCGTTTTGCTGATACTCAGAAGTTGGATAAAACACCCTGGTTGGTAAACCTGTACCAATTGCCTTTGAATCAATTGATCTTGGTACAGCAGGGTAGCCTGTTCTCCTGATCTCGTTATAAGCTTCAAGGCTTCCGTAACCGGTTAATGAAATCCATTTTTGAGTAATGATAGCCTGAAGTTTATTAGTGCTCGCTGCCCAGCTTACATTAGCAATCGGCTGGCTGTAGTAGGTAACAGCATCATCAGCACTAAGGCCTAAAGCAACAAATGAAGCTTTTATACCGCTCTCGTAAAGTGTTTGTGCATTGCCGGTAATAGTTCCGTTTACCACAGCTTCAGCCTGAAGGAAGTATGACTCGGCTGATGACATCAGGATACCATCCTGTGTAGCTGATTTCAACAAGCCCGAACCGATAGCGCTTGTACCCGCATTCGGAACAGCAGAATCATCACCAAATATGATACCAACACGTTTGATTTTCTTAGGATCATTGGCTATTGCAGCATAAAATGCCCTGGCCCTTAATGTATCATTAGTAGCAGTTAATACACCTAATTCATATGCATTAGCACGGTAGTATGCGTTGTTACCGGTTGGGTTGCCGTTTTGATCAAAACCAAAACTTCTCCAGAAAGGGCTTTGCTGGCCACCTACCGCGTCGCTATTGGCATAACCAGGTTGGGTAGCGGCTTTCACACTTGCGTTAAGATAGTTAGCATCACCCGAAGCTGGTAATGTAGCAGTTAGTTTACCGCGAACAGCCAAACGTAATTTTAAAGTGTTAGCAAACAATTTCCATTTAGCCATATCGCCTTTAAATACGATATCTGAAACATCAGGGCTCGTAGCTGAAGCGTTACCGTCAATTAATGCGATAGCTGCATCGATTTGTTTAATCAGGTCGGCATAAATATCGGCTCCCTTGTCATATTTAGGGAACAGTGTTTTTGACGAATTAAATGCCTCTGTGTAAGGAACGTTGTTGTAATTATCAACCAGCTGTTCAAAATCATACGCTTTCATGATTTTGGCAATCGCCCTGAATTTTGCAAATGAAGCATCAGCAGAAATAGTTTCCAGCGTGTTAAAGTTGGTTAAGTTTGCATATAGCGGGGCAAATACCTGGTAGTTATCCGTAGTGAATTGGTATTGCTGCAACTGCGGGCTCGGCACGTAGTTACCGCTTGGTGAAAGCTGACCTGCCCAAACGCCGTAGTGAGGGTAATTGATATTAACGATATCCGACGCTACTTTAAGTGCACCGGCCAACGTAAATTGCGGAGTGGTGACCGACGGCGTATTCGGGTTCACCGAAAGTTCTAAGAAGTCTTTTTTACAACCGGATAAACCGATGGTAACCAGACCTGCCATTATATAAAAATATTTTTTCATCTCTTTATCTTTTAAACTAATTAAAACGTTACGTGAAGGTCAGCACCATAAACACGGGTCGCAGGCGTTTGCGAAGCACTGTTTGTACCAGCATCGTTACCAACAGAGTTACTGAACTCAGGATCGCCCCAAGGGTTGCTTTTCGGAGTCCATAACGCCAGGTTACGACCGGTTAATGCAAAGCTTAAACCTTTGATGAACCCTGTTGTACGGATAAATTTAGTTAAGTCAAAATTAAGTGCAATTTCACGGATTTTCCAGAATGCAGCGCTCGATACCCTTGGGCCGTTTGCAGTGTTATAAGCAGAACTTTGCCAGAAACCATAGTTACCATCGGCAACAGTGATATTGGTATTTGGCGTGTAAACACCAGGCGAAGTTTGGATAACCGAGTTAGGATACACAAAACGTGAACGGCCTGCTTCGGTTGAAATTTGTGATGAACCACCAAAGTTTAAGGTTGAACCAACACCGTTGTAGATGATGTAACCACCGCGGAACTCACCAACACCCGATAAGGTTACGATGTCGTAACTAACCTGGGCATTAACACCAAGGATGTATTTAGGCGTTGTACGGCCAAAGTTTCTTTGAGTAGGATCAACCGATGGTAAACCGGTAGTACCACTTACAATTACACGCCCCTGAGGATCACGCAACAGATCAGAGCCTTTGTAAATTGGGAAAGGCTGACCAACCTGTGCGTAAACGCTGTTACCAATTTGTAATGAGTTAATACCTGGCAATAACGACACAACTTTCGAATCGTTTATAGATAAGTTACCACCTAAACGTAAACCAACTTTGTTTTTCGATTTTGTTAATACATCGGCAGTTAATTCAAACTCACCACCTTTTGACTGGATCTCACCAGCGTTCAGCAGTACCTGCGAATAACCTGTAGCCGCCGAGGTACTAACCTTGAGAGTTTGATTTTTACTATTTTGTTTATAGAAAGTAGCTTTTGCACTGATGCGGCCGTCAAAGAATGAAGCCTCGGCACCAAACTCAATCTCGTTGATCGATTCTGGTTTCAAACCGTAGTTATAGTGAATTGAACCTGCAGTTAAAGCACCTAACGAACCATAAGGGAAACCAGAGGTAACACTGTAAGTATCAGTTAAGTTGTAAGGATCAACAGAAATATTACCCACACGGCTAACCTCGCCATATAGTTTTAAGTAGCTTAAAACCCTGTTATTTTTCAGGAAGTCGAGGGCGTCCGTTGGGATGAACGATACTTTACCTGACGGATAATAAAACGACCTGTTTGCAGTACTTAAACGAGAATCACGCTCATTCCTTAATGTACCTTCAAGGAACAGGTAATTTTTATAGCTTAAGTTTAAAGCCGCATAATATGCAACCTGACGAATTTTAAATTCAGCTTCGGCAGCATTAGCTATACCACCAATAGTATTGATGTTGTAAAAGTCTTTGATCAACAGGTTGTTGCTACCTGTGCTCATCGCTTTACGGTATTTTTGAGTAATGGTATTACCCAAAAGTAAGTTAACACCAAGGTCGTTATTGAAAAATTTATGGTGAATATTCGCTATCGCATCACCTTGTAATCTGGCGTAACCATCGCCATTGGCGGTACCGTCACCATATTGATAATAATCAGATACCTGGCCTGGGGCTTTACCTGTAGTAAAGGTACTTTGCACACTACCTGCACCCAGCGGATCGCTGATGCTGTAAGGCGTAAAGTTTACCTCGCGGCGGGTGTATTTTTCCTGGTCGATACCAAAGTTATGTGAAACCCTGTAGTTCAGATCAACCCATTTGTTCACGGTGTATGACAAGGTTAAGTTTGACAAGAACACATCCCTTTGTTTGTTGATTCTTGAGTTATCAGTGATCCAGTATGGGTTGATGGCGTAAGCATCATAAAAATCGCTTGGATTTGAGAAGGTACCATTGTTTGAATCCCTGAAATCTTTAATATTCAGGAATGATGGCCACTGGATAAGGTTGGTGAACAACAGCGAACCATTGTAGCCTGTACCGTAAGTGCTGATATCTGTACGGGTGTATTCAACCGAGAAATCGGCTTTGAAGTTTCCGTAACTTTTAGCGCCACGCACACTCACAGACGTACGGTTGTTTTTATCGCTTGGGACTACACCTTTTTGGTAAGCGTTCTGAGCAGAGAAATAGAATGAGTTTTTGGCATCGCCCTGAGAGAAGCTAATGTTATTTTGTTCAACAATACCTGTGTTGAAGAAAGCTTTGATAGGATTTTTTTTCTGAGCAGAGTATGGAACCATCAATACCGGACCATTAGGACCGCCTGCAGGGTAACCTACCTGCACCATGTGACCGTCATACAGCGGACCATATTGCTGGTTTTCATAAGGAGTGTACAGCGAGAAACCGGTGATAGGATCAACATAAGGAGCGCCTTCACCGCCGTAGATACCGTATTGGTTTTGTAGTTTAGGGAAATAACCAACGTCCTGAAGCTGGAACGAATTGCTGTAAGTAATTACAGGCTTGGCATCCGTACCTCTTTTAGTAGTGATGATCATCGCACCGTTTGCGGCCTCCGAACCATAAAGCGCGGCTGCACCGGCACCTTTAAGGATGTTAATGTCGGCGATGTCGTTCGGGTTGATTGATGATAATGATCCGCCCGGGATTGGCACACCATCAACAACGATAAGCGCGGTGTTGTTACCCAGGGCCGACCTGTTACCACGTAAGGTAATCCTCACCTGAGGGTCGATACTGTTATCAATGGTTGATACCGCCAAACCGGCAACTTTTGCAGTTAAACCGTTAGCAACGTTAACAACGTTTGATTGGGTAAGTTCTTTACCACCAATTTTAGTTGATGAGTAACCGGTTTCTCTTGCCGCCTTTTTAATACCCAAAGCGCCAGTCACAACTACCTCTCCCAACTGTTTAGCTGAGGGTTCAAGAACTGCATTAACAATTGATGAAGTTCCAACCGCCTTGTCAATTGACGTGTAACCAACGAATGAAAATGTGAGCGTTGAATTTGCCGGTACGCTGAGAGAAAATTTACCGGCTGCACTGGTTTGGGTACCTATGGTTGTACCCTTAATCTTTACTGTTACTCCCGGAATGGGTAGGCCGTCGTCTTTGGCCGTAACCGTACCAGTAACTGTACGGTTTTGCGCGAATACTTGCGTCATAGACAACACAAGTAAGCACAAACTTACGAGTAGAAGTTTTTTCATTTCGTTAATAATAAGATCAGTTAATAGTTAATTAATCATAAAAGTAATGTTACGTTATCAAAAAGTCAAGTAATTTCTTTGAAAACGTCATTTTTTTTTCAAAAAGCCAAGTTTTAGCTAAAAGAATAATAATTATAGTACTATGTATTGCATAATACAATCTAAAACATATATCTTTGTATTATGATCGTCGAAAACACCCAAACCCAAATGAGGAAAGGCATACTGGAGTATTGCATCCTCTCCATCATAGCTAAGGGCGAAACATATGCATCAGACATAATTGCTGAACTTAAGAAAGCCCAACTGCTTGTAGTTGAGGGTACTCTGTATCCTCTTTTAACCCGTTTAAAAAATAATGGCCTGCTCACTTACAACTGGGTAGAGTCAATTTCCGGGCCGCCCCGAAAGTATTATGTACTCTCGGACGAAGGCCGCACGGTACTTGAGCAATTAGATAAAACCTGGCAGGAGCTGGTATTTGCTGTTCAAACAGCTATCGGCGATAGAAAATAGAAAAACCTACAAACTCACTATAATCATGAACAAAACAATTATCATAAATATAAACGGCATGGTTTTTCACATTGAAGAAGATGCCTACGAAGTGCTGAAGAACTATATGACGGATGTAAAGCGTCATTTTTCTACTTCGGCCGATAGCCTGGAGATCACAACCGACATCGAAAACCGCATTGCCGAAATGTTTAACGAGATCCTGGCACGAGACGCCAAACAAGTTATTGTTGAGACCGACGTTAAGGAAGTTACCGAACAAATGGGCAGCGTAGAGGATTTTGAAACTGCCGAAACCGACGCCAAAGCTGCAGGTGGCAATCCGTTTGAGTATAATACCGAACGCCGCAGGCTTTTCCGCGACCCGGACGATCATCTCATCAGTGGTGTATGTGCCGGTATTGCCAATTATTTTGACGTTAACCCGGCCTGGGTAAGATTGGCCTTTGTTATCCTGGTACCCTTTGCCGCCATGGGGCTTGTAATATATATTATACTGTGGATGGTTGTACCGAAAGCTATAACCCGTGCCGACCGTATGGCCATGAAGGGTGAAAAGCAGGATTTAAAGGGTTTTAAAAAGAACTTTGAAGAAGAGTTGAGCACTGTACGCGAAAACCTTCAAAACTTTAAGCATGAAGCTAAACCGTTCATTTACCAGGTGCGCGACCTCATCAGCGATATCTTTGAACATCTTGCAGCCTTTTTAAGAGGCACCGGCAGTTTACTGGGTAAACTATTAGCCGCAGCTGTTTTATTAACCTGCCTCGGCATGACCATAGCGCTCATAGTTTCGCTTATCGGTTTATTTGCCGCAGGTAATATGGGCATCTATAACCTGTTCCCATTCAACATCACTAATCACCAGGCCAATGGTATTTTCATGGCGAGCGGCTTTTTAGTACTATCTATACCTTTATTAGCTATTATTTTATCAACGATAGGCTTCCTGTTTAAAAAGGCTTCATTTAACCGCTCGATTGGTACTACCTTATTATGTATCTGGTTAGCCTCATTGGGCGCGGTTTCATACTATGGCGTAAAAACAGCGGCCAGCTTTCGTGAGGGTGGTAAGTTTACGCAAACAGTTAAACTTAAGCCAACTACAAACAACACTTATTACCTGCAGCTGAATGACACCAAGTATTTAAGCAATGAGGACAGTACCCGCCTTAAAATAAATGAACGCTTTAAAGGCATGATCATTTTAGATGACGATTTTAATGGCAATGATATGCCGAACCGTAACGTTACTATCGATATCGAAAAAAGCGATGTGCCGCAACCTGTACTGGTAGAAACCTTCAGCGCCCGTGGCAGCAACCTTGAAGAAGCCTTGATCAATGCCCGCAGTGCTTCCTATCGTTTTGAGCAAAAAGATTCGGTATTGAATTTCGATCGGCACCTGGAAATGCCTAAAGGCTTTTTATGGCGCGGGCAGGAATTACATCTAACCCTAAAAGTACCGCTTAACGCTAAGATCATCATTGATCAAAAGCTCGACCGCAACATCAACTTTAATATATATGAGTGCAAAAGCGAGGCTGATGGCATTACCACAGCCACCTATATCATGACCGCGAATGGGCTGGAATGCAAAGTTGACCCGATAAAGGCAGCCAAATTCAAAGCCGATAGCTTAAAAGCGCTCAAACAGGAACAGGATACCTTACCGGCAAGCCCCGCAGATACAGCAAAAGCACAATAAACCATCTCCCTGTGAAAACACTTTTTAAATATATAAGCCTGCTAATTTTTAGCGGGCTTATTATACCCTTCTACTTCCTGCTTCAAACAAGCGGTAACCCGCTTTTAAACAGCAGGGTAACCAACCTTAAATCAAACATTCCCCGCCAAAATGAAATGCCAATTACCTTCCGGATTATTAAGGATATGGCAAAAAATTTAATGCCTGCATTAAAAAGTGAAAATAATCTGTAACCAACACCCCTGTTTTTGCATCTTAATGTAAAAAGCAACACAATTACCATTTCCGGGTAATCCGGCAACATAAATTTAATAATGGTTAAAAAATGGCTTAAAAGCCAGGTGGGATTGTTTTGCCAAAAATTTAAATCAAAAGCATGAACACGATGAAAACAATTGCCTATATCTCATAACTACTAAACCACCAAACGCCGGAAAACACACCGGAAACTAAAAAAAGCTTATTTACAAATTTCAAAAAAGAAGCAATGCTTTACCGGCATTGTATTGCCTTTATTTTAATAAACAACACTAAAAATGAAAATTACCATACACAACATATGTTATACACTGCTGCTTGTTGCTATCAGCTGTAGTGTATCCTTTGCCCAGCAGGCCGCACCTGCCGCCAAAGTATCGGGAGCCTTAGTCAATGACCAGGGCAAACCGCTTGATTACGCAACAGTAAGCCTTTTACGCGCATCCGATTCAACAGTAGTTAAAGGAGCCTTAAGTAACGATGCCGGCGTTTATGTTTTTACCAATATAAAGGCAGGCAACTATATCGTCAAAGCCTCGGTTGTTGGTTATCAGAAAGCTGTAAGCAAAAGTTTTAGTGTGCCTGCAAATGCATCGCAGGTTACAGCTCCGGCTTTGAACCTGCACACAGGCAGTACCGAATTAAAGGGAGTAACTATTACTGCTACCAAACCGCTCATTGAACGTAAAATTGACCGTACGGTAATGAACGTTGAAAACAGTGTACTTGCGGCCGGCAACACAGCCATGGAAATTTTAGAACGTGCACCGGGCGTTACTGTTGATAAGGACGATAACATCAGCCTGAAAGGTAAACAGGGAGTAACCGTAATGATCAACGATAAGCTAACCTATCTTACAGCAGCGCAGCTGGCTACTTTATTACGTTCAACTGATGGCAATACCATTAAATCTATTGAGATCATTACCAACCCATCGGCAAAATATGATGCAGCAGGCAACTCAGGGATCATCAACATCAAATTAAAAAAGAATACACAATCGGGCACAAACGGCAGTATCACTGTAGGCGGTGCCAAAAGCAAATACTGGCGCGATAACAGCAGCCTAAACCTTAATCACAAACAAGGCAATCTCAATGTATTTACCTCATTAAGCAGGGGTGATAACAAACGCGGCCATGATATTGGCATTGACCGTATCATTACTGATTCGCTCGGCAATAAAACTTATTTCAACCAGAAATCAAGCCTGCCAAGCATCAACCATTACAACAACTATCGTTTGGGCGCCGACTACGACCTAACTTCAAAACATACTATCGGCTTTGTGGTAAGCGGTTATTCAAACAGCGAAAAAGATTTGAATGATAACCGCACAATTATCGGCAAGCAATTTGGCGTACCAGATTCATCGTTGCGCACGACATCAGATATCAGACAAACCTATAAAAACTTCGCCCTTAACCTTAACGACAGGCTTAAGCTTGATACCAGCGGCCAGGAGCTGAGCATTGATTTGGATTATTCGAAATTCAAAAACAACTCCAATGCCATGTACAATACCGATTACTTTTTACCGGATGGTAGTGTACAGCATGCGCCACAAATGCTGCGTAACCAAACCCCTTCAACCATAAGCATCTATACCGGCAAAGCTGATTATACCAAACCGCTTACCAAAACCATTAAACTGGAAGCCGGGGTAAAATTCAGCAGCGTTAAAACTGATAATGACCTGCAAGCGCAGATCTTCAGCAATGGCGCCTACATTAATGACACTACACGTACCAACCGCTTTATTTACACCGAAAAAATCAACGCCGGCTATTTGAACCTGAATAAGCAATTCAAAAAATTCTCGGTACAATTAGGCTTACGTGCCGAGCAAACCCGGTCTACAGGTAACCTGATTGGCAGTACGCCTGTCAAGAGGAGCTATTTAAACCTTTTCCCGAGCGTGTTCATTAATCAAACCATTAATGATAAAAACGAAGTAAGCTTTTCATACAGCCGCCGTATCGATCGCCCCGGCTATGACGACCTGAACCCTTTTATCTATTATCTTGACCCATACACCTATTCGCAGGGTAATGCATTCCTGAACCCGCAATACACTCAAAACTTTGAGCTTAACTATACTTATAATAAAACTATCAATGTAAGCCTTGGTTACAGCCATACTACCGATGCTATTACCGAGCTGATACTAACCGAAGGCAAGCGCTCATTTGAAACACATCAAAACCTGCAAACCCAAACCGGTTACAATGTCAACATCAATACACCATTCACTATTACCAAATGGTGGGAGGGCAATGTTAATGCAACCGCGTTTTACCTGGGCTTTAAGTCGGATACCCTTGCCGGTCAAAAGTTTAACGATGGGCAATGGGCTTTCCAGGGCCGTACAACACAAACATTCAAATTTGCAGGCTACCGTTTTGAAGTAACCGGCGATTACCAATCATCATTAACCTACGGTATTTATAAGATCAGGCCACGCTACTCGGTAGATATGGGTGTTAGCAAATCATTCATGGAAAAGAAATTCAACATCAAAGCATCATGCGATGATATCTTCAACATCCGCCGTAATGATTTAAGCAGCCAGGTGGTAAATAATAACTTTGTTATCAAACAAAAGAATGATACCCGGGTAATGCGCCTTACTTTTACTTATAACTTTGGTAACAGTTCCATCAAAATGCGTCAGCACCGCAGCGGCGCCGATGATGAAAAAGGAAGGGTAAAGGGGAATAATTAACCCCCCAGCCCCCTGAAGGGGGAGTCTTTGATTAGCATGGCTATAAGTTAAAAGTAAAGGGCTTGTTTCCAAAATGGAACAAGCCCTTTACTTTTAAAGCGATGTTGCTGCTCCCCCTTCAGGGGGCTGGGGGGTTACTGCCCTACCATAAATACGGCATTACTGAACAACAGCTTACCGTTTTCCCAGAAGCTGCGGAACAACGGATCATCAACCATATAAACAACCGAACCGCGGCCCATAGGCTGTACGCCAAGCAACAGACCATTGTTGATCTTCTTTTTTGATTCGGCACCAACGAAGCCCGATACATAGCCATCCTTTTTTATAGTGCCCACGTTCCAGCCGTCATCGCCCGAAAAAAGATCGTAGATATCGTCATTCAGCTTTAACGAATAGTAATAATCAGGCAAGCCAAAGCCAAGTGGGTGGGTATTATCAAGGTTCAGCTTATAAATTGCCCCGGGGATGGATTCGCTAAGGGCCAGGCGGTCACGATCTCCGTACAGCTTAACTGCTTTATCTTTTTCCTTTTCTTTATCCTTGTCTTCTTTTTTTTCTTCTTTCCTTTTAATAAGAAATCCTTTTTTATCAACCAGTAATGATACGGCATTATCCACAGCTATCAGCTTACCCCCGTCGCGGATCCAGTTTTGTAATTTCTCTGAAGGGAAATCCTCATAGCGACCATCGGGACAAATCACCACATCAAACTCACCCAATTTAGTACGAGCTAAATCCTGGTACCTTATTAAAGTAACCGGATATCCAATTTGCGCTTCAAACAAATGCCAAACCTCGCCCATTGCCTCCGAGTTAACGCCATCGCCGGCAATCAAAGCAATTTTAGGCTGATGAATATACCTTACCGCGTCCGAACCAATATCTGATCCTTTGTCAACAAAACCTGTTGAAATAGGGCTGATCTCCTGATTAAGTGATGCAGCGGTTTGAGTAACCACCTGGTCAAAATCGGCCAGGTCGTTGCCTGCACGGGTAACAATTAATGAACCTGCTGTGAATTGCTTGCCCCCTGCTTCAAATGGCTTTTCGGCATAACGCACTTTAATCTTCTTTTTAAGCAAAGCGGCCAAAAACTTCACATCGTTAACCGATTGCCATGCCGATACATAAGCATAGGCATGGGTATTTACCAGCGGCTTAGGTGCAGCAACACTCCACTCGGTGCTGGCAGGCTTAAATGATTCTTTTAACCCATAGGCCTTTAACCCATAAGCGTATGGAAGCGACCATGCTGTAATATCATAAGTATTGGAATCGGGTATAAAAGTTTTAGGCTCCAATAATACATGCAGCAATACCGCTTTTGGTTGATAGGCATTAACTACCAGATCATTGGCGCCAACATTATATTGTTCTGTTTTTTGGGTAACATAGTTAAAGCCGGTAACCGCTTTGTTAGCTAAACCGAAGCCATACCCGATGCCGTTGCGACCCAGCATTTTTGCCAGCGCGTTAATTTTATTGTTGTTATCGTTTTTAATAACATATGTTTTGTATTCGCCCGGGGGATTGGCGCGGCTGTTATCAAAAAACTTTTTGTATTCATCCAAAAGTTTTTGGGTATTAAGCGAAGCGATCTCCAGCGTACTCAAACTTGTTGAATGGTGGTGAGCTACACGCTGCACCAGGGTAAGGGTATCGCCACTGCGGGTAACTACAGCTAAACCGGCACTAATGCCCCCCTGCTCATAGGTCATGCCAATAGAGCCGTTATATAAAGGATAGGTATCGCCGTATGATGGGTACAACAGGTCGAACTCATATTTGGTAAAATACATCCAGCCGTTCTGATCAAAATACTTGGCGTTGTTTTTACCAATGGTGATCTGGAACTGGCGCTGCCATGGGGTAATATCTTTATGGTATGGCTCGGCGGCAGGGGCAAAATAATACGGTGCATTATATCCCTGCTCATGGTAATCTACATGTACCTGCGGCAACCATTGATTATACAAACCTACGCGTGCCTGGGTTTCTTTTTGCTGTTGCCAGGCCCAGTCGCGGTTAAGATCAAAGTAAAAATGGTTTACCCTGCCGCCTGGCCATGGTTCGGCATGCTCTCGCGATGTTGGGTTGGTATCAGGCGCAGCGCCAACTACAGAATTGTAAAAATTCACGTAACGGTCGCGCCCGTCGGGGTTTAAACATGGATCGATAACAACCACCATATTTTTAAGCCAGGCCTTGGTTGTACCATTCTCCGGATCAACGAGGTCAAACAAAGTCCACATGGCGGCCTCGCTTGATGCAGGCTCGTTACCATGTACATTATAACTTAGCCAGGTAACAACAGGCATGGCAGTGCTGCCGCCGCCGCTTTCAATCCCGGCCAGTTTAAGATTATTATGACGGATCTCTTCCAGCCTGCCAATATTTTCATCAGAAGCGATGAACATCGCCAGTAAAGGCCGGCCCTCGTTGGTAGTACCAAACTGCTGAAGTTTTACATTTTTTGAAACCGACGCAACGTATCTAAAATATTCGGCGATACGATAATGAGGCGTAAAATGCTCACCCAGTTTATAACCCAGAAACTCCTGCGGTGACTGGATCTTTTGTGCAAAGGCCGGGCAAAAAAAACTTACAAATACAAAAAGGAGTAAATGTTTTTTTATCATAAATAAATAATAGATATATAGGAGAAAAGAGATAAGCTAATATGCAGAAAAATATTGGCAAATTGTTAGATGTGCAAATTTCAGATGTGCAGATATGTAAATGATAAAATGTAATTACAGTTAGTTAAGGTAGAAGAGAACCGCACATCTGGAATTTGCACATCTATAATTTAAAATTTGCACATCTGAAATCCGCACATTTATAATCTGAAATCTGCACATTTGCATATCTGCAATCAACAAACATGACACCTATACAGGCCCTGCAAAAATACTTTGGTTATAGTGTCTTCAGGCATGAGCAGGAGGCTATCATTCAAAATATACTTAAGGGGCAGGATGTAATGGCGCTGATGCCTACCGGCGGCGGCAAATCATTGTGCTACCAGTTACCTGCTGTTCTGCTCGATGGCCTGACCATTGTAATATCGCCGCTTATTGCACTGATGAAAGACCAGGTAGATAGCCTGAACGTTAACGGCATCCCTGCGGCCTTCCTCAATTCATCGTTAAATCCCGAGGAAACCCGCGTATTGGTAAACAGGCTCAGGGATAATGAGATCAAACTCTTGTACCTTGCCCCCGAGCGATTATTCAGCGCCGAAAGCAAGGAAAATAAGGAGAACAAACTCATTCCTTTTTTAAAGACGCTGAAAGTAGCCCAGATAGCTATCGACGAAGCACATTGCATTTCATCATGGGGCCATGATTTCAGGCCCGAATATTTAATGCTTGCAGGGCTTAAAGAAGAGTTCCCATCGGTACCTGTTATAGCGCTGACGGCTACGGCCGATAAACTAACCCAAAAAGATATCCTCGAAAAGCTCAATTTGAAGTCGCCCGCAATATTTGTATCTTCCTTTAACAGGGCAAATATTACTTACCGCGTAGCACCCAAAAAGAACAGCTTCAAACAGCTCATTGCCTTTTTAAATGAACATAAGGATGAGTCGGGGATTATTTATTGCCTGTCCCGCAAATCTACCGAGGCTTTGGCCGAGGATTTAAAGGATGAAGGCTTTGCTGCAGAGGCCTACCATGCCGGATTGAGCAACGAAATAAAAGCCCGTAACCAGGAAGCATTTTTGCGCGATGATATCAAAATCATTGTCGCTACCATCGCCTTTGGTATGGGCATCAATAAATCCAACGTGCGCTATGTGGTACATGTTGATCTGCCAAAAAACATTGAGGGCTACTACCAGGAAACCGGCAGGGCAGGACGTGACGGGCTTCCATCGGAAGCATTGTTGCTTTACTCGCCCGGCGATGCAATGAAATTGCAGGCTTTTGCCAAAGTAGAAGGCAATGAGCAGCAAAGCCGCATTATGCTTAACAAGCTTAATGATATGGTTAAATATTGTCAGCTGCTATCGTGCCGCAGGCAATACCTGATGAAATATTTTGATGAGGAATTTCCAACCAAATGTGGCTCTTGCGATGTTTGCTTAACCGAATACAAACGTTTTGATGGTACGCTGATCGCTCAAAAAGCGCTCTCGGCGGTAGCCCGGTTAAATGAACGTTTCGGGGCTAACTATGTGATTGATTTTTTACGGGGATCAAAAAGCGATAAGATCCGGGAAGAACATAAGCAGTTAAAAACCTACGGTATCGGCGCAGATATCAGCAAGGCCGACTGGCAGCACCACATCCGCGAGTTGATTACTATGGGCTACCTGCAAACGGCCGGTGATGAATACCCGGTTTTAAAACTTACCGCCCTAAGTACGGATGTATTAAAAGGCAGGCAACAGGTTGAGTTTATTGAGATAGAAAAAGTTGAAGAGGTTCATCACGAAGAAAGTCTGCCGCATGAAGTTCCGCTATTTAACCTGTTAAGAGAGGTTAGGCGGGGCATTGCTGAAAATGAAAATGTACCAGCATACGTTATTGTATCCGATGCCACACTGCAAGAGATGGCCACCTACCTGCCGCAAAGCCTTGATGAACTGCGAATGATTTCGGGTTTTGGCGATATTAAACTTGCCCGTTATGGCAGGGAATTATTACAGCCGGTAAAAGAATATTGCGCCGAAAAAGGCCTCGGATCAAAAATAAAGCAGAAATCGCCTAAACGGGAGCGTAAAAATAAATCGCCTGGACAAGCCAAATCTTCGTCGCGAAGCAGTGATACTAAAGCAGAGACATTTAATCTATATCGTTCCGGAAAAACCATTGCCGAAATAGCTGCTGAACGTGGTTTCACTACATCTACTATAGAAACACACCTGAGTTATTATGTACAAAACGGCGATTTGGATATAACCGAAATAGTGCCACAGCAAAAAATAGCTGTTATCGCCGATGCTGTTGAAAGTTACGGAGCGGAAAAGCTGTCGCCTTTAAAAGAAATTTTAGGCGAGGATTATAGCTATGGCGAGATTAGGGCCGTGATAGACTGGATGAAGAGGTAGGAATAATTTTTGTTAAGTTTGAAAGATAACCTTGCGCTCGTTTGTAACGAGCGCAAGATAAAGTTTAAAACGCAAAATCCGGCGATACAATCGCCGAGCCAATTTAAGCACTCGTTACAAACGAGCGCAAGATAAAGTTTAAAACGCAAATCCGGCGATACAATCGCCAAACCACGTTAAGCACTCGTTACAAACGAGCGCAAGCTAATAATAACATATTTTTGAATTGTATTTGTTCAACACGCATGACTACCACAACCCAACTCTACGATATATACCTCAAACACCCTGTAATTAGCACCGACACCCGGAAGATAGTGCCCGGCAGTCTGTTCTTCGCACTCAAAGGCGATAAATTTGACGCAAACACTTTTGCACAAAAAGCAGTGGAGGCCGGCGCAGCTTACGCGGTAATTGACAATGCCGAATACCAACTGGGCGAACAGTATTTATTGGTTGAGGATGTTTTAACAACCTTGCAGGATTTAGCTCGTCATCATCGCCGCCAGCTTGACATCCCGGTTATCGGACTTACCGGTACCAACGGCAAAACCACTACCAAAGAACTGATCAACGCCGTATTATCGCAGCATTTCAAAACCCAGGCAACCCAGGGCAATTTAAATAACCATATTGGTGTGCCACTTACCATTTTAACCATTGATGCCAGCCATCAGGTGGCCGTTATCGAAATGGGGGCCAATCACCAAAAAGAGATCGAGTTGCTGTGCAGTATTGCCCAGCCATCGCATGGTTTAATTACCAACGTTGGTAAAGCACATTTGGAAGGCTTTGGCGGGATAGAAGGTGTGAAGAAAGGGAAAGGGGAATTGTATGATTATTTTAAGAAGTCCGGAAGTCCAGAAGTCGGAAAGTCGGAAAGCGGGAATATTGTTTTTGTTAATAGCGATGACGTTGTGTTAATGGAGATGGCAACAGCCCGTCATCTTAGCCATATTGTGTATTATGGCTCCGATGCTATTGACAATCTCATCAGCGGTGAACTGTTGGAAAATTCTCCGTTGCTCACTTTAGAGTGGACCAACAATAAAACCGGCGACAGTTATAAAGTTAAAACCCAATTAACGGGTACTTACAACCTGCCCAATATTTTGGTGGCCATATGTATCGGCACCTATCTCGGCCTACCGGCAAATGAAATTAATGCCGGCATTGAGGGTTATCAGCCTAAAAACAACCGCTCGCAAATTGTGCAAACAGCTACCAATACGCTTATTTGCGATTATTATAATGCCAACCCAAGCAGCATGTTTGTAGCCATTGAAAATGTGGGCAAAATTGAAGCAAAAAGGAAGGTCCTTATTTTGGGCGATATGTTTGAAATGGGCCCGGAAGCTGCCGTTGAACATGCATCCGTTATCCGCAAAGCGATGGATACCCCTGTAGATGAACGGATCTTTATCGGCAAAGATTTTTTAGCAGCGTCTAAGTCCATGGACCATGGACCATGGACCATGGACAAGTTTTATGAAACTGCCGAAGATGCCATTGCCGCTTTGAAAGCACAGCCTATTACCAATTCAACTATCCTGATCAAAGGATCAAGAGGGATGGCTTTGGAGCGGCTGGTAGAATTGTTTTAGGAATTGGCTATCAAAAATCTTTTAAGGATTTGAAATTTTGGCGGAGACTAAAGAGTAAGTTACAAAGCAGTGAAGCCTTACGAAGTTTTGAAAACTTCGTAAGGCTGGATTCTATAATTTGTCAGAGGAAGGAACATTTTCACTACTCCCTCCTTAAGCTGTCAACCGGGTTAGTTAGCGCGGCTTTAACCGATTGAAAGCTGATCGTGATAAAGGCGATCAATATGGCAATAACTGCCGATAACAGGAAAGTTGTCCAGCTAATGCCCACACGGTAGGCAAAAGCATCAAGCCAGTGGCTCATGGCCAGCCAGGCAATCGGGAAGGCTATTACAATGGCAATCAATACAAGCTTTATAAAATCTTTGGCTAATAAGGCAACAACATTAGTAACCGTAGCGCCCAAAACCTTTCGCACGCCAATTTCGCGGGTACGTACCTGGGCGGTGTAAGCTGCCAAACCAAGCAGGCCAAGGCAGGAGATTAAAATAGCTATCCCCGCAAAATAGTTAAACAATGTACCTTCCCGCTGTTCGCCCTGGTAAAGTTTGTTGAATATATCGTCCAAAAAAGTATAACCAAACGGAAACTGGCCATTATATTGCTTAAACTCTTTTTCGGCAGCTGCTATAGCCTTTGGAGCACCGTCGCCTGTTGTTTTAATATATAAGGAAGCATACGTCTCCGGGGCATAGAAAAATACCATCGGGCCAATTTTTTCACGCATACTTGCAAAGTGGAAATCCTTTACCACGCCTATGATTGTACCCTCGGTTTTACGTAACCTGAAACGTTTGCCTATCGGGTCTTTCATGCCCAACTCCTTAATTGCGGCCTCATTCAGGATATAATGAGCCGAATCACTCACCGAGCCATCAAAACCGCGACCTGCAGTCATTTTTATCTTGAAAAAAGAAATAAAATCTTTATCAATTCCCTGCGGGTGCACGATAAATGTTTGCCCGGTGGCTTTGCCATCCCAATCATTATCGCCGGAAATACCACCATTATTAACAATATTGCCGCTTGAACGCGTTACGGCTTCAACCCCCGGTTGTTTCAAAAGTTCGGCTTTAACAGCATCATAATGATCTTTCATATCGCGCATCCAAAAAGCAAACACATGGCTTTTATCATAGCCTAAATTTTTTGACCGGATGTAATTAAGCTGGCTGGTGATTACGATTGTACCGATAATAAGCACAACCGAAAAGGTAAACTGTACCACTACCAGGATTTTACGGAAAACCACATCGCCAATGCCATTGGATATTTTACCCTTAAGTGCCTTTAAAGGTTCAAAAGATGATAACAGCAATGCCGGATAAATACTGGACAATAAAAGTGTAGCAGCGATGGTACCCGCAATAACAAACCAGATATGATAGTTGGAAAGATTAAATACCAGTTGCTTACCCGCAATTTCATTAAAAACAGGCATCACGTTATAAATTACCAACACTGCTAAAACCGACGAGAGGATAAACAGCAAAGCTGTTTCTACCACAAACTGCATAAACAATTGTGTTTTTGCCGCGCCGATGATCTTTCGCATGCTTATTTCCTTGGCGCGCAGCATGGCCCGCGCGGTTGAAAGGTTAACATAGTTGATGCAGGCAATCACTAATATAACTAAGGCGATAACAATAAAAATATGTACAGTGCTGATCCCCCGGTCGGTACCATCGGCATTATAAAGATGCATTTTAGTAGCCGGCAGTAAGAGGTAATCGGCATCGGTATCTTCAGGCTTCCGTTTCAGATGAACCTTATTCAAATCGGCCGATAGCTTTTTTAAAGAAGTACCCGGCTTCAACAATAAATAGGTTTCATAAGCGTAATTGCTGAAATCATGGTTCAGATCAACCTTATTGTTGGTAAACATATATTTGATATGATAGCTCATAGGCATGATCATATCATAATTAATGCTTGAGTTAAGCGGGAAATCATCAATAACGCCCGATACAGTAAAATTCTCTTTATTATCGGCCACAATAACTTTTCCTAAAGCATCTTCATTACCGAAATATTTTTTTGCCGTTCTTTTTGTGATCACTACGGAATTATCGTTCGTAAAAGGCTTTGCCTTGTTACCTTCAATCAGCGGAAAATCAAAAACAGTAAACAGGGAGGGATCAGCAAAGCCTACCGCCTGCTCGTTAAAAATTTTATCCTGGTATTTAAATAATGAGAAAAACCAGTTATTGGTTATGCGCACCTGATCTTGGACAACGGGCAGTTCCTGTTTGGCCAGCGGCCCCATCGGTGCTACTGTTGTTTGCCAGATCTGCTTGCTGGCTCCGGTACCGCCAAAAAGCTCTACACGGTAAATATTAGATGCGTTTTTATGAAAGCTATCAAAGCTAAATTCGTCCTGCACCCAAAGCAGGATCAGGATCCCAATGGCGAGGCCCACAGTTAACCCGGCAATATTGATCACCGAATAAAACTTATTGCGGACAAGGTTCCGCCAGGCGGTTTTGATATAGTTTTTCAGCATAATAATATCGGCTTTATCAGGCAACACCTAATCAAAATGATGCCAATATTATAAATTTCTAACTATCAGCAGTTTACAAAACTTCGCAATATACTATCGTTCGGATACGGACAGCGGGTGTTCATTTATGTTACGGGGATGATGTGGATTTGCTTTCACCTCTTCAACCTTCCAAAACCGGAGTTATCATGTTGTGATTAACCAGGATCCGCATCAGCATCTCAACTGAAAAATCGCGGGTAATATCAATGCTGATATAATCCCTGTCGCCGGTCTTAACCTCACAAGCGTCCCGGTCAAAATACAATACCAATCCGCGCATGCTGCCCGAAATAATAACGATGCGTTCGTTGTTAATAAGCTTAAAGCTATTGCGGGTACGCTTGAAAAAGCTGCACAGGTTTTTAATATGCCGATAGGTAAGTAATGAAATGATCATGCTGTCAGCTTTTAATAATGGTGGCCAGTCGCTGCCTTATAATCATGTCTTTAACACCGGCAGGCAGCAAACTGTTTAATAAAACAAGCATCCGGTTTATCATACCGGGGATGATCTCTTTTTTTCCTTTCAGCAAGCCATCCACCGCTATACGTGCTACGTGCCCAGGCTCCATAATGGTTGCCTTTGATATGCCTTTGAGCTTATTATTCATTACCAGCAACTCAGGCTTGGTGTTAATGCCTCCGGGGCTAAGCAAGCTGATCTTCACATTTGAGCCCTGAAGCTCCAGCTGCAAACATTTGGTAAAATACCTGATGAATGATTTGGTGGCCCCGTAAACCTGCTTTTTAGGCACCACAAATAAGCCGCCCAAACTGCCTACATTCAATATATAAGAGGTAGCAGAGACATCGGCCTGGGCCAGGAACAAGCGTGTAAGCAGTACAGGTGTAATCACGTTCAGTTCAATTTGCTTTTTATAAAACCCAATGTTCAAATCTTCAAACCACGACCAGTTACCTAAACCTGCATTATTGATGAGCAGGTGAGCGGTAATTTGCTCATCACTAAGGTAATTAAAAATAGCCGGGTAACTTTCGGCAAGGGTTAAATCAATTTCAAGATAATTTACGTTAACCTCAAAGTTTTTGCAAATAAACGATGCCAGTTCGGGCAGACCTGAAGCCGGCAATGAAACCAGTACCAGGTTTATGCGGCGCGATGCCAGTTCAATGGCAAATGATTTACCTAACCCTTCGCTGGCCCCTGTTATGATGGCGGTTTGGTTGGTCATGTTCAGGCTTGTTTAAGATAATTAATTGTTTTATGCATCCCTTCGGTAAAAGGGGTTATCCGGTAACCCAACTGCGTTATGGCCTTGTTGCTGCTATATTTTTGATCGTATCTCAACCGCTCGGCAAATTCAGGCAGAAAAAGCGGACGCAGACCGGTAAGCTGCGTTTTGAATTTTTCAATATAACTATAAAGTTCTATCGCTTTTAAAGGCAGATGGATAAGCCGGTGCTGTTTGCCGGATACCTTATGTATCGTATTAAAAAAATCATTAAAGCTGATATCCTCTCCGCCTAAAATATAACGTTCGCCGCTGGTTCCATTATTCATAGCCGCCAAATGTCCATCAACCACGTCGGTTAAAAAAGCATAATTGGCTACCTGTTCGCCATTGCCGGGTATAAAGCGCCATTTGCCGCGTAAATAGGCCGAAACCATTTTTCCAACCGTGTTACTCTCGGTAACAGGGCCTTCGCCATACACGCGTGACGGATTTACCGTAACGATGTGCATCCCCTGCTTTGCAAAATTTTGTACCTCAAGCTCGGCCAGGTATTTGGTACGCTCATAAGCAATAGGGAAGCCCGCAATTCGCGGATCGTTCTCGTTCATGGGATGTTTAACAGTTGGGCCCCATACACCGCAGGTAGAGGTATAAACTATTTTTTGTACACCGGCACTTGCCGCAACTTCCAGCACGTTACGGGTACCAACAACATTGGTTTCGTGGTAATCGTCGGGGTTGCGGCACCACATTTTGGCAATGGCGGCGGTATGGTAAACCTGTTCGCAGCCCTGTATGGCCCTGCCCAGGCTTTGCCGGTACAGAATATTGCCGGTAACCGGTTCAATATTTTTATGCTTTATTAAATACGGGTGATCCGTATTGCGGCATAAGGCTTTAACATCATAACCTTGCATAGCCAGCGACAAGGTGAGCTGCCTGCCAATAAAACCTGTTGCCCCGGTTACTAAAACTTTCATACTGGTATTACAACCAATTATGAGTTTACCCCTATGTATCGGAAAAGAAATTTTAAATCATTTTTTAACCTATAGTTTTAATGCGGTAAATATTTAAATTTGACTTATTGATATTATAAAGCCTTTACCCAATATGAACACATACCAGGATCCGTATAATACATTTGCAGGTTTTTCGCCCGAGGAGCTGAGCTTTTTACAGCACGCAACGCCCGATCTGAACGAAAATCAAAAGAAATACTTTTATATGGTTTACAGCAACAAGCGTAAAAACTCGCAGGATGTGCTGTTGTTTACCCTGCTTGGGTTTGTTGGCTTTGCAGGCATACAGCGTTTTGTATTAGGGCAGATAGGAATGGGCATATTGTATTTTTTTACAGGCGGCCTCTGCGTAATCGGCACCATTGTGGACCTGATCAACAATAAGTCGATAACTTTGGAGTATAATAAAAATATGGCTTACGAAAGCTACCAGATGGCTAAAATGAGCAGCTAAACAAAGCCGTTATTTATCTCTAAAAAAACTTAATGAAACTATCCGCCTTAACCGCATACCTTGAAAGCCTCGCACCGCTCAACTATCAGGAAGATTATGATAATTCGGGCCTGATCGTCGGCAATCCGGATCAGGAGGTGAGCCAGGCCTTGGTTTCGCTTGACTGTACTGAAGCTGTGGTTGATGAAGCCATCGCTACCGGCTGCCAGGTCATCATATCGCACCATCCCATAGTTTTTAAAGGATTAAAAAAATTCAACGGCAAAACCTATGTGGAACGGGTGGTTGAAAAAGCTATCCGTAAAGGTATTGCTATATACGCTATTCACACCAATTTGGATAGCATCATGACTGGCGTTAATGCCCGTATCTGCGAAACTTTAGGTTTAAAAAACAGCCGAATACTGCTGCCCAAACATAACCTGATCAAAAAACTGGTTACCTACGTTCCGCTAAACCATGCCGACACCGTACGCGATGCTTTGTTTGCAGCAGGTGCAGGCAATATTGGTAATTACAGCGAGGTTAGTTTTAATGCAGAGGGAACAGGGACATTTAAAGGCAATGATGCCGCTAACCCTTATGTGGGCGAAGTTGGCAAACGCCACAAGGAAGATGAGATCCGCATTGAAACGGTATATCCGGCTAATTTGGAGAGCAAGATCCTGATGGCTTTGATCCTGGCCCATCCGTATGAAGAAGTTGCTTATGACCTTTACAATTTAACCAACCAGCACCAACAGGTTGGTTCGGGCATGATAGGCGAGCTGGAAATGCCGCTTAATGAGGAAAGTTTCCTTTTCCATGTAAAGGATAAGATGCGCACACATGTGATCCGCCATACTAAATTATTAGGCAAGCACGTTAAAAAAGTAGCTGTTTGCGGCGGCTCGGGAGGCTTTTTGCTGAAGCATGCCATAGCCGCAGGAGCCGACGTTTTTATCACGGCCGATTACAAGTATCATGAGTTTTTTGATGCCGAAGGAAAGATAGTTATCGCGGATATCGGACACTTTGAGAGTGAACAATTTACGCAGCAATTATTGTATGAAATAATTAGAAAAAAATTCCCTATCTTTGCCGTCCGTTTAACAGAAGTAAATACAAACCCCGTCAAATATTTTATTTAATGGAACAAACCGTAGAACAAAAGCTTAAAGCTTTATACGAGCTACAAACTATCCACACCAAAATTGACAGGATCCGCCAGGTAAGGGGCGAATTGCCAATGGAAGTTGCCGACCTTGAGGACGACGTTGCAGGCCTTGAAACCCGCATCCAAAAGATCAAAGGTGAACTTGACGATGTGGAAGATGACATAGTTACCCGTAAAAACCTGATCAAAGAAGCTCAGGCAAACATCAAAAAATACGAAGGCCAGCTTAACGAGGTTAAAAACAACCGCGAATATGATGCTATCTCAAAAGAAATTGAGATCCAGGGCTTAGATATACAGGTGAGCGAAAAGAAGATCCGCGAATACGGCTTCGAAATCACCAACAAAACCCAGGTTTACGAAAAAGCACTTGCTGATTTGGAAGCCCGCCAGGCCGACCTTGACGCCAAGAAAGAAGAATTAGGCACCATTACTGCCGAAACTGAAAAAGAAGAAACCGAATTGAACGCCCAGGCTGCAAAAGCTACTCAAAACATCGAAGAGCGTTTACTAACTGCTTATACCCGTTTACGTCAAAACGCTAAAAACGGCCTTGCAGTAGTTACCATTCAGCGTGATTCATGCTCTGGTTGCTTTAACCAGATCCCGCCTCAGCGCCAGTCAGACATTCGCCAGCGTAAAAAGATCATCGTTTGCGAGCATTGCGGACGGATCCTTGTTGACGAGCAAATGGCTTTAGAAGCTGAAGAAGCATAAGCAACCATTTATAAAATTAAATATATCAAAGGCACCCGATGGGTGCCTTTTTTGTTGCGTTTATTTCGCCGATATTTATTCTATGCCTAAAACCAGGATAACCTACTTTATATTAACAATAGCAACCATTATCTTCGGCTTGCTATCCCGTCACTTTAAATTTATCCCTTTATTCATAGGCGACATCTTATGGGCCACTATGATTTACTTTATTATGCGGTTTCTATTTATAAGCAAGCCTGTCAGGTTTAATGCTATTGCGGCTTTGCTGTTTTGCTTCGCGATAGAGTTTAGCCAGCTTTATAAAGCACCATGGATCAATGATATCAGGCACACGCTGTTTGGCAGGCTCGTTTTGGGCGAGGGCTTTTTGTGGAGCGATTTGTTTTGTTATGTTATTGGGGTGGGGATAGGAGTTGGGATATATAGCTATCCGCGTAGGAAAATTGAAGCTCCTTAAAATAGATTATAAGAAGGTGTTAAATTTATTTGCAAATTTGTAGAAATGGCATCGGTAAATCTATTAGATACTAAAACCGTTAACCTAAACGAAGTTTTGGGTAATGGAAAAATTTATAGAGTTCCTCAATTTCAAAGAGACTACTCTTGGGATCAGGATAATTGGGAAGACCTGTGGAATGATATTTCTATAGTAAAAGCTTCAGGAAGCGCCCACTATATGGGATCGGTAGTATTACAAAATGATGGTTCAAAAGAATACTTAATAATCGATGGCCAACAAAGGTTTACTACGCTTAGTATTTTAACTCTTGCATTCATCGCCAGAATACAAAAACTTTCTGATGACGGTATAGATGTAGAAGCAAATAAAGAACGTGTTGATATTTTGATGCGGCAGTATATAGGACAAAAAGATCCTGCATCATTACGTTACTCAAGTAAAATATTTTTAAACGAAAACAATGATGGGTTTTATCAGCAAAGACTACTTGCTTTTAAGGCACCAATAAATGTTAGCAAGCTTTCAGATTCGGAAAAATTAATGTGGGAAGCTTATCGCTTTTTTCAAGGAAGTATAGAAAATGATTTTAAAGCACAATCAGGAGAAGAATTAGCTACAACTTTAAACAAAGTAATAGGTGACCTTTTAATGTTCATTCAAATTACTGTTCAGGATGAACTGAATGCTTACACTGTTTTTGAAACATTAAATTCAAGGGGTGTCGACCTAACCTCAACCGATTTACTCAAAAACTTTCTTTTTTCTCTTGTTGCTAAAAGTGTTACTGATTTAAATCAGGTAAAAAGTCAATGGAAGAAAATTATTGATGCAATAGGCCTCAAAGATTTTCCTATTTTCCTGCGATACTATCTGCAGGCGACCAAACAAATGGTTACCAAGGAATCCTTATTCAAAGTTATTAAGCAATATGTTAAAATCAACTCCGATGTTTTTGAATTACTTGATCATCTGGAAACATATGCATACACCTATGTGGCTTTAAGTGCGCCGGATGATGAGTTATGGGCAATTGATAAAGAACTTAGAACCTATATAAATGCTTTAAAGATTTTCAGGGTTACACAATGGAAGCCGCTTGCTATGGTTGCATATGAAAAACTTTCGTTAGTGGAATATAAAAAGTTATTATCCTCAATTGTTACAATCTCTTATCGCTATAACGTTATTGCAAAACTACAAACAAATGAAATGGAAAAAATTTATAGTAAAGCGGCTATAAATTTATTCAGAAATCATCAACCATCTTCTCAAGCGGCGCTAAATGATATTAGATCGCTTTATTTAAATGATGAGGAATTTAAAAACTACTTTCAGATAAAACAGTTTAAAACGAGCAATACCGCTGACAAAAAACAATTAAGATATACACTATATAAACTTGAAGCCCAGGAAAGTGGAAGCATGTATGATTTTGAAAGTGATCCGGGTACTATAGAACATATACTTCCAGAGAGTTTTCCTGTAATATGGCACGATTCGTTTAGTGAAGATGAATATGAGCGCAATGTCTATTTACTGGGTAACTTGACACTACTTGAACAATCAAAAAACAACAAACAGGCTGCTGATGGAGATTTTGATCATAAGAAAGCTATTTACCACACAAGCAATTATTCGTTAACAAATAAAATAAACTACAATTCCTGGACAGCAAATACAGTAAAGCAAAGGCAAGGGCAACTGGCAAAATTAGCGACAGCTATATGGAAAATATGATACCTAATTCTCAAAACATACTCGTCTGTTTCCCTTTCCTCGGCACAAATAAGCTATAGTCATATTCCGGCATTTGCCTGTCGCCCATAAAGCGTTTACAGGCCATTTTAAACATTTGATGGATAGATTCAGCTATTTTACCGTCACCGCTCATCCTGCGGCCGTAATCGCTATCGTTTAGCTTGCCATCGTGCGTTGAACGGATCATGTTCAGCACCTTCTCGGCCCGGTCGGGAAAAGCCTTGTAAATCCAATCGCTGAAAATTTCAGCTATACTGCCGTTGAGCCTCACCATGGTAAAACCGGCGGCTAAAGCGCCTCTGTCGGCCGCGGCTTTAATGATATTAGGCACTTCGTTACTGTTTAACCCGGGAATGATCGGCGCTGCCATTACCCGTACCGGGATGCCTTTTTCCGAAAGCTTTTGAACTACCGCCAAACGGCCTGTTGCCGTTACAGTGCGTGGCTCAAGTTTTTGACGCAGCTGCTCGTTAAGTGAGGTAATAGATACGTTGACATGTACAAGGTTTAGCCTGGCCATGTCTGCAAGCAGATCGATGTCGCGCAGTATCACGTTGTTTTTGGTGATGATACTAACCGGATTTTTATACTTCCAGAAAACCTCGAGCAGGGCCTGGGTAATACCGAGCTTACGTTCAACCGGCTGGTAACAGTCCGTATTGCCCGACAGCATGATGCAAACCGGCTTATAATTTTTTTTGTTGAAATATTGCTCAAGCAGCTGGGGCGCATTTGGTTTAATGATGATCTTTCGTTCAAAATCGAGCCCGGCACTAAAACCGTAGTATTCATGACTGTTACGGGCATAACAGTAAATACAGCCATGCTCGCAACCCTGGTAGGGGTTTATGGAGTACATATGGCTTAAATCGGGACTATTTGATTCGCTTACTATTTTTTTCGGAGTTTCTTCAAAAAGCTGTGTGTTGGTATTTTCAAGCAGAGGCTCGTCAATACCCTCGATATGATCAAGTACATACTTGTTTTTCAGAAACTTATTGTGCGTATTTACCTGCGCCCCTCGTCCCTTAAAAAAATCCGGATTTTCCTCATGTGACATCGAACAAATTTGCTAAATTTATTAGCAAATTACAATTCAATCAGTTTATTTTTTATGCTATACAAAACCAGTCCTACGCGGCTTTTGATCTGGAGTTTTTCAAAAAGCTGGTCGCGATAGCTATCAACGGTGCGCACGCTGATGTTCATGGTTTCGGCAATTTCTTTATAAGTAAGTTCGGTGCCGGTAAGGCGCAGGAACTCGATTTCGCGCGGGTTGAGCTTAATATTCTCTAATTTATTGTTAAAATTGGTGATCAGGTGCCGGGTTACAAATTCGGGATAATAAAGCTCCCCTTGTGAAACCTTCAAAAGGGCCTCTTCTACCTCATGCGGTTCCGAATCTTTGAGCAGATAGCCTTTAACACCCATTTTTACCATGACCAATACCTTTTCGGCATCTTCGAACATGGATAAAATAATAATCCTGACACCGGGATGTTTAGCCCTGAGCACCTGCGCAGCTTCAACACCGTCCATAACCGGCATGCTGATATCCAGCAATACAATATCCGGAACAGTGCCGTTGTTTATGGTATTTATCAGTTCCTGCCCGTTTGCGGCCTCAAATAGTATATTGTATCTTTTAAAATTGGTGACAAGAGCAGCCATACCGCTCCTGAAGAGTTTATGATCATCAACTAAGGCTATTTGAATGGGTTCCTTTAGCATAAATTTGTTGTACCAGGGGATTGAACGACAATTTTATCTGGCAACCCTTACCAGGCGAGCTGGCAATAATTACGTCCGCGCCTACTAAAGCTGCCCTGTTTTCAATGTTCCGCAATCCCGAACCGCCCTTATTATCAACCTTTTCGGTATTGAAACCAGCACCATCATCTTCGATGAGCAAATTAAACATTTGTGCAGTATAATACAAACCGATTTTAAGGTTAGCTGCCTTAGCGTATTTCAGAGTATTATTTACAGCTTCCTGAAAGATCCGGAATATCACCAGCTCCCGCTGTTCGCCTAAACTGTATACATCTCCTTCAACATCAAAAATAACATTGATTATACCGCTGCGGGTTAAACGCTCGGTTTCGGTTTCGAGCGTTTTTATAAGCCCTTGTGAGCTGATATGCTCAAAGCTCATGCTTTTTGAAAGGTGCCGTAAATCATTAATGGTTTGCGAAACCAGTTCGCGGTTCTCATTTACACGGGCTTTTTTCTCATCATCAAGGCTATTGTTAAGCAAGCCGAGATTTAATTTTACAAATGACAACACCTGGGTAATGTTATCATGGATCTCGCGGCTTATATCGTTAAGCGTTTGCTCCTGGATCTCTATCTGGGTTTTAAGCATTTCCTGTTTAAATGAAGCTTTCAAATTTTCACGTTCAAGCAGGTTTTTATTCTGTTTTTTTTGGTACATGAGCATAAAGCTAACCATAAACACCCCTAACAGAAGCAATAAAGCAGTACCTGCTATTATTATGAGGATAAATTGTTCTTCCTGAAAAAGCATATAAAGGAAAATGAAAATAGGCCGTATAGCATTAATGAGTTAAGATCTAACAATGTCATTGCTATCAGATAAAAATGATAATTGTTTTTATACACCATGAAGCTGAAACAAGAGTAATAAAATGTCATTGCCAAATAATAGAAAAAAATCCCCGTTATCGCCAAAAACGGGGGGTGTGATATTAATTCTATGTATTCGTCATTATCATCATTCAATAATCTATAGTAATAATCACAAACAAGCCAAAGGCCAAATATATTCTGTATAACTATCGCGATAGTTGCTCTATGCCAGAAACCCTGAATGAGAAATATATCAATAAGTGTTAACCCAACAATAACACCCGCAGCTATATATACAAACTTTTTTCGTTTTGTCCGATCATCAAATGACATGATGAACATTGTATAACAAATAAACTCCAGTATGTCATTGAAGTTATTACACCATGCGTTGGTATGGTTAATAATAAGCAGTTGAAAAATAGCCGGATAATTATAAAATACCCCAAAAGCTAAGAAAGGCAAAAACCATTTAAAATTTTTGTCAAGCGACTTATATGTGAATATACAGCATATAAAAGCCACTACAAACATCACATAATAAAGGGAATCAAGCATGAACGCTAAAATAATATATAATAGCATTCATGCAGCTTACAAATTTATCAGGATTGACATGTCGGCGGGCAATCCTTACTTGATTTTAAAGCAGCTAACCCACTTACCGCCAGGCTTGCCACATAATCACTCTGTATAGCATCTATATGCTGATCCACACCTTTCCCTGCCACTGTACCAACTATGGCAACCGATGTTTGATGCGGTGCATCTTTATGATCCGCATCATGCACTCCAAAATGTATCCTAACTCCAGTAGCTTCCGGCGGCAGATTATTAATAAACTCCTTCAGTTTGTCTATCGGGAGCCATGTCGATTCGGTATCATTAACCTCATGATGTTTGTCAATAACCGCTTTTCGGGTTTGCTTATAGCGGGCTACCATTTCTCTGGCTGTTTTTAAGTCAATAGGTTCCATATAATTTAGGGTGTCTTTAAATCAGGCCTAATCTAACTAATTATAATAAAACAACCTATCCGTTATTTCACTGTATTATATCCCGTTTAAACACGGTAAAAGTAATTGTCAACTTACAACACAATACATTATATCATACGTTAAAAAGTCATGCGCAAGTTTTTACAAAAACTTTTAACTAAGCCGGTTGCCCGATTGGCCGACAGGCTCTCGTCACGACCAGATAAAAAACGGGTTAACAGATCATTGAACCGGTTATACAAAAGCCTGCTAACCGGGTCGGGTAAAAAAGGCCTTTTAATACCTTTCGATGCAGAAAAAGGTAAATTCATTATCCTGTCCGATCAACATAAAGGCGCGCGTGATGATATGGACATTTTCGCCCTTGCCGAGAAAAACTATCTTACAGCGCTTGATTATTACTACAGACAACAGTTTTTCTACATCAATCTTGGTGATAGCGAGGAGCTTTGGGAAAATCTGTTCATCACCATAAAAAAGCATAACAAAGCCACATTTGAAAGCGAGAAACGGTTCATACACCGTAAAGAATTTATGAAAATATTTGGCAATCATGACCTGTATTGGGATAATGATCCTTTAGCGGCAGTTGGATTAAAGCAAATCTATGATGAAGTAATTAAGATCTATGAAGGAGCTGTGCTACAAACAACAGTTAATGGTAAACCACTAAACATATTCATGACGCATGGCCACCAGGGCGATTTGCAAAGCGATGGCAACTGGTTCAGTAAATGGTTTGTATCCAATGTCTGGGCACCCTTCCAGGCATATCTGAAGGTAAATATAAATACCCCGGCAAATAACGACTTGCTCAAAACAGATCACAACCGCATTATGTATGAATGGAGCCAGAGGCAAAAAAACACGCTGCTGATAACCGGGCACACGCATCAGCCGGTATTCAGGTCATTAACCCATCTCGAAAAACTATATAACGATATCGCGAAGGCAAGGAAAGCAGGAAACGATAAACTGGCCGATGAACTAAATAAACAGATCGTTAACCGGCAAGTGAAGGGTGATGTGGCTCCCGATTTTAGCGCATGCGACCCAAGCTATTTCAACAGCGGCTGCTGCTGTTATGACGACGGCGATATTACAGGTATCGAAATATCAGACGGACAAATCCGCTTAATTAAATGGGAATATAACGCACTAAACCAAAGCGAAAGGATAACACTGGAGGAGTGTAAATTAGAAGAGCTGTTTTGAGGAGAGGGGTGAAAGGATAAAGGTTAAAGGCGAAAGGCTGAGCAATTAGAGAACAGAGGATACATGCTAATCTTCCAATGCTAAAAATCACGATTCAGAAAAATCAACGAAATCATCGTAATCAGAAAAAATCAGCGGTCAGCCTTCCAGCATAAAAACAAAAAGCTCTTTAGGGCCGTGTGCACCCAATACCAGTGTTTTTTCAATATCGGCGGTACGGCTTGGGCCGGTTACCGTGCTGATCATAGATGGCAACTGGTTTCCGTATTTGGTTTTGATGAGTTTAAAGCCATCTTTCAAATCCATAACCATTTGCGAAGTATAAGCCAGCACAATATGTACCGACGGATAGATGCTTAACCTCCTGCCGGCCATATTACCGTTAGAGAGTAAAACGCTGCCGTTACGGGCAATCAAAGCCTCGCACAGGGTAAAGCCAACTTCGGCTTGTTCAAAGTCTTTATCGGTTTCGTAGTGAGGGTATTCAAACTGGTTCAAGATATCCTGCAGCTTAGGTTCCCAGCAGTAAATTTTGTGCCATTTACGTTCCTCGGCAAGGGTAAGCAGGTTTTCAATAAACTGCAGCTCATCCTCACAAAAAACAAATTGGCCTGCTACGTTGGTAAACTGTTCGGCGAAGACCACCTCGGGCATTTCATCCGTTGCAGGATAAAGGGGCTGGTCTTCCAGTTGAGGGTATGGGTTATCCCTTTTCTCCAAAAGCGCTTTCCTGATTTTCTTAAGCAGTTTTTCTTTTGATGTGGTGATATCCCTCATAACTAAAAAAGCAAAGCCACCAGCTTTGCCGGTGGCTTTGTGTTATAATTTAAAAATTAAAGTTTCGGATCTTCGCTCTCTATTCTTGAAAGTTCGGGATTAGTCAGCGAGTCGGGAATAGCATTGTTATCCACATCCGGATTTAACGCGGCTTCACCGTTTACAAACTTATCGTAAGTTGTGCGCTCGTCAAACGGACGCTTACCCAGGATCTCTTCCAGATCACTTTGGAACAACACTTCTTTTTCCAGTAACTTCTGAGCTATTTTTTCGAGGCCGTCACGTTTAGCATTCAGCAAGTCTTTGGTTTTTTGATAAACCACATCAACCAGCTTTCGTACTTCAGCGTCAATCATTTCGGCCGTAGTATCCGAATAGGGTTTGTTAAACTGGTACTCGCCCTGCGGATCATAGAATGATACATTACCAACGCTATCGTTCATGCCATAAATCTTGGTCATGGCATAAGCAAGTTTGGTGATACGCTCCAAATCGCTCAGTGCACCGGTAGAAATTTTACCGAAAACGATATCCTCGGCGACACGACCGCCCATAGATACACTCATTTCGTCAAGCAATTGCTCGGTGGTATACAAAAACTGCTCTTTTGGCAGATATTGCGCATAACCTAAGGCAGCAACACCACGAGGGACAATTGATACTTTAACCAATGGATCCGCATGTTCCAGGAACCAGCCAGCAATAGCGTGGCCCGCTTCGTGGTAAGCAACAATGCGTTTTTCTTCCGGGGAGATGATCTTGTTTTTCTTCTCTAAACCACCGATAACACGGTCAATGGCATCCTGGAAATCGGTCATATCAACTGCTTCTTTATTTTTACGGGCAGCAATCAGCGCGGCCTCATTACAAACGTTAGCAATTTCGGCACCCGCGAAACCCGGGGTTTGAGCCGATAGTTTTTTAGCGTCAACACCGTCAGATAATTTGATAGGTTTCAAGTGAACCTTGAAGATCTGCTCACGGCCAATCAAATCCGGTTTATCGATAGATACCTGCCTGTCGAAACGTCCCGGACGCAATAAAGCTGAATCCAATACATCCGGACGGTTGGTGGCAGCTAAGATGATGATACCCGAATCGGTACCGAAACCGTCCATCTCAACCAATAACTGGTTCAGCGTGTTTTCGCGTTCATCGTTACCACCTACTATATTGTTTTTACCACGGGCACGACCGATAGCATCGATCTCATCGATAAAGATGATACATGGCGCTTTATCTTTTGCCTGGCGGAACAAGTCACGTACACGTGAAGCACCCACACCAACAAACATCTCCACAAAGTCAGAGCCCGAAAGTGAGAAGAAAGGTACCTGCGCTTCGCCTGCAACAGCTTTGGCTAACAAGGTTTTACCGGTACCCGGCGAACCTACCAACAGCGCTCCTTTAGGAATTTTACCACCCAGATTAGTATATTTCTTAGGATTTTTAAGGAAATCAACAATTTCCATTACTTCCTGTTTGGCTTCTTCCAAACCGGCAACATCATTAAATGTAACGGTTACCTGGGCCTCTTTATCAAACAGGGTAGCTTTTGATTTACCTATGTTAAAGATCTGGCCGCCCGGACCACCGCCCGAACCACCGCTCATCCTGCGCATAATAAAAATCCATACACCGGCAAATAATATCACCATAATAACACCTTGAACCAGCCAGTTTGATAACAGACTTTCGTGGCCTTGCTCAAATTGTAATGATACTTTCTGATCATCGGGCACATCTTTTTGAGCATCGGCAATAGACTTTTTCAGGCTCTCATATGATGCATCTGTAAAAGTAAACTGCGGGCCGCTGCTGGTACTTGTATTAAAAAAGTTTTTTTCTTTAGAGGTGTTATTAACAAAATATGGTTTTGACAAACTTTGCTGCTTAATATAAACATCGGCCATTACCAGGTCGCCGCTTTTATAAGCTACAATTTTTTGAACATCATTTGTACGAAGCATGTTTGCCTCAAATTCCTGGAAAGTAACCGGTTTGCCCGATCCGCCGTTTAACAAGGCCGGAATCAATAAAAAGGCCAAAATAACAATACCATATAGCCACATGATATTGAATTTGGGCGGTTTTGGTGAGGGCTTCTTGTTCACAATTTTACGGATAGGTCTTGGATTTTCTGATTTAGAATCTTTAATATCTTTCATTTCTTTTTACGAGCTCAAACTTACAATCTATAATTTAAATTTTACGCGGTAACAGTAAGACTATGCGTTGAGCCTTTTTGTGACGGATGTTTATGCACTTTTATAATATTTAATATCTGCATCGCCCCACAAATCTTCCACTCCATAAAACTCACGTTTATCGGTCCTGAACACGTGGATCACAACATCCACGTAATCAAGCAGTATCCACTCGCCATGCTCAATTCCCTCTTTGCGCCAGGGCTCGGCTTGGGTGGCTTTGAAAATTTCATCCTCAATGCTATTTGCTATAGCTTTTACCTGTGTCGAGGAATCAGCATGACAGATCACGAAATAATCTGCTACTGAACTGAATATATTACGAAGGTCTAACCTGATAATATCGTTGCCTTTTTTTTCCTGGATACCATGTATTGCCAGCTCTGAAATATAGGCAGATTCACTTAACACTTTGTTTTTTACCATCAAAAAGAATTAGTTTTGAACGTTTTTGAGTATAAAATTATTACACTTTGCAAAATAACATATTTTCAGGATTATTTGTTGGTCAAAATTTAGTAACAATTAAACAAGTTGACTCAACAAATAGTTTTCTTAAAAATCTACTGTCAAATTCCAAGCCAGTACCCGAAGGTACGGTCATTATGGCAGAAGAGCAGTACGCCGGCCGGGGCCAGCAACAAAATACCTGGCATAGCGAACCCGGAAAAAACCTTACTTTCAGCATTTTATTAAAACCCCATTTTTTATCCGTTGATGCTCAGTTTGACCTTAACCGCGCAGTAAGTTTAGGCGTGCATGATGCCTTGCAACTCATTTTAGGCGATAGGCTAAAAATAAAATGGCCTAATGATATTTATTATGCCGACAGGAAACTTGGCGGCATGCTCATTGAAAATACTATACAGAGCGGGCTGCTCAAAGACTCGGTTATTGGCATTGGTTTAAATATAAACCAGGAAAATTTTCCGCCCGGCGCCTCAAATGCCACCTCTGTCAAACAAATCTTACAAAAGGATTATGATTTAACACGGTTATTATCTGAAATTTGCAAACACATTGAAGTGTACTATCTGAAACTAAAGGCCGGTCAAATTGATTTTGTAAGAGATACTTACTTAAACCGGCTGTACTGGTTAAACGAGGTCAAACGCTTTGAGTCAAACAACAGGGTTTTCGAGGGTAGTGTAAAAAATGTACTGCCTAATGGCTTGCTGGTTATTGAAGATACTAACGGACAGCAATTAGAGTTTAACCTTAAAGAATTGAAATTTTTAAATAAATAATAAAGTAAAGCACAAATGAAGAAACTATTGGTATTGGTAACCGCGCTTATCATCAGCGTTGGCGCTTACGCTCAGATCGAATCGCCGGTGAGGTGGTCATACGCGGCAAAAAAGGTAAATGACAAAGAAGCTGTAGTATTTTTAAAAGCAACAATACAAAGCGGCTGGCACATTTACTCACAAACCGTGAAAGATGGCGGCCCCATCAAAACTTCATTTGACTTTACCCCATCCAAATTATATGCTGCTGTTGGTAAAACTACTGAGCCTACCCCGGTAACCAAGTATGAAAAAGCATTCAGCATGAATGTTAGCTATTTTGAAAAGGAAGTTGTTTTTAGCCAAAAAATCAGTTTAAAATCGCCCAAAGCAACAGCAGTTACAGGGAAACTTACTTATATGACCTGTAACGATATGAAATGCCTGCCCCCCGAAGATGTTGATTTCACTATCCCTTTAGGTAAATAATTCAGCACACCTTAACAGTAGTCATGAAGTTATTAAATAAAGGTGTTTCCCTGCGCACCGGGCTTATTGCATTAATTACGCTGATCATCCTTAACATAGCCGGGGCAACCCCGGTTTATGCTGTGCAAAAAAAAGCAGCCGACACTTCGGTATCCGCTTCCGATGTTACATTTACAGACATCCCTACCGCTGCTGACAGCATAGCCATCAGGAAAAAGCATCTGGATTCGGTAAAAAAAGTTGAAGCCGCAAAGGTTACAAAAGCGCCTGCTGCTGCATCAAAAACAACAGAAAAGCCTAAATCGCTTTGGCAAATATTTATAGAAGGTTTGCTGGGCGGCTTCACCGCGGTGATTTTGCCTTGTATTTACCCACTACTCCCTTTAACAGTAAGTTTTTTTACCAAAAAAAGCGGCAGCAAGAGCAAGGCTGTCATGCAGTCGCTTATCTACGGCATATCAATTATCGTAATTTACGTTACGTTAGGCTTACTGATCTCTATTATTTTCGGATCAGACGCCCTTAATGAGCTTGCCACAAACGGCATATTTAATATTTTCTTCTTTCTGCTGCTTATTGTATTCGGAATCTCCTTTTTGGGCGCGTTTGAAATTACCCTACCAAGTTCACTTGCCAATAAACTGGATGAAAACTCAGACAAAGGTGGTCTTGCCGGTATATTTTTCATGGCAGCAACGCTGGTTGTTGTTTCGTTCTCCTGCACAGGCCCTATCATAGGTACACTGCTTGTTGATGCGGCTTCAAAAGGCGACAGGCTCGGCCCGGCAATGGGTATGTTTGGCTTTTCATTAGCATTGGCTTTGCCATTTACCATATTCGCTTTATTCCCTTCGGCACTTAAAACACTTCCAAAATCGGGCGGATGGCTTAACAGTGTTAAAGTTGTATTGGGATTCCTTGAGCTGGCATTTGCGTTGAAATTTTTATCAAATGTTGACCTGGCCTACCACTGGAACTGGTTTGACCGCGAGATATTTTTATCATTATGGATAGCCATTGGCCTGATGATCGGGCTTTACCTGATTGGCAAAATCAAATTCTCGCATGATAGTGATGTAAAGTTCCTCACTATCCCCCGTACCTTCCTGGCCATTATTGTGTTTGCTTTTGTTATTTATATGATCCCGGGATTGTGGGGGGCACCTTTGAAATCGATAAGCGCCTTTTTACCTCCCGAGGCTACACAGGATTTCAACTTGTCAAGTATTCCGGATGGCTCGGGCTCGGGTTCAGCTTCAGCAAGCCTGTCGGCCGCTATACCTGCAAGCATTGGCGAACGCAAGTATGCTGCAAACTACACCCGTATTAAAACCAAGGGGCTGGATGCCTGGTATGATTATGATCAGGCTTTACAGGTTTCAAAAGCCCTGCATAAACCGATATTGATTGACTTTACAGGCTTTAACTGTGTAAACTGCCGAAAAATGGAAGCCAATGTATGGTCGGACCCGCAAGTGTTTAGCCGCTTGAAAAATGATTTTATATTGCTGCAACTGGTTGTTGACGACAAAGCCGAATTACCCGCTGCAGAACAGTTTGTATCGGATTACAGTGGTAAAAAGATTACAACGCTTGGCGGTAAATGGAGCAACCTGGAAGCACAGCGCTTCAACTCCAATTCGCAGCCGTTATATGTTATGCTTAATAGTGATGGCAACTTGCTTAAAGATGCGTCGGGCGCCGAGATCCCTACATCGCCTGCAAATTATGACATAGCCAGCTACCTTAAATTTTTAGACAGTGGCATAGCTGCTTACAAAAAATAGAGATCGGGTTAAAAAAATAAGTGTAAATTCGCGCAAAATTCAAATTCCGCGTTTTATTGGTTAGGCGGGGTTTAAATTGATAACAATATTTACAACCCTAATTAGTTATGAATAGGTTAGCCCGTTCATAATCAAAACAAAAAAATGACTCAGATCAAAAATATCGGCGTTTTTACTTCAGGTGGTGATGCACCGGGAATGAACGCTGCCATAAGGGCGGTTGTACGTGCCGCAATGTATTACGGAATTGAAGTCACGGGGATCCGCCGTGGTTACGACGGCATGGGCAAAGGTGATTTTTTTACCATGAACCGTAAATCCGTTTCAAACATTATCCAGCGTGGTGGTACAATCCTTAAAACTGCAAGGTGTGATGAGTTCAGAACACCCGAAGGTCGTAAGGCAGCATATGAGCACCTGGTAAAAAATAAAGTTGACGCATTGGTAGCCATTGGCGGCGACGGTACTTTTACCGGCGCTAAAGTTTTTGGCAGCGAGTATGATATTCCGGTGGTTGGCTTACCAGGTACAATTGACAATGACCTTGTAGGCACCGATTTTACCATTGGTTACGACACCGCCATTAACACTGTTGTTGACGCCGTTGACAAAATCAGGGATACCGCAGAGTCGCACGACCGTTTATTTATTGTTGAAGTAATGGGACGCGACTCGGGTCTGATTGCTTTACGTACCGGTATTGCTACCGGTGCCGAAGCCATCCTGATCCCCGAAAGTAAAACCGGGCTCGAAGGTTTGTTAAACCGTCTTGAATTTGGCCGTAAAGATAAAACATCGCGTATAGTAATTGTTGCCGAAGGTGAGGATGCGGGCGGCGCGTTTGAAGTGGGCAGGTTAGTGCAGGAAAAGTTCCCTAATTATGATACCCGGATCTCTATTTTAGGTCACATACAACGCGGCGGAGCACCAAGCTGTATGGACAGGGTTTTGGCAAGCCGTGTCGGCGCTGCAGCAGTTGAAGCTTTGAGAGATGGGCACCGCAACGAAATGATAGGCCTCATCAATGGCGAAATTGCTTATACCCCGTTTGAGCATGCTATTAAACACCACCAGGGCATTGATCCAAACATGATCAAACTGGTTGAAATGCTTTCTATGTAATTTAAGCGAAAACGATAAATAAAACAGCCCCGCCTTAATCAAGGAGGGGCTGTTTTATTTGGCAATGGTACTGTCAACAACAAGCCTTATCGCGGTGTCAATTTCGGCACTCACGGTAAACAGGTGCGCTATGATCTCCTTATTTTCGGGGTTAAAGAAATCTTCATGATCCATTAAGCTGATAAGCCCCAGCATGCTTGCAACCGGCCGGCGTAGTTCATGTGAGCTTAAAGAAGCTATGTTTTTTAAGCGTTGGTTTTGGCCTATAAGCTCCTTTTGTATTTTGAGCCTGTCGGTGATATTATGGCCAAAACACCCTGCACCTATTATATCGCCGGCAGCGGTATAAATGGGGTTAAAACTAACTTCGAAGTATAAACGCTGCCCATTTATCGGGTCGATACTTTCGCTAACAATAGAATAGCGCTCGCCGTTTAAAGCACGGTTATAATAAGCGGTCCACTCATCAATAATTTGGCTGCTAAATCCCTCATGCTTATATGAGTATTGCCCTTCATATGGTCTTACACCTGTTAAATGGGTTATCTGTTCAACATAGGCCTGGTTCATATACATATATCGCAGCTCAGTGTCAATTGCCCAGATATGGTCCCGGGTATTGTTGATCAATGCTTCAAGAGTGTCTTTTATTTGCAAAGCTTCTTCGCGCATTTGCATTTGCAGGGTAATGTCCCTTCCTATGCCCTGTATTTCTACAACGGCTCCGCTATCATCGGTCATAGATACAAATTCCCATTCGGTATCATAAAGACTGCCATCCTTAGCGGTTTTTTTATGAACAAGCCTGTTGATCTTGCCGGGATTATTAATGCAGTTCATAAAGACTTCTTCGCACAGGCGTGCATGCTGCGGAATAGTTGTTTTTGAAAAATGATGACCTATTATATCGCCCTCATCATACCCAAAGGTTTTAAAAAACCGGCGGTTAGCAAAACTAAATCTACCATTGATATCTATCCTTACCAGGAAATTGGTTTGCGAATCAATAAGCGAGTTGAGGAACTGTTCGTTCATCCCCGGCTTACTGAACGGGATCGGAGTACGAACACCATCGAGGGCAGAGGTTATATTACTTAATATGATTTTATGGCCGGTAAGGCCATCAGTGGCAAGCGTCCGTTTTTCGGTTAGCTGCTTTTGGCAGGCCTCCAGGTAATAAGTCATTTGGATTGACTCGTTCATAGCAAGCCCTTCAGTAAGTTGCTTTACACCGGCAAAAGTTTCAGGTTTTACCAACCCAATCAAAAAATCAACATTTTGACGAAGGTGATCAGCGCTTACTTCAAAAAGCTTGTAAAAGCTTTCACTTACAAACAGGTATTTCTGTTCATCGATATCAAAAACAATTGTACAATTTCCGGTTGCAGCCGGGTTGGGGTTAAACATATAAACAAGCTGTGAATACTTAAAGATATAGCTATTTATATGATAAACAAACAACTACAATAATTTCGCTGCAACTTCCTTCCAGGTGTTTACCCGCTCATAGTCGGTAAGCAGCATGTTATGCGGTGAGGTATAAAGAATCTTTCGGCCATTAAACGTGGCGAAGTTTTTGATCCGGTCATCGATCATGATATCCACGTCCAGAATCTTGTGCCCGCAAAAAATAATGTTTGTCCACGAAATAAATGGAAAATGTTCTTCAAGCCATTCCTGCTTATCCTCCAGCGAGTACTTGAACTCCATAGCAGCGGATGCTATGTATACATCATATTTTTCATGCAGGGCTTTCACAACCTCCTGCGCATCGGGCATCACCGGGATGTCCCTGAAAAAACCACGTTCATTAATATAAACCCGCAAGGTTTCGCTTAAATGCGGCGGCAGGATCTCCCTAAATTCCTTACCCTCCATATTGCCCAGGTTTATTTCTTCACCATGCCTTTCTTTATACATACTGATGAATTTGCCAATGGTATCGGCAATAACTTCATCCATATCAATAGCTATCCGTATTTTTCTGTTAATGCTCATGGCGGGTAAGTTCCGATTTTTTTAAATTATTGCCATGTTAAGTTTTAAAAAACAGCTAAATAAACCCAATCATGTCCTACAAAAACAACCATTCACCAGTCAACCCAATCAAGCATTCACTTCAAGCATAAATAATTAATTATCAACCATTTTAAATTACGATAAAAATTAATACCTTTGCATCCCCGCAGAAAGAACTCCGGGGATAATGTTGAATACATAAAAATTTACAATGGCAACTAAGATCAGACTACAAAGACACGGTAAAAAAGGCAAACCTTTTTATTACATCGTAGTAGCAGACTCACGCGCTCCACGTGATGGACGCTTCATTGAGCGTTTAGGTTCATACAACCCAAACACCAACCCCGCAACTATTGACATCAATTTCGACAAAACTTTAGATTGGGTTAACAACGGTGCCCAGCCTACTGATACTTGTCGTGCTATCCTTTCATACAAAGGTGTGCTGTACAAAAAACACTTACAAGGCGGTGTTAAAAAAGGTGCTTTAACCGAAGAGCAGGTAGAAACCAAATTTGCTGAATGGCTTGACCAGAAAGAAGGCAAAATCACCGGTAAAAAAACCAGCCTTAACGTTGCTAAAGACGAAGCCCGCAAAGCCGCTTTAGCTGCTGAAGCTAAAAAGAGCGAAGAAAAAGCTGCTGCTATTGCTGCTAAAAACGCTCCTGTTGCCGAAGAAGAAGCTCCTGCAGAAGATGCAGCACCAGAAGCTGAAGCTGAAAGCGCAGAATAATTATTTGATTAAGCGTACATCTATACGTTTGATTTCTTAAATCCGGATAATGGCGAGGCAAACAGCTTCGCCATTATTGTTTAATTATATTTTTAAATGAAAACCGAAGAGCATTTCAGGATAGGCAGTGTACTAAAAACCAAAGGCTTAAAAGGCGAACTGCAGATCTACGTTGATTTTGATGGCATTGAAAACATTAAGTTCGATGCGGTATTTATTGACATTGCGGGTAAAATGATCCCTTATTTTGTATCATCAATAAAGTACTTGCAAAAAAACAACGCCTACCTTAACCTGGAAGATGTTGATACCATTGAAAAAGCATCAACCCTGGTAAAGCGGGATATCTACCTGCCAGGTAAGCTAAAACCTAAAAAGAAAAAGAGCGAATTTACCCTGAATGACGTGGAAGGCTTTATCGCAATAGATGAAACCCACGGTGAACTGGGCGAAATATTATCGGTGCAGGAATATCCACAGCAATTGATAGCCACAGTTCAATACAAAAATAAGGAAGTACTTTTCCCGCTTAACTTAGAGATCATTAAAGGAATTGATGTTGAAGGCGGTGAGATTTACATCCACCTGCCCGAAGGCTTGCTGGACATTTACCTGGAAGGCTAAGTTTGAGAGTAAAGACTTTTAGATTAAAGAATAAGATTCCCCCCATGCCCGTGTCTCACGGGCATTTTTCATTTAACGGGATTTTAAAAAAAAATATTTTGTCAAAAATATTTGACATTTGTAAAGTTTATTTTACTTTTGGTAAGCCAAACTTTACAATTATGAAATCACGTTTTTTATTCCCGCACTGGTTCAGGTACCTGGGGCTTGCGCTTTTCCTGATCCATATCCCCATAGTGATGTTTAAAAAAGAAATGGGGTTCAGCATGCATGGCGAACCAGTAAACGACCACCTGTTTAACAGTCATCACATCTTTTTCATGACTACCACACTGCTCATGGCCATAGGATTATTTTTTATTGCATTTGCCAAAGAACGGATAGAAGACGAACAGATCTTTAAACTCAGGCTCGACTCATTGCAATGGGCCATTTATGTAAATTATATACTTTTGGTTGTGAGTTTAATTTTAAGTAAAGACACCGAACATATTTTGTTTTTAAATTTATTAGTACCGCTTGTGTTTTTTATTGTGCGTTTCAGGTGGAAGATTTTTCAAAACAACCGGCTCATCAATAAGGAAGAGGGGCAGGCATGAAAAATAACATCAGGGTTGAGCGGGCCATCAAAAACATAACCCAGGCCGAGCTGGCAGAGCTTATCGGGGTATCGCGGCAAACCATCAATACTATCGAAAGTAACCGGTATGTGCCGTCTACCGTGCTGGCTTTAAAAATAGCCCGCGTATTTGGCAAACCTGTAGAAGATGTTTTTTCCTTAGACGAAGAGGATTAATTAAACCAATATAACCATGGCAATAAAACCAAGCTTCGCACCGCAGTTAGCCATTCCGCATGGTGTAACCGATATCAGCTTTTATATCAAAGCTTTGGGCGCGGTAGAACTCAGGCGTTTCAGCAATGATGATGGCAGCATCCATGTATCGGAGCTTTCGATAGACGGAACTATTTTTCACCTGCATGAAGAAACCGAACGAACGGCTGTGCTTTGCCCTGATACCACAAAGGCTACCAGCGTTACCATCGGTCTTTTTGTTGATGATGTACATGCGGTGATGGAAGCTGCGAGGCAGGCAGGCGCAACAATAGCTTCGGAAGTAACAGATTGGGACTATGGTTACCGCCAGGGTGACTTTATTGACCCTTTTGGGCACCGGTGGATGATTGAGAAAGCGATATAACTTATCGCCCACTTATTAAGCACGCAAAGGCGCAAAGCCGCTAAGAAAAACTTTGCGTCTTAGCGGCTTTGCGAGAAAAACAACATAAATATAATAGCCCCATGGCAAAGCAACCCACCTACGGCAATGGCAAAATATGTTATATCGAGATTCCAGCTACTGATATCAGCGTATCCTCAAAGTTTTTTGAAACGGTTTTCGGCTGGCACATCCGTACGGATAATCACGGCTCCGCCTCGTTTGATGACGGCGTAGGCGAAGTAAGCGGCATGTGGGTAACCGGTCGCGAACCGATGGGCAAAGCAGGGTTACTGATCTCCATTATGGTTGGTGATGCAGAAGCAACACTTAAACTGATAGAGGTTAACGGAGGCATCATTGTTCAACCCATTGGTAAAGATTTCCCTGAGATTACCGCACATTTTACTGATCCGGCGGGTAATTTATGGGGAATTTATCAGCATAGAGGATAGTCATAGAAGCAAGATTGCAAGACTCAGGAATCAAGACAATTTCGGAGAGAGGACATTTTTCAGTAATCTTGCATCCTGATTCTTTTATCCTGAGTCTGAAGAAAGTATGCGTTTCGATATCATCTCTGTTTTACCCGGTTTGCTTGAAAGCCCTTTTGCACATTCTATTTTGCAGCGTGCGCAGAAAAAGGGGATTTCTGAAATTGTTGTTCATAACCTACGGGATTATGCCACCAATAAGCAAAAAAGCGTGGATGATTATCCTTACGGTGGCGGCAGCGGCATGGTGATGACCATCCCTCCGTTTGCAGCATGCATCGAAAAGCTAAGATCAGAGCGCGATTATGATGAGATCATATTCATGTCGCCCGATGGCGAGACCCTCAATCAGGCTATCGCCAACCAGCTTTCCATCAAAAAAAACATCATTATCCTTTGCGGTCATTACAAAGGCATCGATCAGCGCATCCGCGATATTTATGTAACCCGTGAGATCTCGATAGGCGATTACGTACTTTCGGGGGGCGAGCTGCCCGCAGCCGTACTGGTTGATGCTGTAGTGAGGCTCATCCCCGGCGTGTTGAGTGATGAAACATCCGCATTGTCTGATTCATTCCAGGACGACCTGCTGGATGCCCCTGTTTATACCCGTCCGGCCGACTGGAACGGCCACAAGGTCCCCGAAATACTTTTAGGAGGCAACACACCCGAAATAGAAAAATGGCGCCACGAGCAGGCGCTGGAACGCACAAAAGCACGACGGCCGGATCTTTTGAAGAGAGGGGAGTAATTTATTTGGTGAGTGGTTGATTAGGTTGGATTGGGTGAATGGTTGTTTTTTGAGTGAATGGTTGATTGAGTTGATTAACTGAGCGGAGAATGGCTGATTCAATACGCTAACCACCGGCTTAATCAATAATCTATGTTCATCAAACGGCAACTACTCACCCAATCAACTGTTCTCTACTCATCAGAAAACAACCACCCACTTAATCACCCTAAATACTTAAATTAGATTGCAACCAAATAATGCTTACTGCATTATAGTGGCGTTGCAGCTATGAACCCTAACCACACCGAAGCCCAGCTTATTGAACAATGCCGAACTGATCCGGCTGCTTTCGGGCAGGTGTTTGACCGTTGGTATAAACCTGTTTTTGGTTACATTATGCGTCGTTGCGGGGATTATGACCTGGCAAGGGATATCGCAGCCGAAACTTTCCTAAAAGCTTTTTTGAAGATAGGGTCATTTAAATGGAGGGGGATAGGCCTGTCGTCATGGCTTTACCGCATTGCCACCAATGAGCTTAATCAATATTACCGCGGCAGCAAATATAAACCGGAATCGTTACAGCAACTGTTGGAAAACCCGCAGATGGAAAAGCTGCTGCATGACCATGCCGGCAACGAGCGCGAGATGATGGAGCAGGAGCTGAAAGCTTACAATGATTACAACCAGATTCGTCAAAACCTGCTTAAGCTTGATATTAAATACCAGGAGGTTATTTCCTTAAGATATTTTGAACAGAAAACAAATACCGAGATCAGCGAGATCCTGGATAAAAATGAAGGCACGGTAAAATCGTTGCTTTCGCGCGGGCTGGAGAAATTAAGAAACATGCTTTAACCGCTGCAACCAAAACCAATTAATGCATTATAAGGGTAATTAACATGAAAGATCAAGACGAATTTTTAAAGCAAATGGAAAATTTAAAAGTACCCGATGTAAATCCATCCCAACACCAGGATGTGGTAAAAATGGCCATCATGAACGCCGGGCGTTCGGCAGCTCTGGGTGTATGGCTGGTGATAGTACCCTGTTATTTTTTGATATGTGTATTTATATACTATCAGTTCCACCTAAATGCAAACTGGTTCAGTGCCATGTTCAGCACAATTGTACAGTTGGAGAAAGTGCCCTATATCGATTATATCGGTCCGCTGGTATTGTTTATCCTGCCCATCGTTTGCATAGTTATCAACCTGCTTTCCATTATTCATGTGCAGGTTAAGCAAATCGATCCCGACAGGCGCAAAGCAAAAGAGCTTAATATCAGTATCCGGTTAAAACTGTGGAACATTGTATTGATCCTCATCAGCCTTGCCATTGTGTTCGCGTTCATCAATTTCGCCATGACAGAAAACATATCCATCAAAAATTAATCATCATGAAATTAAACTGGTTTACCCGCAAAGGGATCATCTACCTGCCTGTATCCATTATTGGCTGGATCATACTGATCATTGCACTTGCTTATGCTGTTTTTACGTTTATTGATATCGATAAACGCTCGCACTCGGTGAGTGATACGCTCATTAATTTTGTCTTCAACCTGCTTTTGATTGGGTTGGTGTATACACTTATCGCTTTCTTTACAGAGAAGAAACCGGTACCGGATATTATTGAAAAATAAAGGCAGGCCTTAATCCTGAAATGAGACATAGGGCATTTTAAAAACTTCCTATGCCTGCATAAACCACAACACGTTGTTAATAAAAAAACTAAATGTGGAAATTTTTAAATTTGGCTTTCTTTTATTGAAAATAATCCCTATACTTGCAATCCGATTTTTACGGGCTAAAAATCGCATTAAGAGCTTAAAATCATGGATTTAGTAAAATTTGTTGAAGAGCAATCAGTAGAAAAAAAGCAGCTTCCATCCTTCAAAGCTGGTGATACTGTAAGTGTTCACTATAAAATCAGAGAAGGAAATAAAGAACGCGTTCAGGTTTACCAAGGTGTTGTTATTCAGCGTAACAGCGTTGGTGTAAGCGAAACTTTTACTGTGCGTAAAGTATCAAATGGCATTGGCGTTGAGCGTATCTTCCCTGTTAACTCTCCAAACATCGATAAGATCGAAGTTAACAGTGTTGGTAAAGTTCGTCGTTCTAAACTATACTACCTGCGTGCCCTTACTGGTAAAGCAGCTCGTATCAAATCAAAACGCGTTTAATTTACCCAACCGCTTAGCGGTATATAAAAGATTAAAAGGCCTTTCTGAAATAATTTCGGTAAGGCCTTTTGCTATGTGATGGTTTTTGAAAAACCATCCTCTTAATCTATTGATTTTCAAACACGAAGGCAAAGGCAAGCTATCAAAGTAAACTACCGCGGGTTTGTAACCCGTGGTATACCATGGCTTAAGCTTTCAGCTTAAGATGCCACTGAAGCTGAAAGCTTCAATCATGCCGAATCATGGGTTACGCTATCGCTAAACCCGCGACAGTGCAACAGCCATAAAAACCACGTCATTGCGAGGCACGAAGCAATCCCCAACTTTACAGAGCGAATTTGCATAGCCGCTATACTAATGGGGGATTGCTTCGTACCTCGCAATGACGCATTTAAATAGCTTTTCGAAAAAGCACAAAAAAAGGCAGATGAGAGTTTACCCCATCTGCCTTTCTTATATAAAACGTACGCTAATTATTCGCTGTCCGCTTCTTTAGCCGCCGCATCATCGCCAGCTTTTTTTCGTTTTGGTGCAGATGATCTTTTCTTAGTGGCTTTCCCTGCAGTATCATCTTCCGTAGCCTGGCCTTCTACGGACTCGGGATGATCAACCACCAGCGAAGGAGCAGGAGCAATACTGTTCATAGTAGGCGTTTCCTCTACCAAAACGGCTGGTTCAACAGGTGCTGCAGGCGGCTCGGGAACAACAATGGCATCAGGTTTCGCAGCTTCTTTTAAAGGCTCAGCGTCAACCAACTCGGCTAAAATGGTACGACCGCCCTTTACTACATCGCCAATATTTACCAGGATCTTAGTGCCCAGCGGCAGGAAAACATCCACTCTCGAGCCAAACTTAATAAAACCGAACTGCTGGCCCTGCTCAACAATATCCCCTTGTTTAACATACCAAACTATGCGGCGGGCCAGTGCACCGGCTATCTGCCTGAACAATACAGTTACCCCTTTGCTGTTTTCAATGGCTATGGTAGTACGCTCATTCTCTGTTGATGACTTAGGGTGCCAGGCCACCAGGTATTTACCTTTATGATATTTAAAGTAGCTTACTACGCCCGCAATAGGGTTACGGTTAACATGCACATTAACCGGCGACATGAAAACCGATAATTGAATACGTTTATCTTTTAAAAATTCGGTTTCTTCAGTTTCTTCAATCACTACAACCTTGCCATCGGCAGGGCAAAGGATAGTATTTTCGGCGGTTTCAATATCAAAGAACGGGCTGCGGAAAAACTGCAGGATGATCAAAAATAAAGCACCCGAAAAAATATAAACTATCCATTTCAGCGTATGCGCAGTTGGCATGTAAAACTGGATGAGCGCATTTAAAACAAAAATGAACAGGATAGTAATAGCGAGCGAGGTATAGCCTTCTTTATGTATGGTCATTATTTATAGGTTTTAATACAAAACTACTAATTTGAAATTAAGTACAGGTATGCATATACAATTGGTGCGGCCATTAGCAAGCCGTCAAACCTGTCGAGCAGGCCACCATGGCCCGGCAATATGCCTCCCGAATCTTTTACGTTGAGGCTGCGCTTGAACATGGATTCAACCAGATCACCCATGGTGCCAAAGTTTGAGATGATAAGCGACATAATGATCCAGTCGAAACAATTGTATTCTGTATAAAAACGGCTCAAAATATATGCCGCAAAAGCGCAGATCAGGATGCCCCCGATAAAGCCTTCCCATGATTTTTTGGGCGAATGCCTTTCAAACAGCTTATTTCGGCCAAATTTGCTGCCCACCAGGTAAGCCCCGGTATCGTTGCTCCACAGCATAATTAAAAAGCCAAGCGGCACGTGAAAGTTGAATACCCCATCGCCCCGCGTAAAAGCCATGGCATGGAAAAACATGAACGGCACAACAGCCATCAGCAAACCCAAATAAGTGAAACCTATATTAGTAAATGGCGCTGTCGATTTTTTGTATAACTCGCCTATCGGAATAAAGCTAAGCAGTATGGGCAGCAGTATAATGTATTTATACGCTGGGAAATAGCAGTTGGCTGCAAAAAAGAAGAACATGATTACACCGGTAAGTGCCCCGGTAAAACGCTCGGGCTGCATACCGCCCTGTTTAACCAGCTTGTAAAACTCCAGCAAGCAAAACAGGCTCAATAACAGGTAAAAAACACTAAATACATACGGGCCTAACAAATTAGACCCGATCATTACGATAATAAAAAATAAGCCAGTGATGGCGCGTTGTTTCATATATTAATTTGATTGAGGATCATGATCTCAATAGCCTTACTAAAATCCTCCTGGTGAATATAAACCTCTATTTCGCCAAAGTTGCGGTGCGATGAATCCTGTTTATTCAGCAAAACGGTATCAATATGATTCCCGGTAAGCATTTGCTTAACAATTTCTGATTGGTAAAAATTAGTTGAAGTAAAAATTTTGACCCAGTTTTTTTCCATTTAACTCAACAGCGGGCTTTTTCCTTTAGCGGTATTTCTGTACATAAAAAGCAAAATTAAAATAATTATCACGCTTAACGCATAGCTCTGGTAATTAAAAACGTGCTGATCGTTAGGATCAAGGGTAATGCGCTTTTGCGAATACAGGTACAGGATCACCACCTGGGTGGCATTGTTTAAAAAATGCGCCCAGACACTTGTCCAGATACTGCCGCTCCACATTACAAAATAGCCAAAAAACACACCCAATGCCACGCGCGGCAAAAAGGTAAAAAACTCCATGTGGAAAGCACTGAAAAGTATCGCCGTGATCCAGATAGCCGCATGCGGATTTCCCGTCCACCGGATCATGATGGTTTGCAAACATCCCCTGAATAAAAACTCTTCGGCGATGGCAGTTAACAACCCAACTACTAAAACCGCAAAAAGCATGTCGGATATGGTCTTCATCTGCAGCATGGCTTCTGTAGCCTTCTGGGCTTGTGCTTCCATGGCACGTAATACATCTTCAAGGCTTTTTAATGGTGCAGGCAGAGCGAGTTTCTGGTTAACATTTACTAATACCTCCATAACCGGAGATGAACAGATCATGATAGATAAAATCAGCAATAACAGCACCGGTGGAAATTTGGGGGTAATCTTTAAATAATCTACAGGTTCCCTTACTATAAAGCGCGCAAAAATTACAGGGGCAAGATATAAAGGCAGCGTAGTGCTGATAATTTGCAGTGTCCATAAAGCGGCACCAACATGCGGATTTCGGGTATTAAAAGTAAATGTATCCGTAAGTGTTTGTGATCCGAATATTACCCCGATAATCCCGGCAGCTACTAAGCCGCACACAATCAACATCCCTATAGTTAAAGCAATCAGTATTATAAATTGTAAAAACGGCGTTATTTGACTTCCCTGTGGCTGAGGGCTTTGATATGAGGCTTTTATCATTCGATGTAAAATTCGTATTTTTGCAGGCTAAAGATAAGGATGTCTGTACAAATAGGAAATATTGATTTAGGGGAGTTCCCGCTATTGCTGGCGCCGATGGAGGATGTGAGTGATCCGCCCTTCCGTTATGTGTGCAAGCAAAACGGCGCGGATATGATGTATACAGAGTTTATTTCAAGCGAAGGCCTGATCCGCGATGCGGCAAAAAGCAGGCAAAAGCTGGATATTTTTGAATACGAGCGGCCTATCGGTATCCAGATCTTCGGGAGCGATATCGATCACATGCGCGAAGCTACCGAGATTGCTACATTAGCTGGTCCCGACCTGATGGATATCAATTATGGCTGTCCTGTAAAACAGGTGGCCTGTCGAGGTGCCGGTGCAAGTTTATTGCAGGATATCGATAAAATGGTTGCCATGACCAAAGCCGTTGTTGAGGCCACACATTTACCGGTAACTGTAAAAACCCGCCTGGGCTGGGACGATAATACCAAAAATGTTTACGAAGTTGCCGAACGCCTGCAGGATGTAGGGATCAAGGCACTTACCATACACGGCCGTACCCGCTCGCAGATGTACAAAGGCGAGGCCGATTGGTCGTTGATCAGGGATATCAAAAAAAATCCGCGGATAAAAATCCCCATTTTCGGCAATGGTGACATCGATTCGCCCGAAAAGGCCGCCGCGTGGCGTATGGAATATGAGGTTGACGGCATGATGATCGGTCGTGCGGCGATTGGTTATCCATGGATTTTCCGCGAAATAAAGCATTATTTTAAAACAGGCGAATACCTGGATAAGCCGACAATTACCGAGCGCATCGCGGCCTGCAGCGCCCATCTGCACAAATCAATAGAGTGGAAAGGGCCAAAAACGGGCATTTTTGAGATGCGCAGGCACTATTCTAACTATTTTAAGGGTATCGATCATTTTAAGGAGTTCAGGATGCGCCTGGTTACCGCCGCTGATCTTGAATCAGTTAACCAGATCCTGGCCGAGATCGAAGAAAAATATGCCATCGAAATGGCTTAATATTTGCTCCCTTTCCATATATTTGAAATAAACGATACTTGTCACATGGTTACCACTATAACTGAGGGTGTTAAGGTTTCCATCGAAACCATATATCAGCCGGAGTATTCAAACCCGGCAAACGATCATTTTATGTTTGCCTACAAGGTAAGCATCGAAAACATGACCAACTACGCCATCAGGTTGATGAGCCGTCACTGGTATATATTTGACTCAAACGGTGCAAAGCGCGAAGTAGAAGGTGAAGGTGTTGTAGGCCTCCAGCCTGTTATTGAACCAGGCCATACCCACGAATATGTATCGGGCTGTAACCTTAAAACCGACATGGGCAACATGAAGGGCGAATACCACATGATCCGCATGCTGGATAACGCCAACTTCAATGTACAGATCCCGGAGTTTTATCTGATAGCGCCGTATAGGCTGAATTGATAAAGAGGCAAGAAATCAAGATTCAAGAAGCAAGAGAAAGAATATAAAAATAGAAAAGCCCTAACTGAATAATCGGTTAGGGCTTTTCATTTGACATCAACGCAAAAGACTTCTTTTTCTTGTCCCTTGAATCTTGAATTCTTGCCTCTAACCTTAATTCCTCCTGTTAAACAAAAACGAAGCATAATAAACCAACGTAGCCAAAGCGCTCAACGCGGCAACTACGTAGGTCATGGCAGCCCACCACAGGGCGTCTTTAGCTTGTTCATGTTCCTGGCTGGTTTGTACAATACTGTAATTATTATTTAACCAGGCCAATGCACGGCGGCTTGCATCAAACTCAACCGGCAGGGTTATAAAGCTAAAAAATGTAACCAGTGCAAGCGCGGCAACGCCTATGGCTAAAACATAAGGGCTTCCTGAAAAAAACAGCAGCATGATACCAATAAACAACGTCCACTGGGTAATGGTTGATGCCACATTAATGGCGGGTACCATAGCCGAGCGAAAGCTCAACCAGCCGTAAGCTTCGGCGTGTTGTACGGCATGGCCGCATTCGTGTGCAGCAACCGCGGCAGCGGCAATGCTCCGGCTGTAAAAAACATCGGTGCTCAAATTAACCGTTTTTGTTTCGGGATTATAATGATCAGTAAGCTGTCCCTCTACACAAATAACCTGTACATCAAATATGCCGTGGGCACGCAGCATCTTCACGGCCACTTCCTGGCCCGATAGACCGGACATTAAACCAATTTCCGAATACTGCTTAAATTTACTCCTGAACCGCCATTGTACAATAAAGCTTACCAGGGCAACAATAATCATCAGGAACCAGGCCGAGTTCGGCGCGATGTATCCCATAATTAATGATATGTGATTCATATGATTGATAAATATTAAGTTAAAACTAAGTAGGTTGAAACCTTACAAACGTTACAGCGCTTGTTCAAAAACTATTCCGCTTTAAGCAAAAAGTTTAAAAGCATTAGGTCACCTCAAAGTTTTTGCTTCCCGAATAGCTATTTTTGAACATGTTGGAGCCATCATTTTCATACTGGGAACGTACAGCCTTTACCGATAACGCCGATGTTATCATTATTGGCAGCGGACTTGTTGGCCTTAGCGCCGCCCTTCGGTTAAAAAAACAGCAATCAACCTTAAAAGTTTTAGTGTTGGAACGCGGCTTCTTACCATCAGGCGCCAGTACTAAAAACGCTGGGTTTGCCTGTTTTGGTACAGTTTCGGAGCAAATTGAAGTAATAAATCATTCATCAGGAACGGAGGCCGTGCGCTTGGCGGCTTACAAGTGGAAAGGGCTGCAACGTTTAAGGGAAAATTTGGGCGACGCTAATATCGATTATTATCAATATGGCGGGCACGAATTGTTTATGGATCATGAGGAAAGCCATGCACGTGAGTGCTTTGATCAAATAGATCACCTTAACAAATTATTACAACAAGCCATAGGTCATGCTGACATTTATTCAGTAGCCGATGAAAAAATTGCAGGTTTTGGCTTTGATAAAGTGAAGCATATCATATACAACCCTTTTGAAGGGCAGATCCATACCGGTAAAATGATGCGGGCTTTATTATATAAAGTATATGAGCTCGGCGTATTGGTACTTAACAACTGTAGCATTTCCGCTATCGGGCAGGAAGATAAGCACATCAGGCTAAGCACCTCGCAAGGTATTTTTAAAGCGGGCAAAGTGATCCTGGCTACCAATGCTTTTGCAAGCCAGCTATATCCTCAGCTTGATGTAGTGCCCGGCCGCGGACAAGTAATGATTACCAAGCCTGTTCCCGGGTTAAAACTTAAAGGCACTTATCATTTTAACCAGGGTTATTACTACTTCCGCAATATTGATGGGCGGGTGTTGTTCGGCGGTGGCCGCAACCTCAATTATAAAGCTGAAGAAACCTGGGATTTTGGCCATACCGATGAAGTTAAACAGCAATTGATAAACTACCTGAACCAGGTGATCCTCCCCGGCCAAAATGTAGAGATTGATTATTGGTGGAGCGGCATCATGGGTTTCGGGCAGGAGATCAGCCCAATAGTAAAACAAGTGCAGCCTAATATTTTTTGCGCCGTGAGATGCAATGGCATGGGCGTTGCCATGGGGAGTTTGGTAGGCGAGGAAGTAGCAGAGTTGTTACTTAATTCGTAAGTAATTGGTTTTAAAAACCCGGTCAATTACTCGCCGATTTTGTCTGAACTCGAATTTATGAAATAAAAAGAATTCATCGAATTTGCTTAGCATTCTGTTAATTGATCAAATTCCGGAATTCGGGTTCAGACAACAGTAAGCACCGGTAAAAATAACCTGTTATTAGCTAAATAGATAAGCGCCTGGCACTGCTGCAAATCTTTTTTGAAAATTTTTCAAATCACTGTTGAATATTTGATTTAAAAGTCTGATATTTGCAAACTCTTTTTGGATAAAGGGTTGATAATTAAAAATATTTGTCATGTCAAGAATTTGTGATCTAACAGGAAAAGGATCTATCGTAGGTAACAACGTTTCAAACTCAAACGTTAAAACAAAACGCAGGTTTCATCCTAACTTGAAACTTAAAAAGTTTTATATTCCTGAAGAAGATAAATGGATTACCTTAAAGGTATCTACTTCTGCTGTAAAAACTATCAGCAAAAACGGTATTACCGCCTGCATCAATAAATTTGTTAAAAAAGGCTACATTTAGTAGTTGGCTTTCAAGTTTAGCAGTATAATAAAATTGAAAAATTACGTAAGCCGTGAGGTGACACGTACAACATAAAAAGAAAATGGCAAAAAAAGGCAACAGGGTTCAGGTGATTTTAGAGTGCACCGAACACAAAACAAGCGGTATGCCAGGCATGTCTCGCTATATCACCACTAAGAACAAAAAAAATACAACTGAAAGATTAGAGTTGAAAAAATTCAACCCTGTTTTGAGGAAAGTAACCGTTCACAAAGAGATTAAATAATTAGTTGACCGGATTGATTGGCTCATTAAGTTTTAATTTGATATAGCCAACTCAATAATTCACTAAATCAATAATTAAACAACATGGCAAAGAAAGTAGTTGCAACGCTGAAAGTAGCAGGTAAAGGCAAAGAATATTCAAAAGTGATCACCATGAATAAATCACCTAAAACTGGTGCTTATTCATTCAAAGAGCAAATTGTCCCTAACGATTTAGTTAAGGATGCAATTGCAGGTAAAACTATATAATCACTCTTTGATTAAAATATTGAAGCCGTCTTGTTTTAACGAGAGGGCTTTTTTTGTTGAATGAAATTAGATGTGCAAATTTCAGGTGTGCAAATGCGCAGATGAAGAAAGGTGATTTGATATGGCAACATATTTGAATACTGAAATTAGTACATTAAACAAACAATCTGCACATCTGAAATTAGCACATTTGCATATCAACGAACATGGGATTATTTGATTTTTTTAAGAAAAAGGAAAACACGCAGCAGGAACAGCAGGCGCTTGATACCGGTTTGGAAAAAACCAAGGATAACTTTTTTTCAAAGATCACCAAAGCCATCGCCGGTAAATCAACCGTTGATGATGATGTGTTGGATGAGTTGGAAGAAATCCTGGTTACATCCGACGTCGGCGTAAGCACTACGCTCAAGATCATTGACAGGATCCAGGCCCGTGTTGCCCGGGATAAATATGTAAGCACCAACGAGCTGAACGCCCTGTTAAAAGATGAAATTCAGCAACTGCTTGCCGAAAACAACAGTAACGACTTCCGCAATTTTGAATATGGCGATCATAAGCCATACGTAATTATGGTGGTTGGCGTTAACGGCGTAGGTAAAACCACCACTATAGGAAAGCTGGCCCATAAGCTTAAGCAGGCAGGTAACCAGGTAGTTTTAGGTGCTGCCGATACCTTTCGCGCAGCCGCGGTAGACCAGATTAAACTTTGGGGCGAACGTGTTGGGGTAAAAGTTGTTGCCCAGGCCATGGGATCCGATCCGGCTTCGGTTGCTTATGATACCCTTCGCTCAGCTGTGGCCAATGGCGATGATGTGGCTATTATAGATACTGCCGGCCGTTTGCATAACAAAGTTGGCCTGATGAACGAGCTAACCAAGATCAAGAACGTGATGCAAAAGGTGATCCCCGGTGCTCCGCACGAGATTTTGCTGGTGCTTGATGCTTCAACAGGTCAAAATGCCATTGAGCAATGCAAGCAGTTTACCGAAGCTACCAATGTAAACGCGCTGGCGTTAACCAAGCTTGACGGTACAGCCAAAGGCGGCGTGGTGATTGGTATATCAGATCAGTTTAAAATCCCGGTTAAATATATAGGTGTTGGCGAGGGAATGGATCACCTGCAGTTGTTCGACAGGCAGGCGTTTGTAGATAGCTTGTTTAAGCAATAACCGCCCCACCCAACCCTCCCCGGTAGGGAGGGCTTAATGAATTTAAAAGTCTCCCCTACCGGGGGAGATTTAGAGGGGGCTTCCCTCGATGATTAGTGTGTTATGAAGACAAAAGAAATTTCCCGTCCATCTGTTAAGCAAGCCAAACCCCGTGTAAATGTGGTTACGTTAGGCTGTTCAAAAAATATTTACGATTCGGAAATATTGATGGGCCAGTTGAAAGGCAACCAGTTTGATGTGGTGCATGAGGCCGGGAAGGTAGGCAAAAATGATATTATTGTAATTAATACCTGCGGCTTCATTGATAATGCCAAACAGGAATCGATAGATACTATTCTGCAATACAGTGAGCTTAAGGAGCAGGGCAAAGTAGGCAAGGTGATTGTTACCGGCTGCCTTAGCGAGCGTTATAAACCCGAACTCGAAGCCGAGATTACCAATGTTGATGCCTACTTCGGCACCAACGACCTGCAAAATTTATTAGCTACCGTGGGCGCAAACTATAAACACGAGTTGATAGGCGAGCGTTTATTAACCACACCTTCGCACTTTGCTTATTTTAAAATTGCTGAGGGCTGTAACCGCCCGTGCTCGTTTTGCGCTATCCCGTTGATGCGTGGTAAGCACCTGAGCTCACCTATTGAGCAACTGGTTGAGGATGCTAAGAAATTGGCTAAAAACGGAACAAAAGAATTGATCCTGATTGCACAGGATTTAACCTATTACGGTCTCGACCTTTACGGCAAACGCAACCTGGATGAGCTGCTTCGCCGTTTATCTGATGTGAACGGTATCGAGTGGATCAGGCTGCAGTACGCTTACCCTTCAGGTTTCCCGATGGAAATATTGGATGTGATGAACGAGCGCGAAAACATCTGTAAATACATGGATATGCCTTTGCAGCACATCACCGATAACATGCTGAAATCAATGCGCCGGGGCATCACCAAACAAAAAACTATTGATATCGTGAACGAGATCCGCGACCGCGTACCGGGCATTGCCATGCGTACTACGTTAATCACCGGTTACCCGGGCGAAACCCAGCAGGATTTTGAAGAGATGGCACAATGGGTTGAGGATACCAGGTTCGACCGTTTGGGTTGTTTCACCTATTCGCATGAGGAAAAAACCCACGCCCATACTTTGGTTGATGATGTACCTGAAGAAGTGAAACAGGAGCGTGCCGATGCCATCATGGAAATCCAGCAGGGCATTTCTTTTGATAAGAACCAGGAAAAGATCGGCAATACTTATAAAGTGCTGATTGATAAAAAGGATGGCGGCTATTTTGTTGGCCGTACAGAATTCGATTCGCCAGAGGTTGATAATGAAGTTTTGATTGATGCCAGCATTGATTATGCTACCGTTGGCAGTTTTGTTAACGTAAAGATAGACAGCGCCGAAGACTTTGACCTTTATGGACAAATTGTAAAATAATGTTAATTTGCGGTCGGCTGTAAAGCGATTTGCGATTTATAATCTAATTTCGACACCAGCATTTAAATTATTTATTTGCTGGTGTTTTGTTTAGATAAAATCCGAAATCGAACATCTCAAACGGCGAAGCCTTCTTGAACACCTTAGAAAGCAAGTCAAAAAGTGAAAAATCCGAAATCAAAAATGGACGCATCCTGTATAAGTTATAAAGACACCGGTTTTTTTTCAAGCACAGTTGCCGAATATATCGACAATAAACCCGAACTACGGCCTTTTTATGGTTACCGCCCGGATATGGCCGGTTTTGCCGGGTTTTTGAAAAACAAAAAGGTAGTTGCTGATCGCGAAGTGCTGGTACGTGTTTTAACTAAGCAGTACGAGTGTTTAGGCAAAGAACCGGGTAAATTATGTACTTATTCAACTGCCCTTACAGCCCAAAACCTGGAGCTGTTAAAACAGGATAATACCTATACCATTACAACCGGCCACCAGCTTAATATTTTTGCAGGGCCGTTGTATTTCCTTTATAAAATTGCAACGGCCATTAAACTGGCGCAGCAGTTAAAAGCCGCCCATCCCGATAAAAATTTTGTTCCTGTTTACTGGATGGCCAGCGAAGACCACGACTTTGCCGAGATCAATTATACAAACATTGGCGGTAAAAAAGTACACTGGTGGTATGAGGCTTCGGGAGCCACAGGTCGTATCGACCCGGTGAGCATGCGCCAGGCACTTAACCAATACAAAGGCGTTTTAGGCATGGAAGGTCACGCTACTGACCTTGCCGAAATTGTTGAAACTGCCTACACCAAATTTGATAAACTTGCTGATGCTACCAGATATCTTGTTAATTCACTTTTCGGCCAATACGGCTTGGTGATCATCGATGCCGATGACCATGAATTTAAAAAAGAGTTCGCGCCTATTATGGAGCAGGATATTATTGGTCAGCACAGTTTTAAAAACATTACCGAAACCAACCAAAAACTACATGAGCTTGGTGTACACATCCAGGTTAACCCACGCGAGATCAATTTCTTTTACCTGAAAGATCAGCTTCGCGAGCGGATAGTTTTCGAGAATGACAGCTATCATGTGCTCAATACCGAAATCAGGTTTACTGAAGCTGAGCTAAAAAAGGAAATCGCCGAATATCCCGAACGTTTTAGCCCTAATGTGGTGATGCGCCCGTTGTACCAGGAATGTATTTTACCAAACATTGCCTACATCGGTGGTGGTGCAGAGGTTGTATACTGGCTGGAGTTGAAATCCAATTTTGATCATTATAAAATTGATTTTCCTATCCTTATCCTTCGTAACTCGGCTTTGGTAATCAAGAAAGAACAAGCTGCTAAGATATCACGCATGGATCTGGATGCACTTGCCTTGTTTAAACAAAGCGATGCCCTGCAAACCTATTGGATCAAAAAGCACAGCGGCCATAACCTAAGCATTGCCGAAGAATGGCGCGAAATGGAAAACCTTTTTGAGAAAATAAAACTCCGCGCATACAAGATAGATCCTACCCTTTCACCATCAGCGGCGGCTGTACAGGCCCGCCTTAAAAAGGCCATGGATAACCTTGAAAAGAAACTGATCCGTGCAGAAAAGAGGAATTATAGTGTGCGGTTGGAGCAGCTAACCGCTGTTAAAGCCGAACTCTTCCCGAAAGACAGTCTGCAGGAGCGTTCTGAAAACTTCGGGCTCATGTATGTAAAATGGGGGCAGACTTTTATTGATGAACTCATTCGCCTGTTTGAACCGCTTGATTTTAAGTTTACTGTATTAACGGAAAAATGACAGCTGGACGCACAAGTTATCCCTTTTTAGCGCAAGTCTTGTGTGGGGATATAAGCGTGGATGACTTGTGCTTTTCCCAGCTCTGTCTCGTCCTAAAAAAAGTTTACAGATTAAATGCTAAATCCTGTTATACGTTTACATAGAGCAGAAGGCACAAGTTACCCCAGCATTTGCAATCACACAAAACTTGCGCCAGCTGAGAATTGTGAGGGAGACGCAATTCTGCGTCTCTACGGGGAGGCTACCCAGCATTCACCGCATCCGGAAACCTCAATATCAAGCCGGGGTCAGGTATATTCTTCTGCCAGATCTCTTTTTCTGAAAACTTAGCTACGCCGGGATAATCGCCCTGTTTACCTTCCATATCAAACATCAACTGGAAATGTAAATGTGGCGGCCAATGGCCGTTTTCATCGGCATTGCCCAAGGTTGCTATTTGCCGGTTTTTAGACACAGGCATCCCTTTAGAAAGTCCTTCCAGACTTTTACGGCTTAAATGTCCGTACAGGCTATAAAGGGTTAAGCCATCAAGGTCGTGTTGTAAAATAATGGTTGGGCCGTAATCACCAATGGTATTATTATCCTGATAACTGTGCACAATGCCGTCAAGCGGGGCGTATACAGGCGTTCCGGCATCGCTCCAGATATCGACGCCCAAATGCAGGCGCCGGGGCTCATCATCCGTATTAAAATGACTGCTAAAGGCATAAATGGTACGGTGCTCCATGTACCCGCCAATACCGTAACGGCAATTGTTGTCGCGCAGTTTTTCGTTCACCAACTGACTAAACATCGACGGCTTATTAATAACCTCAGCCGTCAATTCCTTATTGGCGGCGGTAAGGTCAAAATGGCAAAGGCGGTCATGATCTGCATCAAAATCAACCACTTTGCCAATGGCTTCGGGATGATTGTTAACGTAATTAGCAAACAGCGTGTGCCGGTCCATCAGTGGCTATTAATTTTCTTCGGTATCGGGCTGGCGTTCCTCTTTGCTGATCTTATCAAAGATCTTGTCCATACGTTCAACGTATTCGCTGGTGTCATCAACAAAAAACTCAAGCTGCGGAATGATCCTTACCTGGTCTTTGATACGGGCGCCCAGTTTGTACCTGATCTCTGAAGCGTGCGATTTGATGGTATGCAAAGCGGTTTGCACATTAGGATTGCCCAAAAAGCTTAAAAATATACGGGCTATAGCCAAATCGGGCGTTACGCGTACCTTGGTTATGGTTACCAGTGTATTAGGCAAATAATTCATGCCTTCGCGCTGAAAAATAGCTGCAAGGTCTTCTTGTATTACTCCGGCAAATTTTTGCTGACGTTTTGATTCCATGGGTTGTTAGTTACGCCGATAAGGCAGATGAGTGTTTAATGCTTAATGCAAAAGCCTAAGTTATTGTTTTAGGCTTTTATTAACAATGGTGGCAGGGACGTTAATTACATACGTCCTGCGGGATCTCTTTGGTTATTTTTACTACTTTTTTTACAACGAGGGTACTGTCATATTCAGACCCGCGGCCAACATCGCCCGATTTTGATTTGATGCCTTCAACCTCCACGTAAACCGGTTCGTAGGGTTTTTCGAAATTGAGCTGCGAATACTGAAGCTCCAGTTGCGCCGAACTGTCAACAGCCCAAAACTCCTGGCCGCTATCGCAATCTTTAAATGATTTAATTTCGGGACCTGCGCTATACAGGCCTTTGTAAAGCGTAACCCCGTCTTTTTTATGGGCATCATTATTACATGCATAAACAGCAATAACAACAAGCAGCAAAACAAAAACTTTGATATACCTCATACCCATTTTAACAAATTTACAAATCCTGTTTGATTTCATCCAATCCTTTAATACTTAAACGGGCGCTGATGCCGGCAGCTATTACCGAAATGCCGCCAACGGTTAGCAGTACCAGGCCAAAATCCTTAATTTTAAGGTCGATAGGATACGAATCCAATACCGACATTTTGGCCCCCATTTTTATCCATCCGTAATGCTGCTGCAGCAGGCAAAAAATGGTGCCCAGCGTTATGCCGATAATACAGCCAATAGCGGTGATCATCATTCCCTCAAAAAAGAAAATCCCCTGGATCATATTTTTATTAGCGCCCAGCCCGCTTAAAATGGCTATGTCCTTGCGCTTATCAATAACCAGCATGGTTAACGAGCCAATGATATTAAATATTGCGATGATAAGCACAAAGGTAAGGATCATGTAAACCGCCCAGCTTTCATAATTAAGGGTTTTGTAAAGCTCGCTGTTTTGTTCCTTGCGGTTTTTTACGGTAAAGTCCTTCCCTATTTTATCCCGGATGTCTTTTTGCATGGCATCGATATTGGTGCCGCGCTTAAAATTAAGCTGGAGTGAAGAAACATTTACCGGCTGGTTAAGCAGGTCGCGGGCAAACTCGATGGGGGTTACAGCTATATCATCAAATTCCTGCTGTATGGCAAACACTCCTGATGGGTTAATGCTGCGCACAACAAATTCATTTAAAGGATTAGCCGAATTTTCCGCACCGCGCCGCGGTGAATAGATCTGCATGGGCGAAAGCTCGTCATGAACATTGATACCTAAGCTACCCTGTATGGTAGCGCCAATAACGGCAAAATTTTGATCGCCGCTTTTAAGCGTGAATGAGCCGCTGGCTATGGTACTATCGAGCTGGTTGTTTTTCAAAAAATCATCGCTCACGCCCATTACGGTACCTAAAAATGGTTTATCGCCATATTTGATCAGGGCTTTTTCCTGCAGCACCTGGGTAAATGAAAATACGCGCGCATCTTTATGCAGGGAAGCAAAGTAAGGCGTGTTGGGATTAAAAGTTTTGCCCAGTTTGGCTTCGATCTTTATTTCGGGCGTAAAGTTGCTGTATAACGAAAGGATAACTTTTTCAAAGCCATTGAACACCGATAGGATGATAAGCAAAGCCGCGCTGCCAATGAGCACCCCCAACATGGATATACCCGAAATAATATTGATAGCATGCATTTTTTTGCCCGAGAACAGGTAACGCTTTGCTATGTAAATGGAGGTGTTCAATTGTGTGGGAATTATGCGTTCAGGTTGCTTATGCTCAGTAAAACGTCACTATGATGTTAACTAAGTTAAAAACGGATTGTTTTGTTTTTCGTAGCCGATAGTTGTTTCGGGGCCGTGGCCCGGATAAACGGTAACATCATCAGGCAGCGTAAACAGTTTGGTTTCGATGTTATCGATCAGTTGGGTGAAGTTACCTCCCGGCAAATCCGTACGACCGATACTATTCCTGAATAGTACGTCGCCCCCTATCAGGATCTTAGCCTCTTTATCATAAAAACACAAATGAGCAGGCGAATGGCCCGGTGCAAATATCAAATGTAGTGTAGTATTGCCAAAATGGATAGTGCCGGTTTCCGGCAAAAATTCATCGGGCATCGGTGATACATCGTAACGGAAACCCATAGATGGTGCATAAGCTACCACGGCAGCCAATACTTCCGACTCGCCAGCATGGAAACGGGGTTTAAGGCCATACTGGTCGAACACAAATTTATTGCCCAGCACATGATCGATATGGCAATGGGTGTTGAGCAGCATAACAGGCTTCAGGTTATTGTTTTTGATAAAGCTAACAACAGTGTTTTGCTCGGGCGCGGTATACATGCCCGGGTCAATGATCACGCATTCGCCGGTTTCATCGTACAAAATATAAGTATTTTCCTGGTAGGGGTTATTAACAAATGATATAACTTTTGCCATGCGGTAAAAGTACGGAATAAATTGATTGGGATAAGTACGATCCGTAGAAGCGAATCATATACGCAAATCCCGACGGCTATAAATTAAAACTGCACCCCAAAACTTCAGAAGTGATTTTGCCGGTAAGTTCATATACCAGTTCGTATTGGTGCGCTTCATTATAAGCGAACATGACCACCTTTTTATCTTCAGGATCAATAATGAAATATTCCTTTACCCCCACTTTTTCGTACAGGTTTTTCTTTTTTAAAGTATCGTGAATACGGTTGCCGGATAGTATTTCAAAAACAACATCCGGCGGACCATGGATACCATCCTTTTGAATGATTGATTTATTTTCATTCAGGATCACCAGTACATCAGGTTGCAAAACGGATTGTTCCTGTTCAAAATAAACATCAGCAGGCGCATGCAGAATTACACCTTTGCCTGTTTCTTCTAAAAAGTTATATAATAGCGCCGAAAGCTTTACGGAAATGAATTGATGATCGGTGTTGGGTGCCGGGGTCATGATGAGTTGGTTGTACAACACTTCGCATCTGGTACCCTCGGGCAGCATCCGGTATATATCGACAGCAGTTGCAGGGATGGTAGTACTCATGTTGTAAATACTTTTATGCTAATTTAGTTAAAACGGCTTAAATAAAAAAGTATGCTACGCCGCCGTTGCCCCTTCAATCAACTCCACCTCCGCTACCGGGCTAAACAAATAGATCCGCTTAGTAGCTACTTCGGTACATTTAAAGCGCTTACGCAGCTTTTCGTCTTTGCGGAACACTCTACCGTCCTTTAGCTTAAACAATGCCTTAAGCGGGATCTTTTCTACCGTTAAAATTGCTTCGGATGTTTTGGGAGGATCATATTTGCGCAGCGAGCGGTACAGGTTCAAATCTGAGCAGCTTGACGCCGCCGGGTTATCCAGGTAGTTTACAATAGCCTTTTTAACATCTGCAGGGAAAATTTCTTTTTCAAAAAATGGCTGCATCATTTTTTTGAAATTGTTTTTCCATTCTGTTCCGTGGGGTTTGGCTTTTTGTTTATACTCGTTCCAGGTATGCAGGTGTGCAAACTCGTGCACTGTTGTTACCAGGAAAGCGTAGGGGTTAAGGTCGTAATTAACCGAGATGCGGTGACCTTTGCCGCCATAGGGTGAGCGGTAATCGCCAAATTTACTGTTACGGTTGCGCGAAATTTTAAATTCGCATTTGAAGTAGTCAATCCACCGGGCAATGAGCGGGGCCGCTTCTGCCGGTAGATATTTCTCTAAAACTTTTACTTTATCCAATTTTTACCTCAATACAAATGTAAGGATTTGTGGTTGATAGTCCATAAACCATAGTCGATGGTTTGTAAAACTTTGATTTACGCTCTAAGCTTCTGATGACGGTTATTTGCTCTAAAGTACAGGTCTGCCGGCATGGGCAATCCTCTATATCCAATCTCATCTTAAATTAAAGGGTGTAAATTTTATCTTTCCTCCTCTTTTTTCTTCACCTCCCTGGTCATCTTCAAAGTCAGCAACAACAACAACCCTAACGAAACAATAATAGCTACCCAAATCAATCCGGTGTAATCTTTCCCGGCAGGTTTTACTGCAACTGCATAGCCGGTATTTTTAACAACAGCCTCGTGTTTAATAACCGGGGTGTTCCCTCCAATACTATCAGCAAAAAACTTAAGATCATATTCCGGTGCCTGAGCCAACGAATCGCCGACCAGGAACCGGTAGTTTTGCTTGGCTTCAAGGTAGCTGATCAAATATTCGTCAGATTGAAATGCTTTGATCTCGCCGATGCTCAGCGGCTGGTTATCGCCATTGCTTATCTCTATTAACAGGTGATTGGTTTTTGCTGCAATTAACAGATCAGTTGTTTTATCTGATGACAGTTCGCCTTCGCTCAGGAGCTCCCTGCCATTGTTTACAAACTGGTAAACGGTAACACTCCGTTTATAATACCTCGGCGCGCTGATATTGAGGTGCAACTTATTTACCTGGTAATTATCGTTCAGCTTAATGTCGATAAAGGTGGTTTTATTACTATCGGTACGGGTGATGTTTAGAGGCGCAACAGGCATGTAACTTTGAACTGTTGATGCGTATTCGGTATAAATGCCGGCCTCCAAAAACTTAACCGGGTTTTTGTTTTTATCGTTTACCTGGATTTTTAAATAGCGATAATTACTCGCCGGGAAGGATAATGACTGCAGGTAGGTACCTTCACTGTTTTGTACAGCTTCCTGCAAGGGGATATCCTCCTGTATAGCAAACCACTGGTTCAAATCATCACTGCCCAGCAGGTTTACTTTACGTTTTACAGCGGTGTTTTGCAGCCTGATCCAAAGGCGGTCGAGCACCAGTCCGGTTTTATTTTCGATAATGAAAACGGTGCTGGTATCAGTTTTAGGGGTATTGGTTATCTCCGGGAAAACAACAAAGCTTTTCTGGCTTTTTTGCGGGAGACTGCCCGCCTGGATGTATGGTACAAAGTTCTCCTTAGCATCTGCAATGCGGATGTCCGATAAATCGGATTTTGCTTTTGCTACCAGCTCCGGTTGTAAGCCAATCCGGTAAAAGCCGGTGCTGTCAATCTTGTGCAGTGCGGCTTTATATTTAAAATTTTTTTGTGCCGATGCCGGTAATATAGCCCCGCAAAGCAGCAGTGTTAAAAGTATTAGCTTATTCATTTTTTTTAGCCTCATCATCGGCAATATTTTTTTTTGCTGTTCGCTGGTACATAAATGCCACAATAAGCAATAGTACTCCCAAACAAAAGAAAGCAGCTATTTTACCCCAAACCGGGATGTTTTTAATATCGAACAAAAATAATTTTACTAAAGTAAGCGAGAACAATGTTAATGAGGCCACCCGCATTACCCGCAGTTTGTACCTCATGCCCAGCCACATCAATGCGAAGGAAAGCAGTCCCCATAATACGGGTAAGCCGGTTTTTACGTATACGGTTTCTATTTGATCGATAGAATTAGCTTTACTAAAAAATAGCAGGTTACTCATCAGGCTCACCTCAAAACTTAAAAACAATACAACGCCCGCGCTTAATACCCAGGTAAACGCTTTTTTCAGGCCTTCGTTCATATTTTGCTGACATAAGCGGATCACCCTGTAAAACAACAGACCGATAAATACAGCACCTACCCAATGTGTCATAAAATGACTTGTTGATGGTTTACCACCTTCAAGCATTAGATGCTGCAATGTATAGTACTGCGGTGTAAGCATCAGGTAAACAGTTACACAAATGAGTAAAATGACAAGTTTAATACCGTTGGCAAAGTTGATGACCGGTATTTTGGGCGACAGCGTATAATAAACAAACACAAACACCGGTGTATAAACCATCGCATATAAAATATTAAGGTTGGTATCCGGGTAATGGTTCAGGAACTGATGGTTGATTTCCAGCAGGCCGCTTAAATAAAGAAGCACAAGTGCGGCTACCCCAAAAAGTTGCTCAGTGAAAATATTGGTGTGCTCCAGCTTGGTTGAGTCCTTTTTAACCAATACCGAAAGTAAAAATGAACTCACAGCACCAAATAGCGTAGTGATGAAACCCTTATTGGCAATTATGGTAAGGCTTTGAGTGTAGTTACCATAAGTTTGGAACAGATCCATTAACAAGCTCAGCAACATGGCTATCCATAAAAATACGGATGTATATTTCATAAGCTGAATGCCAGAGCGCAGGTACAGCCAATAAAGCAACACCGTTTCTGAAGCCCAGAAAATGGTGATGTTATTGCCATGCAACTGAATAGGAGCAGCTAACGAAATAAACGTGAGCGTAATGCCGATAAGCAGGTACAAAATATTGGTATCCACCTTACGATTACGAAACAGCACGTATGACAGCACCAGGTTTACCACAGCCAAACTCACGCAAAACAAACCCCGGTATTGCTCATCATGCATCATGGTTAACAGGTACAGGCCGGTAGCAAAATATAACCCGGTATTAAGAAGCAAAATACTGAAATCGGACGCGATAAATTTTTTGTTTTCGCGTACGTTGTTGGCTATGTTGATAACAAAGTAAAGCGCGTAAAAAATGCTGGCATAAATAAAGCCGAAATGGTAGGTAGGAGGTGTAAGTGTATACAGCACCGTTGAAAAAACAATTACCGTAAACCCAAACGAAACAATGTTAAGCACCCGCCATGCTTTGTAATAAGCAATAATGAGCAGGCCGGTATTTAATATCAGCAGGTAAATGAACAGACCGTTATAATTGGCGCTGCCATTACTTACCATAAACGGGCTGGCAAAGCCGCCAACCAAAGCAATCACGGCCAGCTCCTGCTTATCATATAATAAGGAAAGCAGCACCGCAAAAACGGTGATCACAATTAAAATGATGAATGCTGTTGTTTGGCTATTAAACAAGTTAAACTGTTGATAGGCCAGCGTTATGGTAAAATAAAACACAGCCAGGCCACCGCCCACCAATACCGAGCTAAAGGCCTTATAACTATTACGCAGCGCATGTGCAACAGCAATTAAAATACCACCGCAAACAATACCTATGCCCACGCGGCCTACTAAGCCTATCCAATCGTTATCGATAGCATATTTTACAAAGAAGCCAATGGCCAGCACCAGGATGGCTATGCCTATTTTATTGATGAGATTTTCGCCAATGAATTTCTCCAGGTCGGGATGGCGCTCAAAGAAAGACGGCCTGGGCTGCAAAGGCTTCGCGGGTTCAAAATCGCGTGTTTTTATAGGGCGATTGATAATCGACTGGCTGTCTTCAATAACTTCGGGCTGCCGTTCAATTTTTGGAGGTGTAATAGGTTCTGGTTTTATCTCTGCCTCAACAGGAGCTTTCGGTTTTTCAACAGGATGTTCTGGTATAAAAGGTGCAGGTGGCGGAGCTATGATTGCAGGTGCCCGTTCTTCTGCTTTTTTGACATCTTCAGCACCCGGCCGGGTTATCTTAAGCTGTTCAATAATACCTTTTAGTTCGAATATTCTAAATTCAAGTTCTTTGATCTTATTGTTTAAACTGCCCTTGTGGTTCAGCATCATGATAATGACAACCACCAATAAAAAGACGGCTAATACATCCATAGTTTTAGGTTTGTAAAAAATAAAGATAACGGAATTATGAAACAATCCACTATCGGGATAGATAACGGCAGGGGATATGGCCCTTAAAATGATCAGACTTGTGAATAAATTGGGGCGAAAAATTCTTACACGAATTGATTTTCAAATCGGCCACAATTAATCGAATTACACGAATTTAAAATCGACATCAATAAAAAATTCGATTAATTCGAAAAAATTTGTGTGAAAATTTCTACCTGTTTCTTCAAGAACCGAAAATTGATCAGGTGTACAAAAATCCCGCTTTAATTGTAATTTAGCTGTGCAAGCAATTGCCAATCACCTATAAACCACGCTACTTCATGAGGCTTTTCTTAAAACGCAGCTTTTTTGCAGTCTTTCTGTTTATTACAGCATCAGCTTATGCGCAAACCATCAGTCCGGCGCTTTTAAAACATCAGTGGAAAGCCTCCTGGATCACCGTTCCGCAGGAATCTTTAAAGGAATACGGGGTTTATTATTTCAGGAAAAACATTGACCTTGCCGCTAAACCCTCATCCTTTATTGTTCATGTATCTGCCGATAACCGGTATAAGCTTTATGTTAACCAAACTTTGGTTTCATCGGGTCCCGCCCGCGGAGATACCTATTATTGGAATTATGAAACGGTTGATCTGGCACCATATCTTCAACCGGGCAAAAATATAATAGCTGCCGTAGTTTGGAACGATGGCGATTATCGCCCCGAAGCGCAAATCTCGCTGCAAACAGGTTTCATTATGCAGGGCGATACGCCAAATGAAGAAATAATCAATACCAATAAAACCTGGAAATGTGTCCGTGATAAATCATTTCAGCCTATTACCGGTATCGGCTGGCATCCCTATTATGTTGCCGGGCCGGGCGAGCGGATAGATTTAAACCAATCTATAAAAGATTGGAATACGACCGGGCTTGATGACAGTAGCTGGAAAAACGCTATCCGTATTGACAACGGAAATCCCAAAGGCGTAACCAATGCCTTTGGCTGGATGCTGGTGCCATCGGCAATACCCGGCATGGAAATGACGCCACAGAGAATCCCCGTGTTAAGAAAAGCGGATGGCATCAGCATATCATCCTCATTCCCCGCAACTAAAACGGCCATTACTATTCCGGCTAATACCTCAGCTACTTTACTGCTCGATCAAACTTATTTAACCAACGCCTATTTAACGTTCAATTTCAGCAAGGGCAAAAACGCCGGTATTGGCATTACTTATACCGAATCGCTTTTTAAAAGTTTAAGTGGCCCGGAAGGCCCGGTTAAAGGTAACCGGAATGATGTGGATGGAAAGATCTTTGTTGGCAGGCGCGACAGCATAGTTGCTGACGGCGCCTCCGGCAATTCATTTACTACCTTAACATGGCGCACTTTCAGGTATATCGAAGTAAAAATAACCACCAAAGATGAGCCATTGGTTATTGACGATATCTATGGAACGTTTACCGGGTATCCATTTAAAATGAATGCTAAACTGGAAACTTCGAACCCCGAAATGCAGCAGATGCTGGATATTGGCTGGCGCACCGCCCGCCTTTGCGCCGGTGAAACCTATACCGACTGCCCTTACTATGAACAGCTGCAATACGTTGGCGATACCCGCATCCAGGCGCTGGTATCTTTTTATAATAGCGGCGATGACCGCCTGGTGCGCAACGCCATCAACCAGATGGATCATTCCCGCCTGGCCGAGGGCATCACGCTGAGCCGCCACCCCTCATTCTCGCCCCAAATCATTTCCACCTTTTCGCTTTGGTATATCGGGATGCTGCATGATTACTGGATGTACCGCCCCGATAGTTTATTTATAAAAGATAAACTGCCCGGCATGCGCGATGTGCTTAACTTCTTCAGCAAATATCAGCAAGCCGATGGCTCCTTAAAAGATACCCCCTACTGGACATTTGTTGACTGGGTTAATGACAAAGGCTGGGATTTTGGCCAGGCCCCTAAAAGCGCCAAAGGCACTTCGGCCATATTGGATATGCAGCTGATGTGGGCCTATCAGCAGGCCGCCGAAATGGAAGCAAAAATGGGAATGCCCGCGTTTGCTGCAATGTACAAGGCCAAAGCTGCGCAATTAAAAACCGCTATCCAAAGTAAATACTGGAATGCAGGCAAAAAACTTTATGCCGATACTGAGGACAAGCAATTATTTTCGCAGCATACCAATTCTATAGCAATATTAGCCGGCATGGTACCTAACGCCACAGCGCATGACATCAGTTTAAAACTACTGAATGACAGCACACTCACCAAATGCACCATCTACTTTAAATACTACCTGCACCAGGCCATGGTTAAAGGTGGTTTGGGCGATGACTATTTAAACTGGCTTAACATCTGGCGGGATAATATTAAAATGGGCCTAACCACCTGGGCCGAAATCTCCGACCTCGACCATAACCGCTCCGATTGCCACGCCTGGGGTGCAAGCCCCAATATTGAATTTTATCGTACCATTTTAGGTGTGGATACGTACGCGCCAGGGTTCAGCAAAATAAAAATTGAGCCGCATTTGGGCCTGGTCAGAAATATCAGTGGTGAAATGCCTCACCCTAACGGAAAAATACTTGCTAAATACTTGTTTAACAACGGAAAATGGAACATCAATATTACCCTTCCCCAAAACACGTCGGGCATTTTTGTGTGGAAAGGGAAAACTTTTACGCTTAAAACAGGTAATAATAAATTGGTGATTTGATAAAAACAAACAGGCGCACTAATGATAATCGCCTTTATATACGAGGCACCTACGGAGCCTTAAAATAGGTTAAGCACTGTCTATAAACACGGTACCCCTATGGGATATTAACATCGATTTTTTTAACTCCGTAGGAGTATCGTGTTTATAGCGCTGAATACCAAATGCTTTTGGCTCCGTAGGTGCCTCGTATCTAAAAGCAATATCACCGATATTTGATAAATCCCATGTATGTTATTAACATTTTACCTTAATTGCACTGATTTTGCCACGCATAAGTAAAATACTTTTAAAAATTGGTTTGTTAAATAAAAGCAACGCTAACTTTACTTTTGTTGCTTGTGGCCGATAAATTGATTTTATCGCATTATTTAACAATTTGATATTATTAAAATGTGATATTTATGCGCTGGGAACTAAGGGGTTCACCAAAAATAACTAACCAGCTAAATAAATTACGCTAAATGAAAAACACACCATCCCAGTTAAGAGTTCTTTCAATCGATATCGGTGGATCACACATTAAAGCCACTATCCTGAATAAAAAAGGGGATTTAAAAATGGAGTACGACAAGATACCTACCCCCGCTCCTGCAAATCCCGAAAACATTATAAAAGCTATCAACACCCTTGTGAAGGATTTTCCGGCATATGATAAAATATCGGTTGGTTTTCCGGGTTATGTAAAAAACGGGGTCGTTAAAACCGCGCCTAACCTGGGCACCGATTATTGGGCAGATGTTGATTTAAGCAAAAAACTGGAAAAAGCATTAGGCAAACCAACACAGGTGGTAAACGATGCCGATATGCAGGGCCTTGGCGTTGTTGCCGGGAAAGGCCTTGAAATGGTGATAACCCTGGGTACCGGTTTTGGTACCGCTTTGTTAATGGACGGTCATTTATTGCCTCACTTTGAATTGGCCCATCTCCCGATAAAAGAAGGCATTACCTATGATAACTATATAGGTGAAAGAGCTTTAGAAAAAGAAGGCAAAGAAAAATGGAACAAACGCATGAAAAAGGTTTTCAAAATATTGAAAACTGTATTCAATTACGATACTTTATACATTGGCGGCGGCAATTCAGATGAGCTTACCTTTAAGCTCGACAAAAATATGAAGATAGTTACCAATGCCGATGGTATCAAAGGCGGCGCGAGGCTTTGGCTCAGTGAGGACGAAAGTAAAACCAAGCGCAAAATTGCAACCCCTACCGAGTAAATTAAAAACTAACACTAACTACAATACCTGATAACAAAATGGAAAACCAACAAGACATAGAAAAATTGGCGATTGATACCGTAAGGGTATTGGCAGCCGATGCTGTGCAAAAAGCAAACTCAGGCCACCCTGGTACAGCGATGGCGCTGGCACCAATGGGCCACGTTTTATGGACAAAGTTTTTAAATTACAACCCTAAAAACCCCGATTGGGCAAACCGCGACAGGTTTATCCTTTCGGCAGGCCACGCTTGTATTTTACAGTACAACTTTTTGTATTTAATGGGCTATGATCTTTCGTTAGATGACATCAAACAGTTTCGCCAGCTAAACAGCAAAACTGCCGGTCACCCCGAATATGGATTGGCTCCGGGCATTGAAGTAACTACTGGTCCGCTGGGACAGGGCTTTGCCAATGCTGTGGGCTTTGCCATTGCTCAAAAACACCTGGCCGCCCGTTACAATAAGCCAGGTTTCGAGCTATTCAATTACAATATTTACACCATCTGTAGCGATGGCGATTTGATGGAAGGTGTAACTTCTGAAGCAGCTTCCCTTGCCGGTCACCTGCAATTGGGCAACCTGATCTATTTATATGATGATAACCACATCTCTATTGAAGGCAGCACCGATATTGCTTTTAATGAAGATGTAAGCGCACGTTTCCGCGCATATGGCTGGCACGTACAGGATTTGACTGATGTGAATGACACCCATGCGCTGGAATTGGCTTTGATCAATGCCAAAGCCGAAACTCAGAAACCGTCATTTATCCGCGTTCGCTCGCTGATTGCTTACGGTAGCCCTAACAAATCGGGTACTGCAGGCTCACATGGCTCACCGCTTGGCGCCGACGAAATTAAACTGGTAAAACAATTCTTCGGTTTCGATCCTGAAAAATCATTCAACGTACCTGACGAGGTGCTGGATTACTATCACAAAAAAGGTGCACGCGGCGCTGCAGTTGAAGAAAAATGGAACAAATTATTTGCAGACTATAAAGCAAAATTCCCTGAATTAGCAGCCGAATATGAAGCCGCCGCTAAAGGCGAATTACCTGCAGGCTGGAAAGATAAATTGCCGGTATTTAAAGGTTCAGATCCTAAAATTGCAACCCGTGCCGCATCAGGCAAAGTGTTAAATGCAATTGCACCGGCGTTACCAAACCTGATTGGTGGCGCGGCAGATCTTGCCCCATCAACCGAAACTAACCTGAAAGAGTACGATTCATTTACATCAGAAAACCGCGCAGGCCGCAACTTTCACTTCGGGATCCGTGAACATGCCATGGGTTCGGCTTTAAATGGTATGGCTTTAACCAAAGGAGTGTTGCCTTTCGGTGCTACCTTCCTGATGTTCTCTGAATATATGCGCCCGCCAATCCGCCTGGCTGCCATCATGAAAATAAACCCGATTTTTGTTTATACGCATGACAGTATCGGTTTGGGCGAGGATGGTACTACTCACCAGCCTATTGAGCAACTGGCTTCTTTACGTTCGATACCAAACTTAACCGTGATCCGCCCTGCTGATGCCAATGAAAGCGCGCATGCTTGGCGTGTTGCCATCGAGAAAAAAGGTGGCCCAACTGTATTGGTATTCACCCGTCAGGGTTTACCTATCCTTGATCAGGATAAATATGGCAAAGCCGAAAACCTGGAAAAAGGAGCTTACATCCTTTCAGAAGGCAGCAAAGGCCCTGATCTGATCCTGATAGCTACCGGTTCGGAAGTAGCCCTGATCATGCAGGCACAGGAAAAACTGGAAGCTGAAGGCATTTCAACCCGCGTGGTAAGTATGCCGTCATGGGAGCTGTTTGAAAAACAGGACGAAGCTTACAAAGAGTCGGTATTCCCTAAAGCAAGCAGAAAACGTTTGGCTGTTGAAATGGCATCTCCAATGGGCTGGCATAAATACACTACCGACGAAGGCGATATGCTTGGCATGACCACCTTTGGCGAATCTGCACCAGCTGAAGATCTGTACAAACACTTCGGCTTTACGGTTGATAACGTTGTTAAAAGAGCAAAAGCATTATTATAGTGAGTAGTGAATAGTGAGCGGTGAGTAGTTATCTATTCACCACTCACCACTCACCGCTCTCCACTCACCACAAAATGAACTGGAACAGCAACCTGATAAATAACCTGGAGTGGGCCGATAAGATTATCAATATCGAAGGCAAACAAAAGGTAGCTGCCGAAATTGCAGCAAAAGTTAAGGATGGCGATATTATAGGTGTTGGTTCAGGCTCAACATCATACCTGGCCCTGGTGGCTATTGCCCAAAGGGTAAAAGATGAAAAACTGAATGTAAAGGCTATACCAACTTCGGTAGAGCTTTCTATGTTTTGCGCCAAGCTGGGTTTGCCTGTTACAACCTTATATGAATATAAACCTGACTGGCTGTTTGACGGAGCCGATGAGGTTGACCCTGATAAAAGCCTGATCAAAGGACGTGGCGGGGCTATGTTTAAAGAGAAGTTGCTCATCAGCTCAAGCGAAGTAAGTTACATTATAGTTGATGAGTCGAAAATGGTTGATAAATTAGGCTCGAAATTTCCGGTCCCTATCGAGGTTTTCCCGCAGGCATTGCCTTATGTGGAAAAGGAGCTGAAAAGTTTAGGGGCCACAGAAATAGCCATCCGCCCGGCAAAAGGCAAAGACGGCCCGATAATTTCAGAAAATGGCAACCTAATATTGGATGCCAGGTTTGCCGAGATCGGTAAAAGTTTTGAAAAAGATATTAAATCAATAACGGGAGTTATCGAGAGCGGGCTTTTTATCGGCTTTGATGTAAATATTATCATGGCATCAAATAATTAAGTCTAAAGTCAGGTGTCTTAAGTCAGAAGTCAGAAGTCAGAAGTCAGAAAAAACGAGACTTTTGACTTAAGACTTAGTACTTCCGACTTTACAAACTATGATATAAATCTTACAATTACTGACATTCTTATTAAGAACTTTACATAATAGACCGATTTGGTAGCAATTTTTACTACCTTCATCGCGCTTTTAACAAAATAATTAACAAACAAAAAAACAAACCCTATTATGGCAACTAATAACGTAGCGCAGATACATGGTTTTGGTCAGAGTATCTGGCTTGATTTTATTGACCGTGAGATCATTTCTTCAGGAAAGCTTAAACAATTAATTGACGTTGACGGCGTACGCGGCGTTACATCAAACCCTGCAATTTTTGAAAAGGCTATCAGCAGCAGTTCTGATTACGATGCTGATATTGCCGCACTTAAATCTGAAAGCGATAACGAAAAGCTGTTTTTTGAAATAGCTGTTAAAGATATCCAGGCTGCTGCCGACTTGTTTAAAGGTGTTTATGAAGAATCAAGCAAAGTTGATGGTTATGTGAGCCTTGAGGTTTCTCCGTTCCTGGCTTTAGATACTGAAGGTACTGCTAAACAAGCCGAAGAACTTTGGAAAAAAGTTAACCGCGAAAACGTAATGATCAAAATCCCTGGTACTAAACCAGGTTTGGCTGCTATTCAGCAATCAATTGCAAAAGGTATCAACATCAACGTTACCCTGCTGTTTGGTTTAGAGCGGTACGAAGAAGTAACCGAAGCTTACATTGCCGGTTTGGAAGAGCATTTAGCTGCAGGTCATAAAATTGCCCACATTGCGTCAGTAGCCAGTTTCTTCCTGAGCCGTATCGATGTTATTGTGGACCCGATCATTGAAGCAAAAGGCGAAAAAGAGCTGTATGGTGAGGTCGCAATCGCATCAGCTAAAAAAGCATACGAAATTTATAAAAGGGTATTCAGCAGTGAAAGATGGAAAAAACTTGCCGAGCAAGGTGCACAGCCACAGCGTTTATTATGGGCAAGTACAGGCAGCAAAAACCCTGCATTTAAAGATACCAAATATGTTGAGGCCCTGATTGGCCCGGACACAGTTGATACCGTTCCTCTGGAAACTGTTGACGCTTTCCGCGATCATGGTGTTGCTGCAAACACATTAGAAACCGGTTTAGATAAAGCTACCGAGATCTTAGCCAAACTACCTTCTTTAGGTATCGATCTTGCTGCTGTAACCCAGCAACTGGAAGACGAAGGTATCGAGAAATTCAACAAGCCATTTGAAAAGTTGTTGAACGCCATCGAAACACAGAAAAACAAGTAATCAAGTTCTAAGTCTTAAGTCGGAAGTCTTAAGTTCGAAGTCGGGATTATCCCTTTGACTTTGAACTTAGGACTTTAGACTAACGACTTCAATACAAATACATCAATGGAAGTTGCTGATCTGAAGATCCTTTTTTTTGACGTGGGCGGCATTTTGCTGTCGAACGGATGGGGGCATGAGGCGCGCGAAGAAGCGGCCAAACGTTTTAACCTTGATTACGACGAAGTTAACGCGCTGCATAATTTCATTTTTAACGTATATGAAATTGGCAGTATCACGCTCGACGAATACCTTGATACGGTGATATTTAACCACCCGAGGGATTTTGTGCGCGAAGATTTTAAGGATTTTATCTATTCTACATCTGTTGAATTGCCTATGCTGCAATTCCTGAAAGATTGGAAAAAAGATTGCGGCTTCCGCATTATATCAGTGAACAACGAGGGTAAGGAGCTGAACGATTACAGGGTACGTAAGTTTAAGCTGCATGAGTGTTTTGATGCCTTTGTATCATCATGCGAAGTAAAAATGCGTAAACCTGATCCGGGTATCTGGCAGTTAGCTATGGGTATAGCCCAGGTATCGCCTCAGCAATGCGTTTATTTCGACGACAGGAAAATGTTTGTCGATACCGCGCAAAAATTAGGCATCCGTTCTTTTCAGCACACCAGCCTCGAAAACACTAAGAAAATTTTAGAAACTCTTAAAAAAGAAAACCTCAAAACAACATGAGCGCAACAGAAAATAAATACGCCTTTGGTATGATAGGCCTGGGTGTTATGGGTCGCAGCCTGCTGCTGAACATGGCCGATCATGGCTTCGCGGTAGCCGGGCACGATAAAGATACCGGTAAAGTAGATTCATTGAACAAGGAAGCTGGTGACAGGGCCGCTAAGGGCTTTGCCGATGTTAAAGAATTTATACAGAGCCTTACCACACCAAGGGCTATCATGATGTTAGTGCCTGCCGGTAAAATTGTTGACGCTGTAATTGAGGAATTAACCCCGTTATTGGAAAAAGGCGATATCCTGATTGATGGCGGTAACTCGCACTTTACTGATACAAACCGTCGTGTTGAGGAACTGGAGGCTAAAGGCCTGCATTTCTTCGGTATGGGTGTATCAGGAGGTGAAGAAGGCGCCCGTCGTGGCCCAAGCATGATGCCGGGTGGCGATAAGGATGCTTACGCTGTAATGAAACCTATTTTTGAAGCCATTGCTGCTAAAGTTAACGGCGAACCTTGTGTTACTTACATTGGCCCTGGCGCATCAGGTCACTTTGTTAAAATGGTTCACAACGGCATCGAGTACGGTATCATGCAGGTAATTGCCGAAACCTATGAGATCCTTAAAAAAGGCTTAAAGTTAGGTAACGACGAAATTGGCGATTTATTCACCAAATGGAACGAAGGCCGTTTGCAGTCATTCCTGTTAGATATCACCAAAGATATTTTCAAATACAAAGCACCAGGAACCGATCATTTATTGTTAGATGATATTAAGGACGAAGCGAAAGCTAAAGGTACCGGTAAATGGACATCGCAGGTGGCTATGGATCTGGTAACCCCTATCCCAACCATCGATACATCAGTATCTATGCGCGACCTTTCAAAATACAAATCACTGCGCGAAAAAGCTTCTGCCCTTTATAATGACCCAATCGAGCTTAAAGGCGATAAAGAAGAGTTACTGGTTGCTTTAGAGCAGGCCTTCTATTTTACCAGCATCCTTACTTATGCACAGGGTATGCACCTGCTTACCAAAGCATCTGAAGAGTATAAATATGACCTTCATTTGGGTGAAATTGCCAAGATCTGGCGAGGCGGCTGTATCATACGTTCAGAATTTTTGAATGATATTTACAACGCTTACAATAAAGATCAGGCATTGCCTCACCTGTTGCTTGACAGTGATATCCAGGCATTGGTTGCCGGTACCTTACCAGGCATCAGGAAAGTATTATCAGCTACTATTGCTGCCGGTGTTGCCGCTCCTGGCTATGCTTCGGCATTGAGCTATTTTGATGCTTTCCGCAGCGAAAGAATGCCTTCAAACCTTACCCAGGCTCAGCGCGATTATTTTGGCGCGCATACTTATGAGCTAATTGGCAAAGAAGGTACCTTCCATACACAATGGGCTCCGGCAAACGACTAATTGACGCTATTAATTAAAACAAAACAATGAGCACAACAGCTAAATCAGACCCTACCATATTTATCATTTTTGGTGGAACGGGAGATTTGAACTCCCGGAAAATTGCGCCGGCCCTATATAATCTATTTTTAGATGGATGGATGCCTAAACAATTTTCCATTATTGGTACCGGTCGTACCAAGCTAACCGACGAGCAATTCAGAGATAACCTGCACAACGATATTAACCAGTTTTCACGTAGCGGCAAAACCGATGATAAAAAATGGGCCGAGTTCTCAGCTAATATTTATTACCAGGTATCAGACGCTAACGATTTTGAAACATACAAAGAATTTGGCAAACGCATTGAGAAACACAACGCCGAGTGGAAAACGAAGGCAAACGTGTTGTTTTACCTTGCGGTAGCGCCTAATTTCTTCCCCATCATTGCATCAAACATCTCAAAAGCTAAATTGGCCGATGATAAAAAACGTGTAAGGATCATCATTGAGAAACCATTTGGGCACGACCTGGAAACTGCAAAAGATCTGAACCAGTTATTAAAGAGCATTTTTGATGAATGCCAGATCTATCGTATCGATCATTACCTGGGTAAAGAAACCGTTCAAAATATCATGGCTTTTCGTTTTGCCAACTCCATTATGGAGCCGCTATGGAACCGGAACCATATTGAACACGTACAAATTTCAGTTACCGAGCAATTGGGCGTTGAGGAACGCGGCGATTATTATGATGGCTCAGGTGCGATGAGGGATATGATCCAGAACCACCTGCTGCAATTGCTTTGCCACGTGGCTATGGAGCCTCCTATCAGTTTTAGCGCCGACGAGGTACGCGACCGCAAAGTTGATGTACTGAAAGCAATGCGTAAATTTACTGCGGAGGATGTACGTAATTCGACAGTTAGGGGCCAGTATGGCAGCGGATGGATGAAAGGCCGGGAAGTACCTGGATATCGTGAGGAGCCAAAGGTTAACACCGAATCAAATACTGAAACATTCGCGGCAATCAAGTTCTTTATCGACAACTGGCGCTGGCAGGGTGTTCCATTCTATTTACGTACAGGTAAAAGAATGCACCAGTCATCATCAGTGATTACTATCCAGTTTAAAGATGTCCCTCACCAGATTTTCCCGGCCGAAGCTACTGAAAGCTGGCAGCAAAACAGGTTGATCATCAGCATTCAGCCGGAGATGAGCATCCGTTTGCAAGTGCAGGCTAAACGCCCCGGTATTGATATGGTATTAAACGCCGTTGACATGGTGTTTGACTATAAAGGTACTTATACCAACCAGGCACCTGAAGCTTACGAAACACTGATACTGGATACCATGATGGGCGATCAAACCCTGTTTATGCGTGGTGACCAGGTTGAGGCAGCATGGGAACTGGTAATGCCGATACTAAACACATGGCAAAATAAAAAGAGCCTGAATTTCCCTAATTATTCGGCCGATTCATGGGGCCCTGAAGCTGCAGAAGCTTTAATTGCCCGCGACGGCTATAACTGGTTTACTTTACCTGTAAACGGTAAAAAATAAAAAGCTGATGAAACTGAATATCTATAACACGGAAGGTGAAGTTTTAACCGGGCTGGCCGATCATTTTGTTACCCTGGCTACCGAAGCCATTAACAAAAACGGCAAGTTCAGTGTGGCGCTTTCGGGCGGCAGCTCACCTAAAAAGCTATATGAGCTGTTAGCTTCAACAACTTATGCCGACCAGGTGAACTGGGAAAAAGTTTTCTTCTTTTTTGGCGATGAGCGTAACGTGCCACATGACCATAAGGACAGCAATTACCTGATGGCAAAAAAAGCTTTGTTTGAGCCTTTGATGATCAGTCCGGCACAGATTTTTCCGGTTGAGACATCGTTTGGGCCTGCCGAGGCGGCTGCCAAATACTGGGAAGTGATCTCAGCGTTTTTTGATGATAGCGAAGCAAGCTTTGACCTCGTGCTGTTAGGCTTAGGCGATAACTCGCACACCGCGTCATTATTCCCTTATACACCGGTGTTGCATGACCGTGTGCCTGGTGTAAAAGAAGTATGGCTGGAAGATCAACAGGTATGGCGTATTACCCTCAACGCACCGCTTATTAATGATGCAGCTCAAATAGCATTCTTAGTTTACGGCGCCGGTAAGGCCGAAGCTGTAAAACACATACTGGAAGATGACGAGGATATCGAACTTTATCCTGCACAGCTTATTGATTCCATATCAGGCGAGGTAGAATGGTTCCTTGATGAACCGGCTGCCGCTGAATTGGAGAATAAAGAATAATATCCGCTATTATTTTAGCAACTAAAGGGCTTGGGCATTTGCTTAAGCCCTTTTTGTTTTGAGTAGTTCTGTAATGATTACCGGATGCACATTGTAAACTAAATTCACAGGATTTTTCTTCGTCATTTAGCCCTTTCACCCAATTTCACGCAGAATTCATCATTTTTCGGGCCAAAAGCACATGTTAAACCAACGTTAATTTTGACAGAAAAACAGCAATTACAAGTCCATTTTACACTAACCTGATCAAAATACCAATAGGGTCAAAAAATAAATTACTATTAATCAATTGATTAAATATTCATGACTTTTGGATGAAAAATCGCATCTGATTTGTGTTGTTAATTTGCTGTGTGTTTAAAACAACATATATCAAAAACACAACAATAGTTATGAAAAATTTATTCAAAGTTTCAGCATTAGCCCTTGCATTTGCAGGCTTGGCATTTGGTGCAAAAGCACAAACATCTACACCTACCACCACTACAACAACATCAACTACAACTAAAAGCGGCATCCGTTACAGCATCGGTGTGGACGCAGGCATTCCTCTTGGCGATTTCAAAGATAACTACAAGTGGAATTTAGGCGGTTCGGTACAGGCTGATATCCCGGTTCTTTCAAACCAGTTATTTGTTACTGTTAACGCAGGTTACAACAATATCTTTGGTAAAAAAGACATCGGTGGCGTACAAGGCCTTGACGCAACTGATTTTCACTTAATCCCGGTTAAAGCAGGTTTAAAATACTTCCCTATCAGCAATTTTTATGTTCAGGGCGAAGCCGGTGCTGCATTCCTGTTAAACAAATCTGACGTTGGCGCTAATAAATCAACTGCATTTGTTTACGCTCCGCAAATTGGTGTTCAGTTCCCGGTAAGTGCAAGCAGCTTTATTGATGCCGGTATCCGCTACGAAGCAACTACCAAATATGCTACCGGCGTTGACGCAAGCAAGGTTAACTTTATAGGTTTACGTGTAGCGTACGGCTTTTAATATATATGGCCCTACACATACCTTGATATAAAAAGGGGAGCTCATTCGGGCTCCCCTTTTTTATTATGTTTTTTTAGTTGATATGAACCTTTATAATTAAATAAATCGTATAAATTAGCACATTGTTTGTATTTTGACACGTAATATTACATTTACCGCACAATAATTGCTGAATATGAAAAGGATCCTCATCATTGATGATGAAGTTAATGTGGCGTTATTGCTATCGAAGTTTTTGACGCGGAATGGGTTTGACGTTAGTACGGCATCAAGCGGTACCGGGGGGATGGAAGCGTTGAAAAATGGTGAATATCAACTCGTGCTATGTGATTTCAGGCTCGAAGATACCGACGGCCGCGAAATGCTCCGTAATATTAAAATTCAATATCCTAAAACAGGGGTTATCATCATCACCGGCTATTCAGATATTAAAATGGCGGTTGAACTTATTAAAATGGGGGCCTATGATTATATTACCAAGCCGCTGTATCCCGATGAAATATTAAATACTATTAATAAGGCCCTTGAAACCCACCATGCCCTGGTTGAAATTGACGAGGAGCTACAGGCGGCTATTTTACCTGAGAAAGCTAAAGTCAACACCGTAAAAAAAACCGTTTTTGCGGCCGACTTTGTAACCGGCACCAGCCGCGCGTCAAAAGAGCTTGCCCGGCAGATAGAACTGGTGGCACCAACAAACTACAGTGTTATTATTTTAGGCGAAAGTGGTACCGGAAAAGAATCCGTAGCGAAAAGTATTCACCTCAACAGTCCGCGGCATAACCAGCCTTTTATAGCTATGGATTGCGGCTCTTTAACCAAGGAGCTCGCGGCAAGCGAGTTTTTCGGCCACGAAAAGGGTTCATTTACCGGCGCGTTATATACTAAAATAGGCCACTTTGAAATGGCTAACGGAGGCACTTTATTTTTAGATGAAGTGGGCAACCTTTCGTACGAGATCCAGGCAGCTTTACTTCGTACCGTACAGGAACGTAAAGTGAAAAGAATAGGCAGTACCAAGGAGATAGATCTGGATGTACGTATTATCATAGCCACCAACGAGAACCTGCAGGAGGGGATCCAAAAAGGCCGTTTCCGCGAAGATCTTTATCACCGCTTTAACGAGTTTAGCATTTACATGCCGCCATTGCGTGAGCGCGGCCATGATATTATATTACTGGCCGAACATTTTTTAAAAATAGCTAACCAGGAGCTCGGGCGCAATGTCGAATCGTTTTCGCAGGAGGTTGTGGATTGCTTTATGAATTACCGCTGGCAGGGCAATATCCGCGAGCTTAAAAACGTGATCCGCCGTGCAGCGCTTTTGGCCGAAGGCAATGAGATCACGCTTAAAGCTTTGCCGCTTGAAATGTCGACCTATAAATTATCATACGAAACGGCTAATCATTATACCCAGCATCATCATACCACAGCGCATGCGGTAGAAGCGCCCGAGGCTAAAGAACCCCGTCACGACCTTAAAAATGCCGCGCTCGAGGCCGAGTACGAAACAATTATAAGGGTGTTAAGGGAAGTTAATTTCAACAAAACCAAAGCTGCCGAAATCCTGAATATCGACCGCAAAACCCTTTATAATAAAATGAAGGCCATTAACCTTAAGTAAAATGGGGGCTCATGAAGAAAAGGACGATGCTGAGGCCATGCGTAAATTAAGGCACGATATAAAAAATCAATTATCAAACATTCACCTGGCGCTTGAGCAATTACGGTATGAAATACCCAATCCAACATCAGACTGTTTGTTTTACATGGATACCATAGAAATAAGTTCAATCCGGATCAATACCCTGCTTAACGATACCAACTAAAGGCGTTGCAATTAATGCTTGAAACGCTAAAACTTTTTGGCGTTTTTTTGTTTAAGCAAGTATCAATCAACAGCCTACATGTCAGTCTTCAATTATAAGCAGCGCAACAACATTATTCTGGCGAGTATCATTATACTTGGGTGTTTTTTACTATATGCGCTCAGCAGCTTATTTAGCTCAATTCTTGGCGCCGTAGTGCTGTTCACCATTTTTCGCCCTCTTTACATTAATCTTGCCGAAAATAGAGGATGGAACCCCTCTTTAGTAGCCCTGCTTATTATTTTTATATCGCTTATTGTTATTGTGATCCCTTTTTTAACACTAAGCATAATGGTTGTAGGCAAAATTTCAAGCATCAACCTTAAAGACCTTCCTATTGACCAATGGATTTCAAAAATTGATGCGTTTGCCGGGGCTAACCTTAATCAACCTCATTTTGCCGAAGAGACTTTACAAAAATTAGGCACTTTTGCCACCGGCCTCTTCCCGTCTATACTGGGCAGTGCGGCCAACACCATATTGACCCTGCTGGTATTGTATATTATATTATATTTCATGTTTACACAAATACGTGAATTTGAGGCCGGGTTATTGAAATATGCGCCATTTAGGGAGCAGCATGCATTGAAATTTGCCAATGCCCTGCGCGATTCTACCTATTCAAACGTTTTAGGCCAGGGAATTATAGCACTTACACAGGGAATATTACTGGCCAACGGATTTTGGATATTCGGCATCCCCGACCCGATTTTTTGGGGGGTTATCGCTATCTTTATTTCGTTTTTACCTGTAGTAGGGGCGCCAACGCTATGCATCCCGGCAAGCATTGTATTGTTTGCACAGGGCCACAACTGGCAGGGAGTAGCCTTACTGGCTTATGGTTTATTGTTCATTGGCAATATTGATAATTTTTTGCGCATGATCATTAACAAGCGTGTAGCCAACACACACCCTATTATTTCAATAATAGGCGTTTTTATAGGCCTCCCCCTTTTCGGGATCCTTGGCCTGGTGTTTGGCCCGGTGCTGCTATCCTATTTCCTGCTGCTGATGGAAATTTATGAAACAAACCGTATGGCGGCCGACAGGCTTGAACGGATAAACAGCGTATAAAATATACCGTACAAGCCTGAATAGTTTTGTGAACACAGAGTAAAATTTATTTGGCTGATAAAAGTTAATTTATACTTAAATAAAAATAATTGTGCCAAATGCACATATTTGGCAGGATATTTACGCGTAACTAATCAAATGTTCAACTTTTAATTATATTACAATGAATGATAACTCAAAAGTAGTTGTTGCATTGCTTGCCGGTTTAGCAGCAGGGGCAGCGTTAGGTATTTTGTTTGCACCGGATAAAGGCAACGAAACCCGCGACAAGCTTACCGAATCATTAAAAAACCTGGGAGAGTCGATAAAAGATACTGCGGCTGCCGAAATTGACAATCTGGTTGGCTTAAAGGACAAAGTTGTTGAAAACATCAAGTCGAAAATCAAAGGCGCCGAAGAAGAATACCAGGACGACCTGGAACACGCATAAGCATGTATAACACCAATCCCGGATGCGGATAAAAAACATCCGGGATATATAACCTTACCCATGGAAGATAAAAAAGAGACTCAACCACCAGTACCCCCGATAGTTGATCAGTTAAAGGAATATGCCGAAACCCGGTTTAAACTTTTAAAATACGAAGCTATTGAAGGTGGTACCTCCATATTAGCAAGCATCATTGCCGATTTGGTGACTGTAATAAGCATGGTACTGGCTTTTCTTTTTGCAAGTGTTACCTTAGGCTTTTTTCTTGCCGATATCTTACACTCCTACTGGATGGGTTTTGGATGCATTGCCGTGCTTTACTTTTTGATAGCCATGTTTATCAAGATATTTAAACGACACCTTGAAAGGCCGCTTATCAACATCTTTATTCAAAAAATATTTAAAAGATAAACCATGGATCTTCATATCACCAACATCAGCGATCTGCAAGCCGAAATATTCAGGTTAAAAACGCTTGAAAAACAGCAATCGGTGGCTTTGAAGGCGCGCGTTAACAGCCCGTCTGCTTTATTTTCAACTGTGCTTACGCTGTTCCCGCGTTCAAATGATACTGATGGTGTAAAAAATACCAGTTTTTTCCATCCTGATTTCCTCAACCTCATCTCCAGGTTCGTGATTCCGCTTACCTTGAATAAAACGCTTTTTAAACACTCCAACTTTCTGGTAAAAACACTGGTTGGCCTGGTATCACAAAAGGCTTCAAATTATGTTAATGAGGATACCGTGAGCAGCATTTGGGACAAAGCAAAAGCGCTTTTCGCCAAGTTCACTAAAAAGAAAGATGACGCTGCATATAAACCTGCGCCATATGTTAAGCCTGTGGGCGGGGCTGTTGTATAATAATTTTTACACGAATTTTGCTAATTATTCGAATTTCTCAAACCTGCTATACAGATCCATTAAACCAATTCGTGTAATTCGATTTAATTGCTCTGCAACAAGCAAATCATTCGTGTTAAAATAATTTCAATATTTTTGCGCTTTATTTTAAAAACGTAAAGTGGGAAAAGATAAGTTAAGGCGTTTTGCCGAGGTTGAAACCTTTAGTAATGTATTGCAATTAGATGCCGGCAAACCGTTTAAAGGCCGGTGGGCCGCTGAGTTTTTTAAGAATGAGAACCCGGTTGTGCTTGAGCTGGCCTGCGGCAAAGGCGAATATACCGTGAACCTCGCGCGGATATTCCCCAATAAAAACTTCATTGGTATCGACTACAAAGGCAACCGCATTTGGCGCGGCGCCAAAACTGCTCTTGAAGACGGTGTGCCTAATGTTGCTTTTTTACGCATCCAGATCGAAAACCTGCTTGATTATTTTGCTCCCGGCGAAATAGACGAAATCTGGATCACTTTTCCCGACCCGCAGCCGCAATTAAGCCGCGAGAAAAAGCGATTAACTTCACCGCGGTTCTTAGATAAATATATCATCGTCTTAAAACCAGGTGGCTGTGTTAACCTTAAAACAGATAACGACGGATTGCATACTTATACCGCCGAAAAAATTGACGAGCTGAAGCTGAATCTGCACGTTAAAACTGAAGACCTCTACAATTCAGCATATGCGGACGAGGTACTTTCTATTAAAACCTACTACGAGAAAAAATATTTAAAGGATAACAAGAACATTAACTACCTTAAGTTTTCATTTACCGAAACCGCTTAATGGAGGATATTAATTTTTTTGAAAAAGTTTACCAGGTAGCCCGGCTCATCCCGCCGGGCCGGGTGACCTCATATGGAGCTATTGCAGCTTATCTTGGTACCAAAGGCTCATCGCGCATGGTAGGCTGGGCCATGCAGGCGGCCGGGAATGTAAAACCCCCTGTACCTGCACACAGGGTAGTAAACCGGCAGGGTTTGCTAACGGCAAAAGCCCATTTCGGCGGTAGCCGCATGGCCGAAATGCTGGAAAGTGAAGGTGTAAAAGTAGTTGACGATCAGGTGCAGGATTTTAAATCGCATTTTTGGGACCCTATGGTAGAGCTGGCTTTGTGATACCTCACTTTAATCAAAATGCGCCGCGGCCCGGTCCTTGCCCGGCATCGGCAAAGAAATCTTCGTGTTAACCCCTGTTTTTATTAAATTCCTGACTATCAGCTAATAAATTGAACACATTCAAATTTCTGTTAACCCTGTTAACCCCCAGCGTTACTGTCTGTGTTTGGTGTTAACAGCTGCAGAGAAGAACCGGGCGGCGGCAGTATAATAAAACTATTCCGTAAACTGCAGCAGCTCCATCCTGTTTCCAAATGGATCAATAAATGAAAACCGCGTGCGATCCGGAAGAACAGGTTCTTCCCAAAACTCAACGCCATAGCTTTCCAGGTGCCGGCGGGCTTCTGCAATATCAGTAACCTCAAAGGCCGTATGCCGCGATGTGCGCGGCAAAGCATCTTCAGTACTTAAATGAAGCTGGATATCTGATATCTGAAACCAATAGCCTTTTGAATTAAAGGCCGGTCGTTCTATCCGCTGTAACCCCACAACGTTGGTATAAAAAATTCTTGCTTCCTCCAGCCGTTCTAACGGAACGCAAACCTGGATATGGTCGGCACGTTTAAAGTTGATCATAAGCCCCTCTAAATCCCCCTAAAGAAGGCGATTTTAATTAAATTATTAATTTTTATGATAACCTCGGTTATTCATGCTCGGCAAAAGTAAGCACATAACCGTTATTATCTTTTATGGAGAATTCGGTTGCCCCATAAAAAGTAGTTTCAAGTCCTTTTAATATAGTTACCCTATCCTTTATCTCTTCAAAAAAAGCTCGGATATTTTTCAGGTTAATGTACAACAGCAGGGAGCCGCCGTCGGTACGACTTATCTCGGGCAGATCATCGGCCAGGCTGCTAAAGGTTTGGAACATCATGGTAACGCTTCCGTTAGTCATCATGGCCCAAACAAAATCGGGCCCGGTTTCGGGAACACTCATTGCCATTTTAAAACCAAGCAGTTCATAAAAGCTGATGGTTGCATTAATATCGTTTACAAAAATGTTAGGTGATAAACTTTCCATAGTTAGAGTGTAAAGAATTTGGTTAACGCCATAAAAATAGCAATCCAATTTTTTAAATGCTAAATATTTTAGCTTAATTAGCTTAAATTTTATTAACAAACACAACACCCCGTGGGAAAACTTGTAGAAGAATTTGATACCTATCGCTCTAAAATGAACGACAGGATCATGGAAACCGCCAATACCAACATTAAACGCTTTTTTGCGCTCGATACCACCAGTTATGCCGAAGGTGCACTTGATGTAAAAACCAAAGAGATGCTTGGCCTGGTAGCCAGCATGGTTTTGCGCTGCGACGATTGTATCAAATACCATCTCGGCAAATGCCACGAAGCCGGCGTTAACCACGATGAAATGAACGAGATTTTTATGATAGCCAATTTGGTGGGTGGCTCAATAGTTATTCCACATTATCGCAGGGCTGTTGAGTATTGGGATGAGTTAAATGAAGTGAAATAAGTACGCAACAACGTCGTTATAAGGAGTGAAGCGAGTTCCTGTTTAGCAGTATAGGATTCGCTCTTGTAATGCCGTTGTTTAATCCTTTACTTAACCTTTTCACACCATGTACAGACCTAAATTCCGCAGAAAGCATTTTGACGTAGACATGTTTCCGATGTTCAATTTATTATTGATCGTGTTATCATTTCTCATGCTGAGTGGTCGTCCCGCAATACGTTATCCTATTTTGATCAATCTGCCGGTTGGATCATGCTTTAACACCAGCGATCCTGAGGGGAATTACGCCACAATTCTCATCGGGCAGAAAAAATTAATGCTCAAACTTGAGGATGCCGATATACGAGAGACTGCTTTAAAACAAATGGGAAGCAAGCACAATATGACATTCACCCCGGCAGATGCAACTAAATTTGGAGAAACGGATGTGATAGGAACGCCACTGCCCCAAATGAAAAAATATATTTCGGGCTATTATAACGCTTCAGATTATTATGCTCAACAAGGGTTGTCACTCATTGAATTAAGCGAGTGGATAATTGAATCGCGCAAAGCAACATGGAAACAACACAATGCCCGCACACGCATTGTTCTTATGGCCGATGCTGAAACCCCATACCCGGAGATCAAGAAAGTGATAGACATGTTAGGTCAGCAAAAAATCAACAAATTTTCAATCATTTATTCTTACCTAAGACAAATATAATGAGCAATCAAACCAACAACCTAACCCGCTGCTCCTGGGCAGGCACCGCCGAACTATATATCAAATACCATGACGAGGAATGGGGCAAAGAAGTTCATGATGATCATACCTTATTTGAATTTTTGATATTAGAATCCGCGCAGGCCGGGCTTAGCTGGATCACTATATTGCGCCGCCGCGAAGGCTACCGTAAGGCATTTGCCAATTTTGATGTGCAAAAAGTAGCAGCTTTTACCGATGAAGATGTTGAGCGCTTAATGCATGACGAGGGTATCATCCGCAACAGGCTCAAAATATTAGCCGCTATCAACAATGCTAAACTGTTCATCGGCATACAAAAAGAATTCGGTTCGTTTGATAAATACCTGTATAGCTTTATGCCCGATGGAAAACCTATCGTAAATCATTTGCACAAAATACCGGCAACCAGCCCCGAATCTGACGCTATCAGTAAGGATATGAAAAAGCGGGGTTTTAAGTTTTTCGGCAGCACCATCTGTTATGCCCACATGCAGGCCACCGGTATGGTAAATGATCATATTCCTGATTGCAGCTTCAAGTGATTTTTTTGATTTCACTGGCTCTATTTCATTGAATTCAATATTTGGGGGTAACTGTTGGGTTTGATTTTTGAGGAGCAGGCAAGGGGTATTCGTCAACATTAATTGTATTTTTGAAACAAGAAAACCGCATTGATCATTTAATTTATCAGTGCATCATAATGAAATCACTTACTATCGCTCATTTTAAAATCTGTGAAATCACAAATCAATCGGTGAAATCCCGGAAAATAAAAATCAGTGAAATCATAAAAAGATGAAAAAACTATTTCTTTTGGATGGCATGGCCCTTATTTACCGGGCGCATTTTGCTTTAAGTAAAACACCGCGGTTTACCTCAAACGGGCTAAACACCTCGGCAATGATGGGGTTTACCAACACCCTGCTGGATGTTTTGAAAAAGGAGGTCCCCACCCACATGGCCGTAGTTTTTGATACCGAAGCACCAACCGAACGACATACCGATTTTGAAGGCTACAAAGCTCACCGCGAAGCCATGCCCGAAGATTTGGCAAAAGCTTTACCTTATGTAATAAAAATTATCCTGGGCTTTAACATCCCCGTTATTACTTCAGATGGCTACGAAGCCGACGATATCATCGGTACCCTTGCAAAAAAAGCTGAACAAAAGGGCTACACTGTTTATTGTATGACGCCTGATAAGGATTTTGGCCAATTGGTGTCAGATAATATTTTCATTTACAAACCGGCCCGCATGGGCAACGAGATGGAAATACAAGGCGTTAAAGAGATACTGGCCAAATGGGAAATTGAGCGTGTTGACCAGGTGATAGATATTTTAGGCCTATGGGGTGATGCGGTTGATGGCATTCCGGGTATTCCGGGCATCGGCGAAAAAACGGCCAAAGCCCTTATTAAACAATATGGCTCGATGGAAAACATCTTTGAGCATAGCCATGAGCTTAAAGGAAAGCAGCGCGAAAACGTTGAACAGTTTAAAGAGCAGGGCCTGATGTCGAAAAAACTGGCTACCATATTGCTAAATGTACCTGTTGAACTGGATGAAGAAGGCCTCGAAGTATGCGCTCCAAGTAAGGAACTATTAGAGCCGCTTTTTGCCGAATTAGAGTTCCGTACTTTAGGCAAGCGTGTATTTGGTGATGATTTCAGCATTACTGAACTGAAACCGGCCGGAACCCAGATCGATCTTTTTGGCAATCCAACGGCAACTGGTCGTACCACCATGACGGTTGATGTGGAAGATATTCGTGAGGACCTGATCATCGCTGCCAAAAATATTAACAATACGCCGCATGAATATCATTTGGCCGACACCGTTGAAAAACGCGCCGAACTCATCAAAATATTAGCGCAGCAGCCAACCATTTGCTTTGATACCGAAACCACCGGTACCGATCCTAATCATTGCGAACTGGTAGGCTTGTCATTTTCTGTTAAACCAGGACAGGGCTGGTATGTACCAGTTCCTGCTGACCAGGCGGGAGCACAAAGCATTGTTACCGAATTTAAAGCAGTGCTTGAAAATGAAAATATCGGCAAAATAGGGCAAAACATCAAGTTTGATATCCTGATGCTGAAATGGTACAACATTGAAGTGAAAGGAACTCTGTTTGATACCATGCTGGCCCATTACATCCTTGATCCGGATACCCGCCACAATATGGATATCCTGTCGGAAAATTACCTGGGCTACAAACCGGTTTCCATAACCGAACTTATCGGGCCCAAAGGCAAAAATCAGGGCAATATGCGCGATGTTGATTTTGAAAAAATTAAAGAATACGCAGCCGAAGACGCCGACATCACCCTGCAGCTAAAAGATGTTTTTGAGCCTAAACTAAAAGAGGTTGAGGGCGAAAAGCTGGTAAACGAAATAGAGCACCCGCTTATTTACGTACTGGCCGATATGGAGTACGAAGGCGTAAAAATAGACCACGATACCCTGCGCGATTTTAGCAAGCAACTGGAAACCGACATCGCCCAATACGAGAAAACGGTTTATGAAAAAGCAGGCGTAAAATTCAACATTGCATCGCCAAAACAATTGGGCGAGGTTTTGTTTGAAAAACTGATGCTTGACCCTAAAGCCAAAAAAACCAAAACCGGCCAGTATCAAACCGGAGAGGACGTATTGCTTTCATTAGCTGCCAAGAGCGATATTGTGCGTGATATCCTGGATTTTCGCCAGCTGCAAAAATTAAAGTCGACCTATGTTGACGCGCTGCCGCAGATGGTGAACCCTAAAACAGGTAGAGTACATACATCATACAACCAAGCTGTTGCCGCAACGGGTCGTTTAAGCAGCGTTAACCCCAACCTGCAAAATATCCCTATCCGTACCGAGCGCGGCCGCGAGGTAAGGAAAGCTTTTATCCCGAGAGATAGCAATCATACCATCGTATCTGCGGATTATTCGCAGATAGAACTGCGCATCATCGCCGAGATTAGCAAAGATCCTAACATGATGCAGGCCTTTATCAATAACCACGATATCCACACGGCAACAGCTGCCAACGTTTACGGCATCGGGCTTGACGAGGTAACCAGCGATCAGCGCCGCAATGCCAAGGCGGTAAACTTTGGTATAATTTACGGGCAATCGGCCTTTGGCTTATCGCAAAGCCTGGGGATCCCGCGTAAAGAGGCTGCCGAAATTATTGAACAATACTTTATCCAGTTTGCCGGTATTAAGCAGTACATGAGCAATACCATGAACTTCGCCCGCGAAAATGGCTATGTGTGCACACTGATGGGCCGCCGCCGCTATTTGCGCGATATCAATTCGGCCAATGCAACCGTTCGCGGTTTTGCCGAGCGAAATGCTATCAATGCACCCATACAAGGCTCGGCTGCAGACATGATCAAGATAGCCATGATCAATATCCACAAAGAACTAAAAGCCCAAAAGCTGGATGCCCGTATGACTATGCAGGTACATGACGAGTTAGTTTTCGACGTGCCACATCATGAAGTAGAAATTGTAAAACCAATCATCATGCACAACATGAAAACCGCCATCAAAACCGAGGTGCCTATTATGGTGGAGATTGGAACAGGCTTAAACTGGCTGGAGGCGCATTAGCCCCCCGGCCCCCTAAAGGGGGTGTTTTAGACAAAATGTGATCCTTGCGCTCGTTTGCAACGAGCGCTTAATATGGACTTGCGTTTAAAACGCATCTCTGGCGATACAATCGCCTAACCACGTTAAGCGCTCGTTGTAAACGAGCGCAAGTTAAAGCGGCCATGTCTCCGTGCGCTTGCCGCGCTTCGCTCGCAATTGGCATAATTTAGACACTATCGCGGCTAATCCATTAGCAACAACCTTTGATTCCTATTTTCCCGCTATTCTCAATCCTGCCCTTTTCCCTATCATTTTTACAACTATAGCATCTTAACGGTAATAAAATTTCAGTGCTTTTAATCTAAATTTTACAAAACTATATTAATTGCCGCGGGTTTCTCTTTTGGTAATCTTTGCTTAAATTGAGCCAATAAAACCTGAATGAAAATATACCATTTGAGTGCCGAGTGCTATCCCGTTGCCAAAGTAGGCGGGCTTGCCGATGTTGTTGGCGCATTGCCTAAGTACCAGAACCTTGCAGGTTTGCAGGCTGCAGTTGTTATGCCTTTTTACGATCGTAAGTTTACCCAGGAAAACGACTTTGAAATTGTGTTTGCTGCTGCAACCTTACTCGGTAATCGCCGACTTTTCTTCGAGATCCTGAAAGAGAAAACAAATAAACTCGGTTTTGAGCTTTACTTAGTGAAGATCCCCGGGCTGCTCGACAGGGAAAACATCTACAGCTATCCCGATGAGCGCGACCAGTTCATGGCCTTTCAATTGGCATTTTTAGATTGGATCAGTTATTCGCAACAAACACCCGATCTGATCCATTGTCATGACCACCATGCCGGTTTAGTCCCATTCCTGCTTTATCATTCCAAACTATATACAAGGCTGGCCAATACGCCAACCATATTTACCATACACAACGGCCAGTACCACGGCGCTTTCGGCTGGGACAGGTTATCCTTATTGCCAGAAATCGACCTGACCAAAACAGGTTTGCTTGACTGGGCCGGCGGTATCAATCCACTTGCCGCCGCGGTTAAATGCAGCTGGCGTTATACCACGGTATCACCTACTTACCTGGAGGAGCTTACCTACAACTCAAACGGCCTGGAATACCTGTTTTATATTGAGCGGGCAAAAGGTTATGGCATCATGAATGGCATCGACACCGAGGTTTGGAACCCGCAAACCGACCCAATGATCGCGACTAAATTTTCGGCTAAAACATTGGCTAAAGGCAAAAGGGCTAATAAAGAAGCTATTTGCAAACGTTTTGAGCTCGATCCGGAAAAACCGTTATTCACCTTTATCGGTCGCCTCGTTGTTGAAAAAGGAGCGGATCTGTTACCTGCCGCTATTGAACGCAGCCTGCTCGAAAACGAAGGCGAAGTAAACTTTATCATATTAGGTGCCGGCGATAAGGAAAACGAATTGGCGCTGCTTCAGCTTAAAAATAAATATCCTGAGCATTGTAATGTATTTATTGGCTATGACGAGTCATTGGCACACTTGATTTATGCCGGGGCCGACTTCCTGCTGATGCCATCCCGCGTGGAACCTTGCGGCCTTAACCAACTGTATGCACTGCGTTACGGCACTATGCCAATTGTACGTACCACTGGCGGATTGAAAGATTCTGTTATTGATTTTGGCGATGAAGGCGGCTACGGCATCCGCTTTGTACAGGCCAGCGTGCAGGATATCTGCCACTCGGTTTTTAGGGCAAAACAACTTTATCAGGATAGCGCAAAAATGCAGCAGCTCCGCAAGCAAATGATAACACTTGATTTTTCATGGGCTCGCTCAACACAACAATACACTGAACTATACGAAAGCTTAAAACTAACTTTATGACATCCAAAGTAATCTCCATTGTGCTCGGTGGCGGCCAGGGCAGCCGTTTATCACCGCTTACCGCAACGCGGTCAAAGCCGGCAGTTCCAATTGCGGGTAAATATCGTTTGGTGGATATTCCCATTTCAAACTGTTTGCACTCGGGCATTACGCGTATCTATGTGTTAACACAGTTTAATTCGGCCTCGTTAAACAAGCACATTAAAAACACCTACCACTTTAGCAGTTTTAGCGATGCTTTTGTTGACATCCTGGCGGCAGAGCAGACACCATCAAGCGTGGCCTGGTTCCAGGGCACGGCCGATGCTGTTAGGCAAAGCTTACACCACCTGGCGGTGCATGAGTTTGAGTATGTACTGATCCTTTCGGGCGATCAGTTGTACCAGATGGATTTTGAAGATATGATTAACCACCATATCGAAACTAATGCCGAAATTTCAATTGCCACCATCCCGGTTGATGCAGCTGACGTTCCGGGCTTCGGGATCCTGAAAACGGACGAAAACAATATGATCACCTCATTTATCGAAAAACCAAAAAGCAACTTCGAAAGCTGGGCGTCAGAGGTTAGTCCGGAGATGGAAGCTGAAGGCCGTGTATACCTCGCTTCAATGGGTATCTACATCTTTAATCGCAAATTGTTATATGAATTGCTTGAAGGCAATGAGCGTACCGATTTTGGTAAAGAGATCATTCCGCAGTCAATTGAAGGCCACCGCGTAGCCAGCTATCAATATGAAGGCTACTGGACAGATATTGGTACTATCCCTTCATTTTTCGAGGCCAACCTGGGTTTAACCGATAACATCCCCAAGTTTAACCTGTTTGATAAAAACCCGATCTACACCCGTGCGCGCATGTTGCCGCCGTCAAAAATATCAGGCACGCTAATGGAAAAATCTATTGTTGCCGACGGCTGTATCATCAATGCCAAACAGATCATACATTCGATAATCGGGATCCGTACCCGTATTGGTGTTGATACCATCATCGAAAACTGTTACGTGATGGGCAGCGACAATTATCAAACCCTTGAGGAGATCGCCGAGTGTAAGGAAAGCGGTTCGCCAATTATGGGCATCGGCGATAATTGCCATATCCAAAACGCCATTATTGATAAAAATACTTATATCGGTAATAATGTAACCATTAACTGCGGCGAGAAGCTTGAAGATGGCGATTACGGCACCCATACCGTGCAGGACGGTATTGTTGTAGTTAAGAAGCGCGCTATAATACCAAGCGGCACAGTTATTTAATTAAAAAATAAAAAAAACAAACCATAGTTAATTTGTTATAGATAGAACTAACCATCTAAAACATAATCAACTATGAAAAAGGCACTATGTATGATCGCTTTAGCAGCGATCTCGTTCAGCAGCGTTTTCGCTCATGGTACAATGGTTCGCCCGTCAAAAGGCATTATGCAAACTGATACAACCAAGAAGAAGAAAACGAAGAAAATGAAAAAAGATACCACCATGAAAAAAGACACCATGAAGATGAAAAGGAAATAAGTCTTTAGTCGGAAGCCGGAAATTTTAGGTCCGGTGGTATCAAACGCAAACGAGGCTGTATCATAAATCAAATGATGCGGCCTCTTTCTTTTGTATGTATTT
>CBIHRB010000021.1:0-100954 GCA_966212355.1 uncultured Mucilaginibacter sp.
GTAGCAGATTTTCATCATAGGAGATTTCTCACTCGTTCCTCGTTTCGAAATGACATTTTTTTGTTAGGTATAAAATTAAAAAGCCCCGGTATCGCGAAACGATACCGGGGCTTAAATTTTAAAGTACCCCCTTTAGGGGGCGGAGGGGGCTAAACCACCATATTCACAATGCGGCCTTTAACCACAATCAGTTTTTTAGGGGTTTTGCCATCCAGGTATCTTTGTACATCAGCATTAGCTAAAACGGCTGCTTCTATATCTTTTACATCAAGGCTTAATGAGATGCTCAGGTTCATTTTCATTTTACCATTGATAGAGATCGGGTAAGCAAACTCATCTTCAACCAGGTATTCGGCATTAAATTTAGGGAATGGTGCGTATGATAAAGTACCATCGGCATTACCTAATAACGACCATAGCTCCTCGCAAATGTGCGGCGCATAAGGTGAAAGGATGATCACCATATCCTGCAAAATAGCGCGGTTGTTGCATTTCAGATCGGTTAATTCATTAACGGCGATCATGAAGCTTGAAACTGAAGTATTGAACGAGAAACGCTCAATGTCTTCCTCAACCTTTTTGATGATCTTATGCAATGATTTCAGTTCTGCTTTTGATGGCGCTGCATCGCTTACACCAAACTCCCAGGCATCATTGTGGAATAACCTCCAGAACTTACGCAGGAATTTAAACACACCCTCGATCCCATTGGTATTCCATGGCTTGCTCTGCTCCAGCGGACCTAAGAACATTTCATACATGCGCAAAGTATCGGCTCCAAAGCGACTAATGATGTCATCCGGGTTCACTACGTTGAACTTAGATTTCGACATTTTTTCAACCTCAACGCCGCAGATATATTTGCCGCCCTCAAGTATAAATTCAGCGTCGGCAAATTCTGGTCGCCATTGTTTGAATTTTTCAATGTTCAAAATCTCATTCTCAACAATGTTAACATCAACGTGTATCGGAGATGTTTTGTATTGCTTAATTAAGCCATGCGATACCAAAGTATTTGTTCTGCGTCCTTCCTCATCAATCAGCCTGTAAATAAAATTACTACGGCCCTGGATCATGCCCTGGTTAATCAGCTTTTTGAAAGGTTCTTCCTCAACAACAAGGTCAAGATCCTTCAAAAACTTGTTCCAGAAACGGCTGTACAACAGGTGACCGGTAGCATGTTCGCTGCCGCCGATGTACAGGTCAACATCTTTCCAGTATTCAATAGCCTCGCGGGATGCAAACTCTTTGTCGTTTTGGGCGTCCATATAGCGGTACCAGTACCAGCTTGAACCGGCCCAGCCGGGCATGGTGCTTAACTCATAAGCATAGCCAGCCCCCTCTAAATCTCCCCCGGTAGGGGAGACTTTAGCTGCACTTATCTGATCCCCGGATATTTTTGATTTATCACGATCTGGCAGCTCGTCTAATTTTAGCTTGATTGACTGAATAATTCCATTTGGATTTTTCAAAACCTCATCGTTTGAGAATCTAATTACTTCGAACCCTAAATGGTTAAGTATTTCGGTTCTTGTATCATCAGCCTCTTTAGTTTGACTAATGTGATGATTGCCATCAAGCTCAATTATCAATCCTTTCTGTAACGAAACAAAATCAGCAATAAATTGACCTATCGCATGCTGCCTTCTTATTTTATAACCTAACTGATCATTTCTCAATAATTGCCATAAAATATCTTCAGCCTCAGTAGGTTGACTTCTGTTTGATCTGCTAAAATCTTTTAGTTGTTCATAATAGACAGAATCAGCCGTTTCTCTGTATGAAGTGTGCTCAGAAAGCCCTCCCTCCCGGGGAGGGTTTGGGTAGGGCTTGTAGTTCCAATCCTCAGCACGGCCCAGTGGTGGTTCGCCGGTTTCGGTTGGGAGGTATTTATCAATTTCGGGCAATAACAACGGCAGGTGGCTTTCATCAATTAAATATGGTAAGCCATCTTTAAAGTAAACGGGTACCGGCTCGCCCCAATAACGCTGACGACCGAAAATGGCATCACGCATTCTGAAGTTGATCTTGGATTTACCGGCTTTAATTTCTTCCAGTTTGGCAATCACCGCGGCAGTAGCTTCTTTGTAAGCTAAGCCGTTCATAAAGTCGGAATTGATGTAGGTGCCCTCTTTAGTTGGGTCGGCTTCGGTTTCGATGTTTTGAATATCGAGGATCTGCACTATCGGCAAATTAAAATGCTTTGCAAACAGGTAATCACGCTGATCGCCGGATGGTACCGCCATAACCGCGCCTGTTCCGTATCCTGCCAAAACATAATCAGCAATCCAGATTGGAATTTGCTGCCCATTAAGCGGGTTAAGTACATAGCTCCCGGTAAAAGCACCCGATACAGTTTTGGCATCAGCCATCCTGTCAAGCTCCGATTTCTTTTTGGTTTGAGTAATGTAAGCCTCAATTTCTGCCTTTTGCTCAGGTGTAGTTAATGCAGAAACTAATTCATGCTCAGGAGCAATTACTAAGAAGGCAACACCGAAAATAGTATCGACACGGGTGGTGAATACTTCGATAGCCCCCTCTAAATCTCCCCCGGTTGGGGAGACTTCATTTAAAGCCCTCCCTTCCGGGGAGGGTTTGGGTGGGGCTGCTATCGGGAATTTTACTGAAGCTCCGGTACTTTTACCAATCCAGTTCCTTTGCATTTCTTTCAAAGGCTCTGGCCAGTCGATAGTATCAAGGCCTTGCAATAGCCGTTCGGCATAGGCTGTGATGCGCATGCTCCACTGGGTCATCTTTTTTTGTTCAACAGGGTAGCCGCCGCGCTCGCTAAAACCGTCTTTTACCTCATCATTGGCCAATACGGTGCCAAGGGCAGGGCACCAGTTTACGGTGCTTTCACGCAGGTAGGTAAGGCGGTATTTTAACAATTCGGACTGCTGTTCCTCATTGCTGAACGCTTTCCACTCATCGGCAGTAAAACTTAAAATTTCATCATCGCAAACAGCATTAATACCGGCAGAACCTTTAGTTTCAAAATGCGCAACCAGTTGATCAATTGACTGGGCTTTGTCGGCATCTTTGTTATACCAGCTGTTAAACAGCTGCATAAAGATCCACTGGGTCCATTTATAATAATCGGGCGAACTGGTACGTACCTCGCGGCTCCAGTCGAACGAAAAGCCGATCTGGTCCAACTGGCGACGATAGGTTGCAATGTTATCTTCGGTAGTAATAGCAGGGTGCTGACCGGTTTGAATGGCGTATTGCTCGGCCGGTAAGCCAAAGCTGTCATAGCCCATAGGGTGCAACACGTTAAAGCCTTTTAAGCGTTTGTAGCGTGCAAAAATATCAGAAGCGATATAGCCCAGCGGGTGCCCAACGTGCAAACCTGCTCCTGATGGGTAAGGAAACATATCCAGCACATAATACTTGGGTTTACTGCTTTTGTCTTCGGCCTTGAAGGTTTGGTTTTTTGCCCAAAACTGCTGCCATTTTTGCTCTATCTCTTTAAATTGGTAGTCCATTTTATGTTTTACGCGTATGAGGTTGCGAAATTAAGCATTTCCCTATTAGTTTAGTAGTTATTAATGGATTAGTTGACGGTAGCGATGTTTTTTGACTCGGGTTGGTGGGCTGTATAGTGGCAGGGAGGGGTTTATGTATCATTTCAGAGCGCTTCACAAACCCTAATTTCATTAGGGTGAAAAAATCCCCCAGAGGGGGAACAGGCTTGTAGCAATATATATATGTCCAAAATAGCCGTGCCAGAGGTACGGAACACCGGAGTTGTGTACCTCTGGCACACTAAGATTTCATTCTTTTTATTTCTACAAACCTTTTGCACCTCTGGTGCAACCTGTAAATTCATTAGCTTAATGATGTTTGCGTTATATACTCCTGGTGAGGGGGCATTGCACAATTTCATGCTTTTTCTTCCAAATATCTGTCATTACAAAGATAGGTTTCAACATCGGCTAACCTTTTGCCGGTACTCATTGTTCAAAATGAGGGTAAATAACATTATAAGCCCCTGCTCCTAAATATTTTCAAAATTTCTTTAATTAATTGATAATAAGTTAAATTTGTGCGGAATTAAAATCCTAAACATGAAACACAAGTACAAAATAATAGTATTGCTGCTTGCCGGTATTACTGCCATTTACACTTCGTGCCATAAGCTTAACATGGCGCCTACCAATCAAAGTACAGTAAGTAAAAAAGAAGCGAGTGTGCAAATTGCGCAAAGCCTTGTTGGCATTTTTAACCCCGAAAACGGCGGGTTTGATTTTAAAAGCGGTTTAAGTATGCCAACCGATCTTTCCCTGAACAAAAAAGGTAAGATCAAAGTACAATCTGTTGACCCTCAGCCACAGTGCGGCGCTAAAATGGATACCACGATAGCATTTAATTTAGATCAAAGCGATACCTCAAAAATTGATATTTGGGCTAAGGTTAAATATGAGCTTACCTGTACTAATGGAGTGCCTTCAGGGGTTACCGCTAACGATAGTTTAAATATGACTATGGCAGGCAGCGGTTTTACAATGGTTTTAAAAATGGGTGAAAACCTGATACTCAGAAGCCTTAATCCGGGTGTTGAACATGCGCAATACTCTTTTGATGGCCCTGTGAATTATTATGCCAGGGTTAACTACACCAAACCTACAACAGACCAGCCAAATGTTGAAGGCACGTTTAACTACAATTTTAAATCAATTGTTGTTGATCCAACAAAAGATCCCGATTTTATTTTAAGCGGAAGTGCTGCCTTTTCGAGTAAAGGAAGTATTGGAAAAAATGTCTGGAACTATAAAGGGACGATAACATTTTTAGGGGGACACAAAGCTAAGATCACTATCGACGGTACGGTTTATACTGCCGATTTGATGACCGGCGAAGTTAACTAACCCGGTTTTAAAATATATAAAAAGCCCTGCTCCCTAACCGGAGGCAGGGCTTTTGTATGCTGTGTTTTTCAATACGGCATACTTTTTATTACCTGTGTATTTGATAAAAAAACGGGGAATATTTTCCACGTATTTTTCCCCGAAGCGGGGAAAGCAAGTAGTGGGTGTGTTTTATGTTCCGTTGCTATCAGCAGTATAAATCGTTAACTGTTTTATAAAAAAGGAAAATGAGCCTAAAAACACATATCCCGGCCGTTTTTTGGCGAATTTTTTATCTGGTGGTATGCTTATTGCCGATTGAGGCAAAGAGATCTAAACTTTATCTTATACGTTTATGAAACTAAATCTACGCAGTGTATTACCTTTATTAGCAGGTGTGGCTATTCTTTATTCGGCCTGTACAAAAACAGGAATTAATGTAAAATCCGATCCATCAACTGTAAAAGCAAGCGATAATGTAGCCAGTTCGGCAATTGCAGATAACCTGGCAAAATCATTGGCCGGTTCATTTGGAGGGGCCAGCCTTAACGACGGTGTTACCCCCTCAACCAATGCCTCATCAAAGCTTAAAGTACAAAGTACATATAGTTGCGGTTTTTATATTGATACCAGCCTGAACCGTGTGTTTAATCAAGGTGATACTTTAAAAGCAACCAAAACAGGCGGTACCAAATATTATTTTATTTGTGACGGCAACAAAACTGTTGGTTACGATTCGGTTGATTCATTAAACACGGTAGGCAGTGGCCCCGGCTATTCATTCGTTTACAATATTGTGCAGAAATATAAGGTTAGGGGCCTTAACACCAATAACTCAAACTTCTCGCTTGATGGCCCTATGAAAGCCTATGTTGATAACGAATACACCAAATACAAAACGTTTAGCAGGGTGCATAATACCTACGTGTTCACTAACCTGTATGTACATGGCAACGATAAGTTTGATATCACCAGCGGCACAGCTACTTTCCGTTCGGAAGGAAAAACAAACGGCGGGGGCTGGGATTACAGCGGCACTATCGTTTTCCTGGGCAACCACAAGGCAAAGCTGACTTTCCTTAATAAAATTTTCTTAATTGATTTACTAACCGGTAAATCAACGCCTGCATAATCACGATCTTTCAATCAATCAATTATGCCCTGCGCCGGTTTCCGGTACGGGGCTTTTTTGTGCCTGAAACAATAACTTATTATATTGCCGTCCCAACCTGTTGCTCCCCCTTTAGGGGGCCGGGGGGATCAATCATGAAACGCCTCTTATCAAACCTAACTTTCCAGGTACTTATTGCCATTGCCCTTGGGGTGGTGGCCGGCTTATACGTTAAAGGCTTTGCCCCAACTGCCGAACTCATTAGCAAAACGTTCATCAGTCTCATCACCATGCTGATTGCGCCTATCATATTTTTAACCATTGTACTGGGCATAGCAGGCATGAGCGATATGAAAAAGGTGGGCAGGGTAGGCGGTAAAGCTTTGTTGTATTTCGAGATCGTAACTACGTTCGCACTTGTCATAGGCGTCACCGTAGCCAATATTATTAAACCCGGTGCAGGTTTTGAAAACCATGCTGCCAAAATGGACAGCAGCAAATTGGCAGTTTACGAAAAAGCCGCCGCCGAAATGCACTGGGGCGATTTTATCGCCCATATTGTTCCCTCAAATATGTTTAAAGCTTTTGCTGAAGGCGATATTTTGCAGATCCTGTTTTTTGCGATACTGTTTGGTTTTGGGTTAAGCAGGATGGGTAAAAGTGGCGAAGCGGTTATTCAGCTATTTGATAAGCTTTCGAAAGTGTTTTTTAATATCATGAAGATAGTGATGAAGGTGGCGCCGATAGGGGCTTTTGCGGGGATGGCTTTTACGGTGAGCAAATATGGCATCCAAACATTGAAACCGCTGGCTTTGTTGATGGGCTCGGTTTATCTGACCATGTTCCTGTTCATATTTGTGGTATTGAATATTATTTGCCGGCTGTTTAAGTTCAGCCTTTGGGAATATCTGAAATACATCAGGCAGGAGATCCTGATCGTGCTTGGTACATCCTCATCCGAATCGGCATTACCGGCCATGATGGAGAAAATGGAAAAGTTTGGCTGTTCCAAGTCGGTGGTTGGTTTGGTGATCCCCACGGGGTATTCTTTTAATTTGGATGGCACTACGATTTACCTTTCCATGTGCGTGATATTTTTGGCGCAGGTGTTTAATATCCCGCTTTCGCTGGGGCAGGAGCTAACCATAATTGGCATCCTGATGATCACTTCCAAAGGTGCCGCGGGTGTAACCGGCAGCGGTTTTATTGTATTGACCAGTACGCTTACGGCTATTAAAATAATCCCGGTAGAGGGTTTGGCGATTTTGATAGGGGTTGACAGGTTTATGTCGGAAGCACGGGCTATTACCAATGTGATAGGTAATGGGGTGGCTACAATTGTGATTGCCAAGAGTGAGGGGGAGTTTGTTGCACAGGAATGATTTCGGAGTTCGGATGTTTGATTTCGGATTTGTCTGAACCGGGATTTCTCGGATTTTTTTGATTTTCGGGATTTCTCGTCCTGGTTGTTTAAATCCTGTAATCCATTGAATCGCATGAATCCAGGTTCAGACGTACAGCGTTAAGGATAGTAGCGGATACCGGCCAATGAGCGTAATGCCTGCAGGCGTATGAGCGGATAGCCTGGGCCGCAGGCAACGCCCTAATTTAGTTGGATAGTTTTCAGTTGGCAGTTTTATTCAACGGGAACTTTATAATCATAAAAAATTTAAAACACATAAACACCATATAACCACATCCATTACTCTCTAAAAGTCACTTTTATGTTAACATATAAATTTAGATTACAATAGGGTTTGACATTCGGGCAAAAACTTTAGCTTTGCCGTACTAAAACGAAAAAACCAATGAGTGTACTCGTAAATAAAGATTCAAAAGTTATTGTACAAGGTTTCACCGGTAAAGAAGGTTCATACCATGCCGAGCAAATGATTGCTTATGGCACTCAGTTAGTTGGTGGTGTTACACCAGGTAAAGGTGGTCAGACCCATTTAGACAGGCCGGTTTTTAACACAGTTAAAGACGCCGTTGTTGCAACCGGTGCCGATGTATCCATCATTTTTGTACCTCCCGCTTTTGGTGCAGATGCTATTATGGAAGCTGCTGAAGCCGGCATTAAGGTTATTGTTTGTATTACCGAGGGGATCCCTACAAAGGATATGATTGCGGTTAAAGAATATCTTACAGATAAGGATGCACGCCTGATTGGTCCTAACTGCCCGGGCATCATCACCGCCGATGAAAGCAAAATTGGTATTATGCCTGGCTTTATCTTCAAAAAAGGTAACGTTGGCGTGGTTTCAAAATCTGGTACTTTAACGTACGAAGCGGTTGACCAGGTGGTTAAAGCCGGTTTGGGTATCACTACTGCTATCGGTATCGGTGGCGACCCGATCATTGGTACACCAACCAAAGAAGCTGTTGAATTATTAATGAACGATCCGGAAACTCATGGTATCATCATGATTGGTGAAATTGGCGGTAACATGGAAGCTGACGCTGCCCGCTGGATCAAAGTGAACGGTACTAAACCGGTTGTTGGTTTCATTGCTGGTCAAACAGCGCCTCCGGGCCGCCGTATGGGCCACGCTGGTGCTATTGTTGGCGGTGCTGATGATACAGCTGCTGCTAAAATGAAAATCATGGCCGAGTGCGGTATCCGCGTGGTTGAATCTCCAGCCGAAATTGGCGCTGCCATGGCTGAAGAATTGGCTAAGTTAGCTTAAGGCGGAAAGCCGAAAGTGAAAGGCTTTATAATATTTGAAAATCCCGGTCATGTTTGGCCGGGATTTTTTATTTAGAAGCGATTATTACCTTTTAACCTTGCGCTCGTTTGTAATGAGTGCTTAATATGGTTTGGCGATTGTATCGCCCTTGCGTTATAAACGAAAACCCGTGTTACGCACTGGTTGCAAACCTACCGGGTACCCATATCTTTATTAGAGGAAAATGTCATTTTTGAACGAGTAAGCGAAGAGCAAAGCGGGACGCGAGGAGAAATCTCCTACACCGTTAAAGGTGGAATGGCTGCTTATAGAAGATTTCTCCTGACCTCCAGCGCTCAAAAATCCACCCCGGTTCGTTCGATGACAGAAGGTTTATTTAGACCAGACGTTTAGTAAGATATGGGTACACGGTAGGTTGCAAACGAGCGCGGGTAGTATAACGTTATAGCTTTATGCTTTATGCATTTTGCTTTAAGCTAAAAAATCACGTTTTCTGTTTTTTCTTCTTAGCCGCCGGGAAAAGCACATTGTTTAATATCAGCCTGTAGCCGGGGGAGTTGGGATGAAGTTTCAAATCTGTCGGCGGATCATTTACAGCATGCTGGTAATCTTCAGGGTCGTGGCCGCCGTAAAATGTCCATTGGCCTTTGCCGTATTCGCCGTGAATGTAACGGGCTTCGTTGGCGGTTTTCATTTCGCCCATAATGGTAACGCCCGGTTTGAGCATACTTTTATTATAGGCCGTGGTAAGGCCCATAAAGCCTTTAATCACCTTATCATGATCCTGCGTAAGCATGCTCGGCACTACATCCCATTTGGCCGAAAAATCAAACAGCGTGAAAAAATCCCGGGTGCGGTCGACCTGGCGGGTAGTGGTAACGTCGATATTGCTGAACGCGTGTGAAATAGGGTTCATATCCAGCGTAAAATTCTGGAAAGCGAACGTTTGACTAAAGTCGAGTTTGGATTGCGCGTCCTGGTCGGCAGCATCACCGTCGAACATACGTTCGCAGATATCTGTATTAGCGGCGGATAGTGCGATGTCAAAAGTATCGGTACCTGAGCACATGGCAAACAGGAAGCCGCCGCCTGCGCAAAAGTCGCGGATGTTTTGGGCTACGGCCAGTTTCATTTTTGATACTTTGCTGAAGCCCAGTTTATGGGCCATGGCTTCCTGGATCTTGATATCATCGGTATACCATTGCGCATAACGGAACGCGCCGTAAAACTTGCTGTATTGCCCCGTAAAATCCTCATGGTGCAGGTGCAGCCAATCATACTTAGGCAATTCGCCGTGGATCACCTCTTCGTCGTAAACTACGTCGTACGGAATTTCGGCATATTTTAAAACCAGGGTAACTGCATCATCCCAGGGCAGCTTGTTTTTGGGGGAGTAAACCGCCATTCGGGGCGCTTTCTCCAGTTTAACCAGGTCCATATTTACCGATGGATCGCTTACTTCGGTAATAATTTCGTTTGCTTTGGCGTCGGCAATAACTTCGTAGCTCACCCCGCGGATCTTGCACTCTTCCTCAACTTTTTGCCCGTACTTCATCATGAAACTGCCACCACGATAGTTGAGCAGCCAGTCGACTTCTTCGCCGTTTTTGAGCACCCAGAAAGCTATCCCGTACGATTTGAGATGATCTTTTTGCTCATCATCCATAGGGATTAATATAGATGCGGCCCTCGACGTTAAAGGTAAAAGGTAAAAGGCGAAAGGTAAAAGGAACTTTAGCTTTATAAGTAAAAGACGAAATGTAAGAGGTGAAAAGTTATTGCCTGATGAATTATTCACGATCCTTGTTAATTTGTTTACTGCCGGGTTATCAAATGTAACGAATAAACGGTTAATGTATTTTAACCATTTTCAACACATAGGGGCTTCTGACGCAGGTACATTTTTAGTTTTATGGTGCTGTTAAATCCTCGCCTTACACGGTTTGTCTATTATCATCAAAGATGTTTTTCCCGATTCAAAGAAGAAAGGTGAGAACCCAATCACTCGCCTGACAAGGAGATTTTTACACCCTGGTAATTAATAAATATTCAAACCTTTCACCTTTAACCTTTCGCCTTTAACCTTTTTCTTTAATCCTCAATTTTATTACCTTTGCCAACTGTTTTCTAAAAAACAAAAACATGAGCAAAGCAATAATCAAAACCGAAAAAGGCGACATGACCGTAGAGTTTTACGATCAGGATGCCCCTAATACCGTTGCTAACTTTAAAAAATTAGCAAAATCAAACTTTTATGATAACGTGATATTTCACCGTGTTATCCCTAATTTTATGATTCAGGGCGGCGATCCAACCGGTACCGGTGCTGGTGGCCCAGGCTACAAAATTGATTGCGAGCTTACCGGCAACAACCAATACCATGACCGTGGTGTGCTTTCAATGGCACATGCAGGCCGCAACACTGGTGGTTCACAGTTTTTCATCTGCCACAATCGCACAAATACTGCCCACCTTGACCGTAACCACACCGTTTTTGGTAAAGTGATTGAAAATGTTGACGTTGTTGACGCTATTCGCCAGGGAGATAAAATTTTAGGCATCGAAGTTATTGAAGATTAAGTGAGTAGTTGATGAGGTGAGTAGTTTATTGGTTAAACATAATAGACTACTCATCCAATCAGCCCCAACAAAAAATATATGAATTTACAGGGAATTGTATCGGTATCAGGAAAACCGGGTTTATGGAAAGCTTTGGCACAAAATAAAACCGGCTACGTACTGGAGAGTTTAGATGCACAAAAAACAAAGCTGATAGCTAACCTTTCTACAGCCAAATTAGCCGCTTTAAGCGAGATCACCATTTTTGGTGTTGAGGATGATATCAGGCTAACTGATGTACTTGAGCGCATGAAATCGGCATCAAACATACCGGATGTTAAAGCCGACGGAAAAGCATTACGCACTTTCTTTTATGAAGTAGCGCCTGATCATGATGAAGAAAAAGTTTACTCATCTGATATTAAAAAGGTAATAGCCTGGTTCCAGATATTAAAACCGCTTCCAATTTTTGAAGAGGCCGATCCTACCCAGGCGCCTGCCCCGGTAGCAGAAGAGCCGGTTGCCGAAGCAGTAACTGCTGAAACGGAAGCCGAACCAGCTGCTCCAAAAGCGAAAGCTAAAAAAGCCACAAAAAAAGCCGAATAACCGGCTTTTTTTGTTTAGAAAACGCCGCTCATTTGCAACTGTTTTTTAGTTGCAAATGAGCGGCGTTTTTATTAAGTTTGTACTTAAGTCAATTAATTGGTTGAAGAACTTACCCGTAGATCTGTAGAAAGGAGTTTTAATTATGATAAGTACGGAAATATCAAAAAATGTCAAGGCAAGAAAAACTAATAGCTCGTTTGCTGTCTATTCCCAAAGATTTTACATGGGATGAACTAATCAAAATACTAAGCTCATTTGGCTTTGAAGAGTTAAAAGGTGGGAAAACAGGAGGATCAAGAAGAAAGTTTGTTGATGCAAATAAAAATATTATCAACCTTCACAAACCCCATCCTGCCAATGTACTAAAAGAATACGCAATAAAAGACGTTATTGAAATTCTGAGATTAAAAGGATACTTAAAGGATGAATGATATCTTGCAATATAAAAACTATTATGGATCGGTGCATTTCAGCGCTTCCGATGAAGTTTTCCACGGTAAAGTTTTAGGCATCAATGACCTGGTTAATTTTGAAGGGACATCGGTGAAAGAACTTAAAGCTGCATTTGAGGAAGCCGTTGAAGATTACATTGATACCTGTAACAAAATTGGTAAATCGCCGGATAAAACATACAAGGGTACATTTAATGTTCGTGTCCCTTCTGCCCTGCATAAAGAGGCTTCAACATTTGCGGCGATCAACAACATCACATTAAATGAGTTTGTTAAAATGGCGATGAATTTTGCACTCCATCGAAAAGAGCAGCTCATCAAAATATCAACTAAAGGGGATGACGAATTAATTGGGATTGCATAAAAAAAGCCGAATATTCGGCTTTTTTTATGCAGCTCGCTCCCCTTACTCAGTATCAGTATAAGCATCGCCCCCAATAAATATCATGGTATTTGTTGGGTGTGCAGGTGAACCCGAAGCACCCAAAGCAAAGGATTTTTTGACCATTTTACTTCCGTAGTTGAGTTCGATGGTGTTGCCATAAATTTTGTAGGTGCCGCCTTTTCCCGCGGTCTTTTTCCAGGCACTGGCAGCGGGTGTCATAATGCCTCCGTTTGATCCTTCAGTAAAATGAGTGTCATCAATAAAATTGATCTTTTTGATCACCAGGGCATTGGTTCCGTTGCCATAATCGCCACCACTCACTTTTTCATATCCCTTTTTTAGCTTGATACTGCCTGTGTAGGGATAAGCCGGGAACCAATTGCCTTCACCCAGCTTATAGTCATACGTTTTTCCTTCGTTATTGGTAAGATAAAAGGTCACCCCCGTTTTTTTCCAGGTTCCCCAGGCTTTGGGGCGGCTGCTTTTGGCGACTGCTACGTCCAGCGTTTCAATTGGCTCATCGCCAACGTCAAAGTACTCGCCGTTTTTGAATAATACTACGGGTTCAAAAGCAATGGCAGCAGGATAGCCACTTACAGCCCTGAAATACCATCCTTCAACGGCAGGAGCGGTGGTTATTGGTTTGTAATGAGCGCCTTCGCTTTTTGCATTAGCGGCGGCGCTTAAATGTAATGTGAAGCTTGAAATAGCAAGGCAAATGGCCAGGTGTTTAACTTTCATATCATTTAGTGTTTTGGTTAACTGTATTAATTAACTAAAACATAAATGATTGGTTTGAAGTAATTTGATTAAGGTTTTGTTAAGAATGCGAATCATCTGCCGTTTAACGCCAACAGTTATCCTGAGCTAAAAAAGGCTATACATCCATCGCATCATAAACAATAACCTTTTCCCAAAGATGGCTGCAGTTTTTAATAAACTCCAGGTGGATAGGGTGGGTTTGATAAGTGGCTTGTCCGGCCAGATCGCTGAAAAACATCAGTTCGGACACCGCCCAGGAGTTATCTACTACGTCGCGTTTTTCGGTACTGGCTACGATACCTACGCGAAGTTTGCGTACCGTTTCAATTTTGGCCAGGGTTTTAACACCCGCTACCAGTTTATCGCGATCTTCTGTTGATCCCGGGTTTTTAAGCCAGAAAAATACATGGTGAACTATTGGCCATTCTTCTTTTTGCTCTTTCAGCGATATTGCCGATGCGGTAACTGTACCTGCGGCCAGTGCCGCTGTTGTGGTTATGAATTTTCTTCGGGTTGATTTCATGACAGGTTAAATAATCGCTTTCAAGGTAGTAAGAATTATTTAAAACGTTTATAAGTTGTTTCAATCAAAACACATCCAAAACATAAAGCAGCACAATAACAGGCAGCACATTTAAAAATATCACAAGCCCGATATTCTGATCCTGCACATCTCTTTGCGCATATCGGGACAGGAATATGATAAAAACCACATAGTAGATAAGCGGAAAAACGAATATTACGGAAAGCAGCAGTTCCGCTGAGCTCATAAGCCGGCCCCAGCCCAATATAATTGGCCATACGACCATCCCGACGATTTCAAGGAAGGTAATAATGGACAGGACCTTTAAGGTTTTGGCTTTGCTCATTTTTAGGTAATTGTTTTACATAAAAATAAGAAAATGAGGGATTTTATGAAATAGGAAGGACTAACCTATAAGCACTCCGGCTGCTTACACTCTTCTTCCGAAAATTCGGGTTCAAAAGTGCTGTGGCTGATATCCAGGTGTTCCAAACGGTGGCGAAGGTCATGCTTGATATTATCAAAATCGGCCATAGCTTCAGGCTTGATCACCAGGTGGGCAGTAAGTGCGTTTTCGGTGGTGCTGAGCGCCCAAACATGCATGTGGTGAACATCAACCACACCTTTGGCTTTTTTAAGTTCGGCTTTGATCTTGTCAAGGTCCATTTCGGCAGGTACGCCGTCCATTTCCAAACGCAGGCTGGCTGTAAGCAGGCTCCAGGTGCCGCGTAATATCACAAAACCTATTACGAGGCTCACTGCGCTGTCAATCCAGTATAGTTTGGTGAAGTATATGATAATACCAGATATCACCACGCCAAAGGATACTATGGCATCAACGGCCATGTGCAGGTAAGCGCCTTTTATGTTCAGGTCGGTATCTTTGTCTTTCACAAACAGCCAGGCTGTAAAAGCGTTAATGCCAATGCCTATAAAAGCAACCCAGGCCATGGTGCCGCCCGATACTATTTCGGGGTTCATGAAGCGCGTAATAGCCTCATAAATAATAAAACCAACGGCTGCAAATAATATTACCGCGTTAAAAAAAGATACGATGATGGTCGACCGCTTATAGCCATAGGTATACTTACTGTTGGCGCTTACTTTGGTGAGCTTAAAAGCAAGTAAGGCCAGCGCGAGCGAGGCCACATCGCTCAGGTTATGGCCGGCATCGGTTAACAGGGACAAAGAGTGTGTAATAAAACCTGTAATAGCCTCAACCACCACAAACACCGAGTTAAGCACAATACCCCAAATAAAAGCCGAATTTAAATGATCAAGCTTAGGGGCATGGTCGTGATGATGGTGCCCGTGCGAATGTGAGTGTGAATGATCGTGACCTGCTGACATTTAGCAAAGGTAGGGAAAAACCTTGATTCGCATGATTTTAGGATTTCCTGAAATAAGCATTTGCTGTAATATCGTTGTGGTGATAATCCCGCTCCGTATCTGTTTATTTGATCAATTATCAAGGCAATCTTCAAATCCTAAAAATCATGGTTCAGATCTATTCATGATGATAAGGCTCACCCTTCATAATGGTATACGCCCTGTATAGCTGCTCCACAAAAAACAGGCGTACCATTTGGTGCGAAAATGTCATGCGCGAAAGGGAAATCTTATCGTTAGCCCGCTGGTAAACGGAGGTATCAAAGCCATAAGGCCCGCCTATGATGAATATCAAATTGGCCGATGTGGTAACTTCCTTTTTATTAATGTAGGCCGCAAACTGGGTTGAGGTGAATTCAGATCCTTTTTCATCCATCAGGATCACAAAATCCAATGGCGTTATTTTTTTAAGGATCAGCTCGGCTTCTTTGGCCTTTTGCTGCTCGGGGCTCAGCGCTTTGGTATTCTTAAGCTCGGGGATTTCGGCAAGCTCCAGTTTGGTGTAATGTTTTAGCCGTTTTACATACTTATCAATGCCTTCCTTTAAATAGGCATCCTCAGTTTTTCCAACGGTTAGGAACGTGATCTTCATATCTGCAACAAATAAACGTTTATTTAAAATATATGTGTTTATTTTGGTTGAATTTATCTGCAAATGGAACAAACAATTATAAACGATTATACTCAAAGGGCAAGCCTCGCCGCTGCAGAAGCGGCCAAATATAAAAAGCTTGCCAATACCTATTCACTGCTGAGGCTCGGCATTTTTGCCATGGTGGCTGTAACTATAGCCTTTGCCATTCACTTCGATAATTTTAGTATTATCGCCATAGCCTTTGTATTGCTGGTTTTTGCCTTTGCCTGGCTGGTAGCGCGACAAAGTGCGTTTGAAAAGCAGAAACAGTATTATGACGATCTGCAGCAGGTAAATGAAAACGAGATAGGCAATATTCAAGCGCACAGCAATATTTATGGCGATGGTGCGCGTTATAACAACGATAAACACTTTTACACTTCCGACCTGGATATTTACGGCAATGCCTCCTTATACCAACTCATCAACCGTGCAGCCACTACCCCGGGAAATAATAAACTGGCGGGTTGGTTCAATGCCCCGGCAAGCAAGCAAACCGTATTACAGCGGCAGGAAGCCGTTAAAGAAATAGCCGCTAAGAACAGCTGGAAACTCGACCTGCAAACACGGCTCATTTTCGCCATAAAGCAGGATGTAAATCAGCTTAAAAACCTGTTCAAATACCTGCATATCCCACTTGACATGCCAGGCGAAAAATGGCTTGCCGCTTATACCAAAATAGCGCCTTACCTGTTTTCGGCATTGTTGATAGCAGCTTATTTCTATTCGCCGGCTAAGCTTGCGGCCATCGTGGCTGGCTTGTTTAATATGGGGGTGGTGTTTTCAAAAGCGGCCTATATTCGTAAGGCCGATCTTATTGCCGGTAAAATAGGCGATACCTTATCCAACTATGCCGGTGTATTTAGATGCATTGAAGACCAGCAATGGCAGGCCACCTATAACAATATATTGGCGCAACAGCTAAAAACAGATAAAACATCAGCCAAAATAAAAGAGCTGGGAGAGCTGATCAATAAGCTTAATTATCACCTTAACCTATTAATCGGCTTTGTGCTTAACCTGTTTTTTTTGTGGGATATCCGCCAGATCATCGCCATTGAAAACTGGAAACGTCAAAACCAGGACAGCCTTGAAGCCGCTTTTGATGTCATTGCCGAATTTGAATCGCTGTTAAGCCTGGCCGGTTTGGCCGTAAACTATCCGGATTGGAGTTTCCCTGTTATTGACGACAGGCCGGGCTATACCCTCACTGCCAAATCTATCGCCCATCCGCTTATTGATGCAGCCAAACGTATCGAAAATGATTACGAACTGGATAATACCTTTAAAGTTGATATCATCACCGGATCAAACATGGCCGGTAAGAGTACCTTTTTGCGTACGGTGGGTATCAATACCGTGCTGGCCTTAAGCGGTGCACCGGTTTGTGCCAAAAGCATGCAGGTATCGGTGATCACCATGGTCAGTTATATGCGCATTAAAGATTCGCTGAATGAAAGCACTTCTACTTTTAAGGCTGAGCTCGACCGTCTGCAGATGCTGCTGGCAGCGGTTGAAAATGAGCCGAAGGTATTTTTCCTGATAGATGAAATGTTACGAGGTACCAACTCGGTTGATAAATACCTCGGCTCAAAGGCGGTTATCGAGCAGCTCATCCGCAAAAATGCCGTGGGCATGGTAGCTACTCACGATTTACAGATAGCTCATCTCGAAACCAAATATCCCGATTATGTCCGTAATTTTTATTTTGATATCCAGGTAGTGAACGGCGAGATGCTGTTTGATTACAAAATTAAGCATGGTGAATGCAAAACTTTTAATGCCTCGCTATTGCTTAAACAGATAGGGATTGAGGTGGACGCGCAGTAGAACCGGGATTTTGTCTGAACTCGAATTAAACGAATTATAAGAATTTATCGAATTTTAAAATTCTGTCAATTCATTGAATTCAACAAATTCGAGTTCAGACAGTCCCGGTTCAGAAAAAGAGCCGGAAGCATTTACGCTACCGGCTCTTTTATTTTCTTCTTGACTCTAAAAGTCTTGACTCTTAAAGATTATCGGCCTCCTGTAGGTGAACCGCCGGCACCCTGGTCGCCTTGTTTCATGTCATCATTGTTGATGCCTTTTTTCTGCTGTTGCGGGTTGCTGAAGTTTAATTTGCCGAAGCTGTAGCTAAACGTTACACCAAACGAACGGAATGGGAACGCGAATTTGCTGCTTTGTGTAAATGTTGGTGTTTTTATGTCGGTATTAAAGTTTTTGTAAGTATTGAATGGTTCAATGGCATTAATACCCAATGCAAGTTTCTTTTGCATAAACTGTTTTTTAAAGCCAAAGCCCATAATGCTGAACGATGGATTTGAACCTTGTATAGTACGGCGTGCCGAGTTCTCAACAGCAAATGCCTCTGCAATAAAGTTGCTTGGCAAGGTAAGTTGGGCACTCAAAAACGCATTGTATTGCACGTACGTATTGGTTTGCGTTTGCTGATTTGTTAACTGGTTAATAGCCGTTGGCTTATAAGTATAAGCGTTGATACTACCTCGGATAGTGAGGATCTTGAACGGGGTTACCGAACCAAAAAAGCTTGCGCCGAATGAGTTGTTTACACCAATATTTTGATAGGTAGTTATGGTACCCTCCTGATCGCCAGGCAGGTTAGTTACTAAACCTTCAATTAAACCTGTTGTATGCTTATAATATGCCGATAGGTTAATTACCGACGATTTAATGAACGTGTTATAACCTAATTCAACAGTTTGTGAAACCTCGGGCGCAAGTAACGGGTTACCTACTGTTTGTGCAGTAATATTGCTCTTGTTCACAAAGGGGTTCAAAAACTGCAGGCTTGGCCTTGTTATACGTTTACTGTATGCCAGTTTAATAGTTTGGGTTGGGGTAAGTGCTTTCTGCAAGGTTAAGCTTGGTATAAAAGTATTGTAGTTTTGATCAAACGGTTGCAAGCTCTGTAATTCGTTTATTGGTTCGCCATGGATATCAGTGTTTTCGAGCCTTGCACCGGCAAGTACTGAATAACCTTTAGGCAGGGTAACCGTTAACACAGAATAGCCTGCCCAAACTGTTTGATTGTAGTTATATTTATTTGAGTTTACAGGGTCGTAAACAAAACCATCACCGCCAGGGTTGAAATAATCCGAAACGCTTTTTATCCTCCTGATGATGTTTTTACCGCCGGCTTCCAGCTTTAGTACTTTGTTAATTGGCAAAACATAATCGGCCTGTATGGTATACTCATTATTTTTTCCGTCGATATTGTTCTTCAGGTTTTGAAATTCATCGGTATTGAAAAAATAGGTGGTGTAATCTGTCACAATTTTGCTGTGGCTCCATTGGGTAGATAAGCTTAACTCATGGCCTTCTTTTTTAAATTTGTGCGTGTAGTCAACATTCCAGTCAAAGCCGCCAAATGAGTTATGCCCTATATTGTTGCTTTGATAAGCATTATTCAGCGTTGGATCATAGTAATAAGTACGGGTATAGTCGGTTTTGCTGTTAGGGTCAAAACCACCCTGGTTTATACGGATTGATGTACGCAAGTTGTTAAACGCGTTAAAATCATACCCGGCCGATGCTGAACCAATGATACCATGGCGTTTAACACGGCTGGTCCCTGTTGAAGTTTGCGAGCGGTGCTGTGTTGGGTCGTTAAAGAAAAAATCCTGATCGCTTGAAGTAAGTGATGTTTGCGGCCAGGTAGCGTTGCCGCCCACGTTTGCCGATAAGCTTAACCTGTTGTGGTTGTAGTTGATGTTGGCATTACCATTGTTTTGACGTGTACCCACACCACCGCTGATTGAACCGCTGATACCCGAAACGTTTTTTTGCTTGGTAATAATGTTCAAAATACCGGCCGAGCCTTCGGCGTCATATTTTGCTGATGGTGAAGTTACCACCTCGATGCTTTTGATCTGATCGGCAGGAATGGTTTTCAATACATCTGATAAGCTGGCTGATGTAGCGCCGGATGGTTTGCCATTGATCAATACGCGTACATTCTGGTCACCACGAATAGATACGTTACCGTTAAGGTCGACAGCAACCAAAGGTACTTTCTGCAGCACATCGGTAGCGTTGCCGCCCGCGGCAGTAAGATCCTTTTCGGCATTGTAAACAATCTTGTCTATCTTATTTTCAATCAGGGCTGCCTGTCCCACAACCTGTACTTCTTTAAGCGCGTGTGAGCTTGGGGCCAACAGTACCTGACCAAGTTTGGCATCAGGTTTTGATGGTGTAGTGGTTACTTTATCAATATATTTAGTTGGATAACCAATAAATGAGATAGCCAGCTTATATACGCCCGGTTTTATATTGTCCAATTTAAAGTTACCCTTATCATCAGTTACAACACCGGTAATTGGCGATTTGCCTCCGCTGCGATATAAACCAACCGAAGCATAGTCCATTGGTTTTTTTGTAAGTGAATCAATGATAGTGCCTGATATTCTGCCGGTTGTGGTAGCGCCCCCGCCCCCTACACCGAACTGGGCCCGGGCCGATAACGCGAAGCAGAACAATGCAATAAGTATGTAAAAACGTTTCATTTAGTATTATTTTGGTAATTGGAGGCGAAAATACTTTAAATGTTACATGCTGAATTTTTATTTTTTTACAAATAGTGCATTTGTAATGTATAAGTTACACTGCCATGATGTAACCGTGGATTTTACAATGGGGGATTAAAAAAGGGGATTTGCAACGAGGTGACAACGATATAAACCATGTCAATTACGAGTGATAAAACTTAGGAGGATAAATGACAACGCCAGGGAAGATTTACGAAGTTTGAAACTTCGTAAATTTGGATTCAACGCCGTTTTTTTAGGAAAAAGGCACAGGTCAGCCCGGTCCCAGGGCAATTACAGTACCTTGCGCCAGTAGATGACCCAATACCAATTATCAGATTTTACTCTGTCGTTACCCTCAAATTCAAGGTATCGGCTTGCATGGCGGTAAAAATGCCAAGCCCGTTAACAACATTGGTTGGGGTATTTACCAGGTTTTGCGAGCTACCCCGGGTATTGCTGGTTAATATATTAATGTATTCGTCGTTTACCCTTAGCAATATTACTTTATAAGCCCCGTAGTATTTGAAAGTGGTTTGCGTTATGCTGTATGTCGAGGCACGTTCGGTATTGATTTCGAAACTTGGATTTCTGTTGTTCCTTACCGCTATGATCTCAAAAGGATTACTGTCGGTGTTTTTGAAAAGCAACATATGCTGTAACGAATCGGGGTTGGTCCAGGTAATTGTAGCACGCACCTTATCGTTATAAGCCTGATCAAACGTATTAGGCTCATGGAATACACTGTCGGTTAGTTTAAATCCAACTGGTTTGCCCGGCATCACTGTTGACGCGCTCACGGCCACATTGTTATAGGTAAACTGCATGGAATAAGTTTTACCGGCAGTTACGAACGAGGCATTGCTGTAAGTGTAAGTGCCGTTTGTTCCTTCGGTAAGTTTTACGGTCTGTGTACCATTGCTTACATTAATTGTTAGCCCGGTAATGCCTGGTCCATAAGTAGCAGTATCCGTCAGGTCTTTTTGCTGATAAACTTTTACTGAAAGCGGTTGGCCGGCAACCAGGTATGCTTCAACAACAGGTTTGTTCACCGCATTTGTATCTGTAGCGTTTTTTTTGCAGGCCGATGCCATCATCAGGCAACCGGCTATCAGTGCAAAAAATGTATATCGTATGTATGTTTTTATTTCCATCTTAAGCTTAATGTAACGTTAGGGGTAAAGCCGAGGTAGTTAACATCGGTGGTGATAACCTGGTTGTTTTGCATCTGGTATTCGCGGTACCAGGTGTTGGTATGATTGTAAACATTGAACAGCGACAAGCCTATAGAGCCTATTTTATGTCCGTCTATCTTCAGCAGATCATATGATACCGACATGTCCAGCCGGTGATAAGCCGGCAAACGTTCGGCATTTTTATCGCTGATGTTTAAGTAAGTGATGCTGTTGCCGTCGACCGTTTTAATGGTATAGCTGGATAGGGGAGCCGTATAAGGATGCCCGGTACTGAACAGGAAGGTGGCGGCGAAGTTCCAGCGCTCGTAATGATACATGTTAATGGATTTAAACTCATGGCGCACATCCTGGTCGGCGGCGTAATAATCATTGCCAAAAGCCGAGAATTTATTCTGCGCCTGGGCAAGCGTATAGCTGATCCAGCCGGTATAACGCCCCATTTTTTTCTGTACCAAAAACTCAACGCCTTTAGCACGACCGGTTCCCTCATAAAAGTTTTCGGTAACGGTTTGTGTTTCATTTTGGTTTGGATCCATCCTGAAGCCGCCGGTTGGTTGCGTTTGCCTTACGGTGTACTGGGTAAGGCCGCTAAGCGTTTTGTAATATCCTTCAACGCTGAACAAAAGTTCGTCGGTTTCATAGCTGGTACCTAATATAAAATGCCTTGCCATGCCAACGGGGATATTGCTGTTATTGGAGAGTACCCAGAAATTACGGTTACCGGCTAAAATATCCTCGCGGATCACCTGGTTTTCAAACTGGTAAAATTGCCCGGTTGCGCCTTTTATGGTAAACTTATCGGTAAGGTTATAACTTGCCGAGAGCCGGGGCTCAAAATAAGGTTTGGATGTAGGGCCGAAATAACTGGTGCGCAAGCCCGGCTGAATATGGAATTTATTGTTTGGGTCGATAGCCAGCTCGGTGTAGAAGCCCGCTAACATGGCGTTGTTATGCTGGTTGATGAGTTTGCTTGTATCGTTTTGGGTATACTCATAATCTATTTTTTTGTAGGATGCAAAACCGCCGAAGAGCAGTTTATACTTGTTACTAACTGTCCATTCCCATTCAGATTTATAGCTTACATCCTTCAGGTTGTTGGTTTCGAGCGTGCCGTTGCTCAGCGTATGTGAAATACCGTTGGTATCGATTTGTGAAAAGCCCGAAGTACTGCGGTTCCTGTCGTTGAAATAGGATGAGTAGGTGATGTAGTTGTTGGAGTATATCTTTTTATTCCATTGCCTGAACCATTTGATACTGCTGCCCAGGTTTCCGTATTTGGTATAATCGGTTATGTTGATACCGCTGCTGCCCGACGACAGGAACGATGGCAGGCCCAGTTCCCTGCTGTTATCTGTTTTATCGGTACCTGTGTACAAAGTCCATGATACCTTATCTTTTTGACTGATGCTGTACGTGTACTTGGCATCAAAATCATAAAAGTAGGAGCTTGGGGTAATCTGGTTAGCAAAACCGCCGCCGCCAAAGCCTCCCCGGCCGCCACCACCCGGACCGCCGCCCTGCGTGGTTGATGTTTGATTAAACTGGTTAAAGATCTTGTTATAAAACGGCCCCTGGTATGAGCGCCTTACCGCTAACAGCAAGGTCGATTTATCAGAAAGCGGCGTTTCCAGGTAACCGCTTGCACTCAGCAAACTCAAATCGGTACCGATGTTGGTTTCGTTCTTGTTGCCCTCTTTGCCGTTAAGTTCGGTAACGCTCGAAAGCCTGCCGCCATATTTGGCCGTGAAGCCGCCTTTATATAATTGCACATCCTTAATGGCGCTGGCATTGAAAGCACTAAAAAAGCCGTACAGGTGATCAACCTGGTAAATGGTAAAACCATCCAGTACAACCAAATTCTGGTCGGGCGTGCCGCCGCGTACATATGCACCTGATGATGACTCGTTGGTACCGCTTACGCCGGGCATCAGCTGGAAAGCACGCAGCACATCCTTATCGCCCATAGTTGGCAGCTTATCCAAATTGGCCGGCGAAAGCTGTAACACGCCAACCTGCCTGCTATCGGTATTCATAACGCCGCTTTTTTTACCCGTAATAGTAACCTCGTTTAAGCTGTTGAGCGATGAATATAACCCACAGATCAGCGGCGAATTCAGCTTTTCGCTGCTCAGCCTAAAATAGTCCGTTTGGTAACCTGTATAGGAGACCTCCACTACCGATGTATCTGAAGGTACCCTGAACATCGTAAAATAACCATCAGCATTGGTCATAACGTTGAGGTCGGTACCCCTGATCTTCACCGTAGCCGATGGCAGCGACTCGCCTGTTTGCTGATCAATTACCCGACCGTTAATACTCACCAAAAAATGTTTGGGTTTGGCTTTGGGCGCCTCAATCTCTTTAGCCTTTACCGCATTGGCTGCCTGCAATGACAACTTGTTGAGTTTTTGCAGCCGCGCCAGATCGTCGGTGTTTTGGAGGATGTAGATAGTGCCGGTTGATTCTATCCAGTAATGCAGGTTGTTTTCATTACAAACCTTGGCAATTACATTTTTAAGCGGTTCTTCAAAAAAGTGCTCCACAACGTCCATCTCATGTAAAGGCTCCCGTTCAAATACTATGCGGACTTTATAGTTCATGGCCAGTGTATCAAAGAGCTCATCAAGCGGGCACGAAAAAAAATGGTTAACCACAATCTTTTTAAGTTTCTGCTGTGTTTGCTGACTATGGGCCACCGTACCGCACAAAACCAGGGAGCTTATTAACAATAGGGAAAATTTCTTCATGTAGGGGTATATTTTCTTCGACGCCGAAAATGCACCATGTTTTGAAGCACCTCAAATAAAATCGACCATGAGAGGCTTTGTGTAGACAAGAGGGCCGGATGTGTGGCAGGGGGATTTTGAAAAGTAGCAGGGGGCCAGAGACAGTAGTTAGCAGCAGTGGCAGTTATTGTCAGTGTTCGGGCTTGTTGGGTGGTGACGGAAGAGCGAAACTTGAAAAAAATGCCGCTGTCCGAAGTCTCTGACTTCGGATGATTATGCCTGTAGTCTCTGACTACAGAATTTGGGAGTTGTGAAAAGTTATTGTCATTGGTGTACCTTTAGCTACAAACTACAAGTATAGCTGTTCGAAGTCTATGACTTCAAACAGCGGTGAGCAGGCAATAAAAAAGTCCCCAAGGTGTAAAATACTTTGTTTATTTTTTCTTTTTAGGGTTTTTTAACCATTTTTCAAATTCTTCTTTGCTTTTACCTATTGCTATTAAGTTTGTATGAATGTGATGCAGCGGAATGTCCTTGTAGTTAGTTCTTACTGCAACAGGTCGTAAAAGTTTGTCTTTGTCATTTGGGAAATCATATAAATCATGATTCCATTGATCTTTACGTATAAATACCAAGCCCAATGATTTAAGATATTCCAAAAACTTTTTTGTAGGAATTTGTTTTATACCCATTATTTACATTGGCAATGCTATACTTTCTTGAAATGATCTTATGAAAGATGGGTTTTTTGCATTGCCCCTAAGTTTTTGCCGGGGGGGCTTATAGTCTGCAGTGGGTTTCTGTTTTAAAGACCATCCCAAATTAAGCAGGATCTTTTCAAGGGTGCCTCGACTATGGGTTTCATCTATAAAAGTTCGCAATGCGCCTTCAAACCCTTCTTTAGCCTCATCTTCTGTTAAGCCAAAAGATGATATCTGTAATGAAGGGCAGTAAGATACTATGTAGTCTCCCTCTTTAATTAATTGAACTTCTATTAAAACATTAACTACACGATCTCCATCGGTCTTGATAATGTTGGGCATTTGTTTCCTCTCTTTTGTTTATGTAAATATAAACGTTTTTAACTTACATTAAGTTTATACTTTGTCAAGTAATATTATTTCTACTTCTGCTTCCTTTATTCCTTCTCGCATTGTTTTTAAATCTTCTGTCACTGTTCAATTCTAACTTCGGATGATTATGCCCTCAGCATCTGAATTGCAAGTTTTCAATTCCACTGATTGCCTGCAGGCAGTCAGTGAAATCTCTTGTTCTATACCTTTCCGATCATCCTGTTGATCACATCGCGATAACTATCGCTTAATGGTATCTCGGTGTTGATGAGTTTAATACGGGCACGGCGCATTTGGGATACATGATCGAGGTTAACGAGGTATGATTTATGTACCCGGAAAAACTGATCCGGAGGCAATTGCAGCTCAATAGCTTTTAGGCTGATACGGGATAATACCGGTTTTTGCTGATTGATGAGGTGTACTTTTATATAATCTTTAAGCCCCTCAATGTATTCAACCTGGTCAAAGCTGATCTTAACGAGGTTATAATCAGCATGCAAAAAGAAATAGTTTTTAGTGGTTGGCTGCGGCACATAACTGCGGCGAAGCTCATATAAGTCGAGCGCTTTGTGGCAGGCCTTTAAAAAGCGGTCCAAGGGTACGGGCTTAACCAGGTAATCAACCACATCAAGTTCAAAACCTTCCACCGCAAATTTTTCATAGGCGGTTACAAAAATCACCATAGGCTTTTGGGTAAGGCTCCTGACAAGTTGTAAACCGTTAATGCCGGGCATGTATATATCGCTGAAGATAAGGTCTATCTGTTCTTTTTGCATGGCAATGATTGCCTCGCCGGCGTTACGGCACCGTGCAACTACCTGTATATTGTTCACATGCTTCAGGTTATCTTCCAGCAGATCAAGCGCCAGCGGCTCATCGTCAATTATTAAACATCGCATCATTTAAGTTCCAATTGCAGCATAACTATATAAGCCTGCTCGTTTTGATTGATATATAGGTTGTGTTTGCCGGGATATAACAGCTCAAGCCGGCGTTTAACATTGGCAAGACCGATACCCGAGGCATTATCTTTACTGTTTTCGGTTGGGTTGTACACGTTTTGTACACTGAAACGAAGGTTTTTTTCATCGGTAAAAAGTGTGATGGCTATGGCCGGTGCTTCAATATCTCCTGTGCCATGTTTAAATGCATTTTCCACAAATGGGATCAGCAGCATGGGTTCGATACTTTTTTCGGGCGCTTTAATATCCGAGCTGAAACTGACCTTTACCTGGTCGCGGAAGCGGAGCTGCTGAAGTTCGATATAGCTGCGGAGGTAGTCTTCCTTTTGGCACAGCGTAACTTTTTCGGCATCGGTTACATAAAGCATATACCGAAGCAGCTTGGAAAGCTGGATCAATGTAGGTTCAACTGCCGAAGGGTTTAACCTTGAAAGCGCCACCGCGCTGTTAATGACATTAAAAATAAAATGCGGACTGATCTGCGAACGTAAAAATGCCAGTTCAGAGATCAGCGAAGCATTATCAATATCCTTTTTTTTATTGATGACTTTAAATTGATCGGCCAGGTAGTGATATGCAAAGCTGCCGGCGGTAACCGATAATAAGGGGAAAATAACCAGGAACGGCCCCGGAGGGCGACGATGATGCCCCATCCAGGGAAAATGGGGCACAGGGAAATAATGCCGTACTTCCATTAGTATTACATTGAACACCACAAAGGAGGCAAGCAAGACAAAAAAATAAAGCCAGAAATTATTTTTTAAGATCCTGGGAATGAGGAAAAACGCATTCAGGTAGAATTCGGCCGCGAGCACCAGGTTAAAACTGATAATGTGCCCCAGCGAAAAAGCAGGCTGCGGAAAGCCGCGCATATCCGGCCTGGAAATGATGGGCATAAAAATAATCAACGCCCAAAATAACAGGTGGATACAAATTTCGATAATCAGCGCCGGCTTTATCCGTTTAAACATATCATGCTAAGGTAGCCTCATTTTAAACCCGCACTCAATGTAATAGACGATGAGGCAAAATGTGCCGACGAAAGTACGGTATCTGTTGTATGGAAACCTAATTTCAGGTACTGCACAAGGCATATTTAACATCTATTAACATTTGAAGGCAGCTAATTGAAAACAAGCGGTTTCGCTGTATAAAAAAGGTGGTATTTTCCGTTAAATTTGTTTAACAACTAATTACCTATGTCAATAACAAAACCCATCCTCCGAATTTTTGATTATGATAAAGCCATAGAGTTTTACATTACCTGGCTCGGCTTTAAAACCGATTGGGAACACAAGCCCGAAGGTGCGCCGGTATACATCCAAATTTCCCTGCGCGATGTAGTGCTTTACCTCTCCGAGCATCATGGCGATGCCAGTCCCGGCAGCCACATAGCAATCGATGACTTTAGCGAGTTAAGGGATTACCACGCCCACCTCATCGCCAAAAAATATAAATATAACCGTCCTGGTTTGGAGGTGCCCGAATGGAATGACCGGGCCATAACCATGACGGTTCATGACCCTTTTGGCAACAGGCTTACATTTAGTGAGGAATTGAAGAGGTAAGCCTGTTGATCCTTCACATCTTAAAAAAAATGTCATTTCGATAGAGCAGGGCGGGCTGAGTGGTGCAGCGAAAGAGAAATCTTCTGCATCAGGCTCTACAACTATGGCTGTAAATGCAGGGTGTAGAAGATTTCTCCTCACCCCTTGTGCGCAACCTCACCCGTGGTTCGTCGAAATGACATTTTTTGAACTATATAGGATTCTTTATCAATTATAAAATGTCCATGAAACGCCGAATTTCAGGATGGCATCCTGTTGTGGGTAACGGTTAACCGTGTAATAGCCTTTACTCCAGGCACGCTGGTTGATGTAATCATAAGCAACAAACAGGTTGGTACGCTGCAGGGTTGCTTTGAAAAATACGCCAAATATCGGATAGGATGAAAACGTTACGTTTGCGCCGTTATAAAACTGGCCCAATCCCGGGGCATATGAAGGGGCAACATATTCTGTATTATACCTTCCATTTATACCCATACTGGCATGCAGTACATTAAGCAAAACCCTGTTAACATATAGGCTGCTGTAAGCATATACTTCCGGGGTACGAAGCGTGTTTTGATAATCGGTTTTTTGGTATACCACGTAATTATCAAAGTGCAGGCTCCGGTAAGTGAAGTTTTTACCCAAACTTACTTTTAACAGGTTGATAGAGTTGTTAAGCTGAGCCGGGCGGGCATCGGTACCGCCATCCTGCGCTGTAAAATACAGGTAATTGCTGATCAAAAAGTATTCGGCTTTTAAATCAATTTGCAGGGCATTGTTAATGTAGTTGAACGATGCGCTGGTAGTTTTTTGATTGCTGAAATCATTATGAAAAATATAATGATTGGAAATCCAGTTATTATAAACCAGCGGGGGCGAGCTGTTTTGTGAATAGGCTTCTAAAACGATCTTGCCGGTTTTTTTGCCGCCTGCCAGGGTAAGTTTGGCATCATATAAGTAATTACCAAAATCGCGGCCCTGGGCAATCTGCCTGAAATCGGCATCGAGTGCAATGCGGTCGCTAAAGCGATAACCCAGTTTGGCTTTCAGCGTAATATCCTGGAAAGTGTTGTGCTGTACCTTGTCCTGATGAACGTATTTTACACCATACTCGTTTAGGGTGGTATCGCTAACATACTGGTTGTACGAATAAAAATCATGTACAAGGCCGAGGTCAAGCTTAAGCTCGTTCTTTACAAATTTTACCGATTTACTTCGCAGATAAAAGCTATACGAAAACTCATTTTGAATATGCGTGACGACCGTTGAATCCCTTGATCGGTTATTGCTGTAATAATAATCGGGGAACACATTATAGGTATCAACACCGCTTTGCTTATACAGGTACCTGCTGTTTGATACATGAAGGGTATGCGATACACGTTGGGTGGGGAGGATCTTTGAATTGTCCTTCCCCTTATTCAAACTATCTATCCGGCCTAAATAATAAAACTGCTTAATGTAAAGGCCCTTATCGTTCCAGTTTTCATAACTATATGGTAAACGTACCGCTGCCCTGTCTTTTGAAAAAGCGTTGTTTACATTAGTACTCGTAAACACCGAATCGTTGAGAATGCTGCCGGTTTCGGGGGCTTTAAGGTTGTTAAACAAAAGATTGGCCAGCAGGTTATATCGTTTGCTTTTTGACTCGTACCAGGTAAAAATAGAGGCATTCAAATCACTCACGTTTTGGCCAAGCACATTGTTAAAATTGTAGAAACCTCTTGATCCGTTGAAATTAAGGTTAAAACCGATGTTCCAGTTGGGCTTTATGTTTTGGGTATGAACGATGTTGAACAACTGAATGGCCGAGCCGCCAAAGGCATTATACAATGTAAGCTTGGTATAAGGTACACGCGTGTTATAGTAATTGATATCCTGGGGCTTTAAAGCGTAAATATCAAGCGCATGCAAGCCCAGGTCAAAGCCTATGGTCCTGCTGGGCTCAAAAAGCAAGGGCCGTTGTGACAAGCCAATATTTCCTAAATGTATCCGTGGACTGCGTGGATCAATAAGCGGACTATAGATCTCGAAATTCGTAATGCCCGTATCAATCGGAAACAGCTGCGTACTATCATTCAGCAAACGCTCATTGGTAACACGGATAAATTTGGAGCTAAAAACCACCGAATCTTTTTTGTTTTCTTCCTTTCGCCTTAAACTGTCCAGTAGCTGGTCGTCGGTCAGTTGTTTTTCCTGCCGGCGTGCAGTATCACGGGTAGGCAGGTTACGCGGATTGGTACGGGTACCATACTGCGCAAAAGCGGCTTGTGCTGATAAGCACATTAGCAATAAAAAAATATATTTGAGCTTTTGGCGCATTAATTACCGGCTATCAGTTCTTTAAGTATCAGGGTCATTTTGGGTTCGGCTTCCTGCGCAATAGCGAGGATCTCTTCCAATGTTATTGGCTTCAATATTTCAGGGAAGCCTTCATCTGTTAATACCGAAATAGCAAACGTCGGGATCCCCATGTGGTTAGCAACAATAACTTCGGGTACGGTGCTCATGCCAACGGCATCGCCGCCAATGATACGCAGGTATTTGTATTCGGCACGGGTTTCCAGGTTAGGGCCGGTTACGGCTACGTATACCCCTTTATGGCAGGTGATGTTATTTTTTTGAGCGATGGCTAAACCCTTTTCGATCATATCATGACGGTAAGGTTCGCTCATATCCGGGAACCGTGGGCCAAGCTCTTCATAATTGCGGCCAACCAGCGGGTTTTGAGGCTGCAGGTTAATATGATCTTCAATGATCATCAGGTCGCCCTTTTTAAAATCGGGGTTAAGCGAGCCGCTGGCGTTTGATACATACAGCGTTTTGATGCCCAGGTATTTCATCACCCTAACCGGGAAGGTGATCTGCTGCATATTGTAGCCTTCGTAATAATGCAAACGGCCCTGCATAGCCACAACTTTAACACCTGCAAGGGTACCAAAAATCAGCTTACCCGAGTGGAACTCCAGTGTTGAGATAGGGAAATCAGGAATGTTAGAATACATGAGCTGTTTTTCAACCTCAATTTCTTTTACCAGACCGCCAAGGCCGGTGCCTAAAATAATCCCTACTTCGGGTTCAAAATCGCCTATCCGGTTTTTGATGTACCGGGCGGTGCCTTCAATATTGTCTAACATATGTTTGTATTAAATCGTCAAATTGTTGTTGCCCGTTATTTAAAAAACTAATGCCTATGGGCAGCACCAAAATGGGTAGTTTTTCAACCATCGCAAGCAGGTCCTGTTCCCCTAAACGCTGCGCATCCTTTTCTGTTGTGATGATCACTTTTTTTTGTGATGCACAGGCCAAAAATTCATCGGCAAGTTTAGTGATATTTTTTAAGCTAAAACGGTGATGGTCGGGATAATTATGATGAACAACCAGTGGTGTTTGCTTTTTCAGATGTGCCAATAACGGTTTTGGATTAGCTATCCCCGTAAGCAGGAAAACCGTGGTTTGATCGTCGATGGTATCTGTAACTCCAGACCCATTCATAGTTTGGGCCGGCAGGTACTTTATGGTGGTGAAAAATAGCGACTGGTGCGGATAAGGTTTGATCCTTTTAATAACGCGGCCTTGTTCCAGATCGGTAAGCGAAGCCGGACATTTACTGATGATGATGACATCCGCCCTTTTACGCCCGCCGAATGGCTCGCGCAGGTTACCCGCCGGGAGCAGAAAATGAGGTTCGTTAACACGGCTGTAATCAAAAAGCAAAATGCTTATGCCCGGCTCAAGCGCGCGATGCTGGTAGGCATCATCTAAAATGATAACATCATGATTGTCTTTTAACTGCTCAACGCCATCAACCCGCTTTTCGCAAACGGCAACATCAAGGTCCGGAAATTTATGTTTGAACTGTGCTGGTTCGTCACCGATATCCGAGGCTTTGCTTTCGCCAGATGCCATTAAAAAACCTTTGGTAATACGACCGTAGCCCCGGCTAAGCGTGGCAATTTTATAATTGTCCTTCAACAGCCTGATCAAATATTCGGTCATAGGGCTTTTACCGGCCCCGCCAACATCCAGGTTGCCGACTAGGATCAGCGGCATGTCAAAGCCGGTGCTTTTGAAAATTCCCCGGTCATAACACCAGTTGCGAATAGCCGTAACCAGGCCATAGATCAGCGAAAACGGGATTAAAAGCCAGCGGAGGAATTTCATAAATGATTTTGCGGGCCGTCATTGCGAGGTACGAAGCAATCCCCGATGTGCAGGTCGGCAATGCAAGCCCCTCTGTATAGTTTGAGATTGCTTCGTACCTCGCAATGACGTCTTTCTTCTTTTAAATTTCTGAAGAACAACAAAGTTAATATTTGATGCCGATTTACTATCAGTCTATCACCCCAAACTGCTTTAAATGATGCGTAAAGTGTTTGCTGTGCCATATGGTCCACTCGTAATAATCCATAGGGCCAAAGGCGCCGTGGATCACTTTAACATCGGGGGTATTGAAATACCTGTCGAATGTGTCAAGCTCTTTCATTAGCTGATTAATAGCTGTTTCCAAATTGGGGTAGATTAAGGTATCAGCCAATTCTTCCAAAAAGATATTACGAGGTATTTCGGCATCGGTATAAACGGCGGCGTGTTTACGTGCGGCTGTATTATCATCCGGGCCATCCCAGGCTGGTATTTTTACACCGTTGGTATACTGAACCTGGTCAATAAGGTGTTCGATCATTTGCTGCGGTTTCATTTTGCCCCAAAGCGGCACTGCTTCGGGCTGAAGGTTGAGCATTAAGCGGTACAGCACTTTGCGGTTGGTAATATCAACAAACTGGTTCATGAGCTAAGGGATGTTTTAGCAAATATAAACGAGTGATTGCCTGTTATATTAAAATTTGTATTTTCATTTTTTTTAGATCGCTATCACATGAAACATAAACTTACCTTACTGTTGTTAACATTGTTAGCTGCGCCGGTATTTGCACAAACCGACAGTAAACTCAGCGCTAAATTAAATGAAGCTATCAAAGGTTTTCAGGGCCAGGTTGGCATTTATGTACATCACCTAAAAACCGGTAAAACGGCTGAAATCAATGCCGATACCTTATTCCCTACCGCCAGTATGATCAAAGTGAGCATCCAATGCGGGGTGATGGATAAGATAGAAAAAGGTGAGCTGCATTATAATCAAAAATTAGTTTACCGCGATTCATTGCTTTATGCAGGTGAGGATTTGCTGGGCTCGTTCAAAGATAAAGACACTGTACAGCTGAGTAAGGTGGCTATGCTCATGATCACCATGAGCGATAATACCGCAAGCCTGTGGCTGCAAAAGCTGGTGGGCGGCGATTATATCAACAACTGGCTCAATCAAAATGGCTTTAAGGTAATGCGCGTAAATTCGCGTGTGCCGGGCAGGGAAGCTCTCCGCAAGATCTATGGTTGGGGAGTAAGCACCCCGCGCGAAATGTGCCGTCTGTTCACTATGATCCGCGAAGGTAAGGCGGTAAGCCAGGCAGCCAGCGAGCGGATGTACCGTAACATGGGGCGCATTTACTGGGATGAACACGCGTTGTCGCAAATTCCGCCTTACGTACATACCATTTCCAAACAGGGGGCGGTTGATGAATCAAGGTCAGAAACCGTGCTGGTAAATGCCCCGCATGGAGATTACGTGTTTTCGATCATTACTAATCATAACAAGGATACCAGTTGGACACCCGACAATGAAGCCGGATTGCTGATCAAAAAAGTATCGGCCCTGCTTTGGCATTATTTTGAACCTGGAGATAAGTGGCAACCGGCATACGGGGTTGACAAGTTTATGTTGAATGAGTAGATAATTAGCGGGTCATTACTGCTTCTTACAGCATAAATCTTGACAGAAAGCTGAGAGACATATGCTTTCGGCATCCGAATAGATAGACTCAGGCCTCCATTGTGAATATACTGTTAAATTAAGGTGAAAAAATATGAGATTGATATAAATGGACGTTATATGATGCAAAAGAACTAAATTGTAACAAACGCCATACAGTTATTGAAAATCATGTTTATATTTACAATTCAATTACGGGTATCCAAACCCGGATTTGTGATAAGGTTTAGGTTTAAAGCCCCATGCAGCGAGTGCTATGGGGCTTTTATTTTAGGGTATCTACTCAAAAATACTAAACTTCGTAAGTCTGCATATTTGAACTGCTAACTGCCACGGCACACAGCCAGCCTCCCTCATGGCGCTTCACTAAACTCTTCATCCACACTTTCGCGTAGATCATACAGCAACCATTGCTTACCGGCAATCGATCGTGTTTTTGACTGCAGTAGTTTAATGAAATCGTTAACGCCCACAGGTTCATTGCCATCGCCACATTCAAACGTTTTCATTTATTGTAATTCTGCTAATAGTATCTTTGATGTTTAATAATGTTATTTTATATTTATTTGATTTTTAGATTGTTAAAAAGTACCTGCCTTATGCAAAAAAGTAATCAAATACTTATATTAGTTATTCCTGGTGTACTCGCCCTTGTTGGTACCTTACTGGGAGGAATGTTAGAGGGTTACTGGAACAGCGAACTTTCCCGACAAAAATATCAATCCGATCTGGTACTTAAAGCTTTGGAATCAAACTCAGCAGAAGAACGTTTACAAACCCTTAAGCTACTTGTACACACTAATCTTATAAAAGAGTCTTCTGTTAGAGATAGTATAGTAAATTATATAATCCAAAAACAAAAAGATCCTTCCAGTATACCTCAAATCAAACCTGCTACTTCTGTTTCACTTGACGCGCCTATTGTTGATAATGCAAGAGTGTATTTGTTGGCTGGTAATAAAAAGTTGACTAATAAATTTAATGATATAGAGCAACAACTTACAAACGCCGGTTTCAAAGTAATGGGAGCCAGAAATATTTTTGATGTAGGTCGCCCGGATAGTACCGAGGTGAGGTATTTTAATGCCGATGATCAGTTACAAGCAAATAAAGTTTCTGAATTTCTGCATTTTAAATACGGGCAATCTTATGTGGCTAAGTATTACAAAGACAACAAAGCAAAATCGGGCTATATTGAAATATGGCTGGGACGTTGACGAATTTATAAGTTCAAAAGAGAATTAATTTTCGTTAACTTACCTAAATGATCTATAACTTTGAAGTATGACCCGTCTATCTGTCAACATCAACAAAATAGCCACGCTTCGTAATTCGCGGGGCGGCAATAATCCCGACCTGATCCAGGTTGCTAAAGACTGTGAACGTTTTGGCGCGCAGGGCATCACCGTGCATCCCCGGCCCGATGAGCGCCACATTCGTTATAACGATGTGTTCGAACTTAAGAAAATTGTTAGTACCGAATTTAATATTGAAGGTAATTGCCAGGAACAAAAATTTATCGACCTGGTGCTTGCCAATAAGCCCGAACAGGTTACCCTGGTGCCCGATGTGCTGGGTCAGATCACCTCAAACCATGGCTGGGATACCATCACCAATTATCATTATTTAAAAGATATGATAGCGGTATTTAAAGAAGCCGGCATCCGGGTTTCTATTTTTGTTGATCCAATTCCTGCAATGGTTGAAGGTGCCGCTAAAACCGGTACAGATCGTGTGGAACTTTATACTGAGGGCTATGCTACTCATTTTCCGCAGGGGAAAGAACTTGCTATTGCTCCATATATCGAGGCCGCAAAAGTTGCACAACAGGCGGGGTTAGGCCTTAATGCCGGTCACGATCTGGACTTGCATAACCTGAAATATTTTGCAGAAAATATACCCGGCCTGCTTGAAGTAAGCATTGGCCATGCCCTGGTAAGCGATGCTTTGTACTATGGTCTGGAAAACACAATACAGATGTACCTGAGGCAATTATCGCTAACGGATAATGCTTAAACTGCCTGATAATAAGCCACAACCGGAGCTTAGGTTAATGATATAATAATAACTGCCTGTAGGTAATGTTTTGCCATTATAGGTGCCGTTAAACGGGTGGCTGTATCCTATCGAGCTAAAAATGTTTTTTCCATAGCGGTTAAATATTTTTACGGTGGCCGATGGATAGTTTTCCATTCCTGCTATCTGCCAGTAATCATTGATACCATCGTTATTGGGGGTAATTACATTGGCAATATTAAGGTTTGAAAGGCCCACGCTTACATCAACCTTTGTGCGGGTACTTTCACAGGCATTACTAAGCCTGCTGATATAGTAACTCCGGTTGGCGGTAACGTTCACTTTAAATTTGCCATTGGGTTCATCATCAAGCGGAGTAGTACTGGTTTCACTATCATAAAGCCTGTAGGTTGACGTTGCCACCGGGTTATTTACAGATATTATTGTTTCCCCCGGGCCGCATAATTGAAAGCTACTTATTACGGGTGGATCGATAACAAGCTCCTGGTTAAGCAGGGTAATGTGATAGGGCACAGCGCAGCCGTCCGGATCTATGGTTAGTGTATATGTTCCGCCAGGAAGCTGATCTACATCCAGGGTGTTTCTCATTACTTCCCCGGCTTCATTTGTCCATTGCAGCGATGGTGCAAGGCCATTGGTATTTGTGAGCTTTAAATTACTGATGCTGCCATTGGCAGCATCGCAGGATGCATCCACTTTGTGAAGCCCGGAGTCATCAATGCCGGGGTTTGAGCTGGTTAAGGTTATGGGAATAGATTGGGCAAAACAATTGCCGTTGTAACATTTGGCATAGTAGGTACCAACGCCGGCATTTTCAAGTTTAGCGCCGCCGGATTGCACTAACTGGTTTTGATCATTATACCAGTCGATGCCAATAACATTCTTTAAATTTTGCAAGGTGATTGATCCGTTGTTTTTAAAACAAGTTGGATTAACCTTCACATAATCGGCCGCAGATGTCGAAATCACCGGTTGGGTATATTCGGATGAGCTATTGTTAAGTGTAGCATTTGCCACCAGTTTTTTATTGTGAAAATCGCCGGTATACTTCCAATTTCCCGCCGCATCTGCAACAACCGTAACCAGGTATTGTACCGGGTTGCAAACAGAACAATCTGTATTGTCATTATAAATGTAAATAGCAGCTCCCGGCGATGCCGTTCCTGAAAATTCGGCGGCACTGTTTACAACTATATTAATGTTGGGAATGGCTGTGCCACTTGATATCAGGTATGGTGTTGTATTACATGAGATACTGTTTTTGGCTATAGTAATATTGGTTGATTCGACCGCATAGAAAGCGCCGCCGTCATTACTAAAGATATTGATATCGTTATCATTATCATCGCCAATAAAAGCATTATTGCATTTAAATAAGTACATACCCGAATTACCCGGTATACTGCTTTGCTTATTACGTATAAAAGTGAAGCTGTTTACAGATATAAACTGAAATTGTGTAGAACAAAAATCATTGTCGGCTACCTGCGTATTGCTTCCCTGAAACCGTACAAGTATGGATGCCCCGTTTACGCGGTTGTCCTGCCCGTTCACATCAAGTGAAAGCGAGTTGTTGATAAACTTATTATCAATTCCGTTCAGTGCTATCGCAGTAGCAAAATAGTTTCTTTCTTTGGAGGTAGGGCCACCCACTAACGAGTTATCGGCGGTTATATCAAGTGCATACCCTAATTCAACAACATTTGTTCCCGATTCATCATAACCAATAAAATTTGATTGGATATTGATATTATCATTATTCTTTGAGTCCGTTAGTGAGTTGGTGCCGCAATACACACCGTAGATGTTATCGCAAAAAACATTTCCTTTGCCCGGTGCGCCTATGGTAATATTGGTACAATCGTAAGCTGATATAGCAGTGAAAAGCAGGTTTCCGTCGAAATTTATTAGTTTACTGCTGTACCCTTTGATGCATAAGCCATATATTTCCACATTGGTAACTTCGGTCATGATCAGGGCAGCGGCTTTAGTACCCGGAAAAGTATAGCTAACATCTGGTATGATATAAACCCTGGCGTCACTTCTACCGAGCTTGGGTGTTGGTTGTGTGCTGCCGTCGATAATTAAATTAGAGGTAACCTCGGGGAGCTGCGTATACAGCGTTATGATCAGGTTGCCCGGCAGATTAAAATTAATAATGTCCTGTTGAACTGTTCCGTTGGCTGCAGCTTTAGTAAGAGCTTCGCGCAATGTGCCTGTTCCTGCATCGGCATTACTTGTAACGGTAAATACCGTGGCCTCTGCATTTAAACAGGTCAGCAATAAAAATAACGTAAACAGAAACAACTTGTGTTTCATGGCGGCAACCTAATCTGAATGTTAGTATATAAATTGATTTGGGCAATAAACTGGTTTGTTGGTATTGGTTGATATTGCCTGCCAGTAAGTTACGATTTTTGCTAATAATTTAATAGCCTGCCACAATCAGAAGCAGCAGGCTATTGAATTTACCTGATCAATGTAAGGTTGCCCGACAGCAGCTTACAAGGGGTATTGAGGTTAATGATATAATAATACACCCCCGAAGGCAGCAGCCAACCATTAAACTGCCCGGAAAATGGTGTGGCGTACTCTTTTGACTCAAATACCCTTTTTCCGTATCGGTTAAAGATCTGAACTAAGGTGCCGGGGAATTTTTCAAGGCCTTCTATCTTCCAGTAATCATTTATACCATCGCCGTTGGGGGTTATGGTATTGGAGAATTTTACGTCGACCAATACAACTTCAATATGTGTTTTGGTGCGCGGGCTTTCGCATGATCCTATGCTGTATGAGATATAATAATCACTGGTTTCGGTTGTTAATACTTCAAAATTGCCGGTATTACTGGTTTGAAGTGGTGTTGTTGACGTAGCATCGGCATATAAATTATACATGCCTGTAGTTTTGTTTAAAACAGACAGGCCCACTTTTCCGGGCAGGCAGATCCTTTGGTCGTTTAATACCGGTGCGTCTGGAATAAATTTTTGGTTGCCAACCTCCTTGCTGAATGGTAACGGAATTGCACAGGTAGTGTTATCGGTAACTGTCAATGAATAGGTGCCTTTGCCAACATTTATTAAATCTTTATCGTTCCCCACGGTATTGCCGGTGGCGTCGGTCCAGATAAATTTATATGGAGGCACACCGCCGGAAACATCGATGCCCGTAATGCTGCCCAATAGTTGGTCGCACTCATCTGTTTTGGCTACCGGGGCATTATTTGCCGAAAATTGTAGCAAAGGGGTTGCCTGTATTACCCAGGTGCCAAGCACAGAAGCACATCCGTTTTTATCGGTTACATGAAGCGTATATGAACCTGGGGCTGCGTTTGGAACATCGGTACCGTAACTTACTGTTGTACCGGCTGCATCAAGCCATTGATAAGAGCTTGGTTTTATAGTCCCCTCAAAATCAATATGCAGACTGCCATTGTTGAGCCCGCAGGTAGTAGGCGTGTTAATAAGGCTTTTAATGGTAAATACCTCGGGAGTTAAACGGCCAACCGTAAAATATTTATCATTACTGCATTGCGTAATCGTATTTAATGCATTTAAACGGTATGTGCCATCGGCGAGGTTAAAAATATCCAGGTTTGCCGGGTTGGTTGGTATTGGGTTACCTTGCGGATCGTACCATTGCAATTGATTGGCATTTTGATATCCAACACCAGTTATCGAGCCATTATTTTCACCACATTTAGCGGGTGTAATAAATCCGTCATAAATTATCACCGAATTTGTTTCCGAGATATATATCGGTGGAGTGGAATACGGGCTGCACTCACTTTGATCCATCAGTACGAGGGTATAGCTACCTCCTTTAACTCCTACCAGATCTTTTGATGTACTAACGGTTTTGCCCGTGGCATCCAGCCATTTGTAGGTAAGTGTACCTATGCCTGATGGTATGGTTGTAATGTTTTTTATGCTGCCGTCGGCCACACCGCATCGGGCAGGCTTTACAGCCATGGTTGAAAGGTCATAATCAGGACCTGGCTTGGCTTTAATGGTTACAGCCGGGCTTGAGGTTACAGCACAGCCGGCCTCGTCATAAATGGTTACCGTATAAGTGCCTTGAGGTAAAGAGGCCGACTTAGTTGCTGCCGCGATATTGCCATTCTTATCTTTCCACGCAAAAGTGATATTACCCGTACCTCCTGTAAAGTTCACATCAAACGGAAATTGTTTCTGGCGGCATTCAGGTACCGGTACAATTACATTCTGTATTTTGATCCGCGAATCTTTTACCTCAAAAAGCTGCGTAACTTTCTGGCAGCCACCGGGGTATTGCGCTGTTAACTGGTAAGTGCCTGGTAAAAGGTTTTTTATACTCTGGCCATCACCAACGGATGTAAGGCTGCCATTTTGCTCTTTTTTATCCCAATGATATAACAGGCCGCTCCGGTTTTGCTGTATAGTAATACTACCCTGGTATGCACAAGTGTAATTTTTTATTACAATGTCGCTTTCCCTGATCACCAATGATGAAAAAGGAGAGGTGTTTTTATTAGCATCAGTTGCCGTGGCTATCACAGCTTTACTGATGGCTCCTGAGTAAGACCATTTACCGCTTCCGTCAGACTGTACAGTAGTAATATAGGTTTTACCCTGGCATATCGTTCCGCAATCGTCCGAAAAGAAAAGCTCGATAGCCGAGTTTGGTGTAGCTGTCCCAGATACTGCTGTGCTGCCGAAATTAAGCACCTGCACATAGGGGACTGTATAATAATTACTAATGGCACTTATGCCATAGTCACTGTTGCAGAAAATGCTGTTTCGGGTTATTAATGTATGAGCGCTGTTAAGGGCTTCGATGCCGTACTGATTATAACTTATAAAATTTTTATCGGTAGCAAGTGGGCCGCCAATGCTACCCGATGAGCTTTCGCCGGCCCTTATGCCTTCGCCATTCCCGAGGTTGGCGGTACCGGTGATATCAGTACCAATTTTGTTGCCGGTGATATTGAATGTGGCCCGTTCAATATAAATGCCGCAATAACGCTGGCCCGATATGATATTGGCATTGATGTTCACAGTGGTATAATCGGTGGTTACGTTAATGCCGTATGCTTTAATAAAGGCGCTTTGCTGAAACAGCAGGATGTTTTTGAAATCTTTTTTCCCGGTATAATCCGTACCTATTTTATTGTTTTGAATGTCAACAACGCTTGGGGTAACATTGAAATTATAACCGCGTACGACATTAATATTAGTAACATTGGCCGATATAACATTGCCCATGTTAGCGTCTATACCACCTATGGTGGCTGTTTTGCTCAGTACCAGGCTAACACCGTTGATGTTGCTTGCCGCGGTATAACCATCATCCAATAAACCTATGATATTGCTTTGAATAAGAATATCTGCAAGCCCGTTGTTATAGTAATAAGAGTTGTTAACAATGCCGTTGATGTTGCCGCATATTACGTTGCCTTTACCCGGCGCGCCTATTATAATGGCCGAAGCATCGCCCTGGATCACAATGCCCGAACCCTGTCCAGGGTCAGGATTGGCAAAGCTGGTAATGCGGGCAAAATTGCGGATATATAACCCATAAATCCCAATGCTTTTTGCAGTTGCCCCGCCGCTGTTAATATCGCCGTTAATGAAAAGGCAGTTAAAGTAGGCTGGTGAAGCTTCAGGTTCGATGATAACCCTTGCATCAGACACGCCGAAGGCTATACCAGGCTGACTTGTACCGTCAATTACTAAATTTGAAGTTACCGCGGGCAGTTGGCTTTTTAACCTGATGGTACGGTCAGATACAAGCGTTCCCGGTAATTTAAACTGGATGATATCAGGCGTTGCAGTGCCATTAGCCGCGGCGTTGGTTAAAGCCTCGCGCAGGGTTCCGGGACCGGTATCGGCATTGCTGGTTACTATAAATGTAGCGCCTGAGGCTACATTGCAAAACAAGATCGATATTAGTAATACTAAAAGTGATAATTTATTAATAAACATTGATTTAGGTAATCAGCCGCAAAATACACTTTTTTGCTGTAAGTACACTGTGGAATATTATATTGATAAGATGGTAATTAAACAATAAATAACATCAAAATTATAGTTACCTGATGATCGACAAACTGCCTGAGAGCAAATTGCAGCTTTTACCGAGATTTAAGATATAATAATACACTCCCGAAGGAAGTATGGTGCCATTATAAGTCCCGTCAAACGGTACGCTATACCCTTTTGATTCAAATACTTTTTGCCCGTACCTGGTAAATATCTGGACTATTGCCTGCGGATAATTTTGAGCATTGTTTATTTTCCAGTAGTCATTTTTACCGTCGCCATTAGGTGTGAACGCATTTGGGATATCAATAGCAGATAAGCTGATGGTTATTTGCGCCTGGGTTCGTTCACTTTCGCACTGGCCGCTAACCTTGCTTATATAATAAGTGCTATTGGGGTTTGCTTTGATTTTGAAGATGCCATTGGTTTGTTCATCCTGGTATTGAGTGCTTGTTTGCGAATCATAAAGACGATAGGTATTCCCGGCAGATGGGGAACTGACGGATAGCAAAGCTTCGCCCGGGGCGCATAATTGCAAGGGGGCAATTACCGGCGCATCAATGCTGCTGTTTTCATTTAAAACAGTATAAATGCGACTTGCCATAACGCCGCAACCACCGGCATCCTGAACCTGCAGCGTGTAATCCCCGGCACCGACGCCTGTAAGATCTTGCGATGTAACCAAATGTTCACCGGCTACATTAAGCCATAAATAGGTGTAGGGCTGTGTACCGCCTTTAACCTGAATGTTTTTTATACTACCCGTATTTAATCCGCATTGATCGTCGGTACGGGTTTCTGAGTTTGCCACTATTTGCAGGGGATCAATTTCGTTAACGGTAAAATCATGCGGATAAAGTGTTTCGCAGCCGCTGGCATCGGTAAAGTAAACTTTATAAGTGCCGGGTTTAAGGCCGTGCGGATTTGCATCTGTGCCCGCGGGCTGGCCGTTAGCATCAAGCCAGCGCATGGTTTTAACCAGGGGATCAGTTGTAAGGGTGATGGAGCCACTGTTTTGACCGGAACAACTGTTAGTAATGGAAAAGGGATAAACAGGGTAGGTGGTGGGTCGGGTGGTGTTTATGGTATACTCTATGCTTTTTTCGCTACATCCAAAATCATTGCTTGCAGTCAACTGATAAGTACCTGGTCCAACATCCCTTAGATCGCTTGAATTACTTGCAATTTGGTTGTTGATTTTATTTATCCACTGATAATGTGTTGCGTTTGATGCGGTTATGCCGGTAATTGAACCAGTAGATCCATTACAGCCCGCATTGGTTGTTTTTAAATTAGAAAGGTCAAGGTTGATAGTAAGTGATTGAAGCCGAATTGGTTTTGAAAATGCTGAGCCGCATCCACTTCCCTTAACCTCAAGCGTATAGGTGCCGCTTGGTACACCGGTTAAATCAAGGTCGTGTCCTACCTCAATACTGTTTTCATTTGTCCACGTGTAGGAATAAGTATCGTTAGTTCCACTAAGGTTTGTGATTTTTATATTTTTAATAGAGCCATTGCTCATATTACAGCCGGGCAACATTTTAACGGGATTGGAATCATCAAGATTTAAAAAGCCATACGGGGCTGAAAAGGTTGAAGTATAGGTATTTGCCGTTGCTGAAGCTATTACGCTACCGTTAACCGGACCATTGTAAACCCAGTTACCGGCATTGTCGGCAGTGGTGGTACCAAAATAAGTTTTAGGAGCAGGAGGGCCGCAATCGCAGTCGGCTATAAAGAGTTCGATAATTGCCCCCGGCGTGGCAATGCCACTAACGTTTGTTTTACTTACGGTTTGTATTTTAATAAAAGGATTGCCGGATCTGTTGCTGTAAAACAATGCATGATCATTATAGCAAAATATGCTGTTCCTTGAAACAATAAAACCGTTAGTTGGGGTACTTACAATGGCATCGGAGCAATAAGCGATAGCGTTTCTTTGTGCGGTGTTAGTGCCGCCTATCAATACCTTTGCACCACCAGAAAAAGCAATGCCACTTGTTGCAGTACCCTGGTTATTTGTATTTAAGTTGATTGTCCCAGCCTGGTTGGTGTTGATACCATTACCCTGAATAGTAAGATTGCCGCTTGGTGCATTTACAAGTAAAACAGCTGTTTGATAAATATTGGCCAATAAATTATTGCTGATGATGCCATTTACAGGTGTGTTTTTTGCTGTTCCGGTTGAGAGTGAGCTGGGGTATATATTGATTCTTGGATTTTGCAATACACCCGCCGGTGCAGTCGTGCCTTCAATGTTAGTCCCCATTTTGTTATAACTAATATTGAAATCGTTATTAACCGGATTGTCTATAACGATTTGCATAAAACCACCTATCATATTTCCAGTGCTGGCACTACCTCCAATAGTAATTTTATCGCAGCTATTAATATCCATGCCTCCATTATACACTTGCTGACCATCGAGGCTGCTCCAGCAAATATTATCTTGAAACGTTAGTGTTTTCCCTTTATTGAAACCGATATATGCGGTTTCTACATAGTTTCCTTTTGATGCTGCGCCTATCGTAATATTACCGTAATCATTAAAGGAAAAGGCGTCGGCGTCGCCGTTTAACCATATACCATATATTTCAAGTTCATCGATATTCTTGCCACCAAAAGTATATTGGTTACTACCAGGTATATAGAAGCTTCTTACTTTAACTTTAGTATGAGTAACTCCAAAGCTGCTTCCCAGTTGGGTTGTTCCATCAATTGCCAAATTTGATGAAACATCAGGCAATTGTGTCAACACCGATATCGTTCTCCCAACCTCGCTTAAATCCGGTAAATTAAAATAAATATAATCTTTGGTAGCACTGCCATTGGCTGCGGCAAGCGTTAATGCTTCGCGCAAAGTACCCGGCCCCGAATCTGCATTGCTGGTTACCGTGAAAACAGCCGAAAAGCTTCTAAAGCTGATAAAAAGAAAAATAGTGATAAAAAGTAAAACTCGCCTGCCCGTCATGTTTAGGTATTCAAGAGCCAAAATACATTTTTTTCCTGTAAATGCATTGTCAATATCATATTAGCTAATTGTTACTCATGTTGCAAAATCGTACCTTTGCGGTAAATTTAAGAGGGACGATTAATTCATGAAGTTGAATACAACCTATCAGGAGCAGTTTCAGTCGAGGCACATTGCTCCAAACGCGGCCGACACGGCCAAAATGTTAAAAACCATCGGTGTAAGTACGCTTGATGAATTAATAGGGCAAACCATACCGCAAAAGATCAGGCTTACCAAACCGCTTAACCTGCCCGCGGCAAAAAGCGAGTTCGATTACCTGAACACCTTAAAACAAACGGCTTCAAAAAACAAAGTTTTCAAGTCATTTATCGGCAAAGGTTACTATGATGTAATTGTACCGGGCGTTATTCAGCGCAATATTCTTGAAAACCCCGGATGGTACACGCAGTACACCCCATACCAGGCCGAAATTGCACAAGGCCGCCTGCAGGCTTTGTTAAACTTCCAAACCATGGTTATCGACCTTACCGGTATGGAAATTGCCAATGCTTCATTGCTTGATGAAGGTACTGCCGCTGCCGAGGCTATGTTTATGCAATACAGCCTGCGTAAAAACAACAGCGCCAATGTTTTCTTCGTTTCCGAAGAAGTGTTCCCGCAAACTATTGATATCTTAAAAACCCGCTCAGAGCCTTATGGCATTGAGCTAAAAATAGGCGACCACCGCACCGTTGAATTAACCGACGAGATGTTTGGCGCCATTGTACAATATCCTGCCGGCAATGGCGCGGTTTATAACTACGCCGACTTCGCTGCAAAAGGTCATGAAAAAGGTATTAAACTTACCGTTGTTGCCGATATCATGAGCCTTGCACTATTAACCCCTCCGGGCGAATGGGGCGCTGACATCGTAGTTGGTTCATCGCAACGTTTTGGCGTACCGATGGGCTTTGGCGGCCCGCATGCTGCTTTCTTTGCAACTAAAGATGAATACAAACGCTCTATTCCGGGCCGTATCATCGGTGTTACTATCGATAGCGCAGGTAATTACGCCCTGCGTATGGCACTGCAAACCCGTGAACAGCACATTCGTCGTGATAAAGCTACATCAAACATCTGTACCGCACAGGCACTGTTAGCTATTATGGCTGGTATGTACGCCGTATATCATGGCCCGGATGGTATTAAGCTTATAGCAGAACGCATTCACGGCTTAGCAGTATTATTAGCCAAAACTTTAGGACAGCTTGGCTATGAGCAATTGAACGAAGCTTATTTTGATACCGTTAAGTTTGATGTGGGTAACCTTGTTGGCCCTATCCATTCTGAAGCATTAAATAACGAAATGAACCTGAACTACGAAGGTTCGGTAGTTACTATCTCTATCGACGAAACCACTTCGGTTGAGGATATCAAAACCATAGTAAGGTTCTTTGCCAAGGTTAAGGGTAAAACGCTTAACGATGTTGATTTCGATGGCGTTAATGCAAGCCTTGAAACGGTTATTCCGACAGAACTTCAGCGTACCTCTGCATATTTAACGCACAGCTTGTTCAATACCCACAGGTCTGAGCATGAAATGCTGCGTTATATCAAATCATTGGAGGCGAAAGATCTTTCACTTTGCCACTCTATGATAGCTTTAGGCTCGTGTACCATGAAACTGAACGCTACTACCGAAATGGTACCTGTTACCTGGGCCGAGTTTAGTAAAATCCATCCATTTGCCCCAACCGACCAGGTTGGCGGTTACATGCAGTTGTTTGATGAGATCAACAATTGGCTAAGCGAAATCACCGGTTTCGCGGCCATGAGCTTGCAGCCAAACGCCGGTGCGCAAGGCGAATATGCCGGTTTAATGGTAATCCGCGCTTATCACAATGACAGGGGCGATAGCCACCGTAATATTGCTCTGATCCCTTCATCGGCACACGGTACCAACCCTGCATCGGCAGCTATGGCCGGCATGAAGATAGTGGTGGTTAAATGCGATGATAACGGAAACATTGACGTTGCCGACATGCGCGCCAAAGCTGAGCAATATAAAAATGAGCTTTCATGCCTGATGGTTACTTACCCATCAACGCATGGTGTGTTTGAAGAAAGCATTATCGAAATTTGTGAGATCATTCATGAAAACGGCGGCCAGGTTTATATGGACGGCGCTAACATGAACGCGCAGGTAGGTTTAACCAGTCCGGCTAACATTGGTGCCGACGTTTGTCACCTAAACCTGCATAAAACATTCTGTATCCCTCACGGTGGCGGTGGCCCTGGCATGGGCCCGATCGGTGTTGCAAAACACCTGGTGCCTTATCTGCCAGGCCATGCCGTGGTTGATATCGACAGGGGTAAATCAATCCATGCTGTATCTGCAGCGCCATGGGGTTCGGCTTCTATCCTCATCATATCACATGCTTACATTGCCATGATGGGTGCCGAAGGCCTGACTAACGCTACCCGTTATGCTATCCTGAATGCCAACTACATTAAAGCCAGGTTACAGGAATATTACCCTGTACTATATGCTGGTGCTAATGGCCGTTGCGCGCATGAAATGATATTGGATTGCCGCTCATTTAAATCGGCAGGTATCGAGGTTACGGATATTGCTAAACGTTTAATGGATTATGGCTTCCATGCACCAACCGTATCATTCCCGGTTGCGGGTACGGTAATGGTTGAGCCGACTGAATCAGAGCCTAAGCATGAGCTCGACCGTTTTTGCGATGCCATGATCTCTATCCGTCATGAAATTGCCGATGTGGTTGACGGCCTGGCCGACAAAATAAATAATCCTTTAAAAAATGCGCCTCATACCGTAGCTGTAATTACCGGCAACGAGTGGGAGCATCCTTATACCCGTCAAAAAGCGGCATTCCCGCTGCCTTACGTTGCTGCCAACAAATTCTGGCCTTCGGTAGGCAGGGTTAATGACACTTATGGCGACAGAACGCTGATCTGCTCGTGCCCTCCGCTGGAAGAGTATGAGTTTGAAGAAAGCGTGATTGAATAGCTTTTAAATCAACCCTCCCCTAAACAAGGAGGGTTTTTATTTTTCACATCAATTATATATCATGAGTTCATCCAATCCCGAAGGCAATACAAAAGTCTCTCCCTTTAGGGGAGATTTAGAGGGGCTTATTGCCCAAACACCACAGCCCCCTTATTATGCGGTAATATTTACATCGGTACGTACCGGTGTAGAGGAAGGCTATGGCGATATGGCTGTTGAAATGGTTGAACTGGCCCGGCAGCAGGAAGGTTTTCTGGGCGTTGAATCGGCGCGTAACAATGTTGGAATAACGGTGTCTTATTGGCAGTCGGCAGAAGCTATTAAGAATTGGAAAGCTAATGCCCGGCACCTGTTTGCCCAGCAGCAGGGGCGCGATAAATGGTACCTGAATTATAAAGTACGCATTTGCCGGGTGGAGCATGATTACGCCTTTTAAATTCAATGGCTAATTTCTGTCCCGTATTTTTTTGAACTTTATTTAATTGGCCAGATCAAATAAAATATTCACGTTGTGGAGCCGTTTTAATGTATTGTTTTTTATAATTTACAACTATAAGGAATATAACTTTTTGAATCGCGGTCTCGTATAAAACAACGCGCTTAAATTTTAGATATGAATGTTAACAATAAAGCCATAAGTGTATTGCTGGTTGATGATGATGAGATAAATAACTTTATCTCCATAAAACTGATAAAGAAAGCTTTACTTAATACAGAAATTATGGCCTGCCTGAACGGAAAATATGCGATTGAGCAACTTTCTGATATCCAGAGAAAAGACCCTAATAAACTACCCGATTATATTTTGCTTGATATTAATATGCCCATTATGAATGGCTGGGAATTTTTGGATGAATATAAGCGCCTCAACCTTGATCCCCTGGGCAAAAGCAAGATCTATATTATTTCATCATCCGTTTTTAGCAACGATATTAATAAAGCGCGTTCATATCCGTTGGTGAAAGATTTTATTTCCAAGCCGCTCAATGTTGAAAAAATAAAAGAGCTTTTTGAGGTAGCTGCCGAAAACTAAACCGGTTTAACCTTAAAATGGTCGCCCTCTGTTTCAACGGTTCCGATAGTAAATGACTTAGCATGGTAAAACAGGCATTTCCATCCTTCGGCGGCAGCCTTTTTACCATATTCTTCGCGCAGCATCATAGCCTTGCGGCCATCCATATCATATTTGGCTATAAACTTTCTTAATAACTGCTCAGGCTCAGGAAGTTCGTCTCCGCCAAAAAATACTTTTTCACCTTCAAGGTCAAACCAAAACACCTGGTGTGCAGGACAATGACCGCCCGAATGCTCATACCTGATGCCCGGTTTAAACTCACCGCTGCCTTCAACGAAAGTTATCTTAGCTCCAGCCTGTAACGCTTCAAATATTTCAACATGGTATGATGAGCCTTTGCCGCTGATCCCAAACTCCCATTCCTGTTTATTGATCACATGCTCGGCCTGCGGAAAGCTGGGTACTAATTTACCGTTCCGTTCAACTACCAAACCGCCAGAGTGGTCATAATGCAGGTGCGACATCATTACCAGGGTTACATCATCCGGATCGAAGCCGGCATTGCGGATATTCTGGTGCAGCATCAGTTCATCGCGGGTATCTTTAAAGCCAAGGCCGGTATCCAATACAATCAGATCGGTTTTTGTTTTGATGAGGAAAGGGTTAACGTGAATGAACAACGAAGCCGGGCGATCTTTGGGGTTATCGGTTTCGGGGTTGAACGGGATAAATTTCTTGGTTGCATCAACCGAATATGAGCCCTCACCTAAAGCAAAAAATTCCATAGTAAACGTAGTATCAGATTTTGAATGTACCTTTGGCTCTTTAACAGAGCATAAGTATATTTACTGTTTCAAGCTGCAAAGATATGAATAAACGTTGGGCGCTAAAGGATAATACAAACCATGATGATGTAATAAAATTAGCCGCCCAACTCAACATTGATACCGTATTAAGCGCTATGCTTGTGCAGCGTGGTATTACCACCTTTGAAGATGCCCGCTATTTTTTCAGGCCCGATCACCGGCACCTGCACGATCCATTCCTGATGAAGGACATGGAAAAGGCCATTGTTCGTATTGAGCAGGCTATGGCAGCAGGTGAAAAGATCATGATCTACGGTGATTACGATGTGGATGGCACCACAGCGGTGGCGCTAACCTACAGTTTTTTCAGAAAGCTGTATACCAATATTGAATATTATATCCCCGACCGTTATAAAGAAGGTTATGGGATCTCTACCCAGGGAATTGACTATGCTGCTGAGCACGGTATTACCCTGATCATAGCGCTGGACTGCGGTATTAAATCAGTTGATAAAATTGACTATGCCAATGAAAAAGGCATTGATTTTATCATCTGTGATCACCATTTACCCGGAGCATCCATCCCGAACGCGGTAGCGGTGCTTGACCCCAAACGCGAAGATTGCGAATATCCATATAAAGAATTATCCGGCTGCGGCATTGGCTTCAAGCTGATCCAGGCCTATGCCGAAAAAAATAATATCCCAATCGAAGAAGTAAACTGCTATCTCGATCTGGTGGTGATCAGCATTTCATGCGATATTGTTCACATCACCGGCGAAAACCGGGTGCTGGCATACTTCGGCCTGCAAAAAATAAATACCGATCCGTGTACCGGAGTTAAAGCTTTAATGGAGATAGCCGGTCGTACAGGAACGTACACCATATCGGATGTTGTATTTTTGCTTGGTCCGCGCATTAATGCAGCCGGCAGGATAGACGACGCCAAACATGCGGTTGAATTACTGATAGCTACCGATAAAGACGTTGCCAAAGAAAAAAGCGCCATGATCAACGTGCGCAATACCGAGCGAAAAGGGCACGATCTTAACATTACCGACGAAGCGCTTGGCATGATAGAAAGTGATGAGGTGCTTATAGCCCGTAAATCAACCGTGGTGTTTAATGAAGACTGGCACAAAGGTGTTATCGGTATTGTGGCTTCGCGACTAACCGAAAAATATTACCGCCCGACTATTGTGCTTACCCGCTCAAACGGGCATGTTGCCGGGTCGGCACGTTCTGTTTTGGGCTACGACTTGTACGAGGCGCTTTGCGGTTGTAAAGACTTGCTGATCCAGTTTGGAGGGCATAAGTATGCGGCCGGCCTTACCATGGCCCCCGAAAACCTTGAAGCTTTTATTGAAAGGTTTGAAGAGGTGGTAAGCTCTACCATAAAACCCGAACAATTGATACAGCAAATACAAATTGACGCCGAATTACGTTTAAGCCAGATAGAACCAAAATTTTTCAGGATCCTGAGCCAATTTGCTCCTTTCGGGCCCGAAAATATGGCGCCGGTTTTCATAAGTAAAAATGTGTATGTTAGTGGTAACGCCGGTTTGGTTGGCGGCTCGCACATTAAAATGAGCGTAATGCAGGAAGGATCGGCAGCATTTGATTGCATAGCCTTTAACCACGGTCAGTATTTGGAACAATTACGGCCGGGTGTCCCGTTTGAAATGTGCTATTCGATAGAAGAAAATGTTTGGCGCGAAAGAAGAACAATACAGTTGAATGTGAAGGGGATAAGATTTAGAGATTAGAGGTTGGTGATTGGAGATTAGTTGGCTTTGTTCATGGTTGATAGATCATGGTTCATAGCCTGAAATTTTAATCAACGAAATCAGCGAAATCAAAATCATCAACGGTTAAATATCAGGGTAATCCATGAATCCCGGAAATCATGGTTCAGACAAAAAATGATACTAAGAGCAGATAATTTAGTTAAGAAATACAAGCAGCGTACCGTTGTTAACGACGTGTCGTTTGATGTGGCACAGGGTGAAATTGTTGGTTTACTTGGGCCTAATGGTGCGGGTAAAACCACATCATTTTATATGATAGTAGGTTTGATTAAACCTAATGAAGGTACTATTCACCTGGATGACGAAAACATAACCCAGGATCCCATGTACCGCCGTGCCCAAAAAGGGATCGGCTACCTGGCGCAGGAAGCTTCGGTATTCAGGAAGCTTTCGGTTGAGGATAATATTAAGGCGGTGCTTGAAATGGGCGATATGTCTAAAGAAAAGCAAAAAGATAAGCTGGAAGAGCTGATCGATGAGTTTAGCTTGCACAAAGTGCGTAAAAACCGGGGCGACCTGCTATCGGGCGGAGAGCGCCGCCGTACGGAAATTGCCCGCGCGCTTGCTGCCGAGCCAAACTTTATCCTGTTGGATGAGCCTTTTGCAGGGGTTGACCCGATTGCGGTAGAGGAGATCCAGGCGATGGTGGCCAAACTGCGTACCCGCAACATCGGTATATTAATAACCGACCACAACGTGCAGGAAACGCTGTCGATCACCGACCGCGCATACCTGCTTTTTGAAGGTAAAATATTAAAATCAGGCGTGCCCGAGGTATTGGCTGAGAATGAAATGGTGAGGAAAGTGTATCTTGGGGCAAACTTTGTGCTTAAAAGAAAGGTTTTTCCTCAATAATAACCCTATGACCCTCTTTAACTCCGTATTTACCTGGTTCATGAAAAAGCGTATCCACCAGATAGAGCTTTTTATGAAGTACCCTAATGAAGTGCAGGAAGAATGGTTTGAGCAACTGGTATCGGTTGCCGAAAACACGGAGTGGGGTAAAAAATACCAGTACAAAAGTATCGAAAACCTGAACCAGTTTAAGGAACGGGTACCTATACAAAATTATGATACGTTAAAGCCTTACATTGAGCGGATGCTCAAAGGCGAAAAAAATGTGCTGTGGCCTTCAGAGATCCGCTGGTTTGCCAAATCATCGGGCACTACGAGCGACAGGAGTAAATTTATCCCGGTAAGTGAGGAAGCACTGGAAGAATGCCACTTTAAAGGCGGTAAGGACCTGCTTACCATTTATTTCAATAACCAGCCTAACCCACGCATGTTTACGGGGAAGATCCTGACGCTTGGGGGCAGTCACCAGATCAGTCAGTTAAGTCCGGATACTTCGTTTGGGGACCTTTCGGCGGTGATCATGAAAAACCTGCCCATGTGGGCCGAATTTCACCGTACACCGCATTTAGATATTGCCCTGCTCGAAAACTTTGAGGAAAAAATTGAGAAGATAGCCCATGCTACCAAGGATGTGAACGTTACCAGTATCAGCGGCGTACCCACCTGGAACCTGGTGTTGTTTAAACGCATCCTGGAGATCACCGGCAAAAATAACCTGCTTGAAATTTGGCCCAACCTGGAAATGTATTTCCATGGCGCGGTGAATTTTACACCTTACCGCGAGCAGTTTAAAAAGCTGATCCCTCATGAGGATATGTATTACCTCGAAAATTATAACGCTTCCGAAGGCTTTTTCGGCATACAGGATACCAAAGAGCCCGGCGATATGCTGCTGATGCTTGATTACGGTGTTTTTTACGAGTTTTTACCGATCGAAAACCTGCACGATGAAAACCCTGAAACGCTTACCCTTGATGAGGTGGAACTGAACAAAAACTACGCGCTCATTATATCAACCAATGCCGGCCTGTGGCGCTACATGATAGGGGATACCATTAAGTTTTCGTCGCTTTCGCCGTTCAGGATCCAGATCACAGGTCGTACCAAACATTTTATCAATGCCTTTGGCGAGGAGGTGATCATTGACAATGCCGAACGTGCACTGGACGAGGCCTGTTCACAAACCGGCGCCATTATCAGGGAATACACGGCAGCTCCCGTATATTTTAACGGCGATGAATGCGGCGCCCATGAGTGGATCATTGAGTTTGAGCAGAAACCTGCAGAATTTGAACGTTTTGTTGACCTGCTTGATGAAACCCTGCGCCGCATCAACTCCGACTATGATGCCAAGCGTTTTAAAGACCTTGCACTGCGTAGGCCAATAGTACGTCGCGCACCGGATGGCACTTTTTTTAACTGGATGCGGGAAAAGGGTAAGTTAGGTGGGCAGCATAAAGTGCCGCGTTTGGCTAACGACAGGGAATATGTTGATGCTATTTTGAAGATGATGGAGCCGCATTTTCAGAATCAGGACTTTAAGAATTAGGAAGCAAGAAAAAAAAGGTTAACACAGGCCGGAGGCCTGGGGATAGTTACTACTCGGCTGGAACCGGGTGGTGGCGGGAAAATAGAAATAAAATAAATAAACAAACAAGCTGACGCTCGGCTCCAGCCGAGTGTCGCCTATTAAGCGGCCTCTGGCCGCCGTAGCCCAACCTAAATCATGTCTGAATTCAGAAAAGCCAATACAGACCGCCCGTTTTTCATAACCCTTACAGTAGTTGGCTGGATAGACGTTTTTATCAGATCTGAATATTGCGAAGAGTTTTTAAATAATCTGGAATTTTGCAGAAAAAACAAGGGCTTAAAAGTATATGCTTATTGTATAATGAGCAGTCATATTCATTTGATTGTTGAATCTGAAGAAGCAAAGCTGCCGCAAATTATCCGGGACCTCAAAAGTTATACAGCTAAGTGTATTATAGCATTGATAATTAATAGCTATACGGAAAGCAGAAAAGAATGGCTGCTTTACATGTTCAGGTACTTCGCGAACAGCACTCAACAAAACAGCGAATATCAATTTTGGCAAAAGACAACGCATCCTACCGAGCTGATAACAGCAAAAGTGTTTGATCAGAAGGTAGATTATATTCACAATAATCCTGTTGAAGCTATGATTGTGAACGATCCTGTAGCTTATGTGTATAGTAGCGCTAATCCTGATTCTGTGTTTAAGGTTGATGAGTGACCTTTTGTTTTGGTTACTGCGGCCGGGAGGCCGCGAAATAGTCGACACTCGGTTGGAGCCGAGCGTCAGCGTGGTGTATGTTGGGGAATAAACAAAAGGCGCCGGCGCTCGGCTCCAGCCGAGTGCCAAACTATCAAGCGGCCTCCCGGCCGCCGTAGCTCAAATCTGGCAAGCCTCCCAAATCTTCACCGCCTCCACGGCCTCTTTCACATCATGTACCCTCAAAATATTGGTGCCTTTCGTCAATGCAATAGTATTTAAAGCTGTAGTACCATTCAACGCCTCTTCCGCCGTATTCCCCAATAAACCGTAGATCATCCTTTTACGGGAGATACCAGTAAGCACCGGTAAACCCAACATATCAAACTCATTCATCCGGCTCATCAATGCATAGCTATGCTCCGCTTTTTTGGCAAAGCCGAAACCCGGGTCGAGGATCACGTCATGTATGCGAAGCCGTTTTAATTCGCTGTATTTCGAGATAAAATAATCAAACACCTCACCAAATACATCATCATACTCTGCCAGTTGGTTCATGGTTTGCGGGGTGCCTTTCATATGCATCAGTATATAGGGCACCTGCAGGCGGGCAACAGTGGCAAACATGTCACCATCAAGCATGCCGCCTGATATATCATTGATAATATGTGCACCGCCTTTTACAGCCGCTTCAGCAACCTTTGCCCGGAAAGTATCTATCGACATAATAGCTTCCGGGAATTGGGCAGCAATAGCTTCAACAACAGGCAATAGCCTGTCTGTTTCTTCCTGAGCTGAAATATCAACCGCTCCGGGGCGTGATGAATATGCGCCGATATCTAAAAACGTTGCACCATCAGTCAGCATTTTTTCTGCTTGTTTTAAGGCTTCATCAACACCGGGTTTGCGGCTATCGGCAAAAAACGAATCGGGTGTGATATTGATAATGCCCATCACTTTTGGCGATGAAAGATCAATCATTCGGCCCCCGGCATTAAGTGTAACTTTTTTACGGAAAAATGTATTTTTAGTCACGGTTAGTTAAGTGTTGCAAAGTTATAATACGGCAAAGTTAACTAACTTTACAGGCGCAGGCTTCAAAACCTTCCAACATTTAAGCTTTACAACGTTACAACAAACAAACACATCATCTTTTGACTAATACAGCAGCAGAATACGAAGGCATTATTAATATATGTAAAGGCCTTTTCATGAAAAAGACCCGCGATTACGGCACCGCATGGCGTATCCTCCGTCCGCAATCCATTACCGATCAGATTTTTATCAAGGCCCAGCGCATCCGCACTTTAGAAGAGAAGAAAATTTCAAAAGTGGGCGATGATATCACCGGCGAATACATCGGCATTGTTAACTATTGTGTGATAGCCATGATGCAGCTGGAATGCAGCCCCGAAATGTCCACCGAGCTTAACCCTGATCATGTGAGCCAGATGTTTGACGAGAAGGTGAATGAAACCAAAGAACTGATGTTTGCCAAAAATCATGATTACGGCGAAGCATGGCGCGATATGCGGATTAGCTCACTTACCGATCTGATATTAATGAAGCTGCTCCGCGTGAAACAGATAGAAGATAATCAGGGCCTTACAGAAGCTTCAGAAGGTGTAAAAGCCAATTACCAGGATATGCTGAACTATGCTGTTTTCGCGCTGATCAAGCTTAATATACATCTGGGCAAATAAAGCTTATGAAAAATACATCAAATAGCGCTGTAATATGGATCCCACGCTTATTGGTGGGCTTGTTGTTTATATTTTCGGGAGCGATTAAAGCCAATGATCCGCTTGGTTTTTCATATAAACTGGTGGAGTATTTCGAGGTATTTCATATCACGTTCCTTAACGGCCTGGCGCTAACGATGGCGATTGTGCTTTGCGCGCTTGAAATGCTATTGGGTTTTGCTTTGTTGATAGGTGCGCGAGCTGTTAAAGTTGCCTGGGGATTGTTATTGCTGATTATCTTTTTTGGCTTTTTAACTTTTTACTCGGCCTTTTTTAAAGTGGTGCAAACCTGCGGCTGCTTTGGCGATGCCATTCCCTTAACACCATGGCAGTCCTTCAGTAAGGATATGGTTTTGCTTGCTTTGGTGCTGGTATTGTTTGTAAAGCGCAAAGAAATTAAGCCATTATTTAGCGCGAAGGTTGGCGATAAGTGGCTGATCTGCGCTGCCGTAGTTTCGGTTGGCTTTGGCGTATACACTTACAACTTTTCGCCGGTCATTGATTTTTTGCCATACAAAATAGGTGCTAACCTGCCCGAGGAAATGAAGATCCCGCCTGGTGCACCTCTTGACGAGTTTGAACTTACCTATCACCTAAAAAACAAAAAGACAGGCGCTACCAGGGTGATGAACGATAAGGAATATCTTAAAAGTAATATCTGGAAGGATGCCAGTTGGGAAGTTGTTGGTGACCCGGAAAACCGCCTGGTGAAAAAGGGATATGAGCCTAAAATTCGTGACCTGGCTATCCAGGATGAACAGCGGAACGATTATACCAAAGAATTACTTTCGAGTCCTTTTTATAGCCTGTTCATTGTAGCCTATGATTTGAGCGAAACAGATAAAGATGCAATCAATCGCTTAAACGCGTTGGCTATCAACCTTACTGATAATTATAATATCCGCACCATACTGCTTACCTCTAATTCTGCCGCTGATGCCAAGGCGTTTGCAAAAGAACATAAACTGATCAGTGAGATCTTTTATGCAGATGGTGTTCCGCTGAAATCAATGGTACGTTCTAACCCCGGCGTTTTGTTGATTAAGAATGGCACTGTTATTAATAAGTGGCATTATCATTCGGTACCTAAGTATGAGGATATAGTTAAGGAATACTTACAGAAATAACCAAATGATCCCCTACCTGCTCCGCAAATTAATGTACGGACTGGCAGTAATGCTGGGGGTGGTGTTTGTTGTTTTTTTTCTGTTTAATATTCTGCCTGTAGATCCAGCCCGCATGACCCAGGGACAGCGAGCCGACGTACAATCGCTTCAGGCCGTACGCAAAGAGTTTGGGCTGGATAAACCAGTCCCTGTGCAATTCGCCTATTATCTGAATGATCTTTCACCTATCGGGATTCATTTAAATACTGCAGATGAGCAGCAGCGCTACGGCTATGTAAAACTATTCCCGGTGAGCAGGGGTAAAGTACTTGCACTGAAATGGCCTTATTTGAGGCGTTCGTATCAAACCCGTAAGGATGTAGCCTCATTACTGATGGAAGTGATCCCGAATACATTGGTGCTTGCTGCGGCTGCTATGATCTTCGCTATCATTATCGGCGTGTTTTTAGGCGTGGCAAGCGCGGTGAATAAAGATACCTGGATTGATAAACTGGCTATTAGTTTTTCAACGTTAGGCATTTCGGCTCCGTCATTTTTTGCAGGGATCATTATTGCCTGGATCTTTGGTTTTGTGCTCAGCAATTACACGCATTTAAATATGTCGGGCAGTTTATATAGTTATGACCCATTTAAGGGCGAAGTGATCACATTGAAAAACCTGGTGCTGCCTGTAATTACTTTGGGTTTACGGCCGCTGGCTATAATTGTGCAGCTTACCCGTAACGCCATGCTCGATGTTTTGGGGCAGGATTATATCCGCACGGCTAAAGCAAAGGGTTTGAGCAACCGTACGATTATATATCGTCATGCACTTAAAAATGCTATGAACCCGGTAATTACCGCCATTGCCAACTGGTTTGCGTCGCTATTGGCAGGTTCGTTTTTTGTGGAATACATTTTTGGTTATAACGGATTAGGCAAAGCTACTGTTGATGCTTTGGAAATGTCGGATTTTCCGGTGGTGATGGGCTCTATATTGTTTATCGCGTTTATATTTGTGGTGATCAGTATCCTGGTGGATGTTATCTATGTATGGATAGACCCGCGGGTAAAATTAAGCTGAAGGAATTTTTATGAAATATTTTATTGTGGGCTTTATGGGTTGTGGCAAAACAACCTGGAGCCGCAAACTTGCCGCCAAATGGGGCTACGAATTTATTGATCTTGATCATGTGCTCGAAGCCAAAGCAGGCATGAGCATAGCCGAATATTTTTCCTCATTTGGCGAGGATGCATTCCGTAAACTGGAATCGCAGGTATTGAAAGAAACTGAATATGCCGAAAATACGGTGGTATCAACCGGCGGAGGATTGCCTTGTTTTTTTGATAACATGGATTGGATGAATGCCAACGGTAAAACCCTCTACATAAAACTATCTCCCAAAACCCTGGCCGACAGGTTGGAGAACAGCAAAACCATTCGTCCGGTATTGCAAGGGAAAAAAGGCGATGAACTGGTAGAATTTATCACCGGCAAACTGGCCGAGCGTGAAGGTTTCTACCTGCAGGCAAGCAACATCGTTGAAGGGATAGATATGTCGGTTGAGAAGCTGGAAGAGGCGTTGGGGGTTACGGCCACTTAGTGTCACTCATTCGGTTATCCAATATCGCCACAACGGAGATTTTGTTTTTGGTAATAGTATAGAAAACGGATAGTTGTTTACTTAAAACAGCTCTGTGTACCTTTTTATTAATTGAACTTTTAGGATATAATTCTGGAAAAGTTACAATTACGCTTTCAAAAATCTCAAGAAGATGAAAAAATTTGTCAACTTCCCGTTGAGTGAATTTATATAATAGGTAATTTTTGATGGCCTCTGCATCTGATATTGAGTGATTCGTATAGTTGATACGAACTAACAGGTCTTTACCCATTTCTTAATCTATTCCAAAACTCTGCGGAGGAAATAGTTCTTCCCTGTTCAGCATCATCAACACCTTCATTTATATGCGTTCTTTGTGCCTCAGACAAATTTTCCCACCAATCCGCCTCAGATTTTGAACTCCTTATACTATCCAAAAATGCGAGCAAATTTGAGTCCGAAAGCTGCTCAATCCATGCTATTAGATTTGATTTGGTTTTTTTTAATTCAGCTACAGACATAATAAATTGTTTTAAACAAATTTACTTATTTACCTCAAATAAACCGCATCCTCTTCCGCATCTTCTTCTTGAAGCACTACGTCAACATGCTCCTTAATAACAGTTGAAAGGGCTACCCCGGCAAAGTCGGTTGTAATGGGGAAGCTTTTGTGGTTACGATCAACCAGAACAGCCGTGCGGAGCTTTTTCAGCGGTACATCTAAAAAAACGCCGAAGCCATAAGCAAGGGTTTTGCCGCTGTTCAGCACGTCATCAACCAGTATTACTACTTTATTGCTGCATTCTTCCACCTCAAAATCAATACTGGCGCTCAGGCTGCTGCTTTGCTTTTCCAGCTCGATGGTCAGGATGCGGCTTTTAAAGGGTGCAATACCGTCAAGTATGGTTTTCAGGCGCTCGGCAATGCGGTTACCGCGTGGCAGAATACCGGCTATCAATATTTCATCCTCGTCAAAGTTGTCCTCCAGTATCTGGTAGGCCATCCTGTCGAGCTTTTGCTGGATCTGTTGCTTATTTAGTATGAGAAGCTTTTTTTCAGGCATTTTTATCAGCATTATTTGTTGCTCTTTTTAAAAGAGCTTTTATGCGGAATGGTGATAAAACTACATTAGGTTTATTTCCCGCACGTCTCAAATTTATATAAATAAAACTTACTTAGCGTAAGGGAAAAACACAAAGTTTGCACCTTCGGGAACCACTACAAATACGCACATAAATTGGTACGGATCTTTGTAGCTGTTAACAAAGCGTTCTTTCAGTACAGGCTTTATAACGTCTCGTTCTACAAATTCTTCCAATGTAGAAGCATGAATACTCCATTCCGAGTTTAAATCATGACGATCAAGGATTAATTCGCCTAAACTAAGTTCGTGCTGATGAGCTATGAAAATAGGGTAGGAAGAGAGTCCTTCGTTAATGATCTCTTCCGCTATCTCTTTAATTGAGTCGTTAAAATATTTTAGATCGCGCTCCAAACTTATCAGCGGACTCTCAGCCGCCGGTTTGTTGCGTTCATTTCCTTCGTTAAGCAGTTCTTCAGGGTTCATGACCGTTGATTTTTTTGATTACGCTGATTTCGTTGATTTCGTTGATTTTTTGGGATTACACCGATTATTAGATGATTACACCGATTTGTGTTTGTGATCGTACCGATTCTTAAACATCATAGCTATGAACTATCAACAATGAACCATACGCTAAGAAAAACTAATCTCTAACCTCCAACCTCTAATCTCTCAAAACAAGCAACACCACATTCTCCACGTGCTGGGTATGCGGAAACATATCTACCGGCTGAATTTTAACCGTATCATATTTTTCTTTTAGCACCAGCAGGTCACGGGCCTGGGTGGCGGCATTGCAGCTTACGTAAACAATTTTAGGGGCTTCAATTTCCATGAGGCGGGCTACTACATCAGGGTGCATGCCGGCACGTGGCGGGTCGGTGATGATCACATCCGGTTTGCCATGTTCAGCTACGAAATCGGCCACCAATACATCTTTCATATCACCCGCATAAAACTTGGTGTTGGTGATATTGTTAATGGCCGAATTTACCTTAGCATCTTCAATAGCAGTCGGTACATACTCAACACCAACAACTTCACGCACGTGACCGGCAACAAAGTTGGCAATGGTGCCGGCGCCCGTGTAAAGGTCATAAACCAGTTCATCGCCTTTAAAATCCGCAAAATCGCGGGTTATTTCATACAGACGAAGTGCCTGGATGGAGTTGGTCTGGTAAAATGACTTAGGCCCTATACGGAACTTGATGCCATTCATTTCCTCGTGGATATATTCGGGGCCTTTAAAGGCTACAACATCCTGGTCAAAAATAGTATCGTTCTTTTTCTGGTTTACGATATATAACAATGAAGTTATCTCCGGGAAACGGGCGTCAATGTGGCTCATCAGGTTATCAATCTCGCTTTGTTCTGCGTAAGCGAAAACTACAATCACCATGATCTCGCCGGTTGACGAGGTACGTACAACCAAATTGCGGAGCATACCGCTGTGATTACGCAGATCGTAATACGTATAACCCTGTTGAATGGTAAAATCACGGATCTCGTTACGCAGGCTGTTTGATGGTTCGGCCTGCAGGTAGCAATGGTTTACATCTAATATTTTATCAAACCTGCCCGGAATGTGGAAACCCAGGGCGTTCAAATTCAGTGTGCCATCTTCTTTGTTTTCGCCATCGTAAAGCCAGCGTTTGTTGGAGAATGTAAATTCAAGCTTGTTGCGGTAATACCTGTCGGCAGGAGATGGTACAATAGGCATAATGCCATCAACGTTGATCTTAGCCAGGCGACTTAAAGCATCGACAACCGATTTTTGTTTAAATTTAAGCTGGGCCTCATAGGTCATGTGCTGCCATTTGCAGCCACCACAGGTGCCGAAGTGCTCACAGAAAGCAGTGGTGCGGTATTCAGAAGCTTGTTTTAATTCGGTGATCTTGCCTTCGCCGAAGTTTTTCTTACTACGGTATACCTGTACATCTGCCACATCGCCGGGTACGGCCTTATCTACAAAAAGTACAAAGTCATCGGCTTTGCCTACGCCTTTGCCTTCTTCGGCAATGTCAATGATCTGTACGTTTTCAAAAAACTTTGGTTTGTTAGCTTTACTCATCAGGCTGCAAAGTTAACCCTATTTATTTAATCCTGAAAATAGGAGAGGAGGGACAAAAGAAAGCCGGTCGCCTTTAAAAGACGTTACGATCTTAAGCAGGATCTCTAAGCAAATAAACTTAGCAGATAGTTAACCACATTATCGTCAACGGTAATATCTTCTATCTCAAATTGCTCATCAATCAGGTCGGAAAGTTCTGTTAGTTCGCGGCTCATAAATAAAAAATTACTATGCTAACATAATAAATTTTAAACTAAAAACCAAATTGGTATAAGGTTTAATTTATAATCAGCAAAGATTTCTGAAACCTTTGCTGATTAATGTGTATAGTGCTTAATTTTTATCCCAATTTATCTTGCGCGAAAAGTACATCAACACCGCTATAATGATAAACAGCGCGATACTGCCAACCATTAAGGCAAGATCTTCCAGTTGAATGATCACAAAGATGAAGGCATAAAACACGGTCAAAATAAAAGCGAACAGCATGGCTGCCTTGCCGTTTTTGAGCAGGGATGATATAAATATGGATATAAGTGCTATGGTTGATACAGAAGCAATAAGATAAGCCATGTTGTAGCCAACCTGCTCAGAAAACGACAATAGCAACGTGTAGTAAATAACCATAGCCGCACCAATCAGTATGTAATTGAACATATGTATCGGTTGTTTGCGGATAACCTCGGTTAAAAACAAGGAGATAAAGGTAAGCAGGATAATGAATATCGCATACTTACTGGTACGCATGGTTTTCTGGTACTGGTCAACCGGGAGACGAAGTTTTACACCAAAAGTGGCCTCTTCCAGTTTTTTGTCGTTATCCAATGTTTTTTGCTGGCCGGTCCACTGTTGTGGGAATGGCCGGTTGTAATACATCATACGCCAGCTGGCGCTAAAGCCGCCGGTATCAACTTTAGAATCATCGGGGAGGAAATTGCCATCAAAGCTCGGGCTGCTCCAGTTGCCATTTACCCGCACATCGGTAGTTTTACCCATTTGTAAAAAGCTTAATCCTTCACTGCCTTTCAAATCAAGCGTGAAATCAAATGGAATTTCGTTATTGTTTATTGCTGAAAGGTCAACACCGGCTTGCAAACCATTGCCAAATACGGATTCAAATGAAGGTTCGGCGCCAAGTATGGGTTGAGTTGTTTTTATAACCGGGTTGCTTTTTAAACCTTTCAGGTCGCTCACACTAAATTCAAACCTCGCTTTGTTTAAAAGAAGCTGGTTTATATTTATACCAAGTGAGGAGAGATCAAGCCTGGCAAAATTACCGCTTACTTTTACCTGCGTATTGTACACCGCCACGTCAAATATGCCCCGGTGCCTAAGCTGTGTTGTAAGGCCTGCCTTAATGTGAAGGTTGTCGGGCAAAATGTACAGGTTTTCTATAAGCGTCTGCTTAGCGGTATCGGTCATATTTATTCCTTTTTTATAAGGGATAACCAATATCGGGCCTTTAATGATCTGGCTGGCCGACCAGCTATCTGATACCTCTTTGGCCGTTTCACCCTGTCTGGCTGCACGTTCGGTTACCAGGTTTTGGACGAAAGCTGATGGAATTAAGAGTAAAAGCGCCAATAGCCCGATAAAGATCAATTTAAATGTTGCCGACTCCCTGAGCCAGCCTAATGTTGTTTGTTTTGGTGATTGTTCCTCTATCATGATTGTTTAGATATAAAGTACTTTGTATTTCAAAGTTTATGATTAAAAAGAAAGGCTCTTTGTTAAGTCTATGACAAATATAGTATAAAGTACTTTGTGTTTCAAAGTAAATAATGAGAATTTTTACTCAAATAGTTAAAAACTGTTTGAAGGCCGGTCAGATAGCTATCAAATAAATTCATTGCCGTGACTTTAGTCGACGGAATTATTGCCGAAAGATGGAAAGCTTTAGCCGAAATACAGCTTGGATTTGGGCCGAAGCCCGGCTGTCTACTCCTTTAATCCGTTGGCTAAAATCCACGGCAATAAGTAGGTCTTCCTTTAGGTAGTTTTTAAAGGTATTCTTACACCGAAACCGCAGCCTTAACCAAATAAGGCAAAATCTCTTTCTGAAAAGAAACAAAATTTTTCCGCACATCCGAATCGCTTACCGAGGTAAAGGCGAAACTGAACACAATGCTTTTACTGCACTTGATCAGGAAGCGCAGGCGTTGCTGGTAAGTTTCGTGCTTGCGGATGCCCGGTAACTGGATAAACGAAGCCATCAGTAGTTCCTCAAGTTCATTAGAAAGGTTCTTTAAAAAATCCTGGGAATTGGTTGACTCACGGATGAAATCCCAGCCGATAAACTCGTTACAAACAGTATAGGAGAGGCGGCAGGTTTTCATGATGAGGTTATTGAGATAAGCTTCCTCATCAATATCGTTCGAATTAACTTGTACCAGGTCGTCAACACTGGCTTTAATGTAGTCCATCAGCAGTACGTGTAATACGGCCTCTTTGCTGTCGAAGTATTTATAAATGGTTGCCTTGGCAATTTTTGCCTTTTTGGCAATCTCATTAACGCTGGTTTTATGGTACCCGAATTTGCGGAAAAGTTCCTGTGCCGCCCGCTTAATACTATCTTTTATTTTATCGGCTTCCATTAATTAGTTACTTGAATTTCAAACTGGGTAACAGCTACCCTATAGGTTCTTAATGCCTTTGTGGCCGGGGCTTTTACCGGTGTGCCATCTTCCAGGCTAAACTTTGAACCGCTGCAGGGGTCGGTTACCGTAAAGCCCGTATTATCAATTGTTACAGCACATTTTTTTTCGGGCTGATAGCTGCTGCACCGGTCGTAGGCGGCATAAGTGCCGTTCACTTTACGGTAAATGATCAATCCGGACACACCATAACCATTAATGGCCACCGCGCCGCCCGCAACGTTAAGGGGACTCAATGCCGGTGTGCCCAATGCGGCCTGGAAATTAACAGGTACGCTCGGTACATTATCGGTTGCTTTTCCGCACGAAAAGCAACCGATAACTACCAATAATATTATAGTGAGTTTCCTCATAAAATTTCAGTTTGGAACTGTTTGAGGAAACGTACGTCGTTTTCTGAAAACAGGCGCAGGTCGCGGATCACATATTTTAGGTTGGCGATACGCTCCATACCCATACCAAAGGCAAAACCTGTATATTTTTTACTGTCGATACCGCAGTTTTCCAAAACGTTAGGATCAACCATACCGCAGCCTAAAATCTCTACCCAACCACTGTGCTTACACATGTTACAACCGGCTCCACCGCAAATGGTACACGAAATATCCATCTCGGCCGATGGCTCGGTGAACGGGAAGTATGAAGGGCGGAAACGTACCCTTGTACCTTCGCCATAAAGCTCCTGTACAAAGTGATAAAGCGTTTGTTTCAGATCAGAGAAAGATACATTCTCATCAACATATAAACCTTCAACCTGGTGGAAAAAGCAATGCGCACGGGCTGAAATTGCCTCGTTACGGTAAACCCTGCCCGGCATAATTGCACGGAACGGTGATTTGCCGGCTTCCATCATCCGTACCTGTACCGATGATGTATGGGTACGCAGGGCTATATCATCCTTACCGTTATTCTTTTTAATAAAGAAAGTATCCTGCATGTCACGTGCCGGGTGTTCATCAGGGAAGTTCAGGGCCGAGAAGTTATGCCAGTCGTCTTCAATTTCCGGGCCTTCGGCAACAACGAAACCTAAGCGCTTAAAAATATCGATGATCTCGTTACGCACCAATGATAACGGATGGCGTGAGCCAACAGTAAAACCATCGCCGGGTAAAGTAAGATCAATTTCGGATTTCGAATTTTGGATGTCGGATGTTAAATTTTCCTTTAAGTCGTTATACTTAACCTCGGCCAGTTGTTTAAACTCGTTAAGTACCTTGCCAAAGGTGCGTTTCTCTTCCGGGCTAACGCTTTTAAACTGCTCAAAAAGGTCTTTAATAATACCCTTGGTGCCTAAAAATTTAATACGGAACGCTTCCAGTTCGTCGGCATTAGCTGGCGAAAAAGCATTGATCTCGGCGGTATATTGGTCTATCTGAGCTTGCATTATAATGTATTTAAAAATTGTTCGGCTGTTAAAACCGGTATGGTTGAATTTTTATAGTCTTTTATATTTCGGGTGATGATGGCGTCGCAATTATCTTTTTGGGCGATGTGAAATTGAATAGCGTCTTCAAAATCCGTGATATCACTTGATATAGCTGTTTCTATTGCATCGAATTCGAAAGGCAACACTTTTGCAGAATTAAACAGATTCTTTAAATTCTCCTTGGCTTTCAATATCCCAATCTGTTTCCTCAACACGTAAACTATGTTTGCTATCACCAATGAGGAGGTTCGCAATTCGATATTTCTTTTTATGCACTCAATTAGCAGTATCTGAGTGTGGAAGAAAAAGGGTTCCCTTTTCAAAAACATGTCCAGTAAAACATCGCTATCCAGAAAGAGGCGTTTATATGCCATATTTCTCTTTGAAATATTCGTGTTTCATATCATCGTAGCTCATATCCGGATTAGGATCCTTCACTATACCTGTAAGTTGTTTGATCCATTCAGGTATTTCCACATTTTTATACTTCTCTTTTATCGGATCGTCCTTTTTTTCCTGCTCTGCTATGCCATCAAGAAACTCCTGCACCAGTTTGGATACACTGGTGTGTTGCCGTTTTGCATACTCCTTAACAAGAGACAGCGAATCGGCCTTGACACTCAAAGTTAACTTTGTACTTTCCATAAAAAGGAATTATATCTACAAATATAAAAAAACTACGCGTGTTATTTAAGCACTCCCAGTTCCTTACCCACCTTAGTAAACGCTGCGATAGCTTTATCAAGGTGGTGCATATCATGCGCTGCCGAGATCTGTACCCTGATCCTCGCTTTACCCTGCGGTACAACCGGATAGTAAAAGCCTATTACATAAATACCTTCGTCAAGCATTTTGGCTGCAAATTCCTGGGCCAGCTTGGCATCATATAACATGACCGGGACTATAGGATGCACGCCGGGTTTAATGTCAAAACCAGCTTCGGTCATTTTTTGACGGAAGTATTGCGTATTGCTTTCCAGTTTGTCGCGAAGCTCTGTGGTTTCGCTTAACATATCCAGTACCGCAATTGAAGCACCGGTAATTGCTGGTGCCAAAGTATTTGAGAACAAATACGGGCGCGAGCGTTGGCGCAGCATATCAATAATTTCTTTACGACCAGATGTAAAACCACCCGATGCGCCACCCAAAGCTTTACCTAATGTGCCGGTGATGATATCAATCCTCCCCATCACATTATGATGTTCATGCGTACCGCGGCCATTTTTGCCCATAAAACCTGAGCAATGGCTCTCATCTATCATGACCAGCGCGTTGTACTTATCGGCCAGATCGCAGATCTTATCCAACTGGGCAATGGTGCCGTCCATGCTGAAAGCGCCATCGGTAACGATGATTCGGTGACGCAGTTCCTGCGTAGCTTTTAATTTTTCTTCCAGGTCGGCCATATCATCGTGCTTGTAACGGTAGCGCTGGGCCTTGCAAAGGCGCACACCGTCAATGATCGAAGCATGGTTCAACTCGTCAGAAATTATGGCATCCTGATCATTAAACAAAGGTTCAAACACACCGCCGTTGGCATCAAACGCTGCCGCATACAGAATGGTATCTTCAGTGCCCAAAAATTCAGCTATCTTTTTTTCAAGCTCTTTGTGTATGTCCTGTGTACCACATATAAACCGTACAGACGATAAGCCGTAACCATGCGTATCCATGGCATCTTTGGCGGCCTGTACCACTTTGGCATTACCCGATAGGCCGAGGTAGTTATTGGCGCAAAAGTTAATTACTTCGACACCGCCCTGAACAGTAATATCGGCGCCCTGGGGCGAAGTGATGATCCGTTCTTTTTTGTATAACCCGGCATTTTCAATTTCGGTTAACTCCTGTTGTAAAACCGGCTTTAGTGTGTTGTACATAGCATGCGTGTTTTAAAGAGGGCAAAATTAAGCATTCGCGGGCATTTGATAAGGTTTATTAAACCTTAAATAATTATTAAGTAGATAATAAAACATTTTTAAGCTCTAAAGTATTACGCATAAGTAACATATGAGAAAATATATACTACTATTGGCCATTGCTTTAAGCGTAATAACGGCCTCCGCTCAGCAATCACTTTTGACAGGAAAAATAACCGATAAGAATGGACAGGCCATTCCTTTTGTTTCTATTTATATCCGTAATTCCACCTATGGTACTACCGCCAACGAAAACGGAATTTACCAGTTTAAACTTGCCCCCGGTACCTATAACGTCATATATCGCTATGTTGGATATACTGAAAAGATAGAGCAGGTCACCATAACAGATCAGGACCAGGAACATAATGTACAAATGGCCGATGAAGTATTTGCCACCAACAGGGTAGCCGAAACCTATCGTAAAAACCGGGATGCTGCCGACACCATCATGAAGCAGGTGCTGAAAAAGCGCAAATACTATATTGAGGAGGCCACTTCATACTCCTGTGCTGTTTATATCAAAGGTGTACAAAAATTACTGAGCGTACCTAAATCATTGTTAGGCCAGGAGGTAAGAAAAACCCTCGATTTGGATACAAACGGTAGAGGGATACTCTACCAGTCCGAATCAATATCTGAATATAACTTTCAAAAACCCAACAAGGTACGGGAGATTACTATCGCCAACCGGATGGCTGGCCAGAATACAGCATTTGGCTACAAAAAAGCATCTGATCTGCAGGCTAATTTTTACCAGAATGTATTTACTATAAACGGGTTAGCTACCCGTGGCTTTGTTTCTCCGGTTGCTTCATATGGTCCCAGGTTTTATAATTACAAATTGCTTGGAACTTCAGTTGAAAATGGCCATACCATCCACAAAATCCAGGTGATTCCGAAACGCGGGCATGGTCAGTATTTTCAGGGCGATATTTATATTGTTGACGGCGACTGGCGCATTTACAGCGTTGACCTGTTTATTGAAAATAAAACAAGTAACCTCAATCTGGTTGATACTTTAAAGATCAGGCAGCAGTATGTTGCTATTACCGATAGCGTGTGGATGCCGGCATCAACCCAATACAGTTTTAAAGGGGCGGTTTTTGGATTTAAATTTGGCGGATATTATGCGGCTGTTTATAATAACTATAAAATCAACCCGACATTTCCTGATAACTTTTTTACCGGTGAGATCCTGAAAATTGATACGGTAGCCAATAGTAAAAAGCCGGGCTACTGGGCCGATGCAAGGCCCATACCTTTAACCGCTTTTGAGGATCGTGATTACAAAAAAAAGGATGCTTTTGAAGAATATAAAAAGACGGATACTTATCTGGATTCGCTTCAGCATCATAAAAATCATATCAACTATCCCGGCTACCTGATTTTTGGTTATGCAGCCAGTAATAAAAGCAACAGGGATTCATTATACATCTTCCCGTTCATACAAACCTTTTATTACAACACGGTTGAGGGCTTTGGCATTAATGCAAAGGTAAGCTACATCCGTACCATTGATGATTTTCATTCATTGACAATTACACCCGCCTTGCGTTATGGTTTCTCTAACAAAATCTTCAGCGCCAATATGGGTTTTGAGTATAAGAACGATCCTTTCCATAGCGCTAAGTTTTATGCTGATTTTGGCAGCGATGTGCTTGATCTTAACAATGTAGGCACGCGTTCGTTATATTTCAACACGCTGAGTACGCTTCTGAGCGAAAATAACTATGTTAAATATTACCGAAGCCATTATGGCGATTTCGGCTATCAGCGCGAAGTGGTAAACGGCGTGTTTTTAAAAGGAGGCTTGTCGTATTCAAGTCGTTCGCAGCTTTACAATACGTCTTTTAGCAAGATAAAGGATATTAAGGATCGCCAGTTTACATCAAATAATCCATTAGCCCCTCCGGGTACTCCGGCAGATGATCATTCCTTTTTGTTTCCGGACAATCAGGCGCTTGTATTTAACGCGTCGGCTACTTTTACTTTTGATCAGCGGTACGAAACCCGGCCCACCGGCAAGTTTAATCTGCCTTCAAAATATCCAACCTTAACGGTAAACTACCGCAAGGGATTTAAAAATATTATTGGCTCGGATGTAGATTACGATTTTGCTTCTGTCGATCTCTCGCAGGACCATATCCGTGTCGGTCTTTCGGGTTATTCATCATTTAAAGTATCGGGCGGAGGCTTTTTCAATAACAACAACCTGTACTACATGGATTATAACCACTTTTTAGGTAACCAGGGTACCACTTTTGATCCTACCTATGTAGGTAGTTTCCACTTCCTGCCTTTTTATACCTATAGTACCAACGGTGCGTTTTTAGAGGCGCATTACCAACATAATTTTGCAGGTTCAATATTTAATCATATCCCGTTGTTAAGAAAGTGGAAGCTTGAAGAAATTATCGGTGCCAACTACCTCACCACGAAAAATAACCGCAATTACCGCGAGTTTTACGTAGGCATACAGCGCTTAATTTTCCGTGTTGACTATGGTATCTCCTACGCCGGCGATAAAAAATACATCCAGGGGTTCAGGATCTTTTATGGGATAAGGTAGGGGAGTCCGGAAGTCAGAAAGTCCGCTTAAGTCCGAAAGTTTTTGCTCTTGATTTAATGGTTGACTTCTTACTTACGGACTTTCTGACTTCAGACTTTCGGACTACGAACAAAGTTCGTATCTTTGCGCCGCTCATTTAACACTGTTTGCAGCAGTATCAATGATTTTATGAAAATGTATAATACCCTACTATACTATTGTTATTCGACAATAGCTAATGCGGAGCAATTTGCTGCCGATCATTTAAAATTTTGTAAAAGCTTAGGTTTAACCGGGCGCATTATTGTGGCCGATGAAGGGCTTAACGGTACTGTTTCGGGTACTGTTGAGGCATGTAAAACCTATATGGATACTGTACACGCCGACGAGCGTTTTGCCGGTATCGACTTTAAAATTGATGAAGTAGATACGCCTTCCTTTGTAAAAATGCATGTGCGTTATAAATCAGAGATTGTACACTCAGGCCTTCGTGACCCGAATGTGATCGACCCAAAACAAAAAACCGGTAAACACCTGGAGCCAAAAGAGTTTTTGGCTATGAAAGACAGGGACGATGTTGTTGTTTTGGATGTGCGCTCAAATTACGAGCACTCATTAGGTAAGTTTAAAAATGCAGTAACGCTTGATATCGAAAACTTCCGTGATTTTCCGGCAATGATCAATGAGTTGGCGCAATATAAGGATAAAAAGATCCTGACTTATTGCACCGGTGGCATCAAATGCGAAAAAGCATCGGCCTTATTGTTGCACGAGGGTTTCCCGGAAGTGTACCAGTTGCATGGTGGTATTATTAAATATGGTAAGGAAGCCGGCGGCGAGGATTTTGAAGGTAAATGCTATGTATTTGATAACCGCCTTTCGGTTGATGTGAACAGTGTTAACCCTGTTGTTATTTCAACCTGTTTAAATTGCGGCAAAACTACACCAAAAATGATCAATTGCGCCAACCCCGAGTGCAACGAACATTTTACCCAGTGCGATGAATGCGGAACCGCTATGGACGGCTGCTGCAGCGATGCTTGTAAAGAGCATCCGCGTAAACGGGTTTATGATGGTACCGGGTATTATGTAAAAGTACCTCAACCGGTAAATGTGAGTAAAAACAAACTGCAGCCAATAGCATAACAGCTGTGGCACAATTAATTATATAAGGCTTACCCTCAAGGGTAGGCTTTTTTATTTTGTCGGGTACAAACACTACTTTAGCAAATTGAGCCGCTACATCCTATGCGTAAAACCCTGTGTATTATTATCGTTCTTGTTTTTATATCGGTTTGGCCCGCGTGGTCGGTAGATATTAAAAGTGTAGGTGTTCCCTATATTCAAAACTATACCAAGGCAACTTACCAGTTTGGTAACCAAAACTGGTCGGTAACGCGCGATGAGCACGATATCATGTACTTTGGTAATGCCGAAGGTCTGCTCACCTTTGATGGTAAATACTGGCAGCAATACCACATGCCCAATGGCTTAATTGTACGCTCAGTTAGTGCTGATGGCAGGGGCAGGGTGTATGCCGGCGGATATGGTGAATTTGGCTATTGGCATAACGATGGTAGGGGCATTTTAAGATATACCTCACTCGTTAATCTGGTACCGAAAAACTTTTTACCGGTAACCGAAGAGATCTGGAAAATATATTGCGATAACAACAGGGTGCTTTTCCAATCATTTGGTGCTATCTATATTTATTCGGCTGGTAAAATTGAAGTGGTAAAAACACATGAGCCGTATTTGTTTCTTTTTAAATGTGGCGGCCGCTTTTTTGTAGAGCAATTAACAAAAGGGCTTTTTGAGCTTATAGGTTCAAAGACTGAATATATTGAAGGCAGCAATATTTTAGGTGCAAGTGGTGTGTTGTCTATTTTGCCATTTCAACACGGTAAGTATCTCATTGGTACGGCAAAAAATGGTTTATTTATCTACGATGGTAAAACAGTTAAGCCATGGGTGAGCCAGGCAAATGATTTTTTAAAAACCTACCAGCTGAATAATGGCGCGGCCATCGCCGATAAGTATTTCGCCTATGGTACCATTCTTAATGGTATTGTGATCGTTGATACTGCCGGTCGTGTAGTGCAGCATATCAATAAAGCCAGCGGTATGCAAAACAATACGGTGTTAAGCCTTTATACTGATGCCAGCCAAAACCTTTGGGCCGGACTGGATAATGGTATCGATAGAATTGAGGTTAACTCGCCTTTGTATTTTTATTTCGACAAAACCGGCAAATTCGGTACGGTTTATTCAAGTATCATTTTTGATAAAAAGATCTATCTCGGCACTAACCAGGGGCTGTTTTACAGCGATTGGCTGCCCGATAATCATAACAGCCCCTTTCAAACATTCGACTTTAAACTGATCCCCGGTTCGCAGGGGCAGGTTTGGGACTTGTCGTTACAGGATAATAGGTTGCTTTGCGGTCATAACGACGGAACCTACCAGGTAAACGGAGCTTCCTTAAAAAAGATTTCGGATGTAACAGGCGGTTGGACCATTAAGAAAATGGCTCCCGATATGCTCATGCAGGGTACTTATACCGGCCTGGTGATCTACCGGAAAGATGCCGCGGGCAACTGGCAATTCAGCCATAAATTAGCGGGTTTCAGTGAACCTTCACGCTACGTTGAACGTGATGCCAAAGGTCAAATTTGGGTAAGCCATGCTTATAAGGGTATTTATAAGCTCACTTTAAGCGCCGATCAGCGCACTGTGGTATCACACGTTTATTACGACCAAAAACATGGTTTGCCGGGTAGTTACAACATTAATGTATTTGATCTCGATAACCGCACGGTTTTCTCGTCAGATTTGGGCTTTTATGTGTATGATGATATTACCGACAGGTTTTATAAATATCAGCAGCTTAACAGCAAGCTGGGCACGTTTGCAACCTCAAGTAAGATCATTAAGGCTATAGGCAAAAAATACTGGTTTATTAACCAGGGTAGGGTAGGCCTGGCCGATATGTCTGTTACCGGGAAGCTAACCATCGATACCAACAGGTTTTCAATCCTGAACGGACAGATGGTACAGCATTATGAAACCATTAACCGTATAAACAACTCAACCTATTTGATAAGTGTTGATGATGGGTTTGTGATATTAAACGATGCTGATGCCCAGCTGCCTAATAGGATCAAAATACCCAATGTGCTTATCCGTAGGATAGAGAATGTTACCGATAAGGTATCGTTGATAACTGAGGCAGCAGAACAGAGTAACAATATTGAGGTTCCTTACGCCGAAAACAACATCCGCATAAGCTATTCTTTGCCTTACTATACGCAAGCCAAAATCAGGTTTCAGTATTATCTGGAAGGTTATTCGCATCAATGGAGTGAGTGGATGCCGCAAAGCCAAAAAGAGTTTACCAACCTTAACCAGGGTACCTATAGTTTTAAGGTGAGGGCTAATGTGAATGATCAGTACCAATCTGCCGTTTCAACAATAACTTTTACGGTATTGCCGCCATGGTATGCCGGTAAAATAGCGCTGGTGTTTTATGTATTGCTGGCTGTATTGCTATTTTATGTGATCAGGTATTACTACGGGCTTAAATTGAAAAAACATCAGCAGCAGATTCAACAGAAGCTGCAGAAAGAGAAGGAAGAATTTTTGAAGCAGGAAGCTATAGCCAATGAGCAGCATATCATCAATATAAAGAACGAGCAATTGCAAGCCGACCTGGCCAGCAAAAGCCGTGAGCTGGCTAACTCGGCCATGAACATAGTTTATAAAAATGAATTGCTGCAAAAAATAAGCGACGAGTTAACCCACCTCAAGGGGGGCGACGGTAAGAAGCTTGCCGACGAGCAACTGCGCCGCATCCAAAAAGTGATTGATGAAGGCATGAGTGATGAGCGTGACTGGAACATATTTGAAACCAGTTTTAACGAAGCGCACGAAAACTTCTTTAAAAAACTAAAAGCAGGTCACCCCGACCTGGTGCCAAATGACCTTAAGCTATGCGCGTACCTGCGCATGAATATGAATAGTAAGGAGATAGCGTCACTGCTCAACATCTCTTTGCGCGGGGTCGAAATTCGTCGTTACCGGCTGCGTAAAAAGCTAAATCTGGAGCATGACAAGAATCTCACCGAGTTTCTCATCGAGCTTTAACACTACATCATTACCTCTCATTGTGTCAATTTGAGGTATTAACTGCTTTGCACATTGTGTAGTAGTGTTGATGCTTTTAACTCGTTGCTAAATAGTTTGTTACGCTTGGTAAAAACATTTCTTGAGAAAGTATTCTTATATAGATGTATTAATGTTGAGTTACAATATTTGTTAAAGGCTGATTATCTGTACAGCTTTGCAAATCAATAAACCAATTATTTTTTCAATCCGTATTATTTATTAACCACTATGAAAAGAATATTTACTATTTCAGGGTTGATGTTGTTACTGTTGTTTTGCTATGACGCGGCGTTTGCACAAAACGTTACATTAAAAGGTAAAATAACTGACGGAAAAACAGGCGAAGCTTTAATAGGTGTGTCTGTTTCAGTTAAAGGAACAACTATAGGTACCCAAACAGATGTAAGCGGAGCTTTTACGCTCAAGGTCCCTGGCAATGCAACTTTATCAATTGCTTATATAGGTTATGCCACCCAAGAGGTTGCTGTTAACGGGCAAACTACCATAAACGTAGCCCTGCAGCCGCAAACCAACGAATTGCAGCAGGTAGTTGTTATTGGTTATGGTACCCAACGAAAGCTTGACGTAACAGGATCGATAGCGACCGTGAAGGGTGCCGATGTTGCTAAACAGGCATCACCAAATGCATTGAGCGGCTTACAGGGTAAAGTATCAGGTGTGCAAATTACCAATAGTGGTACACCAGGTAAATCGCCGGATATTACTATTCGTGGTTTAGGTACTATTTATGGTAATACCAAACCACTGTTTGTTGTTGACGGCGTTTGGTATGATGATATCAGCTTCCTTAACCCGCAGGATATCGAAAGTTTCAGCATTTTGAAAGACGCGTCAAGTACAGCTATCTACGGTATCCGTGCAGCTAACGGTGTAGTTTTGATAGGCACTAAACGTGGTACAAAAGGTAAACCGGTTATTAATTATAATGGCTATGTAGGTTTGCAGGCTGTTACCAACCAGGTAAAAATGGCAAATGCCAATGAATATGCCACTGCGGTAAATGAGCTTTCGGCATTAAATGGTGGCGATCCGATATTCAGCAATCCTTCGTCATACGGTAAAGGAACCGACTGGTATAAACAAATATTGCGCAAGGCATTTACTACAAACCATGAGGCTTCAATAAGTGGTGGTACCGATAAGTATACTTACAACTATTCGTTCGGCTACCTTAATCAGGATGGATTAGCCAAAACCAATAATTATCAGCGTTACACAGTTCACTTGTCAAATGATTTTAAGCCAACTAAAAACTTAAAATTCGGTTACACTGCAAGTGGCCTGTCTGATGTATCGCGCGATGTAAATGGCGATATCTTTCACCAGTTATTTGGCGCGGCCCCTACACTACCTGTACGCAAAGCCGATGGCAGCTATGGCGATCCTAACGATTATGGTACCGGTGATGGTAATAACTATAACCCGCAGGCTACTATTGATTTCTTTAATCAGCGTACAAAAAACAAGCGTTTTACCTATAATGCTTATGGCGAAGTTACCTTCCTAAAAAACTTCAAATTTAAGTCGAGCTTTGGCGGCGATATCAGCCAGAATGAAGTGCGGGGATATTCTCCTCAATACTTTGCTACCTTAAAACAACAAAGTAATAAAACCAATCTGGACATCAACCATACTGATGTACGTAACTGGATCTGGGAAAATACATTAACCTATGATGTTAAAATAAAGGATCATAAAATTACAGCCCTGGTGGGTTACAGTGCCCAGAATAACCGTACTAAACAAATAGACGGAAAGGCCGATTATGTTCCGTATGTGAAAAACGGCAGCATCAGAAGCTCTTTCCCTGATACCACCAATGTAAACTACTTTGCAACTCCGGGCAGCCAGATCCATACCCGTGCATTATCGCAATTTGCACGTGTTAACTATTCGTTCAGAGATAAATATTTATTGAACGCTTCTATTCGTCGTGATGGTGCTTCTCAATTTTATGGAGACCACACCTACGGATATTTCCCTTCGGTTGGTGCCGGTTGGGTAATTACCAACGAGGAGTTCATGAAAGACCAGAAGGTATTCAGCAATTTAAAACTGCGCGGAAGCTGGGGTAAAGTTGGTAACTCAGGCGTACCAATTAACCCTACTGTACAGGTTATCGCAACCGATCCTTACCTCACAGGTTTATTCGGCAATCCGCTTACAGTTTACCCGGGTGCAAGTATCAACTCAATAGTACCACCATCTATTGTTTGGGAAAAAACAGTATCATCTGATTTTGGTATCGAAGGTGGCTTGCTGGATAACAAGCTAACTTTTGAAGCTGATTACTATAATAGGGAAACTCAGGATGCCATCTTCGCAATCCCGGTTGCAGGTTCATTAGGTACAAATAACAGCTCATTGATAGGTAACCAGGCCAGTATTCAAAACAGGGGATGGGAATTTTCATTAGGTTGGAGAGATAACCCATCTAAAGATTTCAATTACAGTATTAGCGGTAATATTGGTATCAATAATAATAAAGTACTTAATGTAGTAACCGGTCAAAACCCAATTTATGATGGTGGCGAAGGCATTGCTAATGGCGCATTAGCTACCCGTACTGTAGTTGGCCAGCCAATAGGCCAGTTTTATGGATACAAAGTAACAGGCATTTTCCAAACAGCACAGCAGGTTGCGGCTTCAAAACAACCGGGCGCGGCCCCTGGCGATTTCATTTACCAGGATACCAATAACGACGGCATATTGGATAGCCGTGACCGCGTAGCCTTAGGTAGCCCGCTGCCAAAATATAACTACGGTATAAACACATCATTCACCTACAAAAACTTCGACCTTGCGTTGGATTTTCAGGGCGTTGCCGGTGTAAGTGTTTATAATGCCAATATCGCTTACCGCTTCGGTAATGAAAACTTCACGCAGGATTTTTATGAACACCGCTGGCATGGAGCAGGTACTTCAAATACCTACCCTTCAGTAAACGTTGGTAAAAACAGCAATGCCGCCCCTAATTCTTTCTATGTTGAAAGCGGTGCATACTTCAGGATGAGGAACGCGCAGCTGGGCTATACCATTCCGGGCGAATTCCTGAAGAAACTGAATATTTCAAAAGTCAGGATCTATGCAAACGCACAAAACGCCATCAACCTGTTTGGTTACAAAGGCTTCTCGCCAGAGATTGGTGGTGCTGTAGGCAGCCGTGGTATTGATGCAAGTGTGTACCCGTTATTTGCTACCTATAATTTTGGTGTTAACGTTACTTTTTAATCAATATAAAGATGAAAAATAGTACAAAATATTCGCGTAAGGTCGTTGCTTTAGGTCTTATCGCTTCAATTATATCGTTTCAAAGCTGTAAAAAAAGCTTCTTAAATGTTGATCCGGCTCAAAATACCGCGGCAACCCAATTTTTCAAAACCCAGGATGATGCTACTAAAGCGGTTAGCGCCATGTATGCTAACCTGCGCGAGTGGAACAACATCGCCTTTGCACCTATTGCTGTAGAGAGTATGGGTTCTGACGATGTAGAAAAAGGCAGTACCGCCAGCGATGCTACCTTCTTTAATGACTACCATAAATTTACCATTACTTCGGGCGATGCCCAACTGGGTGGTTTCTGGAAAGGTCAGTACCAAAACATCAATTTTGCTAACCAGATCTTGACCAACGTACCTGGTATTACTATGGACGAAACTTTAAAGGCAAGGTATCTGGCCGAAGCTAAGTTTATCAGGGCTTATTCATATTTCAGGCTGGTTAGGGCTTTTGGCGATGTGCCATTGCGTTTAACCTTACCTAAAGATGCGTCTGAATATAACCTTCCCCGTACGGCAAAAGCACAGGTTTGGGCTGCAATTGAAACAGATTTAACCGATGCCGCTAATGTATTGCCGCAAACTTACAGCTCGGCCGATATCGGTCATGCTACTAAAGGCGCTGCTATTGCATTGCATGCAAAAGTTGCCATGTACCTGAAAAAGTGGAGCGATGTATTGAATTATACCAACCAGGTAATGGGCATGGGCTATTCGTTGTTTCCAAATTACGAACAAATGTTCCGTACCAATCATAAAAACAACCAGGAATCTGTATTTGAAATCCAGTGCGCATTGATCCCTAATAATCCGGATGCGTCAAACTCACAATACTCGCAGGTACAGGGTGTACGTGGCGTTACCGGCGGTGGCTGGGGCTTTAACGTGCCAAGTCCGGAGCTGGCGGCAGCTTATGAAACCGGCGATCCGCGACGTGACGCTACCATCATTTTCAGGGGCGAAACTACGCCAGAGGGTGATAAGATCCCGGCCAGCGGAGATAACCCGATGTATAACCAAAAATCATACGTTCCTTTTAGCCTGTATGTATCAGGTTTTAACGAAGGCTGCCAGCAAAATAAAATTGTTTTACGCTATGCCGATGTATTGCTGATGAACGCTGAAGCTAATAATGAGCTTGGTAATTCTGCAGCTGCCTTAATTCCGTTAGAGCAGGTTCGTGCCCGTGCTCGTGCAGGAAACAATGCTATTTTGCCAAAGGTAACTACAACTGATCAGGCAACCCTTCGTAAAGCTATATACCAGGAAAGAAGGGTTGAACTGGCTATGGAATTTGAACGTTATTTCGACGTGATCCGTCAGGGCAGGGGTACCGAGGTTTTTGGCTCACGCGGTTGGAAAGCCGGCAAAAACGAAGTATGGCCTGTGCCACAAAACGAAATTGACCTGAGCGGTGGCGCATTAACACAAAACCCTGGTTATTAATTAGCCAATAAAATACACACAGTTGATTGATGATGAGGTTGCCTTGTTGGGTTTAACGGGCAACCTCTCTTTTTTTAATGAAAACCACGTTTTCATATTTAAACCCAAATAGCTTTATGAAAAAACTATTTATTACTCCGGTATTTATATTGGCTGCCATTTGCGCTTTTGCCCAAAAGCAAACAAAAAAATCAGAAAACGGTATTAGGTCCGTAGGTATTATCAAAAACCTTACGGATAGTGCTTTGCTTGATGTGGTGCAGCGCCAAACGTTCCGTTATTTCTGGGATTTTGGCCACCCGGTGAGCGGCCTGGCCCGTGAGCGCAGCAACACTTCTTTTGATTACGGTAACGAGGTGGTAACTACCGGTGGTTCGGGCTTCGGCATCATGTCGCTCATTGTGGCTGATAGCCGCAAATGGATCACCCATGAGCAGGCGGTTGACCGTATGGTTAAGATCGTTAACTTTTTATACAAGGCCGATGCTTTTCATGGTGCTTTCCCGCACTGGTTAAACGGCGAAACCGGTAAAGTGATCCGCTTTGGCCGTAAAGATGATGGGGCTGACATTGTGGAATCGGCTTATCTTTTTCAGGGTTTATTGTGTGCAAGACAGTATTTTAATGCTGATGATCCAAAGGAGCGCCGCATCCGTGACGTGATTAACTGGATGTGGGGCGAAATGGAGTGGAGCTGGTTTACCCGGGATGGCCGCGATTACCTTTACTGGCACTGGAGTCCTAACAATGGCTGGGCTATGAATTTCCCAATCCACGGTTTTAACGAATGCTTGATAACCTATGTGCTGGCTGCGTCGGCACAGCGTTACCCGGTTAGTGCCGATGTGTACCACCGTGGCTGGGCTCAAAGCGACTTCTTTAAAAACGGGAAAACTTTTTACGGTTTTAAACTGCCGCTTGGTTTTGATTATGGAGGTCCGCTATTCTTCTCGCAATATTCTTTCCTGGGCCTTAATCCTAAGGGATTAAAGGACGAGTATGCCGACTACTGGGAACAAAACAAAAATCACACCCTGATCAATCATGCTTACTGTGTTGATAATCCTAAAAAATTTAAGGGCTACGGTGAAAATTGCTGGGGCTTAACTGCCAGCGATAATTTTGAGGGGTACAATGCCCATTCACCAACTAACGACCTCGGCGTAATTACGCCCACGGCAGCGCTATCGGCATTCCCTTATACGCCTGAATATTCGATGAAAGCGTTGCGCCATTTTTATTACGACCTGGGCGATAAGATCTGGGGCGAGTATGGCTTTACCGATGCCTTCAGCGAATCGCATAACTGGTACGCGAAATCCTATTTAGCCATCGATCAGGGCCCGATCATCGTGATGATTGAAAACTATCGCACCGGCTTGCTCTGGAAACTTTTTATGAGTTGCCCCGAAGTACAGGGTGGTTTGAAAAAACTGGGTTTTGAAAGCCCCGCTATCGTGAAAAATTAATTCGGCATAAAAAAATAAACAAAAGGCCGTTAAAGGGGTTAAATTTGTTTTGAAATAGCTGCCGATTATATTGGTTGCAAATAAAGAAGCATTTTACACCATGATCAAAACAATACGAATTACAGGAATGCTAAGCTTACTCTTAGCATTCTCTTTTTTAGCCAAGTCCCAAAATTTGACCTCGTTTGACAGGGGCAGCTTTATTTTTAAAGTAGACACACTACCATACCGAATTTTATTTCCAAAGCATTTTAATCCGGGTCAAAAGTACCCTTTATTGTTTGTATTACACGGTTCGGGCGAACGGGGAAACAATAATGAGTCGCAACTGGCTTATGGGGCACAGCGGTTCTTACAGGACAGCTGCAGGGAGTTATACGAGTCTATCATTGTTTTTCCGCAATGTCCGGCAAAAAGTTATTGGAGCAATGTAAAACAGGTTACAGATTCGGCAACCAATAAGCGCAAATTTATTTTCCAGGAAAATGCGCCGCCAACAATGGCGATGATCATGCTCATGGGGCTTGTAGACCAGTTTTTGGAGAAACCATTTGTTGATAAGCACAAAGTTTATGTGGGAGGCCTTAGCATGGGTGGTATGGGGACATTTGAAATCATTGGCCGCGAACCTAATGTATTTGCAGCAGCCTTTGCCATTTGCGGCGGCGATAATACGCTGAACGCGAAGAAATACGCTAAAAAAGTTCCGCTCTGGATCTTTCACGGTAATAATGACCCGGTAGTACCTGCCGATCACTCGCAGGTAATGGTTGATGCTATTAAAGAGGCGGGAGGCAAGCCGCGGTTTACGCTATATCCAGGTGTAGGACACAATAGTTGGGACAACGCGTTCAACGAGCCAGATCTGTTGCATTGGTTGTTTTCGCATAGTAAGTAGGAGAAACAGGAATATAAATAGCTGTTATGCTCAACCCGTCAAAGCATGGTGGGTTGGGCCTCTGCGTGTCCTTTGGCAGGCTACCCATGACAACTTAAAACGGGTGTCATGCTGAGTAATTTAAATCCGGGGCCTCTGAAGGTAAAATGACATCCCCGCAACGTCATTGAGGCACGAAGCAATCGCACAGAGGCAAGTAACAGGCTATTGTTGTAATGAACTTATATCGTCGCGCTCTTGGCCGCGCGGGGCCAGTTACTTTTTTCTTGATAAAAAAGTAACCAAAAAATCAAGTCAGCAGGGAGGCTTCTTTACGCTCGCCCGGCCCAAATATCCATCGCCCGGCCTTTTCCCTGCAAAACGGTCAGAACCACGGCTGCAATTATTTTGCCCCGCTTCGCCCACACATACCCACCACTTCTGCAAAAACTTGCTATGCCCTTCCTTCGCTCAAGGCCACCATTGTTCTGCCCGTTTTCGCCCGAAGCTTACCTGCTGACAAAAACGTATTTTTAAACATGTCATGGGTAGCCCGTCGAAGTATGGCGGGCAGGCCTCTGCACACGAGTCTTCGACTGGCTCAGACTGACAGGCCCTCTTTGTCATCTAACCTTCAGAGTCTATGGATTTAATCACTCAGGATTACAGTCTCCTTACACCAAATAGCATTTCACTTTCACAGATCCCAATTTTTCCACCCAGGATAACCATATATTAATTTGATTGAGAAAGTTATCGACCTATTCGTCCCCTTCTGATTTCTTGGGAAGATTTTTGGCGTTAAAACGTGGCTTGAATCCCAATTTAGGTGCGGGAGTTTCTTTAGCCGGCGACTGGGGTTCTTCAGTTGGCGTATCCTCTTTTTTATCTTCTGCGGGTGCTTCGGCTTCAGGAACTGTCGGCTTCATTGCAGCTGCATTAAAGCGTGGTTTAAAGCCAAGTTTTGGCGCGGGTGCCTCAGTTGCCGGTTTTATCTCTTCAATCGTTGGTTGCGGAGTCTCGGCTGATGGTTTTGCCTCTTCAACTGGTTGTTCCGATTCAGCCGGTTTAGGTTTCATCATAGCCGCGTTGAAGCGAGGTTTGAACCCCATTTTAGGAGCAGGTGCTTCGGTTACCGGCGTTTGAGGCTCTTCAGGCGGAGCATCCTCTTTTTTCTCTTCAAAAGGTGCTTCATTTTCCACCGGTTTGGGTTTTACCATACCGGCATTAAAACGCGGTTTAAAGCCCATTTTAGGTGCCGGTGCTTCCGCAGGCGGGGTTGTCGGAGTTTCTTCCTTTTTGTCTTCTGCCTGTGTTTCTGTTTCAGCTGGTTTCGGTTTTACCATGGCAGCATTGAAACGTGGTTTAAAGCCTGGCTTGGCAGGTGTCGCAGGTGCTTCGGTAGCAGGAGCCGAAGCCTCTGCCTGTTGTTCTTTCTCGTTTTCGGGTGATGCTTCGCTTGCAGCCGGTTTAGCTTTTGCCAGGGCCGGGTTAAAGCGGGGCTTGAACGCTGGTTTGGGGGCAGTTTCAGGGGATGAAGGTTCTGACGTTGGGGGAGCAATTGTCCGTTGTTTAGATTCTTCGGCTGGAGCTGCAGGTTTTGGTGCAGCCGGACGGAACTTCGGCGTAAAGCCAACTTTGGCCGGCGTACCGGGTTCTGTTAAACTTTCGGTTATGGTTTGTTCGGCAAGCGGGTTTTTGATATGCGCTTTTTCGGTTTTAACTTCAAGCGGAACCGGGAACCGCCGCCTTAGTTTATTAAACCAGTATTTTTTGGTATGGTCGAAGCTTTTTTCGCCCATTTGTTCAAAATGGTCTTTAAATTCAGAAAACAAAGCAGGTTCGCCCTGTTGCAGAGCGGCAAGATCAATTCTTTTCTTCTTTAAAAATTCTTCAAAAACCATTTGTTTAGATATGAGATGTTAGATATGAGATCTGAGATAATTGAAGGCGGATAGCCTTGTCTCATATCTCAAGTCTCATATCTCAAATCTGACTTATAGCGTTACATCTACACCCAGTTTGTTAAAACGGATGCCTTTTTCAGTTTGGCTCCAGTCTTCACGCTCCTCATCGGTAGCGTTTAATAACTGTGGAAACCACTCCAGCGGGAAAGCCTGGGGCTTGCCACCATCGCTTTCAACAAAAAGAAGACCATTAGCAAAGGTAACCTTTACTTTTTTTTCTCCTTTACGTGTGTTGAATAGTGGCATATCGGCCCCCTCTAAATCTCCCCCGGAAGGGGAGACTTTTATTTTTAATGTATGTATTCAAAGCCCTCCCTTCCGGGGAGGGTTGGGTGGGGCTCTTACTCCGCCATATTATGGTAAACAGCCTGCACGTCGTCGTCTTCTTCCAAACGGTCAATCAGTTTCATAATTTCAGGAACCTGATCTTCGCTAACAGCGTGGAATGATTGCGGAATACGCTCCAGCTTGGCCGATTTTACTTCGATACCCATTTCTTCTAACGCTTTCTGCATTTTACCAAAATCTTCAAAAGCTGTATGGATTACCGCAATATCGTTGCCATTTTCATCGGCTTCAACAAATATTTCTTCCAAACCCGCGTCTATCAATTCAAGTTCAAGCTCTTCCAGGTCGCGGTCGCCCGGCTCAAAAGTAAAAACCGATTTGCGGGTGAAGATAAAATCGAGCGAGCCGGTTTTTCCTAATGAGCCACCGTATTTGGTAAAATAGCTGCGTACGTTAGCTACGGTACGGTTTGTGTTGTCGGTAGCGGTTTCAACCAACACGGCAACGCCGTAAGGCGCATATCCTTCGTAAACAAGCTCTTCGTAATCTTTTTCGTCGCGGCTGCTGGCGCGTTTAATGGCGGCTTCAACACGGTCTTTAGGCATGTTTACAGCCTTGGCGTTTTGTACCGCGGTACGTAGGCGTGAGTTGGTGTTAACATCGCCGCCGCCGGCTTTTACAGCCATTACAATTTCCTTACCTAAACGGGTAAACTGCACTGCCATTTTGGCCCAGCGCTTAAACTTTCTTTCTTTGCGGAATTCAAATGCTCTTCCCATGTTTTTTTAGTTCATTGTTCATGGTTGATAGTGATAGATCAACCTTGTTGTATTACAAAGCTTTGCCTTATAAAGACAAGGCGGTAAATATAATATTTGTTTATATAACGACGGATAAAAACCTTTAACCTTTATCCTTTCGCCTTTAACCTTAAATTATCGTTTTCAAATTGGTCAGCATATCAGCTACCATTTTAGGCAGGTCATATTGCAATCTCCAGCCCCAGTCGTTTTGAGCATAGCTGTCGTCGATTGATTTCGGCCAGCTATTGGCGATGGCTTGTCGAGGGTCATTATTACTGTAACTGATTTCAAATTTAGGGATCAGTTTTTTGATTTCAGCCGCCAGTTGTTCGGGCGTAAAGCTAATGCCGGCCAGGTTATATGATGAGCGGATGCTGATCTGTTCGGCAGGTGCATCCATCAAACTGATGGTAGCCTTGATGGCATCGTCCATATACATCATAGGGAGGGCAGTGCCTTCGGCTAAAAAGCTTTCATAGCTTCCTGTTTTTAATGCCTGATGAAATATATGTACCGCGTAATCAGTAGTGCCGCCGCCCGGGTTGGCTTTCCAGCCTATTAAACCAGGATACCGGATGCTGCGCACATCAAGCCCATATTTATTAAAATAATATTCGCACCAGCGCTCGCCCGCCAGTTTACTGAAGCCATAAACAGTGTTTGGATCCATCACACAATACTGAGGTGTATCATGCTGTGGTGAATGCGGACCGAAAACCGCTATTGAGCTTGGCCAAAAAACTTTACTTACCTTAAACTCAACTGCAAAATCAAGCACATGCAGCAAACCGGTCATATTCAGGTCCCAGGCCATTTTGGGTTTTTGCTCGCCTACTGCCGAAAGAATGGCAGCTAACAGGTAAACTTGTGTTGGGCGGTGCTTATCAAATATGTGGTGCAGGTTGTCTTTATCAAGTACATTGATCAATTCAAATGGCCCGCTGCTGCCACGCATAGCATATGTTGGGCTGTTAATATCCGAAGCTATAACCGTTTCGGCCCCGTGGATATTTCTCAAAGCCATTACCAGTTCGGTACCGATCTGGCCGTTGGCGCCTATCACTAAGATCTTTTCGCTCATGCAATATTGAGTTTACCGCGCAAAGGTAGGAAATTGGTTTATTAAGTGAGTGGTTTTGAGTCTGCAAGTCGGATGTCCGAAAGTCCGGAAGTTCAGGCCAATTTTAATCTTTCGGACTTTCGAACTTCAGACTTTTTCCGCGTTAGCGATAGTAGCGGATACCGGCCTGTGAATAAGGCCTGCAGGCGTATGAGCGGATAGCGTGGGCCGAAGGTAACGCCCTTATTCAGTTTGCAGTTTTGGGTTGGCAGTTTGCAGTTAGTTTCTGTCTGAACTCGAATTAAACGAATTATTGGAATTTCTGGAATTTTGCCTGGCATTCCATTAATTCACTTAATTCTAAAAATCCCGGATCAGGCAAATTAACTGCTTTCAGAAGTCACAAGTCTGCCACCCGCTGGCCTTCGCTCAAGACTTGCGCCAGTATCGGGATTTCATGCTGTTAATTCTCAAATCCTGGGAATTCTGATTCAGACAAACAAACCCCTCACTTAATCAACTCAATCAACCACTCACTTAAAGAAACTCCACAATAACCATAGACTTAATATTTCTCCGATACCAAAAAAATGTGCATATTTGAGGGTTTAACTTTTAAAACACATAATTAATTAAAAACAGGCGCTGTGAAGCAGCCTGATACATTTCAAAAACAATTTAAAAAATGAAAGTCGCAGTAGTAGGTGCTACAGGATTAGTAGGCACCAAAATGTTGCAGGTTCTTGCAGAACGCAACTTCCCCGTTACAGAATTAATTCCCGTAGCTTCAGAAAAAAGTATTGGTAAAGAAATTACTTTTAAGGGTAAGCAGTTTAAGGTGGTTTCTGTTGAGGATGCGATTAAGATGAAGCCGGACGTAGCAATTTTCTCGGCCGGCGGAAGCACTTCATTACAGCAAGCTCCTTTATTTGCAGCTGCTGGTACAACTGTTATTGATAATTCGTCGGCATGGCGTATGGACCCAACAAAAAAATTGGTTGTTCCTGAAGTAAACGCTGATGTACTTACCGCCGAAGATAAGATCATCGCCAATCCAAATTGTTCAACCATACAAATGGTAGTGGCTTTAAAACCATTGCACGATAAATATAAAATTAAAAGGGTGGTAGTTTCAACCTACCAATCTGTTACCGGTACCGGTGTTAAAGCTGTTGATCAGTTATTTAACGAGCGTAAAGGTATCGACGGGCCAAAGGTTTATCCTTACACCATCGATTTGAACGTGATCCCGCAGATTGATGTATTTACCGAAAACGGTTATACTAAAGAGGAAATGAAGATGATCCTCGAAACTAAAAAAATCATGGGCGATGATAGCATTAAGGTAACTGCTACTACCGTGCGGATCCCGGTTATGGGCGGTCACTCTGAGTCGGTTAACATTGAGTTTGCAAATGATTTTGACCTGGCCGAAGTTCGTGAACTGTTGGCTAACGCGCCCGGCATTGTGGTGGTTGACGATACTGCTAACCTGAAATACCCTATGCCGCTTGACGCGCATGATAAAGATGAGGTATTTGTAGGCCGCATCCGTCGTGACGAAACCCAGGACAATACGCTTAACTGCTGGATAGTATCTGACAACCTGCGTAAAGGTGCAGCTACTAATGCCGTACAAATTGCCGAGTACCTTGCTGCTCAGCACCTGATCGGTCAGCCGGTTGAGGCATAAACAGAATATTTCTTTTCAAATAAATAGGATAGGGATAGTCGTTTGATTATCCCTATTTTTATGCAGTAAATTTTTGTCATGAAAGCCTTGAACCTGATTGCTTTATTCTGTTTTATCACAGTTACTAAACTCGTTGCGCAAACACCGCAGGCCGTTGAGGCCGATCTGTTTAAATCATTTAAAAAGATTGAATACTGGCATCAAAAACAAGATACAGGCGACGACGGCGCGAGCGATGCCTTAGGAGATGCTAACGATGAATTTGGAAACAAGTTAAAAAAGTACGCGGAAACCTACCCAGCTTCCATCGGTATGCCTTTTAACTCGCTAAAAAAAGCGCAACTTGATATTTTCACTTCGGCAGATGGCTTGTTCAGGATCTACTCGTGGGAGACCTGGCAGGGAGGTACCATGCGCGATTTTGCTAATGTGCTGCAGTATAAAGTTGGCGCTAAAACAAAATCAGTGCTGCTTACCGGCAGCCAGGAAACTTATATACCGTTTTACAGCAACCTTTACACTTTTAAAACGGGCGATAAAACTTACTATCTGGGCATTTACGGCACGATATATTCAAGCAAAGATGCCGGCACCGGTATCAAGGTTTTTGATATAGAAAACGGGAAGCTTAATGATGATGCGAAGGTCATTAAAACAAGCTCGGGATTGAAAAGCAAGATCTATTATGATTATGATTTCTTTTCGGTAGTTGATACCCCTTTTGAAAAACGACCAACTATCACTTTTGATCAAACAGCGCAAACTATTCATATTCCAATGGTAAATGCCAAAGGGCAGGTTACTTCAAAATTTATCGTCTACAAATTTAACGGACAGTATTTTGAAAAAATAAAGAGTTAAAAAACAGCTAACTGGCAATCATCGTAACAGAATGTCTACCGGATTTGCTTTTTTTGTGTATCTTGTTTACCGATGAAAACCTTTAAGTTAATAATTGTTTTCTGCTGCTGTTTTTACTCAGCAAATTTGTTTGCCCAGAGTCCGCAGGCTATTGAAGCCGACCTGTTGCGGATTTTTAAAAGGGTGAACTATTACGGTACTCACAAAAAAGAGTGGAAAGCAATTGATTCATTAGAAAAAATGAACAAGATCTTTGGCTTTAAGCTGAAATATTATACCTCTAAATATCCCGCAACTATTAATTATCCATTTACCGAACTGGTTAAAGAACGGGTAGTGATCGCCACATCTGCCGATGGTTTGTTCCGTACCTATTCGTGGGATACCAGGCTGGGTAGCACCGGCTATGATTTTGACAATGTATTGCAGTACAAGGTAAACGGAAAAACGTTTTCTTCCTTAAAAATGGATTCCGTTGGCAAAAAGCATAACCCGGTTTACTGGTACTCCAAAATTTATACGCTTAAGGCCAATAACAAAGTTTATTACCTGGCCGCATATAATTCGGTACGTTCAAGTGTTGATGCTACCCAGGGCATCCAATTTTTTACCATCGAAAACGGGAAGTTAAACGGTACCGTGTTACTGGTTAAAACCCAGACCGGCATGCATAGTAAGTTATATTTTGATTATAACTTCCTTTCGGTAGTTAATATGAAAGTGATCCCAACTATTTATTATGATGCTAAAACACAAAGCATCCATAGTCCGTTAGTAAATGCAAAACGAGAGGTTACCCGCGACTATATCGTATATAAATTTACAGGTAAGTACTTTGAATGGGTAAAAAATTAACTTTGCCCCATGATCTCTTTCGCCCACCGTGTATTTATGGAAGTTGCCGCTAACCTGAGTTTCAGTAAGGCTGCCCAGGTGCTGTTTATAACACAGCCGGCTATCAGCAAGCATGTTAAAGCGCTTGAAGATCAATATAAAGTGCCCTTGTTTGAACGCAAAGGCAACAGTATTTTACTCACCGAAGCCGGCAACAAACTAAACGAATACCTGCAGCAGGCAACAGAGATAGAGCGGAAGGTAGAGTATGATCTTTCGGTGTTAAGCAATCTTTCGCAGGCTGCAGGCCATTTGCGTTTGGGCGCAAGTACAACTATTGCCCTGTATATTTTACCATCGATACTCTCGGGTTTTCAATGTGAGTATACCAATGTTGATGTACAACTGGTAAACCGTAACAGTGAGTATATCCTAAACGCTTTGCTTAACCATGAGGTTGACATTGGTATCATTGAGGTAGATAATAAACTCACCACCGTTTCATATAAACCTTTTATGAGTGATGAGGTGATCCCGGTTTGCTCGGCTAAAAGTCCGCTGGCTGGCAAATCGCTAACTTTAAAGCAGTTTGTTAAAACGCCACTGGCTGTGCGCGAACGTGGTTCCGGTACGTTAAACGCGGTATTGAAAGCGCTTTCAGCACTGCACATTAAACCGGCAGATCTGTCGGTAAAGATCCGTTTGGGTGGTACCGAAGCATTGAAAAACTTCCTGCTGGCCGACCAATGTCTTGGCTTTATGCCACGGCCGTCAATCATTCGTCAGCTTGCAGAGGGCGACCTGGTTGAGGTGCCCATCGAAGGTCTGAAAATTACCCGCGATTTCTTCTTTATACGTCGTAAAGGCACTGAAGACTATGGGTTGACGAGCAATTTTATAAACTACGCGCTGCAACATATCGATAGGGCCGAGGGAATCGCTTTTAAAATACGGGGCACCTAACGGAGCCCGAAAATCCGCTTTGCTTTTACTATAAACACGCAACTCCGCTGGAGTTGTAAACATCAGATGAGAGACTCCAGCGGAGTCCCGTGTTTATAGCTTAGACAGGTAAATCGAATAGCAAATTGGCTCCATCGGAGCCTCGTGTCAATTATTAGTTAAATGCGATTCCCCTGGTCCTTTATTTAAAGGATTGAACCTTAAATTTTTATCTTCTCATTTTAAATTTCTGAAACTATCCACAATTTGGCCTGTATTTATATTGTATTTAATTTTTATAATCATTAATTAATAAATTATAAATTATGGCAAGTTTAAATGGTCGTAAGGTGGCAATCCTTACCGAAGAAGGATTTGAGCAGGTTGAATTAACAAGCCCAAAACAAGCCCTTGAGCAGGCAGGTGCAACAGTACATGTGATATCGCCCAAAAGCGGAAAAATCAAAGCCTGGGATAAAACTAACTGGGGTATCGAAATCAATGTTGATAAACAGCTTGATGAAGTAAGCCCTGATGATTATGATGCGCTGGTTTTACCGGGCGGCGTACTTAACCCGGATAAGTTGAGGCAAAATAAAGATGCCGTTGCGTTTGCTTCTGCTTTTTTAGATGAAGGCAAACCGGTAGCAGCTATCTGCCACGGCCCGCAATTGCTGATAGAAACAGGTATGATCAACGGGAGACGGTTAACTTCATACCCATCGTTACAAACCGATCTTAAAAACGCCGGCGCCGATTGGATTGACGAAGAGGTGGTAGTTGATAATGGCCTGGTAACAAGTCGCCGCCCTGATGATTTGGAAGCGTTTAACCGCAAAACTATTGAAGAGATAGGCGAAGGCGTTCATCATGTGTAGTTTCTGAACCGGGATTTTTTATAGGATTTTGGAGTACAGGATTTTTCTCTGGTTTAAAAAGATCTGATCAATGTGATTGAAATTTTATAAGATTTGACATTAGTTGGATTTTTCTAATCAGGCCAGAAAAAATCCTGTTAATCCTAAAAATCCCCCGAATCCCGGTTATCTTTACCCCATGCCTCTTCCCAAAAAAGCTTTAATTATTGGCGCCGGTATAGCGGGTATTGCGACAGCTATCCGCCTGGCGGTAAAAGGATATCAGGCTGAGGTTTATGAGGCTAATAGTTACCCCGGCGGTAAGTTGAGCCAGTTTGAGCAGGATGGTTACCGCTTTGATGCCGGACCGAGCCTGTTTACCATGCCGCAGTATGTCGACGAGCTTTTTAAGCTGGCCGGAAGAAACCCGCCTGATTATTTCAGGTATCAAAAGCTGGATGTTGTTTGCAGATATTTTTATGAAGATGGTACGCGTTTAACCGCCTACGCTAATACAGGCAAGTTTAGTGATGAGATACAGGAAAAGACAGGAGAACCTGCCGCAGCTGTAAAGCATTACCTTGATAACAGCAGTACGGTCTATAACGTTACCAATCATGTTTTTTTAGAGCGCTCCCTGCATCGGCTTAAAACCTATCTGCGCCGGGATACATTTAAATCAATATTAAGGTTTGGTAAGATAGATGCCTTTCGTACTATGCATAAGGCCAATGAGGCTTTTTTTAAGGACAAGAGGATAGTGCAATTTTTCGATAGGTATGCAACCTACAACGGTTCAAACCCTTATAGCGCACCGGCCACGCTGAACGTAATACCGCACCTGGAGCAGCATTTCGGCGCTTATTTTCCGGAGGAGGGGATGTATAACATAACTTCTTGCTTAGTGGCGCTGGCCGAATCATTAGGTATAAAATTTCACTACAATAACCCGGTAGCAGAAATTGTATTGCAAGGACACAAAGTAAAAGGGATCAGGACGAATGATGGAGTAATTGAAGGGGATCTTGTGGTATCCAATATGGATATCTGGTTCACCTATCACAAGCTGCTAAGTAATCATCCCAAACTTCATCCTCAAAAAATATTAAACCAGGAGCGAAGCAGCTCGGCCCTGATATTTTATTGGGGGATCCGGGATCAGTTCAGGGAACTTGACCTGCATAACATTTTTTTCAGTGCTGATTATGAGGCGGAGTTTAATCACATTTGGCGGGAAAAGAAGATTTATCATGATCCTACTGTTTACCTTAACATCAGCTCCAAATATAAACCAGACGATGCCCCCGAGAGTTGCGAAAACTGGTTTGTGATGATCAACGTACCTGCTAATACGGGGCAGGATTGGGATGCACTGATAGCCGGGGCGAGGGAAAATGTATTAAATAAGTTAAGCCGTTTGCTAAATAAAGACATCCGCAAACTTATTGCTAATGAAAGCATCCTTGATCCGCGGAGTATCGAAAGCCGCACGTCCTCATACCAGGGCTCCCTTTATGGTACAAGCTCCAACAGCCGGTTTGCAGCATTTTTACGGCATGCCAATAAATCGTCGAAAATAAAAGATTTATATTTTTGCGGAGGAAGTGTACACCCGGGAGGAGGGATCCCGTTATGTTTACTGTCGGCAAAAATTGTGAGTGAGTTGGTTGGTTAAGGGAGGAAGATTAGAGTTTAACTTACCAATATCCCCCCTTTGTCTATCGGGTACCCACGGTTTAGCATGGCACGACGAATGTGCATGGATTTATAACTATCAGCTCCCTTTCCTTTTTTTCCCGTTATAACTTGTTATGGTTACATCTGCTGTATTAGCATCCAATTCCAATATCCTTGACGATTGCGATAGATAGGTTGATCCATAATAAAATTCAATATGCTTTTTGCCTCCGTTCTTAAGTATAATATCAGCATAAAAATCATCAGCCTTTAATTTAATGTATCGCCTGGCAGAATTAGCGCCCGTTTTCCGGAACACTTTAATGCTATCCTGATTTTGGGTAGCTACTAAAACCTCGCCTCCTTTAGCCGATTGTATACTTGCCAACCCTTTACCATCGCCCGCGACATAAATGCCGCTATTAGCTACTGATAACGGAGCAAAGCTGCCTTTTCCATTGCCTTTCATATATAAACCCATAAAGGCATCATGCCTCCCGGTAAAAGGTTCCATACCAAAATCGTTGCCAACCATTATCAGGTCGAGATTGCCATCGTGGTCAACATCTTTAGCTATCATGCCGTACACCGGGGCCATCTGGGCATCTTGCGGTAGTGCACTGATACTAAAAGTACCAGTGCCTTTACCGGTGATAAGGCTGGTGTTCATATCGGTGGCTTTAAGGATTACCGCGCCTTCTTTATCTTTATCGCTCCACAGGTCATTCATCGTAGCGTGTCCAAAGCCGCGGTAACTCGGGTATTTTTTGCGGATAGAGATCAGCTGACTGATCAAGTCGTCACGTGTATGCATGGGGAAGGGTTTCTGTGAGCCGTCTTCATCCTTCATAAAGCAAAATATCATGGCATCGAAGGAACCGTTACCATCCAGGTCTTTACCCATAATAGTCATGGGTTGTTCAAATGATGCTTTGTAGTTTGAGTTTCGCCCCAGGTTACCGGCCACATAATCGATATTACCATCGTTGTTGAAGTCGCCTGCTACGATGCTGTTCCACCAACCTACATGGTCGTCAATGCCTGATTTGATCTTACTGAAACCACGGCCGGTGTTTTTATAAAAAGTAACCGGCATCCATTCGCCAACCACCACCAGGTCCGCCTTGCCGTCCTTGTCAAAATCCGACCAAAGCGCGTCGGTGATCATGCCGCCATGTATCAGGTCGGGACAAAACTGGCTGGTAACATCGGTAAATTTACCGCCATCGTTCCTGAGTAAATGGCTAACGGGGGATGAAGGATAAGCGCCTGAAACCGATCTTGAACCTACAAAAAGGTCCAAATCGCCATCGCCATCAAAATCAGCAGCACGTACACATGAACCGTTATCATATTCCACGGGCACCGCGGCAAGGTCGCGGGTGAAATGGCCTTTTTTATCGTTGATGTAAAGCCGGTCCTGAGCCGTGGTATGCCCTTTCTGAAATTCGTAACTCCCACTTGCGATATACAGATCAGGGAAGCCATCGCCATTGGCATCAAACAATAATGCACCCATGTCTTCCTCTTCTTTAAAATCTTCGTGCACAAAACGGTTGTTATCCATAGCGAAATGACCGTTTGCATCCTGCATGAAAAATACCCCTTTGTTACCCGCGGAGCCTCCTATAAAAAGGTCATCATAGCCATTGCCATCCACATCGCCAACGGCAATAGCAGGCCCATACTGGCTTAACTTGTGCGGAAGGGTAGGCTGTATATTATAATCGATAGCGTCTTTTTCGTGGTGCACATATTTTATTCCGGTTGAGTTGTTTGCTTCCTGAAATACCGGGATAATTTTACCCGAAGCATCCGGCGGGAAATAACCAGAGGCATTATTGTACTGCAATGTAAGCGTTTGGTTTGCCTTAACATTGGTAAGCAACTGTGTTTTACCATCGGGCCAGCGCACCCGCAACGAATCTACATTAGTTGATGAACCGATACCGAAATGGCCCCGGGCATCATCTGTACTCATATAACCGCGACAGGGTTGCTGGTCATAAAACTGCTGCTTGCCTTTGTAATAGATACGGATGGTAGCACCAATACCGCCAACATTTTTGCTGTCGCCCTGTAGTGCAACAGTTAGGTAGTTGTGATCTTTGGCAACCTGTGTTTTGCTGTTAGCTGTGTTTTCATAAATAAAAGCATCGTCATCAATATTATTGATCACGAGGTCAAGATCGCCGTCATTGTCCAGGTCGGCATAAACGCCGCCGGTTGAAAAGGTAGGTTTCACAATTCCCCAATCTTTCGATTGATCTTTAAACAAATAACCGCCTGCATTTCTGAAAGCGTAGCTTGATGTTTTTACAACCGGAAATGAATCGGCCGCGGCCAGCGTAGTGTTTTCCTTAGCAGTACGGCCCTGGTCGTTACTGTACAGGGCGTGATCAAGGTCTGTAACGTCGCGGGGATAACCGTTGGTGATCATCATATCACGATAACCGTCGTTATCAAAATCGGCCACGAGCGGTGTCCAGCTCCAGTCGGTTTGATAAACACCGGCCTGGTAAGCTATTTCGCTGTATTGCGGATGACCGGCGGGTGTTTGCCCCTGATTAAGCTGCAGCACATTGCGGATGTACTGGTGCTCGTATTTAAATTTGTTATTGTTGATATAGGTGATGTAATTATCGCCTACAAGCATGGTTTTTTTACGCACATTTTCTTCGGGCAGCATCTCTAATGATATCAGGTCGGCCTTGCCATCATTGTTAATATCAACCATATCCGATCCCATTACCGACCAGCCTGTGTGTTTAAAATACTCTCCCGCTCGGTTGCTGAAGGTGCCGTTTTTATTGTTCACCCACAGTATATCGTTCGATATAAAGTCGTTACCTACATAAACATCCGGCCAGCCATCGTTATTCACATCGCATATGGAAACCGAATTGCCAAAGCCTTCTATCAGTATCCCGGCTTCTTTGGTTACATTGGTGAAGGTACCATTTCCGTTGTTACGGTAAAGGCGGTCGTTATTCTGTGCGCTGCCATCGGTTAATTTGGGGCGATAGGCCACCGGAGTTTCTTTACCTAAAAAGTTGGTGAGCAGGTACATGTCAAGGTCTCCGTCATGGTCGTAATCAAAAAATACAGCTTGTGTGCTGTAGCCGGTATCCTGCAGGCCATAGGCTGCTGCCGATTCTTTGAAGGTTGGCACGTCATCTTTATTGGTTGCCTGGTTGATGAAAAGCAGGTTTTTGCGATGGTTGGGATCGCTTTTAAATGATGAGCAGACGTATATGTCCGGCCAGCCATCATTATTAATATCAACTACTGATACACCTGCGTACCAATCGCCATTGCCGGCTACACCGGCTGCGTCGGTAACATCTTTAAACGCAAGGGAGCCTTTGTTGATATATAATTTATTGGCAACCATGTTACCGGCAAAGTAAACATCGGGCAGGCCGTCATGGTTAAAATCGCCGATACCAACACCGGCGCCATTGTACAGATAAGGGTGGTTGAGAATGTTGATGCTGTCACTTTCGGTAATGGTATTCTTAAAATTAATACCGGTTTGTGAAGCATCAAGCAGCTTAAAGAGCGTTGGGCCCGATGACTTTTTTGAACATCCGGCACCAAAAAAAAGTAACAATAAGGTAGATAGTTTAAACGCCTGGGGTAAACTTTTTATCATGCAGATATGGTTAATAATTGATTGATGGTTTATGCTTTGGTTAAGCTTTAACTTATTGGTTATAATGCAATAAGCCACTGTAAAGAAAACGGATTTTACAATTCGGGTTTCTGCAAATTGTATCAAAAGTTAGTTAATTACTATCGGCTCATACTTAAATATTGATTAACTGTTAGCTTTGATCTGAACCCCTGCTTTGAGGGGTGGCCAATTAAACTGATCAAGCCGTTGCTGTTCATCATGATGAAAAGACTATATTTTGCATTTATCGTTATTATAACCTGCTCATCATGCGGTAAAAAAAGCTGGGAAAAACCGGCCGAAAATCCGGATTTTATCCACCGGTCTATCAAGGATGTTACTGATGTGGTAAGGCACGATATTTATTCGCCGCCGGTTGCCAGTCGTATTTATGCCTATATCAGTGTGGCTGCATACGAGGCTGCGCGAAATGGCGATAATCATTACCAATCACTTGAAGGGCAACTGAAAGGGCTCGACTCGGTGCCTAAGCCTATAGCCGGTAAAAAATACTGCTTTACGTTATCCGCATCACATGCTATTTTAACCGTTGGTAAGATCCTGGTGATGAGTGAGGGCAGGATAGAGGGTTTTCATGACAAACTGATGCAGGAGTTTAAAGATACCGGCATGCCCGATAGTGTGTATGATAACTCAATAGCATACGGCAAGCTTATTGCCGACAGGATCATAAAATGGGCGGGTAAGGATAACTATAAACATACCCGCTCATTATCAAAATATGATGTGCAAACCGATGACGCAAGCTGGAAGCCTACCCCGCCGGCCTACATGAAAGGTATTGAGCCGCACTGGAACGAGATCCGCCCGTTTTTGCTTGATTCGGCGCAGCAATTTAAACCGGCTCATCCCTTTACTTTCAGCAACATCCCCGGCAGTAATTTCTATAAACTGGCTATGGAAGTATATGATACCGGCAAGCACCTCACCGATGATGAAGCCACTATTGCTACTTTTTGGGATGACAACCCCTTTAAGGTGAATATCAACGGGCACACTATGTTTGCCACAAAAAAGATCTCGCCAGGAGGGCATTGGATCAATATCACTGCGCTGGCCTGTCGTAAGGCTAAAGCCGGTTACGTGAAAAGCTCGGAAGCTTATGCCTGTATAGCTGTAGTTATTGCAGATAGTTTTATAAACTGCTGGGACGAAAAATACCGGAGCAAGGTGATCAGGCCCGAAACCTACATCAACCAGTATATTGATCAAAGCTGGATGCCATTGCTGCAAACGCCGCCTTTCCCCGAATATACCAGCGGGCACAGTGTGGTGTCGACCGCATCAGCAGCCGTGTTAAGCAAATTATTTGGTGATGAATTCTCATTCATTGACTCGACAGAAATGGAGTTTGCTATCCCCGCGCGCAACTTCAAATCCTTTAAAGCCGCGGCCGAAGAGGCCGCTATCAGCAGGTTTTATGGTGGTATTCATTATATGCCATCTATAACTAACGGTGTAGATGAGGGCGACAGGATAGGGCAATTTGCATTAACTAAACTGCATACTAAGAAGTAGCCGGATCACTTTAGCTATCCTGTTAATCGTTGGAATGCGGGGACTAAAGCCCGATGAGTTTCTCTATTATGCAGTTAGTTAAAGTGGGGGGAATTAACCTTGAAGATTTTTTTATGATGCCTGAACAATCCAAAGCAAATTTAACATCTTACATATGCGTTCCGGCCCAGTTGCGCAAACTGGTTATGGCCTCGTAAAGCACGCCGGCTTCTCCTCTAAAATCTCCGGAGCCTTTGGGCTCGCCCGTTTTAACATCATACCATTCAAAAAATCCCTTGTTTTTTAGTACGCGGTCAATCATCGGGCTTAATTCGTGGTAAGCCTCACTTACCATATTGTTTTCAATTAACGGAACTATCATCCGGCCGCCAAACCAGGTCCAGTCGCCACCATTTTGATAGGTGAACGGCGGCATATTCGGAAATTCTTCAAGGGGATATGGCGGATAAACGGTAAGGCCGATAGTAGCATGTTTTTCATGCGATGCTGCTTTCAAAAACTGTTTGTTTATAGCGATAATTTCCTTTTTGGTATTTAAGCCCGCTTTTATGGCACTTATGGTACCGCCAAGGTAAAGGATCTGCTTTTCATTAAATGAAGAGGGAAAAGGCGAGCCATCAAGATAAATGTGCGGGATATATTTGCCTGCTTTTGCATCCCACAGGTGATTTCGGATTCTAATTTTCATTCCAATGGCCAGGTTCCCCCAATACCTGGTTGCTTTATAGCCGGCTGGTTTCATGGCCAAAAAATCATTTATAGCTAACAAAAACATCGCATTATCATAAATATCAATAGCCCATTTTGTTTTATCGTTGATAGCCACGCCCCAGCCGTGCTGGGTTTGTACGTCGCCCCAGTCAACAGTTGTAGCGCCAATAACTAAACCATACTTAGCCGACCAGCGATTTTTCAGAACGTAGTTCATTGCAGCTTCCATGCGCTGCAGCACGGTGCGGCCACCGATGGTATCTGCCAAAACGCTTTTATCGCCGGTGATATCGATATATTTTTTTACCGCCTGGATCAATGATGATTCCTGGTCGGTTTCGACCGTGTTTTTATGAATAGCCCAACCGGGTGCCAGTTCGGAATATAAATACTGATAACCGCCGTTTGCCTGATCTGTATGAATAGCACCATCGGGAATATTGCCGTCTTTACCCTGAATTTTAAAAAACAGCAACAGCTTATCTTTTACCTCCTCCTTACTTCGTGCACGTAGGGAGCCTGCGATGAAGGTATTAAAATCGCGGATCCAGATTTCGCCATATGAAGTGCCGGCGGTAAAGCCGGTTAGCAAACGCAACGCCCGTGCTTCAACCGTATCCAAACGGCTATCGTTCAAGATCTGCTTTGCCAGCTCCTTTTCAGATGCAGGGCTTTGGGCTGCCAGAATACCGGGAACAGTAAGTAGTATAGAGAGTAGTAATGTTTTCAGCAGATTCATAAAAAGCGATAGTCGGGCAAATTTATAAGTAATTAACTGATTATTCAGCCCCTGGTGCTTTGGCCAAAGAATAGTCAATGAACATTTATCATATTAAAACAATTAAACACCATTTGTACTAACATTTAAATTTCAATACCCTGAATTTGAATAACCGGCAAATTAAAACAGGTGATTGTTTACTTAATATACCATACAAGCATTTATATTATGCACGGCAAATTAAAAACACCTGCTTAAACTATGTAAATACATGAAGAACCTTTTTGCTATCTTTACCGGCACTCATACCCCATTAGGGTTAGTAAATTCATTATGAAATTAGCTATCGACCACAAAAGCCCTATTCCCCTGCATATACAGGCCGAACAACTGCTTCGCGAGCTGATCAAAGACCCTGCTTACCAGGCAGGTAAATTATTGCCAAATGAGGTTGAACTGGCCAAAAAGCTGGCCATATCCCGCACAACGCTGCGCCAGGCTATCAATAAACTGGTTTATGAGGAATTGCTGATCCGTAAAAAAGGTTTTGGTACCAAAGTCGCCAACTCGAGGATCAGTTCAAAATCTATGAACTGGCTCAGCTTTTCGCAGGAAATGAAAGCGAGAGGTATTACCGTAAAAAATTATGAGCTGCATGTAAGCTGGGTATTTCCTGATGAAAGCACAGCCAGCTTTTTCGATATCGGAACGGAGAAAAAAATTGTAAAAATGGAGCGGTTGCGGGGCAGCAGCGACAACCCTTTTGTTTATTTCATATCTTATTTTCACCCGCGGATAGGCCTTACCGGCGAAGAAGATTTTAAACGCCCGCTTTATGAAATGCTGGAGGACGAATATTCTACGATAGCAAACTTGTCAAAAGAAGAAATCAGTGCACTGGAAGCTAATAAGTTCATTGCCGGCAAGCTTGAAATTGAAACCGGCAGCCCCGTATTATTCAGAAAAAGATTTGTTTACGATCAGGGCGAGCGCCCCATGGAGTATAACCTTGGCTATTACAAAGCCGAAAGCTTTGTATACACTGTTGAAAGCCGCAGGACCTGATCCTGAAGACTTATTGGCAGCGACATAGAACCAGGAAACCCTCTTTAGAATCAGTTGACGTATGTATATCTTTTAAATATTAATTGAGAATCGAAGAAGATGTCATTTCGAGCGAACACTGGTGGGGCAGCGCGCAAGAGTGAGGAGAAATCTTCTACATTGTGCTAAGCTGCCATGCAAAGTTTATCGCTCGTATAAGATCGTATGCATGAAACAGTTAAAGAAGAGTTCTTGAAAAAAAGGTT
>CBIHRB010000022.1:0-98515 GCA_966212355.1 uncultured Mucilaginibacter sp.
TTTTTTCAAGAACTCTTCTTTAACTGTTTCATGCATACGATCTTATACGCCCTGCTTGAGTTATGCTCGGCGTATAAGATTTCTCACTCGTTCCTCGTTTCGAAATGACATTGTTTTAATATTATCATTCCCTCGTCCCATTATCATGAATTTTTCATGTAGTCAGCATTATTTTTAACCTATCCCCTTGTTTTGCTGCATTATAAATTCACATCTTTACGCTGCCGGAAAACGGTGCAATCAAACCAATAAATAAACAATCAAACAAAATAACTCACCCTTACAAACAATGAAAAAGGTAATATTAGTAACAGGAGCATCTTCTGGTATTGGCTTAGCTTGCGCCAGCGCATTGCAGGCAGCGGGCCATACGGTTTACGGCTCATCGCGTAACCTCGACCGCATGAAATCTGTATCGTTTAAACCTGTTCAACTTGATGTTACCGACGATGCTTCGGTAAAGGCAGCTATTGATACCATTATTAAAGCCGAAGGTAAAATTGATGTATTGGTGAACAATGCTGGTAACGGCGTAACCGGTCCGGCTTATGCCATGCCGGTTGAAAGCGCCAAGCAGCAGTTTGAGGTTAACTTTTTTGGCGTGATCCGTGTTAGCTCCGCGGTATTACCTGGAATGATCGAAAAAGGCCAGGGCCTTATCGTAAACATCAGCTCATTGGCTGGTTTATTCGGTTTGCCATACCAGGGCATGTACAGCGCTTCAAAATATGCTATTGAAGGTTATTCGCAAAGCTTAAGGATGGAGCTGCGCAACACCGGTGTCAAAGTAACTCTGCTTAACCCGGGCGACTTTAAATCTGACTTTAGCCAGAACCGCGCTAAAGTAAAATTCCCTATTAAAAATGATAAACTGGAAACTGAATACAATGCAGCTGTTGCAGCCATGGAAAAAGATGAAAGCATTGCCCCAAGTCCGGAATCGTTAGCTAAAAAACTGGTTTCGATAGTAGCTTCTTCAAGCCCTAAACATCGTTACCTGGTAGGGCAGGTTGGCCAAACCATTGTGCCTACACTTAAAGCGATATTACCTGGTGGTTTGTTCGAGAAACTGATGAATGATCATTACGGGATAAAATAGATTTTACACTATTTGTAACAAAAAATGCCGCTCGCTTGGGTGGCATTTTTTGGTTGTCGAAAATTTAGTTCAGATGTTATAAAAGAAACTAATGATGAACGGGAATTCTTAAATAACCATGCTCATTAAATAATTTTCTTATTCTAAGCGCATTCCTGTAGCCATTTATTCCAATACCAATATTGCCGCCATTGGGGCCTTCTCTTTCTATCGGATTGTATAATATGTTAACTATTGGTATACAGGACATTGACATGTCCTGAAATTGTTCTCGTACGGAAGGAGCCGCGTTCAGAATATTCATAACAATTTCAAAATCTGTTTTAGGGTAGCTGAAAATACCAATAGGCAGTAAATGAATTTTGAAATGATTCTTCGATATTGTTTTGCCTTGCTCCTCGGTCTTATCGATAGATTTCATTTCTTCTAAAATGCTATCCATTTCGGTTTTTAGTTCGTCTTTTTTTGAAAAAGAATTTACCAGCATTTCAAGGAATCTTTCATGCCGAGTACCTCCATTAATCAAGATTTTATATTTGCGTTCAAATTCTTTAAGATCATAAGTCTCGATTAACTCCAGCATAGTTTTGGAGGTTTCGTGTGCTTTTTCCATTTGACCACTATAATGAAATAGTTCATATTGCAATGAAAGTGCAGTTACTATATTTTCATTTGAAGAATAGTTCCTGTATTTTTTTATTATAAGATCAAGTAATTTACAATGATTTTCCACCATTTGAAAATCCTCGTCTCGGATGCTTGTATTTATAGCCAACTTATCCTCATCGAAATTCATCATATAATGGAACGTGTAAGAATTACTGTAATGGGCTCTTATAATGTTTATGCTTATAACATTGTATGCGAAGTCATTTTGCTCTTCCAAAGCGGAATTTCGAAGTGATTCAGCTCGTTCGCCAAAACGATCTATTAGACTTTGCAATTCTTGTAATTCAGTTGATTTTGTAAAAGGCATCATCTTATAGGCTGAAATGTTCTTAATCAAACTGCTGTTAAGTACGTCAGCTTCCATGGCTATGATTTGCGCCCGAGCCAATAATACAATGTTACTATCAGCCTTTGGATGATCAGCGATTTGGTTCATTTGGTCGTAGAATTTCTCAATGCGATCAGTGGTAAGTCCGTGCCCATCATAAAGCTCACGGAATCTTGACTCAATTGCGTGAAAGAGACTTATATACCCCGATTCTCCAATCTCCTTTAAGTTATCATTAAATTCTTCATAATTGGTAATCCCCAATGCGTATTTGGTAGCCTCATGAGTGTATAGCAGGAGATCTTTTAAATCTTGATTAAGTTGAGCAGCCTGATTTTTTGCCTTCTTAAGACTAACAGCAGCCTGTTGCATTTCTGCTTTTCTATAATGAGCGGTTCCACAAATAAGATGAAACGTTGCATTTTCGACTTGATCTGAATTTACCAGTCCTTTTAATCTTATTATCTCGTCGTATTGGTATTCGTTTAATAAATTCATACCATTAGTCACTACTTTATTAATAATATTCACGGCTGAGTAAACGACCTCGTTTTCGTCAATAATTATCCTGGAAGTAGCTTGGCCGTTCAAACGGCTGGCATCAAGAAGGTAATTGGTATCTCGAAGAGTCTTTCCTCTAAGTAGGTTTTGATCGTAAATTTCTTGGATCTTTGTCTTATCAAGTTGCTTTGAAAATCGTATTGTGAATTTTTCGGGTCGTTCGCGATCCTTATAATTATTATCTAAGTTTTCGAAGACATTGTGTACGTTTTCTACATAAAATTTTTCAGTATTGGCTTCGTAGAGGACATAGAATGCTGGCCCGTTAAAATTGAGGAGATAGTTTATGTTGTTGACTTCCACCGGAAAACTGTAAGAACCGTCTTCGTTTGGTAAAGTCGATTTTGTCGCCTTGAGTTGCACGGCGAATCGAAAATTAGTATAATGATTTCGACGTTTAAGTTCAATAACGAAATCTGTGCCCATGTCCGCTTCAATTTCTGACCGGATCTCAAACATTTCAGATGAAAGCAATTGCTGAAAGGTAATACGAGACTTCTTTTCAAGATCTTTGTTTGAAGATCCTTTAGGGAGATTATCATCTATGATATCATCGAGACACATATATAATTTGTTTAATTTATAAGAATGCCTTCGCTGCTTAAGGCATCTATAAATATAGCCAGTGTTTTTATTTATATGAGAAATTAGGAGTGGAAATGAGATAATAAAGCTGGATGCTTTGATTACACAAGCCAAAGAAGATATTTAGTTAAAGCTGTAGCCGTATGCTTTATTTAAAAATAAAAATCTCCCCCATTTTGGAGGAGATTTTAAAAGCTCTTACGCCGTCAACTTCTTATACTTAATCCTTTTCGGAGCAATATCACCTAAACGTTTCTTCCGGTTTTCTTCGTAATCAGAATAGTTTCCTTCAAAAAAGTAAACCTGCGAGTTCCCTTCAAAGGCCAGGATATGGGTACAGATGCGGTCGAGGAACCAGCGGTCGTGGCTGATCACTACTGCGCAACCACCAAAGTTTTCCAGGGCCTCTTCCAATGCACGTAGAGTGTTTACGTCGATATCGTTGGTAGGCTCATCCAGTAGCAATACATTCGACCCTTTTTTGAGTGTGATAGATAAGTGCACACGGTTACGTTCACCGCCAGATAGTACACCTACCTTTTTCTGCTGATCGGCACCGTTAAAATTAAACTTAGATACGTATGCCCTTGAATTGAGCGGACGGTTACCTACCATAATGGTTTCCAAACCACCGGTTACGTTTTCCCAAACAGATTTGTTGGGGTCAAGGTCGTCGTGCATCTGGTCTACATAACCTAAAGCTACAGTTTCACCTACGCGGAAAGTACCGGCATCGGGCTGGTCTTGTCCTGTAATTAAACGGAACAGTGTGGTTTTGCCGGCACCGTTGGGGCCAATAATACCAACGATACCAGCCGGAGGTAAGGAGAAGCTCAAATTATCGAACAATAATTTATCGCCGTATGATTTACTAACGCCGTTGGCTTCAATCACCACGTTGCCCAAACGTGGGCCCGGCGGAATGAACAACTCCAGCTTTTCTTCGCGCTCTTTAGTCTCTTCGGATGCCAGTTTTTCGTAATTACCTAAACGGGCTTTTGATTTGGCATGGCGACCTTTAGGGCCCATGCGTACCCACTCCAACTCGCGTTCCAGGGTTTTCTGACGTTTGCTTTCACTCTTTTCTTCCTGGGCCAAACGTTTGGCTTTTTGATCAAGCCATGAGGAATAATTTCCTTTCCATGGGATCCCTTCTCCACGGTCAAGTTCCAGGATCCAGCCTGCAACGTTGTCAAGGAAATACCTGTCGTGCGTTACAGCGATAACTGTTCCTTTATATTGTTGTAAATGTTGTTCCAGCCAATCAATAGATTCGGCATCCAAGTGGTTGGTAGGCTCATCAAGCAATAAAACATCCGGTTCTTTTAATAACAGGCGGCATAAAGCCACACGACGGCGCTCACCACCAGATAATACCGAGATTTTGGTATCAGGCTCAGGGCAACGGAGGGCATCCATGGCGCGCTCCAGTTTACTATCCAGCTCCCAGGCGTTTACCGCGTCAATTTTATCCTGCAATTCGCCCTGACGGTTCATAAGTTTCTCCATGGCGTCGGCATCCTCGTAATATTCCGGAAGACCGAATTTTTCGTTGATCTCCTCGTATTCCTTTAATAAGGCGGTAGTTTCAGAAACGCCTTCCTCCACTATTTCACGCACGGTTTTTTCAGGATCCAGTTCTGGCTCCTGGCTCAGGTAACCTACGGTATAGCCCGGCGAAAACACAACTTCGCCTATATTGGTTTTATCAATACCTGCAATGATCTTGAGCAATGACGATTTACCGGAACCATTTAAGCCGATAACGCCAATTTTAGCGCCGTAAAAAAACGACAGGTATATGTTTTTTAATACTGTTTTTTGCGGGGGATAAACTTTGCTAACCCCTGCCATTGAAAAAATTATCTTTTCGTCTGCCATTATAATTGATCGATAAATAGAAATTCAAATATGGCTAAAATAGATGAAACAGAGGTTGTAGATTAATGATTAGGTGGATAGTAATTTTAAGTTGTTTTTTGAGTTATAATGTTAATTTAAATTTAATTGAATCTTAAGCGAAGCGCACAACCATCACCGAGGGTTTCCCGTATATAAGTTATATGACGATACCTGCTGGCTAATGCCTAATTGTCATGTTTATGACGAAATGCCTTAAAAGGTGGAAATGTTATTAAATATTTGAAATTTGTTTAAACTTTTTTAGGATATTTATATCAAACAGGTAAGTTTCGTTCGTATATTGTAAAAAAAATGCTTGTTAGCGGGCTTTTCAGATAAAAACTGTTGATTGATGCCAAACTTTGATACATTGCGTATCATTACAATGTCTGTTTCTGCAAAGCATTAAATGTTGGCAATATTGTTGATGAAAGTAAACAGGCGTCGTAATTTGTAAAAACATAATTTATACATTAGGGCGTTCAATAATTAGAAAGGTATATATGGAAGCTAAATTTTCGCCGAGGGTAAAGGATGTTATTCAATATAGCAGGGAAGAGGCATTACGCCTTGGGCATGACTATATTGGTACTGAACATCTTTTGCTTGGGCTTATCCGCGATGGGGATGGTGTAGCAATTAAATTGCTGAAGGGATTGAACGTTGATACCGCAAAACTTCGCCGCGCCGTTGAGGATGCAGTAAAGGGAACTATTGGAACAAACGTACATATCGGCAGCATCCCGTTAACAAAACAGGCCGAGAAGGTATTGAAGATAACTTATCTGGAAGCCAAAATATTTAAAAGCGATGTGATTGGTACAGAGCACCTGCTGCTGTCTATCCTTCGCGATGAGGACAACATTGCCTCACAAATACTGGTACAGTTTAACGTGAACTATGAAGTATTTAAAGGCGAAGTTGAATCACATAAAAACGACGTTACTGACGAAATGCCGGGATCACCTACAGGCGGCGACGATGACTTTAAAGAAGAAGAGTCATTTAGCCAGCCTAAAAAAGTATCTGACATTAAATCAAAAACGCCGGTGCTTGATAACTTTGGCCGCGACTTAACCCGTGCCGCCGAAGATGGCAAGCTTGATCCTATTGTTGGTCGTGAAAAAGAGATCGAAAGGGTATCGCAAATTCTATCGCGCCGTAAAAAGAACAACCCTATATTAATAGGTGAGCCGGGTGTAGGTAAATCGGCCATTGCCGAGGGTCTTGCATTACGCATTGTTCAGCGCAAAGTATCACGTGTATTGTTCAATAAGCGTGTAGTTACACTTGATTTAGCCTCATTGGTTGCCGGTACTAAATACCGCGGCCAGTTTGAAGAGCGTATGAAGGCGGTAATGAACGAACTGGAAAAATCACCTGATGTAATTTTATTTATTGACGAGATCCATACTATTGTAGGTGCTGGTGGTGCTTCGGGTTCGCTTGATGCATCGAACATGTTTAAACCAGCTTTGGCGAGGGGAGAGATACAATGCATTGGCGCAACCACTTTAGATGAATACCGCCAGTATATTGAAAAAGATGGTGCTTTGGACCGTCGTTTCCAAAAGGTAATGGTTGAGCCGGCTACGCCGTCAGAAACCATCGAGATCCTGAACCGCATTAAGGATAAATATGAAGAACACCACGGTGTTACTTATACTCCTGAAGCTATCAATGCTTGCGTTAACTTAACCACCCGTTATATTACCGACAGGTTTTTACCGGACAAGGCTATCGACGCGCTTGATGAAGCAGGTTCACGTGTTCACTTAACCAACATCCATGTGCCTCAAAACATTTTGGATATTGAGCAAAAGATTGAACAGATCAAGATTGAGAAAAACAAAGTTGTTCGCAGTCAGAAATACGAAGAAGCTGCTCAGTTACGTGATACCGAAAAGAATTTGTTAGTTGAGCTTGACCAGGCAAAAGCTGTTTGGGAAGCCGAAACAAAATCTAAACGTTACACTGTAACTGAAGATAATGTTGCTGAAGTAGTGTCAATGATGACCGGCATCCCTGTACAACGTGTAGGTCAGGCCGACAGTCAGAAACTGTTGCACATGAGCGATACTGTTGCCAGCAAGATCATTGGTCAGGATGAAGCTATCAAAAAGCTTACCCGCGCTATACAACGTACCCGTGCGGGTTTGAAAGATCCAAAAAAACCTATTGGTTCATTTATCTTTTTAGGCCCTACAGGTGTTGGTAAAACCGAGCTTGCCAAAGAGCTTGCCCGCTTTATGTTTGACACTGAGGATGCCCTGATCCAGATTGACATGAGCGAGTACATGGAGAAATTCGCGGTATCCCGTTTAGTGGGCGCGCCTCCGGGCTACGTTGGTTACGAAGAAGGTGGTCAGTTAACTGAAAAAGTTCGTCGTAAACCTTATGCTGTAGTATTGTTGGATGAGATCGAAAAAGCTCACCCTGATGTATTCAATATCTTGTTGCAGGTTTTGGATGAAGGTCAGTTGACCGATTCATTAGGCCGTAAGGTTGATTTCAGGAATACTATCATCATCATGACATCAAACATCGGTGCCCGTCAGTTGAAAGACTTTGGCCAGGGCGTAGGTTTCAGCACTAATGCTAAAACTTTACAGGCCGAAAGCCATTCACGCGGTGTTATTGAGAATGCATTGAAACGTGCATTTGCCCCTGAGTTCCTGAACCGTATTGATGATGTTATCGTATTTAACTCATTAGGTAAAGAAGAGATCTTCAAGATCATCGATATCGAGCTTGCTTACCTGTTTAGCCGTGTAAATGGCTTAGGTTTCAAAATTGAGCTTACCGAAGCTGCCAAAGAGTTTATTGCCGATAAAGGTTACGATTCGCAATTTGGTGCAAGACCGCTTAAACGCGCCATCCAGAAATACCTGGAAGACCCGATTGCCGAAGAGATCCTTAAAGGTGAATTGGCCGAAGGTGACGTGATGGTGGTTGATTTTGATACTGAAACCAAAGAGATCAAAATCACCGACCGTAAAGGCGAAAGCAAAAAACCTGAGCAGGAAGAGCAAAAGTAATTTGCGATATTGTAAGTAATATTAAAACCCCGTTCCAAAGAAACGGGGTTTTTTGTTTGTCTGAACTGGGATTTTATTGGATTTTTCGGATTAATCGGATTTTTATCTGAACCCGAATTTTTTGAATTTTAAGAATTTATTTAATTGCCTTTTCATTCTGATAATTCACTTAATTCGTTTAATTCGAGTTCAGACAATATTCTGTAAATCCTTTAATCCTGAAAATTCTGATTCAGACTTACTTTTTATCCACCACCGGCTCATAATCAACCGGCAGCATTTCGGCAACGCGGCTGATGCCCCAATCTCCTTCATATACGATAGCATGTGGAGTGGCAATAATTCCATTATTGTCAAAAAAAGCATGCGGTTCATCGAAGGAAACAATGGTTGTAGCATTATTAGGCATATTGAATGCCTGGAATGAATTGTTAGACGGATCTTGCGCCTTTTTAGTATACATAACATACAGGCAATCCGTGTAGCCTATGGCAAATAAACCTTCCTGATCGGTAAGTTTAAAAAAGTCGGTCCTTTCTAAAGGTTTATTTACCAGGCTTTGCAGGTATTTATTATTTGGTCCGCCGTGATAGTTAGGATTAGGTTTACGAATCAGGCGCATTACAACAAAGTTTTCTTCTGTAAGACTATCTTTGATTGCTGCCCGGTAAAAATGCATGCTCGAACCAAGATAGGCCAACTGCCGTTGCTTACGCCATTTGTTTTTTTGATTTTCAGTTCCCTTCAGATCTTCGAAAGTAGAGATCCCTTCATAATATAAGATAGCAATTGAGGGATTGTAATTGAAGTTGGTTAATTTGTATCGGATCTTATAACCCAGTGCCTTGTTTTCAATCTCCAAAAAATCGTGTGAAGTAGCTTTTAAGATCCGGGTAGCTTCATCGTAATCAAAATCAAGTACATCTGAATTCAGGATTTTACATTTGGCGGCATTTTCCGAATTGCCTAAGAACTGCTGTCTGAAAATAGCATAATATTTTTCACGGTTAGGATCCGGCCTTATCTTTACTTCATTTAGCTGAAAAGTTTTTGGGATAATGCTGATGGTACCCAGGTTGATATTGGTACTGCCCGCCTGCAAACTATAGGTGTAGGTTTCATAACCTACTATAGATATAATGAAATCATACTTGCCGGGCTTTACATTGTTGAGGGTGAAAGTGCCGTCATCTGCTGTTTTATTGCCTACCTGGGCGTTATTTAAAAATACGCTGGCATTAGGCACGGGTTTGGTATCGGTCATGTTAATCACTTTGCCGGTAATTTTTACCTGGGCCATACAGTACGCAGGTATCAGTAACAATAAAAGTAACAAGGACTTACGCATGGTTAAAATTAAACTAAAATTTTAGTTTATCAATATGGCAGCATGAAAAATTATCAGAAATTAAGATCGAAATAAAATAATTTAAAAAACGTTTAAACCTTCGAACAAATTTTTGTTCATACAGTTATAATAACTAACGCAATACTTTATGAAAAAAATCTTGACTTTAATTTGCTGCACTATTGTACTTGCTGCAACATCGTGTAAAAAAGAGTATGTAACTACCAGCCCGAGCGCCACTACTATTTTTGATACCACTCCAAATTTTGTGCTCGACAATAGTATTAACGGCTATACCACAACTTTAAATGTACCCGAAATTACTGACTATTATAACAATCACGGTGCGGTTTTGGTATATTTGGAGGATAATGGTACCTATGAACAACTACCGGATGTATATGGGGGTATAAGTTACAGGTTTGTATATGAAACAGGCAAGCTATACATTGATGCTCAAAACTCGGATGGAAGCGTACCCACAGGAGCAGGTATCCCAGGCCCATTAAAAGTGAAAATAGTATTGGTGCCGTAATCCAATCTAACTCAAAACAAAAAGGAGCGTTGCGTTTGCAAGGCTCCTTTTTGTTTAAGAACATTTGAATTATTTCCCCATCTGGTCAATAACCGCCTGGGTTACACCGGTAAATGAGAAGCCACCATCATGATACAAGTTTTGCATGGTAACCATTTTAGTCAGATCGCTGAACAGGGTTACGCAGTAATCAGCGCACTGATCAGCATCAGCATTACCCAGTGGGCTCATTTTTTCGGCAAATTCAATAAAGCCGTCGAAGCCTTTTACACCTGAACCTGCAGTAGTGCGGGTTGGCGACTGAGAGATGGTGTTAACGCGTACTTTTTTAGCCATGCCGTACTCATAACCAAAGTTACGCGCAATACTTTCCAATACTGCTTTGTTATCGGCCATGTCATTATAACCAGGGAAGTAACGCTGGGCTGCGATGTAGCTTAATGCTACTACAGAACCCCATTCGTTAATGGCATCATGTTTCATGGCTGCCTGCAAAATGCGGTGAAGGCTTAATGCCGATATATCGAATCCTTTGTGGGTAAAATCGTAGTTGTTTTCGTAGTATGGGATGTTTTTGCGCACGTTAACGCTCATACCTATTGAGTGCAGGATGAAGTCGACCTTACCGCCAAAATGCTCAAGCGTTTTGGTGAACAAATTGTTTAGATCATCGCCAACAGTAACATCGGCACCAATAACCGGCGCATTGCATTCTTCGGCCAGTTTATTGAGTTCGCCCATGCGTAAAGCAATAGGGGCATTTGATAATACAATTTCAGCACCTTCCTGTACAGCGCGTTGCGCCACTTTCCAGGCTATTGATTGCTCATTTAGCGCACCGAATATGATGCCTTTTTTGCCTTTTAATAAATTATAAGCCATTTGTTAAGTTTTTATAATTGGAGCAAAGTTATAATTTTATTTCAGTTTGCAGTTGCCAGTTAGTAGTTGTCACTTAGCAGTAGGCAGTTATCGGTTACCAGTAGGCAGTTTGCAATTATTGATGATTTGTTTAAATACGCTGTCAGCCCCAAACTGCCCAGTGCCAACTCAAAACTGCTAACTGAAAAGCAATTCTCTCGCATTCTGCAACGCGCTTTCGCCAGGTTTATCGCCACTTAACATTTTGGCAATTTCCAATACACGTTCGTCGTTGCTTAGTTGCTTAATCCGCGTAAAAGTAGCTGCTTCGCTATCATCCTTATAAACAAAATAGTGGCTTTGCCCTTTGCTGGCGATTTGCGGCAGGTGGGTAATGGTGATTACCTGCAGGTTTTGCGCTAATCGCTCCATGATCTGCCCAACCTTGTTGGCAACCTCGCCGGATACACCGGTGTCAATCTCATCAAAAATAATGGTAGGTAAAGCAGTGTATTGCGCCACAATAGATTTAATGCTCAGCATCAACCTCGAAAGCTCACCACCCGAAGCCACCTTGCTCATCTCGGCCAAAGCATGACCTTTATTAGCCGAAAACAAGAAGCGGATATTATCGGTACCATTGATGGTTAAAATGTCCGGAAGTCCGGAAGTCCGGAAGTCCGGAAGATTTGAAGTGCCATTATCAGTCTTTCCGACTTTCCGACTTTCGGACTTTCGGACAATGCTTTCAATCTTCAAACTCGAATTTCCCATCCCCATTTCGGCCAGGGTAGCCAATACCTGTTTTTCAATATCCGGGATAGCTTTTTGGCGGTTGGCTGATAACTGTGCTGCCAGTTTTTCCAATTCGGCTTTATCAGTAGCTATCTGTTTTTGCAGTTTTTCTATGGCTTCATCGCTGAACAAAGCTTGTTGGATTTTTTCTGATAATTCTTCCTGGATCTGTAGCAACTCAGCATTGGTACTTACCCTATGTTTTTTTTGCAGGTTATAGATCATGCTCAGGCGAGTGTTCACCTCTTCGGCACGGGCTTCGTCAATAAAAGTATGCTGCTCGATGCCTTCAATTTCGGCGGCGATATCTTTAAGTTCAATAATAGTGCTATTGATGCGCTGATGTAATTCAGCCACCGCCGGGTTGTATTTCTCTATCGAACCCAAAGCCTGGCCGGCTTCTTTTAACTGGATTAAGGCGGCCATTTCGCCGTCCTGTAAATGGTAATTAGCGCTTAAAAGGTTGCGTTTAATTTCTTCTGCATTATTAAGAGTGTTTAACTCCAGTTCCAGATGTTCCTGCTCATCCGCCACCAAAGCGCCTTTTTCCAGTTCATCAAACTGGAACTGGAAATAGTCCAGGTCGGCTTTGGCTTTATCGCTTTCGGCAATCAGTTGGTTAAGCTTACTTAGCGATTTTTTGTACGCGCGAAATTTGGTTTGATAATCAAACAACAAGTCTGCGTGGCGGGCCACCGAATCAACTACCAGTAACTGAAAATCGGGGTCGTTGATCTCCAGCGTGGCGTGCTGCGAGTGGATATCGATCAACATTTCTCCAAGTTGTTTTAGCGCAGTAAGGTTAACCGGGGTATCGTTCACAAAAGCACGGGATTTGCCATCGGCCGAGATCTCCCGGCGCAACACGGTCTCCGTTTCGTAATCCAGATCGTTCTCTTCAAAAAAATCGGCTAAATGAAAGCCACTTATTTTAAAAGTGCCTTCAATAACGCATTTTTTTTGCTGGTTAAAAAAGTATTTACTTTCGGCCCGCTGTCCTAAAATAAGTGAAAGGGCACCCAATATGATCGATTTACCTGCGCCGGTTTCGCCGGTTAATATGTTCAGGCCGCTATCAAAACCTATCTCCAGGTTATCGATGAGCGCGTAATTATTAATGGTTAGCTTTTGAAGCATAAAAAAAGTGTCCTCATTTTATTGAGGACACTAAATTACAAATTAAGGTTCTTTAAAAAATATTTTTAATACTAATTGCTAATTTATTTAGTCTTGGCTGCAGTAAGTCGAAAGTCTGAAGTACAAAGTCGAGGCAGGACTTAAGACTTTTGACTTACTATCAGTTTGTAGTTGTATCGGTTTTTACGTCCTCTTTGTCGTCGGTGTCAAACTTATAATCAAAGTCTTTATCCATTTTATCGCGGTACAGTTTCATTTTTTGTTTAAACGCCGGGCTTTTCATATAGTCACGCAATTTTTTGCTGGCTTCTTTAAGCCGTTGCTGTGCCGCTCTAATTTCAGGGCTATCCTGGAAGCCGCGCATTTGCCGGCCAATGTCCCTCATATCCTCTTGTAGTTTTTTCATGTCAGGGTTGTTGTAGGCCATTCTGATGCTATCGCCCATGGCCTGCATGCGGTTTCTTTTGGCAATAAACTCCGGCGAATCATAGCGACTACGGATTTTTTGGCCCAGGTTTTTCAACTGCTCTGTTTGCGCCTTCACATCAGCCGGGATCTTGCTTTGCAGTTCGTCCTGGTATTTTTTGTAGTTAGGGTCTCGATCGTCATTATAACCACGATATCCACGATCATGCGGGATGCCATACTTTTTCTCCAGCTCTTCGTTTATTTTTTTAAATTCAGGGCTGCTGTAATAAGCACCAATCTTGCGGCCAATCTCACCCATCTGTTCGCTGGTTTTTTTGGATTCGGATGTTTCGCCATATTCCTTTTGAAAATCTTCGCCCATTTTTTGCATTTCCAGCTTCATTTTTTCCATGGCATCGGTATTATAATAAGCCTGCAATGCCTTGCTTTTAGCTTCAAGCATAGCCTGTTGCTTTTTAAAATCGCCGCTGTTGTAGTATTTGCCAATCAGCTCGCCTTGTTTGTTCACTTCGGCACTTAGTTTTTCAAGTTCGGCGTCATTGAAACCGTTATAGTCAAAATCGTCATGACGTTGTTTGGCTTTAACTATTTCGGCCTGGGTTTTCTTTTTATAGGTTACGGACTTTTTGGTTTTGGGAGCCGCCTTGCGTATGGTATCCTCTGCAAATATGGCGTGTAAGGCAGCAGGGGCAGTTACTTTTTTAACGATTAGCTTGCCATCTTTTATAGCAGGGTTTAGCCAGGCAATGCTGCTAACGCCGGCAGCCATTATGACAACAGCCACAAGCAGGTGGCGGATATTGCCTATAGGTTTCTTTGTTTTCATGATGCGTTCAATTCTGTTTAATAAATGATATTTTTTGCCGTTAGCAGCCAGGGCCAGCTGTAAATGCTGCTGCCTGGTTTGCTCAAGCTTAAGGAGGGCATGCGCATAAATCAACGGTTGTTGTGTGGTTTGCACAACAAGGTCATCACAACTGTTTTCGCGCTCCTGGTTAATAATGCGGTTAATTAATTGGGCAAAGGGATTAAAGAATAACACTATGGAAATAAACTGCTGCATTAGGTTAAGCAGGTAGTCGTTACGCTTAATGTGCGATAGCTCGTGCAGTAAAATGGCTTCAACCTCGGTGGCCGATAAGTATGTAGTAAGGGTTATCGGCAACAAAATAACTGGGCTTAAAAAGCCAATCATGCAGGGTGCACCAACCATACGGCTAAAGTTTACCCACACATTTTTAGTAATGCCCAGCTTTTGGCAAAGCTCATCGGCAAAGTCCTGCAGCCTGTCGGCAGGTACCATGGTACGTTTTATCAGGCTGATCCTTTGCCAGCTTAAGCTTACCTTAAGCAGGTTAAACACCAAACCAACAAAGTAAAGGGCCGATATATAGGGCAGATAGCCTTTTATAACGTATTCGTAATAACTATTTTGCGGTCTGGCTGCTACTTCATGCAGCGGCAGGTAGAAACGTGGTAATAAAGATGGTGCGTTAGCGGATGTGTAATTGATCCATTCGTGCAGCTGAAACTGATGGATAAACGTGTATATAAACCAGGCGCTTAAAGTAAGCATAGCGCTCATAGCCCAATTATGCTTTTTAATGGCCGATAATTGCGGCGCGCAAATGAACACTAATCTTAAGGCAAACCATATCAGCAATCTCTGCCATAACGACTGCAGAATGGTTACGCCTAACACCTGGCTTATATTATAGAATAAATTTTCCATAACGTTTATTTTTTGTCCTGATCAAATTGGTTCAAAAAGTTTTTAATAGCGTCAATCTCGTCTTTTGATGCGCGGTGCTGGCCAAGCGCCTGGATCACCAGATCGGAAGTTGAGCCTTTAAATACAGTAGACAAGATTTTATCCAAAGCGTTGCTTTGCGCCTGCTCCATTGTGAATAAAGCTTTGTAAACATGAGTTTTTGAAGTGGTGTCGCGCTCAACCATTCCCTTGTCATGCATGATCTGCATGAGTTTTAAGGTAGTGGTGTAGCCGGCATCCTTGTTTTTAGCAAGCTCCTCGTGAACTTCACGTACGGTGCACTGGCCCTTTTTCCAGATCACCTGTAAAATTTCGAGTTCGCTTTCTGTTGGTTTAATTTCCATCTGTCTATCTTTATTACGAATTCCTTCGTACAAATATCTACGATAGATTTCGTATTTGCAAGTGGTTTTGAAAATATTTAACAAATTTTAACGGTTGGGGGGATTTTTGGGTGAGTGGTGATTGAGTTGATTAGGTGAGTGGTTGTCTGAATCAGAATTTTCAGGATTTAAGAATTTACAGAATATAGTCTGACTCGAATTAAATGAATTATCAGAATGAAAGCCAATTCGAAAAATTCTCAAAATTCGCTTAATTCGAGTTCAGACAACACAGTGCGACAAAATCCGATTAATCCTAAAAATCCATCAAAATCCCGGTTCAGACAAAAGCCAAACAATCACTATCTTTTAATTATTTTTGCGCCAAACAGAATCGGAAAATAAAAAATCCGAAATCGAAGATCCCAAATCCGAAATCAAAATACCATGCTGCAAATACAGGAAAACGTATCCCTCAAAAATTTTAACACCTTCGGTATTAATACCAGTGCCCGTTATTTTGTAGAGATAGCCCATGAAACCGAACTAACAGAACTGTTTGCCGACCCGCAGTGGCAGCAAACAGAGCGACTAATACTCGGTGGCGGCAGCAATATGCTTATGGTTGATGATTTTGACGGACTGGTTGTACGCATGAACATCCGCGGTATTGAGCACCGCATCAGTCACGACGATGTTTATGTAGAAGCAGGTGGCGGCGAGGTATGGAATGACCTGGTTAATTATTGCGTTGCCCATGAATATGCTGGTGTCGAAAATCTGAGCCTGATCCCGGGTTCGGTAGGGGCATCGCCTATACAAAATATTGGCGCCTATGGCGTTGAGCTTAAAGATGTATTTCACAGCTGTCGCGCTTTTGAAATAGCGACAGGAACATTCAGAACTTTCAGCAAAGAGGATTGTAAATTTGGTTACCGCGAAAGCATTTTTAAAGCCGAGCTGAAGGGACAGTATATTATAGTGTCTGTAAAGTTCCACTTATCGCTGGTGGCATGCATTAACACCAGATATGGGGCTATTGAGCAAGAATTACAAAACAGGGGTATCTCAAACCCTACCATAAAAGATGTATCGCAGGTGGTGGCGCATATCCGGGTATCCAAATTACCCGATCCGTCAACTATAGGAAACGCGGGCAGCTTCTTTAAAAATCCGGTGATCAGTGCCGAAGAATTTGCTGTGGTGCAAGCTAAATTTCCTGATGTGGTAAACTATCCTGCTGCTGATGGCGGTGTAAAACTTGCGGCCGGATGGCTCATAGAACAGTGCGGATGGAAGGGAAAAACTGTTGGTCACACAGGAACCTGGAAGAACCAGGCGCTCATTTTGGTGAACCATGGGGGAGCTACAGGACAGGAAGTGTATAACTTTTCGTCGCAAATCATAGACAGTGTGTACACTAAATTTGGCGTTACACTACAACGTGAGGTTAATATTATTAGTTAAATAAGTTTATTTAAAGTGAATTTTTGTTTTAAATAAAATTTCTTCTGAATAACATTCCTGTTACAAATGTTCCCTAAATAAGTTTGATTCTCTGACGTAGAAATTCATAACGTTCTGTTTTTCAGTATTGTATTTGTTTTCAATGTGTTAAAAGTACACAATGGGTAAATTTCAATACCGATGTTTAAATGTGGACTTTTTACTACACACTTTGGCTTAATGGCATCATGCTTGTCTAATTGTTAACACAAAACTTTAACAAAATGACAAAGATTGAGTTTAACACCCTTGTACTACGTCAGGCGACTTCTTTAAGATCATACGCTTTACATTTCACGCACGACGCAGACGATGCTAACGACCTTGTCCAGGATACAATGTTGAAGGCCATAACTTACTACAACAAGTTTAAGGAAGGCACCAATTTAAAAGGATGGTTATATACCATCATGAAAAACACATTCATCAACAACTATCGCCGTTTTGTTAAAATGAGCACTTTTGTTACCAAGAGTGATGAAATTTCATCACCAAACCTGGTATTCAGTTCAACCAAAAACCAGGGCGAGGCCAAATTTGTTATGGATGATATAAAAAAAGCTTTAGACAGGCTGCCCGAAGATTATTATGTACCCTTCACCATGTACTTTGAAGGCCATAAATATCATGAAATTGCCGATCACCTGGATATCCCGATCGGTACGGTAAAAACCCGTATACACGTAGCACGGAAACTGCTCAAGAAAAACCTTAAGGCATATGATAACGGCATCGCCAAACCCGTTTACGCAGAGAATTAATGTTCAATTAAACTCCATCATATATATAAACAAGAAACCCGCCCATGAGGCGGGTTTCTTGTTTTAGCCCAGGTTATTAATGGGTTTGTGTTATCTTAAAAAAGGTACAGCTGGCTGATAAAATATTTGCCGGGTGTTATATATCAGTACGCTGTTGAAAACGATATAAATAAAGTTTATAGCATAAAACAACGGCATACTCAATAATATAAGTTCGCCCGCACCAAGGTTCAATATAGATGAGGGAATATGAAAAAATTCGTGGTTAAAAAGAACAATAGCTGTTAAAACGATAGCTAAACACCATGATATTTGAAAGTTGATAAGCCGTTTACAAGGTTTATCTATATCCTTTATTTTTTTCCTGTTGGGTAACCACAAGGCCAGTGGCAATGCTATTCCTAACATCGGGAATATAATGAAGCTTAAGGCTGATAAATTGAATTGTAGTAAGAAGTTCCTGCTATCATAATTCAAAATTCCTGCAGGCTCGAAAGGTAATTCTGTTAGATCTTCAGGGGTAATATTCAGTGCCGTCGCCAGTCTTTTAAGGGTATCGCCCCTGGCCTCCGTTTCACCGTTTTCTATTCTTTGTACAGTTCTCAAGCTAATTTGGGCTTGTTCAGCTAATTCATCCTGGCTTAATGCTTTACGGTTGCGTAGTTCCTTGATCTTTTTTCCCGGGTTATAGGTTTTCATATTCGATATATTTTGCTGAACAAAAGTATAGCTGTATAAAGATATTAACTGCCGACTTGTTTGCGTCATGTTTATGACATCGCGGTTATTACTACTACGCCAACTTCTTCATTGCCTCCTTCGCTACCACCAGCCCCGAGATAATTGCCGGTGGAACACCCGGCCCGGGTACAGTAAGCTGGCCGGTATACAACAGGTTGTTGATATGTTTTGCCCGCATGGCGGGTTTAAAAAAAGCAGTTTGGGCAAGTGTATTTGCCAACCCGTAAGCATTGCCTTTAAATGAATGATAGTCGACTTTAAAATCATTAAGCGCATAGCTTCGTTTCACCACGATCGAACCCCTGATATCGTGCCCGGTAATGTGAGCAAACCTTTTCATCATCAGGTTAAAATATTTTTCGCGGATGGTTTCGTCATCGTTTAATCCCGGGGCTATAGGCATCAGGAAGAACAGGTTCTCCCCGTTTTCGGGCGCAACCGTGCTATCCGTTTTTGAACTACAGCAAACATAAAACAGCGGGCTGGTAGGCCATTGTGGCGCAGTATAGATCTCTTTGGCATGCAACTCAAAATCTTCGTCGAAAAATAGATTATGATGCTGTATGTCCGGCACTTTTTTATTAGTGCCGATATAGAACAATAAACTTGATGGCGACATCGTCCGGTTATCCCAGTATTTAGCAGTGTAGTTCCGATAGGGTTTCTCAATTAAATGCTGGTCAACATGTTCATAGTCGGCCCCGGCAATTACCATATCGGCAGTGAATACACCGTTATTGGCTTGGATTTTATCAACCTGTTTATCCAGTATGTTGATTTTTGTAACCTCTGTATTGAGCTTGATCTCAACGCCCAGTTCGGTAGCCAGGCTTATCATAGCTTTTACAATCTCATTCATGCCGCCCATTGGGTACCAGGTGCCCAGGGCAAGGTCGGCATAGTTCATCATGCTATACATGGCCGGGGTATTTTGCGGGGTAGCGCCTAAAAATAACACCGGGAACTCCAACAGTTTAATTAGCTTGGGGTTTTTAAAATATTTGCTTACATGGCTGCTCATACTGGTAAGCACCTGCATGCTGAAACTTTTTTTGATCAGGTTAAAGTCGATAAATTCGGTGATGGAATGGGAAGGGCGGAAGACATACTCACCCATGCCTACTTTATATTTATATGCTGCCTGGTTTAAAAAATCCCGTAATGCTTTACTGCTGCCGGGTTCGGCTTGTTCAAACAGGGCCTCAAGCTCAGCCATGTCTGCGGGGACATCAAATATTTCGTTTTTGCTGTAATAAACACGGTAACCGGGGTCAAGCCTTTTTAGCTGGTAATAATCGGATGTTTTTTTGCCAAACAATGCAAAGAAATTTTCAAATACGTCGGGCATCCAGTACCAGCTTGGCCCCATGTCAAACCTGAAACCATCCTGCTCCCAGGCCCTGGCACGGCCGCCAGGCTGGTCATTTTTTTCCAGTATGGTAACTTTATATCCTTCTTTAGCCAAAACACAGGCTGCCGATAAACCAGCAAAGCCCGAACCAATAACAATAATATGCTTGCTGCTCATGTTTAATGTGAAGCCCAAGATAAACAAATTGTTTTAGGCCTATAAAAAACAATACCGCTTTGAATTTGTACTTTTGAAAAAATGACCACGCGAGTGCCAATGATGAACCTGTACGATGAAACTTGTTTTGAATGCAGTAAACTGATAACTAAAAAATATAGCACTTCCTTTAGCCTCGGCATTAAAACTTTCGATAAAAGTTTTCGTTATCCCATTTATGCCATCTATGGCTTTGTACGCTACGCCGATGAGATTGTGGACACCTTTCATGGGTACGACCAGCAGGAATTAATTAGCAGGTTTGAGGAGGAGACTTTTAAGGCGATTAGAGAAAGGATCAGCACTAATCCTGTGATTCATTCTTTTCAACAGGTAGTTAACCGGTTTGAGATCGACCATGAATTGATCAGGGCTTTTCTGCGATCAATGGAAATGGACCTGGATAATAAAGCCTATGATAGGGATACCTACCAAACTTATATCTATGGTTCGGCAGAGGTTATTGGCATGATGTGCCTGCATGTTTTTACCAATGATGCCACCCAATACCAGGCTCTTGTACCCAAGGCGCGAAGCCTGGGGGCCGCTTTCCAAAAGATTAATTTTTTGCGGGATGTTAAGGCAGATTATACAGAACGTGGGCGCTCATACTTTCCGGGGGTCGATTTCAATAATTTTACCGAGCGAGATAAGCTTGCCATTGAGGCGGAAATTAAACACGATTTTGATGAAGCCTTCGAGGGGATAAAATGCCTGCCTGCCGGTACCAGGCTTGGGGTTTATATTGCCTATATTTACTATCTGCAGTTGTTTAAAAAAATAAGTTATACACCTGCTAACGTAATACTACAAAAACGCATCAGGGTTTCTGATGCGCGTAAAATGAGTTTGTACATCAAGGCTGTTCTGCAGCAAAAGTTAAATGTTATTTAATGTTCAGGAAAATCTTTTTAATAGCCAGTATATTGGCAGTGGTATTCGGGTTGCAAACGGCTAAAGCCGAAGAACCCAATCTTAAAGTACTGCGTAAGCAAATGCTTATTGCTATTGACAAAAGCAAAACCACCGATTCGTTGTATAATAATCTTAATGGTATCAAAGAAAAGAGTGGTATAGTGAATGGTTTCATAGGCGGCCTGCTTGCCTTAAAAGCTAAACATGCCTGGAACCCATATTTAAAATTGAAATATCTTAACAGATCGGAAAAGGTATTTAAGCAGGCATTAATTGACGATCCGCATAATATCGAGATCAGGTTCATGCGCTTTTCTGTAGAACATAACGTGCCTTCTATTTTAGGTTTTAATAAAGACCTTGCTGCGGATACTGACGATATCATAGCTCAACTGGGTAAAAAGAATTATGGCTCGGCCGATAAGGAATTGACCATCCAGATTATCAAATTTCTCCTTCATTCCAAAAGATGTACTCCTGCTCAAAGCCAGGCGCTCAATAAACACTTAACCGAACTTACGTGAGATACACCTATTTACTAATCAACCTGCTAACGGTATTTTTTCCCGTTGTGCTTTCGTTTGATAAAAGGGTGCAGTTTTACAAAAGCTGGAAATTTATATGGCCCGGCATGGTGGTTACTGGTTTGTTTTTTTTGTTTTGGGATGTGCTTTTTACAATCAGAGGTGTTTGGTCGTTCAATCCGGCCTACGTTATAGGCGTTAAGTTTTTTGGTTTGCCTTTAGAGGAAATACTATTCTTTTTAACGGTACCGTTTGCCTGCATATTTATTTACGCCTGCCTTAATCATTATGTTAAATGGCTGATGCCTTTCAGGCTTACCAGTATTATAAGCAGTATGGTAATATTGCTGAGCGTCCTGATGCTTATATTTTATCATAACCGGCTTTATACCTCGGTTACGTTTGGGTTATTGCTACTGCTTGTGGTGCTGATTCAATACGTTTTTAATTCCGATTGGGTTAATCGTTATTACCTTGCTTATATTGTGGCGCTTTTGCCTTTTTATATAGTAAACGGCATTTTAACATCAATACCAATTGTACTCTATAATGATGCCGAAAACATCGGGAGGCGGATTGGAACTATTCCGTTTGAAGATCATTTTTACCTGATGGCTCTACTATTCATGAATATGGGCCTCTTTGAATATTTTAAACAACGAAAATTAAGTTGATGAGTGAGTTGCCGATATACACTAAATCGCAACTGGCCTTACGCAACGGTCAGGATAAGCCCCAGATCTGGGTGGCTTATAGAGGTGATATTTATGATGTAACCGAAAGCCGCTTATGGCGAAACGGGAAACATTATGAGCACTGGGCCGGGCAGGATTTGACAGATGAACTTGCCGACGCACCACATACCGAAACCGTATTTGAGAAATTTGTAAAGATAGGTCGCCTCACCCCGACGCTTTCCATCGGGGAGGAAGAGAAAGATTTGAACAGTTTCTGATATGTGACGCCGTTTTTCTGTCACTCCTGTGTCATTTAATACCATGTTTGATAGGCTATATTCTGTGATAAATCATGTAAATATATTGTTACGTGGTTGTTTCTCGCTGAAAAGCATGGAAAAATTAAGGTTTTTCCTTTCGGGCGAGCCTTTTTCAACAGGCTATATATGGTACTATTTATCGTTGTAAAAAGGGGTTTTAAGGAACTGTAAGTTGTAGTTTTTTTCTTGAATTTCTCGCGACAGTTAATTTTATTGTGTTTTGATTTACAAGAGCTTATAAAACAAGTTAGGAAAATGCCTCGCGCATTTTCCTAACTTATAATTAACAATATTAACTGACTTATTACCGGCCGGATCTAACGGCCATATGGTATTAACGACAGCAAAGGTAATTTCTTGTTAATTATTTCCTAAAACATTCACTGTGGTTAAAAAAATTCATGTAAAAGAAATATTACATTCATTATTTGTTTTATTTTGTCATTGGCTATTAAGTTTGCTTCCTTAACTATTAGCTAAATTTTTTCTATGAAAAAACGACTACTACTAATTTTGTGCAGTTTCGTATTTGCTGTAACACAGCTTTTTGCGCAAAATCACACTGTTACCGGTACGGTAACAGCCAAGGAGGACGGCCTTCCTCTGCCAGGCGTATCGGTGAAGATAAAAGGGACAACTACCGGTACCCAAACTACCGTCGACGGTAAATTTTCACTCAACGTTCCAAATAATGCAGTTTTAACATTCAGCTTTATCGGTTATGCTACACAGGATGTGCCTGTTGGCGCTTCTGCAAACCTAAAAGTGGTTTTGGAAGCATCAGCCCGCGGCCTTAACGAGGTAATCGTAACCGCGTTAGGTATCTCAAGGCAGCAAAAATCACTGGGCTACGCTGCTCAGCAGGTAAAAGGCGATGACCTTACCGTAACGAAGCAATCTGATCTTAACACCGCTCTTGCAGGTAAAATTGCAGGTGTACAGGTTTTAGGCGGTTCGGGTGCAAAGTTTGGTACATCGACTATCCGCATCCGGGGTATCAATTCATTATCGGGCGGTAACCCCATTTATGTGGTAAACGGTGTTGTTACTGATCCCAATGCGGTAAATAATGATGATATCGAATCTCTTTCGGTATTGAAAGGCCCTGCTGCTACTGCACTTTATGGTCAGCGCGCGTCTGAAGGCGCAGTTGTTATCACGCTTAAAAAAGGTGCAAACAAAGGTGTTGGTGTGTCCATTAACCAATCAACCACATTTGAAAAGGTTTATCAACTGCCAGATTATCAAAATGAATATGGCGGTGGTACCAGTACAACATGGAAAACGTATACTTATGATCCTGCTAATGGCTCACCCGCCTCATTTGCCAAGTTTAATGGTGTGAAAATTTACGATTACGGAGTTGACGAAAGTTGGGGACCTAAGCTGGATGGTACAATGTACGCTCCATGGTATTTCTGGGATCCGTCAAATCCCGATTTTGGCAAGTTAAAGCCATTTGTTGCACAGCCAAATAACGTGCGCGATTTTTATCGCACCGGGGTTACCTATAACACCAATGCGGCATTTTCAAAAGCTGCAGATGATTACAACTTCAGGGTATCGTACACAAACATTGACCGTACTGGTATTACCCCTAACAGCGATCAAAAGCGTAATAATGTTGGTTTAAACGGAGAACTTAAGTTAACCAAGAAATTTACAGTAAGCGCCAATGTTAACTTTTCGCAAATAAACTCAAATAATGTACCTGCCGAAGGTTACGGAACTCAAACAGCAGGTTCATTCAGCCAGTGGTTTCACAGGGATATCGAGATCGATAAACTTAAGAACTACCGGAGAGCCGATGGTACTTATACTTCATGGAATATCATAAGCCCCGACAACCTGGCGCCACACTATTGGGACAATCCATATACCGAGGCTTATGTTAATACTTCAAAGTCAAACAGCAACCGTATTTATGGTAACATCACTGCATCGTACCAGTTTACCAAAGATCTGTCATTGTCATTAATTGCACGCGAAGATCTTTTAAACCGTGATGATAACGCGCAGGTAGGTTCGGGTACAATCAACGTTGACTCATATTCACAGAGCCAATACACCTATAAGGAAAATAACTATGTGGCAAATTTGTCATATAGTCATAACTTCAGGGATTTGTCTGTAAAAGCGGGTTTATATGCCGAAACAAGGCAAGACAGGTATCGTTACACCAGCGGGAATACCAATGGTGGTTTGGCTGTGCCTGATCTGTACACGCTGAGCAACTCTATTGATGCCCCTTCATCATTCAGCTACAATGCATTGTCACGCGTAAACAGTTACTACGGTTATACCTCATTTGGTTATAAGGATTTCTTATATCTTGATTTTAACGCACGTAACGATATTTCTTCTACGTTGCCGGTTAACAATAACTCGTATTGGTATGGCGGTTTATCGGGCTCGTTTGTGTTTACTGAATTACTGCAAAAAAATGATTGGTTAACTTTTGGTAAGTTAAGGTTATCAGCAGCCAAAATAGGCTCAGATACCCAGCCATACCAGGTTTATCAAACTTACAACCTGAGCACCACACCTTACGGTGGCTTTCCGGTACAAACAGTACCTAATACATTGCCAAACCAGGCGTTGAAACCTACACTGTCAACAGCATATGAGATAGGTACAGAACTGCATTTTATTAAAGATAGGGTTAAGTTTGACTTTAACTACTATACCCGCAATGCTAAAGATCAAATACTACCTTTACCTGTAAATGGCACTTCGGGTTATTCAACTGCAGTAGTTAACGCCGGTGAAATCAAAAACCACGGTATTGAAGTAAGCCTTGGCGGCACGCCGATAAAATCAAAAGATTTTACCTGGAATGCTGATTTCAACATTTCATTTAACCGTAATAAAGTTGTATCCATATACCCTGGCATCAACAGCTTACAGGTATCTCCTGACGGCTTAGGCGGATACGGCTTATCTGGCGGTAACCAGGCGGCAGGTTCAAGGGGATTCGGTTTCGTGGGTTCACCAAGCTTTGGTATCAACGGTGTTGTAGGTAGTTCATATGGCCAGATCATTGGCTCAGGCTTTACCCGCGATGCAAAAGGGAATATCGTTGTTGATGAAAACGGCTATCCTATAGTAAACAATACTGTTAATCTGGGCAGCATGTTGCCAAGCTACACAGGTGGTTTTACCAACTCATTTAACTATAAAGGATTTGTGCTCGCCTTCTCGCTCGATTTTCAAAAAGGCGGTAAATTTGTTTCAGTTACCCAGCAAAATCTCAACGGATCAGGTTTAGGTATTCAAACCGTTGGCCTGAATGCTAAAGGCAACCCAAAACGTGATGCAGTATCAGCAGGTGGCGGTACACTGTTTGCCGGTGTTCATGAAGATGGTAGCCCAAATACTACGTATGTTAATACCCGTCAGTTATATGAATCTGTTTTAAGTCAGATCTGGGAAAACTACACTTTTGATGCATCGTATGTTAAACTACGTGAGGTTAGCTTAGGTTATTCTTTCCCTAAAAAAATGCTGGGAAGATTACCATTCCAAACAGCATATTTTGGTATCACCACGCAAAACCCATGGATGATCTACTCTAAACTAAAAGGTGTTGATCCATCACAATTACAAACTTCGTTTTACGAAGGTGGCCAGTTGCCAAACACCCGCAATATCGGATTTAACCTTAAGGTAACGTTCTAAAAAAAGCTCTCATAAATTATGAAAAAGTCATATATTAAATATATAGCAGGGGCATTTATCCTCATCGCGGCGTCATGTAAAACTGGTGGCGATATAAATGTTAGTCCCAATCAGTCGCCTAACGTACAAACAGGTTATATGTTAACCAGTGCGTTGCAGTTTTTAGGCGGCATAAATGGTGCCGGTGCAACAACTAATATTAACTCTTTTGCCGGCGAACTGTATTCACAATACATTTCGGAAACATATTACACCAACGAATCGCAGTTTGCCTTAAAGCAATATGATTATCAAACCTATTACACAGGCCCGTTGCTTGATTTGAAAACAATAATCAATGTCAATAGTGATCCGGCTAAAAAAAACCTGGCGTCAACCACCAAATTTGGAACCAATAACGATCAGATAGCTTCTGCAAGGATCTTGTCGGCGTTTATTTATCTAACCATGACCGATAGGTGGGGGGATATTCCTTATACCCAGGCTTTGAGTGGAGCAAGCAACTTTTCGCCGGCTTTTGATGCGCAGAAAGATGTATATACCGCATTAATGAAAGAACTGGACGAGGCGCAAGCTCAACTGGGTACTACCAACTCGTTAACAGGTGATATTTTATTTAATGGTAATAATATCCGCTGGAAACACTGGGCCAATTCGTTACACGCTATAATGGCGCTGAGGCTTTCGAAAGTTGACCCCGCTACAGGGAAGACAGAGTTTGCCAAAGCTGTTGCAGGTGGCCTGATGACGTCAAATGATGACAATGCTACCTATAAATATAGCAGCGCACAAACTAACGAGAATCCATACTTTACTAATTACCGTAACCGTTATGATTATGCTGTTAGCTCATTGCTGGTAACTACCCTGAAAGGGCTTAATGATCCACGACTTGCTGTTTATGCTGCTCCAACTGCATCTAACACCATTGTTGGATTGCCTTACGGCACTTATGGCGATGCCTTAGGTAATTATAGCGCAGGTACAAGAGATGCTCCGGGTAATATTTCTTTAATAGGTACAGCGTTGTCTGACGCCAGTTCGCCATCTGTGTGGACTTCATACGCCCAGGTGCTATTTATGCAGGCCGAAGCCGCCCATCTTAACTGGATACCAGGTGGTGATGGCGCTGCCGCCGATTTCTATAATAAAGGCGTAACGGCATCTTTAGAGCAAAATGGCATCAGTTCAGCTGATGTGGCAACTTACCTTGGACAGGCATCGGTGAAATTTAACGCCAGTACTGCTTTAAACCAGATCCTCACCCAAAAATGGATAGCTAACTTCCTTGGTGACGGTTGGGAGTCATGGGCCGAATATCGCCGCACTGGCTTACCTAAATTGCTTGACCCGGTTCCGGGGTCATTAAGCCCGGGCCAGAGAATCCCGCGCAGGCAGCAATATCCTCAAACCGAGCACGATCTTAACTTAACCAATTATAATGCAGTAATAGCCCGTCAAGGCCCTGATGCGTTAAATACAAGGGTTTATTGGGATAAACAATAATGATCCTTAATATTTAATAACAAAGGCTGCCATTGGCGGCCTTTGTTGGTTATGTGTGTTTTATAGAATGGAGTTTTTATACGTTATTAACATAGCGGATTTAAAATAATTTAACAGATGGCGTTTTCTTGAACAAGCTGCCTTAGTTTGCCCTAAAGGGAATATTGACGAGAACTTTAAAGTGGTGATGCTTTACGGCCAGGTACCGTCAATCTCCATTGTGGGATTACCTGGACGGATCTCTGAAAAATAAATCAGTCTGCCTTCACTGTGTTGTTCAGTTTATATTTAAGGTAAGTATTTAAAGGTTTGTATAAGGAGATAGTGTTTGTAAATATTAAATTTGTATTCCTGCAAAAACTTGAGTTTATAAAGTACATTATGACAAGAGAAAAGTCAGGGAAAATTATTTTCATTATCGCGGGCATTATTGTTTTACTGGGTGTTATAGGGGATATTAACTATAAAAGGAACAAAACAGCAGCATTAAAAGATGGGGTAATGGTTAAAGGGATCATAGTAGAAAAGCGGAAAGCCAGAGGTACTACTATTATTTATGTCGGATATGATTATGAAGGTGTGCGATTGCAGTCGGATTTTTCGGCACCAAATGACACTTTCAAAATTAATGAAGAAGTTATCCTGAAAATTTCAAAGCAAAAGCCAGGTGAATACGTAGAATTTATTGATAAGGCGAGATAAGTACATGACGTAATGTTTTTGTGAGCCTCTTTACGGTTTAAACATTAAACAGGAGGACAACAACATAACTGCAAAAAAATAATTCCGGCTCTCTCTTTGATATTCAAAACATTGTGGTTATCTTTGCCCTCCCTTGAAAGGAGGTATTTTAGGAATTATGATCATTATTAACGTAAAAGACGGCGAATCATTAGACAAAGCATTGAAACGCTTCAAAAAGAAATTCGAAAAAACAGGTGTTTTAAGAGAACTACGCAGTCGTCAGGCTTTCGAAAAAAAATCTGTAACCCGTCGTCATGTTGTTAAACATGCTATCTACAAACAGACTTTAAACCAGGAAACTGTTTAATTCTTTTTTGTTGAAAAGAATTAATTAATTTCTTGACACTATATTAAAACTATTTGTACATTCATAATCCCGGATGTATAAATAGTTTTTTATGTTTTTAGAGCGTTTTATCCAGTACATCAAGTACGAAAAGCGGTATTCAGTGCATACTGTCTCCGCATATCAGTCTGATCTGGATCAGTTTATGCGCTTTTTAAACAATCCCGGCGATGCCGACCCCGCACCCGAGCCGATTATTACCCATCCATCGCAGGTAAGCTACCATGACATCCGTAACTGGATGGTTGAGCTTATTGATCAAAAACTTACCGGCCGTTCGGTTAACCGTAAAATGGCCACATTGCGCAAATACTTTAAATTTTTATTGCAGGAAGGTGTTGTTGAAACTAACCCGGTATCCAGGGTACGGTCGCAAAAAGTTGCTAAAACATTGCCCATAGTGGTTGAAGATACGCGCCTCACAAAAATGTTAGATAGTGATGACATTTTTACAAATGATTTTCCCGGCCTGCGCGATAAGCTTGTTATTGAAATGTTATTCGGCACCGGCATCCGGCTTGCCGAATTGTTAGGCATTAAAGAACAGGACATTAGCTTTGAGGGGGGAGTGGTAAAGGTACTGGGTAAGCGTAACAAAGAGCGCATTATTCCTATTAATAATGAACTGAAGATTCTGCTGCCCAAATATCTGGAGGGAAAGAAAAATCAAAATTTTGATAACAATTCCTTCACATTAATCGTTACAAATAAAGGAGCCGATGCTTATCCGAAATTGATTTATTTAATAGTGCAGAAATACCTGTCTAACATATCAACCCAAAATAAACGGAGCCCACATGTGCTCAGGCACACCTTTGCAACTACCATGCTAAATAACGGGGCCGATTTAAATTCAATTAAAGAGCTTTTGGGGCACGCTAACCTGAGCGCAACCCAAATTTACACGCACAATTCAGTTGAAAGACTAAAATCTATTTATAAACTCGCCCATCCAAAGGCTTAAAAAGGAGGAAACATGAAAATTACAGTGCAGTCAATTCATTTCACCGCAGACAGGAAACTTTTAGATTTTATTCAGAAAAAAGCTGATAAGCTTGATACGTTTTATGACCATATTATTAGCGGTGAAGTTTACTTAAAGCTTGAGAATGTGGAAGATGAATGTAATAAGATAACGGAGATCAAATTATTGCTACCCGGAAATCAAATATTTGCAAAAGAGAAGTGTAAGAGTTTTGAGGAAGCTACCGATCTGGCGGTGGAAAGCCTGAGGAAGCAAATTGAAAAGCATAAACAAAAGAAAGCCCTTGCTGATGCTACAGCAAAAAAAGCTGTTTTAACGGCAGTTGAGGAGGGTTTTTAATATTATAAAAAGGCTTGTTTTAAGCCCAAATCGGCAGGTTTTTAGCCTGCCGATTTTTTTTGATAAAAAATTTTGACGTGGTGTTATTTTTTGTAGATTTGCAGTCCCTTTCGGGGAGGTATTTAACGCCTCGAAAAAAAGTTGAAATAGTTCTTTAAAATATCAAAAAGCTTATTACTTTTGCGCTCCGTTATCGAAAGCCCATTAAGGTTTGGGTAATGTAAAGGCAAGATAAATATAAGCCTCCTTAGCTCAGCTGGTAGAGCAACTGACTTGTAATCAGTAGGTCATTGGTTCGATCCCGATAGGAGGCTCAGTTTTTTTCGGATTGAGGTATTTAGCTTCAATTTTGGATATCGCAAATCCGGAAACAACTACCGGGGGGATACCAGAGCGGTCAAATGGGACGGACTGTAAATCCGTTGCTTCGGCTACGAAGGTTCGAATCCTTCTCCCCCCACTTATTTGAATGAGTGATTTGATGAGTTAGTGATTTAGCGAATACTAAAATCACCAATTCACTAAATCACTCATTCATTAATTAATAAGCGGAAGTAGCTCAGTTGGTAGAGCGATAGCCTTCCAAGCTATAGGTCGCGAGTTCGAACCTCGTCTTCCGCTCGGTGATGTTGGATTTGAAATTTCCGATTTGAACTAAGCAAAAATTAGATGCCGGGTAAGGTAAGTAGAGAAAGGAATAAATCCAACATCGAACATCCGAAATCCGAAATCAAAAAATAAGCCGACGTAGCTCAGTGGTAGAGCACTTCCTTGGTAAGGAAGAGGTCACGGGTTCAAATCCCGTTGTTGGCTCAGTGTTATAAAACATACATTAAAGTTAAAATTAACCTACAAAAATAATTTATAGATCATGGCAAAAGAAAAGTTTGACCGCAGTAAGCCGCACTTAAACATCGGTACAATCGGTCACGTTGACCACGGTAAAACAACCCTTACCGCAGCTATTACTAAAGTTTTGGCTGATGCAGGTTTATCAGAAGCTCGTTCATTTGATTCAATTGACTCGGCTCCTGAAGAAAAAGAACGTGGTATTACCATCAACACTGCCCACGTTGAATATTCAACAGCTAACCGTCACTATGCACACGTTGACTGTCCGGGTCACGCGGATTATGTGAAAAACATGGTTACTGGTGCTGCGCAAATGGACGGTGCAATCATCGTAGTTGCTGCAACTGATGGTCCGATGCCGCAAACTCGTGAGCACATCCTGTTAGCTCGTCAGGTAGGTGTACCTGCACTTGTTGTTTTCATGAACAAAGTTGACATGGTTGATGATCCGGAATTATTAGAGTTAGTAGAAATGGAAGTTCGTGAATTATTATCGTTCTACGAATTCCCAGGTGATGATATCCCAGTTATCCAGGGTTCTGCATTAGGTGGCCTTAACGGCGATCCTACCTGGGTTGGTAAAATCATGGAGTTGATGGATGCTGTAGATAGCTACATCCCAATCCCTCCACGTTTGACAGATCTTCCTTTCTTGATGCCTGTTGAAGACGTGTTCTCAATCACTGGTCGTGGTACTGTTGCTACTGGTCGTATTGAGCGTGGTGTAATCAACTCTGGTGAGCCTGTTGATATCTTGGGTATGGGTGCTGAGAACTTGAAATCAACCGTAACTGGTGTTGAGATGTTCCGCAAAATCCTTGACCGTGGTGAAGCTGGTGACAACGTAGGTTTATTGTTACGTGGTATTGAGAAAACTGATATCCGTCGTGGTATGGTTATCTGCAAACCAGGTTCAGTAACTCCTCACACCGATTTCAAAGCAGAAGTTTACGTATTATCAAAAGCAGAAGGTGGCCGTCACACTCCATTCTTCAACAAATACCGCCCGCAATTCTATTTCCGTACCACTGACGTTACTGGTGAGATTTCATTAGAACCAGGTGTAGAAATGGTTATGCCAGGTGATAACGTTACCATCACTGTAAAACTGATCAACGCTATCGCAATGGAAAAAGGCTTACGTTTCGCTATCCGTGAAGGTGGTCGTACCGTAGGTGCTGGTCAGGTAACTGAAATCTTGAAATAATAATATTTCAATAAAAAGGTTAATTTGAAAACATAGGTTTAGCCTTTAACGGCAAACTTATGTTTTCTTATTATAAATAACACACGGGAATAGTTCAACGGTAGAATAGAGGTCTCCAAAACCTTTGATCAGGGTTCGAATCCTTGTTCCCGTGCTTAAGCACAATATAAAAATGGCAGGCGTAGCTGAATATATTAAAGAGTCATACATCGAGTTAACCGAAAAGGTTACCTGGCCTACATGGCGCGAGCTTCAGAGCAGCGCTGTTTTGGTATTGGTTGCCGCTATAATTATTGCGCTGGTTATCTTAGGTATGGACCAGATCATTAATTATTTGCTTAAACTGTTTTATACATCACTAACATAATATCAGGGGAGACGGAGATGAGTGATCAATTGAAATGGTATGTAGTTAGGGCTATTAGTGGTAAGGAAAAGAAAGTTAAACAATACATAGATGCCGAAATTAGCCGTTTGGGCATTAGTCATTTGGTACCACAGGTATTAATACCTACTGAGAAGTATTACCAGATGCGTGATGGAAAGAAGATCGCGAAAGAGCGTAACTACTTTCCGGGCTATGTGCTTATGGAAGCCGTTTTAGATGGCGAAACCGAACACATCATTAAAAATATAAACAGCGTTATAGGTTTTCTGGGGGATAAAGCCGGAAACGCTATACCGCTTCGCCAGTCAGAAGTTAACCGTATTTTAGGTAAGGTTGACGAGATGAGCACACAGGGCGAAACCATGAATGTACCTTACTATGTTGGTGAGGCCGTTAAAGTTATGGACGGGCCTTTCAACGGTTTTAGCGGCGTTATTGAAGAGGTTAACGAAGAGAAAAAGAAACTGAAAGTAATGGTAAAGATATTCGGGCGCCGTACGCCGCTTGAATTGAATTACATGCAGGTAGAGAAAGAATAGTTTTCAAATAATTTCGGATGTCGGATTTTCGATTTCGAAATTATTGAATTTAAAATATAAGATGAAAGAAGCGGGAGTTAAATCCGAAATGGAAATTCCCAAATCCGAAATCGACACAATCTTAAATGTTACTTAGCTTCCACTTACTAACATTGAGTTTATAATTAAAGTAAATTAAAATGGCAAAAGAGATCGGTGCAATGGTTAAGCTGCAAGTTAAAGGCGGCGCCGCAAACCCATCACCACCAATTGGCCCTGCATTGGGTGCAAAAGGTGTGAACATCATGGAGTTTTGCAAACAATTTAATGCACGCACCCAGGACAAAGCTGGAAAAGTATTGCCTGTTTTGATTACTGTTTATGTTGACAAATCATTCGAATTTATCATCAAAACCCCTCCCGTTGCTATCCAGTTATTGGAAGCTACCGGTTTAAAGAGTGGTTCTGCTGAGCCTAACCGTAAAAAAGTTGCCAGTGTTAACTGGGAACAGGTTGAGACTATAGCAAAAGATAAAATGGTTGACTTGAATGCATTCACAGTTGAATCGGCCATGAAAATGGTGGCAGGTACTGCCCGCAGCATGGGGATTACCGTATCAGGTACAGCTCCCTGGAATTAATTAATTTATACAAATCAGTTTAAAGACAGTGGCAAGATTAACAAAAAATCAAAAAGTGGCACTCTCCAAAATTGAGGCAAACAAATCGTACACATTACAGGATGCATCTGCATTGGTAAAGGAATTAACCCTAACCAAATTTGATTCATCAGTTGATATAGACGTTCGTTTAGGTGTTGACCCGCGTAAAGCCAATCAAATGGTGCGTGGTATTGCAACATTACCTCATGGAACCGGTAAAACTGTGCGTGTATTAGTACTTTGTACTCCTGATAAGGAACAAGAAGCTAAAGATGCAGGTGCAGATTACGTAGGTTTGGATGATTATATTGCCAAGATTGAAGGCGGATGGACTGATGTTGATATTATCATTACTATGCCAAGTGTTATGGCGAAGGTAGGTCGTTTAGGTCGTATTTTAGGCCCGCGTAACCTTATGCCAAACCCTAAATCAGGTACAGTTACCCCAGAAGTTGGTAAGGCTGTAACTGAGGTAAAAGGTGGTAAAATCGATTTCAAGGTTGACAAAACCGGTATCATCCACACTTCAATAGGAAAAGCATCTTTCTCTGCAGATAAAATTTATGAGAATGCATTAGAAGTATTGCAAACAATCTCTAAGTTAAAACCTTCTGCAGCAAAAGGAACATATTTCAAGAGCATTCATATCTCTTCAACTATGTCGCCTGGAATTACAGTTGAAACTAAATCAGTAGCGGGGATCTAATCATGAATAAAGAAGAAAAATACGACCTTGTTGTAGCCCTAACTGAGCAAATCAAAGAGTATGGTAATTTTTATATCACTGATACCTCTGATTTAACTGTAGCCAAGATCAACAACATCCGCCGTAAATGTTTCGAAAACGACATTACGATGCAGGTAACCAAAAATAGCTTGATCAAAAAAGCTATGGAAGCTGCAGGCGGCGATTTCAGCCCTATATATGATGTATTAAAAGGTTCATCATCAATCCTTTTCTCAAAATCAGCAACTGCTCCGGCAAAGTTGATCAAACAATTAAGGAAAACAGGTGAAAAACCAATTTTAAAAGCAGCTTATATTGATTCGGCAGTATTTATCGGTGATAACCAGTTAGATACTTTAACTAAACTGAAATCAAAAGAACAACTGATCGGCGAGATAGTTGGCTTACTACAATCACCTGCCAAAAATGTACTTTCTGCACTACAATCAGGCGGAACTACAATTGCAGGCCTTGTAAAAACATTACAGGAAAGAGGTTAACGAACGCCTCATAAAAGTTCGACAATAACAAACAAAAAGCATTAAAAGTAAAAATTTAAATAAAATGGCGGATTTAAAAGCGTTTGCTGAACAGTTGGTAAACTTAACAGTAAAAGAAGTAAACGAATTAGCTCAAATATTAAAAGATGAGTATGGTATTGAGCCTGCTGCTGCTGCTGTAGCAGTTGCTGCTCCTGCTGCCGACGGTGGCGATGCTGCTCCAGCTGCTGCTGAGCAAACTGCATTTGACGTTATCCTGAAAGAAGCTGGTGGCGCTAAATTAGCAGTTGTTAAATTAGTAAAAGACTTAACTGGCCTTGGTTTGAAAGAAGCTAAAGATCTTGTTGACGGTGCACCAAAAGAACTTAAAACTGGTGTAACTAAAGAAGAAGCTGAATCTTTGAAAAAACAATTAGAAGAAGCCGGAGCAGTAGTTGAGGTTAAGTAATTTAACCTACTGAAATATAGCATCAAGACTCCGACCATAAACGGTCGGGGTCTATTGCTGTTTATAAAGGTTTTGAATTAGATGTGAGATATTAGATATGAGATTTGAGATTTTTCAAATCGCTATTTCATATCTCAGATCTCATGTCTCAAGTCTCACATCTACAAAAATTAATAACTAAAATTTAAATACCTTGGCAAACAATAATAATCAAAGAGTAAACTTTGCAACCAGTAGAAAGGTACTTGATTACCCTGATTTTCTGGATGTTCAGTTACAATCTTTCCAGGAATTTTTTCAATTGGAAACCACTTCCGACAACCGTTATAAAGAAGGGCTGTTTAAAGTGTTTGCCGAAAACTTTCCTATTTCAGATTCAAGAAACATCTTTGTCCTGGAGTTTCTTGACTACTTTATTGATCCACCCCGTTATGATATACAAGAGTGTATCGAACGCGGATTAACTTACAGCGTACCATTAAAAGCAAAGCTTCGCCTGTCATGTAATGATGAGGAGCACGAAGATTTTGAAACAATTGTACAGGACGTGTACCTGGGTACTATCCCATACATGACGCCAAAAGGTACATTTGTTATTAATGGTGCCGAGCGTGTAATTGTATCACAGTTACACCGTTCGCCAGGTGTGTTCTTTGGTCAGAGCCGCCACACCAACGGTACAAAATTATACTCGGCCCGTGTTATTCCTTTCAAAGGTTCATGGATTGAGTTTGCTACAGACGTTAACAACGTGATGTATGCTTACATTGACCGTAAAAAGAAATTCCCGGTTACTACGTTGCTTCGCGCCATTGGTTATGACTCTGATAAAGATATATTAGAGCTGTTTGAACTGGCCGACGAGGTTAAAGTAAGCAAATCAGGCCTTAAGAAATATATTGGCCGTAAGCTTGCTGCAAGGGTACTTAAAACATGGATCGAAGACTTTGTGGATGAAGATACCGGTGAGGTAGTTTCTATCCCTCGTAATGAGATTATCCTTGAGCGTGAAACCTTACTGGAAGACGACCATATTGATATGATCATTGACTCGGGTGTTAAAACCATCATCCTTAACAAGGAAGATGCTTCAACCAGCGGTGATTATACTATTATATACAATACCTTACAGAAAGATACTTCCAACTCTGAGAAGGAAGCGGTTGAACATATCTACCGCCAGTTACGTAACGCTGAACCACCTGATGAAGAAACAGCACGTGGTATCATCGATCGTTTATTCTTTTCAGATAAAAGATATGACCTGGGCGATGTGGGCCGCTACCGCATCAACCGTAAACTGAAATTAACCACCTCTGAAGATACAAAGGTGTTAACCAAGCAGGATATCATTGCGATTGTTAAATATCTGATCAAATTAATCAACTCAAAAGCCGAGGTGGATGATATCGATCACTTATCAAACCGTCGTGTGCGTACTGTTGGTGAGCAGCTTTATGCTCAGTTTGGTGTAGGTTTAGCACGTATGGCCCGTACCATCCGTGAGCGTATGAACATTCGTGATAACGAGGTGTTCACCCCAACCGATCTGATCAATGCACGTACATTATCATCTGTGATCAACTCGTTCTTCGGAACAAATCAGTTATCACAGTTTATGGACCAAACTAATCCACTGGCAGAGATCACGCACAAGCGTCGTCTGTCAGCCTTAGGCCCCGGCGGTCTGTCGCGTGAGCGTGCAGGTTTCGAGGTTCGTGACGTTCACTACACCCACTACGGTAGGTTGTGTACTATTGAAACTCCCGAAGGCCCGAACATTGGTTTGATTTCATCACTATGCGTACACGCCAAGATCAACAACTTAGGCTTTATCGAAACTCCGTACAAACGTGTAGTTGAAGGTAAAGTTATGGTTGATGAGCCGGTTATCTATTTATCTGCTGAAGATGAAGACGGTAAAACCATCGGCCAGGCAAACGCGGTATACGATGATAAAGGTGAGTTTGAATTGCCACGTGTAAAAGCACGTTTCGAAGGTGACTTCCCGGTTATCGAGCCAGAGCGTCTGGATTTGATGGACATCGCTCCAAATCAGATTACTTCAATTGCGGCTTCGCTGATTCCGTTCTTAGAGCATGATGACGCCAACCGTGCATTGATGGGTTCAAACATGCAACGCCAGGCCGTACCATTGTTGCGCCCTGAAGCGCCAATTGTTGGTACAGGTTTGGAAGGCCGTGTGGCAAAAGACTCTCGTACCCTGATCAACGCCGAAGGCGATGGTGTGGTTGAGTATGTTGATGCTAACGAGATCCGTATTAAATATGACCGTAACGAACTTGATCGTTTGATCTCGTTTGAAGGAGATAGCAAAAGCTACCGCTTAACCAAGTTTAAGAAAACCAACCAAAGCACTACCATGAACCTTAAGCCTATTGTTAAAAAAGGCCAAAGGGTTGAAAAAGGTGAAGTACTTTGCGAAGGTTACGCTACCCAAAATGGCGAGCTTGCATTAGGCCGTAACCTTAAAGTAGCGTTCATGCCTTGGCAGGGATATAACTTTGAGGATGCGATTGTAATTTCTGAGCGTGTTGTTTCACAAGATATCTTTACTTCAATCCACGTAGAAGAGTTCGAACTTGAAGTTCGTGACACTAAACGCGGTGAGGAAGAGTTAACACCAGATATCCCTAACGTATCAGAAGAAGCTACTAAAGACCTTGACGAAGACGGTATCATCCGTGTAGGTGCCGAGGTTAAAGAAGGCGACATCCTGATTGGTAAGATCACCCCTAAAGGTGAATCAGACCCATCACCGGAAGAAAAACTGTTACGCGCTATCTTCGGTGATAAAGCCGGCGACGTTAAAGATGCTTCATTGAAAACCCCGCCGTCAATTGCCGGTGTTGTTATCGATACCAAATTGTTCTCCCGTGCTAAAAAGACTTCAAAAGCTGAAGAAAAAGCACAACTGGAGAAATTGGACAACAAGCATGATAAAGCTGTAAAAGATCTGAAAAATACCTTGATCGACAAGTTATTTGAGATTGTTAACGGTAAAACTTCGCAAGGTGTTTATAACGTTTACAAAGAGTTACAGGTTCCTAAAGGTGTTAAATTCACCCAAAAGATATTAGTTGAGCTTAATTATGATAACATTAACCCAACTAAATGGACTACTGATGACGATAAAAATGATCAGATCAAGATCCTTCTTCATAACTTCAACATAAAGTACAATGAAGAGTTGGGTGCTTACCGTCGTGATAAATTTGCTATCAGCGTGGGTGATGAGCTTCCATCAGGTATCGTGCAAATGGCTAAAGTTTACATCGCTAAAAAGCGTAAGCTTAAAGTAGGTGATAAAATGGCAGGCCGTCACGGTAACAAAGGTATCGTTGCACGTATTGTACGTGACGAAGACATGCCTTTCCTTGAAGACGGAACACCGGTTGATATTGTGTTGAACCCACTGGGTGTACCTTCACGTATGAACCTTGGTCAGATTTACGAAACCGTATTAGGTTGGGCCGGTAAAGAACTTGGTGTTAAATTCGCTACTCCTATCTTCGACGGTGCAAGCCATGAAGAAGTGGAAGAGTGGATTAAGAAAGCCAACTTACCTGAATCAGGCCGTACTTATTTATACAATGGTTTAACAGGTGATCGTTTTGATCAGCAAACTACTGTAGGTATTATCTACATGCTGAAATTAGGTCACATGGTTGATGATAAGATGCACGCCCGTTCAATCGGTCCGTACTCATTGATCACTCAGCAACCATTAGGTGGTAAAGCACAATTCGGTGGTCAGCGTTTTGGTGAGATGGAGGTTTGGGCACTGGAAGCATTTGGTGCATCAAACATTCTGCAGGAGATATTGACCGTTAAATCGGATGATGTTATTGGCCGTGCCAAAACATATGAGGCTATTGTTAAAGGTGAAAACCTGCCAACGCCATCAGTTCCAGAATCATTTAACGTATTGGTTCACGAATTACGCGGCTTAGGTTTGGATATCACCTTAGAATAAGGTAAAAGGATAAAGGTGAAAGGTAAAAGGTTATGTCCCTTGCCTTTCACCCTTTAAAAGTCATTAGATAACAGGAGAAGGAATCGGCAGAAAAGGAAAACCTTTCGCCCTTCGCCTTTCACCTTTAACCTACAAAAAAAGAGATATGTCTTACAAAAAGGATAATAAAATCAAAAGTAACTTTACCACCATTACCATCAGTTTAGCCTCTCCTGAGTCTATCCTTGAGCGTTCAAGCGGTGAAGTTTTAAAACCGGAAACCATTAACTACCGTACTTACAAACCTGAGCGTGATGGTTTGTTCTGCGAGCGTATTTTTGGTCCGGTTAAGGATTATGAGTGCCATTGCGGTAAATACAAACGTATCCGCTACAAAGGTATCGTGTGCGACCGTTGCGGTGTTGAAGTAACCGAAAAGAAAGTACGTCGTGAGCGTATGGGCCACATTAACCTCGTGGTGCCTGTTGCACACATCTGGTACTTCCGCTCATTACCAAACAAAATTGGTTATTTATTAGGCTTGCCTACAAAAAGGCTCGACCTTATTATATACTACGAGCGTTACGTAGTTATCCAACCGGGTATTAAAGAAGCAGACGGAATCAATAAAATGGATTTCCTTACTGAAGAAGAATACCTTGACGTATTAGATACCCTTCCAAAAGAAAACCAGTACCTTGACGACAAAGATCCCCAGAAATTTGTTGCCAAAATGGGTGCTGAGGCTCTGGAAGAGTTATTAAAACGCCTTGACCTTGATGAATTATCATTCAGCCTGCGTCACCAGGCAGCAAACGAAACTTCTCAGCAACGTAAAAACGAAGCCTTAAAACGCTTACAGGTTGTCGAGGCTTTCCGCGATGCTAAAACCAGGATCGAGAATAACCCTGAGTGGATGATCGTTAAGATTGTTCCGGTGATCCCGCCTGAGCTGCGTCCGTTGGTACCACTGGAAGGTGGCCGTTTCGCTACTTCAGATTTGAATGACCTTTACCGTCGTGTTATTATCCGTAACAATCGTTTAAAACGTTTGATTGAGATTAAAGCACCAGAGGTGATTTTACGTAACGAAAAACGTATGTTGCAGGAAGCTGTGGATTCGTTATTTGATAACTCACGTAAAGTTAACGCGGTAAAAACTGAAGGTAACCGTGCCTTGAAATCACTTTCAGATATCCTGAAAGGTAAGCAAGGCCGTTTCCGTCAAAACTTATTAGGTAAACGTGTGGATTACTCTGCCCGTTCGGTAATTGTTGTAGGTCCTAACCTTAAATTACACGAATGCGGTTTACCAAAAGATATGGCTGCCGAACTGTTTAAACCATTTATCATCCGCAAAATGATTGAGCGTGGTGTGGTTAAAACAGTAAAATCTGCCAAAAAAATTGTTGACCGTAAAGACCCATTGGTTTGGGACATTTTGGAAAACGTATTGAAGGGACACCCTGTATTGCTAAACCGTGCGCCTACGTTGCACAGGTTAGGTATCCAATCGTTCCAGCCGAAACTGGTTGAAGGTAAAGCGATCCAATTGCACCCATTAACCTGTACAGCATTCAACGCGGATTTTGACGGTGACCAGATGGCCGTTCACGTACCACTTGGTAACGCGGCAATTTTGGAAGCCCAAATCCTGATGCTTGCTTCGCATAACATCCTTAACCCTGCCAATGGTACGCCAATCACTGTACCATCTCAGGACATGGTGCTTGGTTTGTACTACATAACCAAAGGCCGTAAAACTGATGAAACGCGCGTGGTTAAAGGACAAGGTTTAACTTTCTACTCTGCAGAAGAAGTAATTATCGCTTATAACGAGAAAAAACTTGACCTGCATGCGTTTATCAAGGTTAAAGCTTTAGTTAAGGAACGCGATGGCAAAATCGTTAACAAAATTATTGATACTACTGTAGGCCGCGTGTTGTTTAACCAGCATGTACCAACCGAAGTAGGTTATATTAATGAGCTACTTACCAAAAAATCACTTCGTGATATCATTGGTGAAGTAGTAAAAATCACCGGCATGGCGCGTGCTGCCCAGTTCCTTGATGATATTAAGGAGTTAGGATTTAAGATGGCGTTCCAGGGTGGTTTATCATTTAACCTGAAGGATATCAATATCCCTGCAGAAAAAGTAACCCTGATTGACACTGCATCTAAGCAAGTTGATGAGGTAATGAACAACTACAACATGGGTTTCATTACCAACAACGAGCGTTACAACCAGATCATCGATATCTGGACACGTATCAACAACCGCTTAACTGCTAATGTGATGGACATCCTGAGCAACGATAACCAGGGCTTTAACTCTGTTTACATGATGCTTGACTCAGGTGCCCGTGGTTCTAAAGAGCAGATCCGTCAGCTTGCAGGTATGCGTGGTTTGATGGCGAAACCTCAAAAATCAGGTTCAGGTGGTGAGATTATCGAAAACCCGATCCTTTCAAACTTTAAAGAAGGTTTGTCGGTATTGGAGTACTTCATCTCAACCCACGGTGCACGTAAAGGTTTGGCGGATACGGCGTTAAAAACAGCGGATGCTGGTTACTTAACACGTAGGTTGCATGACGTTGCCCAGGATATGATTGTTGGTGAGGTTGATTGCGGTACTTTAAGAGGTATCTACACAACTGCACTGAAAGATAACGAGGACATTGTTGAGCCATTATATGATCGTATTTTAGGTCGTACCACTTTGCATGATGTTCATGACCCTATCACTAACGAACTGTTAGCAGTAGCCGGGCAGGACATTACCGAAGAAGTAGCTAAAAAGATCGAGAACTCCCCGCTGGAAGGTATCGAGATCCGTTCGGTATTAACCTGCGAAAGTAAACGTGGTGTATGTGCATTGTGCTACGGCCGTAACCTTGCAAGCGGTAAACGCGTGCAAAAAGGCGAGGCTGTTGGTGTAATTGCTGCACAGTCAATCGGTGAGCCGGGTACACAGTTAACACTTCGTACCTTCCACGTGGGTGGTACCGCGTCAAACATTGCGGCTGAATCTCAGATTAACGCTAAGTTTGATGGTATTATCGAGTTTGAGAACGTACGTACCGTCACTTATGAAACTGCCGAAGACGGCGCTGTTGATGTGGTATTAGGCCGTTCGGGCGAGTTCCGTATTATCGAAGCCGGAAGCAATAAAGTAATTGTTACCAATAATATTCCATACGGTTCATACCTGTATGTAAAAGATGGCAGCAAGATCACCAAAGGCGACCGTATCTGTTCATGGGATCCTTACAACGCGGTAATTATCTCTGAATTTGCAGGTATTGCCCAGTTTGATGCAGTATTGGAAGGTATTACTTTCCGTGAAGAATCTGACGAGCAAACAGGTCACCGCGAAAAAGTGATCATCGATACCAGGGATAAAACAAAAAACCCTGCTATCCAGATCACAGATAATAAAGGTAACATCATTAAAGGATACAACATTCCGGTAGGTGCACACATCGCTGTTGATGAAGGCGACAGGCTACAAACTGGTCAGGTTATTGCTAAAATCCCACGTTCAACCGGTAAAACGCGAGATATTACAGGTGGTTTACCACGTGTAACCGAGTTATTTGAAGCACGTAACCCTTCAAACCCTGCTGTAGTGACTGAAATTGATGGTGTGGTAACTTTAGGTGGTGTTAAACGTGGTAATCGCGAAATCACCATCGAGTCGAAGGACGGCCAGGTTAAAAAATACCTTGTACCGCTTTCAAAACACATCCTTGTACAGGATAATGACTTTGTTAAAGCTGGTATGCCATTGTCTGACGGTTCAATTTCACCTTCAGATATCCTTGCTATCAAAGGCCCTGCAGCAGTACAAGAGTACCTTGTTAACGGTATCCAGGAAGTTTACCGCTTACAGGGTGTGAAGATCAACGATAAGCACTTTGAGGTTATCGTTCATCAGATGATGCAGAAAGTTCAGATCGAAGACGCGGGCGATACTCGTTTCTTAGAACGTGAAGCTGTTGACGGCTGGGATTTTATGAACGAGAACGACGAGATTTATGACAAGAAAGTTGTTGTTGATCCAGGCGATTCAACTACATTGAAAGCTGGGCAGATAGTTTCATTACGCCGCTTACGCGATGAAAACTCGGTATTGAAACGCCGCGACCTTAAATTGGTTGAGGTACGTGACGCAATCCCTGCAACGTCAAGCCCGATACTGCAAGGTATCACCAGGGCATCATTGGGTACCAAGTCGTTTATCTCGGCAGCGTCGTTCCAGGAAACTACCAAAGTACTGAACGAAGCAGCTATCGCAGGTAAAAAAGATAATATGCTTGGCCTGAAAGAAAACGTTATCGTAGGTCACTTAATACCTTCAGGTACCGGTTTACGCGAGTATGAAAATATCCGTGTAGGCTCACAGGAAGAATTTGACCGCCTGATGGCTTCAAAAGCAGAAGAGTTGGAAGCTTAATTTTCAACTGTTTAAATACAAAAGGGATATAAAAATAATCCCTTTGAAATCGTAAAATCGGATGCTTGGGTAAAGATATCCGAATAATTAAAAAGGGGCTGTTTTCATTTCATCATGAAACAGCCTCTTTTTTTTGTGCTTATATTTGAACAAACGAAGCTGGTTTATAATGATTCTTGTAATACAGAGTTCACCGATAATTCTTACGATTTAGTTTAAAATATATGGAACAATTTGCGAACGAAATCGGTTTATTCAAATTGCGGAGAGTTGATACTAATAATAAACTTGCTGTTATGGAAAAAAAATTTCTTCACGCGTTATTCATTTTAATTGGATAGTTTTCCTTTAAATCTATCAGCATTAAATAACTATATGAAAATCAAGCTTAAATTAAATGCATCGCTAAAGATGGTTAAGAAAGTGAATCTGATTTGTGTTTTATTGATCATCACTTCATTAATAAATTTTGGTTTTGTTTTAAACAGGCATTTGCCGCAGGGCAATGGGACAACTTATTATATTGACTCAAAAAATGGCAATGATAACAATAGCGGAACATCACTTACGCAGGCATGGAAAAGCATTAGGAAGGTTAATGCAATACGCTTGACGGCGGGAGATCAGGTGCTATTAAAGAGAGGATGTATTTGGAGCGAACAATTGACTCCCGCAGGCAACGGTACCGCTGGTAAACCGATTGTTATCGGCGATTACGGAAGCGGCGCACTACCCGAAATAACCGGTTTTGACGCATTGGATGGTTGGAATGCAAAAGGGGGGGGGATTTGGTCAGGTGATTGTACTTCATGCAGTACAGATGTAAACATGGTTGTGCTAAATAACGTTGTACAACCTATCGGACGCTACCCTAACATCGATGCGACAAATGGTGGATACTTAACTATTGATTCGCATGATGGAAATTCGATAAGTGATAATGGTTTGAATGGTTCTCCTGACTGGACCGGAGCAGAAATAGTTATACGTAAAAATCATTGGATAATTGACCGTAATACTATCTTGTCGCAGAGTGGTAATTCTGTTTCCTATAAGTCGGCTTCAAGCTATCCTGCTGCCAATAAATTTGGTTTTTTTATTCAAAACAGTCCTAAAACTCTTGATAAAAAAGGCGAGTGGTATTTTGACTCTGCAACAAAAAAGATGTTGATGTTTTTTGGGAGCGGCAATCCCACTAATATGGATATTAGGGTAAGCACTAAAGCCTCGCTGTTGTCTGTAACAAAGATGAACAATATCGTTGTGCGTAATATAGCTTTTACCGGTGCTAACAAAAATACTATACTCGTAAATGGCTGTAGTAATATAAGTTTTATCAATTTATCAATTAATTATTCGGGCGGTAATGCGTTTACAATAACTAATACGCACGCACTTACTATATCAGAATCAACAATTCTTAATACCAACGATAATGCAATAGTAGGCAGATTTAATTGCGATAGCATTAGCATTAATCATAATATCATTAAAAATACCGGTACTATACCAGGAATGGGAGGAAACGGCGATGGCAGTTACTCCGGCATCTTGATTAAGGGGAGCGGCAATATTATATCCAATAATCAAATTGATAGTATTGGTTACAACCCAATATCGTTTCAGGGAGATATTATTGTTAAAAATAATGTTATCGACTATTTTAACTTTGTCAAAGATGATGGCGGAGGTATTTATACAGGTGATGCCAACAACAATGTTCCGTTAAACGGCACAAGGCAGATCATAGGCAATCTTGTTTTTAATGGTGTAAATGCCAGACCGGGAACTGAACCGGGCCGTTACGCTGCCAGTAGTTCAGCTCTGTGGCCCTCGTGTGGTATTTATATGGATGATAATACAAAAAATGTAACCATTTCGGGTAATACAGTGGCCCATAATAATGGTGCAGGCATTTACATTCATAATGCGTATAATATTACAGTACAAAATAACACGGCTTACGATAATTTTGAGCAATTATTGTTTTCGTACAGTTTCAACTTCGCTGATGAGATTGCCAAAAAAAATAAGGTATCAGACAATATATTTGTGTCAGGCGGCCGTACTAAATATGTGGCTGATTTCCGGTCAACTAAAGGCAGTGTTGGCGTATCCAAGATGGGCGTGTTTCGGTCAAATGCCTATTTATCTAAACCCGGGCAGAGGGAATTGAACATTCAATCTTCGATTATAGGCGTTCCACTCACATCGTCGGCAGATATGTCAAGTTGGAAGTCTGATTATGATAGTAGAGATGATTCCAGTTTCCAAAAGGTTTCAATGCCTTCAGATGTGAGGTTTGAATGTAACAAAACTGATAAGCCAAAGGTGATTACATTAGATGGGGTTTATCAGGATGTAAAAAAGAATGTATATTCAAAAACAGTAACCTTACAGCCATTTACCTCAATAGTATTGTCAAAAAAATAGTTTGGTATTTCTGAAATAAAACTATTCACTTTTTTTAAAACAAAAACTTTATTTTGATTGTTTTAAAGGCCCGTCTCTCCTAAAAGGAGTAAGATGGGCCTGATTGGTTACTTTTGTTAAAAAAATAGATTGTATATGAATGAAGAACAGGTTGAAAATCAATTAAGTATCGAGTTATCAGAGGAAGTTGCAGATGGCGTTTATTCTAATTTGGCTATTATTACTCACTCCAATTCTGAATTTGTTATCGATTTTATACGCGTAATGCCCGGTACTCCGAAGGCCAAAGTAAAATCGCGAATTATTTTGACACCAGAACATGCTAAGCGTTTGATGTCGGCAATCCAGGATAATGTTGAAAAATTTGAAGCAGCGAACGGAAAAATCAAAAGCGGGGAAAATGGATATAATTTTCCTATGAATTTTGGTGGTACCATGGGGTAGGCTTAAATTTTGATAATGATATTAAAAATGGCTTCTTGTTAAGAAAAAGTTACGCTGATGCTATTTTTTTAAGAAAATCGATAGTTTATCATTGATATTTTGAAAAAAGTGTATATATTGCACCAGCTAAGACGCCTACTTTAGATATGAAAACTTAATTTCTATGAGAAGAAAACACTTATTAAATCTTTTAATCGTTTCTCTAATTCTTTTCGTTACTTCCGGTTTATTTTCCTGCTCATCTCAAAAAAAAATAAAATATTTTCAAGATATCCCAGATTCAGGTCAGCTTAAAACCATTCCTGCGGCTGCTTATACGGAGCCCAAGGTACAGGTTGACGATATTTTGTCTGTAGTTGTTCAAACCATCGACCCACTTTCCACACAAGTGATAAATGCCGGAAATATTGGCTCTTCGTCGTCAACATCCCCAAATATGCCTCTGTCACCGCTAACTGCAGCAAGTGCTGCAACGGCCGGAGTTGGTCAGCAGTCTGGAGTGTCTGGTTATCTTGTTGATAAAGAAGGTAATATTGATATTCCTATTTTAGGTAAGATACAAGTGGTAGGGCATACCACCTCTGAATTGAAGACAATTATACACGATGTAGCTGCTAAATACTACAATAATCCGACAGTAATTGTAAGGTATGCTAATTTTAAAGTAAGCGTAACAGGCGAGGTTTTAAAACCAGGCGTTTATGTGCTTCCCAATGAAAAAGTAACCTTATTGGACGCAATAGCTATGGCCGGCGATCTTACTATTTTTGGTAAAAGAGATAATGTTTTATTGATTCGTGAAAATCTGGATGGAACTAAAACTCCCTACAGGGTTAATTTGAAGAAAAGCGATATTATGTCTTCTCCGTATTTCTATTTGCGCCAGAACGATTTGATCTATGTTCAGCCAGATGTAGCAAAATCAGCTGCTACAGACGCAGCCCAGGCTCGAAACTACACCATCATTGGCTCTCTCTTATCTGTATTAGTAATCTATCTTACAAGGAAATAATTATTTTATGGAGTTTCGAAATCAGGAATTCAAATCACCTTTTAGTAAAGAAGAAGACTTTAATTTTAAAAAGTTTGTCGGAAATACGATATCTAACTGGTATTTATTTGTTATATGCGTTCCAATTTGTTTAGCCGTTGCTTTTGGATACGCTCGTTATAGTACACCCGGTTATAAAATAAACAGTAAAATCACTATAGATGATGGTTCATCTGGCGGATTACTGGGCGGAAAATCAAATAACAGCTCATTAATGGATTTTTCCGATCTTCTCGATCTGTCAAGTAATGCTTATAATGAAATTGACATATTAAAGTCGAGAGCATTAATGGCAAGCGTTGTTAAGGATTTACATCTGGATGTAACAATTTACAGGAAAGGGATAATCAATTCTATAGAATTATATGACGAAGCGCCTTTCAATGTTCAATTTACCCCAACTGTAGATTCGATACAAGCCAGGAGTTATGATATTGAAATAAACAGTGATTTTATACACATAGCTAACCGGAAAGAAAGTATAGACACTACTGTTAAATTTGCTACGGTAGTTCATTTGCCACAATTTGCGGTGGTGTTTTCTAGAGTTCCGGGAAAAGTTGTGTTAACCAAAGGCTATAAACTGAATATTACCTCGGTTGACGATAGGGTTCAGGCGCTTAGTCAGGATTTTACGGTTGATCTCACCGATAAGAAGAGTACTACTCTGGCACTTACCATACCTTACTCTAATCCCCGCAAAGGAGAAGCTATTTTACAAAAATTGATGACCCTTTATTTACAGGGTAACCATCAAAACAAAATTGAAATAGCCGATAGTACGCTAACATTTATTGACAATAGGATTAGCGTAGTTAGCAAGGAACTGTCGGGCGTTGAATTAAATTTTCAACAGTTTAAGCAAGAAAATCAATTGGCAGATGTTGATGAGCAGGGTAAGGCGCTTGTAACCGATGTTTCCGGTTATTACAACAAGCTAAATGAACAGGAAATTCAGCTAACACTTGTTAATGATCTTGAAAAAAATATCACAGATCCAAATAACAGAAGAATAGTTCCAAGTACGCTTTCTGTTAATGACCCTATTTTTGCAGAAGCTATTAAAGTATATAATCAGTTACTTATAAGCAGGGATAATTTAATGGTGTCATATAAAGCAGACAACCCTGTTATAAAAAATATTGATAGCGAAATTGAAACTTCAAGAGAAGGGTTAGTTAAAAGCTTCCAGACTTATAAAAATGGACTTATCGTAGTTATTAATAAGTTGAAAGCACAAAACTCATTATTAACTTCAAAAGTTAAAAATGTACCCAAACAACAAAGAGGTTATCTTGATTATGCTCGTCAACAGGATTTAAAACAACAGCTATATCTTTACCTGTTACAAAAAAGGGAAGAAACAGCAATTGCCAGAACATCTACTTTATCAACAGCCAGGATAATTGACCCTGCAAAGAGTGATTATTTGGCATATAAACCCAATAAAGTGGTTATATATTTTATCGGGTTTGTATTAGGCCTGCTTATACCATGGGGTTACATTTATCTTAAGGATTCTTTAAACATAAGGATCATTAATAAAGAAGATATCGAACTTAATACGAAGATTCCTGTACTTGGTGAAATTGGCAATAATAGCGACGAAAAGTCACTGGTGGCTCACGATAAAGCCCGCTCAATTATATCTGAGCAATTCAGGGCGCTAAGAACCAATTTACAATTCGTATTAAAAGTTGGCCAGCCAAATGTTATCATGGTTACTTCAAGTATGTCGGGCGAGGGTAAATCTTTTATCTGTACTAACTTGGGTAGCGTATTGGCTCTGGGCGGAAAAAAAGTTATTTTAATGGAGCTGGATTTGCGTAAACCACGTTTATCTCAGAATCTTGGTCTGGACAGAGATTTTGGATTTACCAATTATGCAGTATCTGAAACCATCAGCATTGATGATATAATAAAGCCGACATTCTTTTCTGAAAATTGTTTTGTTATGTCGTCAGGCCCAATTCCGCCAAACCCTTCTGAACTATTGATGAGTGAAAAGCTGGAAGAAGTAATAGCGTACCTTAAAACCAAGTTTGATTATATCATCATCGATAGTGCACCTATTGGCTTAGTTTCCGACTCACAGCTTATTGAACGTTTTGTAGATACAAGTTTATATGTAGTACGACAAGAGTATACCTTTAAATCGCAGCTAAATATAATTAATGACCTTGTGAATGAGGGTAAATTTAAAAAGGCTTACCTGGTTATTAACGATATAAAAACCAAAAAAGGTGGATACTATGGCTACGGTTACGGCTATGGCTACGGCTATGGCTACGGCTATGGTTACGGCGAAGAGGTAAAAACAAAATCTTCTTGGTTTGGTAAGCTCTTTAAAAAATAAATGATCCGCAGTTGATTTAAAAGATTAAAGTAAATACCCCCATGCTTACTTATACATTACGAGTTGCGGAAATAAAGCAGGAAACGGAAGATACCATTACGCTGTGTTTTAAACAGTCCGGATTAAAGAAGATTAAATATCTGCCCGGACAATATATGACCCTGATTTTCAGGATTAACGGACGGCGGTACTTAAGGCCCTATTCGTTTTCGTCTGCACCGGGAATTGATCAGTATCTCGAAGTTACCATAAAGCGTATTATTGGGGGAGTTGTATCAAACCATATACATGACCAGGTTAAGGTAGATGATCTGATAGAAGTGATGCAACCTTTGGGCGACTTTACTTATACAGAATCACAATTCCCTTCAGACAAGCAAATAGTATTGTGGGGCGTGGGAAGCGGAATAACTCCCCTGATGTCAATAGCCAAATACGCTTTATCGCTACCTAACGGCCCAAGGGTAAGTTTGATTTATGGGAATAAAAATTTTGAATCCAGTATTTTTTTAGATCTCGTTCATAAGTTGAGGGATCAACATAGGTCCAGGTTTTCTGTATGGCATTTTCATACGCGTTTGAAAATAGATGAAGAAAACCCGGGCGTAATCCAAGGTCGTATTGACGAGTCAAAAGTTCATGTTGTTATGAACAAAATTGATGATCATCTTAATACGCTTCATTATATATGCGGGCCTGTTGGATTAAAAGAGTCTGTTAAGGGTGCTTTGAAAGGCTTAGGCATAAGTGCAGAACATGTTTTCTCTGAAGATTTTGAAATAGTAAAAAATCCTAAAGATTTTGAAGGGATTATTACACGGGTTGTGAAGCTCATTAATAACAATCTGGAAACAGTTGTAGAAGTAGTGAGCGGTAAAAGTATGCTTGAAGCGGGCCTTGATGCTCAGCTTGAACTTCCTTATTCATGCCAAACGGGCAATTGCTCAGTTTGTAAGGGTAAATTGCTTACAGGTAAGTTAAAAACAATTGGAGTAGAAAAGGTGCCTCATGACCTTGAGTCGGATGAGTACTTGTTATGCTGCTCATACCCGCTTACAGACGATGTAAGCGTATTGGTATAATTATTACAGACTGCGCGATAGCTGATTGCAATAATAAGTTAATAATTAAATAAAATTAATCATCAAACCATCTTCACATGAAAGTAGTATTGTTAGCCGGGGGCTTAGGTACCAGGTTGTCGGAAGAAACCGTTTTAAGGCCAAAACCAATGGTCGAAATTGGGGGCATGCCTATTTTGTGGCATATTATGAAAATTTATTCGGCTCATGGCTTTAATGATTTTGTTGTTTGTTTAGGCTATAAAGGCTACGTGATCAAAGAATATTTTGCTAATTACTTTTTGCATAAATCAGACGTCACAATTGATCTTTCAGATAATTCTATAAAAGTGCATGACTCTCAGGCAGAACCGTGGAAAATCACACTTGTTGATACTGGTAATGAGTCAATGACCGGTGGTCGTATAAAAAGGATACAACCTCATATAGGCAATGAGACTTTCATGTTTACCTACGGAGATGGCGTTAGCGATGTTGACATAAACGCTCTTGTTGAACATCACAAAAACAGCGGCAAGAAATGTACTGTTACTTCTGTTCAGCCATCGGGCAGATTTGGTGCTATTAATCTGAACGCCGACGACAGTGTTCACTCATTCATGGAAAAACCTAAAGGCGACGGTGCATGGATAAATGGTGGCTTTTTTGTTTGCGAGCCATCTGTGTTTGATTATATAGCCGGCGACAGTTCGATATGGGAGCGCGAACCAATGGAGAAAATAGCGGAAGAAGGGGAGATGACCGCGTTTAAGCACGAAGGCTTCTGGAAACCTATGGACACCATAAGGGATAAGCATGAGCTGGAAGAGGATTGGACAAAAAATAAAGCTAAATGGAAAATTTGGTAATATGTTTGACGAATTAAAGAAGATATATAACGGAAAGAAAGTTTTCCTGACCGGGCATACCGGCTTTAAAGGCTCGTGGCTTTTAAAAATACTTACTATGCTTGGCGCAGAAGTGAAAGGTTATTCACTTGCTCCCGAAAATGATTTTGACCTATACCATGTTTTAAACGGCGACGCTATATGCGAATCTGTTATTGCTGATCTCAGGGATAAAAATAAATTGACTGAAGCAGTTGAATCTTTCCAGCCTGATTTTGTGTTTCATCTTGCTGCACAGCCATTGGTGAGGTTATCTTATGATATACCTTCAGAAACTTTTGAAGTAAATGCCATAGGGACTGCTAATTTGCTTGATGCAGTAAGGCTCGTAAAAAAAGCATGCCAGGTTGTATTGATTACTACTGATAAGGTATATCACAATTACGAATGGGTTTTCCCATATCGCGAAAATGACCGTTTAGGTGGCTATGATCCTTATAGCGCGAGTAAAGCATGCGCTGAATTGGTTATAGATTCTTATCGTAATTCATTTTTTAATCAGGCGAAATACGAAGCTCATCAAAAAGCAATTGCTGTTGGCCGAGCAGGCAATGTAATAGGCGGTGGTGATTGGGCAAAAGATCGTTTAATTCCCGACATTGTTAGGGCTATTTCAAAAAGCGAAACAGTAATCATTCGTAATCCTGGTGCGGTGAGGCCCTGGCAGCACGTAATGGAACCAGTTTTCGGTTACCTTTTGTTGGGTAGCTGTTTGGTAGCTGATCCTTTGAAATTTTCAACTGCTTACAATTTTGGCCCTCAGTTAACGGATGCACTTCCGGTTAAGCAGATGGTTGAATTATCTATTGCTGCGTGGGGCAAGGGAGCGTTTGAAGTTGTTACTACAGCCCATCAACCACATGAAGCAGGTTTATTAAAACTTGATATTACAAAAGCTGTCACCGAGTTAAAGTGGAACTCAAGATTTAACGCTGAAACAGCTATTCAGAAAACAATTAATTGGTATAAAGAATATCTGAACAACCCTAAAGGTATTGTTTCGTATACCGAAAATCAAATATTAGAATTTACAGGTATTTAAATTATCCCCCATTAAATAAGTAGCATGCTTAAGAACATAACCAACCCAGATATTGAAGCCGGTTTGAGGCAAATTGCAAAGGCTAAGTCAACTCAGATTATTGTTCCGGGTAAGAACTATATCCCTGTGACAGGAAAAGTACTTGACGAAGATGATATATTATTAGGCGTCGAAGCTGCGCTTGACGGCTGGCTTACTGCCGGCAGATTTGCAAACCAATTTGAAAGTGAGTTTGCAAAATATTTTGGTGCCACCAAAGCCTTACTGGTAAACTCAGGCTCATCAGCAAACTTGGTTGCGTTTTACGCTTTAACTTCGCCAAAACTTGGCGAACGCGCAATAAAACCCGGGGATGAAGTAATTACCGTTGCTGCTGGCTTCCCGACAACAGTTAATCCCATTGTGCAATTTGGAGCTATTCCCGTTTTTGTAGACGTGGATATTGCTACTCATAATATCAAATCCGAAGATATTGAAAGTGCAGTATCTCCAAAAACAAAAGCAATTATGGTTGCTCATTCGTTAGGCAATCCATTTAATCTTGACGAAGTTTTGCGTGTTGCAAAAAAATATAATTTGTGGGTTGTTGAGGACGACTGTGACTCATTGGGTGCAACTTATCGGGATAAAAAGACAGGTACTTTTGGCGATATCTCAACTTTCTCGTTTTATCCGGCTCATCACATTACGATGGGTGAGGGCGGTGCAGTTTTAATCAACAATCCTGAACTGGCTAAGCTTGCAGAAAGCTTCCGTGACTGGGGGCGCGATTGTTACTGCGAACCGGGTAAAGATGATACCTGTGGTTGCAGGTTTGCCCAGCAATTGGGTACACTGCCGTACGGGTATGATCATAAATATACTTATTCACATATAGGTTTTAACTTAAAGGTGACTGATATGCAGGCGGCTTTTGGCGTATCGCAGTTAAAAAAGGTTGATCATTTTGTTCAAAGGCGCCGCGAAAACTACAAAGCCTTGTATGAGCGTATGAAGCAATTTGAAGATATCTTCATCCTGCCGGAGCCAACACCAAACAGCGATCCGTCATGGTTTGGCTTTTTACTTACCCTACGTGAAGGTGATGCTGCCGACCGTCACATGCTTGTTAAACATCTCGAAGAAAAGAAAATAGGCACCAGGCTTTTATTTGCCGGTAACTTATTACGCCAACCAGCATATACAAGCGTTCAAAGCAGGCAGATAGGCAATCTGGAAAATACAGATATCATCATGAACCAATCTTTTTGGCTTGGTGTATGGCCAGGTTTAAACGAAAGCCATTATGATTATATCGCCGACGTAATTAAAGCTTACATACAGTAACTGTTATTGAACATTACTTAAACTTTAAGGTATGGAACTGGAACAAACCATTATTGAAGATCTTAAAATATTGCATTTAAAAAAGCTTGACGATTCCAGGGGATCGTTTACTAAAATATTTAACGTTGATTTTTTTGAGGCCAACAATCTCCGTACCGATTTTAAGGAAAGCTATTTTTCAGTATCTCACAAAAATGTAATTCGTGGGATGCATTATCAATCGCCGCCGGCTGAGCATACTAAACTTGTATTTGTAAATACCGGAAGCATTGTTGATGTGGTACTTGATATAAGAACAGGTTCAAAAACTTATGGACAATATTTTTATACCACGGTATCTGTAAGCCAACCCAAACTTATTTATATACCTGTAGGGTGCGCGCACGGTTTTCTTTCGCTTGAGGATAACACTATTGTATCCTATATCCAGACATCGGTTTACAACAATAGCTGTGACCATGGTGTTAAGTGGGACTCATTTGGTATGGAATGGCCTGTGGCTGACCCTATTGTATCAGTAAGGGATATGGCTTTTGGTCACTTGAACGATATTAAATCACCATTTGTATGAATGTTTTAATAACAGGCTCAACCGGTTTTTTAGGAAAACATCTCGTACCTAAATTAATTGCTGCCGGTCATAATGTTTTAGAGCTAACCCGCAATGCCGATAAATCAGAAAAACTATTTGGTACTGTTACACATAAGTATGTAGTTACTGATGATCAGGATGCGCTTACCGTAGCTTTGAATGAATTTAAGCCTGAGATAATGGTGCACCTGGCATCCTACCTAACTTCATCTGACTCGTATAATGATATGAAGAAGCTGGTTGACAGCAACCTCCTTTATACGTTTAGGTTGATGGATGCTTTGAAGACCAGCGGACTAAAGTTTTTAATCAATACCGGAACTTTTGCCGAATATTTTAAAGGAGATGAAAGTATCGATCCGGCCTACCTTTATGCTGCAACCAAAAGTGCGTCGAGGTATTTTGTAGACTATTATTCAAAAGCTTATGGCTTTAAGGCTGCAACTGTTATCCCTTATACCATTTACGGTGGTATCGATAGTCAGAAAAAGATCATTGATTACATATATGAATCGATAGGAGCTGCGGCGCCGGTTGATATGTCGCCGGGTGGCCAGGTACTTGATTTTATTCATGTCGACGATGTAGTTGATTTCTACCTTGAACTTATTGATAACTATCAGCGTGTAGCAGATAAAAGTGTATTTAAGTTAGGGACAGGAGTGGGGCATACCATAAAGGAGCTTGCCGAAGTAATAGCCCAAAAAAGTGGCAGATCATGCAACATAAACTGGGGTGGTAAAAACTACCGCCCAACCGATGTAATGTATGCCGTTGCCGATATCTCAGCGCAAAATAACTTGTTTAACTGGAACGCTAAAGTAACGTTGGAAATGGGAGTTGAAAATTATTTACGGACAAAGAATTCATAAATAATAAGGATCTGAATTTCAATATCGAAGTGGAAAAAAATAATTAATTGTGACGTAAATATGTCTGCTTTTATAAAGAAAATTCTTTCGAATAAAGTTGTAAAAAATTTTTCTTATTTAACTATTGGGAATTTTTTAAGCCAATTTATATTGGTTTTTTCAAGTATAAAAATAGCTCGAATTTTGGGACCGGCTGGTTTCGGTATGTTTTCATATATTCTCATTCAATCAGCGCTATATGCTGTAATTGCCGAATTAGGTATCAGGAATATCTCAATACGTACAGTAGCACGGGATGGTGAGAAATCAAAACTTGTATTTTTTTCTGCAATCATTTTGCAATTTATCGGGCTTGTTTTTTCCGTTATACTAATGCTCATCTACGAACATTTTGCTCACTCTGTTAGCCCGGAATTACTATTATACTTAGTGATAAACGTGTTTGTACTTAACTTGTGGAGTAGCTGTGAAGCAATTTGGCAAGGACACCAACGTATGGGAATTGCTGAGTCAATTAACGTCTTTTTCTCAATTATTTGGTTAATATTTATAATCATAACTCCAGCATCAGCTATATCAGTTAATTACGTAATAAAATATTACACTTTAATCCTTCTGGGAAAAACAATAGTAATATTTTCTGTAATGTTTTTAGTAAAAGATATACTTAAGGGTAGTGCTGTGGGGTTTTGGAAGTTTGGCAGAACGATGATTAAGGATAGTTCATACTATTACCTAAACAATATTTTCGCTTTGCCGACTAATTATCTATCAAACAATTTTCTCGAAATTAATTCTACCAAAGTTGAGTTGGGATACTTTAATACAAGTAATCGCCTAATCAATCCAATAAAAATGGTAATTAATCTTGGCATGTCTGCTGTGTTTCCAAGCTTTAGTAATCTTTGGGTTACTAATAAACAGCTGCTGATTGACAAATTGAAAAAAACTTTTCCACTTTTCATGGTGGTAGTTTCTTTTTTGTGTTTTAGTTTCACTTTAATAAGTAAAGAAGTGGTGCTGATTTTGTTTGGTCCTAAGTTCCTGTCTTCAGTTAATATAATTCAATACCAGATCTGGTTTCTTTTCATTTTTGCTTTAAACTGGTATATAGGAAACATTTGGGGGGCCACAGATAATCAAAAACTGCTTTCCAGGTGGGGAATTGCAAGTTCTTTGATAGCTACACCATTTTTGTTCATAGGTAGTAAATACGGTGGATTTGGTTTGTCAATATCTTACCTTGTGGCTTATGTTATATTTTTACCTTTTCTATATAACTCATTTGTTAAATCTTTAAATATAAAGCTGAATTTAACGAGGGAGTTTATATGGACTATTACACTTTTTTGCGTGTCTGTTTTTCTACCTTTTAATACTTTTTTGTGGATCAGAATAATTTTAATTCTGTTGGTAGCAGGCATTATTTATAATGTTTACAAATCAAAGTTTAAAACTATAGCTAATTAGTATGTTTTTTACCATAGGCCTTCCTGTAACTAAAGTTGGTTTTTTAAAAAATACTATTGATAGTATTTTGAATCAATCATTCTCGGATTTTGAAGTGATAATACAAAACAATGCTTTGTTACCAGAAGATAGAAAGAAGATTGCCGGGGTAGTAGAAACCTATTTAGTTGATAACAGGTTTAGGTATTATGAAAATGATACGTTATTGCCTATTTACGATAATTTTAATAAAATATTATCGCGGTCAACCGGTCAATATTTTATGATTCTGAGCGATGACGATAACTTAACTCCTGATAGCCTAAGCAATTTTTATAGATTGATAACTTCAATGCCCGGATTATATGTATATCATTGTCGGGTAAAGTTGATAAATGAAAAAGATGAGGTAACCGGTTACTCTCCGTTGTGCAATAATTTTGAAACGCTTTCAGATTTCGTGTATCAGCGGCTAACAGTAAAACGCCAGCAATTTTTGTCGGATTTTGTTGTTGATACAGCTAAATTGAAATCAATAGGGGGATTTCCCACCTTTCCTCTGGGTTGGGGAATGGACGATCTTACCTGGTATCTGCTTGGGGAAAATGGGATTGGTTATACCTCTGATATTGGACTCGAGTACAGGGTGGTTACCAATAATTTTTCCAATTCGAAGCAAAACTTCAGGCTCCGGCTTGATGATATAAATTTCCTGTACAACCAGGTTGCAGATATTTCTACTTCAGATGCATTCATTGGAAATTCTGTATATCCATCAAGTATGGTGAAAAAAGCGGTTGATAAAGCTAAAAATAAAGCATATAGTTATTTATTTAAGCTTATGGCAAAGGGGTGCAGCTCGTTTTACATGATAAGGTTTTATTTAAAAAATAAAAGAGAACATAATATTCCTTATACCGCCTTGTTTTATGGATTATTTAACAAAATTTACAAATTCTGATTTACCAATGGATAGGTTGTCTGTCCGTATTAGCCTATGACAATAAAAAAAGGATCGCTTTTCGTTTTTTTTGCGGTTTTATTATGCACTGATGTGTTTTCTACCGTTTTGATACCCAGTGTATTTACGGAAGCAGGGAGGCTTTTGTTAATTGTTATGATGATTGTAACAATTGCTCATACAAAAAAAGAAGATTCTTTTTCGATTATAAAAGCCCATTTTAATAAAGAAGTTACCTATCTGATTGTAATAGTTGTGTTGGGTTTAATACCGGCCTATCTTTTTCACGGTCAAAATTTTTACATTTCAATATGGGTTGTTCGGCCAATATTTTTTTGGTTGCTGTATAAATATCTTCATATCAAGAAGTATAGCCCTACACTTATCATAAACGAAATGTTTAAAGTTGGTTTAATGTGGGGAGTTGTAGTAATTGTGCAACAACGTTTATATCCAACTATTTACTTCAACCAAAGCAAAGATAATACAGATGAGTTTCTTGAATTTTTTGCCCAAACGAGAGGCGTAATTCGTTTATCAATAGCAGGTTTTTTTGTTGGCTTTTTTGTTGCGTTAGAAACTTTATCCCAATTGCTAAATAAAGTTAAGTTTATAAAAATGGCAGCATTGATCGCCATTATTGTAGGCGTTTTTTTTACAGGGTCAAGGCAATATCTCGGCATTTTGTTGTTTGCTATAGTTTTGACGATTTTTTATAGCCGAAATGCTGCAGGAAAACGGAGCGTATCAAAAATTTTCTTTTTGTTGATAACCATCGTTTTCATAGTGGTCATTAAATATGATTATATTACCAGTTTAATTAACGTATCAAGCGATGATTTATCTGCTGGCGATAGTTATATTAGGTTTATAGAAATGCATTTCTATCTATTAGAATATTGGCCTAACTGGTTAACTGTTTTGATGGGAAATGGATGGGAACATTCATCCAGCCCATACGGTAAGGAAATATATTCCCTTTGGATGAAACAACATTATTTTAGAGAAGATGTTGGAATTATTGGCGGTCTTAACAAATTTGGAATATTTTACGCTTTTATAGTTTTTAAAATAATTTACAAGGTAGTTTTCAAAATTAAGTTACCTAAAACACGTGTTTATATACGATATTTTTTCGTGTTAACATTTCTGCTCTATTTTGCTGCCCAGGATTGGTTTTCTTACCTCAGCAGCGTTCCTGTTTTTGCTATTGCATTGTATTTAGTTGATTGTTATAATCTTGAATATACTGAAAATCAAAATGTACCTGTACAGACTCAGGAACCAGATTTAAAAGCGATTTCTAATGTCTGACAATATTAGAAGCGGCGATGTCATTTGTTAAGTTAAATATGAAGCAAACAGTTTTATGGTTGTAATATTAGGAGCCGGGATTGCCGGTCTTTCAGCGGGTTATCATCTTAATTTAAAAGGCGTAGCAAATACTATTTATGAAAAGAGAGAACGCTGGGGTGGACTTTGTGATAATTTTACTGTAGGAAACGGGTTTAGGTTTGACCATTTTGTACATCTTTCATTTTCAACAAATGAATATGTAAATGATTTGTTTGCCCGGAGTGCTGAATTTCAAAAACATTTTCCGGTATCAACAAATTACTACAAAGGTTCCTGGTTAAAACATCCTGCACAAAATAATTTGGCCCCGTTAAGCACAGACGAAAAGGTGAAAATTATTTTAGATTTTGTGAGCAAGCCTGATATTACTGAACCCCAAAACTATTATGAATGGCTCTTAACACAATTTGGCTCGTATTTTACAGATAATTTCCCAGGAGTATATACGGAAAAATATTGGGGTAAAAAAGCAAGTGAACTTACAGTTGACTGGGTTGCAAAACGTTTCAGTACCCCACCATTAGACAATTTACTAAAAGGGGCATTTGAAGTACAAAACGATAATTTTTATTATGCATCGGAAATGCGATATCCTCTGGAAGGGGGATATAAGTCATTTTTGCGGTTAATGGCTGAGCAAGCAAATATTCAATGCGGACGAGAGGCTTCGTTGATCGACTTGAAAACAAAAAGGGTAGAATTTTCAAATGGATCAAACGAATATTTTGATACCCTTGTATCATCCTTACCGTTGCCCGACCTGATAAATATAATTAAAGACGTTCCGACGAAAGTACGTGAAGCTGCTGCTAAGCTGGTCACAACATCAGGGCAATTGGTTTCTTTAGGGTTTAGCAATCCGGATGTAGCTAAATACCTTTGGTTTTATATATATGACTCCGATATACTACCGTCCCGTGCTTATTCTCCTTCACTAAAATCAAGTGATAATGTTCCTGAGGGGAAAAGTTCGCTGCAATTTGAAACCTATTATTCAAACTCAATACCTGCCAAACTAAAAGGCGGGGCATTAATAGAGCATATAGTTAATAAAGGAAAAAAGATGGGACTGTTTTCAGCCGAAGATGTGGAGGTTAGCGATTACCGTGAGGTGAAACACGCTAATGTTATTTTTGATCATAACAGAATTTCAAATCTATCTTTAGTACAAAATTACTTAGATGAAAAAGGGATCGGATATATTGGCCGGTTTGGTGAATGGAAATATTTATGGAGTGATCAAAGCTTATTGAGTGGGAAGCAATTCGCTGACAGTTTTAAAAGCATTTAAACCTAATATTAAAAAATCGAAATGCAAACCGAGGCGCAAATCCCGTTGATCACAAGTAAGGTAAGAGAGTTTTGGATAGATAATGCCAAAGCTATAGGAATTGTGTTGGTGGTATTTGGGCATTTGGTGTTGGTGGAAACTAAAATAACAACATTTATTTATAGTTTTCACATGCCTCTTTTTTTTCTTATATCCGGTTATTTACACAAAAATAGCATATCCTTTAAAGAAGGGGTAAAAAAAGACGCCCAAAGGTTATATTGCTACTTTTACATCATTACGTTTGTGTATTGGTTTATTGTTGTGTTTTTAAGGCATCGCAATGAATATCATGGCTCCCTGCTTCAAGAGGGGATAATTAAGCCTTTTTTTGGTTTGTTGCTGGGTGTAGGATATGATACATCTATTTCGCGCAGCACCAATGATCCGTTATGGTTTTTGATAGCCTTGTTTAATATTAGGATAATTTACCAGTACCTTGTACAAATCACTAAAAATAAGATACAGTACATTTTATTGATAACAGTTTTATTGGTGGGAATTGTAATGTGCATTAAATATGCCGGATATGACCTATGGTTTTCGCTTGATAGTGCTGTACTTGCTCTGCCTTTTTTTATAAGCGGGGTGTTATTAAAAAGCAGCGGTATAATTGTTAAATTACTAAAACAAAAAGTAGTAAACTTTGTTTTAATGTTGGCTTTTTGTTTGGCAACTTTTTACTTAGTTAGGTATAACGGCCGTTCAGATATAAATGCCGCTATTTGGGGCCAAAATATATTTGCATTTTATATCGTAGGGTTTTCGGGTACATTCATGATCATAGCATTATCTTCCTTATTAAGTTTTATTAAAGGAAAGCTCATCCTTTTTATCGCACTGAACACATTGATATCTGTACAAAATGTATTGATAAGCATTAGTTCTTTTTTGTTGAAAGCGTTAAAAATAACACTGCCTACACAATTATCATTGGGGCAGGCGGTTTCGGTTACCGTTGTTGTTACGCTATTAGCGCTGCCGGCGATGTATTTCATCGATAGGTATTTTATTTTTTTAACCGGTGCAAAAAGAGGCCGCTAATGCTGTTGTTATATTGCTCTTAAGAGATTTATGAAAATTGCTATTATATCCCCTGCTTTTTTTGAAAGTACCTTTCCGTTAGCAAAGTACCTGGCCTTAAATAATGATATAACCTTATATTGTTTTTTGAACCAGAGTTCGCTTTCGCCACCGATGTTAAATCTTAGTGGTTTAACTAAAACCGGCTTGTTAAATGAAAATGAAACTCAGGAGTTGCTGCCATCCGATGTAAAGGCCTATTTTAACAATTCCGATGTATCAATTAAAGTTATAGTTTGCGGTAATTCAAAAAAAATAGGTACCCTAACAATTTGGCAATTTATAAAGGAGCTCAAGAAGAATAATTTTGACAAGCTGCATTTCGTAGGCGAAGAATTTCGCTTCAATTTTATACAATACTTTTTCCCTGCCAAAAAAGTAGTTCAAACGCTGCATGAAGGCGACGCAGACCGGCTCACTAAACGAACCGGCAAATTGAAAACACTATTTATAAAGGCTTTCTTAAATCGATTGGGTAATAGTTCAATCAAGCTGATTTTTCATTCGGAAAACGTCAAGTCGGTCTTTCTTAAAAATTATGCTAAAAAAGCAAAGGAATTGACGGCGGTTATTCCTTTCGGGTTATTTGAAACTTATGAATACACCACAACAACTTCAGTTAAACTCAATATCCCGGAAAAATATTTTTTATACTACGGGTATATTGAGCAATATAAAGGTCTTGACCTGTTGTTGGAAGCCATCAGGCAGGTAAATGTTGTTAATAGTGAAATAGATTTTGTTATAGCCGGCAGGGACAAGGGAGGCCTGGTAAATATAGATGGCTTATCAAACGTAGCCTTTATCAACAGGTTTTTAACCGAACAGGAGATCGTATTTATGGTAAAAAATGCTGTCGCTATAATTATGCCTTACAAAACAGCGTCGCAGTCAGGAATCCCTAATACGGCTTTCTGTTTTGATGTGCCGATAATAGCAAGCGATATTGCCGGGCTAAATCATGTTGTTAAGCATGGTAAAAACGGATTGCTATTTAAACCCGGTAGTGTTGACGAACTTGCTCAAAATATTTTAATCCTACAAGATGATAAACTAATGGTTAATAAATTAAGGGGCAACATAGCAGAAAAAACTGATTTTGAAAGTTGGGAGATGTTGGCGTTAAAAACAAGTGATTTTTATAAGTTTAAATTGTAAAAAATTCCTTCAGGTTGTGAATGGATTTTTTAATAAACAGAGAAGAAATTGTGATTTTTTTCACAAAATAACTCAAAACGTATAATTATTTTTATATTTACCATAAAAAATTGAAAAGATTTTAAAGTATTAACACTTGTGGATGGGGTAAGTAAACTTATTGCATGTGTGATTTTAAAATATAGAGAAATATGAGTTCAAGTGCAGATAAACCAGTCAGGGTTAAAAAAAGCTTTAATCTTTGGAGAGATTCTATAAAATGGTTTCTTTTAAATTCAATTTTTTCGTCCTTCCCGTCTCAACATGTTCGTAAATGGTTTTTACGATTAATGGGAGCTAAAATTGCAAAAGGCGTACCCGTGTATGGCGGAACTGAATACAGGTACCCTAAGGGCCTTGTAATAGGAAAAGGATCTTCCATAGGGCACAGGGCCGTTTTGGATGCCAGGATGGGATTAACAATAGGAGCAAACGTAGTGCTTGCAACAGAAGTAATGATTTGGACTTTGCATCATAATTACAATGATGTGAATTTCAAATCTGAAGGAGCCCCGATAGTAATAGAGGATTATGCGTGGTTAGGATCCCGGTGTACAATATTACCTGGCGTAACTATAGGAGAGGGAGCAGTTATTGCGGCTGGGGCCGTTGTTACAAAAAACGTTCCGCCTTATGCAGTATTTGGCGGGGTTCCGGCTAAACAAGTAGCACAACGTGATAAAATAAATTATGATTATTGCCCTGCAGACTATTGTTTGCATATGGTATAAATAAATTATCTTCTTGACACTTACATTATGAAAATACCAGTAGCCATTGTGGTACCAACCTTTAACAGGAAAAAATTACTTGTAGAATGTTTATCAATGATAAATGCACAAACAGTGCAGCCAGAATTGGTAATTGTTGTTAATGATGGTTCATCAGATGGTACAAGCGAAATATTAAAGAATGATTTTCCACAGGTAATTGAATTGAATGGTGACGGAAATTTATGGTGGACAGGCTCTGTCAATGTAGGCATTGAATACGTTTTAAAGAATCATCCGGGTATTAAAGGTATTATTTTACAAAACGACGATGTGAAGTTTAATAATAACTGGATTGAAAACTTAACCAACATTGCTAATGAAAACCCGAAAGCATTGATAGGTTCACTTACAGTTGATGTTAAAGACGGCGACCGGATCACTTATGCGGGAAAATCAACACATCCGTGGTTTGCTTATTCTAAATATTATCACCGCAACAAAAAACTCTCATCATTTAAAGAAGATTTACTGATTGAGTCATTTGACTTAATTGGCCGTGGTCTTTATATACCTATCGAAGTATTTCATGAGTTAGGTTTATTTGACTTTGAACATTTTAAACATCGTGGTGATACGGAATTACCTTTGCGTGCAAAATATGCCGGATATAAATTGCTGGTTTCGTCGCGCGCCCTGGTAATGGAATATACAAACACAACAGCTGCAGTTGATATAAAGGAAAAATATAGCCTTAAAGATTTTAAACCAAAGTTTTTTGATTTCAGAAGCTCGGCTTATTGGAAATACCGCTATTATTATGGCAAAATTTTAGCCAAAAACCCCGTGCAGCACATGGTATTTTTTAGTTGCCGTATGTTTATACATCTTGGTGGTTTCGTTTCACGACTGAGATTATGGTAATGAATACGTGTTCCAAAAAAAAATCTTGAAATTAATAATGTACCTATCAAAACAACAGCTAAATAAATTAAATGCACTGTAGGAACATTCGTTCGGCCAGGATGTGATTATAAGCTGCTTGAGTTACGTTAATCACTTTGTAGCAACGGTAAAACGAACAACTAAATACTATGAATAAAATATTAACCTCGCCCTCATCTTTTGGACAAGTTGGCCCCGAACCAGTTGATTTACTTATCCAAAATGGTTATGAAGTGATCAATAACCCTTACGGAAGAAAATTAACAGAAGATGAGGTTATTGAATTAGCCAAAGATTGTGCCGGTATAGTTGCAGGTGTTGAACCACTTACAGCCCGGGTAATGGATGCTTTACCTAACTTGAAATGCATAAGCAGGGTTGGTATAGGCATGGATAGTGTTGATTTAAAATATGCTGCCGAAAAAGGAATTATTGTAACAAATACTCCTGATGGCCCAACAAGGGCGGTGGCCGAATTGACATTAGCCATGACACTTTCGTTATTGCGCAAAGTTCCTCAAGCGCATGCTGATCTCAGGAACGGAGTATGGAAAAAACAGGTAGGCAACCTGGTTCTTAACAAAGTTGTTGGCGTTGTAGGCTTAGGGCGTATCGGTAAACTGGTGGCACAATTATTCAGAGGTATAGGAAATCCTGTAATAGGATATGATCCGTATGCTGACGCCACTTGGGCTGCAAACAATGGTGTTGAACTGGTTGATTTTAACACGGTATTATCAAAGGCAGATATAGTTACTATCCATGTTCCTGGTAACGAAGATGGATCAGCTGTAATAGGCGCCGGCGAAATTGATTTGATGAAAGCAGGATCATTCCTGATAAATATCTCGAGAGGGGGAATTGTTGACGAAGATGCGTTATTTAATGCACTGTCGGCTAATAAATTAACCGGGGCTGCGGTTGATGTTTTTTCGGAAGAGCCTTATGCCGGACCGTTATGTGATCTGGATAACATTGTACTTACTCCTCATCTTGGCTCATATGCCGAAGAAGGAAAATTACTCATGGAGATCGACGCGGTTAAAAACTTAATTAACGCACTAAAATAATACATCTATGAATTATAAAGTTGGTATAATAGGTTATGGTGTGATGGGTAAAATTCGTCACAAGACTATTAATGAAATTGAAAAAGGTGTGGTTATAGCCATATCTGAACCGGGCGCAGAAAAAGAGATTGACGGTATTCCAAATATTAGCCATGAGGAAATAATAAACCATCCCGATATAGACACTATCATTGTTTGTACCCCTAATTTTTTAAATAAAGATTTAACAATAAGATCGTTAAATGCAGGTAAGCATGTGTTTTGCGAAAAACCACCTGCTTTTACTGGGGCAGATATATTGGAAATTCAGAAAGCCGAGGCAGCCAGCGGCAAAAAGCTGATGTATGGTTTTAATCACCGCCACCATGACAGCGTTATGCATATCAAACAATTGATAGATAGCGGTGAATATGGAAAAGTATTGTGGCTTCGCGGCCGCTATGGCAAAAGCGTTACGAGCGATTATTTTAACCAATGGAGAGCCAAAAAAGAATTAGCCGGTGGCGGTATCCTAATGGATCAGGGTATTCACATGCTTGATTTGTTCCTTTACCTTTCAGGAGATTTTGATGTTGTTAAAGCCGAAGTTTCGAACCTTTACTGGCATATGGATGTTGAGGATAATGCTTTTGTGATCCTCAAAGAATCGGCAACAGGTAAAGTGGCTTCGTTACACTCAACTATGTCGCAATGGCGCCATTTGTTTTCGTTAGAGATATTTCTTGAGAAAGGTTATATGGTATTGAACGGCCTTATAACATCATCAATGTCATATGGCGAAGAAACACTTTCTATCGCTAAAAACAGATCTACAGCTCCGGCAGCTACCTGGAAAGATGAGACGGTGACCAAGTATGTAGATAATAACAGCTGGCGTTACGAAATGGATCATTTTTTTGATTCAATTAATACCGGTAAACCTGTTACAATCGGCAATTCAGATGATGCCTATAAGCTTATGCGCATTATAGATAAAGTGTACGAACAAAAAGATTTTTAATCAACTACTTACAAAAAACATATAAATCTATTATAATGGAAAGACAAGAAAAAGTTAAAACTTATCTGAGTGATTATATCACCCGTTTGACTGATATTTTAAATAAAATTGAAGTTGCTAAACTTGAGCAGGTAATTACAACTATGATTACCGCGTTTAAAAATGGCAACACCGTTTATGTTGTTGGTAATGGCGGCAGCGCAGCTACTGCCTCACACATGCAGGCTGATTTTAGATTTTTTGTACGCTATTTTTCAAAATTTCGCCCTAAAATTATTGCCTTAACAGATAACGTGCCTATGATTACAGCAATAGGTAATGATAATAATTTTGACGATGTTTTTGTTGAACAAATGCGCGGTCAGTTTGCAGCAGGTGACGTGTTAATAGCGATATCAGCAAGTGGAAACTCGCCAAACTTAGTTAAGGCGGCCGAGTATGCCAATGAACTTGGTGGTAAAACAATTGCTTTTGTTGGCTTTTTGGGCGGTAAACTGAATGAAATCTCAACTGTGTCATTATATACTCCGAATCCGAAAGGCGATTATGGGCCAATTGAGGATGTGCATATGATATTGAATCATATTATTGTTAATTATCTTTCAAAAGACGAAGAGTTTTTGACGCTTACTGCTAATTAATACCTGTTGATGGATAGTATATCAAACATAAAGATTGACCTGGCAGATAAAATGGTGCTTATTACCGGTGGCACACGGGGCATAGGCAAAGCAATTGCCGATCGTTTTTTGGAGGCTGGCTCGTCAGTGATTCTCACCGGAACCAATGTATCAGAAATTGATCAACTAAATAACGCAAATACATCCGGTAGAGTTAGCTATTTACAACTTGATTTTAATGATCAGGTATCTGTAGAAACCTTTTTATTGGCAATTAACAAGTTGGGCCATCAAATAGATGTACTAATCAATAATGCAGGTATCAACAAAATTGCGCTGAATGCTGAAACTACTGATGCTGACTTTGATTTGCTTCATAATGTCAACGTCAAGGGCCCATATGTGCTTTGCCGCGAAATAAGCAAAATAATGAAAGCGAACGGTTATGGCAGAATTGTTAATATTACTTCCATCTGGAGTGCAATCACCAGGTCGGGGAGATCTATTTATACCACCAATAAAAATGCCATAGCCGGGCTTACAAAAACACTGGCAATTGAGTTAGGAAAATACGACATCCTGGTTAATGCAGTTGGCCCGGGTTTTACGCTTACCGAACTTACGGCTACCACAAATTCGGCAGAAGAATTGGAAAAGATTACCGAACTTATACCGATGAAAAGGATGGCCTTGCCTGTGGAGATCGCTAATGTTGTTCTTTTTTTATGCAGCAATCTTAATACTTACTTAACCGGCCAAAATATTATAGTTGACGGAGGATATACCAATGTATAGTTTTACAGTAAAATCAATCATACACGATTATAGTGTCCAGTTTATCGATGACACACAAAAAGTACTTTTAAGCGAATTAAAAGATGGCGATGTTATCATAATCGATAACAAGATAAAAGAACTATATAACGATATGCTTGAGCCAATTTTTAAATTGCACAGGCATATTGGGATTGATGCTCATGAATCTGTGAAAAGTTATCAGGGCGTTGAACCTTTAATAGAAGATCTTATTGAAAATGGTTTTCGTAAAAATCATCGCCTGGTTGCAATTGGCGGGGGCATTACCCAGGATGCTACTGCGTTTATAGCATCTATTCTTTACCGCGGTGTTAAGTGGCTTTTTTTCCCAACGTCATTACTGGCACAAGGTGATAGTTGCATAGGCAGTAAAACCTCAATTAACTTCAAAAAGTTCAAAAATCAGATAGGTGGCTTTTATCCGCCCAACCAGATATTTATCAATCTTGATTTTTTAAATACGTTATCTACCTGGGATTTAAAATCGGGCATGGGAGAAATGTGTCATTACTTTATTGTATCAAGTCAGGAAGATTTTGACCGCTACAAAAGTGAATACGCTGCAGCTTTAACAGATAAAAAAGTATTGGCCGGCATAATTAATCGCAGCCTCGAAATCAAAAAAGGCTACATCGAACGAGATGAATTTGACCAAAACGAGCGATTGATATTTAATTACGGGCACTCGTTTGGGCATGCAATTGAATCATTAACCAATTACCGCGTGCCGCATGGAATAGCAGTTAGCTATGGAATGGATATGGCAAACTTTGTATCGGTAAAATTGGGTTACATTACTGAAGAAACCCGCTTATATATCAGGGAGCTTTTAAGCCAGATATGGGAAGGCACTGATATTACAGATATAGAGCTTCAAAAATTCACGGTTGCTTTAAGTAAGGATAAAAAGAACGTTGGAAAAATGCTCGGCCTTATACTTAATAAAGGATGCGGTAAAATTTTCAAGGACATGCGTCCTATGGATGACGAATTTATAGGTTGGCTTAAAGAATATTTTGAAACTCAGTTAACACCTCAAACCGCATGATACTTGACCAGTTAAAAAATATCGACCTTTATAAAGGTATTTCACCTGATATTTATGCCGGCCTGCAATTTTTACAGAAGGCTACTCCGGATATTGAATTGGGAACCTATGTTATCAATGAGAATACGAAAGCTATAGTTAGCGAGTACGAAACTATTGCCGACTTTTCCAGAGGGTATGAGGCCCATAAACATGTTATTGACATCCAATACCCGGTGAGGGGTTTAGAACGCGTAAAATGGTCGCCTATTGAAGGCATGAATGTTAATATTCCTTATGACGAAGCTAAGGATCGTACATTTTATAAAGATCCGTCGCCGCGCGGAACACATGTAGATATTGGGGAAGGTATGTTTGCTATTATGTTCCCTGAAGATGGCCACGGCCCGCAGCATTATATTGATAAACCCGAAATCATAAAAAAAATAACAGTTAAAATATCTATCTGATAAAAAATGGAAATTCCGAAAATCACAGCATTGGTGCCAATGAAAGGGCACTCTGATAGAGTGCCTCGTAAAAATATTCGCCCGTTAGTGGGTAAGCCTGCTTTTCATTGGATAATGGAAACGCTGTCAAAAAGTGCATACATTAATGAAATATTAGTGAACACTGATTCAGAGGAAATTGGAGAAAGCGCCAGGGCTAATTTTGATAAAGTTAGAGTATTGGAAAGGCCTGATTTTTTACTGGGAGACATGGTCAGCATTCAGCCGCTTATAGCTTATGATATCGAGCAAACGGATGCAGAGTATTTTTTACAAACCCACAGTACAAACCCATTACTCACAGTGGAATCGGTTGATGGTGCAATAGAAGCCTTTTTTGCTCAAAAAGAGCATGATGCACTTTTTTCTGTTACTGAAGTGAAGCAACGTTTTTACTGGCCCGATGGCAGAGGAATAAATCATGATCCAAAGCATTTAATAAGGACGCAGGATCTGGAACCTATTTATCATGAGAACTCCTGCTTCTACATTTTTTCGAAAGAGACCAATCACAAAATAAAAAACAGGCTGGGTTCAAATCCTATGATGTTCCCTATCGAGAGACTTGAAGCCGCGGATATTGATGATCTGGAAGATTTTTACTGGACCGAGTTTTTATTACAAAGAAGAATAGCTAACACCCTATAGTATCTTTGAGGCTTGTTTATAATAAAAAAAGCATATGATCATTGATTCACTTACAAATATTGAGTTTTATAAATCAATAAATGATGATATATACCAGGGATTGGTATTTATTAAAAATGCCGACCCGGAGATTGAACTTGGAGAGTATCCGCTTACTGATACAGCTAAAGCCGTGGTGATGGAATACGAAACCAAAATCAAAAATGATTTTGGTTTCGAAGCACATAAGCATGTTATCGATGTTCAGTATTGTATTAAAAACACTGAACGTATACCCTGGACCAACGTTAAGTTGCTTACACCCAATACTGAATACAATACAGAGAAAGATTTTACTTTTTTTGATATGATTGAGCACCCTCAGGGTGAGGTGGTTATAGGAAACGATATTTTCGCTATATTTTACCCGCAGGATGCTCACGCTCCTGTTTACAGTGATGGTGAGCCAGGATACATAAAAAAAATTGTTATAAAAGTAAAAGTATAATAAACTTTTATAATAGAGCCTTAAGCTAAAACAAGCCCCTTAACATGCGTAATAATATTAATCTTTCACATTTAATATCTCAGTCGACCCCTGCATATGGAAATCGTGACAGGATATTTGTAAGAGATAATTCATCCATATTAAAAGGTGAAACGGCAAATTCATCCAGCTGGTTTTTTTCAAATAACCATATTGGTACACATATCGACTCGCCAAGGCACTTTTCGGCTACGGGAAAAAAGACTCATGAATTTGACGTTAATGAGTTTTTTTATGATAAAGTAAAGCTTGTTGATATCACATGTACTTCAGGGATCTTAATTTCCATTGCCGACTTTAAAAAAGTTGAAAGTGAAATTACAGAGGCTGGTATTGAATTGCTCTTGATTCGTACAGGATATGAACAATATCGTTCGGCTGATAAATACTGGAACGATAGCCCGGGTTTGGCTGCCGAGTTGGCCGATTATTTTCGGGGCAAATACCCCAAATTGAGGTGTGTCGGCTTTGATTTTATCTCTCTTACATCATGGAATTTCAGACCCGAGGGAAGAGTGAGCCACAAAGCTTTCCTTTGCCCCGATGAGGAGACAACACCGATTTTGGTTATTGAAGATATGGCGTTGGCTGCCATCAATAATAATATTAAATCGGTAGTGGTTGCGCCGATGTTTGTTGAAGATGGTAACGGGGGGGCAGTAACTGTATTTGCCGACATTGAAAAATAAATGGAATGAAAAATACTACATTAAAGAAAAAGCTTAAAAATAAAGAGAATACAGTAGGTTCATGGATAACTATACCTCATCAATCGGTTATCGACATACTTGCAGAAGCCGGTTTTGATTGGCTTTGTATAGATTTAGAGCATACCGCCATTGATTACAATGAGGTACAGGTATTGATAGGTTTTATACAGGCTCGTGGAATGGCTGCCCTGGTAAGGGTTTCAAAAAATGAAGAAGTTGTTATAAAAAGAGTTCTAGACTCTGGTGCCGACGGTATAGTGGTACCTATGATCTGTAACGCTGATGAAGCTAAGCAAGCCGTTGAATATGCCAAATACCCCCCTGTTGGTAAAAGAGGGGTTGGGCTTAACCGCGCTCAACGTTATGGATTTGGTTTTGAAGATTACCGTAAATGGGTTGATGACAATCAGGTTATAATTGCACAAATTGAACATTACGAGGGAGTAAATAACCTTGAGACTATAATCGAAACTCCCGGAATTGATGGAGTATTCATAGGACCGTATGATTTATCGAGTTCGTTAGGAATTCCCGGGCAATTTAATAACGCATTGGTACAGGAAGCGTTACAGAAGTTTGAAAAAATATGTACTGAAAAGAATTTTTCAATGGGATATCATGTAATTGACCCTGAATTTGAATTAGTGAGAGAGAAGAGCAAGGCTGGATATAATTTTATCGCCTTTAGTACTGACTTTCTTTTTATGGGTAGAAAGGCATTTGCAGAAATGAATAACCTTAAAGCATAATTTTATCATATCACAAAGTGAAAAATGAAAGTTTCTGTCGCTAATGCGTTAAGTTTACTTAAATATTACTATGAAATCGTTATTGGATAAAGGATTAGTTACTATTAAAACCGACGGCGTTAAAGTTTTTACATCCAGGCTACTGAAATATGGAGTCGTTAAACTAAAACGTTTATTTAGAAAAAAGGACCAGCAAAATATCGCTAAATGGGCCGGATTAAAAAATAAATATAAAGGTGAAAGAATATTCATAATCGGTAACGGCCCGAGTATTAATAAAATGCCTTTTTACTTATTGGAAAACGAATACACCTTTGCTTTTAATAGATTTAACCTGATGTTTGAACGGCTAAATTGGGTGCCGGACTTTTATATGGTTACTGATGACCTGGTTATTCAGGACATGTGTGAACAAATAAATAATGAAATATTGCCGGTGGTTCCATATGCTTTTTTTCCGGACATACACCCTTCAAACGTTGATTTCACTAAGTTTATTAATCACGCAGATAATGTGCTTTGGATCAATGCGGATAAACCCGAATTTAGAGATGATTTACCAAACTGTGGTATTAATAAAACAGTTGTAAACGCAGCAATTCAAATAGCTGCATATCTGGGTTTTACCGAAATATATTTGATTGGTGTAGATATGACTTTTGCCGATCAAAAGGTTAAAAAAGTTAACTCTAGGGATTGGGAAGCAGATGAACATGATCCTAATCATTTTGATCCACGCTATTTTGGAAAAGGGCTTAAATATCATAACCCAACAGTTCATGAAATGATGGAAAAGTTTAGGCTTGCAAAGTTGTTTTTTGATGAGAGGGGGAATAAAATTTTTAATGCTACGGAAGGCGGTAAACTCGAGGAATTTCCCCGCGTAGATTTTAACTCACTTTTTACACTATCAGACTCAGAAAAGCAGTATCTTTTAAACAACTCTAAAATTTTGAAAGATAGGGGATTGACATTTAATGAATTATTAGATGTAGAATTAGTTTCAAAATCGTCTGATTCGTATCCTGAGCTGTTTAGGACAGATTTAACACTTGGTCTGGATCTTATACCCAAATTAATTTTAACTTATTTGCCTTTAGGGCCATTTAAAGAACAATATTACTTCGTAAAAAGGCAGTTTATCTCAGAAAGATAATAAAGCATTGTCATTTTATAACAATGCATGTGTATAACATTTGGCCTGTCTTTTAAAGCAAATTATTGAAAATGTGACATCGGCTATAGATCAAATCGATACTAAGAGTAATTTAAAAAGAAATTAAACGCATAAAATTTGCCTATCATCCAGCTTTATGGATTAAAAACAAGAAAATGAAAAAAGTAGCTTTACTAACAGGTATCACGGGCCAGGACGGTGCCTATCTTACCGAATTACTATTATCTAAAGGATATGAAGTCCACGGTATTAAACGACGCAGTTCATTGTTTAATACAGATAGGATTGATCACCTTTATCAGGATCCGCATGAGAGTGGAATAAGGTTAACACTTCATTACGGAGACCTTAGCGATAGTACTAATCTTATCAGGATCATTCAACAGGTCCAACCTGATGAGATCTATAATCTTGGCGCCATGTCACATGTTAAGGTGAGCTTCGATACACCTGAATATACAGCCAACGCCGATGGCATCGGAACCTTAAGGCTTCTTGAGGCTATTCGCATCTTAGGGCTCGAAAAAAAGACCAAAATATATCAGGCATCAACATCTGAACTGTACGGATTGGTACAAGCTGTTCCTCAATCCGAAACCACTCCATTCTATCCCCGTTCGCCATATGCTGTAGCCAAAATGTATGCTTATTGGATCACTGTAAACTACCGCGAAGCATATGGAATCTATGCATGCAACGGTATTTTATTTAATCACGAAAGCCCGCTACGCGGCGAAACATTTGTGACCCGTAAAATTACACGCGCCACGGCTAAAATTGCAATGGGCCTGCAGGATAAACTTTATCTTGGTAACCTTGATGCACAGCGCGATTGGGGCCATGCTAAAGACTATGTAGAGGCGATGTACCTCATTTTACAGCAGGATCAACCTACAGATTATGTTATTGCTACCGGCGTAACTACAAGAGTAAGAGAATTTGTAAGGCTTGCTTTTGCCGAAGTTGGTATTGTTGTTGAATTTAGGGGAGAGGGTATTGATGAAATTGGATATGTAGTTAGCTGCAATAATCCGGATTTTCAAGTTGAGGTCGGCAAGGAAGTTGTTGCTGTTGATGCTAAGTATTTCCGTCCAACAGAAGTTGATCTTTTGATTGGTGATCCTACCAAATCAAAAACCACCTTAGGTTGGGAACCAAAATATGATTTACAGGGACTTGTACAGGAAATGGTTGCAGCAGACGTTGATTTGTTCAGAAGAGAAAAATTGCTGAAAGATTCTGGTTATATCATCAAAAATCAATTTGAATAATTAAAGATGGAAAAGGACGCAAAGATATATATAGCCGGCCATCGCGGTATGGTTGGCTCTGCGATTTTCCGTAAACTGCAAAGTGAGGGTTTTATAAATTTTGTAACGCGCTTATCTTCAGAACTCGATCTCCGCAACCAGGCTGCCGTGTCTGAATTTTTTGCACAGGAAAAGCCTGATTATGTTTTTCTTGCGGCTGCAAAGGTTGGTGGTATAGTAGCTAATAATACATATCGTGCGGAATTTTTATATGACAACCTGCAAATTCAGAATAACATTATTCACAATTCCTATCTAAATGGGGTTAAAAAATTAATGTTCTTAGGTTCCAGCTGTATCTATCCAAAATTGGCACCCCAACCTTTAAAAGAAGATTACTTATTGAGTGGCCCGCTCGAAGAAACCAATGAGCCATATGCTATTGCCAAAATAGCAGGCATAAAAATGTGTGATGCCTATCGTGCACAATATGGCTGTAATTATATATCGGCGATGCCAACAAATTTATATGGCTATAATGATAATTACCATCCGCAAAACTCGCATGTTTTACCTGCCCTAATCCGTCGTTTTCATGAGGCCAGAGAGCAAAATGCACCCAAAGTAACTATATGGGGAACCGGCTCGCCTAAGCGTGAGTTTTTATTTGCAGACGATCTGGCCGAAGCTTGTTATTATTTAATGGAAAATTATAACGAGCCCGGATTAGTTAACATAGGTACAGGGGAAGATGTTACTATCAAAGAACTCGCCCTTTTAATAAAGAAGGTAACAGGTTATGAAGGTGAAATTGACTTTGACGCTTCAAAACCTGACGGTACGCCAAGGAAGCTAATGGATGTTACAAAACTGGCAAATGCAGGATGGAAATATCACACCAGGCTTGAAGATGGTATTGCATTAGCATACGCTGACTTTTTAAGCAAAGGCGCACTGATTGCACAACGATAAGAATATTTTATTTAATCAAAAGCCGGTTAATACCGGCTTTTTACGTTTTGGGCTGCTAATAACTATTTTGGAGGCTCGTTCATGGTGCTTCTCAACTGCTCATTATTGAAATTATATATGGTTAATGCTCAGTGGGCTGCAATTGCTGCTCGTTAATAGTGCTTTAAAAAGGTATTTTTTAAAATACATCATTGACCCTTGTAACATATTTTGCCTTATCTTCGTTAACTCAAACCGGTATGCAACCCGCTTTTATTATCTTTAACATATTCTATGACCATAATACCAACCCCACTTGAGGGATGTTTATTAATAAAACCACGTATTTTTAATGACGATCGTGGTTACTTTTTTGAGTCGTTTAACCAACAGCGGTTCGCTGATGCTACAGGCTTCAATGTCAATTTTGTGCAGGATAATCAATCATATTCAACTAAAGGTGTATTACGTGGTCTGCACCTGCAAAAAGGTCAGTTTTCGCAAGCTAAGCTGGTTAGGGTAACCAAAGGTGAAGTATTGGATGTCGCTGTCGACTTGCGAAAAGCGTCAGCAACTTATGGGCAGTATCATGGGGTGCTTTTAACCGAAGAGAATAACGAGCAATTTTTTATTCCCCGTGGATTTGCCCATGGCTTTATTGTATTGAGCGATGAAGCTGTATTCCAGTATAAATGTGATAACTACTATAACAAAGAGTCAGAAAGTGGTCTGCATTATGCCGATCCTGATTTAAATATTGATTGGCAGCTCAGCGGGAGCGATGTGCTGGTATCGGACAAAGACCTTGAACTGCCCTTTTTAAAGGATGCTCCTGATTTTGGGTTCTAATTTTTATCCTGGTTTAATCAAAAAATAACACTTCTAAAAAATGCAAAATATCATCGTATTTGGAGCATCAGGACAATTGGGTAACTGCTTAAAGAAAGTTGCAGGCGAAAGGAAAATAGATTATATCCATTTCCTGCCCGAAGATGAGGCAGACATTTTGCGGGACGATTTGCTCGATATTGTTTTTGAAAAATATAAACCGGCTTTTGCTATCAACTGTGCTGCTTATACTGCTGTTGATAAAGCAGAAGATGATGTTGATTTGGCCCGGGCCATCAATAACACCGGCGCTGCAAATCTGGCCAGGCAGTGCAAAGTATATAGTGCCACTCTTATACAAATTTCAACCGATTTTATTTTTAAAGGCGATATAGCCCTGCCGCGCGTAGAGGAGGATCCTGCTGAACCCATTAGTGTATACGGTTTAACCAAACTGGAGGGGGAACAAGCAATTGCAGAAATTATTGACGAATATTATACCATTCGCACAAGTTGGCTTTACTCTGAGTATGGCAACAATTTCGTGAAAACTATGTTAAAGCTTGGTGCCGAACGCGATGAGCTTAAGATAATAGCAGATCAGGTGGGCACGCCAACCTATGCTATTGACCTGGCGGGTGTAATTTTAACTATCATAACAGCTGGCAAAAAAGCATATGGTATTTATCATTACAGCAATGAAGGAGTAACCTCATGGTATGACTTTGCCAAAAGCATCTTTGATATTTCAGGTACTGATGTTAAAGTACTCCCGATACGCACATCAGAATATCCAACGAATGCGCAACGACCGGCATATTCGGTACTGGATAAGGCTAAGATCAAAAACACATTTAATATTGAGATTCCTTACTGGCGGGACAGTTTGAAGGTTTGTATAGAAAGATTGACCGATACGCAGTAAGCAGTTAAGCTTTATAAAATAAATGCCCGACTTTTTTAGGAGCCGGGCATTTTATTTTATATACTTTTGGTAGCTTATAGGAACGTTCCGGCTGCTACAGTTTCATTTGTTGATTCATCAACCAGGATCAACGAACCGGTAATACGATTTTTACGATATTCATCAAATACTACAGGTTGGGTAGTACGTAAACGGATCTTCACCATTTCGTTCATCTTGATATCAGTGTTTTCTTCCTGTTTCTCAAGTGTGTTAATGTCCAGCTTGTAATAAACTTCTTTGATGATGGACATCACTTCGCGGGTAGTGGTTTTGAGGTGATATTTGGCGCCGGGGCGTGGGCTACGGGTGGCCATCCAGCAAATCATTGCATCAAGATCCTGGCTCACCTGCGGTTCGCTGTCATCTTTTACAATCATATCGCCGCGGCTTACATCAATATCATCCTCCAAAGTAATGGAAACTGACATTGGGGCAAAAGCTTCCTCAACCGGCCCCGAATAGGTATCGATAGATTTGATAGTTGACGTTAACCCCGCTGGTAACACGGTGATCCTGTCGCCTGGTCTGAAAATACCACCTGCAATTCTACCGGCATAACCACGATAATCATGGTACTCATCGGCATGCGGACGAATTACGGTTTGTACGGGGAAACGTGCGTCTGAGTGGTTCTCATCACTGGCTATGTGGATGGTCTCCAGCGTGTGCAGCAGGCTTTCACCCTTGTACCACGGCATATTCTCCGAGTCGTTTACCACGTTATCTCCGGCCAGGGCACTGATGGGTACAAAGCGGATATCTTTAACATCAATTTTTGCCGCAAATGCTTCGTATTGTTCAACTACTTTGTTAAAAGCCTCTTCACGGTAATCAACCAAATCCATTTTGTTTACACAAACAATAATGTGAGGGATTTTTAACAGCGATGCGATGAACGAGTGGCGGCAGGTTTGCTCAACTACACCTTTGCGGGCATCAATAAGCACCAGTGCAAGGTTGGCGGTGGAAGCGCCGGTAACCATGTTGCGGGTATATTGAATATGGCCGGGAGTATCGGCAATAATAAATTTGCGTTTAGGGGTAGCAAAGTAACGGTAAGCTACATCAATGGTAATGCCCTGCTCCCGCTCCGAACGTAAACCATCAGTTAATAATGAAAGATCAACATGCTGAAGTCCTTTTCGCTCGCTCGATTGTTTTACAGCCTCCATCTGGTCTTCAAAGATGGATTTCGAATCGTATAGCAAGCGCCCTATAAGGGTGCTTTTCCCATCGTCAACACTACCTGCTGTAGTAAAACGTAATAATTCCATTGTGGTGGTATGTTTTGCTCCCGGCTTGACTGCCTGAAGGCTCATTGAATCAAATTTAAAAATAACCTTGCTTTTTCCTGTCTTCCATTGAAGTATCCGAGCGTTTATCGTCACTTCGGTTGCCCCGTTCGGTGCTGCGGGTTGCTGATACTTCAGCAACTATCTTCTCCAGTGTATCGGCGTCAGATTCGATGCCGCCGGTGATGGTGATATCGCCCAGGGTACGAAAACGCATGAGTTTGTTTTCGATAGTTTCACCCTCTCTAAGCTGTAAGAACTCTGAAGCAGGCAGCCAGGTATTATCGCGGTAAACAGCGTTACGCTGATGTGCAAAGTATAATGAAGGTATAGCTATATTTTCCTGCAGAATGTAGTTCCAGATATCCATTTCGGTCCAGTTACTGATCGGGAATACACGGAAGTGTTCGCCCATGCGCTTGCGGCCGTTAAAGATATTCCAGAGCTCGGGGCGTTGGTTTTTAGGATCCCACTGGCCAAACTCATCGCGGTGACTGAAGAAACGTTCTTTAGCACGGGCCTTTTCTTCATCACGGCGCGCACCGCCGATAGCAGCATCAATCTTATTGCTTTCGATGGTATCAAGCAGGGTTACTATCTGCAACTCGTTTCGGCTGGCGTTGATACCGCTTTCCTCAACCGCACGGCCTTTGTTAATCGATTCCTGAACTGAGCCTACAATAAGTTGTACGCCAAGGTTTTCAACCAGCTTATCCCTAAATTCCATAGTTTCAGGAAAGTTATGACCGGTATCAATATGGATTAGGGGCATTGGGATTTTAGCGGGCCAGAATGCCTTTTTTGCCAGGTGTGTTACAACAATAGAGTCTTTCCCGCCCGAAAACAGGATGGCAGGACGATCAAATTGTGCAACCACTTCCCTGATAACGTAAATGGCCTCTGATTCTAATTCCTGCAGATGAGTAAGATAATATTTATGCATGTTAACAATGAAAATCCGCTAAATCCACCTAAATAGTAGTTTTTAACGTTCAAACTGCAATAATAACAATTTTATGCTAATGTTGAGGGGATTAAATGGATTTTGCTTTTGAAAAAGGCTTGTTGCCTGATACATGGTTTATGTTCAAAATAATCAGATAAAATATAAGTTTGCATATTGAACAATAAATACCAACTTTATACCTGATAGCATTGTTCAACAGTATAATAATGAGCCCTGATATTACGGAAGCATTATTATATACTAACTTCGGGACGTTTACTTAAAAATTAGTATAATCAAATATGAAAGGCATTATTTTAGCAGGAGGGTCAGGCACCCGGCTTTATCCTATAACCAGGGCAATCAGTAAACAACTGATGCCTATTTATGATAAGCCTATGATATACTACCCATTGTCGGTTTTGATGCAGGCTGATATCAAAGAAATTCTGATCATTACTACAGCCGAAGATAACCCCGGTTTTAAGCGGTTGTTGGGCGATGGTACAGAGTTAGGCTGTAAATTTGAATATGCTATACAGGAAAAGCCTAACGGACTCGCCCAGGCTTTTGTTATTGGCGAGCAATTTATAGGCGATGATAAAGTAGCTTTGATATTGGGCGATAATATATTTTATGGTACTGGGTTTAACGAATTGATCCGCAGTTTTAATGATGTGGATGGCGCGGCTATTTTTGCATATCATGTGGCCGATCCTGAACGTTACGGTGTGGTTGAGTTTGATGCCGAATTCAGGGCCTTGTCAATTGAGGAGAAACCTATGCAGCCAAAATCGAAATTTGCAGTACCCGGCCTTTATTTTTATGATAATTCGGTAATTCAAATAGCTAAAGATCTTGAACCCTCACCCCGCGGTGAGTATGAAATTACCGATGTTAACAAGTTTTACCTTGAACAGGGTAACCTGCATGTTGGCGTTATGGATAAGGGAACAGCCTGGTTGGATACGGGTACGTTTGATTCATTGAGTGACGCTACCGAATATGTGCGCGTGATCGAAAAACGCCAGTCAACAAAAATCGGGTGTATTGAGGAGGTTGCTTACCGCCGTGGGTTTATCAATGACGATCAGTTGCGGCTGTTAGTTAACAAGTATATCAAAAGTGGTTACGGCAAATATTTACAAAGCCTGCTGCCGCAATAAAATAATTATGCGGAAGTTTCAATGGCTTTAGCCATCTGGTCAATAACATCGGGAGCACCGGCATCAAACCAAACAAAATCTTTATCTTTTCTGAACCAGGTAAGCTGCCTTTTGGCGAAGCGCCTGGTATTTTGTTTTATAAGCAGCAGGGCTTCATCGAGGCTGGTTTTACCATCGAAGTAATCAAATAGCTCTGAATACCCCACTGTATTTAAAGCATTAAGTTCCCGGTAGGGCAGGAGGCTTTTTACTTCTTGAATAAGGCCTTGTTTAACCATCAGATCGACGCGAAGGTTTATACGCTCATATAGTTTTTCGCGGGGCATATCAAGCGCCAGTTTGATAATATTAAAAGGTCTTTTATTTACAGTAGCGTTGCGGTAAGATGAAAATGGTTTGCCTGATGTTTCAAAAACTTCCAATGCCCTGATGATGCGCTGAGGATTATTAAGGTCGACCTGGGTATAATAATCAGGGTCGACCTGTTGTAGTTGTTTTTGTAATGTTGTAATTCCTTCCCTTTCCAGTTGTTGGTTTAGTTTTTCACGTACCGAAATATCGGCTACGGGCAAATCATCAAAGCCTTCACAAATAGCTTTAATGTACAAACCTGATCCTCCCGCCAGGATCACCTTATCATGTACTTTAAAAAGTTCATCTAAAAGCGCAAGCCCCTGCTTTTCAAAATCGCCAACAGAAAAACTTTCGGATATGGAGTGCGAATTGATAAAGTAGTGTTTGGCCGCAGCCAACTCGCCTTCATCAGGCTTGGCAGTACCAATATTCATCTCCCTGAAAAATTGTCTCGAATCGGCAGAAACCACTACAGTATTGAACTGTTGCGCTAACTTAATGGCTGCAACTGTTTTCCCTACTGCAGTGGGGCCGGCAACTACAATGAGGGTTTTATTACCCTGCGTTATGTTCATAAGCCTAAGCTTTATTCATATCAAAAATCTCTGATACCCTAAATATATTTCGTCCCGAACTTATTCTTTACATCAGCCACAACCTGCTTGATGTTTTGTTCCTGGTCGCGCGGACAAATGAGCAGGGAGTTGTTTGATTCTACTACGATATAATCATGCAGGCCCTGCAATATTACCAGTTTTTCGCCCGGCACGTTTACCATGCAGTTTGAAGAATCATACATGATCACTTTTTCGGCAGGGATAACGGCATTGCCTACATAATCCTTTTCGGCAAGGTCATATATTGATGCCCAGGTGCCCAGATCGCTCCACCCAAAATCCGAAGGTAATACATATACATTATCTGCTTTTTCCATAATGCCGTAATCTATCGAGATATTGACGCATTGCTGGTATACATTGTGAACGTGAGGTTTCTCTTTATCCGAATTGTACACCGGCTTCGCATCAGCAAAGATCTCGTGCATTTCGGGCAGGTACTGGCTAAAGGCCTTAACAATAGTTTTGGCCGACCAAACAAAGATGCCGGCGTTCCATAAAAAGTCGCCGCTTTGAATAAAGGTTTTAGCTATTTCAAGGGTTGGTTTTTCAGTAAAGGTTTTTACTTTATGAAACTCATCATTGATAACGTTATCGGTGTATTGAATATATCCGTAACCGGTATCGGGCCTTGATGGTTTAATGCCCAGGGTTATCAGATAATCATTTGAAGCGGCGGTTTGCAATGATTTTTCGATAGCGGCAACAAAAGCATCCTCATCCAGGATCTGCTGATCGGAAGGGGCTACAACAATTGCGGCATCAGGGTTAAGACTTTCAATTTTAAAACAGCCATAGGCAACACAAGGTGCGGTGTTTCGCATTACCGGTTCGGTAAGGATCTGCTGATCCTCCATGTCGGGCAGTTGTTGTTTTACAAGTTTAGTGTAGTTTTCGTTAGTAACAACGTAAATATTTTCTTTGGGGCAAACTTTCAGGAAACGTTCGTAGGTGTTTTGTATTAAGGTTTTACCGGTACCAAGTATGTCTATAAACTGTTTGGGGTGCGATGTACGGCTTATCGGCCAAAAGCGGCTTCCAATTCCTCCGGCCATAATTATGGCATAGTAATTTTTGTTATTCATTGATAAAAGGGGGGTAAATTATTATGAGCTGGTTAAAGTAACAAAACAAGAGAGGCGGCCTAACATAAAAAACGAGTATATAATTTATATACTCGTTTTTTATGATTAATAATCGTCGCTACCGCCGCGGCCAGGCCTTTCATCATCATCAAAGCCTTCGTCATCGCTAAATTCATTGCCGAATTCATCTTCCTCCTCTTCTTCTTCGCCGCCGGAGTGTTTTTCTTCCGGCAGATCATCGGTATCTGTAACTTCCGAAAAATCTTCGGCATCCTCCGGGTTAAAGGCCATTTCGTTCAAAAAGTCGAAGTCTTCAGTAACAGGCGGTAAAACGGTAGCGTTAAATGCATTGCCAAATTGTTTAGGCGCTTCGCCAACTGATTTTACAACGGCAGGGTAAGTGGTGCCCGGTGTTTCATCTAAAATGATCTTCATTAGTTCCACATGAAAATCAAACGGACGATCGAAATTGAATGTATAGTAAAATTTTTGGTGCGGGTCATCAATAAAACTCAACAGCTTTACTTTATTCATTAATGATACACCACGGTCAATACGCCTTTGGTTAGGCAGGTAAGTTATTTCTTCACCTTTGGTCCACTGATCATTGCTGATATAAAATGATGAAGGAAATTCCGGATTATAACCGGTTGACTGATGAATTGCTCGGTGAAGATCTTCGAAAGTTTGATTTGATTTTACATCAATTTCTCTCGTAACGTCATCGTAGTCTTCAAAAGTAACCCTGAACCTGTATACTGCCATTGCTTATTGTAGATTTTGGACAAAAATAATAATGTTTTAATTTAATTTGGATTAGTCACAACTTTTAAGCCAATTTCAATGCCTTTGCTGATTGTAAAGCTTAACGCGGCTTCCCGATCGTTAGGAATTTCGCCTTCCAATATGGCTTCGCGGATCTGATTTTTGATTATTCCTACTTCCCGGCCTTCTTTTATACCGAACATGGTCATGATATCGTTACCGGTAACAGGCGGCTGCCAGTTACGGATGCTGTCGCGTTCCTCAACGTCTTTTAATTTTTGTTGAACAAGCTCAAAATTGTTACGATATTTTTTAACCTTATATTCATTTTTGGTGGTGATGTCTGCTTTACACAACAACATCAGTGCTTCAATATCGTCTCCTGCCTCAAAAAGCAAACGCCGTACTGCCGAATCGGTAACTATGGATTGTGAAAGTACGATGGGCCTTAAATGCAGCTGCACCAACTTTTGAACCTGCTTCATTTTTTCATTAAGCGGCAGCTTAAGCTGGGTGAAGATCTTGGGCACCATGCGTGCGCCCCGGTCTTCATGACCATGAAAAGTCCAGCCGTGGCCGGACTCAAAACGTTTGGTGGCGGGTTTGGCTATGTCATGCAGTATAGCAGCCCAGCGTAACCACAGGTCGTCAGTAGTTTCGCAGATGTTGTCAAGTACCTGAAGGGTATGGTAAAAGTTATCCTTATGGCCTTTGCCATCTACATAGTCAACCCCGTAAAGGGCTACCATTTGCGGGAAGATCTTATGCAGCAGCCCGGTATCAAACAAATAATTAAAGCCGATTGACGGTACCGGCGACAGGATGATCTTGTTCAGTTCATCGGTAATGCGCTCCTGCGATATGATACTGATCCTGTCGGCAGTGGTTTTAATGGCTTCAACAGCGATATCATCAATCCTGAAATTAAGCTGGGTAGCAAACCTGATGGCCCGCATCATGCGCAGCGGATCGTCAGAAAATGTTTCGTTAGGATTAAGCGGTGTGCGGATCAGCTTGTTTTGCAGGTCGGCAATGCCGTTAAAAGGATCAAGCAACTCGCCAAAAGTATCCGGGTGGAGGGAAATGGCCAGCGCGTTGATGGTAAAATCGCGGCGTTTCTGGTCGTCTTCCAAAGTGCCGTTCTCCACAATTGGCTTGCGCGAGTCGCGGCGGTATGATTCTTTACGGGCGCCAACAAACTCTATCTCCAGATCGCGGTATTTGAGCGAGGCCGTACCGAAGTTTTTATAAACCGCCAGTTTAACTTTAAGTGTATTGGCAACAACTTCGGCAAAGGCTATCCCGTTGCCAATAATTACGATATCAATATCCTTCGACGGGCGGTTCAGGAAAATATCGCGCACAAAACCACCTATAGCATAAGCCTGTACATTTTGTTCGCCCGCCAAACGGGATATAACAGAAAATACGGGGTGCCTGAGGTGTTGCTGCATAGTTGGATGCTTAAAAACGCTAATAAGGGTACAAAGGTAAGATTAATTGGTAAAATGCCCCGGTAAAGTCAAAAGTCTTAAGTCGAAAGTCTTAAAGCACCTGGCTCTGAACAGACGAAATTCTGGGATTTTGAACCTCTGACTCCCAACTTTTTTCCTTGAGCTCGCTTGCAATGAGTGCTTAACTTGGTTCGCGATTATATCGCGTGGCTTGCGTTTTAAACGCAAATCCATATTAAGCGCTCGTTACAAACGAGCGCAAGATTAGAACCTCATACTTCTGACTTTCTGCACGACAGGGGGTTAACAGGGTTAACACAATTTTAATTATTTTGATTTAAATAATTGATAGTCAGCATATTGAATATATAGAGGGGTTACGCAAAAGATTTTATAAAAATGTTTTTGTTAAAAGATATCTTCAAAAATGCCTTTTTAACTAATCACTAATCTCCAACCTCTAATCTCTCGTTAACGACGTAAAAACTCAAACCTGCCATCAGGAGCCAATCTCATGATGGTTGATGGTGTTTTGATCTCTTTGCTATGCTGCTCCAAATCAACAACATAGTCAACGCCGTCAATAATTTCCTGGTCTATTTGCGAAAAATATTGCGGCGAGGGTTTGCCACTGATATTGGCCGAAGTTGACACCAAAGGTTTGCGTAAACGCTGGATCAATTGCTGGCAAAAAGGGGTGTCTTTTACAACCCTGATCCCCACGCTGCCATCGGCAGCAATTAATGCCGGAGAAATGTTTTTGGCGCCCGGCATTACCAGTGTTAAAGGGTTTTCTGCGTATTCAATCAGTTCAAAAGCCAGCGGGTTTACTTCACTGATATAGCTTTCCAGCTTGTTTTCGGTATCCAGCAAAATGATCATGCTTTTGGCCTCGTCGCGCTGTTTCAGGCGATAGATCTTTTGAATGGCTTCGGTGTTGGTGGCATCGCAGCCTATGCCCCAAATGGTATCGGTAGGGTAAAGGATGATGCCACCCTCTTGTACAATTTTAAAAGCCTTGGCTACTTCGTCTCTAAGCATGGTTCAAAATATTTTGGTAAAGCTGCATTAATTGCCGGCTTAGTTTATCATCGGTAAAATTAGCTGCGTAAGCGCGGCCTTTGGTTATCATAGTTTGCCTTAAGCTATCATCACTAAGCACCTGGTTTAGTTTTTCGGCAAGACCGGCATCATCATCAGGGTTCACATAAAGGCTGCCTGGCCCGCCTGCTTCTTCAAGGCAGGAGCCTGTTGCTGCTATAACCGGCGTACCGCAGTTTAAAGCTTCCAACACGGGTATACCAAAGCCTTCGTACCGTGACGGGTAAACAAATACCGATGCCAGTTGATAAACAGCAGGTAACTCTGCAAAGGTAACGTCTTTTAAAAATATTACCCGGTGGTTTAAGTTATTAGCTGTTATATATGTTTTAACCAGTTCTGTGTATCGGGTTTCTTTGCCAATTACCACCAGTGGTATGTCATTGACGTTTTTTAAAGCCTTAACGGTTAACAGCAAGTTTTTGCGTTCTTCAATAGTGCCAACACTCAAAATAAAGCGGTTGGGCAGGTTATATTTTTCTTTTACTGCCGATTTTTGCGCGGCGGTTTGTTCAATTGCAAATGAAGGGTCACATCCCTGGTAAATAACTTCTATTTTTTGGGGGGCGATGCTGAGCAGGTCGATAAGGTCATCCTTTGTTTTTTGGCTTATGGCGATAATTTGATCCGCGACGCGGCAGGCATGTTTAACCTTAGCGAGGTAAATACGGTAGTTAACCGCACCAAAATGTTTCGGATAACGCATGAAGATCAGGTCATGCATGGTAACAACCGACTTAATGCCGGTACGTTCGATTCCCGAAGGCAACTCATGACTTAAACCATGGTACACTTCAATACCATCACGTTTTAAATCTTTGATAATTCCTTTACTACGCCACCATGAAGTGAACCATTTGCTTTTTGGGGCAACAGTGCGGATGCTGGGATAACCGCCAATAAAATTAAGCCGCGGATTGGCTTTGGCTTTTGGCGTATATAAATATAAAAGGTTGGATAGATTGAGCGACGCTATGCCTTTAATTAACCAGCGGCTGTAATTACCTAAGCCGGTATTATTGTAAAAAGCCCGTTTAGCATCGTATCCTATCTTCATTTTAAGTCTTAAGTCGGAAGTTTTAAGTTCTAAGTCGCTTATTAATATTTAAAGCCATAAATGAAGGCGGATTAAATACCCAACAATCACTTATGACTTTAAACTTACGACTTCAGACTATATTATACCGCTACGTTGTTTTCACGCAGGGCATCATTTAATGACGTTTTTTTATCGGTTGATTCCTTGCGGGTGCCGATGATGAGGGCGCAAGGCACCTGGTATTCGCCGGCAGCAAATTTTTTGGTATATGAACCCGGAATTACTACCGAGCGGGCAGGCACGCGGCCTTTATATTCAACCGGGGTGCTGTGGGTAACATCAATGATTTTGGTTGATGCGGTTAATACCACGTTTGCACCTAATACAGCTTCATGTTCAACATGTACGCCCTCAACAACAATGGCACGTGAGCCGATAAAGCAATTATCTTCAATAATAACCGGGGCAGCCTGTAGCGGCTCCAACACACCACCAATACCAACACCACCGCTTAAGTGTACATGTTTGCCAATCTGCGCGCATGAACCAACAGTGGCCCAGGTATCAACCATGGTGCCTTCATCAACATAAGCGCCAATGTTTACGTACGATGGCATCATGATAACACCTTTGGCCAGGTGGGCACCGTAGCGGGCAATACCATGTGGTACAACACGGACACCGGTTTGTTTGTAATCCGTTTTGAGTTTCATTTTGTCATGAAAAACAAAAGGGCCGGTTTTAATTTCTTCCATCTGCCTGGTCGGGAAATACAAAACAACCGCCTTTTTAATCCACTCATTTACATGCCAGCGTGTGCCAATAGGTTCGGCCACACGGACCTCGCCTTTGTCCAAACGGTCAATAACGGTTTCAATGGCGTTGGTGTATTCATTATAGTTCAGCAGGTTCCTGTCTTCCCAGGCCTCTTCAATCAGTTTTTTAAGATCTTGCATTGGTGAAATTAAACTTTTGGCAAATTAAAGGATTTTTAAGGAAATATGTTTTAAAAGATTGTATATCATGAAAGAGCAGCGGGAGTTGACAGATTAATTACAACTAAGTGCAGGAAAGGCCTTGACAAAGTATTATCGATTCTTTGAGAAAGCCTTGAATATAATAACAAGTTGCGTTTAGTATTTGGGTCTGTATGTGTTCGATATTACACATTTATACAATATGCGGACAATTAGTTAATACTGCATAAAAATACATTAAGGAAACTTTAATTTTACATAAACGGAAACCAACGTTTAAACTAATTAGGTGTCAAAGCCTTCCGGACAGCGAGTGTCGGGGAGGCTTACTTTTTTTATTTCAACGGGCGCTTATAGGTATAATTCCGGGGTTGGTGTAATAGGATTTTTGGGTAAATAACTTGATTTTAAAAGAGCGTTTATTTACTGTTATTTGTTAGTGCTCCTGGTAAATAAGTTTATAAAACAGTAAACATTAGCACTTTACTTATCGTATAAGCACTTATTATATCAATCTGTTAGCTTAGAATGAATATTGATATAATTGTTTTAACCTTTTAATTTATTATTAACCAAATTATTCCCAGGTATGACCCCTTTAGTACTATTTGCAGTTATTTTGCTTTCGGTGGCACTGCTGCTTATCTTAAGCGTTTTGTTTTTTAGTTTACTCAAATACATCCAAAGGCGCTATTATCCACACTGGAAATTCCCTGATTATGTTAGCGTTGGTTATGCCGAATACCTTTATCATAAGTTCATTAAAAAAGACCTGCCCAAGTAAACGGTAAAAAATGCCGGATCATAAAAGGTGTTTGTTAACTAATCTCTGGCAAAGCCGTTTTAAAGCTGTAAATTTGAGGCTTTATACTGATACCACCACCGGGATAACCAATCGGCAAATTGCGTTTCAGCTGTAAAGCATCTCCCGAACAGGGATGCTTTTATTTGTACGTAAAATGATATTGGTAATTTAGCCGGCCGACCGGCTAATCGGTATGAAAGAAATTGAATATTATGGCCGAAAAAGAGAAACTGAGAATAGATAAATACCTGTGGGCCATCCGCGTGTTTAAAACCCGTACGCTGGCTTCTGATGCCTGCAAGGCCGGCCGCATCAAGCTGGACGGTAAAAACATCAAGCCGTCATACGAGGTGAAAATTGGCGATGTTTACCAGGTAGCAAAAGGCATTGAACGCAAGGTTGTAAAAGTAACCGGCTTGTTGGAAAACCGGGTAGACGCCAAAACGGCTGTCAATTTTTACGAGGATATAACCCCTGTTGAACAAACCCAGGCCTTTAAATCAATGTTCCATGCCCCGATACTGAAGCGTGATCGTGGCACGGGCCGCCCCACTAAGGCCGACAGGCGCGAGATTGATGACCTGAAAGATAATTTTTTTGAAGAAAAAGAAGAGAACCCGGATTAAGCAGATTTTCCGGATGGCAGGATTTTGATTTGCAAGCGTGATCGTAAAGCAGATACCCCGTCGAGTAAATTAAAATCCTGCCATCTGATAAATCCTTCCAAATCCCGGTTCAGATAAAATGCCTTCCCTCAAATCCAACTTAATAGTGTTCCCTGTGCTCAGTTGTTTCCCAAAGCTTAAAGGCAGTTAATGCTTCATCCCGAAGAATCTGTACGAATGGAAGTTTACGTTTATCCATTGGGTTTTCCAGTTCATCATAAATAAAATGATCGTCGAAACCTATCGCGGCCGCATCGGCTTTGGTATTGGCGTAATAAATTTTATCGATACGGGCCCAGTAAATGGCACCCAGGCACATCGGGCAGGGCTCACAACTGGTATAAATTTCGCAGCCCGCTAAATTATAGGTTTCCAGCTCCTGGCAGGCCAGGCGGATCACCGAAACTTCGGCATGTGCGGTAGGGTCATTCGTGGGCACAACGCGGTTGGCACTGCGGGCTACTATCATGCCATCCTTAACAATTACAGCCCCAAAAGGGCCGCCTATTCCGCGCTTTACATTGTCTTCGGCCAGCTCAATGGCTATGCGCATAAATTTTTCGTGTGCCGTGTTTTCCATATTGCCCTAAATTAAAAAACCTCAACCGAAGTTGAGGTTTTAATTTGAAAATGTGCCAATTTGAATATTTGAAAATGACTTGTAATTTTCAAATTACTGCATCATCAAATTTTCAAATAGTAAAACCGAAGTTGAAGTTTTGATTTGAAAATGTGATAATTTGAATATGATAAGCAATTTTCAAATTAGCTCATTACCAAATTTTCAAATTATATATTATTTTTTGTCTTTAGCGTAGGCTTCGTTAAGGCGTTTAGCAACGTCAACAGTAACATCTAAAGATGGATCACCATATAATACGGTTGGGTTAGCTTTTGAATAAGTTAACACCAGTTTGTAACCTTTTTCTTTAGCATATGCTTTTACAAAATCGGCAATTTTATCGTATAGCTTTGCATTTTCAGAAGCTTGCTCATTTTGGAATTCGGCACCTGCATTTTGTGAATAGGTTTGCAGCTCCTGTTGTTTACGCTGTAATTGCTGTTCGGTAGCCTGACGCTGATCAGCTGCCATAGTAGCCTGGTTTTTTTGATATTCGGCAACCTGGCGTTGAAATGCCTGACCCCGGTTCTGCAGGTCGGTTTGAGATGCTTTGCCTTTATCTTCAAGGCGTTTTGACATATCCTTAAAGTAATCGTATTTGTTTAATAAAGAATCAGAGTTTACATAAACAATGGTTTCTTTATCAGTAGTTGCTGTGGTTGCAGCAGCCGGTTTATCGGCGGTTTTATTTTGGCTGCAAGCGGCCATGCTGCCTGCAATTGCTAATCCTAAAGTAAGTTTGGTTAAAACTGAAGCACTGGTTTTCATTTCTGTCAATCTGAAAAATATTATAAAATTTTGACAAAGATAATCTTTCATTGCAAGTATCCTAATGATTTCGAATTTCGGATATTTGATTTCGGATTTGTTTTTTGGAGATTACGCTGATTGATTTTTGTTTCCGGGATGCACCTATTTTGACTATTGATGATTTTTGATTCCGCTACTTTTTTGCCTGAATCTGAATTACAGGATTTCAAAATCAACAGGGTGCGAAGCAAATTCTATAAATTCTGATGGTTTCGTACAATTCGGGTTCAGGCAAAATCAGCCCGGCAAATCAAATCCAGTAAATCATGAAAATCCACCCAAATCCTGGTTCAGAACATTTTATTGATTCTAAAATTCTGATTCAGACAACTCTCCACAACTGTACTTTTATCCACAAATAATCGTTAATTTGGGGTATTTTTTGTAATTTTGAAGATTGTTTCATTTAATAAATATGAGCGAAGAAATTCAGGATAAATCCAATTATTCAGCAGATAACATACAGGTTTTAGAAGGTTTAGAGGCGGTGCGCAAGCGTCCGTCGATGTACATTGGCGATACAGGTGTTAAAGGTTTGCACCACCTTGTATATGAAGTAGTTGATAACTCTATCGACGAAGCGTTGGCCGGTTATTGCGATGATATAAAAGTTACTATACATGTTGGCAATTCCATAACCGTATCAGATAACGGTCGTGGTATCCCTACGGGTATCAATACAAAAGAAGGTAAATCGGCGCTTGAAATTGTAATGACTGTTTTACACGCCGGTGGTAAATTTGACAAGGATACCTACAAGGTATCGGGTGGTTTGCACGGCGTGGGTGTAAGTTGCGTTAACGCACTGTCAACCCATGTTGCTACTGTTGTTCACCGTGAAGGCAAAATCTTTACCCAGGAGTATGAGCGTGGTAAGCCCATGTTTGATGTAAAGGAGATAGGTGTATCTGATAAAACCGGTACAATCCAAACCTTTCAGCCCGATCCGGAGATTTTTACTACCACTACCGAGTATAAATACGATACACTGGCCGGCCGTTTGCGTGAGTTGTCATTCCTTAATAAAGGCATTCGCCTGAGCTTAACTGATGAGCGTGAAACTTTAGAGGATGGTACTTTCCGGTCGGAAGAGTTTTTCTCACAGGGTGGTTTGCGTGAGTTTGTTAAATTTTTGGACGGCACCCGTACGCCTATTATTCCGGAACCTATTTATGTTGATGGTAATAAAGGCGGTATCCCGGTTGAGCTTGCGCTGCAATACAATGACACGTACAGCGAGAATGTTTTCTCGTATGTAAATAACATTAACACCATTGAAGGCGGTACCCACGTAGCAGGTTTCCGTCGCGGTTTAACCCGTACTTTAAAAGCTTATGCCGATAAGGAGGGTTTGCTGAAAAACGTAAAAGTTGAGATTAGCGGCGACGACTTCCGCGAAGGTTTAACTGCAGTAGTATCGGTAAAAGTGGCCGAGCCGCAGTTTGAAGGCCAAACCAAGACCAAACTGGGTAACAACGAGGTAATGGGTGCTGTTGACGTGGCCGTTGGTGAAATTTTAGGTAATTACCTTGAAGAAAATCCTAAAGAAGCGCGCCTTATTGTAAATAAAGTGATCCTTGCCGCTACCGCCCGTGCCGCTGCCCGTAAAGCCCGCGAAATGGTACAGCGCAAGAGTGTGATGACAGGCTCGGGATTACCGGGTAAACTGTCTGATTGTGCCAATAGTGATCCAACCCTTTGCGAGTTATTCCTTGTCGAAGGTGACTCGGCGGGTGGTACCGCTAAACAGGGCCGTAACCGCGAGTACCAGGCTATTTTACCATTGCGTGGTAAGATCCTGAACGTGGAGAAAGCCATGGAGCACAAGATTTACGAAAACGAAGAGATCAAGAACATGTTTACCGGTTTGGGCGTAAGCCGCGGTACGCCTGAAGATGATAAAGCCCTTAACTTAAGCAAGCTCCGTTACCATAAAATCATCATCATGACGGATGCCGACGTGGACGGTTCGCACATTACCACGCTGATCCTTACTTTCTTCTTCCGTTACATGAAGGAGCTGGTTGAGGCCGGCTACGTATACATTGCTTCGCCGCCGCTTTACCAGGTTAAAAAAGGTAAAGAGTATGAATACTGCTGGAACGATGTACAGCGTGATGCCGCTATTCAGCGCCTTAAAGGTGCCGGCAAAGAAGACAGCGTGCACGTGCAGCGCTACAAAGGTTTGGGTGAGATGAACGATATTCAGCTTTGGGAAACAACCATGAACCCCGAAACCCGTACCCTTAAACGTGCTACCATTGAAAACGCCGCCGAGTGCGACCATACCTTCAGTATGCTGATGGGTGATGAAGTTGCCCCACGCCGCGAGTTCATTGAGCGCAACGCTAAATATGCTAAGATAGATTCGTAAGCTTCGCCCCCGGCCCCCTGAAGGGGAGGGATGGTTGATATATTAAAAGCCTGCTTCTTTTGAAGCGGGCTTTTTTGTGGAGTTTGCCGCCCGTTTGCTTTCAGTAGAAGATTGCTTAAATCTTTATCAGTTTGCCATTATAAACTACTTTGCCATTTAGCTCGATGGTATAAACATACACTCCTGCTATGAGCTTTACCGGGATAGTGTTTTGTAACTCGTTGATGCTTTTAACCATATTTAGCTTGCCATCGGTACTGTACAATTTAAATTCGTAGTTGTTAATATCGCCACTGATGATATTGATTTGGCCGGCAACAGGGTTGGGATATATAACAAATTGGTTGGGCTGTAAATAAACGGCATCGGCTACGTTGGAGTAAATGATATCGCCGTTGATTGTGGTGAGTTTTGCCCGGTAATATTGTTTGCCCTGCCGGGGATTATTATCGGTGTACGCGTAAGCTACGGATGTACTAACCGGTATGGCATTTAAAGTAACGTATTGGCCCACGGCGGTTGTTTTTTCCCAGGTGATGGATTTAAGATTATAAACGCTGCCCAACTGCAGGTTGAGCACAACGGTATTGTTAACTACATTTGCCAATAATGTTTTTACATAGCAGCCAACTCCCTGTGTCGTAGCATCAATTGTATAACTTTTTATGCCTTCAAAGCCATTACCCGTGGCACTCACCGCAAAATAAGTTGAAGTTTGCTGCTGTGCGGGTATAATGATGCTGGTATCGGCGGTTGATGCAAATTTTTGAAGCAGGTTATCTTTAATAGTATAAACGTTGTAGCCTGTGCTGCCTGGCTGGGGTTTCCATTGCAGGAGTGTGCCGCTGGCGCAATTATACCCTATATCAAGTGTTAAAGGTTTTGAAATGCTGAATTCCGCACTGGTAAATGTTTGACCCCCGATATCCATTTTAAGCATGGTTTTAGTAAAAGCGTCGGGTGCTGTCCAGGTATAATAATGGTTTTTAAGGGTGGCATTATTAATGACCTGCCAGGTTTGGCCATGATCATAGCTGACGCTTATTGTACCTGATGCGGTATTGAATGAGCTTTGCCATCGCAGGTAATTATCCTCGCCGGCAAAAAGCTGGTCGCCGGCCGACGGGTAGATCCATTCAAACCGGTTTGATATGATCTCCTGGTGGGCAACATAAAATTTTTGTGTACCGGCAGTAACCTTTCTGCCCTTAACATGCACCATGTAGGTGCCAGCCGCGGGGTTTTGTAAACTTACCTGTTCTGTATTGTTTAAGGTATCAGCCCGTCTTTCTGCCGGGGCGGATAACGAATCGGCAGAGGGGAAACTGCTGAGTACCCATGGTAAAATTTGCTGCCCGGATGGTGTGGTAACGGCAAGATCGAGATCATTTACCAAAGCCCACGGCGCATTAACGGCCGCTGCGGGGTCATTCCATACCAATGAAACTTTAAGCTCCCTGCAATTTGCGGGGACTGTTATGGTATAATCCGCGTGTGTGGCATTGCTAACCAAACCGGTAAAAGTGCGTTTTTCATTGATGGTGCGCAATGCTTCCAATGCATTCAATGAACCATAACCTGTTTTATGGCTGGGACCGGATGAGCTTGTTTCATCGGCCGAGTTAATGAGTACACTTTTTATAAGGGCGGCAGATGGCATCTGTTTATATTGTGTTTTATAAGCTTGCTGCAGCAAAGCTACGGTGCCTGATACCAGGGCTGCCGCGCCAGACGTACCATCTTCTCCATCCGCGATCAATTCGGGTTTGATGCGGCCATCATATGCTGGTCCGGCCGAGCTTAAGGATTCGGGGGCACCCGTCCTGCCTGTGCCGCCAACCACCAATACATTTTTAGCCTGCTTAAAGTCGCCCGAGAGATTGGCTACCCCGCTTATGCCGCTGTAAACGCCGGTTTCGGGTGCAGATGTGCCGATGTTGCCCGATGAAAAGACATGCACCAGCGAATCATTTTCAAAAATCTGCTGATCATAAGCGGCGCTTTCGGCTCCGTAATAATTTTCAATGCCGGTACCGTATGAGTGGTTTTGCACCGAAATCCTGAATGATTTGAAAATGGCGGCGCTGTCGGGCATTAATTGTGCAAAAGATGATGAGGTAAAATTTACTTTGGGAGCAACTCCCAGGCCCTTGATATACGAGTTGCCGTTGCCGCCTATGAGTGTTGCCATGGTGGTAGCATGCCCCGATGTGATATCAGAGGCTTTAAAAGATGTGAAGCTGCGGCCTAACAGGTCGAGATCATTATCGTAGCGATCTTCTTTTACAGAAACATTAATGCCGGATCCGGTTACGCCCGGAAAATTAGCCCATATGGCCGACATGGTATTTAAACCAAGGTCAATATCGCTAATGGCAAGTTCTTCATGAGGCAGGCGCACCTCATTGGCAAATAATATATAATCCTGCCGGAGTAAGGCGGGCAGATTTTCTAATTTGATGTTAACACGTATTAAGTTGCCGGTTTGGCCGGTAATGGCTCCGGATTGTTGGATGTGGTTGATAACGGTGTCATTAACAGCGATAACCGCAACCTCAATGGCTTGTGTGCATGCCGGATGCTGCTTCCAGTTTTTCGCAAGATTATCCGAAGCTTTCCAGAGGGGGGAAGCGGCGCTGTTATTTATAATATTAGCATCGTTTTTGATAGCCGGGGTTGATGATACTACATAATAGTTATAGGAAACCCGTTTGATGATATTGTATTTCCGGTTATCGATATGCGCCGGATCTTTAAATTTTACAAGGTAATACTGCTTGGGATTTTTTTGCGGAGATAAAGATGTTGCCTTATAAAGTGAAACAATTGCCGCGTCGCTCATGTGTTTTTGTGACCATGACACTTTAAAGCATAAAAAAAGGAGTAATACGGTAACAGGTATTTTTTTTGTCATAGGCGGTAATGTGATCAAACCAATAAAGGGGAGCTGCAGCATCCCCTTTATTAATAAAAGCTATTTAGTTGAAATGTAAAAAACAACTATAGGCGTTATTAGTATAAATAATTTAACGCTATCTGATCGTTGGCATTAAACGTACGGTCGGTACCGCTTGAGCAGGCTAACATCCATGAACCGGCATCGGCTTTGGTTGGTGTGCCCGGAATGTTGATAGCGCCAATACCTGCCGAACCTTCGTTTACATGTCGGCCGCCGCAGCTGAACGCGCGGTTCATATAATCGGTATGACGGAAACCGATGCAATGGCCCAACTCGTGCTGAATAACTGATGTTACATAACCCAGATCAGGGTTTGTGCCATAAGCTTGTTCGTTGGTATTCATCTGGATCTGGTTATACGGATCGCCTGATGAAGTAGGAAAGCCTGATGAACCTAAGGTGATATAACCACCGCTTGGGCCCTCGTTAAAGCCGATGATATCTATTGTACCTCCGCTGCTAACCATTTGAAATTTAAGCGTGAGGTTTAAAGCATTGTAACGCGCAATTGCCGCGGTAGCCGCGTTAAGGTAAACAGTAGGCAGGTTTGTAACTGATACGGTTACTGTTCGGGGCAGGTTTTTAACCAGGTTTGTGGTACGGTACTGCTCAACATCAGCAATTCTTAAAGTAGGACTGGTGCTTGCTTCGGCTAAATTGGCTTTGTTTAGCAGGATATCACCCTCAACAAGATAGCCATCGCCTTGCCTGCGCACTTCATCGGTGCTGAAGCCTAAGTTTGTAATGCTTTTCAGTACATCATCCGGGATAGCAGTTTGGCTGGTGGTTGTAGTTTTTGCAGCCTTGTCCTTTGAACAGGAGAATAATACAGAGATTCCGACAAGCACGCTTAGTCCGATCCCTAATAATAGTTTTCTTTTCATTGTTTTCGTTACGTTTTTAGATGTAAAAGAAGAATTAATTTCAGCAGCCGGCCAGCGCTATTAACTTATACGCAATGTATAAATAAAATGTTATGAATTTATTAATATAAAATAACAAAAAAATATTCTTTTTAGGAATTATTATCTTTTTATTCGATTGATATCGAAATTATAATTGTCATTTTGACTATTATGCCAATTATAGCTTTGTTTTAACTGGAGGGGTGTTTTTGGGAGCACAGCCCTGATGATTTTTAAAATTACCTTTGGATATACAAGCCCCTGCGTATGCTTGACATAGGCTTTTTTAGTTTCAGCACCCGTTTCCCATAATCAATAACGGCTTTATATTTCATTAAAATGTCTCCGCCCAGAACACCTAATACCTGCGGGTACCCCATTTGGCCGTAGGCGACATTAATGGTGGAAAGATCAAGCACGGCTACTTCAAATTCGGCGATAGGTAAGTCGCCGATGTGCAGGTCACTTACTGTTGCTGTAAAAGATTCCATGGTATTGGTGCCGAGGCCCGTGGAGAGTTTATCGCTGGCTAAGATGTTCATGGTTTCATTGGCTTCGGAAAGCATCGTTTGATCAAAGGCGGTTTTTGACGCGCCGGTATCCAGCACCATAATAAAAGTTTTTCCAAACAACACAACTTCAACCAGCGGGTGAAAGCCATCGTCATGCAGGTCGATAATACGAAGCGGGACAGATATAATCATTGCAGATATGCCAATTACAGATGTGCAAATGTGCAGATTAAAGCAGTGATTATTATTAGCCCTGTTAGAAAAAAATCCGGCGGTAATTTTAAGATTTATTAAAGGCCATCTTTCACGACCCGGTCTTTCAATTGTGATAAGGTTTAGGCTTAAAAAGCCACTAACAGGGAAGTTAATATTAACAAGG
>CBIHRB010000023.1:0-89588 GCA_966212355.1 uncultured Mucilaginibacter sp.
TACCCTAATACAATCTTTTTATAACAATAACAAACTTTACCGGACAACAGTGGTACGTAACCGGCACCTATCGGCTAAAGCTACCGTTAGAAGCAAGGTATAATAGTACTTTGCTTCTAACCTTTTTCTGCTGGTCGAGGTTGCAACACAATAAGCCCATTAAACAGATATCAAATAGCGTTCATAGCAAATAGAAGCATCATTAAATAAGGTTTTCCGCTAACATATTGAACTCGTATATTAGTTTATTCAAGTTTCTCATCCCATGTTAAATAGGATTTCTGTTATCTTTTACATAATCGCTTTTTTCGCCATAACTATTTTCGGTTGCAATTCTAACTTCCAACAAATAAAGTTTAACAGAACACAATGGGATGAGGGAGATGTTGAAATCTATCCCTATAGGGATGCTATGCTCAACGACCTTTTAACTAATTATCACTTAAAAAGCATGAGCTATAAACAACTTACTAAACTATTAGGTGAGCCGCAACGTTGGGATAATGACAATATTGATAGCCCTTACTACAACATCAATACAGATTATGGCCATGACATCGACCCGGTTTATACGAAGACGTTGACTGTATATTTAAACAAAGACTCTTTGGTTACGGGTTACAAAATAAAAGAATGGCACAAACAAAAGTAAACGCGACTAAAATCATCTATCGGTCGAAGTTTAGCGATAGATTAAATCGGCCTAAATAAGTTAAGTCGTCAACTTAACCGGCTTTGTTGCAACGGCCATTTACTGACACGATCCTGTCAGTGTTCAATTTTTGAAAAACAGGTGTTCAACGTTTTACTGGCAAAATTCACAACTAATTGACTATCAACACCAACCTGTTCAAAACAGTGAATAGACGATTTTACAGACTTTATAAACAACTGATTATCAGCAACAATCAAATCACAAAAAACAACAAGTGTTCACACCTTAAAAAGTTGAACACCTGCTAATCAAGCTTAAATCCGAAATCGAACATCCGAATTCCCAAATCAAAAAATTACTCCATCATCAACCTGCGGATCAGCTCCGCGCTCTGGGCCTTGCCCTCTTCGAGGCGGTGGCTAAAAAATGCCTGGGTATCATTAAAATGTTTCTTGTAACCCTCCATATCACCATACCCAATAATAGCCGACCATTCCCTCACCGCCGAGTGGAACTCCAGGTCGTCGCCGCGGATGGTTTTGTCGTACAGGGCTGTTTCCAGTGATTCTTCCAGCAGCTCTTCGTTCTTAAACAGGTATTCGGCAATACCCAAGCGCAGGCGAAAAGGCGGGGTTTGGCAAATGAGGTTATCATAGGGATTAACGCCGAGGTGGTACCAGGCATCAACCATGCTCAGGATACTGAGGTGCGAGTTGGGTTTTTGATGATCGGCATGCTGTGACAGCGAAAACTCCTTCATCACCGTATCATTGAGCATAATAGGCTTGCGGCTTTCGTGAAAAACAAAGTCGCGCGCGCGGTAAAGGCGTTGTTTAAACGCGTCGGCTTCTTCCTTGATCATCAGCTTAAACAACTCCGATTCCGATTCGGCATAGCGTTTCACCTGCTGGCGGGCATACGGGTTGAGGATAGCAAGCCCGGCATAAACGTGGGCCTTATAGCTAAAGATGCGGAGGGTGGTCAGGATCTTCACATTATCTATCCCCCCAATATATGAAGCGTTCTCCCAGGGGAAAAACCCGGCCGATTTCCAGGCTGTGCCCATGCTCTCAAAACCAACGTGGGTAACGGCCTGGGTATCGGCTACGATGCGGTCGTGCTCGTGGTAGTCGGCAATTTCAACTATATTGCTGCCGATGGCCGTAAACAGGTCGTACATGCGCTGGTAGGCATCGGGCGTTGAGCGGTGCGGGATCAGGATAAGCGTTTGCCCGGCGGGTTCAAACCCCGGGCCGTGCATTCCGTGAAAGGTAACTATCCGGGCATCAGCAGGCAGGTGCTTTTCAAAGGAGGCAATCTCCGGGGACTTAACCGAAGTTTGCCCGGCCACAATGGCGCCATACTTGGTTGAAGGGCCGTACTCGGCAACCACACGCTCCATGCTATCGGCCTCAACCGAATAGATGATCAGGTCGTTGATGCGGGCAACATCGCTGCCGTGATCCATAACGGTGATGCCGTAGGGCGTAAGCTCTACTTCAAGCTTTTCACGGTTGGCCGGCAGGTCGCATCCCGAAACGGTGTAACCTGCTTTTGCGAACGCCTTTGCATACAGGCGGCCCATGTCGCCTAACCCAATAATACCTATATTCATGCCGCTAATATAACTATGAGTAGGTTAATTACGTACGAAAGCTTATTTTAGCCTCAAAAACGCAGGGTGTATATAATAAAAACCGTAAACATCCTGTTTTGTTAATAGCATATACCTAATTTTACATTTGATGAACAAGCATTTACTACTTACGATAACGGTTTTAATAGCGATGATAACGGGCAGTGTTACGGCAACTTTTGCACAGGACAGCACCAGGAAAAAAACCGCTACCCTAAAGCCCAATGCTATTCCGCCCATTGTAAGATCGAGCCCGGCAGCGCTTAAAAATCCGGCTGTAACGCCGCAACAACCGGCTAAATCTGCTTATACCCTGCCCAAAATCAGTGCCGCTGCCGATTCGGCCCTGCAAAAAGATAAAAGCCTTAATGGCCAGTACAAATACCTGCTTAGCAAACTATACCACTATCAGCAACCGCTGGTTGCCGCCCTGTGGAAAAACATGAAAGATACCCTCAACACCGAGCGCCGCCAGCTTAAAGAGGCCCGGGCCAAACTTGCCGAACAGGGTAAAAATGTTGAAAGCCTTAAATCTGACGCAAGCAATAAGGAACAAGCCCTCAACGAATCAAACGCCAAACGCGACGAGATCAGCCTGCTGGGGATTCCCTTCACCAAAGCAACGTACAACCTGGTAATGTGGGGCCTGGTTATTGTTTTTGGGGTGGTAGCCGTTATCGTGATAGCCCGCTCGGGCAGCCACAGCCGCGAGGCTAAATACCGTATCAAGCTTTACGAAGAGCTTGACGAAGAATATAAAGCCTACAAAGCCAAAGCCAACGAAAAAGAAAAGAAACTTGCCCGCGAACTCCAAACCGAACGCAATAAGCTTGATGAGCTGTTAGGCAGAGGGTAATCTCTTTGATTTCGGAATTGGGATTTTCGATTTCGGATTTTCTATCGGCAACTGAACATTTATTGATTTTATTTGTCATCTTGAGCGATAGCGAAAGATCTTCTTCACTTTGCATAACTGCTATACAGGACGAAGAAGATGCTTCACCATGCCAAAATATTAACACCTACTATGCCCAACACCAATCTCCTCTCCCTTATAACACAACTACGCTCCATTGCCGATACAGGTCTGCTATACGCCAAAAACGAATATGACATTGAACGCTACCGGGAGTTGCAGCACCTGAGCACTCAAATGTTTGATGAGGTAAGCGGCTATGGTGCGGAGATCATCAACCTGCTATTTCCACAGGCAACGGATTACCCTACTGCCAAAGTTGATTTACGGGGGATACTGCTTTCGCCGGATAATAAGATCCTGCTGGCCAAAGAGAGCGGGGATGGCAAATGGTCCTTACCCGGTGGATGGGGCGATATTGGCTATACACCTAAGGAAACCATTGTAAAAGAGTTTTGGGAAGAAACGGGCTTGCAGGTTACCGCCGACAAGCTGCTGGCCGTATTTGATAAAAAAATGCACCCACACCCGCCACAGCCTTTTTATGTGTATAAAATGGTTTTCTACTGTAAAGCTATAACTACAGAAATTAATAAAGGCTTTGATGTGCTGGATGTGCAGTATTTTGACATCAATAATCTGCCCCCACTATCGGAAGACCGGATCCTGAAAAGCCAGATAGAACTGCTTTACCAAAAGATCATTACTAACGATATCAGCGTTTGGGCAGATTAGCCATGCCAACTGCCCACTGAAAACTGCAAACTTAATTTACTCTTTTAAATCAGGCAGCGTACGTTTATCAGCCGGTAATGCCAGATACTTCTTGTACGAATCATTGATATAAACCGCCAGCGATGGACCACTGTTACTTTTGATGAACGCATATGACGGCCTGTAAAGCGTCATGAAATTTTCGAGCTCCCGGCCACGCAGCGGAATAATGCTTTGCACATAGTTCATGGTAAACACTTCGTCTACATGGCGCTCCTCTTCTTCGTGCTTAAAGTATTTTTTTAAACGGCGGGCATCTTTCGCCTCCTTGCTAAACCATGAGGTTGGCGACAGGGGATAAACTTTTGCGCGGGTATATACTTCAGGGTATTCTTTGTGAGCGTCAAAGGTTTCACGTTTAGCGCTGATGTTAACCTGCCTTAAGGCTATGGTTTGTGCAACTAATTCTATTTTCTTATTGGTAAAGTCGGTTACGTATAAGGTATCTGACACATACCCCGGAGAACTGAAAATAAGTGTATGCCCTGTTTCGGTACGGATACTGAAATTACCTTTGCTGTCGGTAATGGTCATCTGCCTGTTCTGGTTATCGCGCACAAAAACATCCCCCATTTTATTGTTTTTACCAAACTCAAAAACAGTGCCTTTTACAACGGTTTGGGCATTTACGGTACAGGCTAAAAACAGTAATGCGGATAATGCAAGGTATCGGTATTTCATAGTAGATTATTTGTGCTGTAAATTAAACTTATTTTTTGTACCAAAGGTTTTCAATTTAACACTTTTTAACCCCACCTTGGTCTTAAATGACAAAACCCTGAACCAGCATTACAATATGGTGCAAAAAAAAACGCTCCATCAAATTGATGGAGCGGATGGCAAGTCATTATTGTTGTATTATGTCCCGGTATCGTTTTACTCAGGATTTAGGTTAATATCGGTTAACTTTAAAATCAGAGATCCCACCACTCATATGGATCAGGATCCTGTTTTTCGCGGCATCAAAGCCATCGGTTTCGTAGTCGTTATCACTCTTTTTACTGAAGCCCTCAAACTCATTTGAGGAGAGGCCGGTATTGGAGGTGATACGGCATGCAACGCCCTTTGGTACCCTTATAGTAACCTCAGACGCGCCGGTTGACACCTCTATATTTGTGTTGGTAAGAGGGGCTCCAAGCTTCACATCAAACGATGCTGCACCACCCTTTAAAGATAGGCTTTTTATTTTGAATTTTGAAAGATCAAAATTCAAATCTGTCGCACCTGTAGTTACGTCAATATCCCAAACCGGATTGGTGTTTAATTTGATGTCGGCCTTATTGTTTTTGCGGTCGTCGGAGTCAAAATGAAAACCTTTATTATTTTTCAAATTAAGGTTAAGCACATATACTGAATCATCCTTACTTTGACTAAAAGTATACTTACCGTAAAGTTCCTGCGTTTGGGCATTGAACAAATCAGCAGTGCTATCGCTTAAATTATATATGGTACCGCCGCCGCTGATGTTAAGGCGGGCATGTTTAATATTTGCATTATACTCTTGTTTAAAAGTTTTATCGCCACCTATTTTAACTACGCCCTGATCGGTGTTGGTGGTATCACTGTCGTCGTCATCATTGTCATTGTTATAATCATCGCTATGGAAGGTCCATGCATTGGGCCAAAAATGATAGCGCTTGCCAAAGTTGCCAAATACCAGCAATGCGAAGCAGCCTATTACTACCGCCAGCTTCAGGATAGTAGCCAATGGCGACCGGTTGCCTGCAAACACCAGGCTGATACCACCCATTATTAAAAATATAGGCCACAGGTACAGGAGGTTCATCCAGTCGAAATTTATTACGTGGAAGTTATCCAGCAGGAATACCACTCCCAACAATACCAGGATCGCGCCCGGAACAAGTTTATCGCTTCTCATAATATTATATAGTTGGAGGTGTATCTTTAGTTTCTGTTTCTTTAGCAGGTTCGGCTTCCGGAGCGTCTGTTACTTCGTTAGCATGCCAGCTTTGTTTTTCCCATGGCTGTTTTTTTACGCCAGAAATTATCAGGGCAATACCAGCGCCTACCAGCATAACGGGCCAAAGGCTTTCAAAGTCCCAGTCGGGCATCAGGTCGAGCTCGTTAAGCAGGAATATCGAACCCAAAAAGATCATCGCCACGCCAAATATTAACCCAACTGTTGAAGCCTGCTTTTTAGGAGGATTTATAAATGGTGGAGGATTAAAAGGCCGGTTGGCAAATTTCGGGTCGTAAAATGGCCCCGATTGCGATGCATCTGTAAAAGGATTATCCTGGGGAGGCACCCTGTAATCAACGCCGGGGGTAAAGTCAAAGCCTTTTTTAGGCAGCACTATCCACAGTACTATATATATAGGTAAGCTAAAGCCTTTTAAAATAAGGGTTACTAAAAATATAGCCCTGATTACTGCCACATCCGTGCCGAAATGCTCGGCAAGGCCCGCGCAAACACCGCCTATTACCTTTCGGTGCTCGTCACGATGAAGTTTTTTTTCCATAATTTATGTTTATTTATGTTTTAAGTTGATTTATCATAACTGGCCCGGCGCAGGTTTGATGATGATTTCGTCGACATTGGCGCCGGGGCTCATCCTGTAAATATTGATGATTGCCGATGCTATATCTTCGGGCAGCACCATGGTATTTGGGTCAACCACCGCGTCTTTCCATGAATCCGTTAACGTTGATCCCGGTATTACGGCGGTAACTTTTACACCATGCTCCTGCATCTCGAGCCTCATTACTTTTGTTAGACCTAACAGCGCATACTTTGTTACACTATAACTACCGGCTTGTGGTACAGGATTTATAGCGGCTACCGAACATATATTAAAAAAGTAGCCTTTACGTGCCTTTATCATGGTTTTACCAAAATAGCGGTACAACTCATAGGCCGGCATCAGGTTGGTATTCATCTGTACCCGCAAGGTATCATCGGTATCGTCCAATATGCTCGAAGGGATAAACGTCCCTAAGTTATTTACTACAACATCAATAAAGCCAAATTCAGCCTCTGCTGCAGCTGCAAATTTCAGCAGTTCGGCTTTATTGCTGCCATCGGCCTTCATAGCGAAAACTTTTACCCCGGCATCAAATTGTTCAAGCTCATCTTTAAAATTCAATAATTCCTGCTCATTCCGCGAACAAATTGCCACGTTTAATCCTTCATTAGCAAAAGCAATTGCAATTGAGCGGCCCATGCCTTTAGTTGAACCGGTGATGAGTACGTTTTTCATATTGTTAAATTAATTTTTATTGTTAGTGAAGCTTTATGCCCGCAATTTACGTAAGCATAGTAATTGATACGCTTATAAATTGAATTTAAAATGACTTGTTTTAACACCTGACCATTTAGGCTTAAAGGTAAAAAGCGTATTTTTAACCGATTTTTATACATATAGATGTTTCATAGTTTAGGAAAATATATACTCTTACTGCGTTTAAGTTTCAGGAAGCCCGAAAAATTCAGTGTGTACTGGAGCGAGATCATGCGTGAAATGGTTTCGGTGGGCATTGGCTCGCTGGGTATTATTGCCATTATATCGCTGTTTATCGGCGCGGTGGCCACAATCCAGACAGCATTCCAGCTTATCAGCGATTTTATCCCAAAATCAATAGTAGGCGGCATTACCCGCGATTCAACTATACTGGAGTTTAGCCCAACCATTTCGGCATTGGTTTTAGCAGGTCGCGTGGGCTCAAGCATGGCTTCGCAAATTGGCACCATGCGGGTTACCGAGCAGATAGATGCCCTTGAGATTATGGGTGTAAATGCACCGGGCTACCTGATCTCTCCTAAAGTTATTGCCGGCATAACCATGATCCCCTTACTGGTCATTGTATCTGTTGGCCTGGGTTTAACCGGCGGCTATATAGCCTGCCTTGCATCAAATGATGTATCAACAACTGATTATATTGCAGGCTTAACAGATGGCTTTAATCCGGTTATTGTTACTGTATGCGCGGTTAAAGCTATATTTTTCGGCTTCGTTATTACATCCATCTGTTCGTACCAGGGCTTTTATGTAAACGGCGGCTCGCTTGAAGTTGGGCAATCGGCAACGCGTGGTGTTGTTTGGAGCTGTATCATGATCCTGTTTTGTGACCTTATCATTTCACGCCTCTTATTATGATCGAAATACAAGACGTATATAAAACCTTCGGCGAAAACGAAGTTTTGAAGGGGATTACTGCAACTTTCCAGGCGGGAAAAAATAATCTGATCATCGGCGGGTCCGGGTCAGGAAAAACCACTTTACTGAAATGTATTGTTGGCCTGCATGAACCTACAAAAGGTAAGGTGGTTTTCGACGGCGAAAACTTTACCGACATGAACTTTGAACAACGCGTGCCTATCCGTACTCAAATAGGGATGCTTTTTCAAAACTCCGCCCTCTTTGACTCCATGACAGTTGAGCAAAATATTATGTTTCCGCTTAACTTGTTCACCAATCAATCAAAAGCCGAAAAACTCGACCGTGCCAACTTTTGCCTGGAAAGGGTTAACCTCGCCGGTAAAAATAAACTATACCCCTCCGAATTATCGGGTGGTATGAAAAAGCGTGTGGGTATTGCCCGCGCCATTTCCATGCAGCCCAAGTATTTATTTGTTGATGAGCCGAACTCCGGGCTTGATCCTTTAACGTCTATCCTGATAGATGAATTAATCGCCGAGCTTACACAGGAATATAGTATCACCACCGTAGTAGTTACCCATGATATGAACTCGGTGATGGGCATAGGCGATAATATCATTTTCCTGTACCAGGGTAAAAAATGGTGGGAAGGATCAAACAAAGAGATAGCCAAAACCGACAACAAAGAACTCAACGATTTTGTATTTGCCAGTCCGTTTATGCGGGCCGCGAAAGCAACGCTATAGCGAGTCAGAAGTCGGAGGTCCGGAAGTCCGAAAGAAAGCGTCTTTGTATGAAAATTGAGAGATCGAAAGTCCGTAGGAAAAACCTTAGATTTGCGCAATTAATTAACGCAAGATTTCCGGCAATAGACTTCTCTATCTTTCGGACATCCGACTTACGGACTTTCGGACTTCAAAAAAATGATCCAATTACTTACCCCAACGCACTGGAAAGATTACGAACTGATTGATTGCGGCGACTTTGAAAAGCTGGAACGTTTTGGGAATATCATACTCATCCGCCCCGAACCACAGGCGGTTTGGAACAAAACCCTGCCCGCTTCTGAGTGGCAGCGCTTACACCATATTAAATTTAAAGGCCGCTCGGCAACATCAGGCGAATGGTTGAAAAAGGACCAAAAAACGCCCGACCGCTGGCATATCGAATATAAAAACAAGGAAGCCGCCATTAAGTTCAGGCTGGGGCTAACTTCATTTAAACATGTGGGCATCTTCCCGGAGCAAGCTGTAAACTGGGACTATATCAGCCAAAATGTAAAACGCTTTAAAACACCCGAGCCCAAAGTACTTAACCTGTTTGCCTATACCGGCGGCGCTTCATTAATTGCCAGGGCAGCAGGTGCCGATACCACTCACGTTGACTCTATAAAACAAGTAGTAACCTGGGCCAATGAAAACCAGGAGATCTCGGGTTTAAACAATATACGCTGGGTTGTTGAAGATGCGTTGAAATTTGTTAAACGCGAACTAAAACGCGGTAAAAAATATAACGGCATCATTCTCGATCCGCCGGCATACGGCAATGGGCCAAACGGCGAAAAATGGAAACTGGAAGATAACATTACCGAAATGATGCGTGATGTAACCCAACTGCTCGACCCTGAAGAGCACTTCCTGATCCTGAATACCTACTCACTTGGCTTCTCTTCCGTAATAGTTGAAAACCTCATCAAAAGCTCGTTCCCGCAGGTGCAAAACCTCGAAATTGGCGAGCTTTACCTGCAGGCCACAGCCGGGCCAAAACTACCTTTAGGAGTTTTTGGAAAGTTTCATAAAATTAAAAGTAATTAATTTCCAATATCTATCTTTGGCGGCGACCGAACCAACACAATTGCTGCTTATAAGTAGCTGGAAATTAAATTAATTAAACACGCCTTACATACACCTGCATTATATTGAACGTTAAAACAATGAAATTAAAAACGCTTGTACTATCCGCTACATTTGTGGCATCGGCAGCTTTGCTTTTAAACAGCTGCTCACAAAACGGCAGCAATGCCAAAACCGACGGTAAAAAAACCGCAGCTACAGTTAAAGGTGATTCGGCCCAGGCTGAAACAGCAGATACCTTAAGCGTTAAAAAATCCACCTATCCTCCTATTGATAAAAAGCTGTACGATTCGTTGATGAAATTCAATGCGCATGGTGATACTACCGGCAGGTGGCCAGTAAAAAATACGCCTTATCCAATTGGTGGAGCTATTTTACCATTCAAACGTGTAGTTGCTTATTACGGTAACCTATACTCAAAAAGAATGGGCATTTTGGGCGAATTGCCGCCAAATGAAATGCTTGCCAAATTAAAAGGCGAAGTAAAACACTGGGAAAAGGCAGATCCTAAAACTCCTGTTCAACCCGCGTTGCATTACATTGCCGTTGTAGCCCAGGGCGATGGCGGTAAAGATGGTAAATTCCGTTACCGTATGCCATTTAAACAGATCGACAGCGTATTGGTGCTGGCTAAAAAAGCCCATGCCATCGTATTTTTAGATGTACAGGTAGCTTTAAGCAACATCCGTGCAGAATTGCCACTGCTTGAAAAATACCTGGAATTACCACAAGTACATTTTGGCATGGACCCTGAGTTTTCAATGAAAGACGGAACCCATCCGGGGAAAAAGATAGGCACTTATGATGCTGATGATATCAACTACGTATCAGACTACCTGACCAAAATTGTTAAGAAAAACGGCCTGCCGCCAAAAATCCTGGTAGTTCACCGCTTTACTAAAAAGATGGTAACCAATTACAAGAGCATCAAATTGCACCCGGAAATTCAACTGGTAATGAACATGGATGGCTGGGGCGAACCTGATCTGAAAACCGGTACTTACCGTTACTTCATTAACCAGGAACCGGTTCAGTTTACAGGCTTTAAATTGTTTTACAAAAACGACGTCAAAAAACCACCTCACCACATGTTAACTCCTGAGGAGGTTTTATCAAGATACAAACCGTATCCTATCTATATTCAATATCAGTAAGTCGCGAGTCTTAAGTTCAAAGTCAGAAGTCCTGAGTAAGTAATAAAATTTATTTACCCGGGACTTTTGCATTTAAAGCCATATTTTCGACGACAAGCAAAAAGCGTCATTGCGAGGAACGAAGCAATCGCGAACTATACAGAGCGACTCTGCCAGGAGGGGATTATTAATAGCTATAATTCGTTTTCTATAGGCATTAATGAGCTCCCTTCGGTCGGTTGTCTTCGTGCCTCGCAATGACGATCGTAAATAAACTCAAAAGAGATACTTATGATAAAATGGGGTATTATTGGCTGCGGAAGGATAGCACACAGGTTTATGCAAGGCTTTGCTGCCGTTGAGGAGGTTGAACTGGTAGCCTCCTATTCCCGCCGAGCCGAAACCGTTGATGCCTTTGTTGCACAATATGGCGGTAAAGCTTGCCGTAGTATTGAAGAATTGCTTGCCAGTGATATAGACGCTGTTTATATAGCTACGTTACCCGATAGCCATGCCGCTTACAGCATTGCCGCACTTAAAGCGGGCAAGCATGTGCTTTGTGAAAAACCGGTTACCGTAAACCTTGCCGAGTTGGATAATGTACTTGCCGTTGCCAAACATACCGGCTTGCTTTTTATGGAAGGAATGAAACCGCCCTTCTATCCTTTATACAGTAAATTAAAAGAATATATTGCTAATGATCCAATAGGCCCGGTTGGTTATGTGCGTGCAGGATCGGCCGTGGCAGATTGCCCGCCCGATCATCCGAACTACAACCTCGACCTTGTCGGCGGTAGCCTCATGGGGATTGCTATTTATGAAGCTTTTTTAGCGCTCGACTGGCTCGGCCCTATGCAGGACATCCAAACCATGGGCAGGTTTGGTGAAACCGGGATCGACATGTTTGCTATTTTTCAAACGCTGCATCAAAATGGCTATGCACAATTGTATTGCGGCTTTGATATGCACGGCAAAGGCGATGCGTTGATAGTAGGAACATTAGGCCACATAACCATCCACAAAAACTGGTGGAACCCGGCAAAGGCAACTATTAGCTATCTTGATGGCCGCACGATAGAGCTGGATGAACCATTTATCGCCGGAGGGTTAAACTATGAGATCATCCATTTTTGTGAGCTTATAAAGCAAGGCCAAACAGAAAGCCCGATACTGCCGCATGAACTATCAAGACAAATGATTGCCATGATAGATCAGGCGAGGGAGCAAATAGGATTAAAATATCCGGTGGAGAAGTAGAATCTATAATAAACTCTTAGCTGGCGCTCCTCTGGCCCTGGCGCAAGTTTTGTGCGATAGTAGGTGTAGGGCTAACTTGTGCCTTCTGCTCCATACAAAGCATTTCAGCGATACAGCACAAGTCAACCACGCTCACACCCATGCGCTCAATACTTGCGCTAAAAATATTCTCAAGCTGAAATATTCGAAATTGAAATTCCGAAATCCTATATACTAATTAAAGTTTCGCCGAGTTTAACACCGGATTCTGGCTCGCGTTTACCTGGTAGGTATAAATAGCATTCTGCTCATCAACTTCAACAATACGATACCCTTTGTAGTCGGTACCCCAGTCGCCGCCAATGTGCGAATCAAAAAAGTGAGGCAATTTATCTGTATAACGTACACCATCCAGCAGGTGATCATGGCCATGAAATACCGCTTTTACATTTGGATAAGCATGCAGCAATTGGATTGTTTCCGGGCAATCAACAAATACATCATTCTTAACCCAGTTGGTAGGCGGGATATGCAGTATCACAAAAACAATCTTTTTATCGGCAAACTTATCTAATGATGCTTTGAGGAATGCATTATTGGGACAGGTATAAATGCCTTTAGTATCGGCGGTGTGGGCCAGTACGAAACCTACATCACCAAACTCTACCGTGTATTTATCTTCATAACCAAAAGCATTCTTCCAAACCATGGCATCCGCAAAATCATGATTGCCGGGGATGGTATGGTAGGGTACATTTAATTTATCAAGGTATTTTGTTTTGATCTCCGGGAGCAAATCCGGGCGGTTATGTACCAAATCCCCGTTAACGATCACAAAATCCAGGTGATTTTTGCTATGGTCCTCGTTAAGCCATTTAATCATATTGCCGGTATGTAAAGGAAAATCAGTATCCGGCTGACCGTAGTGGATATCAGAGGCTAAAGCAAACCTCAATTTAAGTTTAGCATTGGTACTGCGGTTATACCGGTTATCGTCGGCAGCAAAACTGTTAACAGCAGGTAAAAGACTTAAAGCGGCTACACCTGTTAAGGCAGTGCTAAAAAATTCGCGGCGCGAGGTCATAGGCTATTATTTGTTGGCAAAAGTAAGTTTGTGGTGTTAAATGAAAGTTAAGAATAATCGGGATCAGAATTTTCAAAATTTAAGAATGTACAAAATATGCTGTGTTAATTTTGAAATTCCAACATTCTGAAAATTCTGATTCAGACAATTTATCTCAATCCCTTCTCTTTCAAAAATTTCACCAATGCTGCAGGATGATCAGTTTGCAAACCTTTCAAACCTGCGGCAAGCGCCTTATTCCAATCTGCAGGCCCTTCACCGGCACTTTGGATATCCGGCCAAACCGGGATATGATATTCGCCGGCCAATGCAATCATCTCATTGGTGTATTGATTATATGAGCCGTCAAGGATATCGGGATGATACTGTTCGATGAAACTTTTCATACCGGCAGTGTTTTTAACACTATCCGGAAGGCTCAGCATTAAGGGCATTTTAGGGGCAGTTTTGCGCCAGCCTGTAAACTGATTAGCACTGTTGATATAAACCAATACCTGCTTTTCCATGCCATATTCCTTGATCATCTGATAAGCCTGTTCAGGATCGGCAGCTTTAAAATCAAGATAGATCCCTATCCGGTTTTTACACAATTGCAGGATCTGCTTAAAGGTTGGGATCCGGAATGCCTGTTTACTTGCAGTATCTTTGCTTTTTACCTTTAACTGCAGCAATTCGGCAAGTGTAAAATCTTTTAATTGGCCTTTGCCGTCGGTCATACGGTTAATACTGCCGTCGTGCATGCTTACCAGTTCACCATCTTTAGTGGTACGCAAGTCTATCTCTACATAATCGGCCTCATTTTTTATGGCTTCCTTATACGCCTCTAATGTATTTTCCGGATAGATGACGTGATCGCCACGGTGTGCAGCGACTATAAACTTATGCCTCGAAACCGGAGCCGGGTTGGGCTGCCATCCATCACCGGGCAGCAGCCATAGTAAACCCAAAATTGTTAATAATTGAAAACGCATCGTATTTTATTTTTTACCTGTAACACTATCTATAGCATCACCCACTTCATGACCTGCCGCAGCTTTAAAATCAAAGCCCAATAAATTGGCTATGGTTTGAGCCAGTTGCTTATGATAAGTTGTTTCACCTTGTTTCATTTCGCCGGAGGCCGGGGTATCCGGGCCGATAACCGCAAACCAGGTTTGCTCTGAATGCACTACGTCCGATCCGTGATCATGCCATTTCTTCATCGGTTCATCTCCCCTGCCGTGGTCGCAGGTGATGATCAGGGTAGTTTTGTTTTTATATGCAGGTTCTGACTGGATATAATCCCAAAGTTGTTTTATAAAACCATCTTCCTGTTTAATACGATCAAGGTAAAATTTATAGTTACCCCCGTGAGCCATATCATCCGGTTCATCAAACGATACATATAATGCACGCGGCTTGTATTGCATCATATAGTTTTTGGCAAACTCAAATGTCAGGAAGTCTATCCGGGTTGAATCACTGATATAACGTGGCGCTTCCAACTGCAACTCATTCAGATGTTTCAGGCGATCGTTCATGCCAGGAACATCCAGGGGCATAAAACCAGCGTTAACTAAAATACCGGCACGTTTCGGGCTCAGGATCTGCGAAAAGCGCTCCCATGATGTAAATGCGGCAACTTTGTTTTCAAAACCTTTTTGCTTGTTCAGAAACTCAAGCACGTTCATGTTAGGGTTATAGATCCCATCATTGGTATTCATCCGCTTATCCGGGAAACCTGTAAATATTTCGTTATATCCCGGGTATGAAAAATGATAAGGATTAGCTACTTCATCCTTGCTGCCCAAATCGCGGTTACCATACAGTTGTCCTTTTTCAACTACTGTACTCCAAAAGAAAGGCATCAGCAATTTCCGGCGATCGCCTGCGGCATCGGCCCAGAAGTTTTTACGCACTTCATTCTTATCATGCGTATCATTTGAATTGATGATGGCCGAATCGGCGCCACGAAAAACTTCCTGCCAGCGTAAACCATCGATAGTGACGATAACTACGTTTTGCGTTTTGTGCTGGGCGTATAACGCTGAAAACGACAATGCGAATAATACAAATAAGATAACTTTTTTCATGGCTTTTTTATTTAATGATAAAGGCCCCGGTTAGCGGGGCCTTTACACAGATTAATCAAAACATATAAGCTGAGGTTATTTAAGTATGTACATGATACCATTAATATCATCGTTACCGCCATACTGACTCACTAACGCCTTGTTATAATTATCGGCATTTGAAGTACGCTCTGACTGCGGATACTGGAAACGGGTTGCTATACGACCACCGTTACCTGTACCAGGCCCGGTTGTAAAGGTTGGCACGCCGGTACGACGGTATGTGAAATATGATTCCAAACCGGAATGACGGAACAACGCCAGGTATTTTTGCTGCAATATCTTAGTTAAACCAGTTGTACCGGTGGTATATTTAACACCGGTTTGTGCATAGTAGGTAGCCCAATCAACGTTAATGGTATAAGTATCGTAGTTAGATAAAGCCGCTACGTTGGTTGAACCAGGGCGGTAAAAATAGGCGGTGAAAGTACCTGAACCGGTTGGGATACTGTAGAAAGCAAACGAAGCCTGTATTCCTTTGATATAATAATCCTCCGCATTGCCTGTAGCCCAACCTCTGTTAATACCTTCGGCTATGTTAAACATCAGCTCAGGGTAACCTATTTGTATAGAAGGTTCGCCGGTATAAGTTGAGTAATAACGTTTCCTGTTAAGGAAAGAATATTTTTGCAAGCCTGCATTGTTATACATCACACCTAAATCCAGGCCCGGATCGGCACCGATAAATGATGAAAATGCGGTTGGACTTTCTTTCAGGTTATCAACATTGTACCGGGCAGGCTCAGCCGTTACAAACACGCGCGGATCTTTTAAGCTTGTTAACAAACCTATGTAAGTAGCTGAGGTGTTTTTACGCGACCCGCTCTGTCCAAAGTTATCAGGTGTTTGCGGGTAATAGTTAGTTGGCGAAACAAAGGTATATTGCAGGTTGTCAGCCGCACTGGTCATTAAAGGGTATTTTGTTGGGTTACCCAAAATGGTAGCAAATTGATTTACAACGTCTATATCAGCAGTTTTCTTGCTTAACTGTACAAGCAACCTGATCCTGAATGCGTTTACCACTTTTTGCCAGGCGGTTAAGCTATTGTTCAGGTAGATATCACCCGCAAGCGTATTGTCGCCTGAAGCAATTAACGTGGCAAGATCAGCATTGGCGCCCTCCAGCCAGCTTAATGACTGGGTCATTACTGTTTTTTGAGCATCATAAGCAGGGGTAAGATTAGTTAAACCCTGTAATGCTTGGGTCATTGGAATATCTCCTTCTTCCATGCTCATTCTACTAAAAAAATAAGCCCGGAAAAATTTACCTAAAGCGCTATATGGGTTAACTGCTTTGGCCCCACCTTTAACGGCCTGATCTTCCATGGCCATAACATTTTTTAAAGCGTTGTAATAATTGTCGCCACTGCCAAAATCATACCGGTTATTTCCGTAATAATCGTAGTTATTGATGTAGTACTGCGAATAAGTTTCGTCCGAGCCATCGGGCATATCGGCCATGCTGTTTAAGAGGCCATTGAAAAGCAACGACGCAGGTACAGCGTTAGGTACGTTGGGGTTAACGGTTAACTCCTGGAAGCTTTTTTTGCAACCCGTTACCGTTAGTATCATAAATAACGGCAATAAGTAAATTAAAAATATCTTTTTCATATCCATCTGTTAATTAGAATGATAAATTCAGGTTAAATCCGTAGCTACGAATTGTTGGTGATTGCAATACGGTTTGTGCCTGGGCACCGTTGTATTGATCAAGATCCACGTCTTTAAAGCGTTTGTCGCCGTAGAAGTACAATAAGTTACGGCCATAAAGTGATGCAGATATTTTTTGTATAAAGCTTTTCTGCAACCAGGCTTTAGGGAAATCAAAGCCAAAGCTCACCTCACGCAGTTTGCTGAAGGTTTTGCTCATCAGGTTTGATTCGTCAACGTTATAATACTTACTAACATAGTCCTGTACAAATGCAGTTTGCTTGTTAGGAGCATATTGCAGAGCGCTATAGTTCAACACCGCACCTGTTTTTGAATCGTAGTTGATAGCGGTACCGTTAGATACTACCACGCCCTGGCCAACATAAGTACCGTTGTAGCCGGTTACGCCAAAGTTTTTCCAGTCCTGGTAACGCGCATCGCCAAGGGCGCCGGTAGCCGTTTCGATGTTTGCACCACCACGCATGGTTTTGTTGTGCATGTAATCAATAATTACACCACCAACCGAACCGTCAAACTGGAAACCCATGGTAAAGTTTTTGTAGCGTAGTTTGTTGGCTATAGCCCAGGTATATTTAGCGTTCTCGTTGCCCAGGTATTGAGCAACCGGTTTAACTAAAGGCTTACCGGCAGCGTCGTTGATAATCTGGCCATCAGGGGTTCTTACAAAGGCCGATCCGTATAATTTATCGGTACGGTCGCCAACTTTAAAGAAGGTATTGTAAGTATTCTGACCGGCGGGCAATTCTTTGTATACCTCTTTATTTGTAGCCACGTTTATCAACACGTTCCAGGTAAACCCACCCAGATTTTTGATCGGAGTACCTTCAATAGATCCTTCATAACCTGACCTTTTTGTTTTCAAAGCGTTCAGATACAGGATACTGTAACCTGAAGCGGTAGAAATTGGGTTAGCTAAAATTCGCGGACCGTCGATGTATTGAAAGGCTGTAGCGCTTAAACCTAAACGGTTTTGCAGGAATTTGATATCAAAACCTTCTTCGTAGTTAACACGGGTTGATGTTTTGATGTTATTGATGTATAAGTAGTTGGTTGCATAACCAGCAGTTGTATTATTATATGGTTTGCTGGTTGAATATGATGTGTTTAAAGAGTAATCCGGTCCGTTGTAGGGCGAAGTATAAGTTGAACCATAACCCAATGGGTTGTTAAATAACGAAGCACCGGTACTGCCGCCGAAAGCAGTGATCGAGCTGAATGGAGCCGGGCCTATGGTTGAGCTCGAAGCATCCGCTTTTACGTTAGCATATGAACCACGCGCTTTCAAAAATGAAATAAATTCCGGCATTTTAACATAATCAGAGATCACTGTAGCCAGCGAAGCACTTGGGTAAGTGTAAGTTGTGGCGTTTTGGAAAGCGCTTGACCTGTCACGACGGTAAGTACCTGATAAGGTGGCATATTTACCAAATGACATATCCAATGAAGCATAAATGCTAAATACTCTTTCAGAAGCGTTGAAGCTGGTTGCCTGAATAGGGTTTTTTGAGTTGCTGAAGGCATAAACTTCAGGTACGTTTAAATAATCGGTTGATGTCCAGCTTGAGTTATATGACATCTGACGTAAGTTAGAACCCACTAAGCCCGACAGATTTAAGAATTTCTTGATGGTATAGTTATAATTCAGGATCAACTCCGTATTGTTATCAAATAAGTTCCTGCGATCCTCGCGATAGTCGCCCTGATTGCCTTCACGACCGTAAGGGTGGGCGCTGAAAGGAAGCTTTTCGGTACGTAACAGGTCATAGGTATCAATTTGTGAACGCAACCTCAAATTCAAGTTATCGTTGAATTTATAAGTAGCGCCTAAATAACCGTAAACGTCGTTTTTGTAATGACCACGGGTCCACTCCTTTGTTAACAGGTATGGGTTATGGTAACGTTGATATTCGGCAAATACCGATTGAACACCAACTTTACCTGGCTGCCAGATACCTTTAATATCAGGTGCGTCGATATTCCAGTCAGCACCTGTCCAAACAGCAATATTATAGATGATACTGTTAGGGCCGTACTGAACGTCGGGGAAATTATCAGTTGACTGCCTGTTGAAATCAACATTACCCTCAAAGGTTAATTTAGGAATTGGGGTAAATGAAGCGTAAAAGTTAGCGTTAGCTATATTTAAATATTGTGAAGGGATATAGCTTGTTTGATGTTGCTGCGAAACTGAGAAACGGGTTACATAATTATCGCCAACAGCGCCAATAGAAACGTTGTTGTTAGTTTGGCTACCAACTTGTAAAAAGCGCTTCAGGTTGTCTTTACCGCGGGCTACCCATGGAGTTCCCTGGCGAACGCCGTTAACAACAGGGCTGTCATACTGCGGAATCAGCTGGCCGTTAAAATAAGGGCCCCAAACGTCGTAGTCACCGTCTACACCACCTGGAGCACCACCTTTACCGTCAACAAACTGATAAAAAGTGTTCTCGCCGGGACCAAATGAACTTTGTATACGAGGAAATGCCAGGAAACCTGTGTTTAATACCGTGCTGCTGTTTATATCAATGGTTAAGCCTTTCTTGTTTTTAGCTCCATTTTTGGTGGTGATCAAAATAGCACCAAACTGTGCGCGGCTGCCATACAGGGCTGCGGCGGCCGGGCCTTTCAATACTGTATAGGTTTCAATATCGTCGGGACTGATGTTATAAGTATCTGTATTAATAGGGAAACCGTCAACAACATATAATGATACCTGGTTACCCCTGATCAATACGTTAGGGTTGCCCAATAACTCGGCCGATGGACCTACCGATACACCTGCAACTTTACCTATTAAACCTGTAACAGGGTTAGGATCACGAGCTGTGGTCAACGCGTCGCCTTGCACTGTTTGAATTGCATAGCCCACTCGCCTGGTTTCTTTTTTTATACCAAGAGCAGTTACAACAACCTCATTAAGGGATTTATTATCGCCGGTAAGGCTTACGTTTATAATTGGTTTATCACCTACTACAACGGATTGCGAGGTATAACCAATAAAAGAAAAAACGAGGGTTTGACCTGCGCTGGCGTTTATTATATAACGGCCATCAATATCGGTAACAGTGCCTTTATTTTGTTCTTTAATTCTTACACTTACGCCAGGGAGCGGTAAGTGTTTGTCATCGGTAACAGTACCGCTTATTTTGGTTTGTCCGAATAAAATAGATGGAGCTACGCAAAATAACAAAACCGTTACTACGATTTTTAATCTCTGGTAAATCTTGTTCATCTGCTAAAGTTTAAGGGTGAAATAGTTAAATTTTTCATACAGCAAGACTAAACTTTGTTTATTATTAGTAAACCAATTTAGTATTAAGCTATACTTAACTTGATGTTCACCCTGTGTTAAGCAGGTGATTTTTGTAACAGGCAGATTATAAATTAATCACAAAAACTTAATATAGTATTATTCATTTACCACTTGCAGATGCGCCAGCGCAATAGCTTTTAAATGATTAAGGTTATTTACGGGTACATGCATTTCCTTGGCCATGTCGTCCCAGTAGCGCAGCCTGATGATAAGTTCGGCATCCTGGTTTAATTCAAATTCTGCAGCTTCGGCCGCAGTCATCACGCCTCCCTGAAATTCGAGGGTTGCTTTACTGGCATCTGACAGGCGATTATAATAGTCGGGGTATTTATAGGTAAGGTATCTTTTGGCAATTACATGGCCCTGCACCAGGTTGGCAACTCTTTCAGAAAACCCACGCTCCAACAGGTAATCGGCACCCAGGCGCTCATGGTCAACATTGCCCATGCCATCCATACTTTCTACTTCTTCAGCATCGGCACAAAGATGGCCTATATCATGGAAAAAAGCTGCAAGTACAACCTCATCGTCATAGCCTTCAGCCTCAGCAAGTGAAGCTGCCTGCGACATATGCTCCAGTTGGGAAACAGGCTCCCCGATATAATCGGCGTCGCCAAATTTTTCGTATAAAGAAAATACTTCTTCAACTACAGCTTTCGGATTATATTGAGATGGTGCCATGCTATTAAAATTTTTAGGTGCAAATAAACAGCATACAGGTTAGGTAATTATTAAATATTCATGAAATATATTAATCAGAACCAATATTTAACATTAAATTTTAATACAATAGGGCCGCTTATCTTATCAAGATAGGCAACTTCAAAATTCACCTGTTGTTTATTGAAACTTAACTAATACAACAATATTATATAAATATCCGTTAACATTTACACTATGCTGTTCAAAGCGTAACAAAAAAATCATTTTGGATAAATAGCCTGATTAATTACTTTGCGCACCAAATAACCCGCTATAAATGGAAGAAGACATACTGATACAGATCAGTAACCGGATAAAAGAACGCCGCCGGGAAAAAAACATAACCGTACAGGAGCTTGCCATAAGGGCCAATGTAAGTAAAGGCCTGATATCCCAAATTGAAAATAGCCGCACTATCCCATCCCTTATCGTTCTGATAGATATTATTAAAGCACTGGAGATAGATTTGAACGAGTTTTTTAAAGATATGCGTTCAAAAAGCGACCATTTCCCGGTTTTAGTAAAGCGTAAACACGAGTACGATCATTTTGAAAAAGAACATGCTGAGGGCTTTCATTATCAGCGCATTTTTACCCAATCAATAAGTCAAAGTACTGTTGATATTGTAATACTGGAGCTTGAGCCCGATGCAACTCGTCCGCTTGTTGAAACCGAAGCATTTGAATATAAATATATCCTATCCGGGCAGGTGGCTTACCAGTTTAATGACGATACCATAACCCTTAACCAGGGCGATAGCATGCTCTTTGACGGGCGCATCCCCCACACCCCAAAAAACATGGGCGATACCACGGCCAGTATGCTGGTGATCTATTTTTTTGAAGAGAAGAAGTAATTGGTGAGTGGTTGATTTAGTTGATTAGGTGAATGGTTTTCAGACGCAGAAATGCAAATTATTAAAATTCAACCGCGCAGGCACATCACTCGTCTCGCTGGCTTGCAAGTAAACAACTACTCACCTACTTAATCATCGCTTTGGTAATCTAAACCAACCACTCACCTAATCAACTAAATCAACCACTCCCCTTTAACCAAACCTTAACACTAATTTAGTTTAATTTTAATAAAAAAAGTTTAGTATTGCTAAACATTATATTTGTTATTATGAGCATAAAATTAGTGGTATTTGACATAGCCGGCACTACGGTTAAAGATGATCATGAAGTTAGCAAGGCTTTCAGGGCGGCCATGCAGAAGTCAGGTTACGAAGTTGAGCTGGAGAAAATAGATCCTTTGATGGGCTATGAGAAAACCCTGGCCATTCGTAAAATGCTTGTTGAACATGAAGCCGACCAATCATTGATTACCGACGAACTGGTAACAACCATACATAAAGAGTTTGTACAGCAAATGATTAATTTTTACCAGTTTGAACCGGGTATTGAACCCCTGCCAAATGTAGAGGAAACATTTGCAAAACTGCATGAACAGGGCGTTAAAGTGGGTATCAACACCGGCTTCTCGCGCGATATAGCCGATACCATTGTTAACCGCCTGCAATGGCACCAGAAAGGCTTGATTGATTACGTTGTTGGTTCAGACGAAGTGGAACTTGGTCGCCCTCACCCCTTTATGATCCGGAAAATAATGCAGGAAGCTGGCATAACTGATCCGCTGGAAGTTGCTAAAGTAGGTGATACCGAGGTTGATGTGCGCGAAGGGCAAAACACCGGCTGCAGGTACTCCATAGGTGTAACCACTGGCATTTTCACCCGTGCCGAGCTGGAAACCTATAATCCTACCTATATTATTGATGATATTGCACAAGTAGTTGAGATCATAAACCAATAGTATAATGAGGCTGATTGAAAGTTTACGTGCAAAAGTAGCCCAATGGCCTTATGCACTGATTTCAGTTTTGGCAGCAGTGTCAGCTTTTGGAACGTATACATCCATGTATGCTTTCCGTAAGGCATTTGCAGCGGCAACTTTCACAGGTCATGAGTACTTTCATGTTGATTATAAAGTTTGGCTGGTTATAGCGCAGGTTATTGGCTATATGAGCAGCAAGTTTTACGGCATTAAATTTATAGCCGAAGTAAACAGCAAAACCCGCGCCCGATATATTTTAACCCTTATCGGAATTGCATGGGCCGCCCTGCTTGCCTTTGCCTTTGTACCAGCCCCCTGGAACATCGTGTTCCTGTTCATCAACGGTTTCCCGCTGGGCCTTATCTGGGGATTGGTTTTTGGTTACCTGGAAGGTCGCCGTTCAACCGAGTTTATGGCATCGGTGCTATCTATCAGCCTTATTTTTGCATCGGGCTTTGTAAAAACAACAGGGCGTACGCTTATCAGCAGTTTTCATGTAAATGAATATTATATGCCTTTTTTAACAGGCGCTGTATTTGCATTGCCGCTGTTATTTTTTGTAGGCTGTATGGAACTTATCCCTGCGCCTACCGCCGAAGACATAAGTTTACGCTCCGAACGTACTCCAATGAACGCTGCCGAGCGTAAGCAATTCGTTATCCGTTTTTTGCCAGGCATTATCCTTACCCTGATAGTTTATGTACTGCTTACTATTATGCGCGATGTACGTGATAATTTTGAGGTAGAGATCTGGGCCAGTCTTGGCATTAAAGACAACAGCATTTTTACTACTACAGATATCAAAATTTCGCTGGTAGTATTGGTAGCGATGAGTCTACTTATCCTGGTGCGCAAAAATCTTCGCGCTTTCAGTATCATCCATTTAATGATCATTGCCGGTTGTGTGCTGGTGGGTATATCAACCATCATGTTTAGCTTTAAAATGATAAGCCCAACCTTATGGATGACTTGTGTTGGCCTGGGTTTATACATGGGCTACGTTCCCTACAATGCCATATTTTTTGAACGAATGATAGCATCTTTCCACTATAAAAGCAATGTAGGTTTTATCATGTACATTGCCGATTCGATGGGATACCTGGGCAGCGTAAGTGTTTTACTGGTAAAAGAACTTGGCCGTCCGTCAATAAGCTGGGGAGCCTTTTTCCAGGAAGGCGTTATGATAGTAGCCATCGTTGGTGGTGTTTGTGGATCTTTATCGCTCATTTACTTTTTACAAAGCGCTGCCCGCGATAAAAAAAAATTGAATACCGAAGAAGATACCAGGCAACAGATAAATTTTCAGACAATAAGTCCGCAGCCATGAGTGCAAAATCAAAAATGCGCAATGACTCGATGACCTAATAATAAAATATATGAGCGAAAATAAAAGTGCAATAATCATAGGCGCAGGCATAGTAGGTTTAGCTACTGCCCGCGCTTTGGCCGTTCGTGGCTATAAAGTAGCCGTATTTGAGCGCAATGAACGCGCCGTAGGTGCATCCATCCGCAATTTTGGTATGGTGTGGCCTATTGGCCAGGCTACCGGCCCAATGTTTGAACGCTCCATGTTGTCAAAAAGCATCTGGAAAACGGTTTGTGCCGAAGCCAAGATCTGGCACAACGAGGTTGGCTCTTTACACCTTGCGTATCATGATGATGAACTGCAGGTGATTGAGGAATATGTCGACGTAAACAAACAACATCGTGATTGCGCTGTGTTAACTCCCGGTGAAGCTGTTTCAAAATCGCCTGCCATCAATACCGATGGATTGAAAGGCGCCCTGTGGAGCGGCGAGGAAATGATTATCGAATCGCGTGTAGCCATCGGGCAGGTTGCGGCTCACCTTGCCGAAAAATTTGGCGTCCAATTTCACTGGAACACCGCTATCAGCCGCATTGAACATCCAAAGGTAAGTTCAGGCACCCAAAGCTGGGAAGCCGACGAGATCTATGTATGCAGCGGTGCCGATTTTGAAACACTTTATCCCGAACTTTTTGCGCAAACGCAGATCACCAAATGCAAGCTCCAAATGATGCGATTGGTAACCCAGCCAGATGAATGGCGCATTGGCCCTTCATTATGCGGTGGTTTATCCATGATCCATTACCCTGGGTTCCAGGCGGCGGCTTCTTTACCTGTATTGCGCAAGCGTTATGAAGAGCAATATGCCACACACCTGAAATGGGGTATTCACGTAATGGTATCACAAAATGGCAGCGGCGAACTTACCATCGGCGATTCGCACGAATATGGTTTGGTTCATGATCCTTTCGACAAGGAATTTATTAATAATTTAATAATCGAGTACTTACATACATTCGCCAATTTTAAGGACTGGAAAATGCTGCAGTCATGGCACGGCATATACCCTAAAATGACTAATGGTGCATCCGAGCTTATTGTTGATATTGAGCCAGGTGTAACTTTAATCAATGGCCTTGGCGGCAATGGTATGACCTTATCATTTGGCTTGTGTGAGCAGGAGATTGCCAGGCGGAAAGACGGGGCCGTTCATGGTTGATGGTTCATAGATCATAGACTTTTAAAAAATCAAGCATAAATCCTGATATTGCCCACTTACTAAAATCAACCATGATCTATCATCCATAGGCCATGAACTAAACTGAAATACACATGTCTGATTCAAGGAGAGATTTTCTTAAAAAAGCAGCCCTGCTAACCGGGGCGGCCGGCCTCGCCAGCATTTTACCCGAATCTATTCAAAAAGCAATGGCCATTAACCCCGCGCCAGGCAGTACTTACCTGGATGCCGAGCACATTGTGATCCTGATGCAGGAAAATCGCTCGTTTGATCATATCTACGGGATGCTGAAAGGGGTACGTGGTTATAATGACCCACGTGCCATTGATTTGCCGAATAAAAACAAGGTTTGGCTGCAATCGAACAAAAAAGGCGAAACTTATGCCCCTTTCCACCTTGACATCAAGAACACCAAAGCAACCTGGATGAGCTCGCTTCCGCATTCATGGAGCAACCAGGTTAATGCCCGTAACGATGGCAAGTTTGACCAATGGCTTAACGTTAAACGTAACGGCATTAAGGAATACTCCAACATGCCTTTAACTATGGGCTTCCATAACCGCGAAGATATCCCGTTTTACTATGCCCTGGCCGATGCCTTTACCGTTTGCGATCAGAACTTTTGCTCATCCCTGACAGGTACAAATCCAAACAGGCTATATTTCTGGAGCGGAACCATCCGTGCCGAGCAACATGAAAATTCCCTTGCGCACGTTTGGAACGATGATATGGATTACGGTACCCTAAACTGGGCTACCTTCCCCGAGCGCCTGGAAGACCATAACATATCGTGGAAACATTACCAAAACGAAATTGCCATTGATACCGGTTTACAGGGTGAAGAAGATCCATGGTTATCAAACTTCCAGGATAACCCGCTGGAATTTTTTGGCCAGTACAACATTAAACTTTACGATAAGCACATCGCCCATTTGCAAAAAAGATCAACAGCTTTACCTGATGAGATAACTGCCCTTGAAAAACAAATTGCTGCTTTGCCTGCCGGCGATGCACATATAGATCATTTACAAAAGCAGCTTAAACAAAAACAGCGTGACCTGGAGAATACCAAAAAGGACATGGCAAGCCTCGATCCTAACAAGTTTGCAAGCCTGTCGCAGCGCGAAAAAAACCTTCACCAGAAAGGTTTTGTAACCAATACCAATGATCCGCATTACCGTACTTTAAGTCCGCTGAAATATAATGATGATGGCACCGAACGCGAAGTTTTAGTACCTAAAGGAGATGTATTACACCAGTTCCGTGCCGATGTAAAAGGAGGTCAATTACCAACCGTAAGCTGGCTGTCGGCCCCTGAGCATTTTTCTGATCACCCAAGTTCGGCCTGGTACGGTGCATGGTACGTATCTGAGGTGCTGGACATCCTTACCCAAAATCCCGAAGTGTGGAAAAAGACTGTTTTCATTTTAGCTTATGATGAAAATGATGGTTACTTTGACCACGTCCCTCCTTTCACCGCGCCTAATCCGCATAAACCGGGGACCGGCAAGGTATCAGCAGGTATCGACCCAAGCGTTGAATTCGTTACATTAGAACAGGAAAAAGCACGCAATAATTTCCCCGAAGTATTTGATCGGGAAAGCCCGATCGGTTTAGGTTTCCGTGTGCCGTTGGTAATTGCTTCACCATGGAGCCGCGGCGGCTGGGTAAATTCCGAAGTGTTTGACCATACCTCGACATTGCAATTTTTAGAGAACTTTTTAAGCCACAAAACCGGTAAAAAAGTAACCGAGCCAAATATCAGCGAATGGCGCCGTACGGTTTGCGGTGATCTTTCAAGCGTTTTTCGTCCGTACAACGGCGAGAAGATCGAAAATCCCGAATTTGTTGCAAGGGAAGCATTTTTAGAAAGCATCCACAAAGCTCAATTCAAAAAACTTCCTTCGGACTATAAGCTGCTTACTGCCGATGAAATTGCGCAGATCAATAAAGATCCACATTCATCACCGCACATGCCCCAGCAAGAGAAAGGGATTAAGCCATCATCCGCATTGCCTTACCAGCTTTATGCAGATGGCAAACTGAGTGCAGATAAAAAATCGTTTGAGATTAAATTTACTGCGAGTAACAAAGCCTTTGGCGCAAAAGCATTAGGTTCACCATTTAACGTATACGCTCCCGGCAAATATGCCACCATGAACGATCCGCAAAAAATGGAAGACCTGCGCACCTGGACCTATACCGTTAAAGCCGGTGATACACTGGCGGATGTTTGGCCTTTACATGAGTTTGAAAACAGCGAATACCATTTACGCACCTATGGCCCTAACGGCTTTTTCCGCGAGTATAAAGGCAACGCCGCCGATCCGTTAGTTGATATTGTTTGTGAATATGAACAGGTTGCAGGGAAATTAACAGGCAACGTTACATTGAAATTGATCAACCATACCAATAAAGCCCAAACCATTGAAGTAACGGACCATGGCTATAAAACCGGCGATCACAAAGTTGCTGTAAAAGCAGGTGCCAGCACAACAATTGCTTTAAATTTAAGTAAAACCCATGGCTGGTATGATTTCAGCACAAAGGTTGATGGGTTTGACAGCTTTGCAAAACGATTTTCCGGCCGGGTGGAAACAGGCAGATCAAGCTTCAGCGATCCGTTAATGGGTAAAGCAATAGTATAATATTTAAAACTTTTATAATTCAAAGCCGGGCTTCGGAGTCCGGCTTTTGCTTTTTTATAGGTTTTATGAATTGCTGATGACACTAATCTATAGTTTACTATTGTGATTTTTAAAATGTGATCATATATTTACGTAATCAGTTACATAATTAGTTACTAATTATATGGAATTTTTCAATAAAGCGGGCAAAATGGCGATAGGCAGCAGGTTAAGGATGCTTACCGAAACCATGGTTGAAGATGCTGCGCGGATCTACAAATTATATGATATCGATTTTCAGCCTAAATGGTTCCCGGTTTTTTATGTATTGCAGGATGGTAGTGAATTTACAATTACCTCAATCGCCAGGGAGATTGGCCACTCCCACCCCTCTGTAAGCAAGATCATCGCGGAAATGGTAAAGAGCGGTTTTGTTACCGAGAAAAAAGACAAAGCCGATGGCCGGCGTAATATGGTGAGCCTGTCGGCAAAAGGGCGCGAAGCGGGCGTAAAAATCCGGGACCAGTATACCGATGTTACCAGCGCTGTTGAAGAACTTTTGGCCCAGGCAAATCACGATTTATGGAAAGCCATTGAAGAATGGGAATATCTCCTGGAGCAAAAAACCCTGCTTCGCAGAGTAAAGGAACATCAAAAGATAAGGGAGAGCAATAAAGTGCAGATAGTGCCTTATGAACCTCAATATGCGCAGGCTTTTAAAGCATTGAATGAAGAATGGATCTCCAAATACTTTGTAATGGAAGAGGCCGATTATAAGGCCCTTGATAATGCCGATAGTTACATCATTAACAATGGTGGCCACATACTGGTTGCACTTTACAATAACGAACCTGTTGGTGTATGTGCCTTATTGAAAATGAACGATCCCGATTATGATTACGAGCTTGCTAAAATGGCGGTATCACCAAAAGCGCAGGGAAAAAACATAGGCTTCTTATTGGGGCAGGCCATTATTGAAAAGGCAAAATCGCTTGGTGCCCATAAACTATACCTGGAGAGCAATACCATTTTAAAACCGGCCATCAGCCTGTATCATAAACTGGGCTTTGTAAAGGTAGCAGGCAGGCCTTCGCCCTATGAACGCGCCAATATCCAAATGGAACTTGAACTGAAATAAACAGCAAAACGGAACGCCTTTAATTAAAGACGTTCCGTTTTGCCTCCATTAATAAAATATTTTAACTATTGTATAACAATTGTGAATAAATTCAACAAACAGTTTATAGTATTTTTTGTTTCTTGCAATTGAAACTTAAACACTATATCTATATGAAACATAAAAAACTCCTGCTCCCGACACTAATATACCTATTATCTTTGAAAAACTTCAAAAAACATCTTATCATTTGTCTGGGTATCTGCCTATTTTGCAGCACTGCTGTACAAGCCCAGTTTGGCGGTTTTGGGAAAGCCATATTGGATAAAGGAGCCGATATGGTATCGGGCGGCAGCCTTAATAAATTGCTGAAACAGCCGCAGGCCATTACCACCAGTTTTAATGACGTTAACAAGACAGGCTCCAAACCACCATCGTTTATGGAAGGGCAGATGGCCGAGCCTTTATATCTTTTGCCAAAAGCACCCGGGGGCGGCTTTAAGCTTTGCGCCGGTTTTTATGAAATGACCAGCAAAAGCTATTGTCTTCATGCTGGTACCCGTGGCCCCAGTACAGGCGACGGGTATATGCTTGCCCCGGTGCTGGGGCCAAAGCGCGATGTGGTGATACTGATATTAAAACATGCTGAAACTCATCCCGAGGTTGACCAGCATAGCATCCAGATATTATTATGGTCGATTATTGCACGCACCAGGTTTGTTGATATGGGGTCTGATATTAAGCTTACCGCGACCAGGCTGCTATCAGCTAATGAACTGTTAATGCTGGAAGGCGGTGCGCTGGGTGTATTGCCCGCCAGTGTAATGGATAAAGCCAAAAGCCAATTGCCGCCTGCGGTTCAAAGTGTTTTTGAGGCTGAAAACAATATCCGCCGATTAGCAGCCTCTGGTAATTCATCTTACGAAGAGATGGAAAAGTATGCCATGTTAGCAGGTTTGGCTCCGGCGCCTGATCCGGCGGTACCGTCAGGCATATGGTCATTACACCCTGATGGATATTACATCCGGTTTTATCCGCATAGCTATTCAAAAACCACTGTACAGATCTACGTGCCGAAAGAACTTCTCAGCACAAAACCCGGTTTGGTTTACGACGGGCCTAATGGCATTGCCTGTCCGGCCAATGTGGGTTCGCAGCGCCTGGCTCAAACCAATGAACCGCTAAATCCTGATTATAATCAAAAATTAAAAACGATCTGTAATCAATAGATAGGGAAAAGGCGAAATGTTTTGTTACTTTTCGCCTTTTTTTTGCTGGTGGCCAATGCTTTATTCTTAAACAACCGGCGGATGAAAAGACCTTCCTGATGATTACTCGCAATAACGTGGTGTAGAGACAACCGAACAGTCAAATACAACATTCATACTTAATTCTGATCCTTATGCTGAAACTCGGGTTTCAACAAGCTATTCATGGCCTTACGCAGCTTCATTACCTTAGGTACCGAAACATGGGTGATATATGGGTTATTCATATGCTGCCTGTAATATCCCTGGTGATAATTTTCGGCAGGATATAATACTTTAAACGGAACTACCTGTGTAACAATAAGGCTACTGTAGTGATGTGTAGTATTAACTTTAGCTATTACACTTTCTAAAGTTTTCTTTTCTTCCGGTGTCCGGTAAAAGGCTACTGAGCGGTAGTCGTCGCCCACATCCGGGCCCTGCCTGTCAACAGTAGTTGGGTCATGGGCATAAAAGAAAGCCTCGGCCAAAGCAGCATAGCTTATTTCAGCAGGGTTGTAGTATACCTGTACTGATTCGGCATGGCCGGTATTTTTGCCGCATACATCCTCGTATGTTGGATTTTTAGTTGTGCCGCCCGAGTATCCTGCTACTACCTTATTAACGCCCTTCAGCTCGTACAAACCTTCCGAAAGGCTCCAGAAACAACCACCCGCAAAAGTAGCAACCTTTTCGTCCGCCTTTGGGGCAGGCAGGCTTGCAAAACCGTTTCCGCCGGTTTGCGCATCGGCGCAGCCAACCAATATCAGCAGGCCAAGCAGGCATACATTCAATTTTTTCATTAACATGATCTTTTTAATTTAATGGTTTATTATTTAGCCGGAACAAACTTGAAAGCGTATGAATCCATACAATAACGTTTACCGGTAGGTGCCGGACCATCATTAAAAACGTGGCCAAGATGTAAACCTGTGCTGGCTTCAACAACCTCTTCACGCACCATTCCGTACGATGTATCTTTAACAATTTTAATCGCTTTTGGATCGATAGGTTTAAAAAAACTTGGCCAGCCTGTGCCCGATTCAAATTTTGAATCCGAACTAAATAATGGCTTACCGGTAGCTGCACTTACATATATCCCTTTTTCGTGGTTATTCCAATAAGGGTTATGATAGGGTTGTTCCGTGCCTTTATTTACCAGGATCTCATAAGCTTCGGGCGTTAATACCTGTTTCCAGTAGCTGGCCGGCTTAGCTTGCGGATATGTTTTGGTATCAACGGTTTTATCGGCATGCGGAGTACTTTGACTGCAGGCACTCAAGGCCAATAATATCAATGGTATAATAAACAGATTTATCTTTTTCATCCCCCCTTTGTCGTAGATATACGAAGAACCTTACAGTCGATAGCCGATTATTCTGTCATTTATTTGTCTGCATTTAGTTTGAACCGGAATATTAGATATTAACAAATCTTACAAACATCTCCTTTCATTAAGCCCTGGTTCAGAAAAATATAAAAAAACTTGTAAGGATTCCCTCCCCTGCCCGACTAATGCACAAATCAAAACAGTAATACAATATGGGCTATAAACTTTTACACAAACCATTACCACCACATTGATTTATGCAAAGCCAAAACAGCACCAATCTTAACCTTGATAACAGCACCGAGCCCCGCGCCTGGGTAACGCGCCATGCCGACTATCTTTACAAGTATACCCTTACCCGCATTAACGACGAAGAATTAGCCCGCGATCTTGTACAGGAAACCTTTTTGGCCGCCCTGGAGCGCTTGCAAAAGTTTGAAGGCAAAAGCACTGAACGCACATGGCTTACCGCCATATTGAAAAACAAGATTATTGATGTTTACCGCAAAAAAGCATCCCCTTTTGTTAAAGAGCCTGCGGTAACATTCGCCGAATATGAAACAGACGATTTTTTTGAACCCGAGGCCCACAACTGGAAACCCGATCACAGGCCTGCAGAGTTTGGTATTGAACAACCCGACCTACTCGAAAGCAAAGAATTTGAGCTGATACTACAGAAATGCCTGAAAAAGCTTCCGTCGCTCTGGCTCTCGGTTTTCACAATGAAACATCTCGATGATGAGTCTACCGACACCATTTGCAGCGACCTTCGGATTACACCCTCTAACTTTTGGGTAATCATCCACCGCGCCAAACTGAGCCTGAGAGAATGCCTTCAAAAAAACTGGATTTAAAATATCGGATATGGACGAATTAACTAAAATAGCCTATAACTGCAAAAAAGCTACTTATTTGATGGAGAAGCAAGATATAGGAAAGATCACCCTCCGCGAAAAACTGGAATTAAAGATCCATCTGGCGGGCTGCCAGGTTTGCAGGGTTTACCAGCAGCAAAGCGCAGCAATAAACCGCATCATCAAAATCATGTTCCATGAGCCTGTTGCCGAAAACATCAAGCTTGATGACAAATTCAAGGATGAACTACAGCACCTGATTGATGAACAACTGGAAAAGTAAGCGCTATAGATAAAACTATACTTAACAACCTCTTTTATAACAAACAGTCAATAGTTAAATAATTATCGACTACGCTTTAAGCCTTACGCATTGTGCTTTTAGCTTTTATGTAAAACATTATACTAAAACAAAAACACAAACGTATTTATGCTAATCACACCGGGGTTAAAATTTTTAATCCAAAGTAGCGTAATGCCTGCTGGTTACGTAAAGTTAAAATATCAGTTTACTACCAATATTTTATTTTATGAAAACAGTTCAGCAAAAATTAACAAGGCGGGCAGGCATGATCGGGATGGTGTGTTTGCTGGCAGCAACACTCAGCTCGTGTTTAAAAGATCACAACAACTACGTTCAGCCGCCGGTGGCACTTGTTTCAGTCATCAATGCCTCACCCGATTCTGATCCGGTTGATTTTTATCTTGAGCCCAACAGGGCGAACAATTTTCCAATTCGTTACGGTCATGGTATAGATTATATTAATGCTTATCCCGGTAAAAGAACAGCGACCTTTTATGTTTCGGGCACCAAGCAAAAAGTTGCAGACGATACCATCACCCTCGTAGCTAAAAAACTTTACTCGGTATACCTTGCCAACACCGCAGGCAAACGCGATGTAATTTTCGTTGCCGATTCTATCGTTCAGCCGGCCGCCGGGATGGCCAGTATCCGTTTGGCAAACCTCAGCGCCGATGCCGGTACGGTTGACCTGATTACTTCAAAAGATTCGGTTCTGGCATCAAACAAAGCTTACAAACAAGTATCTGATTTTGTGACTATTAAAGGCAATGTTACTTATACGCTTAACATCCGTCAAAAAGGTACTACTACCGTGTTAGCCAGCCTTACTAATGTTAACCTTCGGGCTGGTTCTGTATATACCGTGTGGCTGCAGGGAATTAAAGCAGCTACCGACGATAAAAAACTAAGTGCAGATATTCAAACCAACGTTTACTATTATTAAATAACCTATACCTGTGTTGTAAGGCCCGGCCATTGTGCCGGGTTTTATTTTTTGCAGATCAACCTACAGGTTAACAATTTCATAATATAAACTTCGCCATATTTAAACCTTGTCATTATACATTTAACCTGTTAATGTTTTTTTGATAAACCTCAAATTTCCGGAAAAGATGGATGAGCGTGTAGTGATCATTGTGCCGGCCCGCATGGCATCAAGTCGTTTATATGGCAAAGTAATGCTGCCTATATTGGGTAAAAGTTTATTGGCCCGTATGGTTGAGCGGTTGGATATGATCCAACACCAGGCCAGCATTATCATTGCCACCTCCGAAGGTGCCGAAGATGATGTTATTGCACAGGAGGCCGAAAATCTTAACGTTCAATGTTACCGGGGCAGCCTTGGCAACCTGCTTGACAGGCATTACCAGGCAGCAAAATTATTCAATGCCGATGTGGTTGTCAAAATTCCGGCCGACTGCCCACTAATCGATCCGCGGATCATTGATAAGGTGCTCGAATACTTTTTCAGCAACCGGCAAAAGTTTGATTATGTGAGCAACCTGTACCCGGCTACTTATCCCGACGGTAACGATGTAGAGGTAATGACCATGGCCTGCCTCAAACAAGCCTGGGAAAATGCCGGTCGCCCTCATGATCTGGAGCATACCTCGCCATATATCTATGAAAATTCGCTTATTTTTAACATCGGCAACGTGACCTGGGAAACCGGACTGGACTACTCCATGTCGCACCGTTTCGCGCTTGACCACCCCGAGGATTTTTATTTCATCGAGCGTGTATTTAAAGAGCTTTACCCGGTTTGTAACCGTTTTTCATGCCAGGATATCCTTAACCTGCTGAAACTAAAACCCGGGATCTACGAAATAAACTCCCGCTATAACAGCACCAACTGGTACAACAAACACCTAAGCGAGGTAAAACCCGAGTTTGCGATGGCTTGAGGGTAGAGATTAGAGGTTGGTGATTGGAGATTAGCAGAAGTTCGTCTTATCTCTCTCTTTTGGCGCAAGTGTTGTGTGGCTGCCTGTGGGATATGGCTCACTTGTGCCTAACTCAAAAGGTTTTTTTACTAATTATGGCGTTACCTTCGGCCCGGGCTATCCGCTCATACTACACAGGGCCTTAGCCACTTAGCCGGTATCCGCTTCTATCCCTAACGCAAATTTAACATCAGAATATTACCGCCAGTAAATTAATATCAGGCAATCCTCAAATCAGTTATATCAAGGTTCCTCATCAGCGAAATCAACATAATCATTTTAAAAACCAACGGTTATCTTTGCCGTATGCTGATATCGCCATCCACCCTACGCACATTTACCGAAAATATATTCAAAGCTATTGGCTGCAGCCATGAACATGCGGTTTTAGCAGCCGACGTATTGCTTAAATCCGATCTCCGTGGTATCGACTCGCATGGCGTAGCCCGTCTGAGCGGTTATGTACGCCTGTGGGAGAAGAAACGCATTAATCCTACGCCCAACATCCGGATAGTGCATGAAACGCCAACAACAGCCACGGTAGATGGCGATGCAGGGCTTGGTTTAGTAGTAGCTCCGTTTGCCATGGAAGTAGCCATTAAAAAAGCTGAGCTATACGGCTCGGGTTGGGTATCAGTACGTAACTCCAACCATTTTGGTATTGCCGGGTATCACGCATTAATGGCAGTGGAAAGAGATATGATAGGTTTTGCCATGACCAATGCCAGTCCGCTGGTTGCGCCTACGTTTTCCAGTGAACGGCTTTTGGGTACTAACCCTATGTGTTATGCTTTTCCGGCAGGAAAATATCCCCCGGTAATTGTTGATATGGCAACTTCAGCAGCAGCCAATGGAAAACTGGAAATAGCCCAGCGTTTAGGCAAACAGGTTCCTGAAGGCTGGATCCAGGATAAAGAAGGCAACTATACTACCGATCCTCACGCTCTTAAAACCGGCGGCTCTCTCCTCCCCCTCGGCAGCGACCGCGACCATGGCAGTCATAAAGGTTTTGGTTTGAGTGCTACCGTTGATATTTTATCCGCAGTATTATCAGGCGCTAATTACGGCCCCTGGGTACCGCCCTTTGTAGCTTTTCTTGATCCGCCGAATGATCCCGTTGGCGCGGGTATAGGGCATTTTTTAGGTGCAATGCGCGTTGATGGCTTTCGGCCGATAGATGAGTTTAAAGATCATTTAGATAACTGGATAGAACGGTTTAAATCATCAGCTACGGTTGATCCTGATCAAAAAGTAATTATTCCTGGTGAGCCCGAACTGGAAGCAGAAGCTGACAGGATAGCCAACGGCATACCATTAGTTGATGCCGTTGTTGAAGATTTGAATAAACTGGCGGAAAGGTTCAATATTAGCCCGCTACCGCGGGTTTAGCGCAGCGCAACCCGTGGTAATCACCAAGTAAGCTTTCAGCTTACGGAGCTTCAGCTGAAAGCTGAAACCATACTAAACCACGGGCTGAAAGCCCGCGGCAGTGATTTTAATAAAGTGAAAAGCCTGTTTTGCTAAGCAAAACAGGCTTTTCACTTTATTAGTTCCCCTTCAGGGGATTAGGGGGCTAATGGATCAGATTAAACAGCCTGCTCCAGCGGATCTTGTGGATGAACGATGCATTGTCATCAACACTCATCCAAATGAACAGTGCTTTACCCACAATATGATCTTCAGGAACAAAGCCCCAGAAACGTGAATCTTCCGAATTATGACGGTTATCGCCCATCATAAAATAGTAGTTGAGTTTAAAGGTATAGCTATCAGCTTTTTTGCCATTGATCAGGATGTCTTTACCGCTCACTTCAACCTTGTTGCCTTCATATATGGCTATCGCACGACCGTAGATCGGGAAGGTTAAACTATCCAGCTTTACTGTCCAGCCCTTTTTAGGTACAATGACAGGCCCGAAGTTGTCTACATTCCATTTATAGTCGGGAGTGTTAGCTCCTATTTTGTAGTTGGAGAAAATGGCAGGGTAAACCGGGTTCATCGGATCAGACGCCCCCGGCGGAGTTAACCGCGGAGTAACTGACTTGATGTTTGAATATCCCCTCAGTGCCTTTGCCGATTCCTCGGTGGTATTGGTAATAAACTCAGTATTATTTACTGATGAAATATCCGACAAATGCAAATCTGTAGCTATCTGCGGGTTAAGCTCATTCCCATCTGTTTTAACATCATAAGTAATCTCGCCTTTTGGTGGTGTAACAGCAGCTTTCCCATTTATAAATACCTGGGCCTTAACTACACTCAGCGTATCGCCCGGGGTACCCTGGCAGCGTTTGATATAGTTTTCGCGTTTATCAACCGGCCTGAAATAAGGCGAATCGGCATCCATAGGATAATTGAACACTACCACATCACCTTTTTTAATATCACTTAAACCCGGCAGACGATAGTACGGCAGTTCGATACCATCCCAATAGGCTTTGGTATTGATAAGCGGCATGGTATGGTGTGCGAAAGGGAATGCAACAGGCGTCATGGGTAAACGCGCTCCATAGTTAACTTTGCTTACAAACAGGTAATCGCCAATAAGCAATGAACTCTCCATGGAAGCACTGGGGATCACGTAAGCCTCGATAAACAGCGTACGGATCAGCGTTGCGGCGATCACCGCAAAAATAATGGCATCGGCCCACTCACGTGCCTGGGTTTTCTTAAGTGCCAACTTGTACTTCTCCCTGAATTCCGGGCTTGCCGACTGCCCTAAGTATTTGGTATCCTTATCAAAACCCCATTTTGGGAAATAAATGAACTGCAGCACAACACCGGCGCAATGCTCAGCAAACGTAAACTTACCGTATGATTTAATAAAATCGATAGTTATACCCAAAGCAACAAGAAAACCCAAACCCGGTATGAGCAATAATATAAACCACCAGCCCGGCCTGCCGCTCAGCTTAATCATAATAAATAAATTGTATACCGGGATTATAGCTTCCCAACCCGGGCGGCCGGCTTTTTCGAATAATTTCCATAAGCCTACATAAGGCAATATGATTAAAACAATAAATGTTATTACAAATCCTACAACGTTCACTTTGGTGTTTTTATATTTTCAATTAATGTATACCCCTGAACAACCTGTTCCACCTTATCTTATTAAAGAAGCTGGCTGTACTGTCAATACTCATCCAAGTAAATAAAGCTTTTCCTACTACGTGATCTTCGGGAACAAAACCCCAAAAGCGCGAATCTTCCGAATTGTGGCGGTTATCGCCCATCATAAAATAGTAGTTAAGCTTAAACGTATAAGTATCGGCTTTTTTTCCGTTAATTATGATATCCTTGCCAGCAACATTTACTTTGTTGTTTTCATAAGTTTCAATAGCGCGGCCGTAAACGGGGAAAGTCAAGCTATCGAGCTTAACTGTCCACCCTTTTTTAGGGATGATGATGGGGCCGTAATTATCTACATTCCATTTAAAGTCGGGGAAGTTAGGCGTGATCTTATAACGCGGGTACTTGGCAGGATAAACCGGGTTCAGCGGGTCACTGGTACCCTTAAGCGTTAAGGCCGGCACAATTGATTTTACATTTGAATAAGTTTTCAAAGTAGCCGCCGATTCCTTGCCCATCATCATTTCATAACGGTTGCCGGTATAGCCCCTGATCTCTATCTTAAGTTCGTTCAAAATAGCCGGATTAAATTCCTGCCCGTTGGTTTCAACAAAATAACCTTCCTTTCCCCTTTCCGGATTTGGAGCGGCCTTGCCGTTAATATAAACCTGCGCGTTAACTACGCTTAAGGTATCCCCGGGAGTACCCTGGCATCGTTTAATAATATTTTCACGTTTATCCACCGGCCTGAAATAAGGAGAATCGGCCTCAATCGGCGCGTTAAAAACCACGATATCCTGCTTTTTTATATCACTCAAACCCGGCAAACGGTAATACGGCAATTTTATGCCATCCCAATAGGCTTTGGTACCAAAAGGGGTAGTGTGGTGCATAAAAGGAAATGAAACAGGGGTTATGGGCATCCTTGCGCCATAATTAACCTTGCTTACAAACAGGTAGTCGCCAATTAAAAGTGAGTTTTCCATCGAGCCGCTGGGGATAACGTAAGCCTCGATAAACAGCGTACGGATGAGGGTAGCCGCTATTACTGCAAATATGATAGCATCGCCCCATTCACGAAGCGTACTTTTTTTCTTTTTTACTTTAGTTGAATCTTTCTTTTTCCAGAATTTCCAGTTCATATGATGTATCGAATGTGCAAATTTCAGATGTGCAAATGTGCAGATTTTTTAATGTTTATATTTTATGTATAAGATATATGTTACACGTTATATGTTACGCTCTTCAATAATAATTAAAGATGTCAATCAAACCATTCATCTGCACATCTGAAATCCGCACATCCACCCTCATCTGCACATCCGGAATTTACACATCTGCATATCTCTCTAATTAATCCTTCTAAATACCCTGTCCCATCTTATTTTACAAAATGAAGGCGAATTGGCATCCCAGCTCATCCATACCAATACGGCTTTACCTACAATATGGTCTTCGGGCACAAAACCCCAAAAACGCGAATCTTCAGAGTTATGCCGGTTATCGCCCATCATCCAATAATAATCCATTTTAAAGGTATAACTATCGGCCTTTCTCCCATTAATAAAAACCGTGTTCCCTTTAACCTGCACCTTATTATTTTCATACACCTCAATGGCCCGGCGGTAAAAAGGCATGGTGATACTGTCCAGTTTAACTGTCCAGCCTCTTCGCGGAATAATAATTGGCCCCAGGTTATCCTCGTTCCACCTAAAGCGCGGATCATGCGGAAAAACCTCATGATCGTACACTCCTCTTAATTTAATGTCGGGTTTTACCGTCTTGATATAGGGATATGTTTTTAGTTTTTCAGCCGACCCTGCCGTTGTGTTTACTGTAAAATCAACCCGGGTAAATTGCTGAATATCTTCCAGGTGAAGATCATACCGCATATGAGGATCAAACCCTCCTCCCGAACCATTTGTACGCACCCGGTATTCCATTTCTGCGTTGGGCGGGTCGGCTATCAAATGATTATTTACGTACACCTGACCGTACTCCAGCTTTATGGTATCGCCGGGCGTACCCTGGCACCGTTTAATATAATTTTCCTGCTTATCTACAGGGCGGTAAAACGGCGAATCGGCATCCATTGGATAGTTAAACACTACCGCATCACCCTTTTTTACTTCGCTGAAACCCGGCAATCGATAGTAGGGCAGCTTAATACCATCCCAATAGGCTTTGGTACCGGTAAGCGGCATAGTGTGGTGTGCAAAGGGAAATGCTATGGGGGTCATGGGCAGGCGTGCACCGTAATTGATCTTGCTCACAAATAAAAAATCGCCTACCATTAGTGAGCTCTCCATAGATGACGAAGGGATGGTGAAAGCCTCGAGGAAAAGCCCGCGAATAACTGTTGCCGCTATTATAGCGAAAAGGATAGCTTCCGTCCATTCCCGCAGGTAGGATTTATCAAGGTCACGGTATTTTTCCCTGAAATCGTCACTTGCCGACGGGCCAACATAACGGGTGTTTTTATCAAAGCCCCATTTGGGGATAAAAATAAACGGCAACAGCACCGACATGGTGATTTGCCCTATGCCCACCTTTCCAAACGATTTAATAAAATCAATGAGGATGCCGATACTTATAATAAAGTTTACGCCCGGTATTAAAAGCAGCAAAAGGAGCCACAACGGCCGTTGGCTTAACTTGAGCATAATGTAAAGATGGTAAACCGGGATCAGTGCTTCCCACCCCCGGCGACCAGCTTTTTCAAAAAGTTTCCAGTATCCGGCCAGTATTAAAATCAATAGCGGGCCTGTAATGATATAAAACCCTATATAGCCCGCTATTGCCATTTATATTAAAAAGCTATTAGCTGTTAAAATCAAACATGGCTTCAACAGAGTAAAAACCCTTTTTATCGTGCAGCCACTCGGCAGCCAGTACGGCGCCTAAAGCAAACCCATTACGGTTATGGGCAGTATGCTTAAATTCGATGCTATCCACTTCCGAATCATAAATAACAGTGTGTGTACCCGGCACGCTGTCTATTCTTAATGATTCTATAAGTAATTGGTTAGGAGCAACATTCGCATCGTCATCGCTGTCGTCGGTAGTTAATACATTAATCCACTCATTTTTGGTATCGGTGTTGTTAATGATGCCTTCGGCGATGGTTATTGCCGTACCGCTTGGCGAATCCATTTTTTGGGTATGGTGGATCTCTTCAACCTGTACTTCGTAATAAGGGTACTTGTTCATGACTTTAGCCAGCAGCTTATTCACGTAAAAAAACACGTTAACGCCAACGCTAAAGTTTGAAGCCCACAATAATGATTTATTGCCCTCAATACATTGCTGTTTTACTTCCGGTAATTTCTCGTACCAGCCTGTAGTACCAATAACAACCGGCACATTGGCATTAAAGCAATGCTCGATATTTGATAATACGGATGCCGGGGTAGTAAATTCAATTACCACATCTGCTTTTTGCAGGTTTTCGGTTGTAAGGTCATGAAGGGTTTCATGATCAATGGTAAGTACAATTTCATGCTTGCGGCTAAGGGCTATCTTTTCGATGATTTTGCCCATTTTTCCGTAGCCAAGTAACGCTATCTTCATTTCAGGTATTATAGTTTTCCTTATTAAAACGTAAAGGTAACTTTTATACCCGGAATATAAGCATTATTAGCACCCTGCGCATAAACCGGCTGATTAATTATACCCGGAGCTACTTTGAACGACAAATTATTATCCACCGTGTATGAGTGGATGAACTTGGCATCGATATAAGCATCAATAGCCTGGATGCCCCATACAGCTAAAAAGCCCAGTATGCTCAAATCACGGTTACGCCTTGAATTTTCACGGGCATCGCTCAGGTTGGCATCGGGCACGTCTTTATAAAGGTTATATTCTGTATAATAAGGGTCGCCGGGATTAGGAGGAGTACCCTGGCGGTATCTTGATAATGTTAAATATTCCTTGTAATAATGCTGGTTATATATAATGGCCGAGGTTAGCAAACCTAAACCTCCATAAATTAACGGCACTTTCCACCATCTGTGGTTGTAAACCTGGCCCCAACCAGGTATCATCAATGAATGCATTACTGCTTTATGCGGGATGTGGGTACTATCGGGATGATAGATCTTTTCTTTGGCAGGATCAATCTTTGGAGCAAATGAGCCCGACGGGGTTTTAACAGGATGCTTTACTTTCAGCGTATCACTTTTTTTACTCCCCGTACTATCAATTACCTGACCTTGCGTGGCAGAAATAAAAAAAGCGGATACAACTAAAAAAAACAGGAATTTATACATTTTTTAAATTAACAATTACCAATCAAGCATTTCAAGGATGCGGCCAAGGTCATCTTCCGAAAGGAAAGGGATCTCGATAACACCGCTTCCGCGGCTGCCAACTTTCAGTTTTACCCTTGTACTAAATTTTGAAGCCAGGTCATCCTGGATCTTCTGCAACTGATACGATACCGGCTCGGGCTGTTTGCCTTCTTTTTTTACCGGCGACTTTTGCATCTCTCTTACCAGTTCTTCAACCTTACGAACGGATAAACCTTCCTTTATAATATGCTGATGTATAAATAATTGTTTGGCAGGATCGGTTAGCGTTAAAATAGCTTTGGCATGCCCCATGGAAAGCTCGCCATCACGAATAGAGGCCTGGATAACCGGCGGCAACCTTAACAGGCGAAGGTAGTTGGTCACCGTTGAGCGGTTTTTGCTCACTCTGTCGCCCAGTTCTTCCTGCTTCAGGTTACATTCCTCAATCATGCGCTGAAAACTCAGGGCAACTTCAATGGCATTCAGGTTTTCGCGTTGAATGTTTTCAATGAGTGCCATCTCCAGCATTTGCTGATCATTGGCAGTGCGCACATAAGCCGGGATCTGGGTTAAACCAGCCAGCTTTGACGCCCGAAAACGACGCTCGCCTGATATCAGCTGATATTTATGCGCCCCAATTTTCCTGAGCGTTATCGGCTGAATTAAACCCTGCAGTTTGATCGATTCTGAAAGCTCGGCCAGTGCCTGCTCATCAAAATCGGTACGGGGCTGAAACGGGTTAACCTCAATTTCGGCCAGTTTTATTTCATTAACCGAGCCAAGGTCATTTACCTCGGCAGGGCTTGCTGTTTCTCTACTTCTGTTTTGGTATGGCTGTACATTAGGCGTGTCGTTTAATAGCGCACTCAGTCCCTTTCCCAGGGCATTTCTCTTTTCACCACTCATTTATTATACTGTTGCTGTAGCTGTTGCCTGTTCACCCTTAACCAACCCGTTTTTCTCCAGAATTTCGCGGGCAAGGTTTAAATAATTTATTGCACCCTTACAGGTAGCATCATGCATAATTACCGATACGCCAAAACTCGGGGCCTCGCTTAAACGGGTATTACGCTGTATAATGGTATCAAAAACCATGTCTTCAAAGTGGGTTTTAACCTCGTCAACCACCTGGTTGCTCAGGCGTAAACGCACATCGTACATGGTTAACAAGATCCCCTCAATTTCCAGTTGCGGGTTAAGGCGCGACTGAACAATTTTAATGGTATTCAACAATTTACCTAAGCCTTCCAATGCAAAATACTCACACTGTACCGGTACTATTACCGAATCGGCCGCGGTTAAGGCGTTAATGGTGATCAAACCCAATGAAGGCGAACAATCGATAATAATAAAATCATATTCGTCGCGCACCTTGTCAAAGACCTGTTTCATTTTAAACTCGCGGCCGGTTAAATTGATCATTTCAATTTCGGCACCTACCAGGTCAATATGTGCGGGTAATAAATCAAGATTAGGAGTTTCAGTTTTCTGAATGGCCTCATGAGGGTCAACCTCATTGATGATACATTCGTAAATACTGTTTTTTATATTGCGGGGATCGAAACCGATGCCCGAAGTTGAATTAGCCTGCGGGTCGGCGTCAACCAACAAGGTTTTATAATCTAATACAGCTAAACTTGCAGCCAGATTTATAGATGATGTAGTTTTCCCTACGCCGCCTTTCTGGTTGGCTAAAGCAATAATTTTACTCATTCTATAGTTTAAAAAAATTTATAGTTCTGTGATTTATAACAACGTTAAATAGAAACAGAAATTTCTACTTTCGTAAAGTTTTTATCCGGTGATAAAGATACGGAATTAAATAATGCAGAATTCCACAGCTTTTGCCTATTTACAAACAATATTGATCAAATTAGTAAATTATCAGTGCGGCAATTAATAAATATTATTACTTAACCATATTTATTACTAAAGCATTCATTAACAAAATATTACAAATTATTCAACAACGATATTACTAATCAGATCAGTCAGCAATTTACTAATAATAAATGATAACCATAATATCGTCAACCAACAGACCGGGAAGCTCAACGCTCAAACTTGCTAAGGTTTACCAGCAAAAACTGCAGGAAAAGGGTGTTGAAGCAGGTATCTTGTCACTTGCACAGCTGCCCCCAAACATTATTGAAACCGACCTCTACAACAAACGCAGCGCAGCATTTGAGCCTATTCAACAAATAGTTACCAATACGGATAAATTCATATTCCTTATCCCCGAATATAACGGCAGCTTTCCGGGTGTACTTAAGGTCTTCATTGATGCCTGTAGTTTCCCCGAAAGTTTTTATGATAAAAAAGCGGCGCTGGTAGGCTTATCATCGGGCAAATATGGTAATATCCGCGGGGTTGACCATTTTACCGGCGTTTGCCATTACCTGCACCTCAACATTATGGCGCTTAAATTACACATAGCGGCCATACACAAAGAGTTCGATGAAGAAGGAAACTTATTTAAGCCCGATACCATAAAATTTGTAAACGAGCAGATAGAAAAGATCATTAAGTTTTGATTTTGGGGATTTAACCGATTAGAGTTGATTACACCGATTCTTTTGATAAAAGAAAGATTTCAACGTTGGACAGAACTAAACACCGACTATCTCCGGATCCGTTTTATAACATGAGCGTTGCCTGCGGCCCGTGCTATCCGCTCATACGCCTGCAGGCCTTATGCTCATTGGCCGGTATCCGCTCCTATCACTAACGCGGCCCCCGCACATCATCGCTAAAATATATTTCATACGTCATGACCAATTTTTCCGGGGGGGCCCGGTGTCTGACGTCTATGAATTAGCTTCGGTAATAAACTGCCCTATATAATCAATTTATTTGTTTTAGGCTTTGTGCATTCTGCTTTTAACTTTATATAATCAGCGCATAATAAGTACCCACCCCGACAATAATGGTGCATTGTTTTTAAGATCGATTACATAGTAATAAGTACCCGGAGGCAAAACATGTCCTTTATAGGCACCATTCCAGGGTTTATCGTAACCTGTTGAGGTATATACTTTTTGCCCGCTACGGCTAAAGACATTCATGGTGCTTTTGGGGTAGGTTGATAAAGCTTCGATATCCCAGTAATCATTTAAACCATCTCCATTGGGTGAAAACGTTGATGGGATAACGATTTTTTTATAAACCCGCACAAAAACTGAGGCATTAACATATCCGCAACCAATACCTGATGAGGCTTTCAGGGTATAAGTAACATCATCGGTAGGGTTGGCAACAGGATTCAGTTTGGTAGGATCGTCGAGTCCCTCGGTCGGGGTCCATAAATAGGTATCTGCATATTTTGCCTCGGCATCCAGTACTACCGATTGCCCTTCAAAGATTTTTTTCTGCGGACTTATATTTGCTTCGGGAGTGGGCATAACTGTTACAGTTACTGTTTGGGTTGCAGTACAATCCCCATTGCTTGTCACTGTTACTGTATAAGTGGTTGTTTCGGTTGGCATGGCAGTAGGGTTTGCCGCAGTTGGATCAGACAATCCTGTAACCGGCGACCAGCTATAGCTTTTGGCATTAGGCGTAGTTTCATTGAGAATGATTAGGTCGCCCTTACAAATTGGAGCTGGGGTTAGAACATGTATAACGGGTTTTAAGTTAACAGTTACTGTAACTTTATCTGATAAAGTAGGACAATCACCAGCCGAGAACACAGTAACCTGATAATCGCCATTAGCAGCAACAGTGGCATTGTCAATTACCAGAGGATTTTGAGCTTTATTATTAGCGGTAACGCCCGGCCCGGTCCATTCATACCTGATTGCTCCCGGCGCATTTGCAGTAAGTGTAAGCACATCCCCTTCGCATACAGCCGGTGCGGTAATAGAAGGTTTGGCCAGGTAAGCATTAACCGTTATGGTGCGCACGTCTGAGTAAACGCGGCAAGTTGGCGAATTGATATTATCTCCTTCAGCTGCAGCCATCCTGTATTGGTAGGTACCTACCGGTTTATCCGCAGCAAATTGAAAAGCATAGCTAAGATCAGTAGCACCCGGAATGTTAGTCCAGCTACCGCCACCATCAGTACTGCTTTGCCATTGTACTTTAGGGTTGCTATAGCCGTTATTCAGATCGGCAATAAGTTTATAGTTTTGCACCTGCCCCTTGCAGATATTTTGCGGTTCGGTGTTGTCAACATTTGTAAATCCAACTTTAATGTTAGGTCCGCAAGCCCTGAATTCTATATCGTCAAGCAGCAAATCGTTTCCATTACCCCCCGGCCCATTATTCTTGATTTCCAATACAATTTGCGTAACACCGGCACCAGTTGAAAACGGCACACTATACTTGTTCCATTCAGGATTCGCGGTAGGCTGTATGGTATTTGTATCATACTGGGCTAACACCGTTCCATCCGGCTTTTTTATGGTAAACAGTAAATCGGGCTGAACAACACTTGCATCGCTTGATGAGAGTTTCATCAGGTTAAGCACATATGCGGAGAATTCGTAAGTTGTGTTTTCGCACAGATTAAGATCTTTTGTTTCAGTAAAAAAAACGCTCGGCGCATATGATGCATTCACGAGCATCATGTAGCCGCCCGCATTGCCTGTATGATCGTGAAGTACATTATGCCATGTATTATAACATGAGGTATTGCTGCTTACAATCGAGTACTGACCATCTTTCGGACAACCAGAAACATAGGTCATAGTTGTAATATCTGCCGATAAAGAAGGGCCTGTACTACTCATCCCCGATCCGAAATCAAGTTTCACTACCGGGTCGCCATAACTGCCATTACAAACAGCCGTTTTCACTTTAACTTTTGGAAAAGTAAAAGCAAACAAGATCAACAGAAATAATTTAATGAAATTAAAAGGCATTAACCGGTTGAAGGATATAAACATCGAACCATCAAAAATATATTTTTTTGGTTACCCCGGTGTATAAAAGCAGTTAAATCATGAATATATTACTTACTGCAAAACAACCACTTATCCTAAACAATCTCAGCTTTTAAAAAGTTATTTGGCGGGTAAAGCATTAGCAGCATCTGTGATGGCTTTAAATGGCTGATTTACGAAGTTTTAGAAACTTCGTAAATCTTACTCTGCTAAGTGGTATTCTTTAATTAATGCAGAGGGAGGAATCCTTAACTGGCTCGACGATTCAGCTGAAAGCTGAAACCATAGTTACCACGGGTTGAAAACCCGCGGCAGTGAACAACGCACGGAAATAATAAACGATGCTACCTACTCCTTCTTGTAATCCTTATGCACAATTAAAAAACTTGCGCGTTCTTCTTTATGAAATGGGATATTCCAGTTGCCCTGGTAAGTAATTTTGGTAGGCAGCGGTTCGCCGTCGAAATTGTTGAGCTCGATATTCATCTGCACATTAAAATCAAGAAACATATTGCTGAATTTCATATCGATATAGCGGCCAAGGATCTGAAAGGTACGCTCATCAAAAATGGTGGTCATTTCCTTGATCATGGTATCGCTGTCGGATGTGCTCGGCTTGCACCTCACCTTAAAGCGGTAAACAGGAATGGTGTCGAGGTATTTACCACGCGCAAATTCGTAATAATAATACTGGCGCATATCATTAGAGAAAATTTCCGTTTTGCTGCTGATGAAAGGAATCCCGCTTACTTTGCGGCCCGGCGTAAAGATCAGCGTTTTGAGTTTGCTTTTGTATGATTCATTTTTACCTCCCGATCCCGGCAGGGCATTACCTTTAATAAAATCAGAGTTATAGGCGTTCATGAAAATAAAATCGAACATCTCAACCGTATACAACTGGTACTTGCCATTCTTTTTGTAAACGTCACCGCTGTCCTTTTTAGCAACGTATTCTATTTTATGTTTACCGGCTGCGTTGCTGTGGAGTATTTTACGGTAGATCCGCCCGTTTACCCGGTTCTTGCTGTCGTAAGTAAAAATTCGGTTTTCGGCAGTAAAGCCAAAGCCTTTCATATTCTGGAAGGCCTTATAAAAGCCTGTATCGGCCAATACGGCATCTATGAAATCCTGCGCATTGAGTTTATGTGAGCGGATATCAACCAATGAATCGATAACAATAGTACGAATAGTATCCGGGTTAAAGCGGTTGATCTGTTGTGCTTTTGTTAGCAGACTGGCAGAAGTAAGGATAAGGAGCAGGAGTAGTTTTTTCATAGTAAAATTAGGTGAAAGGTTAAAGGCAAAAGGTTAAATGCAGTTACACCTTTCGCCTTTAACCTTTTACCTTTCTCCTCAAAAATCAATTACCTAATTGCTTCACCGCCAAATAGGCCATCAAACCGGTACTTATTTTAAATGCATCTTCTTCCACATCAAAAGTAGGTGTGTGCACAGATGAAGTTATTCCCCGGGCTTCGTTACGGGTGCCGAGGCGATAAAAACAGCTGCTGGCAGCCTGCGAGTAATAAGCAAAATCTTCGGCAGCCATCCAGATATCCAGGTCGAGCACGTTTTCTTTCCCCAGGTAAGCTTCGGCATGGCCGCGGGTGGCATGGGTTAATTTTTCTTCGTTAATCAGGAACGGATAACCACGCATGATATTAAAATCGCAGCTTCCGCCCATGCTTTCGGCAATGCCTTCGGCCATTTTTTTCATGCGTTTGTGAGCTTCTTCGCGCCATTTCTCATCCATGGTGCGGAAAGTACCTTCCAGGTAAACCTCGTTCGGGATCACGTTGGTAGCTCCATTGGCTATCACCTTGCCAAATGATAATACTGAAGGGCTTTTAGGATCGGCAAAACGGCTCACCACCTGCTGTAGCGCGGTTAATATATGTGCGGTAATGATAACCGGATCGATATTTTGCTGAGGCTGGGCGCCATGACCGCCCCTGCCTTTAACAGTAACATAAAGTTCATCAGTTGAGGCCATGTATTTACCTGCACGGAAACCTACTTTACCGGCATCGATCAAAGGCATCACATGCTGGCCTAAAACGGCAGCCGGTTTTGGATTTTCCAGAACGCCCTCTTTAATCATGAGGCTTGCGCCGCCGGGAAGTTTTTCTTCGGCCGGCTGAAAGATCAGCTTAACAGTGCCTGCAAACTGGCTTTTCAACTCAGTTAATATTTTAGCCGTACCTAATAATGATGAGGTATGCGCATCGTGGCCGCAGGCATGCATCACGCCCGGGTTTTGTGATTTATACGGAACATCATTGGCTTCCAATATCGGAAGCGCATCCATATCGGCACGCAATGCAACCACATTGCCGGCATCCGACGGTTTTTCGCCTTTAATGAGGGCTACCAAACCTGTATCGGCCATCTTATGGTATTCCAGGCCAAGCTCTTCAAGCTTGTTGGCTACAAAAACCGAGGTTTGCAGTTCATGAAATGAAAGCTCCGGGTTGGCATGCAGGTGACGGCGGTTAGCCACTACCTCATTGAATATTTTTGCGGATAATTCCTGTATTTGCTCTTTAATCATTATTAGGATCCGTTTTAGGAAGATTTATTTTTTCGGAAATGATGAATATGCTCGAAAACGACGAGCGCAGCTCCTGTACCAGTTTTTCGGCTTCAAGCCGGGTACGGAAATCGCCTGCTTTCACTTTAAAGTTGGGCTCGCGGTAACTGATGTACGTACGCAGTTCGGGGTATTGCTGCTGCAACCGATTTTGCGCGTTGTAGGCATCCTTGCGGTTTGAGCCGCTGAAGAATTGCACCCGGTAACCGTAGGATGAATAACTGGCGGCATCGGTACCCGCTGTACTGTTCAGCGTAAATCTTTTAGCTATCAGGCTGTCAACCAGCGGGTCTTTGATTACTTCAACCTTGCCGCGTGTTTGGGCAAAGCTTTGGGTTGATGCAAGCAGTAATAAAACAAAAAAGCAGTATCTGATAATCGTTTGTTTAATTGATTGGTCAAATACTGCTTTCATAAGCCCCCTCTAAATCTCCCCCGGAAGGGGAGACTTTTTTATTTTTGATTATTTAGTAAACTCTTTCTTAAAGCCCTTCCCTTCCGGGGAGGGTTGGGTGGGGCTGTTAATTCTGCCCTACGCCGTGGCAGTTTTTGTATTTTTTACCGCTACCGCAAGGGCAAGGATCATTACGGCCAATTTTGTTTTCAACCCTTACCGGGGTAATCTTTTGCGGCTCCTGGAAATCATCCATAGGCACGCCGTTGCTTTCGCTCACTACTTCGGCCTTGGTAGTTTTCATTTTGCGCAGGTCAAGCTTCGGCTCAGGCCTTGCTTCCCTTACCTCCTCGGCCTGTTGCTGAACCGGGATCCCTCCGCGGAACAGGAAGCTTACAATTTCCTTGTTCACATTGGCCAGCATGCCGCGGAATAATTCAAAGGCCTCAAACTTGTAAACCAACAGTGGATCCTTTTGTTCGTAAACCGCGTTTTGTACCGATTGTTTTAACTCGTCCATTTCGCGCAGGTGCTCTTTCCATGCATCGTCGATCAGGTACAGGGTAACATTTTTCTCGAAAGATTTAAATACCTCGTGACCGTGATTTTCAACCGCTTTTTTTAGCGGAACAGCTACCTGGATGCCGTGGATCCCATCGCTGAACGGAACAACAATGTTTTCAACATACTGGCCGCGGGTTTCATAAACGTCTTTAATAACCGGGTAAGCCTGTTGTGCAACTGCTTCCTGTTTACGTTTATAAAAGTCCATTACCGTTTGGAAGGTCAGATCAGTTAACGCCGGAATTGTTTTTGCAGTAAATTCGTCAGCGCTAAGCTCAATATCAACCGAGAACAAACGGATCACTTCTAAGGTAAAGCCTTCGTAATTGGCACTTTCTTTATATTCGGTAACAATGTCCTCAACCACATCAAAAATGGTGTTGCTCAGGTCAACGTCCAAACGCTCACCAAACAAGGCGTTTTTACGTTTGGTGTAGATCACCGTACGCTGTGAGTTCATCACGTCGTCATATTCCAGCAAACGTTTACGAATGCCGAAGTTGTTTTCTTCCACTTTTTTCTGTGCACGCTCAATTGATTTGGAGATCATGGAGTGTTGGATCACTTCTCCTTCTTCAATACCCATACGTACCATCAGGCTGGAAATCCGCTCTGATCCGAATAAACGCATCAGGTTATCCTCTAACGATACAAAGAACTGTGAAGAACCCGGGTCACCCTGACGACCAGAACGACCGCGCAACTGTCTGTCAACACGGCGCGATTCGTGACGCTCGGTACCCACAATGGCTAAACCACCGGCTTCTTTAACGCCAGGGCCTAATTTAATATCCGTACCACGACCAGCCATGTTGGTAGCAATAGTCACAGTGCCGGCTTTACCAGCTTCGGCCACAATATCGGCCTCTTTCTGGTGCATTTTGGCATTCAGTACGTTATGTTTGATACCGCGCAGTTTAAGCATACGGCTCAATAACTCCGAGATCTCAACCGACGTTGTACCAACCAGTACCGGGCGACCAGCCTGAGTAAGACTAACAATTTCCTCGGCCACCGCATTGTATTTTTCACGTACAGTACGGTAAACAAGGTCTTGCTTGTCATCACGGGTAATTGGGGTGTTGGTTGGTATTTCAACCACATCCAGTTTGTAGATCTCCCAAAACTCGCCTGCTTCGGTAACAGCGGTACCAGTCATGCCGCAAAGCTTATGGTACATCCTGAAGTAGTTTTGCAGGGTAATGGTTGCAAAAGTTTGGGTAGCATCCTCAACTTTTACGTTTTCTTTAGCCTCAATGGCCTGGTGTAAGCCATCAGAGTAACGGCGGCCGTCCAATACACGGCCGGTTTGCTCGTCAACTATCTTTACCTTTCCTTCGTCAAGAATATATTCGGTATCTTTTTCAAAAAGGGTATAAGCTTTTAATAACTGATTAACCGAATGGATACGTTCAGATTTGATGGAGAAGTCACGCATCAATTCGTCTTTACGGGCAATCTTTTCTTCAGCGCTTAAGGCTGATTTTTCAATTTCAGCAATTTCGGTACCTACGTCAGGCATTACAAAAAAGTGAGGATCTTCGCCGGATGCGGTGATCAGCTCAATACCTTTTTCAGAAAGCTCAACCTGGTTGTTCTTTTCGTCAATAACGAAGAATAATTCAGAGTCAACCTTAGGCATTTCCTTGCCCTGATCCTGCATGTAGTGATTTTCTACTTTTTGCAGGATGGTACGGTTACCGCCTTCGCTCAAAAATTTGATTAATGCTTTGCTTTTTGGCAAACCACGGAAAGCACGTAACAAAGCTAAGCCACCACCATCAACATCGGTATTACCGTCGTTAATAGCTTTCTTAGCTTCATTCAATACGCCGTTAACGTAGTTTTTTTGCGCATTAACCAAACGCTCGATGCGTGGTTTAAGCTCATAAAACTCATGCTCATCGCCACGTGGTATAGGGCCTGATATAATTAAAGGTGTACGGGCATCGTCAATTAAAACGGAGTCAACCTCATCCACCATGGCATAATGCAGTTTGCGTTGTACCAGTTCTTCAGGGCTGCGTGTCATATTGTCACGCAGGTAATCAAAACCAAATTCGTTGTTGGTACCAAAAGTAATATCGGCCAAATAAGCGGCACGGCGCTGCTCAGAGTTTGGTTCATGTTTGTCGATACAATCAACAGAAAGACCATGAAACTCATACAACGGTCCCATCCACTCACTATCGCGCCGGGCCAGGTAATCGTTCACCGTTACGATGTGAACACCTTGTCCGGCCAAAGCGTTAAGATATGCAGGCAGCGTGGCTACCAGCGTTTTACCTTCACCTGTGGCCATTTCCGATATTTTACCCTGGTGCAGTACAGTACCGCCAATCAGCTGTACATCATAATGAACCATGTTCCAGGTAACCTCATTGCCGGCTGCTATCCAGGTGCTGCTATGAAAAGCTTTATCGCCTTTAATAGTTACATTTGGTTTGCGGGCAGCAAGCTGGCGGTCAAACTCGGTGGCAGTAACTTCTAATGAACTATTGGCAGCCAGGCGGCTTGCTGTTTCTTTAACTACAGCAAATGCCTCGGGCAATATATTCATCAATATATCTTCAAGCTCTTTATTACGATCTTTTTCAAGCTTATCAAGCTGAGTATAAAGCTCAACTTTTTCGGCTACATCCATATCAAGCTCGTTTTCTGTACGATCTTTGATGGCTTGTATCTCACTGTCGATACCAGAAAGGCCTTCGGCAATGGTTTCTTTAAAATATATGGTCTTAGCCCTAAGCTCATCATTACTCAGGGAGCCAAGCTTAGCATATTCAGCCTTAATTTTCTCAACTATAGGCTGTATACTTTTTACATCCCGTTCTGATTTGCTTCCGAAAAGCTTACTGATAAAATTTAACATATTATTTTATTATGATACAACCCGGTTCAACAATTGCGCCATAGCAGCCGTTAGAGCCAAATTGACAGGCAAATGTAAGATTTTGTGCCGAATGCCGAAAGGATAATGCTTTAAACCGTTATGCGTGGATGTAAGATTGACATTACGGTGTTTGTATTTGTCTGAATCAGAATTTGCAGAATTACGGAATTTTCAAAATGATGTATATAAAAGCTAAAAGCAGAATGCGCAAAGCATAAAGCTTAACATTCTAATTAGCCTCCACAGCAGAATACTTAGCAATTCGATCAACCCCTTAATCCGTTTAATCCAGGTTCAGAAAACTCCCACCCCGTTGTCGTGAGGGCACGACAACGGGGTAAAACTGATCTTTAATTTTTAATCACGAACCACTCTATTCCGTTTTCAAACTTTTTACCGGGTTCATTGAAGCTGCTTTTATACTTTGATAACTTACCGTGAGCAGCGTTATGGCGATAGCTCCTATTGCGGTGAGGCCAAATATCCACCATGATAAATCGGCCCGGTATTTATAATCCTGCAGCCAGCCCTGCATAAAGTAATAAGCTGTTGGTATGGCTATCAATAATGATACCGACACCAGGAGCACAAATTCTTTCGACATTAATTGCCATAGGCTGAATATTGAAGCACCCAGCACTTTGCGTACACCAATCTCCTTAGTACGCTGTTCGGCCATGAATGATGCCATACCAAACAAGCCCATTCAGCTGATAAAAATGGCAAGCAGCGTAAAGAAGCCGGCCAGCTTGCCAATGCGTTCTTCATTGCTAAACTTACGGGCATACTCCTCGTCGGTAAATTTATATTCAAAAGGAGTACCGGGCGCATATTTTTTAAACATGGCTTCAATTTCGGCCAATGCGTCATGCGCACTCATTTTAGGGTTAAGGCGGATATCAAGCAGGCTAAAATCATTTTTATCCAACAAGAATAACGATGGTTTAACCGGCTCATATGGCGACGACATCACCATATCTTTGATTACACCAATGATCTTAAACTTCTTAAACCAATCTACCGTTTCGCCAACCGGGTGTTTAAAGTTCATGAACCTGGCGGCCGATTCATTGACGATAATACCCAGCGAATCGGCAAGGTTATTCTTTTCAAAATCACGGCCATCAACAATTTTCCATTGGGCTACTTTTCCAAACTCAGGGCTAATAGTTATCGTACCAAAATCATCCTGTAACCCCGCAGGCTTATCCCGCCAGTTAAGGCCGCTGTTATTTGAATAAACGCCTGTAAGCGGACTGCCAGACTCGGCCATTTCAATAATAGCGCCGGATTTAAGCAGATCGGTCCTTACCGCTTCAAAATGCTTGTGGATCTCGTTCGTGCGCATGTCCATCTGCACAAGGCCCGTGCGCTCATACCCAATAGGCCTGTTCTTGGTAAATTGCACCTGCCTGAAAACAATGGTGGTACCGATGATTAGTGTAACCGAAACGGTAAACTGCACTACAACAAGAACCTTACGTGGTATAGCGGCAAAGCGTCCGGCCTTAAAAGTACCTTTAAGCACCTTAACCGGTTGAAACGACGACAGGTAAAACGCAGGGTAGCTGCCCGCTATTAAGCCTGTAAAGATGCTGAAACCCAATCCCATCAACCAAAATACAACATTGCCCCAAAGCACATGCATTGTTTTATCGGCTACGGTATTAAACCAGGGCAATATCAGCTGTACCAGCAATATAGAAACTCCAAAAGCAAACGCGGCGATCATAAGCGACTCAATAAAAAACTGGCTGATCAGCTGGCTCCTTAACGAACCTACCGTTTTGCGGATCCCTACTTCCTTGGCCCTTTTCTCGCTCCGGGCGGTACTCAGGTTCATGAAATTGATACAGGCCAGCAGCAGCACAAACACACCGATGATGCCAAACATCCATACAAATTTGATATCGCCGCCAGTATTAACCCCACCTTTAAACTCCGAATACAGGTGCCATTTGCTCATGGGATGTAAGAAAACCGCAGCCTTAAAACTCACACCCACATTATCGCCCTGGGCTTTAAGACCGTCAAGTTTTACATTCCTGATCTCTGCCGATACCTTATCCAGATTGGCATCCGGTTTTAGCTGAGCGAAGATTTGCCAGGAATTATTGCCCCAGCGTGTACGGGCATTTTTTAACCAGGGCATCGTAGTCATGTACAGATCCCATGGGGCAACAAAACCAAGATCCCGGAAATTGCTGTTATGCGGTATATCCTCATACACTCCCGTTACCTTAACATTCCACTCGTTATCAATTTTAATGGTCTTGAGCATCGGGTCAGCATCGCCAAAAAGCGCTTTAGCCAGTGATGCAGAAAGCATAATAGATGAAGGATCTGCCAGGCCCGAACGTGTGCCTTTCAACATTTTGAGGCTAAGCAGGTCAGGTGCTTCGGCCTGCATGTAGTTCCCTTGTTTGGTGAGCTTTTTATCACCATAAGCCATAATATGCGTATCCGTCCAGGTTGAAAGCACTACATATTTAAAATCATGCTTAAAATCATCCCGGAGTTTATACCCGAGCGGCATAGGCATGGCTGTTTGCGCGTCGGTAACACCATTAAAGGTTTGATTTTGCCACACCTGCACAATACGGTCATAGTTATCAAAACTCTTATTGTACGATAACTCATCCCAGATCCAGAGGCCAATGAGTACAGCTACCGCCATCCCTACCGAAAGGCCCGTTATATTAATAAACGTATGCGCCTTGTTCTTAACAAGGTTTCGCCACGCAACGGTTAAATAGTTTTTAAACATGGTTCATTGGTTCAATTGTTCATTGGTTCATTAGTTCATTGGTATCTCCCCTTCTCCTAACCTCTAATCTCCAACCTCTAATCGCTTATTCCGATCGCAAATTCTTCACCGGGTTGGCCAGCGCCGCTTTTATGGCGTGGTAGCTAACCGTTAATAAAGTGATTACCACGGCGCCAACTCCTGATGCCGCGAAGATCCACCAGGTTATGGTCGACCGGTATTCATACTTATGCAGCCAGTTGTTCATATAATAGTATGTTGCCGGAATAGCTATAAAGAGCGATATGGTAACTAAAACAACAAACTCTGTCGAAAGTAACCGCCACAGGTTGGCTACCGACGCTCCCAATACTTTGCGCACCCCTATCTCCTTGATGCGTTGTTCGGCAACAAATGAAGCCAGGCCGAATAAGCCAAGGCATGATATAAATATAGCCAGCACCGCAAATATGGTAGCGAGGTTGCCGATCCGCTGTTCGTCCGAAAACTTGCTCGCGTACTCATCATCATTAAACTTAAAATCAAACGGGCTGCCGGGGTTATATTTTTTGAACACCGGTTCTATCTTTTTTAAAGCCTCCTGCATGGGCATGGTTGGTTTAACCCTCAGCGTTATGAAATTAACCCAGCCCGGTAACATCATAAATACCGTAGCTACAGTTTTTTTGTAAGGCGATTCCATCACCATATCCTTCACCACGCCCGTAACAACATGATCCTGTTTGTTCCACCTGATCACTTTGCCCACCGGGTTTTTAATACCACTCATTTTCACTGCCGATTCGTTGAGGATAAAGGCACCGGTATCCGTTGGGAAATTTCTTGAAAAATCGCGGCCCTGGATAATTTTCCAGCCTACAGTATGCCCAAAATCATAAGTTATAGCAACGGTACCAAAAGTGGGGTCGAAGCCTGCGGGCTTGCCCTCCCAATCGAAACCTCCGTTATTTGCCCAAATCTCTGTGGTAGTACTGTTTGATTCGGCCATATCCTCAACCGCGCCGGTTTGGATCAGGTCGTTACGCATGGTTTCATAATGGCCGTAAATCTCAGGGGTCTTCATCTCGAAAGAAAGCAAACCCGCGCGTGAATAACCAACCGGCCTGTCTTTAGCATACTGGATTTGCCTGAACACAACTATGGTACCGATAATCAGCGCTATGGATACTGTAAACTGCACAACAACCAAAACCTTACGCGGCAGAGACGCAAAACGGCCGACCTTGAAAGTGCCCTTTAAAACCTTCACCGGCTCAAATGACGAAAGGTAAAATGCCGGATAACTGCCTGCTATGACGCCTGTAAATAAGGTAAAACCCAAAGCCAGGAGCCAAAACCAAACATTGCCAAATGGCATATTTATTTGTTTATCAGCAATATGATTAAATGATGGCAGCGCAACCAAAACTATACCCAGTGTAACTACCAGCGCCAAACAGGCAAATATTACCGATTCGCTCAAAAACTGGTTGATGAGCTGTGAGCGCATGGAGCCGATAGACTTTCTGATCCCCACTTCCTTAGCACGTTTCTCACTTCGGGCGGTACTCAGGTTCATGAAATTGATACAGGCCAGTAACAATACAAATACCCCGATAATACCAAACAGCCAAACCATTTCAATAAGTCCGCCAACAGGTTTGCTGTTTTTAAAATCGCTGTACAGGTGCCATTTGCTCATGGGGTGAACCTGTATGCTTTCATCATTCATCTTAAAGTGCGGCTTCGTAATGTTCCTGATCTTAGCCGATACTTTATCAAAATCCACGTTATCAGCCAGCTGAACAAACAATGAGCAGCCATGGTTATCCCATGCTCCGATTTGCGTGCTCCACCAATTGTTTTTATTAAAAAAAGGCATCAGGAACTTTGTTTCATAAAATGAAGTATTGCGTGGCAGGTCTTCATATACGCCGATAACTTTTAAGTTTGTTTTATTATCAGCCTTGATAGTTTTATTGACCGGATCGGCATTACCAAACAGTGCTTTGGCAATTGATTGAGATATAACTATTGATGAAGGATCCCTGAATTCGGTATAACTACCTTTTACCATTTTCAATGCGAGCATGGCCGGCAAATCACCTTCGGCCCAGGCACCGATTTGTGAGATCTTCTTATCACCTACCGAAAGAATATGCGCCCCACCCCAAAAAAGCGAGGTATGTTTAAAATCGCTGGCATACTTAGTGCGCAATTCGGCACTCAGCGGCACCACGGTCGATCGAAAAGTAGGCGTTTCGCCATTTGCCGTTTGTGTAACCATAATCTGCCCCATGCGGTTGTAGGTGCTATGGTACTTATCAAACGATAGCTCGTCCCAGATCCAAAGACCGATAAGCATGGCCACCGCCATCCCTACCGATAAACCCGCAATGTTAATAAAGGCATGTACCTTGTTTTTAACAATGTTGCGGAACGCGATTTTGATGTAATTCTTTAACATAACATTTCATTAAATCATTTGGTCATTAAGTCATTGTTTCATTTTGCCGGGCAAATGCCCTAATGACGCGAAGCAAATGACTCAATGACGTAATTATTCCGACCTCAAACTTTTTATCGGGTTGATCAGCGCAGCTTTAATACTTTGAAAACTTACAGTTGCCAGCGCTATCAAAATAATTAACGTGCCCGATAGTCCAAACATCCACCATTGTACCTGTGTACGGTAAGCATAACCCTGCAGCCATTTTGAAGCAGCATACCAGGCTATCGGCGATGCAATAAGTAAGGCGATTGCTACCAGTAACATAAACTCTGATGATAAAAGCCTGAACAATGAGCTCACACTCGCGCCCAGTACCTTGCGGATGCCTATCTCCTTTACACGTTGTTCGGCTGTGAACATGGCTAAACCAAGCAAGCCAAGGCATGATATAAAGATGGCTAAAAAGGCAAATGCGTCCGATAGTTTACCAATCACCTGCTCGTTTTGGTATAACTTCTGGTATTCCTCATCCGAAAAATTGTAATTGAACGGGAAGGCCGGATTTAGCTGTTTGCACAACTTTTCCATGCTGGCCAACGCTTCGCGGGTTTTGCCGGGCTGCGTACGTAACAGGATACTGCCATAGTTTTCATTTTCTGCACATCTTAATACCAATGGCTTAATTTCTTCATGCATGGAGTTAAAGTGAAAATCTTTGATCACACCTACAATCTTGCCATGCTTGCCCCAAAACGTGAGCGGCTGGCCTATTGGGTTTTTATACCCTATCCTTTTCAGCGCGGCTTCGTTAAGGATATAGCCAACAGAATCCGTCGGGAAATCTTTCGAAAAATCACGTCCCTGCAGTACTTTGATCTTCATAGTTTTCACAAAATCGTACCCTACCGATGCCTGGGTAAACTGGATATTAACATTAGGGTCTTTACCAATCCAGTCAACACCGCCCGTTCCATTCTGGATATTGGTTGGTGTATTGGTGATCCGCGTAATTGATTGTACCCCGGGCATTCTTAATGCCTCTTGCTTAACGGTGCTGTATTTGGCTGTCAAATCACCTTCAAGCGGAATATAAACCAGGTTTTCGCGGTCATACCCTAAATTTTTCGACTGGATAAAATTCATCTGCCCCGCTATAACTATAGTACCGGTAATCAGTACAACTGATAGTACAAACTGAAACACCACCAACCCTTTACGGAACAAAGTAGTACCGGTATCAAGTTTCAACCCTCCTTTGAGCACTTTAACCGGATTGAACGACGACAGGAATAAAGCCGGGTAACTCCCCGATACTAAACCGGTTACGAACGTAATTGCCCCAAGTTTGGACCAAAAAGCAGCATCATGAAACGGCAATTCAATTTGCTTTTGGGTTACCTCGTTAAACAACGGCAACAACAGCACAAGCAATATCAGGGAAACAAAAACCGAAAGTGCGGTAATGAGCATCGACTCGGCAATGAACTGGCCTATTAAAGCCGAACGTACAGCACCTACTACCTTGCGTATACCTATCTCTTTTGCGCGCTTAACCGAGCGGGCTGTAGTGAGATTCATGAAATTAATGCAGGCAATCAGCAAAATAAATACCGCTACTATGCTGAAAATACGTACATATTCAATGCGCCCTCCTACAATTTTCCCGTCTTCAAAATTGCCCCGCAGGTAAGTATCGCTATAAGGCATCATACCCAGGTCTATGATAAAAGTTGATGTTTTACGGTTTGTACCATTATAAGAATCTAAAAAATGAGGGATCTTTTTGCCAAACTTCACCGGATCGGCATCCGGGCGAAGCATAATAACAGCAGCTGGCCCCTGGTTGCCCCAATCGCGCGCCCAGGTGTTTTCATCCAGAAAATTATACCAATTCATTACAAAATCAAACTTTTGCGAGCTGTTATTAGGCATGTCCTCATATACAGCAGTAACTGTAAAATCTTTAGCGTTTTCATAGCGGATGGTTTTACCAATGGCTGCCTCCGCGCTGCCAAAAAACCGGTTAGCCATTTTACGTGAGATGGATAAGCTTTTTGGAGTATTTAACGCAGTTTTGGCCGAACCCTGAAGCAGTTTATAACTAAAGATTTTAAAATAATCTTCGCCGGCAGAGGTACCGCCGATCTTCAATATCTTATCGCCTGCCTGGAAAGTATTCAATTGGTCGAAACCCATATTTACGCCGTACTGTACTTCCGGGAATACTTTTTTCATCTCTTCGGTTGTACGGCCCGGAGTATTATAACTACCATGCAGCTTATGGTCGTATTTTTGTAACTCATAAACTGCATAGATCCGTGACCCATTTTTAAACCACGAATCCATATCCAGCTCATTCTGCACCCAAAGCATGATGAGCAGGCTGCACACCAAGCCCACCGAAAGCCCCGCAGCGTTAATAAACGCATGCGTTTTATTACGTAACAAATTACGCCAGGCTACTTTTAGATAGTTTTTTATCATATGCTTAGTTCACTTGTTCATTAGTTCATTGGTCCTTTTGCCAAACTATATCATTACGAGCGTAGCGCGGCAACTCCGCCGCGTTTGGATTGCCGATATATATGACTTCGTGCATTAGCTACAAAATTGCCGCATCGAGCTCATGCGCTACCCATATTGTTGCTCGATATATTTTATATTACTAATTCCGAAATCGAACATCCCAAATCCGAAATCAAAATCACTCCGCCTTCAAACTTTTCACCGGGTTCATCTTTGCTGCTTTTATTGCCTGAGTGCTTACGGTTACCAGTGCTATTACCATGGCCAGTACGCCGGCCAGGGCAAACATCCACCAGCTTATAGATACACGGTATTCAAAGGCTTGCAGCCATTTACTCATGCCCCACCAGGCAATTGGCGTAGCTATGATAAGGGCTATCAATACAAGCTTTACAAAATCTTTTGATAACAACTGCACAATACCCGTTACACTGGCGCCAAGCACTTTGCGTACGCCAATCTCTTTGCTGCGCTGTTCGGCGCTGAAGGCTGCCAGGCCAAACAGGCCAAGGCAGGAGATCACTATCGCCATCAGTGTAAAGGCATTGATAATTTGCGATAGGGTAATTTCAGTTTCGTACTGCTTTTGCACCTCGGTATCTAAAAACGAATATTCAAACGGCGCATCAATAATATCCTTGCGCCACAGCGCCTCCATTTTGCCCAGCAACGATTTATAGTTTTTGCTATCTGTTGATACCACCATCACATTAAACTGCCGCGGATCATTACGGTAAACCAGCATAAACGGCTTTACTTCCATATGCAGGGAGTTGTAATTAAAGTCTTTCATTACCCCGGCCACTTCAACAAAGGTTACCGGGTCCGGATCATATTGGGTATACAACCGTGTACCCGGAGCAGTCTGCGGGTTTAGTCCCAGGCGCTTACATAAGGTTTCATTAATGAGTACCCGGGTAGTATCACCTATCCGGAAATCCCGGCCGGCAATTATTTTTATGCCGTTCGCTTTGGCAAAAAATTCGTCGGTATTAATATTTTGTGCGTCGATAGCGGTAGTCATGTTGCCACCGGCTGGGTAAACCCCATGATCATGCGGTACAAACTGGCTCAGGTAATTATCAGCATTGCTAACGGTCTTAACCTCGGCCAGTTGCCTTAAATCATTTGCAAAATCTTTCATTTTACCCTGGGTAGTATTGGTATAAAAATTAAAGATGAGCTTTTGATTTTGGTCGAAACCGAGATCTTTATTTTTTACAAAATTGAGCTGACTGTAGATTACGATAATACCTGTTATAAGTACTATGGACAGCACAAACTGAAACACTACCAATGACTTACGAATCCCTGCCGCTGAAATATGACTGGTAAAATTCCCTTTGATCACCTTGATAGCTTTAAACGCCGATAAATAAAAAGCTGGGTAGCTTCCTGCCACAAAACCGGTAACCACAACTATGCCCATCAGCATTACCCAAAGTAAGTAATTGCTAAAAAACGTTAAGCGAATATCGGTATGGGTTACCTGGTTTAAATATGGCAGCAGCAATATGAGTAATGGCAACGCTATGGCTACGCCCATAAGCGTCAGCATAAATGATTCGCCTAAAAACTGCTTCATCAAATCGCCCTGGCCGGCGCCTATCACTTTACGTACACCCACTTCTTTAGCCCGTTTGGATGCGCGCGCGGTTGAAAGGTTCATGAAATTGATACAGGCCACTACCTGTATCAGTACAGCCACCAATATCATGATATACAGAAACGATGGATCGAGTGTTTTGGTCAGCTCATGCTCGTGCCCCGGCGTTGTATGTATGGTAGTTACAGGCTGCAGATGCAATACCTTTTTCATACCGATGGCTTTCAGTTGGTCGGCACCGTATTTATTCAAAAAGTCCGGAAGTTTTTTTTCCAGCGCGGCCGCGCTGGCATTGGGGCGGAGTTTTACATAGGCAAATAAAAAGTTATTCCCCGCCCAGGCGGTATTCCGCCTTACATACCCGCCCAAACCGCCGCTGTTCATGGCCATAAACATACTGGCATGAATGTGCGACCGGCCGGCACTTTCGTCAACAACCCCCATTACCTTAAAATCATGCTTACCGAATGAATTGTCGATAGAGATCATCTTGCCTACAGCGTTTTCGCCGCCGAAAAGCTTATCAGCAACCGGTTTCAACAATACAATACTATAAGGTTCGGATAGTACCTTATTAGCATTACCACTAACAAAATGGAAGTTGAACACATCAAAGAAAGTGGAATCCACATAGGCAGCATCCTGCTGATAAAATGATTTTTCTTTGTAGCGTAGCAGGTGCTGTTTGGCCCCAAATCCATCGGTGGTTACCAGGCGGGTAAACTGCAACACCTCACCAAAATCATTTTTCATAGCTGGTGTAATGGGTGGCGAGCTGGTGGCGCTGTTATGCTTATCGCCGGTTAACTCAAGCGAGGTAGTTATGCGGTAAATATCCTTAACATCTTTATGTTGTTTATCGTAACTGTACTGATCCTGCACATACAGCAAAATATATAGGCAGCACAGGGTACCTGTAGCCAATCCAACTATGTTAATCAAACTAAAGGTCTTGTTCTTCAACAAAAACCGCCATGCTGTTTTTAAATAACTTTTAATCATCTTATTGGTTCAATGGTTCATTAGTTCATTAGTTCACTGGTGCTTATCGCATAATTGTCTGAACCTGGATTTGAAGGATTTTCCGGATTTCTGGATTTTTGATCAGGCCAAAATCCCGAAAATCAAAAAAATCCCGGTTCAGACAAATTCCGAAATCGAACATCCGATATCCGAAATCAATATTGGCGTTACCTTCGTCCCGGGCTTTACGCTCATACTGCACAGGCCTTAACCACAGGCCGGTATCCGCTTCAATCCCTAACGCTGTCTGAACTCGAATTCGTAGAATTCAAAGAATTTATAGAATCTCTTTCATTTTGTTAATTCTAAAATTCAGTAAATTCTGATTCAGACAAATTCCGAAATCGAACATCCGATATCCGAAATCAAAACTACTCCGCTTTCAAGCTCTTTACCGGGTTCATCAACGCGGCTTTAATGCTTTGATAGCTTACCGTAGCAAGGGCTATCATAATTGCGGCCACCCCCGCCAGCGCAAACATCCACCAGCTAAGCTGTACGCGATAGGTAAAATCCTGCAGCCATTGGGTCATTGCATAATAGGCTATCGGCGTTGCTATCATAATGGCAATAAATACCAGTTTTACAAAATTCATGGATAGCATTGCAGTGATATTGCCAATAGTAGCGCCTAATACCTTGCGGATCCCTATTTCCTTGCTGCGCTGCTCGGCCATGAAAGCAGCTAAAGCAAACAGGCCGAGACAAGCAATCATGATAGCCAGTACCGCGAAACTTGTGAAAATGCGCCCCATCCGCTGCACATCGGCATACATACTGGCAAAGCGTTCGTCCATAAAAGTGTACCTGATGGGTTGATTAGGTGCAAATTGTTTCCAGGTCGCGGTGATTTGGTCGAGCGCTTTTTTTACATCGCCTGCTTTTATTTTTACCGATACTATCGATTCGCTTGGGCTTAAGTGCATCACCAATGGCTCAATACCATCGCGCATGGAGTTAAAATTAAAATCCTGCACCACGCCGATAATAGTTTTAGCCGGACCATAGTTAACTATTTTTTTCCCTATCGGATTTTTAAGTCCGAGTTTGTTAGCCATCATTTGGTTAATGATCACCGCCCCCGAATCGGTTTTCATATCGGGGATAAAATTGCGGCCCGCTACCAGTTTAATGCCCAATGTTTTGAGATAATCATGATCCACATCCCAAAACTGACCGCCGACAGTAGGATCAATTTTTTCCCTTCCCTCAATATAAAATTGGTTGCCATTACGCTTGGTGCCCGAAACCGGTAAAAAATCGCTGATAGATGCACTTTTAACTGTGGATAGTTTCAGCAATTCGCTTTTAAATGGTTTCACCTGGTTATCGAGCGTATTGGTACCTTGTATCATCACTACCTGGTCTTTTTCGAAACCTACCTTTTTGTTAAGCAGGTACTGCATTTGGTTATAAATAACCACCGTACTGATGATGAGGATAATAGATGTGGCAAACTGAAAAACTACAAGTACATTCCGCAATACCGAACTTTTGCTTCCATTACTTAAATTGCCTTTGAGTACTTCGGCAGGTTTAAAGCCCGATAAGTAAAACGCAGGGTAAATTCCTGCCACAATACCAATTAAAAATGCCGATGTCAATACAACCGGCACTAACCACCAGGCTGCCCATGGCATAACAAGCGATTTGGATGCCAGTGTATTAAAATATGGCAGCAAGGCCCAGGCCAGGATCAGGCCTAATACAAACGAGAAAAAGCTATACAATAATGATTCAGTCAAAAACTGCCTGATCAAACCACTACGTTGTGAACCTACTACTTTACGTAACCCTACCTCCTTAGCCCTGTTAGCTGATTTGGCTGTGGAAAGATTAATGAAATTGATACAGGCAATCACCAAAATAAAACCGGCCACCGCGCCAAACAACCACACGAAACGGATATCCCCGTGCGACATACCATCATGAATATCGTACGAGCGTAAATTGATATCCTGTACATTTTGCACTACTAAATTAAACATGCTCATTACCTTGCTGGCCCGTTTATCGCCATTACGTGTCATGCTGGGGATGTAATAATTTTTCAGGATGCCATCATTCACCTTTTTGTTAAATTGTGCTATGTTGGTGCCAGGCTTCAGCGCCATGTATATATGATAGTTATTGGCATCCCAGGTGGCCTGCTCCCCATTCCAGAACTCAACACCGGCAAGGGTAATAAAAAACTTAAAATCGTGCAGGTGCGAATTACCGGGGATATCCTGCATTACCCCGGCTATTTTAAAAGGTTTGGTTTTGTTATTGTTTAGGTACATTACCTTACCTATCGGGTTTTGACCGGGGAAGTATTTATCTGCCTTGCTTTTTGAAATCACCATGCTCAATGGCTCGCTTAAGGCATGTTTTGGATCGCCGTAAACCATGGGCAGGTTCAAAATATCTATCAGGCCCTGATCTGCATAGGCAAAACCTTCTTCGTGGGTATTATCAGCTTGATCTGCACGCTTTAACTCATTGGCGCCGGCACCCCAAAACAGTGAGTTAGGCATCAAACGGCCAGATTTCTCTACCTCCGGATAGTCCTGTTTAATTACCTTGGCCATTACCGAGGGCCAATCAACACCTCTTTCATCTACCGTGCCATCATGGTAATGTCCAATTAAACGGTAAACATTGGCGGCATTGGGGTAGCTTTTGTCGAAGCTCAGCTCATCGCGAATGTATAGGGCAATTAACAGGCAGGCCGCAATACTAAACGCAAAGCCACCTATTTTAATGGCGGTATACATTTTTTGTTTGCGCAATTGTCTTAAAGCGACCTTTAAATAATTTTTAATCATGGCAATGCTATTTAAAAAGGGGCTATGTTGTTTTAATTTTTTTGTACTGTTATAATTAGTCTGCGTGGTTTTCACCGGTTTAACCGGAGAGGGCGTTTCAACTACCGCTGATGACCCTGCGCCTTCCATATCTTTGATTTTTGCCTGGATCCTGCCAAACAAAGCCGAACTGTCACTCTTTGGCTTTTCCTCTCCATCATCCCACCATTTCGACATTAACCTTAGCTGGCTATGCAGCACCGGGTTTTCGGCCAGCAAGGCATTTAGCTCCTGCAACTCCTTTTCCGAAGCTTCATTAGCCAATTTCTTTGAAGCCAGGCTCCAAATGTGGTCATCCAAGTTCATCTCTCAAACAGGCGTTAGTTTATCAAAAGACAGAATACAACTGTTACTTTTGAATAAAACATGTGCCACTTATGAAAACATCTGAATATCAAATGCTTATACAAAAACCACCGTTATTACTGTACGAAAGCGTACATCTGGTGTCCGGTTTTAAGCAAAGTATTCTTTAGCCTGACCAGTATGATAACACCTGTTACAAACTGAACATCTTTAACCATTCATTGGTGTAACCCCATGCTTTTAATAAGTAGCTGATTACCAATTATTTATTTAACGTAATTCAAAATTGTGTTAACCCTGTTAACCCCCTCTGCCCTCGGCCGGCGCAAGTATTATTCGGCGGCCGGGCCGGGCTTACTTTTGCCTTCTGCCCTCAGCGTCTGTCAAAAATCAGTCACACCGCGTAACATAATCCTATCCCACGCGTCATAGGTGATTTACGCATAAAACATTTTGGCTGACAGGGTGTATATTTGAAAATTAACTATCCTTAACAGCTTGTAAAAAGCAAACTTTTGTACTATATATGACTGATCGCAAATTAATTACAAAACTCATGCTGTCGTGTGTTCTTACCACAGCTATGGCAACTGCTTACGGGCAGCAAACTCCTCCACCGGAAAACCCGGCATTAAAGATCTACCGGGCCGTACCAACTAAAATCAACGACCTTATTCACACCAAACTTGATGTGCGCTTCGATTACAAAAAACGCTACATGTACGGTAAGGAATGGGTTACTTTGAAACCTCACTTTTATCCAACTGATAGCTTAAGGCTCGACGCTAAAGGCATGGACCTTAAAAACATCTCGGTGGTAAAAAATGGTAAAAATGTGCCGCTTAAATTTACTTACCAGGACAGCCTTTCGGTAGCCATTAAACTGGACAAGGTTTACCGCAATAACGAAAGCTATACCATTTACATTGATTATACTGCCAAGCCCAATGAGCTGAAAGCTAAAGGCAGCGCAGCTATTAACGATGCCAAAGGCTTATATTTCATCAATCCCGACGGCACGGAAAAAGATAAGCCAACCCAGATCTGGACCCAGGGTGAAACCGAAAGTTCATCGGCCTGGTTCCCTACCATTGATAAGCCAAGTCAGAAAACTACGGAAGAGATCACGATGACCGTGCCGGCAAAGTATGTAACCCTGTCAAACGGTAAACTGACTGCTCAAAAAACAAATGCCGACGGTACCCGTACCGATACCTGGAAACAGGAGCTTCCACACTCACCATATTTGTTTATGATGGCTGTTGGCGATTTCAAGATCTATAAAGATAAGTGGAAAGATAAAGAGGTAAGCTACTACCTGGAGCCTAAATATGCGCCTTATGCCAAAGAAATATTTGGCTTTACCCCGGAAGCTATCGATTTTTATTCAAAAACTTTAGGTGTTGATTTTCCATGGGTTAAATACTCACAAATTGTAGTACGCGACTACGTAAGCGGCGCAATGGAAAACACCTCAGCCACCCTCCATGGTGACTACGTACAGGCTACCCACCGCGAACTGATTGATGCTAATTTCAACAACGGTCGCAGCACTATCGTTCACGAACTGTTTCACCAATGGTTTGGCGATTATGTTACTGCCGAAAGCTGGAGCAACCTTACCGTAAACGAATCATTCGCCAACTTTAGCGAAACCATTTGGGCCGAACATAAATATGGCAAGGACGAAGCTGATGCGCATAACTATGCAGATATGCAAAGCTATCTCCGTTCGCAGGGAGCCAGCACTAAAAACCTGGTACGTTTTTATTATGCCGATAAAGAGGACGTTTTTGACGCAGTAACCTACCAAAAAGGCGGCCGCATCCTGAACATGCTTCGTAACTATTTAGGCGATGCCGCTTTTTATAAAGGCCTTAACATTTACCTGAAAACTAACGCCTTCAAAAATGGCGAGGCCCAGCAATTACGTTTAGCATTTGAAGAGGCCAGCGGCCAGGACCTTAACTGGTATTTTAATCAGTGGTATTATGGCGCTGGTCACCCTATTTTAAACATCAGCTACAAATGGGACGAGGCTACCAAAACCGAAACCGTTTACCTGAAACAAACCCAGGATGGCCAGACCTTTAAACTGCCAATGGCTATTGATATTTACCAGGGCGGTAAAAAAGTGCGCCACAAAGAGTGGATGAATGACAAGGTAGATTCTATCAGCTATCAACTGGCCGGCAAACCGGATCTGGTGAATGTTGATGCCGATAAAATCCTGCTAACCAAGAAAACTGACAACAAAACTATTGAAGAGTTTTCATTCCAATACTTCAACGCCCCTAATTACCTTGACCGTTACGAAGCTATAGAAGCTGCTGCATCAGATCAAACCCGTCCGCAAGCACAAAAAATTCTGATCGCGGCATTGAAGGATAAGTATTATGGACTGCGCATTAAAACCATCAGAGCATTAAACCTCACTAAAGATGATGTGCGTAATGCGGCCCAGCCAATATTGATCGCATTAGCTCAAGCCGATAATAACACGCTTGTAAAAGCAGCTGCTATTACTGCATTAGGCAAATTGAAAGCAAGCGGTAACATGACTTTGTTTACCCAATCCATGTCGAGCGAATCATACGCTGTGCAGGGTGCAGCCTTAAACGCCATAGCACAACTTGACCCGGCCAAGGCATTAAGCTTAGCCAAAGGCCTTGAAAAAGACAACAAAAGCGCATTAACTACCGCTATCATGACTTTATATACAACTAATGGTAATGATGCTGAATGGCCATTTGTTTACCATTCGTTTACCGAGGCAGGGATTCAGGAAAAGTTCAATTCCCTTAAAAACTTTGCTGATATGACCGCTAAAGTTAATAAGCCCGAATATGCACAGCAAGGTATTGGCCAATTGAAAGAGGCAGGTATTAAATTTAAGGTTTACGGTGCAGCGCCATTTATAGTTACCCAACTGGAAGGCATAAAAGCCGCACGCACTGCCATGAAAGATGACGCATCGGCAAAAGAAGCTGATGATGCCATCAAAGCAGTTAATGACGCTAAATAACAAGTATGCATCTAAAAAATAAAAGGACGCCCGGTAAAAGGCGTCCTTTTATTTTTAGCTTAAAGCGATGTGATTAAGCTAAAAGCGTTTTGAGTGTTAGCGGTTATTAGCTTTGAGCTTTTTGCGTTCGGCCTTAAGCTTTAAGCCTTCGGCTTTCAGCTCCTTATTTCACCAGCGTACCAATGGCTTCGCCGTTGGCAATTTTCATGAAGTTACCTTCCTTGTTCATATCAAATACAATAATAGGCAGCTTATTTTCCTGGCAAAGGGTGATGGCGGTCATGTCCATTACATTCAGGCCTTTGTCATATACTTCCTGGAAAGTGATCTCGTCGTAACGGGTTGCGCTTGGGTCTTTTTCCGGGTCGGCAGTGTAGATCCCGTCAACGCGGGTACCTTTCAATACCACGTCGGCTTTAATTTCAATGGCGCGTAATGAAGCGGCAGTATCAGTAGTAAAGTAAGGGTTACCTGTACCCGCACCGAAGATCACGATCTTGCCCATTTCCAGGTGGTGCATAGCACGGCGACGGATGTAAGGCTCACAGATCTGTTCCATTTTAATGGCCGATTGCAGGCGGGTTTCCACACCAATGCTTTCTAAAGCATTTTGCAGCGCCATACAGTTAATCACCGTTGCAAGCATACCCATATAATCGGCCTGCGCACGTTCCATGCCCGATTTTTCAGCACTTAATCCCCTGAAAATATTACCGCCTCCAACAACTACCGCAATCTCGATACCGGCATCATAAACGTTTTTAATGTCATGAGCATACTGCAAAACCTGGTTGTTATCGATACCATATTGCCTTGCGCCCATCAGCGATTCGCCCGAAAGTTTCAGTAATATTCTTTTGTATTTCATTTGGTGTGATTTGCTAATAATAGAAAAAGATGAAACCTGCTTTTGTTTATATCAAGAATTGATAAAGCTCTGTTCATATGGGAGTAGTTCGCCAAAAATAGCGAATAAAATTCAGTGTTAAAATTTTATGTTGTCTTTGTTAAAAAATCACCCCTTAGTATAGTCCCAAGCACTTCAAAATCAGCATTAAAAATAATAAGGTCGGCATCAAAGCCTTTCTCTATTTTACCCTTTTTTGTTTGTGATGCCAACTCGGCGGGATATAATGAAGCCATATTTACGGCTTCAGCCAGGTCTATGCCTGCCAATTTAACGCAGTTTTCTACCGCTTTAAGCATGGTAAGGTTTGAGCCTGATAGTGTACCATCGGGCATGGTATACCTGTCGCCCCGTAACTCATGCTGATAAGCACCCTCTTTAGTTGAGGTAACCGCATCAGTGATCAGGAAAAGCTTATCACCCAATTCGCGCTTCGCCAGGCGGATCATAGCAAAATCAACATGAATACCGTCGGCTACGATACTGGTATATGGCCTCTCCTCAAAAATAGCTGGAATATAACCGGGCTCACGATGGTGCATAGATGGCATGGCGTTAAACAAGTGCGTAACAGCCTGCACCGGCTTCTTTAAAAATGATTTGCCTTCGGCATAGGTAGCATTACTATGGCCGGATGATATGATAACACCCTGCTCATATAAATAATCAATCACTTCCTGATCCTGTAGCTCAGGCGCTATGGTGATCATTTTAATTACGCCATCGGCCTTTTCAAGCCAGCCTTTAACCTCAGTCAAAGTAGCCTTTTTGATAAACTTTTCGGGGTGAGCGCCCTTTTTGGTTGGATTTAAATACGGGCCCTCCAGGTGCAATCCCCAGAAAGCACCCCTGCTTTTTTGGCGATAGATCTTAGCAGCTTCAATACCGGTTTCCACAATATCATTGGTGTTGGTGCCTATGGTGGCAAACACGCCTATAGTTCCCTGGTTTAACAGGTCATTTTCCAGCTGTTCCAATGCTTCAACAGTGGGCTTACCTGCAAAAAGTTGCCCTCCGCTACCGTAAATCTGCAGGTCGATAAACCCGGGTGCAAGGTATGCGCCGTTCAGGTCTTTCTTCACAGCATCCGCGGGGATAACAGTATCGTCAATAATATCAGTGATAATGCCATCTGAGATCAAAACGGCTTTATCTTCGGCGATGGTGCCGGTTGAGATGAGTTTGAGGTTGTGGAGGGCGAGGATAGACATGATTGATCAATATAACTGTTAAAACCAATGCATTTTAGAGCGAGGGCTGTGCGATTCCCCTCTTGAGGGGGGTGGAGGGGTGTGTCTGTCCGCTTGTACAAACACACCCCTGCAAACGCTCTTTCCCGTCGCGCCCCCTCTCAAGAGGGGAACAAAACCGTCGTTTCAATTAAAAACAACAGGGCAAAAAAAATCCCCCGATTTTCATCGGGGGATAATATGATTAAGCTCCTAAAGCTACCCGCTTGAAGGCGGTTACTGTAAGTCCTTTCTCAACCGAGTCAAGGAATTGTGAAATGCTCTTTGACGAGTCTTTCACAAACTCCTGGTTTAACAGGGTTGAGTCTTTGTAGAATTTATTCAATTTACCGGCAGCAATTTTTTCAACCATTGCTTCTGGTTTACCTTCTGCACGGATCTGCTCTTTAGCAATTTCAAGCTCACGCTCAATTACTGAAGCATCAACGCCATCTTTATCCAAAGCGATAGGGTTCATAGCGGCAATTTGCATAGCTACGTCTTTACCTGCTTCTTCCGCACCGGCACCATCAGCGCTTAAAGCTACCAATACACCTAAACGGAAGTTACCGTGGATGTAAGCAACAACCTTTTCGCCGCTAATAACTTCATATTTAGATACACCGATTTTTTCGCCGATTTTACCGGTTTTTTCGATGATAGCATCACCAATTTTAACGCGAACAGTTTCAACGTCAATTTCAAGTGCGTAAAGCTCTTCAATTGAAGCTGGTTTTGCTTCAACAGCTTTGTTAGCAATTTCATTTGCAAAAGCGATGAACTCAGCATTTTTAGCTACGAAATCAGTTTCGCAGTTAAGCTCGATGATAACACCGGTTTTAAAATCTTCAGAAGTACGTGCAATAACAACACCTTCGTTTGATTCCCTGTCCTGACGGCTTGCTGCAACTTTAGCACCTTTTTTCCTTAAAAAATCGATAGCTGCTTCAAAATCACCGTTAGTTTCGGTTAATGCTTTTTTGCAATCCATCATACCGGCACCGGTTTGCTGGCGCAGTTTGTTTACGTCGGCTGCAGAAATTTGTACTGTAGACATGTTTTTTTGAGTTTTAAGATTTTTTATATCGGGTTACAAGTTACCGTTATGGTATTACGCCACTGTAACCTGCAACTATTTTTAATATTAAAAATCCTCCCTGATCCTTTTAATGGGATTCAGGGAGGCTTTAATATTTATTCCTTCTCCCCTTTAGGGGGCGGGGGGCTTATTCTTCTGTTTCAGCAGCCGGAGCTTCAGCTTCGCCTTCAGCAGCTACTTCAGCAACTTTACGGATTCTTTTACCGCCTTCGTTAACTTCAGGAGCATCAGCTTTAGCTTTTGCAGCTACTGCTTCTTTTTCAGCTTCGTCTTCTTTCTCGCGTTTGCGCTCATCTAAACCTTCTTCGATAGCTTTGATGATGATGCTGGTGATCAAAGAGATTGATTTTGTAGCGTCGTCATTCGCAGGGATCGGGAAGTCGATGTTTGAAGGATCAGAGTTGGTATCAACCATAGCAAATGTAGGGATGTTCAACTTTAATGCTTCTGAAACCGCGATGTGCTCTTTCTTAACGTCGATCAGGAATAAAGCAGCCGGTAAACGATTCAGATCAGAGATACCACCTAAAAGGGTTTCTAATTTGATACGCTCACGCTGAATCATCAGACGCTCTTTTTTAGAAAGGTTGCTGTAAGTACCGTCTTTAGTCAATTTATCGATGTTTGACATCTTTTTGATCGACTTACGTACAGTAGCAAAGTTAGTTAACATACCACCTAACCAACGCTCGGTGATGTATGGCATGTTTACGCTTTTTGCATAATCGGCAACGATATCTTTCGCTTGTTTCTTTGTAGCTACGAATAATACCTTACGGCCTGATTTTACAATTTGTTTTATAGCTGCAGCAGCTTCTTCAACCTTAGTTAAGGTTTTATTTAAATCGATAATGTGGATACCGTTACGCTCCATGAAAATGTACTGTGACATTTTCGGATCCCATTTGCGGGTAAGGTGACCAAAGTGTACACCAGCGTCCAGTAAATCCTGATAAGTTGTTCTTGCCATTTTGTTGTCCTCCTGTGATTAACGTTTACTGAATTGGAATCTCTTACGTGCTTTCCTGCGACCTGGTTTTTTACGTTCAACCATACGGTCATCGCGGGTCATTAAGCCTTTAGCACGTAATGCTGGTTTCTTTTCAGCATCAAGTTCAACAATAGCTTTAGCGATAGCTAAACGAACGGCTTCTGCCTGTCCTTTTACACCACCACCTGCAACGTTTGCTTTAACATCATATTTTCCGGTGCTACCAGAAACCTCAGTGCTCTGAGTTACGATATATTGCAATGGCAAAGTAGGGAAATACTCTTTGTAATCTTTACCGTTAACGATGATCGCACCATTTCCTTCTGTAAGGTAGATGCGGGCAACGGCTGTTTTTCTTCTGCCTGAAGTGTTAGTTGTTGGCATTTTTTTTCTCCTTAAAAATTAAAAATTAAATGGCTTTTGGGTTTTGCGCAGCATGAGGATGCTCAGCACCTGCATATACATGCAAATTGCCGAATAATGCTTTACCCAAACGATTTTTAGGTAACATACCACGTACCGCTTTCTCGATGATGCGGGTTGGATGTTTCGCCAATAACTCCTTAGGAGAAATAAAACGCTGACCACCTGGATATCCAGTGTAACGAACATAAACTTTGTCGCTCAGTTTGTTGCCGGTCAGTTTTACCTTGTCTGCGTTGATAACGATCACATTATCACCACAGTCTACGTTTGGGGTGAAATCAGGCTTGGTTTTACCACGGATGATCATTGCGATCTTCGTAGACAAGCGCCCCAAAATCTCGCCTTCGGCGTCAACAACAACCCATTGTTTGTTAACGGTTTTTTTGTTGGCTGAGACAGTTTTGTAACTTAACGTATTCACTTGCTTTAAATTAAATTGTTTAAACGTTTATTATACCCCGTATTTTCGGGACTGCAAAGATAGGGTTAATTACGTTATTAGCAAATAGTTTTTGAGGAAAAGATTTAACCTTGATTTTTAGGATTAGAGGATTTACCTGATTCTTTGTCTGAACCGGGATTTGGGTGGATTTGGGGATAGGTGAGATTTCTTCTTTCTCCCCGGTGGCCGTGTCCTCACGGTCACATGCATGTGCGTTTTGTCTGAACTGGAATTTATGGAATTAAGAAATTGGCAGAATGACAAGCAAATTCAATAAGCTGAATACATTCAATCATCAGTTACAAGCATAACCCTCGCATATTTATACTTATACTTTTTAATCACGCTTAACCCCTCAGCAGATATGGGCACCTCACAGTTTTTCCAGTTCTTTGTATAGTGCAAATTAGTCCAGTAGTTGGTTACACTTATCGGGATTTTTCCCCGTAGTTGAGTGTCAAAAATTACAATGGTATCGCCTAATGCAGTATCCCTTTTATGTGATATGCAAATAAATACATCCACAGCAGGTATAGTATCATTTTTGGCGCGTTTTGTAGTATCGTGCAGGTAAGCTGCTATCAACCCTGGCCCCATCATAGATGTATCTATCACACTGCTATCAGCTTCTGTCATTTTCTCGGTATTCAAATTAACCGTATTCAAACTTATTGCAGCATATTCTTTTTCATCCGACGAACTACATGCAGTTATAAGCATCACATTCGTCAAAATAACCAACAGCAGTAAACGTGTATTGAAATTTAAAGAGCGTCCCATACATGTTTTTCTATTTAATACCGGTTATTTAAAAAAAGTAACCTGATCATTATGATGGATTGGGCGTTGCCTGTGGCCCGGGCTATCCGCTGCAAGTCCTCGCTTTGCCGGTGCGCAACGCCAACACTCGCTCCGGGCTTTACGCTTCTATCCCTAACGCAAATCCGTCTTCCATTAAACTCACGGTTTATTTCGTAATAAGTTTTTTACATTCAGATGATATAAATATATTAGCAGGAACACTAATTAATCCCTGAATAATTGGCTCCCGCTGCTTACCGGCTTACCTTAACCTTGTTTGTACTTTTAAGTACCTGCAAGCTGTTTGCCCAAACCCTGACCGATCCGGTTGATTCGTTACAAACACAGGTAGACGCCAATGGGATCTTAGCTTCCATATTCAGCGGCAAAAGCAGCAAACCTGCCGCGGCTACCGAACAGGTACGAAACCGTACCTACTGGTCGGTATTGCCATCGGCCGCTTATAACCCGAGCGTAGGTTTCGCCGGAGGGGTGATCTCATCAGGAGGAAAATACTTTGGCGATCCTTCAACTACAACCCTTTCGGTAATAAATGCGGGCTTTTACCTGTCAACAGGCGGGCTCTCTACTTTTGAGTTTAAACAAAACGCCTTCTCGGCCGAAAATAAGTGGAACCTGCAGGGTACCGTACAAATAGGCAAAACAGTGGCCATGGACAACGGCCTCGGCACCGGCAGGCGCAGTTTTGGCGAGGGCAACTTTTTCATGAACAACACCCATTTTGAAAATAATCCTGATGCATTTCCTATCCGTTATGTATATATCAAAGCGAATGAACGTATCTACCGCAAACTGGCACATCATATATATGTAGGTGCCGGATTAAGCTTTAATTATTACAGCCATATCGACGACGACCGTAAAGAAATCCCCATAACCCAAACACACAACTTTCGTTATAGTATTCGCAACGGTTTTCCCGTCAGCTCATATCAGGCCAATGGCTTACTTTTTAATTTTCAATTTAATAACCGCGATCAGCCTAACAGGCCCTTTCGGGGCATTTATGCCGATATAGTTTTACGGAGCAACCAAACCTGGCTGGGCAGCAACCGCAACGCTATGCAGGTAAAGCTCGAGTTCAGAAAATACTGGAGCTTATCATCAACTAATCCCGAATGCGTATTTGCCGTTTGGCACTGGTCAAACTACTTATTAAGCGGTGCGCTTCCTTATCTTGAACTGCCGGGTACAGGCAGTGATGCTTACGGGCGTATAGGCAGGGCATTTATAATCGGGCGTTTTAAGGGCCTATCATTTGTGTATAATGAGGCCGAGTATAGGTTTCCCTTAACTGCTAACAAACTATTAAGCGCTGTTACTTTCGTAAATATTGAAACCGCCAACAACCAGCAAAGGGTAAAGCTGTTCAGGTATTGGGAACCGGGGGCAGGCCTTGGCTTGCGGTTGTTGTTTAATAAATACACCCGATCAAACCTTTGTATTGATTATGGCAAAGGCACATATGGTTCAAGTGGTTTCTTTTTAGGGCTTAACGAGGTTTTTTAAGAATAATAGTTGCCTCTATCAGCCATGAATTTATAACTGGTGTCATTTTTGTACTTAATGCTTTTCAAAGGATTAATCTACTACAAAAATGCGCACTCCGTTAACCTCACAACTACTTGGCGATCTGATTGAAAAAGGCTACGAATATGTATTAGTTAAGATCAGCCTGAATCAACAGGAAGATGAGGCTGTTGATATAACGCTTGTACCCATAAAAGAAAAGCCGGAGCTAAATAAGTTGCCGGCAGGTTTTGAAACTTTTTACCGCATAACCCGCGAACCTATGCAGCTTGCCTGCGGAGTTGATAATACCAACATCTTTATCGAATATCAAACCTTTGATGATACTATAACCGGCCAGGATATTTTTAATGACACTTATTTTAGGATGAGCGAAGATTTTTTTAGGCAGGTGCTGGACAGCCTGGAAGATTACGCAGTAATCACCACCGATAAAAATGGCGATATCAACAGTTGGAACACCGGTGCTCAAAAAGTGTTGGGTTATGTCGGACATGAAGTTTTAGGCCTCAGTGCCCGGATCTTTTTCACCTCCGAAGATATAGCTGAAGGCAAACCCGAAGCCGAATTAAAAAAAGCCTTAAGCCTGGGCCGCGCTATTGACGAACGTTACCATGTACGCAAGGACGGCACACGTTTCTGGGGCAGCGGATTGGTTTTTCCGCTGTTTGATGAGCAGCACAATCATCGTGGTTTCACCAAAATCATGCGTAATCAACGGGAAGAACAGCGATCAAAAGAACTTGGCATATAAAACAAAAGAGGTGCTCAAATGAGCACCTCTTTTGTTTTATATCTTTTCAGGAAAAACGATTATGCGTTATAGCTTACACCATGATCTTCTTCAACCTGTGGGTTAATAAATGGCGAGCCTTTGGTAAAGCAACCAACAATTAAAAGGTAAGCACCAAAAATCAATTGCGGAGCTACCAATTTATCAGAAAAAGCATAAACCCATGGTGAGCAAAATAAAAATGATCCCATAATTACATCACCAACATTATGCATAACCATCGGGAATTGTTTGATAAAGCCCATTTCGTTTTTAGCAAAGATAGCCATGATAAGCTGTAACCAACCAATGATCAAAGGCAGGAACAAAGCAGCGCCGCCAACATGAAGTGTATCAAAAGTCCATAATGATGAAATCATTAACAGGGCTACAACGTAGTTTAAAAATCCGTAAGTTTTGGTTGAGATGAAGCCTTTCATTTTTAGCTTATTTATAAAGTATCAGTAAAATGATTTATATCTAAATTTTGTGCCAAAGGTAAACATTTGCACGGCTTAAGCACAGTAAATTTAAAAAAATTGAATTGCGTGGCAATCAATTAGCTACGAGGTCACGAAACAGCTGAATATGCCAGCTATCCTTAAGCGGCACCTCCCATTTGGTTTCAAGCTCGGTTAAATTTTGAACCAGGTTATTGTAAACAACTGTTTCCTTATTGATACTACCCTCCTTTAGTTTAGCCTCAAAATGATGCCGTGGCAAAGAAAGCACTTCCTCTCCCTCGCGATAAGCCAAATTAAATCTGTCGAAAAGATTAATCCCTAAATGCTGCTGCACCTGCTGCATAAAATGAACCGATTTATCGATAGAACATCCGCTGGCTCCAGCCTGGCTTTCATCAACAATCAATATAAAAAAGCGGTTGTACCTTACCTCGCCTTTGGCTTTTAGCTGGTTGTTGTGTGCTGTCCAGTTGGTGGTAAACTTGTCCAGCTCAGGCTGTATCTGCTGCACTTCCAGATCGGTTAATTTCCTGTCCGACTGATAGATCCAAACTCTTGACTGTGGAGAAAATTTCATTTCCAAAAATATCAATTTATTAACTTCGGGTTACATTTTGTTGTCATGAAAATATCAATTCTGCCATCAATTGGAAAAACTACGCTCATCACATCAATTTTAGCCCTTATTGGGCTAAATTACGGTTTTAAAGCCGAAATGAGCGAACAGGAATGGTTAAACTGGAGTAACAAGTGCCTCAACACCTCATTTAACCCCGCGCCTGATATCAACCTCAAAAAGTGGGAGATTACCCTTACCAGCGATTATTTTTTACGTTTGAGGAAAACTTATCAACAGGGTAAACAGGAATATTTTTCCTTTAACCTGCACCGTTTAACCAATGTTGAATATGTGGGCAGCGACACCACAGGTGCAGTAAAATTCAATACCCAAACCGATGATATCATTGTACAAACCTACGAAGACCCTAATGGCAATATCGACTCAATGGCCACTACATTTGATTTACCGGTACATAACATGAGCTCCACCAAATTTGACAGTCTGAAGAGCGCGTTGAATTATTTCAGGACAAAAAATTTATAAACCATTAGCCCTAACCGTGATCTCGGCAATATCCAGCACCTTTATCTCTTGTTCTTTATCCTGATTTTTCACGCCATCAGTTAGCATGGTCATACAAAACGGACAGGCAGCGGCTACCACCTGTGCTTTGGCTTCTATAACATCGGCAATACGCTCTATATTGATATCCTTTTTGCCTGGTTCAGGTTCCTTAAACATTTGCGCGCCGCCCGCACCACAGCACAGCCCGTTTGATTTGCAGCGTTTCATTTCTACCAGTTCGGTATCCAATATCTCTAACGCCGCGCGCGGAGCCTCGTAAACATCATTTCCCCGGCCCAAATAACAGGGGTCATGATAAGTGATCCTTTTCCCCTTAAAACTTTCGCCACCTTCGGCTTTCAGCTTACCGGCATCAATTAACTGTTGGATAAGTTGCGTGTGATGGATCACCTCATAATTGCCGCCCAGGCCGGGATACTCATTTTTTATGGTATTAAAACAATGCGGGCAACCGGTAACTATTTTTTTGATGTTATAACCATCCAGCACCTGGATGTTCATCATGGCCTGCATCTGAAACAGGAATTCATTTCCCGCCCGCTTGGCAGGATCGCCGGTGCAATTTTCTTCTGTACCCAAAACAGCATAGCTAATGCCTACATGGTGCAGGATCTTGCAAATATCGCGGGTAATTTTGCGGGCACGTTCATCAAAACTGCCAGCGCAGCCAACCCAAAACAGAATTTCGGGTTCTTTGCCCTCAGCAGCCATTTCGGCCATGGTAGGTATCTTTATTTCGGATTTCGGATTTTCCATTTCGGATTTAAATTTGAATTTAAAAAGCAAACTGCTAACTAAAAACTGCTAACTGCCTACTGTTCCTCCGCCCAGTTAAACCTGTCGGCCTGGCTGTATTTCCAGGGGGCGCCATTATTTTCTACGTTGCCAAACATATTGTTTAGGCTTGCCGGGGCCTGCGATTCTTCCATTACAATATAACGGCGCATTTCTGTTATGATCTCCAGCGGATTGATGTTTACCGGGCAAGCTTCCACGCAGGCATTGCAACTGGTACAGGCCCAGAGCTCTTCGCGGGTGATGTAATTGTCAAGCAATGATTTATCATCCTGATGGTCTTTACCGTGCTTATCAATGTTATTACCAATCTCGGTGATACGGTCACGGGTATCCATCATGATCTTACGCGGTGAAAGCAGTTTGCCGGTGATATTTGCCGGGCAAACCGAAGTACACCTGCCACATTCGGTGCAGGTATAAGCCTCCATCAGGTTTTTCCAGGTAAGGTCGGTTACGTCCTTAGCACCAAAACGACCAGGCTCACCAGTATTTTCGGGGATAAATGATGGATCAAGCATGGCTTTAACCTCATTGGTAACCGATGCCATATTGGTAAATTTCCCTTTAGGGTTCAAGTTTGAATAGTACGTATTGGGGAAAGCCAGCAGGATATGAAAATGCTTTGAGTATGGCAGGTAATTTAAGAAACACAAGATTCCTACAATATGAAACCACCAGCAAACACGCTCGGTAATTACCAATGCCGAAGCGCTACCAGGCAGTAATGGCGCCAGCAATGAACTCACCGGAAAGCTTCCTGCTGTAACATAGTGGCCAAAATGCAGTAGTTGTAATTTATAATCAGCCGCATTCATGGTCAGGAAAGCGGTCATGAGCAATATCTCGGTAATGAGGATGTAATTAGCATCAGATTTTGGCCATTGAGTCATTTCTGTACCCGTAAAACGTTTCAGATGCACAACATTGCGCCTGCACAGGAAAACGATACATGCCGTAAGTACCAGTACTGCAAGCACTTCGAAACCGCCTATTAAAAAACCATATAAACCGCCAAGCGGATGCGCAAAGATGCGATGTGAACCAAAAACCCCATCAATCATGATCTCCAGCACTTCAAGATTGATGATAATAAAGCCAACGTAAATAAAAAAGTGCATTACCGCAGCTACGGGGCGCTTAACCATTTTGGTTTGTCCCAGGGCAATTTTGGCCATCACTTTCCAGCGCAGGGCCGGCTGATCGTTACGATCCGTGTCTTTACCCAGCAAAATATTGCGCCTGATTTTAGACACATTCTTGCCGAAGAAGTAAACGGCAAGCGCCAGGATGATAATAAATATAAGCTGAGCAATCATTATGCGTGCATAGTATTTTTATCAAAGTTAAATGAATTGTTTAAAGCGCGAAATGTTTTGGGATCGAAAAAATATTTGAAAATTAATTAGCTGATTACCTGCACAATTATTTAAAACCAGCAGGCGAACAGAAACTTTTTTCAAAAAAAAGTTTTCAAACATAAAAAAAAGGCTACATTTGCACTCCCCAAACACGGGAACTGTTTGGTACCATAGCTCAGATGGTAGAGCAAAGGACTGAAAATCCTTGTGTCACTGGTTCGATCCCAGTTGGTACCACAGAAACAGAAGTCCTCTTAGTTAACGCTAAGGGGATTTTTTGTTTTGAATGCCTTTTCTGACGCGCAAACGCGGTTTTTGATTCTGTTAATTAATTCCTTTAGTTATTGCTGCAATTTATTCTACTATCGCTTATTAGCGTTTGGTAATGGTTTTAAGTCCTGTTTGGCGCGCCAATGATTCAAATTTAATTAATGAATGTTTAATTCTGTCTTTTAATTGCATAGTTATGAAGATTAATGAGTGAATGAATTATGATGCCCATGCACGCTTATAGCAATCAAGTGCAAGGAGGAACGGAATAAATAATGGTCTGTGTATAGGCTTGTGTTTATGCCGTAGTTCCTTGCAACGCTACAGTAGCTATAAGCGTAACTTTGCCTAATAATTCATTTCCTGCTCTCCTTTCCATTTCTAATTTTTTAAAGAATCTTGTAATTACTCTTAATAAAGTAATAATCGTATAAAAATAAGAAATTAAGAATAGCGGATAACTCAAAGCCAACCGCACTCTTTAAAAGGTAACTGAAGCAAGCGGCTTTCCGATTGATTGCAGATAGCACTATCAATGGCTATAAGATTGGAGGTAAGTGGAGGTAAGTTTGTGTTTAACCTGACTTCTTAAAAGGCAACTGTTGCATTTCTTTGGTTAATCTATATCCTTGTAGCTGTCTTGGTTGCCTTGTAATGAGTTAACTGCGCTTTGATTATGCATCCTAAGTTCAATAGCATTTAAAAGATAAGCATTGCAATCGCCTTTCTAATAATTTGTAAGATTTTGTAATTGCCCTTATAAAGTAAGATTGGTAAATAAATTAGAAAAGTAGAATGAGGTTGTAGGCACTCAATGTTGAGTTTGGTTTGATTGTTTGGGGTGGCACTTCAACCACTCGACTTAAAAGTAACTGTATCATATAACGTGACTAATGAATTTTCAAATGATCTTACAGCCAATCGAAATCAGTACCTTTAATAACAGATTCTATTATTGCTGTTGATAAAAAACAGTAGAATTTTTCGATAAGAACTTTGATTGATAAATATTATTAAATATCATTGTGTGAAATTTTTAAACAACCTTACTTATCACATGAAACCCACATTTATATTTCTTCGCAATCCTAATGTCCTTTCAATTAGGTTCAAATCATTCGAGAACGTGCTTCGAGGTACTTAAAAAAGAGCATCTGGTGTAATAGCGTAACAGCATTTACAAACATAGCTTTCATAAACTTACTACCAGCTATAAACGGTTGCTGTAGCGCCTTTATGAGTTACAGCAGCACCCTTAAACACCGCACGGAACAACTTTTTACCCTACTTGAGCCTGTCAAAGTTTGGGCTTGGCACCTAACGCTGATTATCAATTACCACAAAAAGTACAATAATTCTAATTAAACCTATGAAAAGACTAATCTTCGTCACAATTCTGTTCATTTCCATATCGAACTATCTTTTTGCACAATGGACAACCAACGGCACCAATATTTACAATAGCAATACAGGTAACGTCGGCATAGGGACAGCCAGTCCGGCGACCACTTTTGACGTGAACGGGGCTATCGCTGTAAAGGGAATGAACGTAAATGATACCCGGATTATATCCGTTCCTTCCGATGGTACGTATGTGATTGCCAGTGGGAGCCGCATTAAAGGAACGTATACGATTAGTTTTGAAGCAGCAAACAGGGTGCAGACGGTAGTGCTTTTGGCGAATGCAACTCAATTTGATTATAACAGTTCACTTTCAATGCTAAGCAATACGTATTATAACAACACGGTAGTGATGAGTAACTTTCGTTATGTTTTCAATTCGGATAATTCAGTTGTTTACCTGTTGTTTGATGCTGCAAACCGCAACGGTGGCAGCTCTGTCACTGCTCATTTTGAAGGTACCGGCGCATATGTGCCAGCCTGGGGCGGAACTTTACCTTCTTCGCCGATAACTGCCGGCATTTATCCCCTGATAATTAACGCTGGTAATGTAGGAATCGGAAAAACCAATCCACAAAATAAGTTAGATGTTAATGGTACAATACATTCCAAATCCGTATTGATCGACCTGAACGGCTGGAGTGATTATGTTTTTAAAAAAGAGTATCGATTACCATCATTAACAGAAGTCAAAACGTATATCGACCAACATCAGCATTTGCCTGAAATTCCTTCAGAACGAGAGATGGTCAAGAATGGACTTGATGTGAGTGAGATGAACAAGTTGTTGATGAAAAAGGTGGAGGAACTGACGCTGTACCTGATCGAAAAAGATCAGCAGGACGAGGAAAAGGACAAGGTCTTGGAAAACATGCAGAAACGAATCGCGCAGCTTGAAAAAAGTAACTCAAAATATAAAACACACAGAAAATGAAAAAAGCTTTATTATCACTATCATTTTTATTCGCTACATCAATCGTAGCCCATGCCCAATGGACTACTAGCGGTACTGTAACCACCACTACCAATTCCGTAGGTATAGGTACAACGACCCCTTCATCTCCTATGCATATAAGCACTATAATGACACCCGGAGTTATTACCGAGCTTTTACGACTGGAAATTAGGGGAAATGCAGGCAATGAACTTGGCGGAGAGGGGGCAGCAATCAATTTTTATACCCCGATGACCCCGTCGCCAGACCTTTTAGGTGCACAAATTTATTCATTCAGGGAAAATGGTGTAAATGCTTCTCCCACTACCTCGCTTCGTTTTGCCACCAATAATTCGGGAACCATATCAGATAAGCTTGTTATTTCGGGTACCGGGAATGTTGGTATTGGCACAACTGATAATGCCAATTGGACTCTCGCGGGGTCAACCTATAAACTGGCGGTAGGAGGTAGTATGATTGCAACTTCTGTAACCGTAAAGATGGTGGCTAACTGGCCCGACTATGTTTTCAAAAAAAACTATGAACTACCGACGTTAAGTGAACTAAAGAACTATGTCGACCAAAACCAGCACCTACCGGGAATTCCTTCGGCGGATGAGATGGCAAAAAACGGGCAGGACCTTGGCGAAATGAACAAGTTGCTGCTTAAGAAAGTGGAAGAACTGACCTTGTATCTGATAGAGAAGGATAAACAACTTGAAGAGCAGAACAAACGCATTTTGAAGCTGGAAAAAAAGCATCAAAACATTAGATAAAGCGGCGCTGCTTAAAATACCGATATCCTTATTCACTCGATGATTATAACCTGCATTCATTATAAAACCATATGAAATCTAAACCGGTCCTCGCCCTTTTAACACTGATCACGCTGCTGACAGCATATCATCAATCAATAGCCCAAACAAGGCCAACAATACAGGTGCTGACACCGCCACCGCCGGATGTAAGCGCCCTGGGGAAATTCGGACTTGTACCTGTAAGTAATTTTACCGGTATACCGGATATTTCATATCCGATATATACTGTAAAGGAAGGAACCTTAACCTTCCCGGTTTCACTTAAATATTATGCGGGCGGCTTAAAAGTAAAAGAAGATGCCAGTGAGGTGGGGCTGGGCTGGGCTTTAAGCGCTTCGGGAACAATCACCAGTACCACACGAGGCGCGCCGGATTTTCCGGGGGGCTTTCAAAACACATACGTAGATATACCGGATGCACCTGATGTTATTAAAACATTTAAATCACCCCAAAGTAGCATAGAAGGCTCTTATTACCTCTGGACAAGTGAGGGCCATCAGTTTCCACCCAATGGCGGCACCGGAACAATCTACAGTGGTCTATCGCTGCCACATAATGGCGTCAGCAAAGAATATTTTAACTATTTTCAGGTTGGTTATGAAGGTCGCGCACCAGATTTTACGTCTGATCTCTATCATATCAACATAGGTGAAAAAAGCTACAAGTTCATTTTTGATAATAATTTTAAACCTGTGGTACTCGGGGATGGCTCCTTAAAGATAGAATTGATCCCCAATGGTACCTATCCAGACTGGAAAGTTACAGATGAGAATGGGATCACTTATTATTTTACACAAAGGCAACTTTACTATTCCAATTCTTCTGATCCTTATTTTGTAGGGAACCGCACCACCTCGACTATGAATACCTGGTATCTTACTAGGATCGTCTCTCCGGTTAACGGGGAAATCGATTTTAATTATGCATACAATACGCAACAATTCGTCCATCCGCTGCCAACATTATCTGAGACTTACCTTGTTGGAAACGTATCACCACATACACAACAGAGCCGGGAAAGTGTTGTTCCTAATTTTACAATTTACCAGCAGTTGAACTTGACCTCAATTACGTTCTCGGAAGGGTCTGTTAAATTTTTATATGCGGATCAGCGGCTTGATCTGGATGGCGCGAGGCGTCTGCAATCTATCGAAGTCAGGAGCAAACAGAATAAGTTACTCAAAAAAGTCACCTTGGATAATGATGCCTATTTTACAACTACAGCAGGTTTCAGCGGCATTCCCGAGTTCAATGCCATTTTTAACAATTTAAGCCAATACACAAGTGATAACCATTACAAAAGACTAAAGCTAAAAAGTGTTATTGAATCTGACTCAACAGGGACTAATCAATACAAAAAAACCAGCTATACTTATAATGAACAATTGAACCTACCCGCAAAACTGTCATTAGCTGTTGACCATTGGGGGTATTATAATGGTGCTGGTAATAGCCAACTTATACCGCCGGCCAACATTATGTTCAATGGTAGTCAGCAAATATTGGCGGGTGCTAACCGTAATGCTAACCCTGATTACATGCAAGCCAACATGCTTACCAGCATCACCTATCCTACCGGAGGGTCGTCAACTTTTACCTATGAAACAAACCAGTACCAGCAACAGGACTTAGTGACAACCTATTATGACTCGATCGGCGATGGTTATAAAGCTTCCGGCTCATCAACAATGAATTATTCTTCGCTGCTTAATTCCACAGGTAGCTTTACTGCTGGTGCCTGGGGCGATAAGCGTTTGGGGATTTTCTGTTTGGTTGACAGGCACGGGAATTATCCAAGCAACTATGATCTGAATATCGCAATCTACAAGGATGGTTCATTTTTAAAGCGGATTACTACCTCTGCCTCAAGCTATATTCCTGTTGTGGATTCTTCAATAGTTATAAATGCCGGAAGTGTTTACAAGTTTGTTTTTGAGCCGTTTACGCAAGATTTTTATAATAACTGCGAAATTAGGTTCCAGGTGTCTGTGAAGGCAACCTCAAGCTCTACCAGTACAGTATTGAATACCTATTATTCCGGTGGCTTAAGAGTGAATAAAATTGCCAGTTATGACCCTGTTTCGCAGGCTACCAATATCAAAAAATATACTTATTTAAATGGTGTTCCCGACGATGTTCCTATTTATGTATCCCAGGAGGGCACAGATTTTTACCAGGAAACTTCCCCGACGGGTGTAATTGATCGGAGGAACGTTTTTCGGTATAGGTATGGGCAATCGGTATATCCGTTTTCTGATGGGCGGGACGCTGCATTTTTTGGTTATGGTAAAGTCCAGGTTTCTGAAAGTGATCAAAACAATCAGAACGGCGTTACCGAATTTACTTACAATAGCACTAATAGTTTGAATGTTAATACAATGCTGTATTACAGTAGCTCAATGACCAATTCCCTGGCAGATGCCGATATGCACAGCGCTTCAATTATTAATCCTATTTTGCCGGCTATTCCTGCCATATCAACCGGCCGTGGCGATCTTATACAAGAAAAGCATTATAAGGTTGCCGGAAGTAACCAGGTACCTGTTTCAATGGATTATTATTATTACGACCGCGATAACCCGTCCAAAGTTTGGCAAATGTTGTTCAATCAGGGATTGAGTGATTATACATCGCCCGGGTTTGACAACGGCCAATTATTTTTAATTTATGCGCACCAATTCTCTATTCCTGTTTACCGCAATGTATTGCAAAGAAAGGAGCATTTCGAATATGATAATGCCGGCAATCCATCATTAAGCAGTTTTGAAAGTTATGCTTATGATAAGACCAACGGACATTACCAAATGATCAAAAAATCTACAGGGACATCTAAGGGCGATACACTGAATACCTATTTTAAGTATCCGCAGGATTATCCCGACCTGCAGGCGGCAACTTCGTTGGATTCTGCGGCAATGGGCATAAAAAAACTACAGCAAACGCATGTGATTGTACCATTGGAAACCTATACAGAACAAGTGGTTACGGCTCCGACAATTAGCCGGAAATATTCAGGTGGCTTGATCAATGTTTTCAACCCGGACCAGCCAACACTTAAGCAAGTACAAGCGCTGGAAACAGTAACTCCTTTAAGTTCTTTCGCCTTTTCAACGGTTGCAAATGGTATTTTTTCTAAAAATGCCAATTATGCCAGTCGCCTGCGACTAAAGTATGACAACCTTGGACGCCCTTTGCAGCAATATCTTGAGCGGGGCACACCAACCACATATATCTGGGGCAGCGGATTATTATTCCCGATGGCTCAAATAAACAACGCAGGGCTGGATATTACGGCTTACACCAGTTTAGAGGCAGATGGTGATGGTGGCTGGACTGTTCCTTCCACATCTCGCGTAGCTGGCGGCATTACAGGAAGCCAGTCATATAATCTAAGTTTGGGCGCGCTTAGTAAAAACGGTTTAACATCGTCTAAAACCTATGTTGTTTCATACTGGACACAAAGCGCCACTCCGCTAACTATCGGCGGCACAATTAGTGGTTATCCAATCAATGGCGTCAATACCCGGGGATGGTACTATCACGAGCACAGGATAACGGGTGTCACCTCTCTGAGCATCAGCGGATCAGGAAATATTGATGAGGTTAGATTGTACCCGCAAAGCGCTCAGATGACCACCTTCACTTACCAGCCGCTGGTTGGTATAATAAGCTCTATGGATGCAAAAAACCAGGCCACTTATTATGAGTACGATGATTTTCAACGTTTAATGAATATTAAGGATAAGGATGGGAATATTGTTAAACACATGGATTACCATTATCAAAACCAATAATCCATCACCAACTTTAAAACGAAGCATACATGAACGCTAACCTTATCACAATAAAATCAATGCTCAAACAAATGTATTTTGCTTTGAGCTTTATGCTTAGTGCGATCGGCTTGAAAGCGCAAATCTATTTAGCGCCTCCTGCAACATTAACAACAGCACCGGCAG
>CBIHRB010000024.1:0-88101 GCA_966212355.1 uncultured Mucilaginibacter sp.
TACCCTAATACAATCTTTTTATAACAATAACAAACTTTACCGGACAACAGTGAAACAAGTTCAGCATGACGGTCTTTTTGAAGCCAGACTTACGAAGTAAAAACTTCGCAAGTCTTCAATATCTAAATTATTCAGCCTCTTTCAGTTCAATCCAAACCGGTGCGTGATCGCTTGTTTTTTCCCAGCCCCGCACATCCCGATTTACCCCTGCAGCCACAAGACGTTTTTCCAGGTGCGGGCTCAGCAAAAAATGATCGATCCGTAAACCGGCGTTACGGCCATACGCATCGCGGAAATAATCGAAAAAGGTATAGATCACTTCGGTAGGGTAAATTTTGCGGATAGCGTCGGTCCAACCCTGCTCTACCAGTGTTTTGAATGCCTCGCGGGTTTCGGGGCGAAAGAGCGCGTCATTTACCCAGCGCTCGGGTTTATAAACGTCAAGCTCGGTAGGCATTACATTATAGTCGCCGGTTAACACAACGGGGTTATCAGAGGCAAGTAAACCGGCTGCATGAATTTTAAGGCGTTCAAACCAGCCTAATTTATAATCAAACTTGGGTCCCGGAGCCGGGTTACCGTTAGGAAGGTACAGGCAGCCAATGGTAATACCATCAATAATTGCTTCAATATAGCGGCTATGCTCATCTGCGGGGTCACCGGGCAGCGCTCTGCATACCTCTTTAATTTCCTTATCTGTTTTTGCCAATATTGCGACACCGTTCCAGCTTTTTTGTCCGTGCCAAATGGCCTTATACCCGGCGTCAAGAATGGCCTGCTCTGGAAAGTTTTCCCGGGGAGCTTTAAGTTCCTGTAAGCAGGCAACGTCAGGAGATGTTTCTTTTAACCAGCGAAGCAAAACAGGCAGGCGCCCGTTTACACCATTTACGTTATACGTAGCTATTTTCATGATGCAATTTAAATAGTTTAGGTTATATCATACATATTCCAAAATATTAAAAGCACGGCCACCCATCGCAAGCAATTAGTTGCAATGGCTCATGAGCAGTAAATTATCCCCTTACTTTTCAAACTCATCCGGGTCTACTTCAGACTGGCTTGGCTCAGTATCGGGGATTTCATTCGGGATATTTTCCGGCGCTTCTTCGGGCATTTCCGGCTCTCCCGGATCCGTAGGCTGCCTGATCTCCGGCCGCTCCGGGTTTACCGGCATTTCATCTGGCTCGTTTGGCATGGTTCTCTTCTTTGACATATCTTAATAACTGCTAAGGGAATGATTGGTTTTCAGAAAGATCTTTCTTAACCAAAATATCGCTTGCATTTTAAAAATGTTTAATTACATTTGTAGTGTACTACAACACTAATACACTACAAATGATTCAAATAAGTAATTTGAATTTTAGCTATAACAGCAGGAAGCCGTTGTTCAAAAATCTGAACCTTTCGTTAAAGGCCGGCCACATTTATGGGCTGCTGGGTAAAAATGGTGCAGGGAAATCAACCCTGCTGAAAAATATCGCCGGTCTGGCTTTTCCGCAATCGGGCCACTGCCTTATTAACGGAACAAAAAGCTCAAAGCGACTGGTATCCACTTTACAAGACCTTTATTTTATTGCCGAAGAAGTTCACGTACCGGCATTAACTCCAGGCCAGTTTTTGGCCCGGACAGCAAGCTTCTACCCTGCCTTCAGCATTACCGACTTTTACACTTATCTGAAAATATTGGATATTGATCCGGATCTATTAATGACCAGAATGTCATATGGACAACAAAAAAAGATAATCATCGCTTTCGGGCTGGCTACCAATACCAGTGTACTGATACTTGATGAACCCACCAACGGGCTTGATATCCCTTCAAAGGTTCAGTTCAGAAAACTGATCGCATCGGTTTTAAATGAAGAGCGCTGCATTATCATTTCAACCCACCAGGTAAGGGATCTGGATAGCCTGATTGATACCGTATTGATTTTGGACGATCACCGCATCGTAATTGAGAACTCGATAGATGAGCTTACTGAAAAGCTGTTCTTCGGTGTTTTTAAAGACCTTACCGGGATGAATGCGCTGTACGAAGAAGAAACCCTCATGGGCAAATACGCTATTGTACAAAACACCACCGGCAAGTACGGAAAAATGGACCTTGAGTTATTATTTAACGCAGCAACAACTAACAGCAGCAAATTACTAAACGCACTAAAACCAAGCACAAATCATGAATAATTACTTCAGTTTAAAGCGCTTTGGCCTGTTGTTTATGAAGCATACTGTTGAGCATTACCGCGCCTATTTAATGTCGGCAGCGGTTTTGGCAGGGGTATTTTTACTTGGCGGTTCGTTTGTGTTTTATATGATCCCCGGCCCGGTAGATGCCGGCTTTCAGATGGCTATGTTTGGAGTACTCATGATTATCGCAGGGCCATTATTTACAAGCACTGTTTTTACTGATCTGGGCGATAAGCGCCGGGCAGTTCCAATGTTAACCCTGCCTGCATCACAACTCGAGAAGTTTATGGTTGGCTGGATTTATTCGTATGTTATATTCCTTTTGGTGTATACAGGCGTTTTTTACCTGGTATTATTTATCCTGATCAATCTCAAACCCTGGCCCGGGCATCAAATTGAAATACTCACCCTGTTTCAGGATAAATTTGTACTGGTGATGATATTGTTTTCGTTGCTGCATGCCGTCACGATATATGGAGCAATCCGATTCGAAAAATTACACTTTATAAAAACAGGTTTCAGTTTCTTTATTTTTTATGCCCTGCTAATCCTTGTGAATACAATGTTAGTAAGATTTATTGTTGGCAGGCCAATCAAACCGGTAACGCCTTTTTCATTTCTCAATTTCCAGGATGGTATGAACTTTTACTCCGTTGGTTTAAAAGCGCAGCAATCTGCCTGGGCTTTTATTGTAGTTCCCATTATATCGCTGCTGATTTGGATAGCGGCATATTTTAGGTTCAAGGAGAAACAGGCTTAAAAAAGACGATCATGGAATTTAAAGATAACGAAGCGATATACCTCCAGATAGCGGCTTTTGTGAGCGATCAGATCCTGATGGGCAAATGGCCCGGCGGGCAAAAGATCCCATCGGTACGTGATATGGCAGTTGAACTGGAAGTAAACCCAAATACGGTTATGCGATCATACGAATTTTTGCAAGGGCTTGAAATTATTTATAACAAACGCGGCCTGGGTTTATTTGTGGCAGAGGATGGCTTTGACAAAGTAAAAGCTTACCGCAAAGAAAACTTTGTGCGTCAAAACCTACCCGAACTTTTTAAAAACATGTACCTGTTAGGTATATCGATAGATGAGATTAGCCTGCAATACCAACATTTCCAGACGCAACAAAATAATGAATTAAACCAGGCAAGCAACGATGAAAACAAGCAATAAATTCTTACTTACCGCGGTATTGTTACTGATAGTTTCGGTTGGGATCTATGACTTTCAGCTGAAAGCAGAATATTTTAAAGGCGAGTATAAAAACCCTTATAATGGCTTTAACAACCTAAATTTCAGGAATTTCAAAGTGATTGAGCTTGGTTCATCGACGGCTATCAATATTATGCTGGTTCGAGGGCCATTCAAAGTACTTGCCGATCCCGGTGCCATGGAGTTCATGAAAATTGAGCAACGGCACGATTCGCTCTTTATTCGCGCCGAGTTTAAAGATAACTTTCATAATGTACAGTCCCCAAACGTTCTGTACATATCCATGCCGGAATTGGATGCGTTTTATGCCGATGCAAAATATAAGGCAGGTGACGCACAAATTATCGATACGACAGCCGCACAAGACTTCAAATGGCGCGCTACCACCATCAGTAGTTTTAGCGGGGATGAGCTCAATATTATCCAGGATCATGCTTCCACTATCTTACTAAAAAACAACAAGTTTAATGTATTAAATGCCGTCATAGGCAAAAGCAGCTATAGCGCTTCAAATCTATCTATTGAAACAGGCAACCAATTTGCAAAAACAAATCTTGATATCGGGAACAAAAGCCGCTTATGGATCAAAGATGACAGCCTCAGCAACATAACCTATAAACTTGACGACAGCGCTAAACTCATACTTAACGGAAATACAAGGATAATCCGTAATAATAAATGACCAAAACTTAGCAAATCATGAAATTAGTAATCAACTCACTCTCTAAAACCTATGCCAACGGCGTACATGCTTTAAAAGATGTTTCGCTGACCCTGAATAACGGTATGTTTGGCCTGCTGGGTCCAAACGGCGCCGGTAAATCATCACTGATGCGTACCATAGCCACCCTGCAGGAAGCCGATAAAGGCAGCATTTTTTTAGATGAACTGGATGTATTGAAAAACAAGACCGAAGTTAGGCAGCTACTCGGATACCTTCCGCAGGAATTTGGTGTATATCCCAAAATATCGGCAGAAAGAATGCTCGACCATATTGCCCAACTCAAAGGGGTTGGCAACAACGCCGAACGCAAAGACCTTGTGCTTCAATTACTGGAAAACGTAAACCTTTATAAAGACCGGAAAAAGCACCTTGGCACCTACTCCGGCGGTATGAAACAGCGTTTTGGAATAGCACAGGCACTAATCGGTAACCCTAAACTTATTATTGTTGACGAACCTACAGCAGGCCTTGACCCGGCTGAGCGAAACCGTTTTTACAACCTGCTGAGCCGCCTGGGTGAAAATACCATCGTGATCCTGTCGACCCATATTGTTGAGGATGTAAGCACGCTTTGTGCCAATTTTGCCATTATTTGCCAGGGCGAGGTTTTATACGCAGGTGACCCGGAAAGCGCGGTAAATGAGCTCAACGGAAAAATTTACAGCAAGGTGATCACCCAATCAGAACTGGGCTTTTATAAAGATGATTACCAGGTGATATCAACACAGCTTAAAACCGGCAAGCTCCATATCCGCGTTATCAGCGAAGCCGAACCCGGCAACGGTTTTATCAGCAGCACACCAAACCTGGAAGATGTGTACTTCAGCAATATCGCTACACGAGTAGATGTAGATACCATTTAAAACCATTATAAACCAATAGGTTATGTTTCTTAAAATATTCCTGTTCGAGATCCGGAATCGGGTCCGCAGGCCAGCCGTTTACCTTTATTTCTTGGCAGCACTGATATTTACAGTGTTCACTTTTTCAACAGGCTCGTTACCACTGGGTGAAAAAGAGCACATTAATGCTCCTTATGTGCTTGCGTTGTGGTGCTCAGGCATCACTATGATGATTACGCTTGTAAGTTCATCAATCATGGGCACTGCCTTATACCGCGACATTGAATACAACACAAAAGATTATTACCTAACCTACCCTATCACCAAAGCAGGCTATTTCTGGGGCCGTTACCTGGGCTCGTTCGTTTTCATGGTCCTGATCTCAACAGCGGTTATCATTGGCGCTTTCATGGGCACCAAACTGGGCCCCGGTATGGGATGGACAGATGCAAAACAATACGGCCCCAATAACCTGATTTATTACCTGCACCCGTTTTTCACAATCGGGTTGCCTAACGTTTTGTTCACCTCTTCATTGTTTTTTGGCCTGGTGGCTATTACCCGCAACGTAAAGGTGATCTACTTTGGCGGTATCCTGCTGTTCCTTTTTTACTTCATCGCGTTGTTTTTCCTTAACCATATTAACAACCCAACGGTAATAAACCTCAGCGATCCTTTTGGGCTTAACGGTATCAGGATGCAAACCAGTTCTTCAAGCACCATTGAGCAAAATACTACCTTATTCCCGGTTACCGGTACGTTTATGCTCAACCGTGTATTATGGGGCGGTATTGGGATAGTTATTGTGCTTTTCACTTATTTCAGGTTTAGCTTTGAACGCTTCTTTAGCGGCAGGCGCGATAAGGCAGCCATTGACGAGGCAGGTGCAAAAACTAAAACCCAGGTAACCATTAAACCTGATGTCAGCTTTACCGGCAAATACAATTGGAACACCCTACTCAACCTGGTAAAAGTTGAACTGTTGAACATTATCCGGGATAACTATTTCTGGATCATCTTAATAAGTGGCAGCTTGTTCCTTGGCTTTGTATTCTGGCTTGGCGAAAACCGGAATGGCGTACCTGATTTCCCGCGTACGGTTACCTTACTGGCCATCTTTAATGAAGCCTTCCCATTCTTCATTTTCTTTATCCTGATGTTTTACACCGGCGAAACCCTGCACCGCGACAGGACTACCCGATATGCCTTTATCAATGACTCACTCCCGCCGCCAAACTGGATCCTGAACGGATCAAAGCTCATCACCTTATTATTGATAGCTACCGGCTTATCTTTTATCCCAATGATAACCGGCGTTATTGTTCAATTATTAAAAGGCTATCACACACTAAACCTATCGGCGTATTTTATTTATATAGGCTATATACTGCTGCCTTTGTTACTGGAGATGGTGGTATTTTGTTATGTTGTTCACGTTGTTATTAACAACAAATTCGCGGCACACGGTATAGGTGTTTTTTTATGGGTGATAATTTTCTTTTTACGTAAAACAGGCATCTTTGATTACAATCTGCTGCTGTATTCGTATACGCCATCGTCGGGGATCTCTGATATGACCGGCATAGGGCATATGGCAGCGCCTATAAGCTGGTTCAACCTTTACTGGATGCTGTTTGCAGGTTTGCTGATCGTTGTTTCGGGACTATTTTATTACCGGGGGGTAACTTCATCTTTTAAAGAGCGATTGCGTTTATTGCCTCAGCGCTTTAACAGCAGCACAGCTTTGATCACCGTAATAGTGACTATAGCTTTTTTAGCTGTTGGTGGGTGGAATTATTATAACGTAAGTTTTTTAAACAGCTACCTTATCAAAAGTGAAAACACAGCAAGGGCAGTGATGTATGAAAAAAAGCTGAAAAAGTACGAGCACCTTCCCCTGCCTAAAGTGACCGATATAAAAATGATGGTAGAGCTTTATCCCGATAAGCAACAGGTATCTACACATGCATTGATAACCATCACCAATAAAAACAAAGTTGCCATATCACAAATGCTGCTCGACGGTGACGAGCTTACTGGTTATTCGCTTAAAACCAATGGCACATTAGTTCCTTTTACCACTCCCCTGCTTTATCCCCGTGGATTTTTCAACTGGTTCAGGCCGAAAACTGATACTGCCGACTTCCGTTTATACCGGTTCATAAAGCCGCTAATGCCGGGCGATTCATTAATATTAGAGATCAACTCAGAAATAATGTACAAAGGATTTACCAACGGCATGTATGCTGCTGCCCTTGTTAATAACGGCACATTTTTTAACGGGGGATTGCCCGGCCTTGGGTATGATGAAGATGATGAGTTAAGCAGCCCTTACGAACGCAAAAAAGCCGGTTTGCCCGAAAAAAAGGAAGAAGAAATACAGCAAAATAGTCCCGAAGGCATTAACACCTTAAAAGCAGGAAGAGCGGCCGACCTTTTAAAACTTGATGTAACCATTGGTACCCTGGCCGATCAAACCGCTATCGCCCCCGGACGGCTCGTGAAAAACTGGCAGCAGAACGGCCGTAACTATTTCCATTACGTACAGGATAAACCGGGTATGTACATGCCAATGGGTATCATATCCGAAAGGCTGGCCGTAAAAAAGGCAACCGTCCAATTAGATCGCAAAGTGAATATCGAGGTTTATTATAATCCTGAGCACAACACCAATATCGACAGGTATATTGCGGCTTATAAAGATGGCTTAACTTATTACAGCAAGGTTTACGGTAACTACCCGTTCAATGACATCCGCCTGGTGGAGACATCTGTTTACGGCCCGGGAGATGCCTCCATGACCACCCTGGATACTTATGCCGAATATTTTGGCTGGAATGCCGACTTCAGGGACCCAAACAGTTTTGATTATTGTTACGCCAGTACTACAAGATTGTTGTCGCAGCAGTGGTGGCGTTTCCAGGTGGCGCCAAACAGCACGGTAGGCAGTTTAGTAATTCCCGAAGGTTTGTCAAACTATGATCAACTGGTAATGTCCGAACACAAATATGGCAAGGATAACATGCGATACATTGTGCTTGACCAATTGTGGTACTATCTGTTTATCCGGCGGCACCTTAATGAAAACGAACATCCTTTAATTGAAGCCAATCAATGGTTTTTATGGGGAGGAAAAGCAAGCGTGGCATTGTACGGTTTACGTGACCTGATTGGTGAAGACAGCCTCAATGTTGCCCTGCGCGAATTTAAAAAGGCCTATACTTTTAAAACAGACGGCCCGTTTGCCGGCGCCAATAACCTTTACCAATGTCTGCAAAAGCATGTACCCGATTCGCTGCAATACTACCTTACCGATACCTGGCAAAAGATCACACTATATGATAACAGGGTGGTTGAAGCAAGCAGTAAACCAACAGCCAATAAAAACCAATATAAAGTAACCTTTAAGCTTGACGTTAACAAAGTTTGGAAGGATGCCAAAAACAACGATATCCCGGCTGTAAACATGAACGATTATATTGATATCGGGATTTTCGGTAAGCAGGTTCAAGGTGCCGGTAACCGGATGGTAAGCAACACTTTATACCTTAAAAAACATAAGCTTAAACGCGGGTTACAGCAATTTAGCATTATTGTTAAAGGCGAACCTGCTTCTGTAGGCATCGACCCGTTTAGCAAACTGATTGACAGGAACCCTAACGATAATATCAAAGACCTTTAAAACTAAAAGAGGCTGTATGGTGCAGCCTCTTTTTTATAGTATTCAGATACTTAAGCGATATATAGTTTTGGGTTAGATTGGCTCTGCTAACAAAGGGGGTTAACAGGGTTAACAGAATTCGGGGTTAACATTCATATAAATAGTTAATAATCAAATATTTATATACTTTTTAAGGAAAATATGTCAACCCCCTTTTTGTATAAATATTGTCGGCTAAATTTCAATTCATAGGTAATGCAACACCAAGGGTGGACAATTTGATTATGATACAATCTCTTCCATAATCTTACCAAATATTATGGCTTAAATAATTTGTTCTCCCCTTCAATTTCAACATTAGCCTGTTCAACTACAGCCTTGTATTCGTAATCGGCTTTTAGTGGAATGGTTGTTGCAAAAGTACCGTCGGAATTGATATTTATCCAGGCACCGACTGTCCACTTACCTGCATATAATGTTTCAACCTGTCCATGGTAAGGGCGATAATCAAACCTTGCCCTTTTTACTGAAACACTTTTGTAATTCAGAATTTTACCTTTTAAAACAGCCCCGCTCTTTGTTTTTGAATTTCCACCGGTTTCAACTATGGCAGCTTCTTTAAAAACAGGATCAACATTTTCCAATTTGACCACTACCGGGTTAGGCCAGCGGTGGTCGTCATAAATACGCTGTGCTTTAACAACAGATACTTCAAGTCCTTTATCGGTTTGCTTATACCTGCAGCTTACATCGTCGGTTTTATATTCAATAACCTTACTATTTTGCCCCAATACGCTTACTTGAGTCTGATTAGTTGCGGTGGCCGAACGGATCAGGAAAGTTTTACGGGCTCCCTCCCTCCAATCAGCAGCATTGGTAACTATGGCATAAAGTGTATGCCCGTTTTTAGTGGTAAACCAGGTATCGCATTCTTTACTGACCACCCAGCTTCGCACACTATCAATGCATTCACGGTTAACAAAATACCATGCTGATATTTCCCGTAACCGCTCTTCCTGTTCGATGGGTAATGAGCCATCTGGTTTAGGGCCAACATTAAGCAATAGTGAGCCACCTTTAGCCCTTGCCTCTATCAACAACCCTATTAACTGGCTACCAGATTTATAACGCTCATTAGTTGGCTGATATCCCCAGGCAGTGCCCATCGTAATGCATGACAGCCATGGCTCATTGATCATAGCCCCCGGCATGATCTGTTCGGGTGTTTTGATGGCGCCGCGGGTTATCAGCAAATCCGGCTGTAACTTCCAGCAGGTTTGCTTTACCACTTCTTTCGGATCGCCATCTATAAAAAGTACATCTATTTTACCGTAGTTGGTCATCAGTTCCTCGCATTGCTTCCGGGTGTATTCGTCATATTCATGGCGGGTTTGGGCATCCATCTTCACATCGGTACGACTTATAGGGATATGATGATCGCGAAGAAAGTTAAAATCCTCGGGCGAAAAATAGAAACCTACCTGTAACCCGGCCTCCCGTGTAGCATCAACAAACTCCTTTAACAGGTCTTTTTTGTATGGTGTATGAGTGATGTTAAAACCAGTTGTTTTGGTATCCCACATACAAAAACCAGAATGGTGTTTGGTGGTGAATACAATGTATTTCATCCCCGCCAGTTTTGCCAGCGTCGCTATCTGGTGCGGATCAAATTTGGAGGGATCAAAAGTTTTTGGCAGCTCATTAAAATACCGGTTCACATAATCATCGCTTGCACCAACCAGCGAGTGACTGATCACCACGCCCAATTGGCTATCCATACTAAAATGAATAAATAAACCTAAACCGGTATTTTTAAGCCAAAGTTCCCGCTCGGGTTTGTTCAGGTTATAATTACTTGCATTATCATCCTTAACCAGATCATTTTGTGCCGATACTCGCAGAATACAACCGAACAGCAGCAGGAAAAAAAGGTATTTCTTATACATCAAAAAAAGGTTAAAAAAAATCAGGGGAGGCCCCACGCCCTCCCCGAAACAACATCAACTAATTTAACTAATCAAACTTTAACATTATTGTTTATCCCACCACATCCTGGTTAAAAAATCATCGGGGCCCTGGCGCGCAATTGCAGCGGCATATGATGCCGCGTTAAGGTTTTGCTCGCCAACAGGATATAACATCCGCCTGAATATTTTACCGCCTGTTGCATTACCAACATAATTATTTGGTACAAGTGCGGGGTAACCGGTACGCCTGTAGCTTGCAAAAACCTCCTGCGCATCAGGAAATATACCAACCCAAAACTGGGTATAGATCTGTGCCATTTTTTGATCAAGCGTGCCTGCTGTATTAAATGGATGCGCGTTGATGTAAGAGTTGATCTGAGCTGTTGTTATGGTACCCACACTACCGGCAATAATGCTCCATTGACGCATAGCAGCAGCAATGCCATTCTGGTATAATGATTCGGCAGTGGCTGCGGTATACCAGCCCCTCGCAGCAGCTTCGGATAACAGGAAATAGCTTTCGGCTGCTGTAAAAACCAACCGGGGTGAGTTCAACAGCAATATGGTTTTAGGATTTGGTTCCGAATAGGTTACAAAATCCGCAGGTTTGGCATTCAGACCAGATGACATACCTTTTTGAATAGCCGAAGTGGTATCAGCCACGCCACCGTTCCACACTACAGATACTACAGCCAGCCGAGGATCTTTATTGGTTTTCAGATAATTGATAAACACATCCTGGTACTTGCCGCCTTCGGTATTGGTACTGCCGTTACCTGCAATATAATCATTGTTATAAAGATCAAGCGCCAAAGGATTTTTGTTGATATCCTGACCCGCGCCAACGTAAGCTACTTTGGCAACATCGGCATCATCCAAAATAACGCCGCCCGCTATAGCTTTTGTAGCCCAGGTTTGCGCCTGTGCAATATCAACCTTGGTCATGCGCATAGCACACCTGAGCATGAGTGAATAGGCAAATTTTTTCCACTTTATGGTATTGCCACCATAAATCAAATCGGCCGAACCAAAGGTTGCTTTAGCAGCGTCGAGGCTTTGGGCTGCCTGGTCAAGCTCCTTCAATAAATCGGCATAGATATCTTTTTGCGCATCATAAGCGGGTTTATATATCGCCTGGTTATAGCCCTGCGCAGCCTGCGAATAGGGAATATCTCCATAAAGGTCGGTAAGCCTGCTAAAGCAATATACTTTCCAGATCCGCGCTTCTGCCTGCAGGTTTACCTGCGAAGCATCGGTGCCAACCGCTTTTAAAACCTCACCTAATTCGTTGATTTCATTGGGATAGGCATTGGTGAAAGCCGCTGCCGATTGCGGGCTCTGGCTCAACACATATTTTGAGCCAAAACCGGCCACATCATTAAAACTGGTGGTATACTGCATGGTACCCAGCAATAGATCAAGCATACGTGCTGTACCGTCATATTGCGCTTTGGTAAAAATGTACTGTGGTACCGCTTTTGATGATGCATCAGGGTTGATGTTTAGCGTATCAAAGTTTTTGGTACACGATTGTGTGGCGATAATGCCGGGCATTATCAGTAAGCAATAAATATATTTGGTTAAATGTCTTTTCATCGTATTCAATTTAATTGTTAAAACTTAACAGCCAGGTTTACACCAAGTGAACGTGTGCGCGGTAAGCCGATAGACTCAAATCCCTGGGCATTACTGTTGGTAAAGCTTTGCTCCGGATCAAAATTGTCTGTCTGCTTGTAGATAGTCCAAAGGTTCCGGGCCACGAAGGATACACTGGCCGACTGGATCTTAACTTTGTTTAAAAGACTTGTTGGAAGCGCATATGACAGGATAACCTGGCGAAGTTTAACAAAGCTTCCATCATGCAAAAACAGTTCGGAATACGTTTTGTAATTATCGTAATATGATCTTAAGCCACTTACGGGCACCGTGCGCGTATAAGGAGCGCCTGTTTGATCAACCCCTGTCAGCACCAATCCGTTTTCCCTGCCCGGCAATGTTGATTTCATCAAACCTAAACGGGTGGCGTACACTTCCATAACCGAAAACACCTTGTTACCAAATTTGCCATCAACCAGGAAGTTTAACGAGAACCGCTTATACCTGAATTCGTTGGTTAAACCCATGGTAAGCGGTGCAACGCTTTTACCTAACTGTTGCAGCGGGGTTTGTACCGGTAAGCCTGTAGTAGCGTTAAACACTACATTACCATTAGCATCCTTTTGCATACGGGTACCAACCAGCATACCAAAGGGTTTTCCTTCAATGTTATCTAAAATACCCCAGTTACCCACCGAAGTAGCGAGTTGGATAGTATTAAGACCAGGAGCCAGTTTAACTACTTTGTTATCATTATAAGCCACATTATAGCTCGCGTTCCAGGTAAAGTTGTGTGTTTTTACAGGCGTACCATTCAACAATACCTCAATACCCCTGTTGCTTACCTCACCAACGTTCAGGATCACATTATTATAGCCCGATGTTGAAGAAATAGCGGTATTTACAATATCGTTGGTTGTTTTACGATCATACAGTGTCACATCCAAACTTAAGCGGCTCTTAAGCATCTGTAACTCAAAGCCACCTTCAAACGTAGTTGAAGTATAGGGTTTAAGGTTGTTATTGGTAATGTTATTACTGGTTACGTTTTGCAGCGGCTGCCCGGCGCTTGGTACGTTACTGTAAGTAAGGTTAATCACATACGGATCGGGAGCTCCACCGCCTACCTGGGCCCATGAGGCACGCAGTTTGGCAAGGTTAAAAAACTCAGGGAGTTTAACCGCGTCAGACAAAATAAAACTGCCGCCTATGCTTGGGTAAAAGATACTGTTACTTTTAGGACTCAGTGTTGAAAACCAATCCTTCCTGCCGGTGAATGACAGGAACACGAGGCTCTTGTAATCAAAATCGGCCGAACCAAAAACCGAATTGGTTACAATTTTGGCATTGTATGGTGTAGTTGATGAAACCGCGAGGTTAGTAAAGCTGTAAAAATATGGAATAGTAAATTGCGAACCATTAAACGTTAACTGGTTTGTTGTGTTTTTACGACTGTTTACGCCACCCAAAACATTTACATTTAAATCGCTGATAATTTTTGTTTTGTAACTAACGGTTGCCAGTTCGTTGGTTTCAGATACATCCGATTTGATGCCTGCATACTGGCCATTGGGTATATACAATGTACCGGTTGGCAAGATATTGGTATAGTTGTAATTGAAAAAGTCGCGGCTGATGGTAGCTTTGAAAGTAAGGTTTTTTATAGGCGAATAAATAACAGATCCCTGGCCAATAAAGCGGTTCTTCACATCATCTTCCTTGTATTTATTGATCACAAAATATCCGTTTGACGCGATGGAGGCGTCATTCCAGATCTGCTCATTACCCATAGCATCATAACCCGGCTTCAGCCAGCGAACGTCAACGGTGTTGGCTACCTCAAGCGGGGTCCAGTTGGGGTTACCCAAAGCATCGCCTGCACCAGTACGGTTATGGCCGGTTTCAATGTTATACTGCGCTAATGCTTCAATCGATAACTTATCGCTCAATTTGCCATTCAGGGCAAGGTTAAAGGTTTTACGATCATAAGTAGTGCCCGGTAAAATACCTTTACTGTTCAGATCAGCAGCCGAAAACCTATAGGTAAAAGCTTCGTTACCGCCTAAAAAAGCAAGGCTGTTGGTATAAGTGCTGCCGGTTTGATAATAATTTTTAAGGTTATTTTTCTGTGCCGAATAAGGATGGGTAAGCCCGTCGGCCGCTACATAATCGGTTGAGCCGTCAATTTTCGAACCCCATGAGCGCCTGCCGCTTGCTTGTGCGGCGGCCAGCGTGGTTGGCTTTACGCCGCCGTCGCCCTGCCCGTACTCATACTGGTAATCGGGGAATACAGCAACATTATCATAGGTAGCTGTCGAGTTAAACTCAACCCCTACTCCTTTCTGGATCCGGCCTTTCTTGGTAGTTATCAAAATAACACCATTTGCCGCCCGTGAACCATAAAGCGCCGCTGCCGTACCGCCTTTAAGTACACTAATCGATTCGATATCGTCGGGGTTTATGGCTGCTATACCGTCGCCGCGGTCAACGTTATTGGTAATACCGTTAACTGTAGCAGCACCGCCGGGTACGCTGTTATCAATAGGCATACCATTTACCACATATAAAGGCTGGTTATCGCCTGCAAGCCCACCGTTACCCCTGATTACCACCCGGCTTGAACCACCCGGACCGGTTGATAAACCAGCCGCGTTAACACCCGCAACTTTACCGCTAAGCGCGTTAGCCACGTTATTTTCACGGGCCTGGGTAAATTCCTGGCCCTTCACTTCGGTAACCGAATAACCTAATGACTTTTTTTGCTTGCTGATACCAAGGGCGGTAACCACAACCTCATTTAAAGTACTGTTGTTTTGTTTCAGTTTGATCTGGATAGGAACCGAAGCGTCAGTTATCGCAACTTCTTCCTGAACATAGCCAACAAAGGCAATTACCAGGGTTATTGATTTGCCCGAATACTTGTCAGGCACCAGCAATTTAAAATTACCTGACACATCAGTTGTAGTACCAACCTTGTTATCGTTCTTCAAATAAACTGATGCACCAATAACAGGCTGGCTATCGTTAGCATCAAGCACTTTACCTGTTAACACAACTGCTGCAACAGTTGTGTTAGAGGTAATTTCTTTTGTGGCGAATATGGAAATCTGGCTTTCATTGATCTTACGATATTCAAGCTGAAATGCCGACAGCAATTGCCTGAGGTTATCATCAAGTGTGAGCTGTTTAGCGTTGTTAAATAAGCTTGCCGGTATAAATTTATTGTCAAGCAAACCTTCCTGGTAAGCAATTTGTACATTGAATTGCTTTTTGAGGTTTTCAAGTGCATCCTTCAAAAGCATCTTACTTTCGGCAGCCTGTGATGCCGGGTAATTGAAGCTCCGGGCATGTACCCTGTTGTTGCTGGTTAATGCCATTTGGGCATAGCCATACGCCGACCGGCCAAGCAACACCATCAGGAAACAGCAACATCTTAAAAAATTTGATGAGTCGAGTTTTCGCATAAGTTATTCGTTTAGGGGTTTAATTTTGTTATAGTGATATTTTTGTCTGTTCGGGTAATTTTCACAGGGAGCGTGGTCGATATTGTTTCTATCAATTCATCAACATCAGGCACATTGATTTCGCCTTCAATTTTAAGGGCAGAGAGGACCGGATCGGAAAACGCGGTGTGATAACCGTAATCATCGGCCATGATTTCGCTGATCTGTGCCAGGGTAGCATTATTAAAAATAAGCTGATGGTTTACCCATTTGGTAATTTTTTCGGGGGCAGCCAGTTTGGTACGGGCAAGCAGCTTTTTTTGGCCGTATTCAATATAATCGCCGGGTTTCATTATCAGCGATTCGCTTTTTGATACCGGGTTGATATAATCAAGCCTGATTTTTCCCGATACCAGGCCAACGTTGGTTTTATCGTGCCGGTTACGTACGTTAAAGGTTGTACCTAAAACCTCTATATTAACGTCGGTACAATGAACGATGAACCTTTCGGTAGTTTTTACATGACGCGGATCTTTATTGATATGCTTTACATTAAACAATGCTTCGCCGGTAATCCACACCTCTCTTGAATTTTTGTCCCAGTTATTGGAATAAGCTAACTTTGAATTACCATTGAGCACCACGGTTGAGCCATCGGGCAGGGTAACCGTACGCAATTCGCCAAAAGTGGTGTCAATTTCATTTTGCCTGCCTTTGATAAGCCATAAGGAGATGCCGATAGACGATACCAGCAATAACATCGCGGCAATACGGAGGTATCTGTTTAAAGTGAATATTTTTGATTTAACCTGGTCCTTTTGCAGTGTTGATTCAATCCGGAGCCAAACTTTTGACTGGTTATCCTCGTTGGTAAAAACATCCTGCTTACGGTATGCGGCAATAATTTTTGAAGCTTCGGCAATTGTTTCCTTTTGCTGTGGGTATTTAGCTATAACCTGCTGCCAAAAAACGGTATCGTTGTGTGAAGGGCGAATCACAAAACGGAGAAAATCATCATCTTCTAAAAAATCCGGCAGGGTATAATTACTGTATTTGGCGGTCTGCATTGGTTATAAGGTGTTACTTTATCCTTATAGACAGCACCCTACCCTAATTATCCCTACAAAATGAAAAAAAATTTAATTTTTAATGATTATTTATGCAGAAGCACGAATACAGGGCTAAAACGACAGCCAATTTGGAAACTTTGAGCACATCCTGCAGGTTATCAAAAGCTTTATAGATCAGTTTATAGGCCGAACTAATGTTTATTTCCATAATATCGGCAATTTCATCATAACCTAAACCCTCATAAAAACGCAGATATATGATTTCCTGCTGCCGTGCCGGCAAAGCTTTTACATGAAATTTAATTTTCTTCTGTAATTCCTCTTCTTCCTCATCGGCCATGAGCTGCTGATCGAATGATATTTCAAAAGGAAAGTTATGCTCAGCTTCATCTTCCAGGTCAACAAAGCGCGATTTTGACTGCAGCTTACGAAAAATAATGCTGCGCAGGGATTTGAAAAGATAGTTTTTTACCGAAACCGGGGTGCCAAGCCCGGTTCTGTTTGTCCAAAGCCTGATAAAAAGATCATGTATGGCATCCTCAATTACGTTAACGTCCCTGGTAAATTTATGCCCGTAGTTATTGAGGATTTTAAAATGCCGGTTATATAATTGCGTGTAGGCATCCCAACTGCCTTCTTTAAAAGCAAGCCAGGCAGGAATATTATGATCGTCATGAACAATTTGTTCGTGAGACATAGCTTAACCAGGGGACAAAACGTTTTACAATTGAAATCAGGTACAATGTAATAATTATAACAATAATTTTACACCTACTTTAAAAATCAATAATACAATTAAATTGATATTAAATTGCTTTTGCCGGAATTGAAGAAATCACCGCCAAAAAGCCATACCCTTTTGACAATGTAAAACACTCAATTATTTCATTTTTTAAAATAACTTAGCCCGTATCAAATGTTTGCCTAAATATTTAAAAACCTGCTGCCGGATTAAATTATGTTTGAATCAGTTACTATTAAGGATATTGCCAAGGCTTTAGGTGTGTCAACATCAACGGTATCAAGGGCGCTAAACGGGAGTTACGAAATAGGCACCGAAACTAAAAAGCTTGTCCTTGAATATGCTGAAAAGATCAACTACCGGCCCAATCCTATTGCTTTAAGTCTTAAAGAGCAAAAAAGCCACTCCATAGGAGTAGTGGTTTGCGAAGTGGCTAACGATTATTTTTCGCAGGCGATTAACGGTATCGAATCCATAGCGTATAACCGGGGATACCACGTTATCATCACCCAAACACATGAATCATTTGACCGGGAAAGTGCCAATGTAAAACACCTGCTCTCAAGGCATGTGGATGGATTGCTGGTGTCACTATCAGCCCAAACAACTGATACTTCCCAATATAAATACCTATTGGATAAAGGCTTCCCTATTGTGTTTTTTGACAGGGCAGCCCCCGATCTGAATACCCACAAAGTGATAGCCAACAACTTCCAGGGCTCGTTTAATGGCACCGAAGCTTTGATCAACTCAGGTTTTACCAAAATAGCACACCTCACCAATTCAAATAACCTGCTTATAAGCCACGAGCGCTTTGAAGGTTATAAAGCTGCACTTGATAAACACGGCATCGAGTTCAGGCCCGAATACCTTAAACATTGTAATCATGGCGGTATGATCCACGATGAAGTGGAGATTGTGCTGAAAGAATTGCTGGCATTGGATGATAAACCTGAAGCTATTTTTAGTGGCAGCGACAGGCTTACCATCAGCAGTATATCGATATTAAAAAAATGGGGCTTAAAAGTTCCCGGAGATATCGCGATAGCAGGCTTCACTAATTCGGATGTAGTTGATCTGTTTGATCCCCCCTTAACTGTTGTACGTCAGCCTGCTTTTCAGATTGGGCAAATGGCTACAGAAATGCTGATTAAAACCATAGAAAGCAAATGGCCCATTGAAGAATTTACTACCGAAAAGGTGGATACACAGCTGATTGTGCGATCATCATCGGGGAGAGGACTTGTGTAAAGAGGGCTGTGATACTGAGTGTTTAAATCCGGTGGCCTCTGAAGGTAAAATGACATCTGCGTCACGTTATCGCTGTAAGGAATGAAGCAAACCCCGACAGGCTGGTAACTGGCTTCATTAGTATTTGACTTACATCGTCGCGCTCCTGGCCGCGCGGGGCCAGTTACTTTTGTCGCCACAAAAGTAACCAAAAAGGCTTGCAGCAGAGAGGCTTCTTTGCGCACAACCTGGCCCCATAGCCCTCGGCGCGGCCTTCACCCTGCAAAACGAACAGAACCACGGGCTGCAATTATTTTGCCCCGATTCGCACGCAATGCCTCCGCTTCTGCAAAAACTTGCTATGCCCCTGTAGCCGCACCGCCCAGCATCGTTCTGCTCGTTTTCACCCGAAGCTGATCTGCTGCGAAAAACCACATTTTTTATCTTGTCATGGGTAGTGATTAAAATCGGGATTTGTGAGGGTGAGATGACATTAGGTGTAGCGGATTGTCACCCTGAGCCTGTCGAAGGGTCGCGCGCAGAGGCCCTACCCACCATGCTTCGAGAGCCTCAGCATGACAGCCATTTTTAATTATGTCATGGGTAGTAATTTTTATTTGCGCACAAATGATCGCATTGTAGATGACAACTGATAGGTAGCTGATTGAAAGCCTGTGATTAATATAAGCTCGCAAAGTCGCGAAGACGCTAAGAAAAACCTTTGCGACTTAGCGCCTTTGCGAGAAACCAAAAAGCTGTCGAGTACTTAAAATGGTTGATAATCAACACCTAAACAATATGTCAATGGCAGCCTGTCGAAGGAAGCGCTCAATGACATTTTCTTTTATTTATCTTATCTTTTCAACATCTATATCACCATCATTTACAAAATACAAGTCTACCTAAACAACTGTTACTTTCACCCCTTTTTCTTCCAGCATCTTGAGCATTGCCGGACTAATACCGCTATCGGTAATAATCTCGTTGATTTGATCAAGCGCACAAATTTTGGCCAGGCCCCGCTTACCAAATTTAGTGCTATCGGCCAGTACAATGGTTGTTTGAGCTGCATTGATCATTTTTTGATTGAGCCTGGCTTCAGATAAATTTGTGGTAGTTAACCCAATTTCCGGATCGATACCATCTACCCCTAAAAACAGAACCCCACACAGCATATCGTCCAGCATCAGTTCGGCATAGTTACCGGTTACAGATGATGAGGTATTTCGCATTTGCCCGCCCAATTGAACAATATCAACCTGCGGATGCTGTAAAAGTTCAAGCGCTACCGGCAAAGCTGCGGTGACTACCGTAAGATGCTTATTAGGCTCCATGGCACGGGCAAGGGCGAGCATTGTAGTACCCGAGGCTATAATAACCGAGTCATTAGTATCTACCCTTACCGCAGCTTCAGCCGCTATCCTTTTCTTTTCGGGAGCGTTCAGCTTTTCCTTTTCAGCTACCGGCCTGTCATTGGCATAAGGGTTTGTTTTGCTTGCCCCCCCGTGCGTTCTGAAAAGCAGGCTTTTATCTTCCAAAAGTTTCAGGTCCTTTCGGATGGTAACTTCCGAAACACTTAGCTGATGGCTCAGGTCCTGCACATTTACAAAACCATCTGTATCAACTTTTTGCAGGATAAACTTATGCCGGTCGGTGTTTTTACTCATAATCGCTAAATTAAACAGAAAACTTGATTGTAATGTTTGATAAGGTCTGCCATGACCTCTACAAGTCAAATGTAAGCAAACAAAATTATTTTTAATTTCATTTAGTTTTATTTTATTTCGATTTTATATATTTGAATAAATATCGAAATAAAATGAATCGATTTACAAGAGAGGCCAATCTCCGCGATATCAACGATACCGAAAAGACCTGGGACCTGATCATCATAGGCGGCGGAGCTACAGGGCTTGGCGCTGCAGTTGACGCAGCCTCGCGCGGTTTCTCTGTATTATTACTTGAACAATCTGATTTTGCTAAAGGAACCTCAAGCCGTGCTACTAAACTGGTTCATGGCGGCGTACGTTATTTGGCACAGGGCAATATAGGCCTTGTGCGTGAAGCTTTACGTGAACGGGGATTATTATTAAAAAATGCACCACATCTTGTAAAAAACGAAAGTTTTATTATTCCTAATTACTCTTGGGGGGACGGTGTTTTTTATACTATCGGCCTCAGCATTTATGATTTATTAGCTGGCAAACTAAGCTTCGGCCGTGCAAAACATATTTCTAAAAAAGACACCATTAAACGACTGCCCGGCATACAGGAAAAAGGACTGCATGGTGGCGTTGTTTATCATGACGGGCAATTTGACGATTCGCGGCTGGCAATTAACCTGGCACAAACCGCCGTTGAACAAGGTGCGACTTTACTGAATTACTTTAAAGTAACCGGATTGATCAAAACCACAAGCGATAAAATTACAGGCGTAAAAGCTACCGACATTGAAACTGGCAGCAGCTATCAATTAAAAGCCAAAACGGTGATCAATGCTACCGGCGTATTTGTTGACGACGTACTAAAAATGGATACGCCGGAGAAAAAACCGATGGTTAGGCCAAGCCAGGGCGTGCACCTTGTACTCGACCATTCATTTTTACCGGCGGATGATGCCCTGATGATCCCAAAAACGGAAGACGGGCGCGTACTTTTTGCGGTTCCGTGGCATGAGAAATTATTGATAGGCACTACGGATACCCCTATCAACTCGCACAGCCTTGAGCCGGTGGCGCTGGATGAGGAAGTGGAATTTATTTTAAGGACCGCCGGCAAATATCTTACCAAAGCCCCTACCCGTGCAGATGTTTTAAGTGTATTTGCAGGCTTAAGGCCACTTGCCGCCCCACAAGATGGGTCCTCAAAAACAAAAGAAATTTCGCGGAGCCATAAACTGATCGTTTCCGCGTCAGGGTTAATTACCATAACAGGCGGCAAGTGGACCACCTACCGCAAAATGGCCGAGGATATTGTTGACAAAGCTATTGAAACAGGCGGGCTTACACACACACCTTGTAAAACTGCATCTCTACCTATCCATGGCAGTCGTCCCAACCCCGACCGCACAAACCCCATGTTTGTTTATGGTACTGACATTGAAAAGATTTTGGCTTTATATAATGAAAAAACCGACTGGAAAAACCCTGTCCATCCAAAAGATAAATACACTAAAGCGGAGGTGATCTGGTCGGTAAGAAATGAAATGGCGCGCACTGTTGAGGATATATTGGCCCGCCGTACCCGTGTGCTTTTTTTAGATGCCCGTTTGGCTGTCGAAATGGCGCCCGAAGTAGCCCGCCTCATGGCCGGTGAATTGGGGAAAGATGCCGCATGGGAAACAGCACAGGTTAAAGCATTTAACGAAACAGCAAAAAATTACATACTAACACCACATTAAAATAAAATTTAATGTGATATTCAATAAATAAACCAAGGTAAACCAAACCAAATTATGCAGGAATATATTTTAGCGCTCGACCAGGGTACTACCAGCTCAAGGGCCATAATTTTTGATCATGCAGGCAAAATTATTGCGTCGGCACAAAAAGAATTTAAACAGTATTTTCCTAAACCCGGCTGGGTTGAGCATGACCCTAACGAGATTTGGGCCGGACAGATAGCAGTAGCCGTGGAGGCCATCGCGAAAGCAGGCTTGGGTGGCGGCAATATCAAAGCTATAGGCATAACTAACCAACGTGAAACCACCATAGTATGGAACCGCAAAACCGGCGAACCAATTCATAATGCCATTGTTTGGCAGGACAGGCGTACCGCCGCCTTTTGCGATGAGTTAAAACAAAACGGTCATAGCGAAATGATCCGCGATAAAACCGGCCTGGTAATAGATGCTTACTTTTCCGGCTCAAAAATAAAATGGCTCCTGGACAATGTTGAAGGTGCCAGGGCACAGGCCGAAGTCGGTGAACTGGCCTTTGGTACGGTTGACAGCTGGCTCATTTGGCAGCTAACCCGCAGCGAAGTACACGCTACCGATGTAACCAATGCGGCCCGTACCATGCTGTTCAATATCCGCACCCAACAATGGGACGAGGAGTTGCTACAACTGTTCAATATCCCCAAAAGTATCTTGCCCGAAGTAAAACAATCAAGCGAACTATATGGACAAACTGCCAATAATTTGTTTGCACAACGGATCCCGATAGCAGGCATAGCAGGCGATCAGCACGCGGCTTTATTCGGGCAAATGTGCATTGACAAGGCCATGGTTAAAAACACCTACGGCACCGGCTGTTTTATGCTGATGAATATCGGGCATGAGTTTATCAAATCAAAAAATAATCTGCTTACTACCATCGCCTGGAAAATAAACGAGGAAATCACCTACGCTTTTGAAGGCAGCATTTTCATAGGCGGCGCGGTAGTACAATGGCTGCGCGATGGCCTGGGCATTATCAAAACATCCGCTGATGTTGAAAAGCTGGCCACATCAGTAAAAGATACCGCGGGTGTTTACTTCGTACCGGCATTTGCAGGTTTGGGCGCCCCCTACTGGGACCCGGAAGTTCGCGGCGCTATTGTTGGACTAACCCGCGGGGCAACAGCAGCCCACATTTCAAGGGCCGCGTTATCGTCAATAGCCTACCAAACCATGGATGTACTTAAAGCAATGGAAGCCGATGCAGGCATGGAAATAAAAGAATTACGCGTGGATGGCGGCGCAACAGCCAATAACCTGTTGATGCAGTTTCAATCAGACGTATTGAACTGCAAAGTGATCCGGCCTCAAGTTACCGAAACTACAGCACTTGGTGTAGCCTATATGGCCGGGCTGGCTGTAGGATATTGGAAAGACATAGCCGAAATTCAGCACTTGTGGGCCGCCGAAGCGGAATTTACCCCGGCCAACGATCTTGACGAAGTAAAATCGGGCATTGCCGGCTGGAAACGCGCGGTAAGCACTGCCCAATGCTGGTCGAACGCCGGCAATCCTGTAACAGTTATTTAATATCCATCTTTAAAATATTTTAACATGTCTCCATTTGTAGCCGAACTGATAGGCACCATGCTCTTGATATTATTAGGTGATGGTGTAGTGGCCAACGTAGTTTTAAAAGACACCAAGGGAAATAACAGCGGATGGATAGTAATTACCACTGCCTGGGGATTAGCCGTTTTTGTAGGGGTAGTTGTTGCAGGTCCGTACAGCGGCGCGCACCTAAACCCTGCTGTAACCATAGCGCTCGCCATTGCAGGCAAGTTTGCATGGACAAACGTTGTACCCTACATTATTGCCCAGTTTGCGGGCGCTTGCATCGGTGCATTTTTAGTTTGGGTAATGTATTACGATCATTTTAAACGAACAAATGGTCCGGCCTCGATACTGGCCGTATTTTGTACCGGGCCTGCTGTACGTAATTACGTTTCAAACATTGCAAGTGAAGTGATTGGCGCATTTGTATTGTTGTTTACCATTTTCTACATAGCAGGTGCCGAAATTACTCCTGCTAAAACTCCTATTGGTCTGGGCTCAGTAGGCGCTATCCCGGTAGCATTACTGGTTTGGGTGATCGGCTTATCATTAGGAGGCACAACCGGCTATGCTATCAACCCGGCCCGTGATCTTGGGCCGCGCTTTATGCATATGCTATTACCGATAAAAGGCAAAGGCACCAGCGATTGGACTTACGCCTGGATTCCGGTTATCGCGCCATTAGCAGGTGCTGCTATTGCCGCAATACTATATCTCGCCATCAAACAATAAAAAATTATTATAATTAAAAAAGCGATTGTGCATTACGGCCTGGTCATTTTTGGCCGAAGATGTTTTTGTCCCACTTCCTGAACTCGTAATATTTGCTTTTGGGTTCGCCGGTTAACCCGTTGATGCCTTTTTTACGCGGGAGGTAGTAGACATGAATATATAAAAAAGGTATAATAAACAGCGCTAAGAAGGCCATAGCTATGGTTCTTCCAAAGTAAAAAGAGATCGCGATAACAATGAAAAGAGTAAGCAGATATTTACCTACCCGGCGCACAACAGGTGTACGCTCTTCAAAATGGCCAAAAATGATATTGCCAAGCGCGTAGATAATACTTACTACCGCTACCTCGAACCAAAGCGACTCTGTTGTCCACATATTGCAGGAGATTGGTTTGTATAAAAATACAAAACCAATTTATTTTCTTATGTCATTTCGACGAGTGAAGCACCGGACAAAATAAAGAGCGAGGAGAAATCTAATGCGATTTGCAAGTCAGCCAGTCGCTTGTAGAAGATTTCTCCTCGCCTCATATGCTCAAGCCCGCCTCGGGCTCGTCGAAATGACAAAATTAATTAAACCACTATTGCAACAACGCCTTAATCTTATTAAAGATCTCCGTATTACTATAAACTCCTCTAAAATCCAGCGAGTGCGGACCATAGCTAAATACCGGAACAGGGGTACCGGTATGATCATTGGTACTAAAATCGCCCCATACGTAACCGTTGTTAATGCTACCATCAAGCAGGGTTAAGCCGCCTGTTTCATGATCAGCAGTTACAATTACCAGGGTTTCGCCATCTTCATCAGCAAACTTCAGGGCGTCGCCAACTACACGATCAAAGTCGCTGTTTTCGGTAATTACCTGTTTCAGGTTGTTGGCATGACCGCCGTGATCTATCTGCGAACCTTCAATCATCATAAAGAAACCTTTGGGAGTATTTTTGAACGTTTGGGTTACTTTGTTAAATGCCAGCGGCAGATAATTCCCCCTGCCTTCCATTTTCGGGCGGGTTACGCTGTCATCCATCAAACCCAGTATTTTGGGGGCAGAACTATTCAAAAACTCATCAAAGTTGCGGATCACCGTGTATCCCCTCTTTTTCATTTTATCAACAGGACTTTCACCATTAACCGGCCAGATAAAATCTTTATAAGATGAGCCTAAGAAAATATCAATTGGCGATGAAGTAATTTGATTAGCAATGGCCGTAGAGTGGCTCCGTTCCGAATCATGCGCATAGAATGCCGCCGGAGTTGCGTCTGTCAATTCGCAGGCAACAATATCAGCAGCCTTTTTACCTGCTTCCGCGCTGTAGTCAGCTAATGATTTCAACGGTTTGCCTGACGGATCAACACCTACTGCCCTGTCGTTAGTTTTTTGGCCCGATGCAAAAGCGGTGGCTCCTGCAGCCGAATCAGTGATATAAGCATCGGCAGAATTAGTAACCGAAAAACCGATATTCAGCATCTGGAAAATATTCAACTGGCCGCGGTTGGCTGTGTAGGTTGAATAGATCTGTGACAAGCCCATGCCATCGCCAATGCACAAAATGATATTTTTGACTTTCTTAATCGTACCGTCCGATTTATAGGTTGGTTTATAAATAGCATATGGTTGCGGCGCTGTATATTCGCTCATGGGTTTCTTATCCAGGAAATCACCAAGCTCTTCTATTTTATCAGTTCCAATTATATCAACACCTAAACGAATGAGCGCCAGCCAACTGCTTTTGGTATCGGGAGTTTCCCAAAAACGCACCTTTTTACCGGAGTTATGTACGCTATCTATCCCTGCTTTTATCCTCGCGATCTCTTCGTTATTCAATACACCTTTACCATTCCAGTGCATGTATTTGCCAAACGGAAAACTTACCAGGCCAATCTTTTTCCATTGCGCCGGTGTAAAGCCGTTCATATGGTCAACATCAAAAGAGATCCAGGCCGGATAATTGGTCATTTCTGCCGGAGGGGGTACCGCGCCGGTCATTACTATTGATAACCTGCCGGGATGACTATCATAATCAAAATACTGCTCAAGCGGTTTCAATTCTTTAATCACCAGCGGCAATACCGCTTTATGATCTTCCTTAATTTCAATAAGCAGCCTTAAATGACGCTGCGGATCGCGTTTCAGTTTTTCAATCAGCGGGTCGATGTACAAGATCTTTAACGACCGTTTGGCGTCAATCTCCTTTTTATCGTGCGCCACCATCAGCTGCCCGTTAACGGCGTAGCAGTCGGCCTCGATAGAACCGAAACCTTTTTCATAGGCCCGGTAAAAAGGGATGTTGTTTTTGTAATCGTTGTGGGAATGCGCGTCGGCTACGGTGTAATTTTTGACCTGTGCATTGGCCGTTAAACCGACGTTTGCCAGCAGTGCTGCCAGCGTAATCAGGGTAGTACTTTTTTTCATTTGGTATAGATATAGCAAAACCGGGCTGTGCCCGGTTTTTTAAGTTTCAATGTGTCAATTACCAGCCGGCATTCTGTTTCAGCTGGCCCTGGCTTATCTGGATATCCTTTGGCGGAATAGGCCAAACGTTATCCCTCGCTGGGTCAAAGTTACGAGCTTTCCACACAACTGAACCATCTGAACCGTGTAACGGTTTTGCGTAAATTGCCTGTGCATCGCCCCAGCGAACAAGGTCGAAGTTGCGATCGCTCCACTCCCCTGCCAACTCAACACGGCGTTCATGTTTCAGATTAGCCATGGTTGCATTGGTAATTGGGTTTAAACCTGCACGTATACGCACCTGGTTAAGGGCAGCGTCACCGTTTTTACCCTGCATGATCTGGGCTTCGGCCTTAATCAGTAAGATCTCTGCATAACGTAATAATGGCACATTTAAATCTGTGGATGGCTCATCGCCGTTAGGGCTTACGTGGATGCCGCCTGCATAACTAAAAGGCTCCATATATTTATTAAACTGGTAACCGGTTAAGCTGTTGCTTTTGCCGCCAATTGGGTAAGTATAGGTTTGTCCGAAATACTGGAAGCTATCGCCTTTTTGAAGGATCGTAGCCGCAAGCCTCTTATCACCGGCCTCAAATTCATCAACCAGTTCTTTGGTTGGCTGAAAATAACCAAAACCATTATATAAGCCCCAGCCTTTATTCTCCAGCATGGCGCCCGGTAGAATGCTTTGGCCATTGAGGCTGCTGGCAATCGACCAGATATATTCTGAGCTATAGTTATTGGCAATCTTAAATACATCAGCATAATTGTTTAGCAAAGCGTGCTTACCACTCAGTATAACCGAGTCGGCATATTTTTCGGCATTGGCGTAGTCCTTGGCATGCAGGTAAGCTTTAGCGAGATAAGCCAAAGCAGCAGTTTTATGCGCGCGGCCTTTATCGGTTGCGGCAAGCTTATCAAAATAAGGTAATAAAGAAGACGCCTTTTTCAAATCAGCCACGATATAAGCATAATTATCTTTTACCGACGGCAACTGAGCAGGGAAAGCCAGCGCATTAGTACGATTTTGTACAGGGGCACCTTGTTTGTCTGATCCGTATAGATCAGCTATCTCCAGGTGCATTACAGCATGGATAAAGTAAGCCTGGCCCAAAATAAAGTTTTTAGTAGCTGCATCCATGTTGATATTCGGCACGTTGTTGATCACGTCATTGGCGCGTTTCATTACCACAAAGTGCAGCTGCCATGGCGCGTAAATACTACTCTCGTTACCGGTACAAATAAAGTTTTTGATATTTTCCCTGTCGGCAGATGTACGGCCAACAACCATGTCATCGCTGGCATTAATGAACCAAAAGAAACCGCGACCGTAAAGATCTTCGCTGTTGCTTTGTTTTTCATATAAACCATTGGCCGCCGCCTGGGCATCGGCAGCAGTTTTCCAGAAGTTGGTACTGGTTGGCGTACCTGTTGGTTTAATATTATCTAAAGTGCCTTTTTTGCAGCTTTGGGCCAGTGCAATAACCATTACACCCATTAAGCCTTTGCTAATTATATTTTTGAATTTCATCTCTGTATCTTCTTAATTGTGGTTCCTGATTAATTATAAGCCTACGTTAACACCTATTAAAATAATCCTTGCCTGTGGGTATAAGCCTAAATCAACACCGTTTTGGTTGATACCAACTTCCGGATCAAGACCTGTGTATTTAGTAAATGTTGCCAGGTTTTGCGCATTGGCGAAAATGCGGGCGCTACGTACTCCAATTTTTGTTATCAGCGCTTTTGGTAAAGTATAACCAAGGGTTACGTTTTTGATACGCATGTATGAGCCATTCTCTACATAAAAGTCAGATACGTTACCAAAATTGCCGTTTGCATCACTTGCGGACAGACGTGGGATATTGGTATTGGTGTGAGTTGGTGTCCAGGCATTTTTAGCGTCGGCCAGCAGGTTATAGTTTTGGATAGATGCATTTAAACCAGTGTATTTAACAGCATTGAAAAGTTTGTTGCCTGCTACACCTTGTAAAAACACGCTCATATCAAATGGGCCGTAGCTAAAGTTTGCCGTAAAACCATAGCTAATTTTAGGGAAAGGCGTACCCAGGTAAGTTTTGTCGGCCTCGGTTATTTTACCGTCATTATTAAGGTCCTGGAATTTGATATCGCCTGGTTTTGCATTTGGTTGAATAAGCGTACCCGAAGATCCTTTATAATTATTTACCTCATCCTGCGATTGGAATAAACCCGCGGTTTTGTATCCAAAGAACGAATACAAAGAATACCCCTGTTGTAACCATACAGGCACCAGGTTATCCCTTACTGTCGGACCAGAAAGGATGGTTTGCTGACCTGGAAGTATGTTATCAATTTTGTTTTTGATGTATGATCCGTTAGCTGCTAAATTATAATGGAATTCACCAACGCTTCCCTGGTATTTAACCGCCAACTCAATACCTCTGTTTGTGATCTGACCACCATTAACAAACGGCGGGTTTGATACACCGTAAACCGCTGCAACCGGTGGCTGGAACAGGAAACGGGTATTTCTTTTCTGAAACACATCGGCAGTAACATTGATCTTACCATTCATCAGGCCTAAATCAACACCGATATCGGTTTGCGTAGCTTTTTCCCATTTAAGATTAAGGTTGGCCAAACCATCAACAGCCGAACCAGTAATAGCTGTAGCCGGATTGCCTAAATAACCTGCGGTTTTACTTAAAGAAACTGAAGTAGGGAAGCTTGGCAAACCTGCAAGGTTACCTGACTGGCCATAACTTGCCCTTAACTTAGCAAATGACACCAATGCATCGGTAGGAAAAAATGATTCTTTGCTGATTAACCAGCCTGCAGATACACCAGGATAAACTTCAGTGCGGTTTTTACTTGTTAACAATGAAGTAGCATCACGACGGATGATACCGTTGATAAAGTATTTACCTGCATAATCATAACCGATCCTGCCCAGGTATGAGATCAAAGCAGATTCGTTTTTGTTACCCTGCAAAGGGACACCGGTTGGGTTAAGGCTTCCATTTATGATGTATCGGTAAGCCGGATCTTCGCTCAGGTAGTTATCTGTGTTAACGCTAAAAAACTCCTGGGTATCATTCTGATAAGTATAACCTGCCAAAGCACTTACGTGGTGATTACCAAAGGCCCTGTCGAAGTTTAAGGTCTGTTCGGCCAGGATGGTTCGTGTATTATTTTGCTCCTGGAACAGGAAATTATCAAAAAACTTTTTGCCGGGCTCCAACACCCTTGTGCTAAAGTTTTTAATAGTTTCAGAGTTTTTAGTAATTCCCAGGTTTGAGCGGAATTTTAAACCTTTAATCAGATTTATTTCAACATACGGGTTAACATTGAAGCTATTTACAGCATCGCTGTTATCCAAACGCTTTAAGTAAGCAACCGGGTTGATAACGTCGCCGTATGAACCTGCGTACTGGGCTGGCACACCACCAAAACTGCCATCGGCATTGTAAATAGAAGCGTTTGGCGGATAAAATATAGCCGATAAGATAGCACCAGTGTAAGCGCTTGTAGTATTGGCCCCCTGTCCGTTGTTATATGAATAAGAGAAACTTTCGCCAATCTTTAACCAATTATTGATCTGGTGATCAGAGTTTACGCGAAAGTTATAACGGATAGCATTGGTATTTAAAAGAATTTCGTCGTTTTTTCGATAACCGCCCGAAATGTAAAAAGTAGATTTTTCGCTGCCGCCGCTAATATTAAGGTTATAATCCTGAATATAGCCTGTTCTGAATAAAGCATCTGTCCAGTTGGTGCGTGTTATGCGCGAATCAGGGTTTACAGTGGCGTCAAAAGCCGGCAAACGGGTTTTGCCTGCGTTATCATAAGCTGTATTGATAGCATCTGCATAATCAGCGGCATTTAAAGCCTGTAATATTTTCAAGGCATTTTGTACGCCGCCTTTTGCAGTAATGTCAAGATTGGTTTTACCTTGTTTACCGCGTTTGGTAGTGATCAAAATTACACCACCGGCAGCTTTGGCGCCATAGATGGCTGCGTATGAATCTTTCAATACGTCGATAGACTCGATGTCCGCAGGATCGATCGGGCCACCGTTATAAATGGTACCGTCAACAACAACCAGGGGGCCTTCATTATTAAAAGAGCTTTGACCACGCAAGCGAATGCTTGGGCCCGAAGTTGGATCACCGCCTTCATTCAAAACCGTAACACCGGCAATTTGCCCTTGTAACATTTCAGTAACCGAACCTACAGAGCGGTCTTTAACATTACTAACCTTTAATGAACCAACTGAACCGGTTACGTCGGTGTTTTTTTGCGTACCGTAACCTACCACTACTACAGCATTTAAACCGGTAACGTCAGCCTCCAAAGTAATGCTAAGCGGCGATTGACCGGCAGCAATTTCGCGGCTTTTATAACCAATAAAGCTAAAAACCAGCACTTCGCCTTTTTCAACGGTAATTTTAAAATTACCGTTAATATCGGTTGAAGTAGCAGCGGTTGATGTTTTGCTGCGCACGGCCACGCCTGCAAGCGGGCCATCTTTATCGGTCACCGTTCCGGTAACAGTAATTTTTTCGGGGGCGCGCACCACTTTTTTGTGCGAGATGATGATGGTACCGTACTTTTCCCGATACTCTAATTGCGTATTGGCAGTTAAAGCGTTAAGTACGTCTTTTAAGGGTTTGTTTACAAATGAGTTTGCCTTTACTTTTACCGCGGCCACATCATCCATCTTGTAATTAAATGCAACGGTATTAACCGCTTTTTTGAGCTTTTCGAGCGAAGCATCCATGGTTTCATCGGCAAACTTTACAGTTACCGGCTGATCCATCAGCGATGCACTACTTTCGGCCGAAGCACGTACCGGCAATAATGCCGCCAGAGTTGTTACCAGCAATAAAATTGCGGTGATTGATCTTCTTGAAATCCGGGTTAAAGATTTTTCCATACATTTGTTTTTAAAGTGATTAGTAACTGCCTGTTGGCTTTTAGTTTTGGCAGCTACACTTAATTAAGCCAGTGCTTGTTCGTAGCAGGCATTGGTTTCTCTTTTATATTATTATTTAATAATTACCGTATCTCCGTTTAATTTATACTTTCGGCCGTCAATAAACTGAAGTATATCCAACACTTGCTTAATACTCAGTTTGTTTGAAAACCTTACCGAATAGTGTTGCTGTGCCAGCCGTTTCTCACCGTATTTAAAATTCACGTTATACCGGTTTTGCAGATAAACCGTAATCTCCTTAAATGACACATTATCCAGTATTAACTCATCTTGCATCCAACTCAGCGCATGATCGGCTGTTAGTTCCTGGCGTGTAAAACTTTCATGCTGTTTATTATAGGTTAGCTGCTGCCGCGGGGTATAAAATCCTAATGTATGGTGTTGATCGTGTACTTCAACCTTACCGCTGTTCACATAAACCTGCAGATCGCGCAGCTCCTTATAAAATTTAATATTGAACGATGTTCCCAATACCTGGGTGGTAACTTTTGCGGTATGCACCATGAACGGCCTTTTAACCTCATGTTTCACATCAAAAAAGGCCTCGCCATTTATCAGCGTTACTTCCCTTTTCGCATCGCCGAAACTAACCGGGAACTTTAACGTAGTACCTGCGTTTAACTGAACTGTGGTACTATCAGGCAGCATTACCTGTTTCATACTACCTTTAGGGGCAGTGATTACCTGGTAAGCAATTTGCTCATTTTTATGGGTAGCTAATTTTGAATAGAACAGTCCGGCACATACAGCAACCAACACAGCTGCAGCAACTTTTAACCAGGCAGTATTTAACCTGCGTACTTTACCTTTATCTATAGTTTGTTTTTCTATCCGTTCCCAAAGCGGTTGCTTAAGGGCTTTAATCTCATCACCGGCTTTGACATCCGTATCGAGGTTGTGCATTAATTGCTGTAAAAGCAGTAGTTCGTCGTCGGTGCATTTACCGGCGTTAAACTTATGGAGTAGTCTTTTTATTTCTTTTTGGTTCACCTAACAGGAGCTTTATACCTGATAAGTGACCGGGAAAAGAAGAGTGTACTATAAGCGTTTGAAAAAAATTACCAGCAGCAAAAATCTGCTGTAATTATCAAAGGGGATGACATCGTAATATTTCTGAACAGATTTTTTTAACCTGCTTAAAGCATTACTTATTTGGTTGCGTACGGTTTGGTGCGATAGGCCTAAAAACTCGGCAATCTGCGGCCCCGTCATGTCTTGTTCGCGGCTGCATAGATAAACTTGTCGCATTTTTTCGGGCATATCCGCTATTTCCTGGTTTATCAACACGTGTAGTTCGGCAAGGGAAAGTTTTTGGTCGGTACTGTGTTCATAAGTTTCCTGTAATTCGGAAACATCATCTAACGGGCGTGGCTTGATGCTTTGCTTTTTATACCATTTATAGCTCATGTAATTAACAGAAACCATGAGGTAGGCTTCAAGCGCACCATTTACCTGGATGGTATTGCGATTTTTCCATATGGAGAGGAACAGCTCCTGTACCATATCCATCGCTTCATCCTCGTTTTGTGTTTTCTTTAACGCGAAGGCAATTAACTTATCGGCATAACGCTCATAAATTTCCCTGAATGCCCCATCGTTACCGCCCTGCAGTTCAAGTAAAAGTTGTGCATCCGAATATTGTTTCACAAGGGGTATTTTTATGGCATCAAAGTAACGGCACGAATGTTAAGCTAAATTTAAATATATATTAATGCTTTAGAAAACACCGGCTAATAATTGGCACTATTTTTTTAAAAATAGATTTTGATCCCAAAATAACTTTTATTTCTCAAACAAACCTATATCTTTGTAATTCATCTGATGATTTTCAAATGAGCAAAATTATTAAAAGATCGCTGGCTGAGGAGATTGCCGGAAAACTGAAAGAGCAGATAGCCGGGGGCAGATATCAAATCAATGATAAACTCCCTGCCGAACCAGAGCTCATGGCCGAGTTTGGCGTTGGCCGCTCAAGCATTCGCGAGGCAACCAAAAGCCTGGTACAATCGGGTCTGCTCAGGATTCAGCAGGGTGCCGGGACTTTTGTGGAACGCACTGTCAGTAATCCTGAGCCAATGGAAGCCCGTATAAAGCGCGCCCGGTCGCAGGACCTTGACGAGGTAAGGCAGTTACTGGAGATGAAAATAGCGGAAAAAGCCGCTATTAACCGCTCACAGAAGGATATTTTTACCATGAAAAGCCATTTGGAAACCCGGAAAAGAACTGCCGAAGCCGGGCTGCTGGAAGAATGTATTGATGCCGATGTTAAATTTCATATTGCTATCGCGGAAGCGTCAAAAAATGAGATTCTGAGCGATCTATATAAAACGGCAGCCGTACATTTAAAAAACTGGTTCACTGAAATCCACCCTGATACGCGCATTTTTATCGAAACCCAGCACCTTCACGAAAAGCTCCTGAAAAACATTCTCGATTGCGATTCGAAACAGGCCTGGAATACCGTTATCGAAATTCATCAATATTAAAAAATTTCATCAAATTCATCTGATGATATAATGTTTTATAATTTAATCTGTCACTAATGGAATCTACATCACCAACAACTATTATCCCCGAACCTAAAAAATTGGTTCAGCATACTGTGTATTCAATTTTGTTTACTATCAGCTTAGCCCATTTTATTAATGACATGCTGCAATCGGTTATACCGTCCATATACCCGCTTATCAAACAACGGTTTAGTCTTAATTTTACTCAAATAGGGCTTATTACCTTCACCTATCAAATTACTGCTTCTATTTTGCAGCCATTTGTAGGCCTTTATACCGATAAAAAACCCAAACCATATTCATTGGCAATTGGCATGGGTTTCACTCTATCCGGACTGATGCTTGCCTCTTTTGCCGGCAACTTTTATATTATGCTGATGGCCGTAAGCCTTATTGGTATTGGCTCATCCATATTTCACCCGGAGTCATCGCGGGTAGCACATTTAGCATCGGGAGGTAAAAAAGGGCTGGCTCAATCTATTTTTCAGCTGGGTGGTAATGCCGGCAGCGCAATTGGACCGCTGCTTGCAGCTCTTATCGTGATCCCTTACGGGCAATCAAACATGATCTGGTTTTGCCTTATCGCCTTCGCCGGAATTTTGGTGTTGCTCCGCATAGCTAAATGGTATGCCGAACGCCTCAGTTTTAATGCAAAAAACAAAAATGCTAAAGAAACCGTTCAGTTGAATATCTCCAAAAGAAGGGTGATATTCTCCCTGGGCATTTTGCTGGTGCTTATATTCTCCAAATATTTTTACCTGGCCAGCATCACCAGCTATTATACTTTCTTCCTGATCAATAAGTTCCATTTAAGCATTCAGCAATCACAAATTTATCTGTTTATGTTTTTAGGATCAGTAGCTGCAGGAACGCTTTTCGGCGGGCCGTTAGGTGATCGTTTTGGCCGTAAATACATCATCTGGATTTCGATATTGGGCGTAGCACCCTTCACCATGCTCCTGCCCTACGTATCGCTATTTTGGACGGGCGTTTTATCTGTGTTTATCGGGCTAATCCTTTCATCGGCATTTTCGGCCATTTTAGTTTACGCAACTGAGTTGGTACCAGGAAAAGTCGGACTGATAGCGGGTTTATTCTTCGGCCTGGCTTTTGGAATGGGTGGTTTAGGCTCGGCTGTGTTAGGGAAAGTAGCGGATATGACCAGTATCAATTATGTGTTTAAGATCTGCGCTTATTTGCCGCTGATAGGTATTTTCACTGGTTTGCTACCTAATATTGAAGGGAAGAGGGCGGTGAAGGGTTAAACAAAACAACATAGGCTAATTCAATGCGTCATTGTTACGAAGCAATCCCCGATTAGCAGAGCAGCTATGCAAGTCTCTCTCTGTACAGTTTGGGATTGCTTCGTACCTCGCAATGACGCTTTTTATAGTTCCATTACCTTTTACAACTCCCTTACCCAAATATTACGATAACTGATAGGCTCACTTTTATCGCCATGAGCTTGCAGCTTAATTGGTGAAGCACCATGTTTACGATATTCAGGCTTGCCGATATACGGCGTATCTCCTATTAATGAGGTATTGTTTTGAACCAGCACACCATTATGAATTGCGGTAGCGCGGGCGGCCGATTTTAATGAACCATCCTCGTTAAAACGGGGAGCTGTCCAGATCACGTCATAGGTTTGCCACTCGCCAGGCTTGCGACAAGCGTTTGCTAAGGGGATGGCTTGTTTGTATAAGCTGCCCACCTGCCCGTTCACATAGGTTTTATTGTTATAGTTATCAAGCACCTGCAACTCGTAACCACCGGCTCCCCATGGCAGGGCTGCCAGGAAAATGCCGCTGTTACCGCGCGCTTGCCCACTGCCGGTTATATTTGATGGAATGCGATATTCGATATGTAACTGAAAATCCATGAATTTACGTTTAGTTTGGATATCGCCCACCGTTTTATCTACCGTAATAATTTTATCATCCACCTTCCATTTATGACTTGATGTACTATCGTTGGTGGCTACCCACTCGTCGAGGTTTTTGCCATCAAACAAAATGATGGCATCAGAAGGTGCATCTCCCAGAGTTTTACCAGGGGTAACCACAGCCGGCACCGGCGACCAGATCTCGGTATCCTCCGGCTTAGCATTTTGCTGCGCGAATATTGTTAAAGAACTGCATGCTAATAAAGCAGTGAAAATAAGTTTGCGTTTCATTTTTAAAACAATTGATCAGGGTTAAATAATCAGATAACTAATTCATGTTTAGCTTTAGGCTTTCAGCTTTATTTCGCAAGCGATTTGATCCACAAAGCTATCTTACGGGCCTCTTCCTTAGGAACCTGCGGCATAGGTGGCATAGGCGTTGAATAATCCGGCCAGTGCTCGGGCTTCGGACTACAGATCAGCTGGATCAATTCGGCCACACTGTATTTACGTTTAGCTACATCCACGTAAGCCGGACCAACCTGTCTTTTTGTAGCGTTATGGCACGAAAGACAGGTATTTTTCAGCAGGATCGGCTGTACCTCGGCATAAGTAGGAACCGCGTTTAACCCAACTGCAGATTTTGCCGTAGCAGCTTTTTTACCGGCGACGCCCTTTTTCAGATCGGTCGCGGCTGCAGCTTTGGCGGAGTTTATCGTACTTACCTCCGTCATGGAAAGTTTTTGCCCTTCGGGGATATTATTCAACGTATAATAAGCCGTTGGGTGAACTAAATTGAAATAGTTTTCCTTATCGCGGATACCTGCAAGCGTAATGGTGTGGATATAATATTTACGCAGATTATTCACAATCAATCGCGCTTTTAAACCATCTGCAGATACCTTCACACCTGCTATCGGGCATTTTTCGGTATTCACCGGTGGACTGCCATATACGCCATGGTATTTATAGATATAGCTTTCTACAGAGTATGAAGCAATATCTTCAGCTACTTTTTTATCAACCGGCTTTGTAAACTCTATCTCAAAACCATCGGGCATTGCACGGATAGCACGCATCTCAAACGGAACTTTGTTGTTCCATACCAATCGCTGCAATCCCATAGTGGCCTCCCCTGCCGATCCCCAGCCACGGTTGGTTTCGCCTGCAGCCAATGAACCATCAGGTAACCAGGCCAGCCTTACTATGCCCGACTGGAAACCGCTTCTGAAAGCCCAGGCCGCGCCCTGGTATTCGCCGTTAACCTTCTCTAAAAACACCCTGTCGACCATACTTTGGCCCTGGTCGCAGATCAGTAATTGCCCGGCAAAAGGGCCAAATGCGCCTTCAGGGATTTTAACAATTTCGGAGTTGGAGATTCCTAAGATCCCATGCGGTAACCAAACCGCCGGCAGCTGTAATTCAGGGATTTCCTTTTTAGCCTCAAACTCCGTTTTAAATTTTTCATTAACAATATCCTGCGGCTTTACAGGTTGGCCGTTTTTATCAAATTCTATCCTCGGGTTGTTTTTGGCAAAGAATTGCTCGGAAGTGAGTTTTAGCGGCGAGTTAGGTAAACCCGTCCAAACCAGGCTTGAAGGATGCCCCATAAAAGCCCCTTTTTTGATCGGCATGATACTACCTGAACCAACCCAGTCGCCCTGGTTATCTGAATACCAAAGTTCGCCATCAATCATGCTGATACCGCAAGGCGAACGCAAGCCCGCCGCCCATGGCGTAACAGTGCCATCTTCCTTAATATTTAAAGCCCAACCCCGGTAAGGCACAAAGCTTTTCGGGTGCCACCAATCGGGCGGGAAGCCAAGGTTCAAAGTCACAAAGAATGAGCCATCGGGCGCTATTTTAGGCCCAAAGCTATACTCATGATAGTTACCAGATAACGGCCATGCATAAATGGTTTCAAAAACATCGGCCTTACCATCCATATTGGTATCAACCAACCTGGTCAATTCGCCGCGCTGAACAACGTATAACGCACCGTCTTTCCAGGCCGCACCTAACACCTCATGCAAGCCCGAAGCAAACTTGCGGAAAAAAGGATGCTGACCGGTTGGATTTTCGACCATAAATATATCTCCACGACGGGTAGTTACCGCCAGGGTGCCATTAGGCAGCGTACACAAACCGCCAACTTCCAGGATAGTACCCTCAGGCGCGGGCACTTTCATGATCTTAAAAAAGTCATCTTCTTTAGGCGATTCGGCCTGAGCAAAGGTATTTTTGATATCGCTTAACAGCGCGATAATTACAAGCGTAAATAAAAACGTGCCCTTGTTTATCATTTGTTTTAAAGTATTGTTCATGATCAAGGCAGCTTAAAAAATGATAGAATAGGTTAATTTCTTTTGGATAGGAATGATAAGCTCCTGCTTCCCTCCCGCGTCACGAACAACGGCTTTAGCTCCCGCTGCATCATCAATACGGATATAATAGGATTTATCATCAATGACATATAATCCGTTGCCAAGTGTTTCGATATTGCCCGATGCCAGGTGATAAAACAGGCCGTCTACTGCATTGGCAAGTGTTACTTCCCGGTGGATGCCTTGCCCTTTATCCATCACACTGCTGGCATCATTTACCGAAGTGCCATAAATATTGTACTTAAATGCAGGAACATCGTCGGCATTCAAAACATAGCCTTTTGGCCTGTACCCTGTACCGGCAGTATCCAAAGCCCATGCGGCATTTGCATCGCTCAGCTTTTCGATAGCAGGGACAGGTTTGCCAAGATATTGTACAGACCCAGCCGGACGTGATGAGCCATCGCCCCTGTCGTGCCACATGGGCGTGGCATCCAAAAAGCCACCACGCCAAATCTCAACAATCATTCCTTTATCCAAATCGTAAGTGTAATGCAACAGTTCAGGGCTGCCTACATTTACACCATGGGTAACCCTGATACCTCCCGGTAAATCAGAAAAACTCCGTAATACAGTATTTGAAGTTGCATTAATCAAAATAGGATCAACAGGATCATTGTTGCTTACATTGGCATCGCTCAATAAATACTCGCGGATGCCCGGGCCTGACACCGTAAGCCCTAAAGCCGGCCTGGCCCAATCGACAGTTTTTGAGTAGAGTAATTCAAACGGATGATCGCCGGGTTGCAACTGGGCCTTGCCCTCGCCCCTGTTTTCGGTCAACATAACCGCATCAGCGCCGTCAATACGCAATTTTCCTTTTCCACCCGGTACATTTAGTTTAAAAATATATTCACCAGCTTCTTTAATCTGAATACTGCCGGTATAACGGATTAAGAAATCATTGGTAAGCTTACCCAGGTTTGATGACAATACCGGCGAAGTTCCTTCTGATTCGGGTTTTAGTTTCTTATAACTATCTCCCTCAATAACCCCATCTTTATAAACCCCGTATTTCAGGTTTGAAAGTGCAGGGTGAGGCTTGTCAAAACTGGTTATCCTGATGTTCCTGAAAGCTACGGGGCCATGATCGCCCTGTAAACGCAGCGGACCGGTGGCCGCTTCCTTATTGTCAAAAGCCCCGCGGGTCGGCCCGGCGAGCTCAACATTATCCTGGATCAAAACACCATTGAGCCAAACGTAAAGCACCCTGGCGTTGCTGATCTTTTGGCCGTTGCTATCAAAACGCGGCGCCTGAAACGAAATTTTCATGTGCTGCCACAAACCCGGCGCGCGGCTGGCATTTTGCCTTGGCGCGTGGCCATCATAACCTTGCTGTCCCTCGGGTTTACTATCGTCCCAACGCTCATAAATGCCACCGTTATCTCCCGATTTTGGATTAACCGTTCCCCAGCTATCCAATAGCTGGATTTCATATCTCCCCTGCAAATAGATGCCGGAATTTGAACCTTTGGCCATCATATAATCAAGCTCCAGATCAGCATCGCCATAAGTGGTTTTGGTAAACAGGTCTTTTGCGCCCGTTTTGCCGGGCAGGTTTACCAAAATCCCGCTACCATCTTTAGTGGTTAAAACTTCATCCTGCGCAATCTCAGCCTGTACGCCGGCTGCTACTTTCCAGTTAGGTGAAGGATTATCAAAAAAAGAAAGATTAGTAAGAGGTACCGTGTTTTGCGCCCTGAGTTGCTGGCAACCCAGCAGGCAAACACATGCTATCCAAAACTTTTTTCTGCCGAAGAGCTTAGGAGATTGATTAAAGCAATGCATTGATTTTTAATTATAATATGGTTTATTGGCTAAGGCACATAACAATGCGGCCTTATATTAGCAACGCAAGATAATTAATTTACGCAATCGATTACGAAAATATTTTAATCAATTTCCGGTGTAATTTCACCCGACGGTAAAACACCTAATTTACAAGCCTTCGGTTTCCCTTGTTATCAAAAACGGTAACGCTTAATATTTTGTCATTAAGCTGTATAAACCTTGCCGACTGCGATAAAAAAGATGAACCAAAATAAAATTCCTGCCTTGAGGTATTGCCGTTCTTATATTTAATCAGTGCATAAACATCATTGGCCTTAACCGGGATAGTTTTTGTTTTATTTTCTGATCTGAAAACTTTTAAAACATCTTTATGCTGACTGGCGGCCAATATTACCTGCCCATTTTTATCACGGAACTTAACCAGGGCCTTACCATCCCCCGGAATATAAATACCGCTTTGCTTAATGCTTAATGGCTTAAAGTTGCCTTTACCGTCACCTTTCAGCATTAAACCGTTAAGCGCATCATAACGCCCGATAGTAGCATCACTGCCATAATCGTTGCCATTAATAACTACATCGAGGTTTCCATCTCCGTCAAAATCGCCGGTTTCCATACCGTTTAATACCGATACCTGGGCTTCAACCGGCAGCGGGATAGCTGTAAATTTACCATTACCATCATTCCTTAAAAAACATGATTGTAAGGTATTAGCTTTCAGCCTCAACGCCCCGCTCCTCTGTTCGGGTGAAAGCACCTCGTCCATAGTTGCTAAAGCATACGCGCGATAATTGGTAAACTTTTTTTTCATGCTGATCATTTGCTTCAGCATATCATCGCGACCGTACATTGGATACTCTTTTTTGTCCCCGTTTTGATCGGGCAGGAAAATAGACGGAATCGCGCTATAGATGCCGCTCTTATCAAATTCTTTAGCTGTAATGTAAACAAGATATTGGTCACTGGCTTTGATCAGGCTATTCTCGCCCAAATTCCCGACAATATAATCCGTGCGGCCGGTATGCCTGAAATCTCCGGCCACCAATGAGTTCCACCACCCAAGCTTATTGCCCAGGCCGGATTGAGCTGTGGTATTAACAAACTTGCCATGTTCATTTTTAAGGAATGTTACCGGCATCCACTCGCCGGCCATGACCAGGTCGGGCCAGCCGTCGTTATTATAATCGGTAAACAAGGCATCGCAAATCATGCCTATGTTTTTCAAAGCCGGGGCTACCTGTGCTGTAACATCCGTAAATTTTGCATGACCATTTTCACTATCGTTCCGCAAAATAAAACTCGAAACCGGGTTTGGGTATTTCCATGGCTCAACTCTTCCTGATACAAACAGGTCGGGCTTGCCATCTTTATTATAATCACAAGCCCGTACGCAAAGTTTGCTGGTGAGGTTTGAAGGCAAAGCATCCGTTGTAAGCGTAAAATTGCCTTTGCCATCATTGATATAAAGCCTGTCCTGGTATTCAGGGCCATTTGCTGCAAATTCGTAACCTCCACTGGCTGCATATAAATCGAGCTTGCCATCACCATTGGCATCAAAAAGCAACAAACCCTCATCTTGAAAGTTATGGACAGGATTAATATTGCCTGTTAACAGGTTACGGCGGTTAAATTTGCCGTCGGGCATCTGGAAAAAAACCTGCGCCTGATCGTAAGCGGTGCCGCCAATGATCAAATCATCAAAACCATTGCCGTCGATATCGCCCACGGCTAAAGCCGGATTATACTCCGAAAGTTTGTGCGGCAGTAGTTTCTGGATATTAAAATCAAGAAAACCGCTTCCCTTGTTGGTATAATGGATCCCTATGGAATCGGTTATTTCTTTAAATAAAGCGTTCGCGGCTATTTGCGGCTGAACCAGGGAATAAGGGTCATTAGCGTTTTTTATATCAACCTTTATTAACTGATCTGCTTTTAGGTTTGTCAGCTTTTCTCTTTTGCCATTCGGCCATTTGATCAAAACTGAATCTATTGTGGTAACTTTACCCAGACCGAAATGCGCTATACTTTGTACCGATGAAATATATCCCCGGTAGGGATCATTTTCATATATCTGTGTCTTATCCTTATCGTAAAATATCTCGGCCGTAGCACCTAAGCCGTTAATATTTTGCCTATCACCTTTAAAGCTAATTTGCAGGTAGTGGGTTTTATCAAGCTTATTTTTATCGTCACGCGATGTATTGCGGTAAACCAGTGCTTCGTCATTGATATTATTAACAACCATATCCATGGCGCCATCGTTATCCAGGTCCACGTACACTGCACCGTTTGAAAAAGTAGGTAGGCTTAAGCCCCAATCCTTACTCACATCGGTAAAGGTGAGGTTGCCGTTATTCGCAAAAGCATAGTTATGCAGCTTAATTTCGGGGATCTGATCTAAAACTTTTTGTTTGGAGGTAACGGCATAGGCCTGCTCACGGTAAGTCATAAAGTCGTGGTCAGACACATCCTTAGGGAAGCCATTGGTTACGATCATGTCCCGGTAGCCGTCATTATTAAAATCGGTGATCAGCGGTGTCCAGCTCCAGTCGGTTTGGGCAATGCCGCTTAAAAAGCCTATTTCGCTAAAAGCGGGAGCGCCAATAGCGCCATTTTGCCCTAAACGCGGCCCCCGGTTTAATTGCAGGGTATTGCGTACGTACTGGTACTGGGTACCATAAATATCAAAGTTTTGATAAGTTTGGTAACTATTGGGACCGAGGATCATCTTTTTTCGATAATTGTCCTCCGGATTCATGTCCAGTTCAACAACATCGGGCAATCCATCATTATTGATATCGATAACATCCTGCCCCATAGCGTTGTAGGATGTGTGTTTAAAATATTCTTTGGTACGATTGGTAAAGGTACCATCATGGTTGTTGATGTAAAGGATGTTGTTTGATATAAAATCATCCGATACGTAAATGTCTTTCCACCCGTCGTTGTTAAAATCGACTGTTGTGGCTGCATGGCCGTAGCCATCCAGGTTAATACCTGCCTGTACGGATACATCATGAAACACGCCATGATGTAATTTTTCATCCCAATCGTTACGGTACAACCTGCCCCGGCTATGATTTGCCGTATAATTTGAGTTACCGAATAAATTAGGGTTGTAACTTGCCGTGGCGCTGTTTACTGTAAGGTACATATCCAGGTCGCCATCGTTGTCATAGTCAAAAAAGCTGGCCATGGTTGATTGTGCCCCTGCTTCCAGACCATATTCTGAAGCCTCATCTTTAAAATGAGGAATACCATCGTTGCCTTTTCCCTGGTTAACGTATAGTATATTCCGCCTTTTCAGCGAGTCTTTGGTAATGGTGTTGCAAATGTAAAGGTCCGGTAAACCATCATTGTTGATATCAACTACCGCAACACCTCTTCCCCATCGGCCCGCGCCATTTACGCCCGCGGCATCGGTAATATCATCAAACTTAAAATCACCTTTATTAAGATATAGCTTGCTTGCCACCATATTACCCGTAAAGTATAAATCGGGCAGGCCATCGCCATTAAAATCGCCAACCCCTACGCCTCCTCCATTGTAAATATTCACCAGGTCTAACGGATTAATCGAATCGTTTTCGATGATCTCATTTTTAAAATGGATGCCCGAATGGGATGATGAAATCTGCTGAAAAAGTGAAGGATTTTTACAGGAGAATAAGGCAGATGAACATAGTATAACGATGGATAAAATTTTCTTCATCAATTAGGGGATTGGTTTATTCTTTAAAGATAATAATTAACACAAAAAGGCTTTCTCCCTGAGGGAGAAGCCTTTTCTGTTAAATGATAACAATATACTAATTACCGTATGCCGGATTTTGAGTTAAGTTAGGGTTTAGCCCACGCTCAAGCTGCGGAATAGGATAAAGATCACGACCTACCGGAAGTGATGTATTATACAAGCCATGAAGCTTTAAACCGTTATCTGCATCAAGCTTTGCATCTGCAGTGTTAGGGTTAGGGATCATGTTGGTATTGTTGTCGACTGTACCGTAGGCTTTTTTAATGAATTCGGCAGCTACACCAGCCCTGCGGAGGTTATAAAACACAGAATATTCGCCCGAAAGTTCATGCCTGTACTCGCTGTAAACCATTTGCAATGGGTCTGTGATTGGGCTTGAAGCCGAACCGTCATAATTTGCGCCATCCTGCATTACAGCCGGCGCAGTGCCGCCCCACGCACGGTCTCTTACCTTTTTAATCGTGGCCAGGCCACCTGCTGCGTCACCTGTACGGATCTGGCACTCGGCTTTATCAAGCAATACTTCGGCATAACGTAACAGTATTTGATTTTGAGCGCCAAAAATTGTTGAATTACCGGAGTTAGCATCAAGGTTGGGGTCGCGCCACATTTTAGCACAGTAGAAACCGGTACGTAAGCCATCACCGTCAGAACCATACCATGGATTGGCATGTGTACCACAGGTATTGATGATCTTACCGTCATCCCCCGTGTATTTAGCTTTTACCTTAGGATCGGAGCTCGCAAAACCTGCTACTACTAAAGGATACACTTTAATGCCACCCCGACCTATAATTCCCGGACTAATGTTCTCATCGCCGGGGCCAATCACTGTTGCCAGTTTACGTTTGTCACCAGCCTGGTATGAATAATATAATCCCGGATTGGCATAATCATAACCGAAGTTTGAAACCTCCTCCGGCCAGCTAAAATCCGAAATCCAGGCTACTTCATTACCTGCACCCCAACTTTGAGTACCTGCTACTGTGAACTGCACTTCAAATATCGACTCTGCATTATTTTGATGGTTGTATTCATTTACATCTATAAAATTAGGCATCAGTGAAAAATGCCCATCCAACTGGTTAAAGTTTGCTAATGCACTGGCGTAATCTTTATTCCACATTTGCGCGGCACCTTCATAAGCTAAAGCAGCACCTTTTGTTGCCCTTCCAAGTTCAGAAGCCGGCAAATCTTCCCTCCATGGTAATAAAGTTGCAGCCTGCTTGGTATCGGCAATTACCTGTGCAAATACTTGTTCCTGTGTACTTCTTGCGGTTAAACCATCAGTTACTGATTTAAGCTCCAGTGGCACACCGCCAAAACTACCCGCCAGGTAGTAATAGGTCATTCCACGTAGAAAGTAGGCTTCACCAAGCAAGCGGTTAGCTAAGCTTTCGTCAAGAATCCCTTTAGCTTTCATTTCGGGAATAATTTCAATCGCTGAGTTAGCCCGTGATATACCCACATAAGCACGTTGCCAAAAAGTCCTGATCGGGCCAAAATCTGTAGTTATTGCGTAGTAATTATAAAAGCGGTCATTTCCCCAGTTAAAAAAATCATGGGTTTGAAAGTTAGCATAATACCAGATCGACTTTTTTAGCAGGTCGGCATTTTGATAGGTATCATAAATTGAGTTTACAAGCGCTATACCGTCAGATGCTTTATTAAAATAAGCATCTTTAGTGAGCTGTGTATAGCTTGTTTGGTCAAGAAAATTCTTTTTACAGCTCAATGGAACCATAAGTGTGGTACCGAGAGCAATTAGTGTGATATATTTTTTGTTGATTTTCATTTCTTTACTGTTTTATCGCTGCCCAATTAGAAAGTTACATTTAAACCAAGTGTATAAAACTTAGATGAAGGGTAATTACCCGCATCAATACCAGATGCTGTTGCACTTCCATTAGCTGTGCCAATTTCAGGATCCAGGCCTTCATACCCGGTTACAGTGAACAAATTCTGGGTCGAAAAGTAAATCCTCACTTTTGATAGGGTTAGCCTTTTGGTGACGTCAGACGGTAATGTGTAGCCCAGGGTAAGGTTTCTTAAACGGAGATAGCTACCATCTTCGACATATACACTTGATGGTACATTATTTGCGCTGGTATCATCATTATATGTAAGCCTTGCATAACGGTTTGATGGATTGCTTGGGGTCCAGTGATTAACATAATAATCGTAGCCTACGTTTTCAACACCTACAAAACCCGGAGCCTGGAAGCTTTCAAGCGTCCTTTGCTGATAATTCAGGATCTTATTTCCGTAAGAGCCATAGAAGTATGCGTTAAGATCAAATGCCTTATAAGCAAAATCGAGGTTTAAACCACCATAAAATTTAGGTATCGGACTACCGAGGCTTGTCCTGTCTGAAGGAGTAACCTGTCCGTCGCCATTAGTGTCTGCATAGTAACGGTCTCCGGGTTGGGTAACGCTTTTCCAGTAGTATGGGTTACTTGGGAATTTAGCTGCAGCCGCGGCGTTTAAAGCATTAATTTGCGCCTGCGACTGAAAAATCCCCAGCGATTTATAACCAAAAAACTCACCTACGGCCTGCCCAATATTGGTTTCGCTGAATTGGCCCCAGCCATTACCGTTAAGACCGGTAACCGTGGTAAGGTTATCGATAAAGGTCAGGCTTTTGTTAATGCTAACCAACTTATTCTTAACCGTGGTAAAGGTTAAACCCAAACCATATCTGAAATCATTTACCGTATGGTTATAATTTACAGCAAATTCAAAACCTTTGTTATTGATTTCACCAACATTTTGGGCCAGGTTTTGGCTAAAGCCAGTTTGTGACGATACAGGGAGGTTTAACAAAAAGTCTTTCGATCTCCTGTTATAATAATCAACTGTAAAAGTAAGCGCGCCATTCAGGAAGGCAGCATCCATACCAATATCAGTTTGGTAATCAGTTTCCCATCGCAGGTCGGGATTGGCAGGCTGTGTTGGTGCCAAACCAGGTTGATAAACCTCTCCCGACGAACCATTTTTACCAAATGGATAGCCCACGTTTGTGCCGGTAGTAGCTGCACCACCTGATGAATATAAGGCATTATATTGAAATAATGGAATAGAGCCCTGATTACCAACTTCGCCATACCCTCCTCTGAACTTCAGGTCAGACAGCCATGCAACGTTTTTCAGGAATGATTCTTCTTTAGCTTTCCAGGCTACGGAACCTGAAGGGAATACACCGTATTGATGTCCATTAGCAAATTTCGACGAACCATCGCGCCTAACGGTACCTGTTACAATGTATTTGTCATTGTATTTATAAATTAACCGTCCAAATTGTGAAGCAAAAGTTGTTGTATACTGGCTGCCTGTAACAACAAGATCGTTAACCTGCGCCAGATCCCGAAGGGCATTATTGATCAATTTATCTCCGGTACCTGTCATATACCTGTAGGTATTTGATTGTGCTGAAACACCACCAACAAAGTTAATAGCATGCTTTCCGAAGGTTTTATCATACGATATGGTATTTTCCCATAGCCACTCAAAAGTGTTATTAGCGCTTTGCGAATAAATAGAATTTTGGTTAGCGCCACTTAAACCATATTGCTCCTGCCAGCGAAGATCTTCCGGTTGAAAAAAGTAACCCGAATAGTCGCTTACGTTTAGGCCCGCATTGGTTTTGATCTTAAGCCCGTCTATAATAGTAGCCTCTAATGAACTACTTGCCAAAAGGTAATTATTTAGGTTTTTATAATCGTTTTTTTCAATAGTATATAATGGATTGTTCCAGCTTTTTGTGTAAATATTGATCGGGTTATAAAAACCATAGTTCCCATTTTTGTCTTTTATCTGGTTGGTTAACTTATTACCACCATCAAGCGTAGGGATAAGCTCGGTTAATTGCTGCAATGATCCTGAACCAAATGGATTATTTTGATCCTGTCTTGAATACTTAGCACTGGTAGATGATTTAAGCCATTTACTTACGGTATAGTCAATATTCATACCGAGGTTCAACCTCTTAAAATATGAACCTAAAACAATCCCCTTTTGGTCATAATAACCGGCCGAAAAGGCAGATTGAATTTTTTCGTTGCCTCCACGTATACCAAGGTTGTAGCTCTGTTTTGCCCCCTGGCGATAAATTGCATCCTGCCAGTCAACACTGGTTAATGCCGAAGGGTTTGCCCATTCAGGCAATTCTGTAAAATTACCTTCAGATGCGTGATCTTCATTGGCCAGGGTTGCCCATTGCTGTGCGTTAAGAACTTTATACTTTTTGGGTTTTGATTGCAATGAACCATAGGCATCTAACGATACCTGCACCCCACCATCCTTCCGACCTTTTTTTGTAGTAATGATAACAACGCCGTTTGCCGCCCTAACACCATAAATAGCTGTTGCCGAAGCATCTTTCAACACATCAATATTAGCTATATCATTAGGATTAACGTTATTTAAGCCTCCGCTGATCGGGTAACCATCAACCACATATAGGGGCTCATTACCATTTGTAGCCAAACTACCTACCCCCCTGATCAATACACTCACACTGCTACCCGGTGCGCCATCATTGTTAGTAACCTGCACACCCGCTGCCCGGCCTTGCAAAGCCTGGTCAACGCTGGTCACAGGTACTTTACCTACCTGATCGGCGTTGATTGAACTAATAGCCCCCGTTAAATCTTTACGCTTAGTAGTACCATATCCCACAACAACAACCTCAGTCAGTGTTTTATTATCGGGCACTAATGATACGTTAATAACCGATCTGCCGTTTATGGCAACCTCCTGGTTTAAGAAGCCAACAAAGCTAAAAACAAGTGTTTCATTGTTACCGGCGGTTATTGAGTAGGTACCATCGGCCTTTGAACCCGCAGCCTGTGTGCTCCCTTTTATCTTAACGGTAACACCCGGCAAAGGTAGTCCGTTGTCCGAACCGGTGATCTTACCGGTAATCAATTTACTTTGGGCATGCCCCGACAGGCTTATCAACACAAATGATAAACTTGTACAGATTAAGGCCACAACTTTTTTGATACGTAGTTTTCCTCTCATACGTTTTACTTTAATTTGTTAAAATTGGTTTAACGCATATAATCACTTTTTAACAATTATTGCCAGGAGAGATTATATGCTAAGTAAATGTAGTTAGACATAACAATCGATTGTAATACGATATGAGTGGTTTTTTGTATTATTTTAACACAAGCAAAAAAACGCCTAATTTTTAATTAATAATCTACAAATCAACAATTTAAAAAACAATAAAGACAAAAACAGGCAATAAACCAGCAAAATCCTGTTAAAATAGTATCCGTTAACGTTAAATATTGCTCAGTTTATAAATGTTATTTTAACAACAATTTCTATTGAATTTGAAAATCATGCTCTGGAGAAATAGCTTTCGATAAGGCGCATTGGCTATATTATTTACCGTAAATAAAAAAGGCATCCCGGTTAATACCGGAATGCCTCATAAATTTAAAGCTGCTGTTTATTTTAGCTTCACAAAATAAATCCTGTTCCTGTCAACCGAATTGGTAGCAGGCAGAACTTTAGCTGCAAAACCATTTTTGCCGTTATCAACAACACCAAAATCGTCATCATTTGATATAGCAAGGATATTACCGGGCAATAAAGCCAAACCTTCGGCTTTATCATGAGGGTATACCTTTGGCAAGTCTTTAAGTAAATCGAGCACCAGTGTTTTGGTAACCGGGGTAATACCGGCTGCCTGTAAACCAGCGGCATCATTAAGCTCTTCGACAGTTTTGGTGTTATATAATTTGCCGTTAGCACCGTTCGCGGGGTCGGAGATATCGGTAGCATTGCTGATATCTATTTTAAATACTTTTTTAAACGTAGCTGGATCGGTAGGCGCACCTCCGAACTTACCGTCGCGTTCAATAGTTAAAAATGTATTGGCATTAACAGCTGTTATATCGCTAACGCCTGTTAATGAAGTATTATCCATAAGGTAAGCATACTGTTTTGTATTGCCCGTTGCAATATCAAAGGTAAGGATGCGCAATACAGTTGAATTAGCAACCTTTGCTTTAGATGGATTATACATTGGCGATTGCATCATGCCCACCAGTGTTTTGCCATCGGGTGTTATGGCTAACCCTTCCATACCGCGGTTAGCTTTGCGGGTGGCAAATACCGCGGGAATTTTACGGCCGCCAGTTCCGGTACCGAAAGGATTAATGCGTTCGATGGTTTTACCGCTGGCATCAAAGTGAACAATATGCGGACCATATTCATCACTTACCCAAAAAGTACCGTCGGCCGCTAAAACCAAACCTTCCGAATCAATACCATCGGCACTTGGAGATAATTGATTTCCGCTCAGATCAAATGGAATTTCGCCCGAAGCTCCCATTCCGGCGGGGTTTGGTAAGCCATTTAATTTTCCGCCGTTGGCATTTTTTAACTCTATGGTTTGTTCCAATACCAGTTTATCATCCTTTAACCTGAATTTACCTATCTGCGGATCAAAATCTGGTTTACCGATGATGATGGAATTGGCTGTCTGCCCTGCAACGTTTGAGCCGCGGTCAGTAAGCAGGTAAAACACATCTTTCTGATTTGGATCTGCTGCCACTGCCGATCCAAAGCCGCCATTATACACCTTTACACCGTCGGTAGTGGTGAAAAGGATAGCCGGGTTTTGCGCCTCGGCCATGTCAGGATAACTAAATGGATTTACCTTATTATCGTCATGACAGGATGAAAGGATCACCGCGGATACCGCGATGACGCTAAGGAATTGTTTTTTCATTTGATAAGTGATCGATTAGTTTTACAAAGGAATCGGCCATATGTAAACCTATTGTTAATTCTATAACAATAATCTAACCTACAAGTACAAATTCTATTGAATCTTAACATATCAACAACTCAACATTTTGCAATATTTATGTTACTTACCAATATCATTTTGGATAAAACGTATTACCTCATCCGCTTTTTCATATTTTTAACCTTATGAAACATATTTACCATTATACCTGCAACAACCTTTGGAACAAGGCAAGGCCTTTTGTTTTGGGCATGCTGCTTTGCAGCGGCATAGCTTCAGCACAATCAACTAACCCGGTTATTAACAGCATCATGACCGAAGAAACCACCAATTCGCAACTGGAAAAGCTGGCGCATGAGCTGTTTGATGGTATCGGCCCCCGTTTGGTTGGTACTCCTCAAATGAAACAGGCCAATGATTGGGCAGTTGCTAAGTACAAAAGCTGGGACATCCAGGCTAAAAACGAAAAATGGGGCGAATGGCGCGGGTGGGAACGCGGGATCTCGCATATTGATATGGTGTCGCCAAGGGTAAAATCCTTAGAAGGTACGCAACTGGCCTGGAGCCCGGGCATGGGTAAAAAGACTACCACTGCCGAGGTGATTATTCTACCGGATGTGGCTGATTCGGTAGCATTTCAGCAATGGCTGCCTAATGTTAAAGGTAAGTTTGTCATGATCTCCATGTTGCAGCCAACCGGCAGGCCCGATTATAACTGGCAGGAGTTTGCATTAAAGGAATCATTTGAAAAAATGAAGGCCGAGCGTACCGCCCAAACAGATGCCTGGAAAAAACGCATCAGCAAAACCGGGTTTACCAATAAAACTTTGCCAGTAGCACTGGAAAATGCCGGCGCAGCAGGTATCCTGACCAATAACTGGTCGGCCGGATTTGGGGTTGATAAGATCTTTGCTGCCTATACCAAAATTGTGCCTACGGTTGATATTGCATTGGAAGATTATGGCATGCTTTACCGCGTGAGTGAATCGGGCAACAAGCCGGTGATCAGTATTCATTGTGAATCAAAAGAATTAGGCGTAGTGCCAACCTTTAATACCATTGCCGAAATTAAAGGAACCGAAAAACCAAATGAGTACGTAATGCTAAGCGCCCACTTTGATTCATGGGACGGCGGTACCGGCGCTACCGATAACGGTACAGGTACCTTGACCATGATGGAAGCCATGCGCCTGCTGAAAAAATTCTATCCGCATCCAAAACGTACCATATTGGTAGGCCATTGGGGCAGCGAAGAGGAAGGCCTGAACGGCTCGCGTGCTTTCGTTGAAGACCATCCCGAAATTGTTAGTAATCTGCAGGCATTGTTTAACCAGGATAACGGCACCGGTCGTGTGGTAAACCTTACCGGCCAGGGCTTTGTTGAAGCTAAAGATTATTTAAGCAGATGGCTTGCCGCTGTACCCGACACCATCAAAAACCGGATAAAAACAAATTTCCCGGGACAACCTGGTGGCGGCGGATCTGATTTCGCTTCATTTGTAGCAGTTGGCGCGCCCGGCTTTTCGTTAAGCTCACTTAACTGGTCGTACGGGTCATATACCTGGCACACCAACCGCGATACTTATGATAAAGTTGTTTTCGACGACCTGAAAAACAATGCCATTTTAGCTGCAATCATGGCTTACATGGCCAGCGAAGACCCGCAAAAAACCGTTAACACCAAAACCGAAGGCATTAAATGGCCTGCACAAGTTAAAGCAACGCGCCGCGGCGGATTGGATAAGTAGGCTGAAGATGAGATATAATAAAACGCCTATGTTGGCATTTCTGTTGCTGCTCTTAAGCCTCGGTCTGCAAGCACAGGAAAATAATAAAACCAAATTTGTGCACCCTGGTATTTTAAATACCAAGGGCAGTTTGGACCTCATCAGTGCACAGCTAAAAGCCGGCGACACCATGCGTACCGCAGCCTATCAAAAGGTACTCGATTTTATTAAAGATCGTGAATACCCTGCTTCATTCCCATCAACAGTTGTAGTGGGCTCAAATGGAGCTACATCGCCCTCAAAAACGCAGATCAGAAAAGATTGCGAGCTGGTGTACGCTTTCGCGTTGGCCTGGGCTGCTACCGGTAACGCTGATTATGCCAAAAAGGCGATTGGCTTGCTTAACGGTTGGGCATATGCATTTAAAGACTATGGCTTGCTGGAAGGAAAAACCAATCCCAACCAGCCCGACCTGGAAGCGTCATGGACTACCCCAAGTTTTGTTGCTGCCGCCGAGATTATCAGGTATTATAAAATTAAGGGTAAATCTGCGGGATGGACGGCCGCTGACATTGAGCAGTTTAATAAATATCTTATCAATGTAAAGGATAATTACATCAGCAAGATCCCCGATTATAAAAACAACTGGGATGCATCAGCAGGTTATGCAAAAATGGCTATTGGCGTGTTTTTAAATGACGAGACAGCTTACCGGGAGGGCTACGATCTTTTGGTAAAAGAGTTGCCCAACATCATTCAGCCAGACGGTACGCTGCCTGAACTATGCGTTCGTAAAGATTGCGTTCATTACCAATATTCACTAACGGCCTATGTGTATGCTGCTGCCATCGCCAAAATAAGGGGAGATAGCAGTTTATGGGAGATCGGCGATAAAAACATCAGTCTTGGATATGATTTTATGCGGAAAGCCTATGAGCAGAAAACCGGCTGCGATTACTGCAACTTAAACAGCCGGATTTTTCCGGGAGTTGAGGTTGCCTATGGCTACTACAATACCGGTAACTTAAAATATTTAAGAGATTTACAAGCACCGCTTGGCGTCCCTATCGACAATACTTTTTTAGGTTTTACTACCTATACCCATTACAAAGTTAAGGGACTATAAAAACAAGCCAACAAAAACGCCGCCCGAAAAAAGGCGGCGTTTTTGTTTTATGCTACCGGATGCTTCTCCAGCTCCGGTGTATATTTGCCATCACGGGCTACGGTATTAATATGGGCACGTTCATATAACAGCTTTTGTGCCTCTTCAATATTTTCATCTTTACCGCCCCATTTTTCCAGTGCAGGTTGCTGCACAGCCCTTGAATATGAAAAAGTTAATGCCCAGGGCATTTTATCTTTAAAACGTACATGCATAGCGTTTAACCGTTCGGATGCCAGTTCGGGAGATTGCCCGCCCGAAAGGAACGCGATACCGGGCACAGCGGCAGGCACGCAGCGTAAAAAACAATTGATGGTAGCATCGGCCACCACATCAGCACTATCCTGTTGGGCAGCTTTAATACCAGGCACTATCATATTGGGCTTTAATATCATACCCTCAAAATTTACCCTTTGCTGATACAACTGGTTAAATACAGCATGCAAAACCTCATTAGTTACTTCAGCACAGGTTTGAAGCGAATGATCTCCATCCATTAAAACTTCGGGTTCCACAATAGGCACAAGGCCTGCCTCCTGGCAAATAATCGCGTAGCGGGCCAACAGAAAAGCATTGGCTTTGATGCTTCCACTTGTCGGGGTATTTTCACCTATGGTTATAACCGCCCGCCATTTGGCAAAACGCGCACCCATCTTATAATATTCAGCTAAACGCTCCTGTAAACCATCAAGCCCTTCAGTTATTTTTTCGCCGGGAAAACCATCCATGTCCCTCGCACTTTCATCTACCTTAATGCCGGGGATCATTCCCTTCTCCTTCAATATATCGACAAACAGCTTACCATCCGTGGTGCTTTGTTTTATGGTTTCATCAAACAAAATGGCACCGCTTATGGCTTCCTCAAGCCTCGGCGTGGTCACGATCAGCTCGCGGTATTTTCGCCGGTACTCTTCCGTTTGCGGGATATTCAGTGCTTTAAAACGTTTGTTACAGGTCGCGGTGCTTTCGTCCATTGCCAAAAGGCCTTTATTGCCGGCCATCAGCTGCTTTGCGATATTTTTCAGGCTTTGCAGTTCCATAAGTCATTTGCTTGATTGTTGCTGAATAACACAAGTTAATTCATACTTGTTTTGAGCGGCGCATGGAATATTGCAGCTTTACTTGTGGATGACTTTAGCAGGTAATTTGATGTAACGAACCGGTCGTTAATAATTGTCACGCCAGCTTACAGCCCAAATCCTTCGGGTACAAAATCAAGAGAAACGGAGTTCATACAAAACCTTTTATGTGTTGGCGGCGGACCGTCATCAAATATATGCCCGAGGTGTGAATCGCAACGGGCGCAAATCACCTCGGTACGCTGCATGCCGTACGAGTTGTCTTCTTTATAAATTACACTGTTTTTGCGCACGGGTTCGTAAAAACTCGGCCAGCCGCAATCGCTTGCAAATTTGGCATCTGAGCGAAAAAGCTTATTGCCGCATACCGCGCAGTAATAAATGCCTTTAGTATCTTTATTCCAGTATTTACCGGTAAATGCGCGTTCGGTTTCCTGTTCTCTTGCAGTGGCGTACAAAGCAGGCGGCAGGATCTTTTTCCACTCGGCGTTGGACACGTTTAAATGTTTAGTATCGGTATTGGAGTAATAAGGATTATTTTCGTGTCCCTTTATTGTCTTTGCCTGCTGTGCAAACACTCCCGTTGTAAAAAACAACAGCGCTGCTATTATAAATACCGCTTTCATTATTGCTTCAGTTTATCTTTAAATACTTTTTTAAACTTCTCCAGTTCGGGCTGGATCACATATTTACAGTATGGTTGGCTGCCATTCTGGTTAAAATAGTTCTGGTGATAGTCCTCGGCCTTGTAAAAAGCCTTGTATGGCACCACTTGTGTCACTATCGGATCTTTATAAGCTTTTTCGGTGTTCAGCTTCGAGATGTAATATTGGGCCTTTTGCTTTTGCCGGGCGTTATGATAAAATATAGCCGACCGGTATTGTGTGCCTACATCATTACCCTGCCTGTTTAATTGCGTTGGGTCATGCGCCACAAAAAATGCAGCCAGCAACTCGTCATAGGTAATTTTGGCCGGATCGTAGATAATATTGCAAGCTTCTGCATGACCGGTTGTACCGGTACAAACCAACTCGTAAGATGGGTTAGCCACATGCCCGCCGGAAAATCCGGAGATCACTTTTTCAACCCCTTTTAATTGCTGAAATTTAGCTTCGGTGCACCAGAAGCACCCTGTAGCAAAAGTGGCGGTATCTAACACTCTTTTAGGGGCAGTTGCCGAAACAGAAAAACAAGCCGTTAACAGCACGGCTATGAAACAAGTTATTTTTTTCATGTATAACATATAGGTTTTTATACAACGCGTATCTATAGCAACTAACGTAAAAAACATGGGTAGCGTTGAGCAAAATTACCATATTAATGCTTTGTGATAGTTGTTTGACAAAACATGCCGTTTTACTTCGAAAGAATAATGGAAATTTAAAACATTTTGAGATTTTGCTAATTGTATCAATATCAATTAACCTATTAAAATTTCCGTCATGAAACATGCATTCATTTTTGGGACTACCATATTTTTGTGCGAGCAAAATACGCTTACTTATAGCGATGGGCTTAGTAATATTGAGTTTTTGAGGATCCTTTCATTTTATAATGAGCAAAAGGGCAAAGTGCTTACCATCGAGGCCAATATCAACGCTCCTAACGGCGAAACCATCAGGATAAGCGCTAATGCCAATGAAAACGGCGCTGATATACGCCTTGACGTAACTAAAGGCCGTATTAAGATATTTCAACCCGGACACGCGGAGCCTCTGCTGGACGTTTACCAGTTCGATCCGCATGAATACAGCGGTTTATCAAGCCATGTGCTGAATGAGATCCACGCGCAGCATCCTGATCATGTATTAACTATTAAAGGAAATTTCTTTGTTGGCGGAGCCCATTTCCTGATAGAAAATGAGAAGATGTTCATAGATAACAACGGCTATGCCAACGGTGTAGTGAATGCGCATAATGGGATAATACTATCGGCTGCTGTGGCGTGAAACAGCATTGAATTTAACCGATTGTCGTCCTGAGTAGGGTTTATTTGCGCACAAATGATCGCATTGCAGATGACATTTTTTTTATCTGATAATCAGCATATTGCCGACTTGTCAATGGCAGCGATAGCACAAAATCTTCTTCGATAAGCAAAACTGCTATACAGGGCGAAGAAGATGCTTCGTTCCCACCCATGACAACTTAAAACGGGTGTTATGCTGAGTGATTTAAATCCAGGGGCCTCTGAAGGTAAAATGACATCTCCACGACGTCATTATAAGGTACGAAGCAATCCCCGACAGGCTGGTAACGAGCTTCATTAGTATTTAACTTACATCGTCGCGCTCCTGGCCGCGCGGGGCCAGTTACTTTTGTCGCCACAAAAGTAACCAAAAAGGCTTGCAGCAGAGAGGCTTCTTTGCGCACAACCTGGCCCCATAGCCCTCGGCGCGGCCTTCACCCTGCAAAACGAACAGAACCACGGGCTGCAATTATTTTGCCCCGATTCGCACGCAATGCCTCCGCTTCTGCAAAAACTTGCTATGCCCCTGTAGCCGCACCGCCCAGCATCGTTCTGCTCGTTTTCACCCGAAGCTGATCTGCTGCGAAAAACCACATTTTTTATCTTGTCATGGGTAGCCCGTCGAAGCATGGCGGGCAGGCCTCTGCGCACGAGTCTTCGACGGGCTCAGACTGACGGGCCCTCTTTTGTCATTTCACCTTCAGAGGCCTCCGGGTTTAAACACTCAGCATCACAATCTATTAAATTCTACTCAAACACACTCTTCGCCTTCTTTATAGTTTTTTCCAGGTCGATGCCTTTTGCCAGTACATCTTTAAAAAGGTCGCCGGTTTCTTTAAGGCGGTCGATGGAATTAAAAATGGTAAAATCTTTCATGGTGAGCCCGGGTTTCACTTCGTCCCAATGCAGGGGCATAGAAACAGTAGCACCAGGTTTAGGTCGCAAGGAATACGGCCCCGCTATGGTAGCTCCCGGACGGTTCTGCAGAAAATCAAGGTACATTTTACCATTTCGCTTGGCTACCATACGCTCCAGACTCGTATAATCGGGAATTTGCTTATGAACAATGCCTACCACGAGCCGCGCAAACATCTGCGATTGATCATAATCATATTTCGCCCCCAGCGGGATATAAATATGCATTCCTGTTGAGCCCGATGTTTTACAGTATGAAGGTACATCTATAGCGTCCAGCACTTTTTTCACTTCCAAAGCGGCCGCAATAACCTGGTCGAACGTGTTTTTATCCGGGTCAAGGTCGATCACGCAGTAATCAGGATTATCCGGAGATTGTACCCGGCTAAACCAGGGATTCATTTCAATACATCCCAATGATGCCATCCATAGTAAATAAGATTCATCAGAGCCTACCAAATATTCTTTATGTTCCCCTTCACTGGTGGTGTAAGGGAACGTTTTAGTAATCCAATCGGGTGCTTTACCTTTTACATCCTTTTGGTAAAAACTTGGCCCATGAATGCCATTAGGAAACCTGTTAAGCGACATTGGCCTATCCTTTAAATAAGGCAAGATATATTCAGCGACCTGGTAATAGTAATTGAACATATCCCGCTTGGTTACGCCATCTTCGGGCCAGTAAACTTTGCTCAGGTGTATAAATTTGAGCTCATGCCCGCAAATTTTGCGTACCTGGGTTTCATCTTTAGGATTAAGCAGGGTTTTCCGGTCAGTATTTTTCACGGGCTTAATGGCTTTAGCGTGTGTATCATTATCAGTTCCATCGGTTTCCTCAACCGTTTCAGCTGTGTGTTTTGGGGTTTCCAGTACAACATCTTTTGTTTTTTTATCGCTACGCATCCCTTTAAAAGAGGCTTGCCTGAACACTCCATCGCTGGTTACCTCAGCAAATGCCACCTCGCAAACCAATTCGGGTTTAAGCCAGGTGGGTTTTGCCCCTAAGCGCTGCGGCCTAAACCTTGATGGCTTATCCACATCAGGCTCCACCTCAAACGGACTTTTATTGGTAATAAGCGGCTTAAATTGCTCCATCATTTCTTTCTGCAGTTTATCAGAAAAACCTGTGCCTACTTTACCGGCATACTGCAGTTTGCCCTTATCATCATATAAAGCAAGCACCAACGCGCTGAACGATTTGGAGGTGCCCGCATTTTTGGTAAAACCGGCAATGATCACTTCCTGCCTGCGCTGCACTTTTATTTTGAGCCACTCTTTTGAGCGGAGATCGGAAGTATAAACACTGCTGGCCTTTTTGGCGATGATTCCCTCCAGGCCTATTCTTTCGGCGGCGTTAAAAAATTCGATCCCGCCTGTATCAAAAACTTTGCTTTGACGGATGCGCTCATCATTGGTGGGAAGAACCGCGCTTAGAATGGCCTGGCGTTGTTTCAGGGGCAATCCCATCAGGTTTTTGCCCTCGTACCAAAGGATATCGAAAACATAATAAACCAAATTGCCATCGGCCTCGCTCCGCCAGTTTTGCAGCGCTCCAAAATCGGAGACACCTTTATCATTCAATACCAGGATCTCGCCATCAATTACAGCATTGATCTGCCAGTCTTTCAGCAATTTATTAATTGGATAATATTTATCAAAAGGAAGATTATTACGGGAGATCAGCTCCGCTCCTTTTTCGTCGATCACGGCAATGGCCCTGTAGCCATCCCATTTAACCTCGTAAAGCCAATCGGGGTCATCAAAAGGCTCGTCTACAAGAGTGGCCTTCATTGGCTTTATCTTAGTTGGCACTTTTGATTCAGGGGCTTTTTTTAGTAGTTGTTCAACATCAAAATCCTCCGTATCGATGGTGTCTATTTTCTTTCCCAGTTGTTCAACGGGTTCGTTCAGGACTTTTTTTTTACCTGTTTTTTCAGGCTTTTCTACATCCTCTTCATGCCCGTGCTGCCAAACCTTTTCGCTGGTTTTTTCCATACTTTCAATGGTTTTGCCGGAAAGGATAGATTTATCTTTTTTAGTAATATCTTTAACCGATGCAAATTGATCATTATGCTTAATGAGCAGCCAGCCGTTTTCGCCCATACCATGGGTTTTAACAAGGGCATATTCTCCCTCCAGCTTTTCGCCATGCAGCTTGATCTTTACCGAGCCAGCTTCAAGTTGTTTCAGCAGGTGTTTTTCCTGCGCCTTTTTGCCTTTGATCTCTTCAATGGGCTCATAAGTGCCCTCATCCCAAACTATTACGGTACCGCCGCCATATTCACCTTTGGGGATCAGGCCTTCAAAATTCCGGTAGTCAAATGGATGATCCTCAACCATCATAGCAAGGCGTTTAACCTTAGGATCGGTTGAGGGGCCTTTGGGTATAGCCCAGCTTTTAAGCACGCCATCCATTTCAAGCCTGAAATCATAGTGTAAACGCGAAGCATCATGCTTTTGGATCACAAACATCAGGTGGTCCTTGTCCTTGCTCCTCCCCGCTTTGGGCTCACGGGTTTTGCTAAAATCGCGTTTTTCCGCATACTTTTCCAGGCTCATAATGATGCTATTTGTTGTTCAAAAATTTGGCTACCGCGGCGGCTGAATTTCCAACGGCGCGTACCGCTGTTTTTAACCTTTCCGGGCGAACACCAAATTTGTTTGCCCAGTACTCAACCTCATAACTTTCGCTGGTATTGATGAGGCTGTTGTCAGGCAATCCGGTTTTGTTCCTGTTGTTCATGATTAGTTTTATGATTGATATATTAACAGATCGGCTAATTAAAGGTTTGATTATTAATTAATAAATTATTGTAATAAAATTTATTAGTCCGCGTATTTTTACTCCCATCCGTCACTTTGTTCGGCGTAGTTTGGCATCATCATGTAAACCAGTATAGCAAGGCAGGCAAGCAATACCAGGTGGCTTACCCAGAATATAAACATTTCCATAGTTGTTTTTTTTAGATGTTTTAATTCGGTTTGCTGTAAAACTTATGCATACTACGTGCCATTTATCAACTGTTTAAATACCAACAGATTACATCAATACCGCTAAATTAAAATTGACTATATTTCGAGTATCGACGATTATATAACGATTATTAGTGGTAAACAACCAATCCATTTACTGGTGTTATAAACAGTTTTTAAATCGCATTCAGGGCAGTTTCAAACAACAAAGCCTGAGAAATTTCGCTTCCCAGGCTTTTAGATAAAACGCTTAAAAGAATGTTACGATCAGGCTTTTATGTTTTGCCTGCCGGCCTTATGCCCTATTGTGGAATAAAAAAGGATAAACAGGTAAATAGGAATGAGCAAAATATAAGCAGACTGTGCCGAAAATTTTTCAGAAAAATAACCATAGAGCGGGGGTAAAACAGCGCCGCCTGCAATACCCATAACCAATAATGAAGATGCTATTTTAGTAAAGCGGCCTAAACCGGCCAATGCCAGCGGCCATATAGCAGGCCACATTAGCGAATTGGCCAAACCAAGCAATGCAATGCAAAACACTGATACATAGCCATGGGTTAATAATGTTGCAATGGTTAAAATGATACCCAAAATTGCAGAAGCTACCAACGCTTTTTGTTGTGTGATCAGTTTCGGGATACAGAAAACACCAACCAGGTAACCAACAATCATGGAGATCAAAGTACATGATGTAAAAAATTTAGCTGTTGATAGTGGGATATGCTGAGAAGTACCATAAAGTGAAATTGAATCGCCGGCAATAACTTCGGCACCTACATAAACAAACAGGGTTGCTACACCAAGCATCAAATGCGGAAACTGTACAATACTTGTTTTATTAGTATTTGCGGCAGCTACGGTTTCGTCTTCATGCTCGGTATTGATCTCGGGTAATGATGAAAAATAAATAAGGATGGCCAGCAAAATCAAAACTACCACCATGATGCTGTAAGGCATAATCACCCTTGATGCCAGCTCATTTAACTCCAGTGCTTTTTCTGTTGCACTTAAAGTTTTAAGCTTTTCGGTTATCGAATCAATATTGGCAAGTACTACAGTACCCAAAATAACAGGTGCTAAAGCGCCGGCGATCTTGTTACAAATCCCCATGATACTAATCCGTCGTGCGGCAGTTTCGGCAGGCCCCAAAATAGTGATATAAGGGTTTGAAGCAGTTTGCAACACGGTTAGCCCGGTACCCTGAACAAACAGGCCTATTAAAAATATCCCGTAAGTACGGGTCATTGCAGCGGGGATAAATATCAATGCGCCTATGGCCATTACAAACAAGCCTATGGCCATCCCGTTTTTAAATCCAAACTTTTTGATGGTTTTCCCGGCGGGAATCCCCATAACAACGTAAGCAATATAAAAAGCTGTGGTTACAAAATAAGCTTCCTTGGTACTTAGCTCACACGCTATCTTTAAGTAAGGAATAAGCGTTCCGTTCATCCAGGTTACAAAACCAAAAATGAAAAATAAAGCGCCGATAATTACAATGGGGTTTATCGCTGATCTTTTTACCGGCGATTCGATTACTGAACTTGTTGCCTGGGCCATAGTGTGTTATTTTAATTAGAGGTATTTTACTTTAAATGAACTTTATCGTACCAAAAAACTGCGACAAATGAAAATCAGGCACCGGGCTATCTATGTTGCTCCAGCTTATAAAATGCGGTTCGGGCAGGTCATCGCCGCATTTAAAAAAGTTTGCCCGGCTAATAATCCCATTCAATGTTTTAATATCGTGATAAATAAAAACATCAAAAGGGATCAATAATGTTAACTCCCATGTATTAAAACCGGCCGAGTCCCGGGCCCAATTGATATTGCTTAATGACTTTATGCCACTCACTTTATCATCAGGTATAGCCACCCTCCCGTTACGGTCTTTGCCAAAGCCAACCAACGCGGTCCCGAGGGCATTAAATTCCAGGTTGTAGTAATTTTGGTCGTCAGCAAAACTTATAAAAAATTCTACGCAGCTATCTTTATAAACCGGGTCATTTACAGCTTTATAAGTTGCCTGTGTATATTGTTCTTCTACAAAATATTTTAAGGCGACACCGTTTTCGACATGAGCTATTGAAAAATTAACTGATGGAAAATATCCGGTATCGCTCCATAAAAGATTATCGATAGCATGTTTTTGCTCCTTGTTGAGTAAAACAGATAACTCATCGAGCTTATCTTCATTGTAATTACCCGGAATAAATAAGGCGTAAACTTCCTTCACAGTTATTTTATAAATATTTCAGTTTCAATTTACCAAAAACTCATCTTTAGCCAAATGCTAACGCCGAATTAACAGGCAAACACCAATTATTTTACCAAAATAAACAAAAAGTTTATAAATTATTTAAAAATCTATTTTTACTTATTAAAAAAATATAAAAACTTTTCCATCCCTGGGCGTCCTCAACAAACTACCTGCAATTTCTCTTTCAGTTCCGCTTAATAATTAGCTACCTTGTGCTAACCAATTTGTTATGAAAAGAAAAACTTTCATTCAATTAAGTACTACCTTGATGGCATCTCCCTTATTATCATCACTCGAATCATTTGCTCAACAACCCCGCCTGCAAAACTGGTCGGGTAATTTAACTTACAGCACCGGCAATGTATTTTACCCTAAATCGGTTGAAGAGGTACAGCAGCTCCTTAAAAAACACGATAAAATAAAAGCATTGGGCACCAGGCATTGCTTTAATACCATTGCCGATAGTAAAGATAACCTGCTATCAACCCGCGACCTAAACAAAGTGGTATCCATCGACAAGCAAAATCATACAGTTACGGTTGAAGGCGGTATAAAATACGGTGAGCTTGCCCCGCATCTCGATAAAGAGGGCTTCGCGCTGCATAACCTTGCCTCGTTGCCCCATATATCAGTAGCAGGCTCAATTACGACAGCAACACATGGCTCGGGCGTAAAAAACGGTAACCTATCAAGCGCAGTAGTGGGGCTGGAAATTGTTAAAGCTGATGGCAGTATCGTTCATCTTTCAAAAGCAAAAGATGCGATAAAGCTAAATGCGGCCGTGGTTGGGCTTGGAGCGTTAGGGGTAATCACCAAAGTTACCCTGCAAATACAACCAACTTACATGATGAAACAGCATGTATTTACGGGCTTGCCTATGAGCGAGCTAAAGCAGCATTTTGAAAAAATTGTATCGGCCGGTTATAGTGTTAGCCTGTTTACCGACTGGCAAAGCGACCATATTAATGAGGTTTGGATCAAAAGCCGGATAGGTACGGATAAAGATGAAAACCTGAAGGAATTTTACGGGGCAAAAGCAGCTACAAAAAATCTACACCCAATTATAGGGCTCTCTGCCGAAAACTGCACCGAGCAAATGGGCGTTCCGGGGCCATGGTATGAGCGGTTGCCGCATTTTAAAATGGGCTTTACACCAAGCAGCGGAAAGGAGCTGCAATCAGAGTTTTTTGTGCCTTTTGATCATGCCGTTGAAGCTATCGAAGCTGTGGCGCGATTAGGGAAGCAGATTGGCCCGCACCTCTTTATTACCGAGATCCGCACCATTGCCGCCGATGACCTGTGGATTAGCCCTGCCCATAATCAAAAATCGGTGGCTATCCATTTTACCTGGAAACAGGAAACAGAAGCTGTGTTGAAATTACTCCCTCAAATTGAACGGGAGCTTTCTCCGTTTAAAGCAAGACCACACTGGGGTAAAATCTTTACCATCCCTGCTAAAATATTAAGAGCACGTTACGAAAAGATGGATGCTTTTAAAGCCCTGGTAGCCGAATACGATCCGCATGGAAAATTCAGAAACCAATTTTTAGCAAACGAGCTTTATACTTCCTGAAATCAATGGGCTAAGGCTGCTGCTAATTAAAAAATCAATTTATTAGCTTTTAGCCTTATGCATTTTGCTTTAAGCTTTTCGAAAAAGCTTATGGCTGTTGCCTGCGCGGGCGTTTTGCTCTTACCGGGGCCGCAGCGTCCTGCTGCTCATAGCGGTTATTTTCGCGCGGAAAGCGGGGCTTGTTGTAACCTTGTGGCTTTACTTTGTTAAAACCCGGCTTAGGTTTTGAAAATTGCTGCTTTTGTTGCGGCTGGTGCTTTTGTTCTGCTATCCTTACGCTTATTTCACGCTCATCGATAGTAGCACCATTCATAGCGTCGATCGCACGTTGAGCGCCTGCCTCATCAGTCATTTCTAAAAAACCATAACCTTTACTAATGCCGCTGTCTTTATCGGTAATTATCCGCACGGTACTTACCGTGCCATAAGCACTGAACAGTTCAACAAGTTCAATTTCTTCCATGTCCCGCGGAAAACCCACGATAAAAAGCTTAATCATACTCTACCAAGTAATTGCAATAGGTAACCAGTCAGCAAATATAGTGCACAAAAATGGTTTAGCCTATTGCCCAACCCTCTGTTAAAGGCTTATTTACAAAAAAAGCGTTCCGGATCTCATCCCGGAACGCCTTTTCACACTAATTGTGCAGTAAATTGTATTGGATTATTCCCATTCAAACCTTTTAGCGTCCGAATTATTATTTCAACTCATAATCAATCACTTACTTTTATTTAGCAGCTTAAACTGCTCACATATACGCGAGTGTTATGCCTGTGAATCGATGCTATTCAAAGAATCGATATAGTATGGGGTACCGCTTGACAATTTACTGCTTGATTTTCTTTTATCAATGCTCTTAAAGCCAGGCATTACCATTTAACTGGTGAAATTTGCTGATAAAATTACCCACAGTTCCCCAATATTGTAATGCGTGGTTAAAACTTATTAAACACTGCTTAATTATTTTGCCTTACGGATATAAAGACTGCCGAAGGTGGTTTTCATCAATAATTCGGGACCGCCCCCGGCTATTTTCCCGTAAACCCAATCCTCCATTTTCAGGCTGTACATCCCCTTTTCACCGCTATTTTTTGTAACAACCGGTTTGCGTTGTTCGGTTACCACATCAAAATCGGTAAATATATCCCCCTGGTCTGATTTTAACTTTACATTAGCTTTAAGGCTTGCCGGGAATGTAACATCAACCTTACCATTGAGCGTTGAAAACGCCATGGCCGCTTTTGCATCAATACTTTTAAAGCTAACTTCAACATTGCCGTTAACCGTATTGGCCACAACAGATCCTGATATATTATTTAGTTTGATATAGCCGTTAACATTCCTTATTTCCAGGTCACCGTTGAGGTTGCTGGCATTGATATTACCATTATTTACTGTTGATAATTTAACACTGGTACTGTTCATTGGTACCTTAATGGTAAGATTGGTTGTTTTCATGGCGCTGCCATGAACGTTTACCTGGTTATTGTTTTCCTGGGCTTGTACATCCAGGTTGCTCCCGGCCGATAAACGCCTCATTCCGCCCGGTGCCGGTTCCTTTTCACGGTGCTTTCTTTCTTCGCCCTGGGCATCAATAATAATATCCTTGCCCTCATATCCTGTTATGGTTATTGAACCATTAACCAGCCCCACTTCCAGTTTATATGGCTTTCCGGGATCGCTTAACGGCACAACTAACTGCCCTTTTTCCCCGTCCTGCGCCCAAAGCCTCGTGCTTAACAGCGCAATTAGTAGTAATATACCTGTAAATCTTATCGTTTTCATGTTGTTATTTTTTATTGTTGTTTTTTGATATAAATATTGCCGTTAAGTGTTTCAAACTTAAATAGCTTTCCGCCTGCCCCTATCCGTACGCCATTATTTTTACTAAGCTTGTAAATAGTACCGCTGCCGCTTTTTGATTCGGTTTTACTTACTCTTGTAGGCAAAATCTCAGCATCCGGAAAATCGGTATAAAACTGTCCGTTCATACTTTTAAATTCAAGGTCCGCCGCCAGGTTAGCCGGATAAGTTACCTCAAGCTTACCATTAAGCGTATAATAGCTTGAAGCATCGGGTGGCACCGAGAGGTAAGTTACATTAAGCGGCCCGTTAATGGTATGTGCACTGGTTGTACCTTTGGCATTGGCAATGGTTATGCCGCCGTTTACATTGTTTACTTTTAATGCCCCATATACATCTTTAACTTCAACATTACCATCGTTTACGGTTGATACGCACAGGTTTATACCATAGGGCACTTTAACAGTATACTCTAATTTTACCGTATAGTCTATATGATGACGATCCTCCCGGTTCCAGTTGCGGCGCGGGCGGGTATCATAGGGTTCGGCCGTGTAAGCGATAATACTATCAGCCTTTTGATCAAATCCCAGTTTTACTTCTTTTTTACCGGTTTCAACATCACCGGCGCTTTTGCCCCGGATGGTTTCATCTACCTCAATTGATACCTGGCTGCCTGAATATCCCTGCACGGTTATAGAACCCCATATGTTATAAATGGCCAGCGTAGTGCCCGAAGCTGCTCCCTGCAAAGTAAATTGCTTACTGATATGCTCTTTATAATCCTGGGCACGGACCGAAATTTGGGCAAGGCAAAGCCCCAGACCTGTTAAAACAGGTAATAGTGATCTTTTCATGATTTGGTTTATTTTTAAATAAGTTGGGTTATTGTTTGTTTGATTTTATCGCGAACGCCGTTATCAAGGCCTTTTTGCTTCAGCAGTTCTTTAAATGATTTTACTGATCGTTTTTCCTGCAGTTTCAGCATGACATCGGCAATGGCCAGTTGCATCAGCGGCGAATCCTGCTCAACTATTGATTTGATAAGGCCTTCCCGTACCTCCGGATAACCGGTAAGGTGTGTAAGCGCATCAAGCGTGCTCAGGCGTACATTTACATTTGGATCATTATTCAATGTAGCCAGTAAAGCATCTATCACCTGTTTATCCGCATGCTTGATCTCGCTGGTATAGCTTACCCCCCTGATCCGCTCAGAGGCTGATGGATTTTCAAGCAGGGCCAGCATCATGGTTTGTTTAAGCTCATGCACCTGTGAACTTAGGGCTTTCAGTTGTTTATCCTGGTCATCACTTTTGCTTTTACCGAAAAACAGGTAGCCTGCGCCCACTAAAATCACAACCATTGCAAGGTTATAGGCCATTGGCCAGCGTGGCTGCCACTCCCAAATCCGGCTTACCTGGTATTTAATATCAGCCCACAAACTCCTTTGCTCTTTTACCGACTCTTTGTAGGTATCCAGCATAGCATAAAACTTCACCCCCATATTGGCCGATGGTTCGGGCGTTTCGATTTGGCCCATTGTATCCCACATTTGCTGAAGCCCCTGCAGCTCTTCACGGCAATTGGCGCAGCCTGCAATATGGCGCTCTAAAGCCCCACCTTCTTCAGGACTTAACTCTTTGTTTATCCAACCGGTAAACAGTTCCTCATATAGCTCACATTTCATCTTATGCTGTTTTATCGTTCCATTTTTACATAAATACTTTTAAGCTCCCGCATGGCCCGGTGGATGCGCACTTTTACTGTGCCTTCGGTCATGCCCAGTATTTCGGCTATCTCCTGGCATTTTAGTTCCTGGAAACGGCTCAGGGCTAAAATCTCGCGTTGGCTTTCGCTCAATTTTTCCATGGCACGATGTAGCTCGGCCTTAGCTTGCTTTTTTTCAAATTGTTCATCCGGCACCTGGCCTCCTGCCATGGTTTCAGCCGCTTCCACGCCCTCGTGTTGTACCTGTTGTTTGTTTTTGCGCCAGTGATCTTTTAACACATTGCGGGCGATAGAGTACATCCAGTGGATATATTCGCCGGTGCCGGTAAACGTGTGCCGGTATTTGAGCATTTTGTAAAAAACCTGCTGTACCATGTCTTCGCTCAGCTCGCGCTGGTAGGTCATGTGGAACAGAAAGCCATACAACTGCCGATTGTAGCGTTCAAAGAGCATACCCATCCTGTCAAGGTCACCGGCTTTCACCTTAAGCATAATGGCATTGTCTGTAAGCGTGTTCAATCAGTTTGTAATTATGTAATATACCTTAAGTACTTCGGCGGCGTAAAATGGTTACAGAAAATTTTAACTTTTTTTCGGAAGATGCAATTGCAGATCAAACTTAACAGAAATTTAAACCAAACAGGCAATTGGTTTGAAGTGTTATTAACTAACTTTATATAAACAATTAAAACCATAAGATCATGACCACCACCGAAGTAGCAGAAAAATTAGTACAGTATTGCCGCGAAGGCAAACATACCCAGGCTATTGATGAGCTTTATGCAGATAATATTGTGAGCCGCGAGCCAAAAGGTTCGCCAATGGAGCTTACCGAAGGTAAAGAGGCCGTTAAAGGCAAAACAGAATATTGGTATGCATCGGTACAGGAGATTCACAGCGGCGAGGTATCTGACGCGATAGTTACCGGTAATTTTTTCGCGGTAACCATGGATATGGATGTCACCTATAAAGAAGGCGGCCGTATGCCGATGAATGAAATAGCCGTATATGAAGTGAAAGACGGAAAAATTATAGCCGAGCAGTTTTTTTATAACATGGGCTAAGCGCACCTAACCAATAATAAATGACAAAGGCCTTCGCTCTCCGCAAAGGCCTTTTGTTTTTATCTCCGGAGCAATAAAGATCATTATTCCATTGAGCGGATGATACCCAGCTCAAGCCCTCTTAATTCGGCAAGGCCACGCAGTCTGCCAATGGCCGAATAACCGGGATTGGTTTTCTTTTTAAGGTCATCAAGCATCTGGTGACCATGATCGGGGCGCATAGGGATACTTAATTTACGTTGTTTCATTACCTGCACCAACTCTTTTACCACAGCGTACATATCCACATCGCCTTCCAGGTGGTTATCCTCATAAAAATCGCCAAACTCATTGCGGCGGGTGCTGCGCAGGTGAATGAAATTGATCCTGTCGCCAAATTGCTTAGCCATGCCGGGCAGGTCATTATCCGGCCTTACACCGTATGAACCTGTGCAGAAGCATAAACCATTGTTTAATGAAGGCACAGCCTCAATAAGCGCATTGATATGTTCGGCGGTGCTCACTACTCTTGGCAGGCCCAAAATGGCGTACGGCGGATCGTCCGGGTGGATAACCATTTTTATATTATTGGCATCGGCAACCGGGATAACCTGCTGCAGGAAAAAGATCAGGTTTTGCCTCAGCCTTTCCGCATCAATGCCGTCATAGGCAGCAAGGGCTTCCCTGAATTTGTCCAGCGTAAAACTTTCTTCGCTGCCTGGCAAACCTGCAATGATATTACGCTGCAGCAGTTGCTTGTCATCGTCGCTCATACCATTAAAACGGGCTTTGGCACGGGCAAGTTCATCGGTAGTGTACTCCTTTTCCGCTCCTTCCCTTTTCAGCATGAATACATCGAAGGCAATAAAAGCGGCTTTTTCAAAGCGGAGCGCTTTTGAGCCATCTTCAACTGTAAAGGCGAGATCGGTACGCGTCCAATCAAGCACGGGCATAAAGTTATAGGTAACTATATGGATCCCGCTTGATGCCAGGTTTTGCAGGCTTTGCTTGTAGTTTTCAATATATTGCTGGTAGTCGCCGGTTTGGGTTTTGATGGCTTCATGAACCGGCACGCTTTCAACGACATCCCAGGTAAGCCCGGCTGCTTCTACCACTGCCTTGCGTTCGTTAATGGCCTCAATTGTCCATACCTGGCCGTTGGGTACCTGGTGCAGCGCGCTTACTACGCCTGTACAACCCGCCTGCCTGATATCAGCTAAACTCACCGGATCATTAGGGCCATACCAGCGCATGGTGTTGATCATGCTGAAAGTATTGCTTGTATTGGTATCACTCATTTTATATCGTAGGTTTAATATTCAAAAACAGGGTGTTCAATTTTAGAAAGGTTGAACACTTCAAAAAAAACCAATATTGATAATCAAGCACTTAAGTGTTCAAAACATTATAACAAAATAACTAAAACACTAATAATCAATAAAATAGCATTTAACAACTTATTTCATTGAACACCTGATTTTTAAAAATTGAACACTGACACAGCCATGTCAGTAAACACAAATCAAGCTGCAATTATCACGTGCCAATAATCGTTATATTTTTTTAATAGCCTAACAGTTAATTACAAATAATTTGAGTTACGAATCCATAAAGGGATTTCTTCGCGCATTCCCCCGACAGGTTAAGAAATGATCGCCACGGGTTTGGGGATTCGGTGAATTTTGAAAAGTGAGTAACCGAAACGCGAGAAGACTTACGAAGTTTCAAAAACTTCGTAAGTCTGGGTTCTATAGCTTATATGGGTAATAACGAAACATCTTCTTGCCCTGTATAGCAGTTCTGCATATTGAAGAAGAACCTTCGCTATCGCTACCCATGACAACTTAAAACGGGTGTCATCCAGAGTGATTTAAATTCGCTGGATTCTGAAGGAGCAATGACATCTCCTCCACGTCATTGCTGAGTTACGAAGCAATCCTTTTACAGGCAGACAAGGTGCTTAGTGGTATTGAACTTGCATTGTCGCGCTCTTGGCCGCGCGGGGCCAGGTACGTTTTTCGCTATTGTTCATTTTTTAAGGTGCTCAAGAAGGCTCCGCCGTTTGTCTTGACACAAAAGTATCCAAAAAGTCAAGTCAGCAGATAGGCTTCTTTGCGCGCAACCTGGCCCCATAGCCCTCGGCGCGGCCTTCACCCTGCAAAACGAACAGAACCACGGGCTGCAATTATTTTGCCCCGATTCGCACGCAATGCATCCGCTTCTGCAAAAACTTGCTATGCCCCTGCAGCCGCACCGCCCGGCATCGTTCTGTTCGTTTTCACCCGAAGCTGATCTGCTGCGAAAAACCACATTTTTTATCTTATCATGGGTAGCCAGTCGAAGCATGGTGGGCAGGGCCTCTGCGCGCGACCCTTCGACAAGCTCAGGGTGACAGGCCCCTCTTTTCTTAGCTCCAATCAAAATCCACCACCCTGCCGTTTAGTTTCCATTTGGTTGGCAACATGGTTTCCATCAAATCTAATGGCTGACCCAACGGCTGTACTTTGGCGGCTTGTGCGAAGGCTGTTTTTACCGCTTTCTTTTGCTCTTCGCCCATGGCTTCGGGCTGACCGGAAATGAACAGCGGTGCGCCGCTCTCAGCTAATAATTGCAGCCACTGCTTGTTCCTTTTCCATTCAATATCGGTAGTAAGGCCAACGCAGTCGCCATCTACAGCGTAAAACGCGTTGTGCTGCGGCAGGCGGAAAGCGAGCGTGTTAACGCCCATTTTACGGGTACGCGCCCATTCATGACCACTGGTATCATCGCCGATACGGCAAAGTTCAAACACCCCGGCCGACAGGTGGCTCATCGTATTACAACCAATCACATAAATGCCATCACCCGCGGCTTCACGGATGGAGCGGTAAAGGTGCAGAATGATCTCAGCGTTGGTTTTTGTCCGGTCGTTAAAATGCCAGCCCGGCGCAGTAAAGCTGTCCTTCATATCAAAACCCCAGCGACCGGCAATATCATAAGTTGAAAAATCATGCTTTACCATTTCGTATCCCCATTGTTTGTACACATCAAAATTATGTTTGATCCGGGCTATATTTTCGGGGATGGTTGGATCGAGTACCGGATTTTTCGGGTCATCCCTGCCGGTGATCTTTGGCGCCAGTAAGCTGGCCTTCTCATCATGCTTAGCACAAAGCGGACGCATCCACAAGCCGGGGCGCATACCCAATTTTTTGATCTCATCAGCCAGCGCATGCATATCCTTAAACTTATCATTGGGTTTTGAAAAATCATCGTTCCAACCCCCATCACCGGGTAATAACGGCGAATAAGTAGCCCAACCAGCATCAATTACCGAAAAAGGTTTATTGCTGTGATCGGTAACCAGTTCGGCCATCATAGCGGTGGTTTTTTTGATCAGTTCGGCCGAGTTGTTTCCGTAGGCAAAATACCAGTCGTTAATCCCGTATACCGGTTGCTTTGGAATGCGCGGCTTTTCGCACATCATTTTACAAAAGCGATGGGTCGCGGCAAAAGTATTCTCTCCTGTTTTAGCATTGGTAGTTATGATATCGGCAGCGTGCAGTTGCCTGTCGCCCAGCAGCACACCTACACCGCCCGAAGTTGTATCTAAAGTAAGTTCGACACTATCGGCATTAACGCCCCACCAGCAAATACTGTTAGCACCTGTCTTTACTCCGAAACAGGCCGTTTGCCTATCGTCATGAATAATTACATACCATGGATTTTTAATGCCGGCAGCTATGGTTTTCCATTGCAGATCGCCGTAGGAGCGTTCCCAATGATCGCCCAGGAATTTAGCTGAAGCTCCAGTATTATGTTTCCATTTCAGCCGTACGCCATTTAACTCCTGCTTTGGCGATGAAACATATACACCAAGCCCATTGCCATTTGTTTTAAGGTTTATGCTGATTTCTTTATGCGCGTAGTGAGACCCGTTTGTGGCAGTGAGTTTAACCCAATCAGCGCCCGATTGTGCCCAAACCTCATCGGGGCCATTCATAATTGCAGCTCCATTTGAGGCCGAATAAGTAAGCTTGCTGAAAAGCATAGCAGCAGATGTAGCTGCAGAAAGTTTTATAAAATGCCGTCTTTGCATAGTAGATGTAATTGCAGTGATTATCTGTTAAGGTAACATTTAAATTGGTTTACAACGTTACTAAAAGGATTAAGCAAAAACTAATACAATCTTGGATTTTTATTGATGTTACCCAACCAACTCATCTTGACTGCTTTTTCCACGGCGGCCGGAGGCCGCTTGATAGTTGCCACTCGGCTGGAGCCGAGCGGCGGCGACAAAGTCTAACGCAGAAACACACCCCTGCTACCGCTCATTCCATCACGCCCCTTCTCAAGAGGGGAATTTAAAACCTTGTTAAAAATAAACCACAAACTCAGTTCGCTGTTCTGCCACCGTTTTCAACGAAAACTCAAAGCCGTGGTTTAGCATGATCTCGCGTACCAGGGTTAGGCCTATCCCCTGTCCGTCTTTTTTGGTGCTGAAGAAGGGGGTAAACAGGTTGGCATTTTGCTCGGCTGTGATGCCTTTGCCTGTATCGGTAATAATGAGCTTTTTTTCTTTGGGGTTGATGGTAAAGGTTACTGATCCCTGGTCATCAATAGCCTCAATAGCGTTTTTTACAATGTTAATGAATGCCTGCTCCAGTTGTTGTTCATCAGCCATGATACCAACCGGTTCTTCGGGTAAATGAAGGACTAACGCCACATTTTTTTCTTCAGCACGGATATTCATCAGCTTTACTACCGATGCTAAGAGCTTTTGCAATACAACCGGTTGCTTGTTGGCCGGCGGCAGTTTCACCAAATCGGCAAAATTGCGCATAAACAGGTTGAGGTTCTGGTTCCTGTCCATTGCAACCTGCAGGGCATCTTTTATTGGGTCGAAATTGTGACTTTGCCAAAGCTGGTCGGTTTTCATGGCCGATTGCATGATGGAATTAACCGGGCCGATGGTATTGTTCACCTCGTGCGCCATCATCCTGATCACTTTGCCATAAACCTTTTTTTCGGCTGCCAGGATCTCGGCAGTGAGATCTTCAAGCATTATAAAGTGGCGCGAAAATCCCCGGTCGATAAAGTGCGATTTTTGGAGTTTGAATGAGTTGATACCGTCCAGCTTAACTACCTCCGTTTCGCCCGATTTAAGGGCTTTGATATGTTTAAAAATTGGGTTGGTTAATTCGCCAATCAATTCACCAACCACGGCTTTTTCATCAATACCCAAAACCTGCAAAGCTTTAGGGTTTATTTGCTGCACACGGTCATCAAAATCAAGGATGATGATACCTGTTGGCGAAGTGTGGATGAGCTTTTCTAAAAAGAAATGCTGTTGCTCCTGTCGTGTCCGTTCGGTTCTTAACTCGTCCATCATTTGGTTATAAACATCAATCAGCGTGTCAACCTCGTGCTTGCCGGTTGAAAGGAATTTCACATTAAAATCTTTATCTTTAATAGCCTCAACGCCCTGCATCAGCATTTTTAGTGGCTGAATGAGCTGCCGGTAAAGCTGCACGGCAATTACCGAAGAGACGATCACAACCATCTCCGATATGATAAAATAGATCTTGTTATCGTTGAAAATAAAATAAGTAAGCACCAGGGTTAGCAGGTGCAGGATCACTACGAATAAAATGTATTTAGTCCTCAGCTTCATCGTATGGGATCTGGTATTTTTCGAGCCGCCGGTACAGGGCGCTGCGCGTGAGGCCCAGTGCAGCGGCTGCTTTGCTTATCTTGTTTTTATGATGATCTAAAGCCCTTTTTATCATTTCTACTTCCACCTCTTCTAAAGTTAAAGTACCCACCCCAGGCAACTGGATATTTCCTTTTTTTATGGGCGACATTTCCAGCTGCGACCGGAAATCATCAATGCCCAGTTCATCCTTCCGGCTTACTAAAATAGAGCGCTCCACCAGGTTTTTCAGTTGCCTGATATTGCCCGGTAAGGGTAACTGCTGCAGCCATTTCATAGCCGATGGCGCTACCGACAAATTAGGCCGGTTATAGATCTGCTTTAAATTATTAATAAAAAAGCTAACCAGCAAAGGAATATCCTTCGGCCGCTCGCGCAGGGCCGGCAGGTAAACTGTAATGAGGTTGATCCGGTACAACAAATCCTCGCGGAAAGTACCACGCGTTACCATTTCATTCAGGTTTTTATTGGTGGCGCACACCACACGGGTGTCAACCGTTTTTGTACGGCTGCTGCCCAATACTTCATAGGTGCGATCCTGCAATACGCGGAGCAGCTTTACCTGGCTGCTGGCATCCAGGTCGCCTATTTCATCTAAAAAGATGGTGCCTTTATTGGCCATTTCAAAGCGGCCTACCCTGTCAAACCGTGCATCAGTAAACGCTCCGCGGATATGGCCGAACATTTCGCTTTCAAACAACGATGTTGAGATGCCCCCAAGGTTTACTTTAATAAACGGCTTATTACGACGCAGGCTATTTTGATGAATGGCCTCGGCTATCAGCTCTTTACCTGTACCGCTTTCGCCCATGATCAGCACCGATGCATCGGTTGAGGCTACCCGGCCAATGGTTTCCAGGATGTCAAGCATCCGGGCATCTTCACCTACAATATTTTCAAAATTATAGGTTTTATCCAGTTGTTTACGGGTATGGTGCTCCGTCCGCTTATCCTGCAGGTCGAGCAGGGTTTTTATCGACTGGAGAAGATGGCCATTAATCCACGGTTTGTTGATAAAATCGTTTGCGCCTAACTTCATACCTTTAACCGCAAGCTCGATACTCCCCCATCCAGTGATCAGGATCACTGGAATACCGCTGTTAATGCCTTTTATTTTTTCAAGCAGGTCCATTCCCTCCTGCCCGGAGGTATCTATCGAGAAATTAAGATCAAGAATAACAAGCTCGGGCGCTTTTTTCTTAATGATCTTCAGCGCTTCGGCAGGCTCATCCGTACTTGTAGCTTCATAGCCCTCGCTTTTCAACAGCAGGATCAGCGAGGTGCGTACAGCAATATCATCATCAATAACCAATATCATAACAGGTGGTTAATATCGTAATTATTCTTCGTGTAAAGCAACAGCCGGGTAAATAGCCGCGGCCTGTTTGCCCGGGTACAATGAGCAAAGAAGCACCAGCACGTAAATAAACAGTACAGATAAAAGCATTCCTCCGATATAGATCCCGGCAGGTTGATCGAATACATTAAGCAGGGGAAACTGCACAGCGAAAAACACCCCTATAATAAGCGAAAGCGTGGCCAGGATCATGGATTCGCTTACCAATTGAGATGACACTGAGTTTCCGGTAGCGCCAATTGCCCTGCGCAGGCCTATCTCACCCTTACGCTTGTTTATGTTGTACCACAATACCCCAAACAAGCCAAGCGCAACATTAATAATCAAAAAGGTACTTACAATACCCAGTATGATCATAGGCACCAGCGCAAAGTAGTTGCTATCTTTTAGCTTATTGCTAAGGTGTTCAATCTCTACATTTGAATTTTTCATGTAATTAGCCATGGTTTTGTAAAGCCGGCCTTCAAAGGCAGCATCGGTACCGGGGGCCACTTTAACCAGGAACTTACCAAGCCAGCGGAACGATCCGGTATCGGTTCTGAAATACAATCCAGGTCCGGGGTTTACATAATCGCCATTCCTTTTTATGGTTTGAATTACGCCTACTACTTTTAACCTGTCCTTATCGTTATCATTACCCAAAAGTTTACCTGTAGCCGGTTCATTACCAAAAATTGCTTCCTTTAATGCGGCATCAATCACAACACTTTTGTTTTTGCCAAGGGCATCCTGCTTGTTAAACCACCGGCCTTCAAGCAATTGCACGTTAAGTACATCTTTATAACCATCTTCAACCGTAAAATTATTTAAATGATTAACGTGTTTTCCGTTAAAGGTTAAGGCGCTTTCATTAACCTGTTGAGAAAACGGGATATTATTGCTCAAAAAACTAATTTCCTGCACCTGCGGCAATGACTTTATTGTTTTTCTTAAGGTTTCATAATACAGGTTAAGCGAATCGATGTTTTTTGTTTGATATGCATTGCCATAATTTACGACCCATACATTTTGATATTCGATACCCATGGGCTTTTTATAATTGCTGTAGTAGTAAACCATCAGCGTAAATACCGCAAACAGTACCAGGAATGACACCAGCATCTCGGTCATGAGCAGAAAATTCTGCTTCTTTTTGTTCCAGATGAGTTTAAATAAATGCTTGAACATAATATTTTAATTTAATGATGAATATTTTATTGGGCTTTAAGCGCCGTAACTACATTTAGCTTTGACATGCGCCAGGCAGGATACACACCCGATAACAAGCCAAAAACAAGGCACACCAGCAAGCCGATAAATAAAACCGTAAAATTGATACTCAATTCGAGGTTAGCTATCAGATTTGCATTATTGATCAGATAGAGTGCAAGCAGGGATAAGGCAACACCAAGAACGCCCCCTAACAAGGTGAGAATCAAATTTTCGACAATAAACTGGTAAACCAGTGTTTTGGATGATGCGCCAAAGGCTTTACGCACCCCAATTTCTGAGGAGCGCTCCATAATCCGGGTGATGTTGATATTGACCAGGTTAAGCGTTGGCAAAAGGGTAAATATGAAAACAAATATACTTATGGCTATAATCGCTATAGACATTCCCGAATGCTGTTCATTGCCTGTATCAAGATAAGCGGCCAAAAATGTATTAGCATGGCTGTACAGATGTGTAAACTCCTTTCTTTCAACCGGCACCCTTTTCATAAGGTTTTCATACTCATCATGCATCTTTTGTACATCGCCCGGCGAATTGGCTAATAAAATCCCTACATATCCCCCCATATATCCTTTGTCTTTATAATTAGCTTTTGAAACAGTATAGGGCAGGTATATATCGCCGTAAAGCATATAATCGGTTATGGGTACATTTTTAACAACGCCCATAACCCGGTAACTTACGTTATCCGCTTCGATATATTTACCAACTACCGACGGTACATCTCCAAAATATTCGCGTTTCATATCCTCAGATATCACTGCAACACGATCGGCATTGGTAACCTGCTGATTATTGAACGCTTTACCTTCGGTAAAATCATAATCAAGCACGTCCCAATATTCGGCATTGGTATATTTATAATTTACGGCTATTTTCTTGTTGTTAACGTAAGTATTAGTACCGCTAAATACTGATGATATGGCAACCTTTACAGGTGTTTTCAACATACCCGTATAATGGCTCAAAAAGTAATATGATAAAGTGCTCGATTGTAAATTGTCTTTACCCGACTCCTGGATGCGGTTAATGTATAATGATCTGTCGCGTTTTTTATCCGGGTAATTATCGCCTACCACTTTATCAATAAAAGCAGTTAAAACCATTAATATGGTAAGTGTAAAGCTGATGCCGAACAAGCTGATAAACGTAAAGAACTTACGGCGCTTCAATACCGCTATGGCTATTTTAAAATAATTTTTAAGCATAACTTTAATTTTAAAACCGGTTAATTACTGAACTTGCGCGCCATCAAATAAGCGCACCAGCCTGTGGGTTTTATGCGCCATATTTTCATCGTGCGTAACCATTACTATGGTAGTGCCATCATTACGATTAAGATTAAGGAGGATCTCCATAATTTCATTGCCCATAGCACTATCGAGGTTACCGGTAGGCTCATCGGCCAAAATAATTTCGGGCTTGCCTACAATAGCCCTGGCTATGGCCACACGCTGCCGCTGACCGCCAGACAGTTGTGTAGGAAAATGTTTTAAACGATTAGCAAGCCCTACCTTTTCCAGTGCTTCGGCAGCCAGTTCACGGCGTTGTTTGGCGGTAGTATCCCGGTAAAGCAACGGCAGCTCTACATTATCAAGCACCTGCAGATCATTAATAAGATGATAGCTTTGAAAAATAAAGCCCAGCTTTTTATTGCGGAACCGGGCCAGTTGCTTATCATTCATGCCTTCTGTTTTTTGATCGTCAATCCTGATCTGTCCTTTTGATGGCGCGTCGAGCAGGCCCATAATATTAAGCAGGGTGCTTTTGCCACAGCCCGAGGGGCCCATGATGGATAAAAATTCGCCTTTGGCAATATCAAGGCTTACGCTGTTCAGGGCCAGGGTTTCTACGGTATCGGTGCGGTACACCTTTTCAATGTTTTGTAAACGTATCATGAGTGATTAATTATTGAGTTAGTGAATTAGTGAATTAGTGATTTAGTGATTTTTTATCGTTTATGTGTGTTTAGATTTTTGTTAAATAAATTATTGAATTAGTTATAGGTGATTTTTTTGTTTGTTTCAAAGTCGTAGAGCGAAAGGTAACGCAACTGGTAGTAAGCACCCCAAAAATCACGGAGGGCAGCTACGTAATCGCGCTGGGCCTGGTCGTTTTCGCGGAAGGCTATGCCAAGGTCGGTAATGCTCAGGTCGCCTAAAACATAGCGTTCACGTGCTATCTGGTATTTTTCGGCGGCTATGCTATCGGCCTGAGCGGTGTAAACCAGCTGCTCTTTCATTACATTAAAAAGCGATACCTGGGTTACTATCTGCTGTTTAAACGTTTGTTTATCCTGCTCAACAGCGTACTCGGTAAACTGCTGGTTGGCTAAAGCTGTTTTAGCCCGGGATTTGGATCTGCCCCAATCCAGTATCGGTATAGAAAGCTGTACCTGCAGTAATTGCTGGTTTTGAGGGTTCTTGTATACATCAGGAATGTTGGTAGCTGTATTTGAAAAGCCCAGGCTGGCCGTAAGCGTGGCGGTTAAACCATTTTGCCCTTTGGCTTTAGCTACATCGCGCTTTGCTTCTGCAATACGGCGTGAAAAAGCGATAGCGTCCGAGCGGTTGGCGTAAGCTTCGGCCAGCACTTTATCTGATGATACGGTCATCTGACTAATATTTTTCGGTACTACCAGCACTATCCGCTCATTCCCCTCCTGCCCCGTAAAACTGCGCAGGTTCAGTGTGGCAATCTCCATATCGCGCCTGGCCGTACCAACGGCTTTCTGCGCGTTGATCTTTTCCAGCTGTAGTTGCAGGATCTCGTTTTTTGATACCTTTCCTAACTCATACTTCAGATTGGCTACCTTTAAGATTCCCTGGGTATTGGTTAAGTTGGTTTCGGCAATTTTGAGGTTTACCTGGGCCAGCAGCAGGTCGAAAAAGTACCCTTCCACGTCAACCGCTATCTTTTCCTGGGCTTCAATGTAAACCTGCTTGCTTTCATTAAACTTTAATGGCTCAATTTTTTTATCCCATTTAAGGCTGTTGAACTGAAACAGCGGCTGTGAATAATTTATACCGTAAGGGATACCGTTATACAATACATTATGCCTGTCAAAATCATCAAACCGCTGCAATTGTGTGGTACCATAAATAGTACCACCGGTAGCAGTAATACTTTGGCTAAAGTTAAGCTGTAACGATGAGTTGTCATTATGAATAGGCTGGAAAAGTATGGTACCATCGGGCTGCTGCACCTGCGAAAATGTTTTGGTATATCCCGGTAAAGTACCGCTTAATGCCAGCTGCGGCTGGTAGTTTGATTTGTAGGTGCGGTATTCCCAATACTTGGTTTCGCGTACGGTAGCAGCTTGTTTGGCGGCTATTGAATTGGCTTTGGCCATGTCAACCACTTGCTGCAGCGTTAGCCGCAGGGTATCGGTGCCACTGTGAGCCAACGCTCCTGTGGTTATGGTTAATAATAATATGGTGTATAGAAATTTCATGATAATATCTTTTTAAATAAACAGCCAGCCCCCTCTAAATCTCCCCCGGAAGGGGGAGACTTTTTTATAGCCCTCTCTTTTAAGCCCTCCCTTCCGGGGAGGGTTTGGGTGGGGCTGATGCTTATTTCACCGTCACTTCCTTCGAGTTTTTGTATTCGCTCATATCCGATGTGATCACCATTTCACCGGGTTTTACGCCATCCCGAATCTCCACATAATCAAAATTAGTGAGACCGATATGTACCGTGCGGCGTTCGGCCTTACCATTGTTCAGCACAAAAATATCCTGAACAGAAGGGCCTTTAAATGCCGGGCCGTTGGCTACCCGCATGATCTTATTATGCGTGGCCGTTATTAAAAAAACGTCGACTTTCATGTTTGGTCTCAGCAATTTGCTGGCCCGGTCATCCAGCTGCACGTCAAACGAAATGATGCTGTTTTGTACCGACGGGGATATATTGCTTACATGCCCCCTTAGCTGGGCATCATTGATCCGCACAATAACCGGCAAGCCGCTATGCAGCTGATCGGCAGAGTTATCAGAAATACTGCCCTGGATCCTGAAACTGCCCAGATCGGCGATACGGGCCAGGGTTTCACCTTCGTGGATGTTGGCGCCAATATTTTTGTTTACATAAGTGATCACCCCGTCGCGTGTTGCCACCACATTGGCCAGGTCAAGCTTACGTTGCAATTCTTTCAAATCGTTTTGCTGGATATCTGCTGCTATTTCGGCTTCTTTAATCTCCAGCTGCATGGTTTGCTGCTTGCTTTTGATCTCGTTTTCCAGCTGCTTTTTTTCAAGCTGTGCAACTTTGAGGTTCAGCTCGGCTTGTTCAATATTTTCGCGGGTACCGCCGCCGGCTTTATACAGGCGTTTGGCATTTTCAACGGCATCGGCAAGGTTGCTGATATGTAGTTGCTTAATATCGTTGTTGGATTGGATGTCGTAGAAGCTTTTGTTCAGATCAAGCTTGAGTTTGCTGATCTCGGTGCGTTTGGTTTCGAGCTGGAACTTTTGTTTTTCAAAATCGGTTTGAGTAGCCGATTTATCCAGCGTTAATATCGATTGGCCGGCTTTAATCTTATTACCCGCATCCATCAGCGCACTTTTGATGGAAGCATTTATCGGGCTGGTGATGATCTCTTCAAACTCCGGCAAAACCTCACCAGTGGCGTTTATGGTATTTTCGATGTTAGCGATTTCAACCCTGGCGGTAGTTATTTCCGAACGGTTAATGGTCGATTTAATATATCCCCGCAAAAGCATTACAGCAAGCACCAAAACAGCTATGCTGACAGTGATGACAAGCGCCGTTTTTTTGCGTTTGGCAGTAGTAACTTCAAGTGCAATTTCCTTATCCATTGTGATAAATTTGGATAAGGTTTTGCAAGAGCTATACCAATATTAAAACATTAATTACCAACAAGTTACATGTTTTTATTTTTCAAAAAGTGATCGATATCGGACAAAATAGCTATTATCGACCGTTGATTGTTTTTGATTGCGTTGATTTCGTTGATTAATTTTAAGGGTTGAGATGATTCATGTCCTGTCAGGATCCTCGGCGAGAGCCCTCATGTCCCCTCACCGCAATTTAAATATCTACCGGATTATACAGAACGGCGAATTAGCATGGCGTATACCTCAGGGTCCTCTGCGAAAGACCCTGAGGGGACGAAAATTTAGATGCTACAAACTTTTTGCACCTCTGGTGCACCTGTCCTTGAGCAATTAATACATGATTATTAAATTGTAAAATCCCCCGGAGGGGGAAAAGGTTTGTAGAAATAACGTCACACCCCTTACCTGAACCCCAGAGGGGTTCAACTTATAAAGATTACCCAATTTGACTATTGATTTTGTGGGTAAACTTAAATCTGCGAGAGACCCTGAGGGGACGAAAAATTTACCTGTAGATCAAGCTCATTCGCAAGCGGCTCGCTTAAAAATCAGAGTAATCTGCGGGGCGCAGAAAGATAATATCAGCATGGGAAACGTTATGCTGGTACTCGGCTTTAGCCGAAAGCGTTTTCCAGTAAGCATCTTTACCAAAAGTGTCCCAATGCTTGTCTCTATCTTCTTTACTGTTAAAAGTGGTCATGTACATTAAATTAGGCATATGACTGCCCGCAATAACCTCCGAATAAAAAACGGCATTAAACCCGAGCCGTTTAAACAGGCCTATTTCATCGCCCGTGTTAAACATGGTTACCTTGTTAACATTGTATTTTTCGGTAGGACTTTCATAACTACGCAATTCATAAACCCTATCGGCTTTGTTAGCGGTCAAATTCGGCACCGCTGTTGAAGGCATGCCCGGAAAAGCCTGTAGTATAATTGTTTCCAAACGGGTATAAGGCTGCTCATTATAAGCGGCATCAATGTATTCTTTTCCATCGGCAAGATACGCCGCATCGGCCTGTAACTTTTGATCGATACCCATCAACTTATCCCATGATTGAAAGGGCGTAAATACATATAACAGCTTCGCGGTATCTGCCTGGCTTATAGGCTTAAACACACCCACATTTTTAATACCGGCCCGGTGCAGCGCGGGTATGTAGGCCTGTTGTAAATACTTTTCAATGGTATTTTCCTGTGCCGGGGTTTTGTAATGGTATATTTTAAGCTGATAATAATTACGCGCCGGCGCATTTGCTAATGTCACTGCAGCGATGAGTAAAGAGCAAAAAAAAGCGGTAGAAGATTTAACAAAAGGATTCATAATGACCAAATATTTTCGAAGTAAATATAACGTCAATTCATTAAAGCTGTATCTTGTCCGTTTATATATTTACCCCATCTTTCAAGCATCTCCATTAGATCCGAAAGTTTCATGGGTTTGCTCAGGTAATCATTCATGCCGGCATCAATGCATGCCTGCTTATCTTCGGGCATGGCGTTTGCGGTCATGGCAATAATTACCGGCTGGTCCTGCATGTTACTGCGGATAAAGCGCGTTGCTTCCAAACCATCCATATCAGGCATTTGTACATCCATCAAAACGAGGTTGTAATGTTTTGTTACCATAGCATTTAATGCAGCATGCCCATTTTCCGCAATATCGGCGCTATAGCCCATTTTACTTAACATATGCATAGCAAGCTTCTGATTTATTATGTTATCCTCGGCTATCAGAATGCTCATGGGGTAATTTTTAGCAAAATCTTTAGAAAACGCTGTTTGCACCTGCTGGTACTCAGTTTTAATACCGCTGCCGGCTTTTAACTGCTCAACTATATGCTTATGTAACAGGTTATGCTTTGTAGGCTTAGTTAATACCGCGTTAAATACGTTGTCTTCCCGTTTACTTTGTTCACTGCCTATCGAGCTTAATAATACAATGGGCATTTCAGGAAATTTTTGCTTTACTTCTTTAGCCAGCTGCAGGCCATCCATTTCGGGCATGCTCATATCTGTTATCAGCAGATCAACATGCTCATCCTGATCGTTAAGCACTTTCAATGCCTCAGTTGCCGATGCCACAACTACAGGCTCATATTTCCACTGCCTCAGTTGCGTGTCAATTATATCGCGATTGGTAGCATTGTCATCAACAAATAAAATACGCTTGTTTTCAAGCTCGGTAAGGTTAAGGTAAACGTAATTTCGTTTTACCTTTTGTCCCACTTTTGATCTTAAGGTAAACGAGAAAGTAGTTCCCCTGCCTATTTCGCTTTGTACACTGATTTCGCCACCCATCAGCTTAACCAGTTTTTCGCTTATAGCCAAACCCAAACCGGTGCCCCCATACTTACGTGTGGTACTTGAATCAACCTGCGAAAACGGCTTAAACAAACGCTCCAGTTTATCCTCGGCAATGCCGATGCCTGTATCTCTTATTTTAAAGATCAATTCCAGGTCGTCATCTTTTTGCTCTTTTACCCCTACCAGTATAAAAACTTCGCCCTGGGTTGTGAATTTCACCGCATTGCCTACCAGGTTAATCAGGATCTGTCGAAGACGTATCGAATCGGAAATAATTTGAACCGGCACATTGTGCTCAACCTGGTAAACCAGGTCAAGATTTAACCGTGAAGCCTTTTCGGCAAAAACATCCAAAACACCTTCTATACAATCGCGCAGGTCAAAATCCTCTTCATCAAGCTCCATATTGCCCGATTCAATTTTAGAAAAGTCGAGAATGTCATTAATAACCGTTAACAGGGCATCGCCACAACTTTTTATGGTTTCGGTATACTCCTCCTGCTCGCTGGTAAGCCTGGTACTGGCCAGCAATGTTGCCATACCGATAACACCGTTCATAGGTGTGCGGATCTCATGGCTCATGGTAGCCAGGAAAATACTCTTGGCTTTATTGGCGCTTTCGGCTTCTTCACGGGCTTTTTCTGATGCCTCGCGGGCCAGGCGTTCATTCGCTGTCATTTTTACCAGGCTTTCGGTACGTTCTTTTACCTGGCGCTCCAGTACGGTTTTTTGTGCCTTCAGAAATTTAATCCGGTATTTAAAAATAAAGTATACCAAAGCAATTATGGTTACCGCGGCAATTAATTTAAACCACCAGGTTAACCAGAACGGCGGCACAATGGTAATTTTTAATCCCGCTGAAGGCGGCGACCATAACCCTGACGTATTCTGATACTTTAATTTAAAAGTATACTCGCCCGGTGGCAAATTGGTGTATGAAGCAGTATTCCGGCTTCCCACATTGTTCCAGTCTGTATCGAAGTTTTCGAGTATATAACTGTAGTTCTTTTTATCAGATGAAGAATAGTCAAGCGCCGCGTACTGTAATGTAATTACGGATTGGGTATAGGATAATTTAATTGATTTGGTATCACTTATATCTTGTTTTAAGGGGGATGGGTCTTCCTTGCTACGGGCAATTTTCACAGTTTTATTGAACAATTGAAAATTGGTGATAACCAGGGGCATAAAGGCCGATGGTTTTAAGATTTGTCCGGGTGTAAAGGAATTGAAACCGTTAATCCCTCCGAAAAAGATCCTGCCGTCCTTAGTTTGCAGGGCCGAATGTGATTTAAACTCTTCATCCTGTAAACCATCTTCAATAGTATAGTTTTTAAAGATGTGCTTAACCGGATCATAGTTGGATAAGCCATTATTGGTACTAACCCATATGGTACCCAGCTTATCTTCACGTACAGCATAAATTACATCACTTGGTAAACCATTCTTGGTTGTAAATGCCGTAAAATGTTTGGTAACCGGGTTAAACAGATTGAGCCCCGAAAGCGTACTGATCCAGATGCGGCCCTTACTATCTTCAAACAAATCGGGAACGCTGTTATTGCTGATGCTGTTACGCTTCTCGTCGTGCTGAAACCGGGTAAAGGTACCTGTTTTCCTATCCATCAAATTGAGGCCGGCATCAAAGGTGCCAACCCAAAAATTGCCATTATGATCCTCAAGCAGGGCATATATCCTATCGCTGCTGATACTTTTAGGATCATTAGGATCATAATTAAAAGCCGAAAATGTGCCCGACTTTTCGTCATACAGGTCGAGGCCGCCGTTATAGGTGCCTACCCAGATGCGGTTATCGCGGGTTTGGGTAAGGGCGTAAACATTGTTATTACTTAAGCTGCCGGGTTTTGCCAGGTCATGTTTAAAGCTGGTAAACTTGCCGGTAGAGGGATTAAACCGGCACAAACCATCAGCCCAGGTACCTATCCAAAAATCTCCTTTAAAATCCTGGATGATGTTCAATACATAATTTCCTGCCAAACTATTGGCATTAGCCGGATCATTCATATAGTGTTTAACAGTACCATCCTTGTTAAACACATTAACGCCGCCCCCGTCGGTACCTACCCAAATATTACTATCCTGATCTTCGTGCAAACAAAGTACAAAATTATTGGCCAGGCTATTTGGCGATGAGCTATGCCTGAAATGCGAAAAACTTTCGGTACTGCGCTTATACAGGTTAATGCCGCCGCTAAATGCCCCAAGCCACATATTCCCCATCCTATCCCGGCAAATACTGTAAATGGAATTACCATTCATACTGCCCCTGTCAATATCATCATGCTTATAGCCTGTTATTTTTCCGGTAACCGGGTTCAGGATATTAACGCCATTATTTTCGGTACCTACCCACAAATTACCGTTCAGGTCCATGCTTAATGCCAAAACACAATAGCCTGAGATAGAGCCGGAATCTTTTTTATTCTGAAGATAATGTTTAAATGTGCCTTTTCCCGGGTCAAATAAATTAAGCCCGCCATCTTCCGTTCCTACCCATAACCTGCCCGCAATATCTTCATAAATAGTACTTACATACCCTCCCGACATACTGGTATTTACCCCCGGCTGGCTTTGATATCGTGTAAAAGTTTCCTTCTTTCTGTCAAAAAGATTAAGGCCGTGGCTCAGGGTACCAACCCATAAACGGTGTTTGGAATCTTCCTTTAACGCGGTAACATCATCGTCACTTAATGATGACAGATCGGCCTCGTTGTGTTTGTAATGGGTAAATTTATTTTGGTAGATATCAAACCGGTCGAGCCCGCCTTTTTGGCTGCCTATCCATAAAATACCGTCGTGATCAAATATCAGCCTGTTTACAAAATTACTTGAGATGCTGTTTGAATTAGCGCTGTCATGAAAATAATGTATAAACTTACCCGTTTTGCGGTCGAGCTTATTTAAGCCAAAAAGTGTAGCCAGCCATATGTTGCCCTCTTTATCTTCGGCAATATCTGATATCAGGTTGCTGCTTAATGAATTATCATCCTGGATACTGTGCTTATATATCACAAAGCCATACCCGTCATACCGGTTAAGGCCGTCGCGGGTACCTATCCACATAAAGCCCCGGCTATCCTGAATTATGGTACTTACATTAATTTGTGATAAGCCCTCCCGGGTACCGATATGTTCGAACTTAAGGTTCCTATCCTGCGAAAACCCCTTTCGGGCAATCAGCAAGGCAACCACAACAAACAAATATTTATAGATATTCAAAATAACAGGTTGTGTTGAGTTTTAATTTTCCTGAAAATCCGCTTCTTAAAAAGAGAAACAGAATGGTTTATAATTAGCTTATACGGCTATAATATTTATAAGTTTAATGTAGATAAAAAAAAGCAATTATATAAAAACTGAAAGCGGAATGCACCAAATTAAAGCTAATAAACTGATTAGAAACTGTTTAAAAACGATTAAATGAAACTACTATATCCCCACGTCATTGCGAGGCACGAAGCAATCCCCGACTGTACAGG
>CBIHRB010000025.1:0-85520 GCA_966212355.1 uncultured Mucilaginibacter sp.
CTTGCCTCTGTGCGATTGCTTCGTGCCTCAATGACGTTGCGGGGATGTCATTTTATCTTCAGAAGCCACGGATTTAAACATTCAGCATGACACCCATTTCATGTCCCGTTAGGGCCTTTTGCAGAGATGGGAGGTTAAGAAAAGAGACTTACGAAGTTTTTAAAACTTCGTAAGTCGTGGAAGGCAAGTTTAATTTGCACTTACCCACACATTATCCTTTTTATTGCTATCAGGATCATAGGTAGTACCAAGTACAATCTTTTTAACCGCTTTTTTTGCAGTGAAATTAACTGTGGTTGTTTTGTTACCGGTAGACCAAACAGCAATACTTTTGTGTATCAGTTCGGTAGTGCCATCGGTATAACTAATGGTTAGGTTAACGGGGATGGGCTTACTGCCAACTTTAGTAATTGTGGCAGCATATTTTAACCCGGCGTTAGTCACTTTGCTGATGGCCAGATCCGTTACGCCATTGTCAAAGAACCAGGCTTTCCAAAACCAGTTGAGGTTTACGCCCGAACCGGTGTTCATACAATTAAAAAAGTCGTACGGCATAGGGTGTTTGCCGTGCCATTGTGCAATGTAGTAATGCAGTGCCTTAGTAAACAGCTCGTCGCCAAGCAGATCTTTTACATATAAATAGCCCAGGCCTGGTTTGGGATAGCTGTCGGTAAAACCGGCAGGGCCAGTGAGCATTGGTGTAAGTGTCATCACCGGCACATCAACCTCGTGGCCGGCACTTTGTTCAACAGCGGCAACACCATAGGGGTCAACTATAGAAGGATCAATCTCCGGACTTACCAGCCATTCGCCTATGGTTGCCCAGCCTTCATCCATCCAACCGTATTTGGTTTCGTTAATACCCATGTAAAACGGAAACATGGTATGGAAGATCTCATGATCGGTAAGCTCAATGGCATCGGCCTTATCTTCCAGCGGATTATCATTCACCATCATTGGGTACTCCATTTGGTCTAAACCATCAAAAACGGTTTCATGCTGGTATGGATACGGCCATTTCGGAAATTTGTAGCTCATCACCTCAACCGTTTTGCGGGCGTAATCAACTACGGCATAATAGTCTTTATGCTTTTCGTTAAATACCGCATCAACGCGGGTACGCCTGCCGGTTTTCGGATCAACTACCAGGCTCGATGCTTTCCATAAATAATGGTTGCTGGCAGCAAAAACAAAATCGGTAACGCTATCAGCCTCAAACTTCCAGGTGTTGGTTGGATTGTTTTTGGTGATGTTGCCCGCTTTAATATCATCTTCGGTAATAATATCAGTTACCTTATCACTTGCGCCGGCATCGGCAATGCGTTTAACGATCCGGCTGTCATAAACGTCGCCGGCGTTTTTCAGATCGCCTGTCGCCCAAACTTTATAGTCGCCGGGTATGGTGATCTCCGTGCTGAAATGGCAGAAATCGTTATAAAATTCCTGTGAGCCAACGTATGGATAATCGTTCCATCCGTCAATATCGTCATAAACTGCTATACGCGGGAAGAAATAGGCAATGAAGAATGCACCGGTATCAACTTGACCGGTGCGGATATGTGAGCCCTTGTTTAATGTATAAGCATAGCTGATATCAAAATGTACTTTTTGCTTTGGAGCAATAGGGGGAACACGCTGCGTCATGTTGGTACCGTTGATACGGCGGGTTTTAGCGCTGTCGGGTGTTTTATTATCAATGCTAAGGCTTTTGATGTGAACCCCATCGGTCAAGTCAGCGGCCGAAACCTGCATTTGGCGTACCGAGCCTTTTTTATATAAGTTGGGGTACAGTTTAAATTGTACCCGCTTTAACGTATCGGGGCTGTTGTTAACATAATCGATACCAACTGTCCCGCTTAACAGGCGGGTTTTAGGGTCGAAATTTACTTTGATCTTATAGTCGGCCGTGTTTTGCCAGTAATTTTTGCCGGGTGCTCCGGTTGTGGTGCGTGTTGCTTTGGTGTAGGTTTTTTGCAGGTTTACAGCTATGGGTAAGCTTTGCTGGGCCAATGCTGCAGTAGCGCCTAATAATAAAGCAAAAGGCAATAATTTTTTAATACTGATCATTTATGCGGATATATATGAGTTATATTTGAGGTAAATATAATAAACCGTTACGGAACCCGGTAAGCGATAATTTTGTATCGCCGGTATGTTACAGGGCAAATCAACTCACGGTTTTGAGTAGTTTATCCATTTATATAAATAGTATCCATGACTGCCGAAAAAATGATCATTGTAACCGGTAAGCAATACCTTGAGCTAAAACAAAGTTTAGAAAGCGGCGAGGGGCTTACTTATAATATAGGTACTGATAAACACCCTGAAATAGTTAAGATCACCAACATTTATATGGACACTGATCCCGACTTTACCCGCAACCCGCGCCAGTTTGCCCGGATGCATGAAGACCTGAACGTGCAGGTGAAACTGGAGTACCTGGCAGAGTAGTAAACTTTTCCAGGCCGGTTTTCCACAATCTAATGATAATCGTTTATTTTTAGCCATGCATCATCCTGAAGATAATCCCTGGAAAATAACTTCGCAAAAAAACATTTATGATAACCCCTGGATCAACGTTACCGAATACCAGGTGATTAACCCGGCCGGTAATCCCGGTATTTATGGTAAAGTACATTATAAAAACCTGGCCATAGGTGTTTTACCTTTAGATGAAGAACTAAATACCTATCTCGTGGGCCAATACCGTTTCACGTTAAACCAGTACAGTTGGGAAATGCCCGAAGGCGGCGGTCCTGAGGGAACAGACCCGCTTGAGTCGGCCAAACGTGAGTTACTGGAAGAAACCGGTTTAAAAGCTTCACGGTGGACAGAGATCCAGCGCTTGCACCTCAGTAATTCGGTAAGCGATGAACTCAGTATATTGTACCTGGCCCGCGGTCTTGAGCAGTTTGAAGCCGAGCCTGAAGAAACCGAGCAGCTGATCATCAAAAAAGTGCCTTTTGCCGAAATGTACCGCATGGTTTGCAATAGCGAAATTACTGATGCCATGACCGTTGCCGCAGTGCTTAAAGTACAGTTGTTACTAACAGAAAACCGTTTGTAAATTACCGCTTTGCCGAAAAAAATATAACTTCGCCTACTGATGAAAAAGTTATTAGGATATATCCTGTCGCCTATTGCCATAATTGCGTTTTTTTTAGCCCTGGTTATTTTTCAGCCCATCCAGTGGATCTGCTTTCGTTTTTTTGGCTATGCCGCGCACAAACGTTCGGTTGATATCCTGAATTTATGCCTGTTCCGCACTTTTTATATCATAGGTGATACGGTGACTTTCATCAATAAGCAGAATTTGCCTGTGGGGAGGCCAATGATATTTGTGGCCAATCATCAAAGCCTGCTCGATATCCCCCCACTTATTTATTACCTGCGTAAGTATCACGCCAAGTTTGTTTCTAAAATAGAGCTTACCAAAGGGATCCCCTCTATCAGTTATAATCTGAAACACGGCGGCGGTGCTAATATCGACAGGAAAGACTCCCGCCAGTCCATGACCGAAATGATAAGTTTGGGTGAGCGCATGAAAGCCAATAACTGGTCGGCAGTGATTTTTCCCGAAGGTACCCGTTCTAAAGATGGCGTAGTACGATCTTTTCAGCCGGGAGGTGTTGCCATGCTGCTGAAAAAATGCCCTGAGGCATTGCTGGTGCCTATCGCCATAAAAAATAGCTGGAAAATTGTACAATATGGCTTTTATCCGCTTAATACTTTTATATCCATGAGCTGGACGGTGCTTGAACCTATTGAGCCCGGTAAAACCCCGATTGGCGACCTTGTATTGGAAGCCGAGAACAGGATCAAAGCCGCGCTGTCCTGATTTCGGAATTCGGAGTTTCGATTTCGGATTTTTTTATTTTTTGCTTTTCAGTTCCATCAGGTCTCTCTCAGATATCCCTGAGAATCTACCCTTCCCTGGTCGAAGTTTGGCGATAGCGTAACTTCGTCCTAAAATGTCTTAAGCTTTCAGCTTAACTATACAATCAATTTACTTTTCCGCTTCCGCAAGCAAAATGCTTGCCCTGTTTGGGGACGAAGTTACGCTGACGCTAAACTTCGACCAGGAAAAAAAATCCTTTCTCTTTAATTCCCAAATCCCAAATCCGACATCCGAAATGCAACCAACCTGTTAATAATCAGCTGAATGTTAACAAATAAATCACACGTTATTTACGTTAATATGAAACGTTATCGCTTATTTTTATAGACCCATAAAAGAGGTCGCCTAAAATTTACCTAAAATAATTTTTATGACCTGGAGAAAATTCAGCGGCGAAGTAATCCAATCGCCCATTATGGAAGAGGTTGAAAAGGCAATTGAACGCGAAGCCCTCCTCGGTAACAAGCTAAAAGTATGCATCGGCACCGACTCACAAGTTAAAGGGTCCATAACGGATTTTGCGACGGTGATCGTGTTTCTGCGCGAAAAACGCGGCGCTTTTATGTTCATACACCAGGAACGTACTTCGCAAAAAATGAGCATTAAAGAAAGGATGCTGAGCGAAGTTCAGAAGTCTATCGACATTGCTTACAAGCTTTGCGATTTGCTGGACCTGTATGATGTGGAGCTTGAGGTTCATGCCGACATTAACACCAACCCGATGTTTAAAAGTAACGCGGCCCTGCACGAGGCTATGGGTTACATCCTGAGCATGGGTTTTGTGTTTAAGGCCAAGCCCGAGGCTTTTGCAAGCTCATACTGCGCCAACAAAATAGTGCAGTAAATTTGCCGAAACCCAAAGCGTGTATCTATATTTGATATTAAAACATATCAGATATACCTATGTCGCCACTTATTGAAATCAACGACCCGGCTTTAGCCGCACAGGATACTATTCTTATTGATGCCCGCGGAGGGCAGGACTCTTACCAGCGTTACCTGGCAGGCCATTTAAACCACGCCATCTACGCCGACCTTGATCAGCACCTTACCACTAAGCCCGATGACCCCGCCTTTGGCGGCAGGCATCCGTTGCCTAATATACAGGAGTTTGCTGTATTGCTCGGCAACTGGGGCATCACACCTAAGAGCCACGTAGTGGTTTATGACGACAAATCCGGCGCGTTCAGTGCATCGCGGTTATGGTGGATGCTGAGGGCAATTGGTCATGAAAATGTACAGGTATTGAATGGCGGCTTACAGGCTGCTAAAGACGCCGGTGTGCAATTGAGCACAGAAGCTTATACGCCGGTTGCGGTTGATCCGTACCCGGTAACACATGAGTATGCAGGCACTGTTAAGATAGACGAAGCAGGTGAAGCCGCGCAAGATCCTTCAAAACTGGTAATTGACGTACGCGAAACGCCACGCTACCTGGGCCAGACAGAGCCTTTGGATTTGATAGCCGGCCATATCCCCGGCGCGCTAAACCTGCCCTATATCAACAACCTCGGCGCCGACGGTAAGTATTTACCAGCCGATGAGCTGCGCGAGGCTTACGATGCCGCAATTGGCGATGTAGCACACAGCGAAGTGATAGTTCACTGCGGATCTGGTGTTACAGCCTGTCATACCCTGCTGGGCATGGATTACGCGGGCATCAGCGGCCCGAAGCTTTATGTTGGTTCATGGAGCGAATGGTCAAGAAGGGATTTGCCGATAGGGAAGGAAGAAAGGTAGGATAACGTATTCTGCCGCCGCTCGGCTCCAGCCGAGTGGCAATTATCCCCAGGCCTCTGGCCTGCGTATGCCGGCGGCCGGGAGGCCGCTTGATAGTTACCACCCGGCTGGAGCCGGGCGGTGGCGTGTGGGATGAGCCCATCAAAACACTTACCCATCCACCCTTGTTACCCCATAGTGAAAACATACGTTTTAAAAAGAGAACAGTCTATCCCCATCATTCTTAACGAGGCCTGGGATTTTTTTTCGTCGCCATTAAACTTGGCCAGGATCACCCCGAATGATATGCGTTTTGTGGTAACTTCCGATTATACCATAGATACGAAAATGTACGCGGGGATGATCATCACCTATAAAATATCACCGCTGCCGGGCGTCAAAATGAACTGGATGACAGAGATCACCCATGTTGATGATAAAAAGTATTTTGTTGATGAGCAGCGTTTCGGGCCATACGCTTTATGGCACCACCAGCATCACTTTAAAGAGATAGAAGGCGGCGTACGTATGACCGACCTGCTGCATTACGCCATTCCTTACGGGGGGATTGGCCGATTTGCTAATACTATTTTTGTTAAAGGAAAGCTGGAGCAGATATTTGATTACCGGGTTAAGGCAATTGAAGATTTGTTTGGGGTTTATAAATGAAACCTGTAAAATTGAAAAACTGCAGGCTCTCATCTCTATGCATTTGCAATGACATGGTAAATTGCAGGGCTGCATCCCAACTATTTCGTATCTATCCGGTAATTAAGTGATGCCGAAAAGCTGGTGCCCGCGCCGGTATTTCGCCCGGTAACAAAGGTGCCGCCTGTTAAAAATAGCGACAGGCTTTTGGCGAATGCATGGCCGTAACTTAACGATACCTGGTTAAAGGCAAAGTTTTTACTGGCGCTTGGGTTTACGTTAAAATCTTTATTGATACTGGTGGCATAAAAGCCGCCTACACTTAATGAAATCTGCTCGCGGAACTTTTTATCAAGTGTTAAGCCGTATGTGGCGTTGTACCTGTCCTGAAAAACGCTTTCGTAACCAAAATATTCGCGCACGCCGTTTTCAAGGATAAAGAATGAGTTTTTGCCGAATAAATGCCCACTGCCAGCAAAGGCCAGTTTAAGTTCGGCCCCTTTTTGGTTATAGCCCAGCGCGGTGTTGGTATACATAGGTACAATAGCTGTACCCTGCAGGCTGAAATAATATTTATAATTGATATTGGCCAGGTAATACCTGATCCCCACTTCCAGGTCCTGGAAACCTGAGCTTTTGCTGGTGCCCAGATCTGTACTAAAGGTATTCATCACATACGGTGCCAGTACTGATAGGGTAAACCTTCGGCTTAAACCAACTTCCGAATATAAGGAATAGTTCCATGAACTGAACTTGCCGTTATTGGCAAATGCTCCTTTATGGCTGTCGGCATCCCAGGCTTTATTGGCAAAAAAGTAAGTTGCCGAGGGCGACAGCGAGATCCTGCCCGGCCTTACCGGGAAACCTCCGGCATAACTTTTACCTGTGGCTAAGGCAAATACTACCATCCCAGCAAGCAAATATTTTGATAAAGTATTTTTCAAGGTCATGTGTGCAGATTTTAATCGTTTTAAAATAAACCAAAGGTGTCGCGCATCCAACGGCCCTCATAATCCTTGTATACCTGGCTTACCTCGTGCCCAAGGTTTTTGAATACTATTAAATGCTTATCGCCATGCATGGAGTTAAACACCGCGTAACCATTGTTTGGCGGTACATAGGGATCCAAAAGGCCTAAGCCCAAAATAGTTGGACATTTTATGGTTGTTACAAAGTTTTTGGTATCGTAATAGTCGAGGTTGTTGAGTACCTGGTTAAAAGTTACACCGGGTTTGCTTAAAACATATTTTTTAATGTCGTTAATGGGCCATTCAACGGTGCCAACCAGGTTACGGATATCGCTCATGATAGGGTTTTGTGCCGAGCAAAGTGTAACCCTATGATCAAGGCCGGCAAGCGCCAGGGATAAGTAACCGCCCATACTGCCGCCGGTAGCCAGGATCTGATCGTGCCTTAAATTAGGCTGCGCATAAATAAAATCAACCGCGCGTACGCAATCCATAATCACGCCGCGCATTACGTACTTGTTTTTATCCTCAATGCGATAGGAGATAAAAGCATCTCGCTCGGTATGGATCACATCACGGCTGGTGCCTTGCCCGCGGGTATTCAGGGTAATGATCACCAGGTCGGGATCGAGACCTACTATAGGGTATAGCTTTACCTGGTAACCGGGCAGGCCAAGCAATACCGAAAACTTCTTGTTTTTATTTTTGCTGATGGGTACCGTCATGTAACCGCGGATGGTAAGGTTATCCAGCGATTTCATTTCTATTTCGTAAACCTTACGGTTTTCGGTGTTCATGGAGGGTACTTCGGTGATTTTGTAATTGGGTTTCACTTTGGCCAGTTCATCTTTGGCGGTTTGCCAAAACTGGTCAAAGTCGGCCGGCCTGGCATATTGCGACCGGATTTCCTCCGGCCTGATCCCAAAAGCGCGACGGGTGGTATCGTCATAATCGCTCACATTGATCATCATATTAACCTTGTAAAAACCTGTTTTTAGGTTAGGCACCTCAAAATCATATTTGGAAGTGCTTTTTTTGCCCAGGTTTACCGGCTTTGATAGGGTTTTAACAATTTGCCCATTTTCGGTAGTGATATTGTATGATATGCTGCCTTCCTGATTAGTATCATAAGTGTTTTTAATTTCAAAGCTGAACGAGGCTGTTGAACCGAATATACCATCCTTATTATTGATGGTTAATACCGTTGATACTTCATCATCACCACCGCTTTTGTCGGTATTCTCCGCCGGATCTTTTTCAGTTTCCTGGGCCATGGCCGGTAGGGCGGCACACCAGGTCAGTAAAGCGAAAGCAATGATCAGTAATTTGTTGGCGTTTTTTAGCATGTTGTAATTAGGCTTTGATCTTAGCTGATTCATTTTCGGGATTACGTGCTTTGTTTTTAATCAGGAAATCAGACTTACGGATATAATGATTAAGCGGTTCTTCAATTAATTTAAACAACGTTATGGAAACGATATTTAAAACGATAAAGGCGTACAAAAGGTTTAAACTATCATACTCAAAAGGCGAATGCCAGTCGACACCCCATTTATCATAAAGCTCAAAAACATAATCGTTAAGACTGTTCATGCCCTGATGGATAAAATTGTACATAAAGCCTAAGTGGATCAGGTAAAATATGTAGGAGCTTTTGCCCAGCAGTTCAATAAAGGGGTGTGCTAAAAACTTTTTAAGGAGGGTAGTTTCGGTGAGCAGGCCATAAAAGAAAATGGCAATCGAGGTAGCCAGCAGATAGTTATTGGTTACAATGCCCCAGGGATTATGCAAACCGGCCTCATATCCTTTCGGAATAGTTAACGCAGACATGATCCACACGCAAAAAAAGATCATGAAAAAACCCAGGTAAGTGAACTTCTTTTTGCTTGTACCATCCAGTTTTTGTTTCCGAACAATAAGTGCCAGCTGAATGCCCGCATAAAACTCAAAGCACCGGCCTAAAAAGGTGTACAGCATCATGAACGTAAAGTTGCCGAAAAAACCGAACCAGTTTACATGACTAAAGATGAGCACAAGCAAAGCCCCTAAACCGGTAACCGCGATAGGCTGGATATAAAACTTTTTGTATTTGGTGGCGATAAGGAAAATAAATGGCGCCGAAAAATAAAAACATTCTTCAACTGTGAGCGACCAGCCCTGGGCAATACCGGTAAACTTAAACTGATCAAAAAAGCCGCGCACAAAAACAATGTTCATAAAAAACATAACCACCGGGTTTTGCCCTGCCGTTACTGTTTGGTTTTGCGTAAAGTGATAAGCTATGAACGCGCCAATGGTAAGTAAGGCATACATGGGGTAAATGCGCGCCACCCGGTTTTTAAGGTATTGCAGAAACCAGGCTTTTGTTAATTTAAAACTATCAAAATAACGAAATGCGATCAAAAAGCCCGAAAGCACAAAGAAAATGGTAACCCCGATATGGAACTCGTTAAAGAAACGTTGCACAGAGTGGGGAAATTTCTCATCAAACACATAGGCAAAATGCGAGATGAAAACCAGGTAAGCCGCCATGGCCCTTACACCAGTTAACGCCGGAATATAATTGGATTGTGCTCTTTGTGACAAAACAAACGTATTTTAACTTTCAGATCAATTTAATTATACGTAAATGTTTGCAAATTGGATACCAATAGCCTCACCTAAATCCTCTCCAGGGGGAGAGGACTTAAAAAATGTTTAAATAAAAGTTAAAATTGGGTTATTATACCATATACTTTTTTGAAGAGAGTAGGGCGAGGTTACTCCCCTGCACAAACACTAACAACAGTAGGTTATGATAAAGAAGTCTCCCCTACCGGGGGAGATTTAGAGGGGGCCGTAGCCACTCCCCTGCACAACACCCTTGCTCAAAATCCTTTGATCAATATAATACTGGATCTCTGATTTTTTCAATCCCCAGTTGGGGGCGATGAGCAGTTCGCGGTCGCTGAGACCGAAGAGGCGCTGGATCACGATATCCGGGCGAACAAGCGGTAACAGCTCGCACAGAAAATCGGCATATTCGTCAATACCAAACAGGTGGAAGGGTTCGCGTTTGTATTTTACGCCCATTACCGAGCCTTCAACAATATGCAGGTGGTGGAATTTTACAAACTTGATCTGTTTAAAGCGGTTGATCTCGTCGGCATATTTCAGCATCATTTCTTTGGTTTCCCAGGGGAAACCGAAAATAGTATGCACGCAGATATCCAGTTTTGAATTTTCGACCAGGCTCAGGGCTTTCACCAGTTCTTCATGACTGCAGCCGCGGTTAATCTGGTTTAGGGTATCGTTGTAGATGCTTTCCATCCCCATTTCCAGGTCCACGTCGAACCGGTCGGTATAACTTTCCAATAAGGCAATCTTTTCCGCGTCGATACAATCGGGCCGGGTACCTACCGAAAGGCCTACAATATCTTCGGTACCATAGCTCAGGGCTTCATCGTACAGCATTTTGAGGTAATGCGCCGGGGCATAGGTATTGGTATTGGGCTGAAAGTAAATAATAAACTTATCGGCCTTATTGCCTTTACGTGCGCGCTCCATACCTTCCTCAACCTGTTGGCGTACCGTGGGGGCGTTGCGGCTTACAGAAGGCGTAAATGAATCAACATTACAATAGGTACAACCGCCGTAACCTTTTGAGCCATCCCGGTTGGGGCAGGTAAAACCACCATCAACAATTACTTTAAACACACGATGGCCTTTGTATTTTTCCTTAAGCCATGGCCCGTAATTGTTATAGCCTTTTTCCCAGGTTGTTATTGTTTGCATTTATGATTTCACCGATTTTTGGATGAAGGCACCGATTAACAGCTGCTTTCACCGATCAGGGGGCAAAGATAATGAATTTTGATGAGCCGGAAAGTTGGTCCGTTTATCTTGCACATCGTTCATAAAATAGTATTATTGGCTTAACTATTGATTACGGGTTTGCGTAATCGGTTATATTTCCTAATTATGCATTACCTAAAATCTTTCAAATTGCCTGCACAAACAATAAAAGTCTTCGCTTTGCTAACTACAATCACGCTATTAAGCAATTGCAGTTCAAATACAACTGGAGTTAAAAGCAAAACAACTGCGGGACTTGTAACCAGTACCCCAAAAAGTATAGCTCGTATTACTTACGAAGAAAAATTACAAAGCTGCAAAGCAGGTTATCCGTTTGCGCAATGGCGCGAAGCATTTGATCAGGGATTTGAACAGTACACTGAGGAGAATTGCGGTAGATTTAAGGTTGTTTTTGATCGTTTGATCAGCGATTTAACAAGGCTTGGAGAGCAATCGCCAAGTACCGACAAAGTGGAAGCTTTTAAAAAGGCAATATTGGCATTAAATAATATAAACGCGGAAGACAGCAGCCTGATTGAAACCGGGGAGCGCGAAGACCTTTGTGCGTTGGTAGATCAAATTACTATTGCCTGTGGCCTTAACCCTAAGGATTTTGGCGGCGGCGAAGGAATAGCCAGCGAATGGAGAGAATGGTGAGGTACATAATAAATTATGCTAAGTATACATGAGCCAGGTAACGCTGATTATTTTCAGATAAGGGAAAATATGAATAACATTTATCAGGTTGCAGGCGTTGGATTCACCTTCAAATAAGTCTTTTTATAAGTGCTCAAAATCTCCGTTATTTTGGATGGGGCCCGTTTTTCAAACAGGTGAATGATCCATACGGTAATACGCAGCATCCCAACCGGGTTAACAATGCCAAGTCCCAGTTTATTGATATCACTGTCCCTGCTGGCTATTTGCTTAGGATAAGCATCCCCGGTACGGGTAAACAGGTCTTCGGCAAAGCACCAGGCGCCATCGCGGGCGTTGCCAAGTGCAAACTGGATGAGGATGGAATTATTTTGCGCATGCAGGCCCGCCAGTGACAGCAGCGGCGAGATCCGGTTCAACTCGCTGATCACCTCGTAAGTAAGCGCCGAAAGGATGGTATTGATGGAATTAAAATCATTATGGACCTCGGTTAGCGGCTGGTTAAGGTTGCGCGCTACTTCTACAACAGCAACACCCAAATCAAGGTTGATATGCGCGTTCATACCAATAAGCAGGTGCTGCAGTACCAGTCTCGACGGTTTATCAAAAATGCTGAAAGCCAACTCCCACGACTGTGAGCAGGGTTGCTTTTGCTGCCAGCACCGATAGGCCGCTATATACCTGTTAGCGAAGATCACGTCCAGCTGTTCCATGCGGGCAGGGTTTTCAAACTCACCGTTTTGGATGCCTTCCCTTACCTTGCAGGTAACCTTATGGTACAGGGCTGCAAAATATCCGGCGCGGCTGTCGGTTTTTATAGCATCGGCAATAATGGCCTCTAACTGTTCAATAATCTGGTTAATAGTTTGGGCTGGTGCAATAGGTTCCATAGCAGGCAGATAAGTCCAGGTAAATTAATTATTTTAAAGATATGATTTTTGTTGATGGCTTAAACACCCGGTTTCATACCTTTTTTTGTTTCGGTTATTGCTTTTGCCGCTCAATGCAGTGCTATTTCGGCCCGGGCGAGGGAAATAAATAGGACAAAAGGATTTCGATTTTATTGCTGGTTTACCTTTATTGCTAATAAAGTCTTAATATTTTAATCCTGAAGCAATCATATTTATAAAAGCGCCTTTATGGTACCAAATAACTACTATTTAATAAAACTATTGCAGTTTTTATCCGTACTAATTATAGTATTAATTAATTATTCACCTAAAAATTAAACACTATGATTACGTTATTATTGGCATTAAGCGCAAGTGCATTATGCGGTTTTTTTGTTGCGCACAGTACAAAGGAAAATGAATGTTAAATGTAATAGACTAAACGGTGTAATTATGTGAAAAGGCTGATCAGAGATGATTAGCCTTTTTTGTTGGATGCTTCTTTCCATACTGTAAGGTTGTGCGTTATGGTGAATGTTAAGTCTTAAAGCCGCTTGCGGTAGTAGGCGATTTTTTTTTAACTAATTATACAACAATAATTTATAGTTTTATAAAATGGAAAAGACGGCTGAAGAAATAAAAAAATATAAAGAAGATCAGCAAAAAAGAATGGCGACCTACACTGTTGGTAAAAAAGATAGCAGTGGTAATGAGATATTGTCAATCTATATACATTCCGATGAATTTGTAATTTATGAAATTAAAACAACAAACCTTACAGAATCATTGAAGGTGAAAATTGATACGGAGCTTGAGGATGATCCAAACGGAATCATAAAAAATTATACGCAAATACGTCCTTTTTTTACGGAATTCAAGGGCGTAATTTATAAAATACAAAATTATTCTTCCTATAAATCCATAGCTGCGCACTTAATTTCACATGCGCTTTATGGAAGTCCAGAAGACGCCAGTGCAAAATTCTCTAAATTAATAGAGGAAGTAAATAGCCAATACGCTGAGCAATTCAAATATCGTTTATACTACTTAATTACGGCATTATCTTTTGTGCTTTTTAATATCTTAGCGTCAATAGTAATATATCTAACACATGCACTTGACTCTTTTTTGCAATTGAGGAACTTGATCTTTTGCGCTGCGGGAGGTAGTATAGGGGGATTTATATCGTTGAGTAGAAAACTTAAAGAGATGATTTTCGAAAAGGATGTTAAACGTTACATGTTTATTGCTTACGCGGTGGAGAGGATTTTCATTTCAATGTTTGCTGCTATAGTGGCATATTTTGCTATTGAAAGCAATCTAATATTGGGAGTTGTAAAGCAGTTAAAACAAAATATCTTCGCGTATATTGTGTTCGCTGTTGCGGCCGGATTTAGCGAAACACTAATTCCCAACTTATTAATTAGATTTGAAGAAAAGCAAAAATAGACCAATTTTATTCAAATAGCTTCCCACGAACAATTGCTATGGTATCATTAACGGTGTTGTTTGGGGTTATTTCAAATTTCTCAATCATGGGGTTACTCCCCTCGATCGGAGTGTTTTCTATCATATTTTGTTGTTGTAAATTATGATTTATGGTGATTCTCAAATTTTCCACGGAATTAGCATTGTCAAATCCTAAATCAGCCAATGTTGAATAAAAATAAATCTGGGAGGGAGAGGCGGCGATATTTGATGATATTGCTGCTTTTACGGCAGTTTCTATCCATGTTTCGATTTTCATAACATATTGAATTGAATAATTTAATTAATTGTTTTCTGAATTTTTTGGTTTTGAGCTTTTAAAGGAATATATGTGATTTAGATACATTGTTTCCAGCCCAATCCACATAATTATTTTTTGTTCAATGTTAAATGTGTTTTTAGTCAATACATCTTTCAAAATCATTTTGAAATGTGGTTAAAATCAAGATATCATACGTTGATGATTCTAATTTGTCGTAAGAAAGAATAGTGTAAAAATATTATAAATAATTGATAAACAAATATTTATTGATGGTAATTTAAGATTGTAAATTTTGCAATAATGTGAATGTTTTGAGAGTATCTCCGCTACTGTAAGCGAATCAAAAAATGGGACACCCGGGTTTTTTAAAAAAAGAAGGGATCAGGAAATTTCACTTTTTTTTCGGGAATCAAAAAAATGGGACACCTCATTTGTTACAATTCCGGGGTGCAGGTTAAACACCACTTTAACTTGCAGTACCGCGCTTATAACAAGGCAAACCAGCCATGCCGCAAACCATTTAAGCGATAGCCGGGTATTTATAACGGCCTTAAAAAAGAATATGGTCATTACCAGCAGCGCTAAAGCCGTGGCATAGGTAAACTGCTCCCAACTGCTCACCGGTATATACCTGAACACATACACAGAAAACATGGCGCAGCTGCCCGCCAGACTGGCAAAGCTCATACGCCTGATGAAGACCCATTTATTGGTTTCGAGCAGGATGATAGCCGCTATAACCATGACCACCCATTTACTGCATGCAACAACGTTGGATAACAATATGGCCTCGGGCGTAACCATATAGCCAAACTTTTGTTCAATGAACCATGCGGTTATCATGACTGATGCGGCAAAGTTTATGATGGCGGTTATGGCGTTTCGGGTGTTAGCAGGCATTTAAATCAGGCTCGGGGATTTTGGGTGATAAATGTATGTATTTAAAATTTAATTAGGAAAGGAGCTTCAGCCTAAATCCCGCTCGGGAGGAGAGGGACTTCAATTCTCCCCAACCGGGGGAGATATAGAGGGGGCTTAAACAACAATAGCGACAGGTAAGCCCGTCGCTATTGCATATATTATATAGGTGTAATTAATTATAACCCGAAGGCTGCTTTAACTTGGTCAACATGATCAAGCTTTTCCCAGGTGAACAGTTCAACCTGGCGCTCCAGCTTGCTGCCGTCGTGGCCAACAAAAGTTTTGGTAACTATTTCATTAGGCCTGCCGAAGTGCCCGTAAGCCGCGGTTTCGCTGTAAATAGGGTTACGCAGTTTAAAGCGCGTTTCAATGGCGTATGGGGTCATATTGAAAATGCCTTCTACTTTTTTGGCAATGTCGCCGTCGTGCAGGTCAACCTTGGCGGTGCCGTAAGTGTTTACGTAAATACCCATTGGTTGCGCCACGCCGATAGCGTATGATACCTGCACAAGCACTTCATCGCACAAACCGGCGGCAACCAGGTTTTTAGCGATGTGGCGGGTAGCGTAAGCGGCCGAGCGGTCGACCTTTGAAGGATCTTTACCCGAGAAAGCGCCGCCTCCATGTGCACCTTTACCACCGTAGGTATCCACAATAATTTTGCGACCGGTTAAGCCGGTATCGCCATGCGGCCCGCCGATAACAAATTTACCGGTTGGGTTAATGTGGTACTTAATATCGTCGTTAAAGAAATGGGCGTATTTAGGGTATTTAGCTTTAACACGCGGAATCAGGATGCTGATGATATCGGCGCTGATTTTGGCAAGCATGGTTGGCTCGTCATCAAAATCGTCATGCTGGGTTGAGATAACAATGGCATCGATACGCTGCGGCTTGTTGTCATCGCTGTACTCCAACGTAACCTGCGATTTTGCATCCGGGCGAAGGTATTTGATCTCATTGTTTTCGCGGCGGATGGCTGCAAGCTCAATTAATAAAGCGTGGGCTATATCAAGGGCAAGCGGCATGTAGTTATCGGTTTCAACAGTGGCATAGCCAAACATCATGCCCTGGTCGCCGGCACCCTGCTCTTCTTTGGCGGTGCGGTCGACCCCCTGGTTAATATCGGGCGATTGTTCGTGGATGGCCGATAGCACACCGCATGAACTGCCGTCAAACATATATTCGCCTTTGGTATACCCGATCCTGTTGATCACCTCGCGGGCAATCTTCTGTACGTCGAGATAGGCTTTTGATTTTACTTCGCCGGCTAAAAAAACCTGGCCTGTGGTTACCAGCGTTTCGCAGGCAACTTTCGATTCGGCATCAAATGCTAAAAAATGATCAATCAGCGCGTCCGAGATCTGATCGGCCACTTTATCCGGGTGCCCCTCTGATACAGACTCTGAAGTAAATAAATATGACATAAAATTTAAATAAGTAAAGTAAAAATCGACTGGGAGGGTTTTAAGACGGATCGGGCGGTAAAAAGAAGCATGGTTTTAGCACTTTTTTACGTGGTTGCAATCCGGCTCCGGTGTAAAAGGGAGCATTAAATCAGTCCACATTCGGGCGGTAAAAATAAAACAAATTTCACAAAGCCGAAAATACATTTACTTTTGACGATTGAAATAATATATATAGTTGAAACGGAAAGCGTTATTTATCATAAACCCAATTTCGGGCGGGAAGAAGAAGGACGGGGTGCCTGAACTGATTAAAGATACTGTTGACGCCGGTGTAATGGAGCCGGTTATAGCTTTTAGCGATGGCATAGCCCATGCGCGGGTAATAGCGGCCGAGGCTGTCGGCAAATTTGATACCGTAGTGGCCGTTGGCGGTGATGGTACGGTTAATGAAGTGGCTTCGGCCATTGTAGATACGGATACATCGCTTGGCATAGTGCCATTTGGCTCGGGCAACGGGCTTTCGAGGTTTTTAGGGATTCCTATGGATACAAAGGATGCAATTAAAAACCTTGCCTCGGGCCGTACCGAAATTATTGATTCGGCCAGGATTAACGGGCAGCCGTTTTTTAATATGGCAGGCATGGGGTTTGATGCCCATATCAGCGAGATCTTTTCGCATGGTAAAAAGCGCGGTTTTATCAGTTATATAAAATCGTCGATAAAGGAAGTAGTTGGCTACCAGCCGCAAAACTATCACCTGGATATTGACGGAAAGAAATATGATTATAAGGCATTTATGCTCAGTATAGCCAATTCTTCGCAATATGGCAATAATGTGCATATATCGCCCAAAGCAAGCCTGCAGGATGGTTTGCTGGATGTTTGTGTGATAAAGCCTTTTCCGTTGTGGAGGTTTCCGGAGATGAGCATGCGCATGCTGATTAAAGCAACAGAAAGCTCCAAATACGTGGAAATTATCCGCGGTAAGCAGATCCTGATAAAAAGGGAGCATACCGGCCCTATTCACCTGGATGGCGAACCCCAGGTGGCGGGTACGGGCATAGATATTAATATATTACCAAAATCATTAAAGGTTATAGTTGGCCCGTCATTTAAAAATTGATCAATATGGCTAAGAAAAATTTTACAGGCGTAGTTTACTCAACCGACCCCGATTTTCAATACCAGGAAAACGATGGGGGAGGGGCCGAAACATTGCCGCCACAGCAGCAAAATCTTAAAATATATCTTGACCGTAAAGGAGGCAGCAAACTGGTTACACGCATTTCGGGGTTTATTGGCGCCGAGGCTGATCTGGAAGCTTTAGGAAAAAAGCTAAAATCGAAATGCGGGGTTGGTGGCTCGGTTAAAGATGGCGAAATACTGATCCAGGGCGATTTCAGGGATAAAATACTGGTGTTATTACAAACCGACGGATATAAAGCAAAAAAAGCCGGCGGGTGATCTTAAAAAAATAAACAATTATAAACCGGTAGTTTAACAGACTTATTTGAAAGATGCACTTTTAAACAAAATGTACAACTATCTGTTACAAAGCTTGCATCATAGTTAAAAGGTACAGATACCTTTTATAAACTTAAAAAAAACGGGCCATTTTAGCTTGGTAACACAAATTTTATGTGTTATCACTTGCTATTTTTAAAAAAAATGGTTTTCATTGCATATAATTGTGTTGGTAACACACAATAAAATTGTAATGTTGCGTTTATATTCACCAACAATACACAGAATGATATTCTGTATTAAAAAATTGTAAAGAATAACATAAATGGTTTTTTTAATTCAATAAAATTCTATTTTTGTTATTCCCAACAAACAGCGCATTTTAACTAACTTATAAAATAAACAAAAACAAAAACTAAAAATTCAAAAGTAATGGCAAACGCACCAACAAAACCAACTACTCCTGTTAAGAAAGAAAGCTCAAGTGCATCGGGCATGTTTGCTTCTTTAACCATTCCAATCTGTCTTATTGTTACAACTTGTATCTTTATATTCATTTTAGGCGACCCAAGCCACTTTAAAGGTGGTGATGTTAACGCTTACCCAACAGACATTTTCGGCACAGTTCACAGTGGTGGTGTTATCGTACCGGTGATCATGGGTTTCTTATTAATGGTTATCGTTTTCTCTATCGAGCGTTTCATCGTTATCAGCAAAGCTTCAGGTACTGGTAGTGTTGACAGTTTCGTAAGAAAAATCCAGGCTCTTTTAAATGCCGGTAACATTGCAGGTGCTTCTGCAGAGTGCGACAAACAAAAAGGTTCTGTTGCTAACGTTATCAAATCAGCACTGAAAAAATACGGCGAAATGGAAGCTGAACCAAACCTTGACGTTGACCAAAAAACTTTAGCTATCCAAAAAGATATTGAAGAAGCTACAGCTTTAGAAATGCCAATGCTTGAGCAAAACTTAACTATCATCGCTACTTTGGTATCTATCGGTACATTAACCGGTTTGTTAGGTACGGTTGTGGGTATGATCAAAGCGTTCTCTTCATTAGCAACTGCCGGTGTACCTAACCAGGTTGAACTATCAGCTCACATTTCTGAAGCCTTGATCAACACTGCATTCGGTATCAGTACTTCAGCTATTTCAATTGTTATGTACAACGTATTTACATCAAAAATTGATAAGTTGACTTACGCTATTGACGAAACCGGATTTAGCATTGTACAAACGTTTGCTTCATCTCACAAAAACAAATAAGAATATATTAGTGCTATGCCTCATGCACAATAAGTTAGGGGCAAGATAGTTAATACTGAAACACTATATATTTTTAAGAAATTTAACATGGCAAGGATAAAAGTTCCAAGAAAGAGCACCGCAATTGACATGACCGCTATGTGCGACGTGGCGTTTCTGCTGCTTACTTTCTTCATCATGACCGCAAAAGTAAAAACCGAGGATCCGGTACCTATTGATATACCAAAGTCTTCAATCCAGCAGCCAGTGCCTGAGTCTGATTTTGCTACAGTATCTGTAGGTGATCAAAAAGCTTTCTTTGGTGTTGAAGGTGTTGATATCCGTAAGGAAACTTTGAACCAGATGGGTTCGATATATCATATGACCTTTACCCCTGAAGAGCAAACCCGTTTTTCATCTATCAATTCATTTGGCGTGCCAATGAACCAGTTGAAACAGTTTATTGCTTTATCTGCTGATCAGCAAAAGAAATATGCGCAGCCGGGTATCCCGAGGGACTCGGTTTCAGCCGAGCTTACCAACTGGATCCGCCAGGCCCGTATAGCTACCAAAGCCTTACATAACAAGGAGCTTCGTTTGGCTATTAAAGGTGATAGCAAAGAAGAATACCCGGTTATAAAGGATGTTATCGGTATTTTGCAAAAGCAAAAAGTTAACAAGTTTAGTTTAATTACGGATTTGGGCAGCGCCGGTGGTGGTGCAGCTAAAAAATAAAAGACCATGGCAGAATTAGATACCTCCGGGGGAGGCAAACACAAAGGCGGTAAGGTTCGCAGTAAGAAGCAATCAACCCGTGTAGATTTAACCGCGATGGTTGACCTGGCTTTCTTGTTGATCACCTTCTTCATCATGACCACTACACTCGCTAAACCAAAAGCGATGGATTTGGCCATGCCTGATAAGGATGAGAAAACAAAAGATCAGATGGATATTGCCGCTTCACGTTCGATGACCATCTTATTGGGAAGCGACGATAAATTGGAGTGGTACATCGGCGAGCCGGGAAAATCAGCGCCCACAATTGACAACTACGGTCCGAATGGATTGCGTAAAACCTTAATTGAAAAAAGTAAAGAAGTACAGCAAAAAACAGGCAAATACATGTTTGTTGTGATTAAACCAAGCGATAAATCAAAATACAAAAATATGGTTAGCACGCTTGATGAAATTAATATAGCAAATATTCAGAGCTACGGTATTGTAGATATATCTGCACCGGAGATTGAATTGCTTAAAAAAGACGGCTTGTACAACGATAATAAATAGTATTAAATAACGTTATTAATTTCCATTAAAGCCTTAACAGATGTTAGGATCAAAATTAGACATACTAAAGCAGGAATGGATCGACGTTGTTTTTAGTAATCGTAATAAAGCCTATGGGGCTTACGAGTTAAGAAAAGAAAATTCAAAAAACACCAGCAGGTCGTTGATCATTGCAATTGTGGTTTTTGTATTTATAGTTTCTTTACCAACTATCATCAACAAGATCAAAGGTCTTATTCCAGCGAAAGACGAAAAGGTGAAGATAACAGACGTGGTTCTGTTACCTCCGCCACCGGTTGACCAAACCAAGAAACCACCTCCGCCGCCACCTGAGCCACCAAAACCAAAGGTAGACCAGGTACGTTTCCCTCCTCCGGTTGTAAAACCAGATAACGAGGTTAAGGAGAAAGATCCGCCAACAGTAAAAGAACTTGCTGTTGCCGATCCAGGTCAGAAAGACCAAAAAGGTGATCCTAACGCCGAAATCAGAATTGATGAGCCGGTAGGTAACTCAGACGTTAAACAGGTTGTGGAGGCCGATCCTAACCAGATCTTTACTTCGGTTGAGCAGGTTCCGGAATTTGCAGGCGGTTTAGAGAAATTTGGTCAGTACCTGAGCAAAAACATCAGGTATCCGGCTGTAGCACGTGAAAACAATACGCAAGGTCGTGTAATTTGTACATTCGTTGTGGAAAAAGATGGCTCTTTAACTGACATTAAAGTTGTAAGAGGCATCGGCAGCGGTTGCGACGAAGAAGCAGTTCGTGTATTGAAAAACTCACCAAAATGGAAACCGGGTATACAAAACGGTCGTCCGGTTCGTGTACAATACAGTGTTCCAATCAGCTTTACTTTAGCATCTGAAGAATAAGTAATGCCATTTAATTACAATAAAGAGCAAAAATCGCCCAAAAGGCGGTTTTTGCTTATTTTAGGAACTGCTGCATTTATTTGCTTTGTGGTTTTAGGTCTCATGATCATGTTTTGGGATGCGCTCCCGCTACAACTGCAACATTATCAACGTTTACTTTTCGGTGCGTTTATTATAGGATACGCGGTTTTGAGGTTTTCGAGATTGTTTAAGAAGGATCAGTATGAAGATTAAATTAGGGGTTGTATATGTATTGGTTTTAATTGTTTTAATAGCCGGTTTACAGGCTTGCAAGCAAAAACAAGTAAAATCCGTACCAACCGACAGCTTCAACGCCGGAAGAGCAACTTTCGTAGCCGATGAATCTTTTTCGCCTATAGTAGCACAGGAAGAATATGTTTACAGAAGCCGGTACCCCAACGCCGATCCGGTATTTATTTATAAAACAGAAAACCAGGCTGTAAATATGTTGTTAAACGACAGTGTTAGGCTTGCAGTATTATCGCGTACGCTTGATACCGCTGAGCGTAATATAATAACCCGTCGTACGTTGAGTGTTGAGGTTGTACCTTTTGCAATTGATGCAATTACATTAATAGTTAATAACGCGTCAACTGATACGGCTATTACTGTTGCTCAATTAAAAAAGGAACTTAAAGGCCAGGGGAACGGAAATAAAACCATAGTTTTTGACAATCCGAACTCAAGTTTGGTAAGATATTTGAAGGATTTCTCTGGTAATAAGGAGTTTAAACAGAAAAATATTTACGCACTTAAATCAAATATTGAGGTTATTAAGTATGTAAGCGAACATCCTGATGCATTAGGCATTATAGGTTTTAGCTGGATTAATAACCCGGAAAAAGAGTATGCGGATTATGTTGAAAAAGTGAAAGTTGTAGGGGTTAGAGATGAAGGAAACAAACAGTATCCTAATGAGTATTTTAAACCTTCGCAAGAATCGCTTGTCTTAAAACAGTATCCCTTGAGCCGGAGTTTATATTTGATCAATTGCTCAAGTAAGAATGGTTTAGCAGCAGGATTTGTTACGTTCCTGGCCAGTGATGTGGGACAACGGATAATATTGAAATCGGGTTTACTACCTGATTCAATTCCTCCGAGAGAGATAATTTTAAAAAAGTAAACTATAACTAAATAAAGATGAAAATGATCAGTAAAATAGCTAAGGCTTCATTAGGACTGGTATTTTTAGGTTCATCATCAGTTTTTGCGCAAAGTCTTGCCGACGCCAAAAAAGCTATTGACGCCGAACAATATCAGAAAGCAGAGTCGATGCTCAAAACGCTTACTACTACTCAGCCAACCAAAGATGAGAATTTCTTTTATCTGGGTTGGGTGTACATTAAACAAGACTATGCTGATTCGGCGAAAGTCGTTTTCAATAAAGGTATTGCTGCAAATCCAAAATCAGCATTAAATTATGCCGGTTTAGGTGCTGTCGCCCGCTTGGACAAGGATAAGGCCGGTGCTACAACTAACTTTAATCAGGCCGTAACTTTGGCTGGTAAAGACACCAAACCTTATACCTATGTTGGCTTATCGTATTTATTGCCAACAACTGCCGACAAAAAAGTAACGCCTGCTGATGCAGATGCTGCTATAGCCGTACTTACAAAAGGAAAAACCATTAATGCAAAAGATGTTGATTTACTTATTGCATTAGGTGATGCTTACCGTTCAGTATTGAAAAGCAACGAAGCTTACTCAAACTATTCTGACGCTTCTACGCTTGATCCTAAAAATCCAGCTGCCAAGGTTGCAACCGGTGTGTTATATAAATTTGCTAATAACTTTGATGGTTCTGAGCAGCAATTTAAAGACGCATTGGCTATCAACGCAAACTATGGCCCTGCTTACCGCGAGTGGGCTGAGACTGACCTGCGCTGGTCATTAACAGACCCCAAAATGGCTTCAGCTAAAATTAAAGAGGCAGTTGATCACTACAAACAATACCTGAGCTTAACTGATCAGTCGGTAGAATCTCAAATGCGTTATGCCGACTTCCTGATCCTTGCCGGTGATTACAAAACCTTACAACAGGTAGCAACTGATTTGTCAAAATCAGCAAGCACCAATGCAAGGGTTTATCGTTACCTGGCTTATGCCGCTTACGAAAACAAAGACTACCAAAACGGTTTAACTGCAATCAATACCTGGTTCCAGAAAGCTGATCCAAAACGTATTATCCCGCGTGACTATCTATATCAGGGCCGTTTGCAGATGGCTACAGGTCAGGATTCAGTTGGTATCAATACCTTGAAAAAGGCTTTGGAGCTTGACAGCACTCAAACTGATGTTTACGGCGAAATTGCCAAAGCATTATATCACCAGAAAAAATATGAGCAGGCTGGTGATGCATATCGCCAGGTTACTTTGAAAGCCGGCCGTAACGTAAAATTGACTGATTATTTCTATGAAGGTATCAGCTACTACTTTGGCTATGACGAAAAGAAACCAAATGCCGATTCATTGCTTGTAAGGGCCGATTCTGCGTTTAGTTACGTAAACCAAAAGAGCCCAACTACAGCAGACGGTTACCTGTACCGCGCTTATGTTAACGATATGAAAGAAAAAGATCGTAATAACATTGCCGGTTATGCTAAACCATTCTACGAAAAATACATTGAGCTGGTAGTTGCTAAAGGTGCTCCAGACGAAAAAGCTAAAAAAAGCCTTGCCAACGCTTATGCTTACTTAGGTACTTATTATGAGTACAAGGAAAAAGATGATGCTAAAGCAACCGAAAACTTTACTAAAGCAAGGGAAAATGATCCGACCAACAAACAGGCGGTAGCTTTCTTCCAACGCAAAGGCGGAGCCGGTAAAAGCAAATAACATTATATCTAACTAAATAGATATGAAGGGTCTCTTGAAAAAGGGACCCTTTTTTATTTATCAGTTTCAGAAATTGATTTATGGAGGCAATTTGTTATCAGGATTAATAACGAAATGAAGAAATGATTAACAACCTTATAAATCACACTTTTTTATTATTAAGGCATTAGTATATTTGCAGCATGGAAGCACAAAGTTTACCGGTTAATTATTTACCCATCATATTTCAAATGGTGGTTGCTTTAGGGTTTGTGGTAACAACAATGTTTGTAACGCACAAAATAGGGCCCAAAAGAAAAACAAAAGATAAGCTGACCCCATTTGAGTCGGGTATTGAGGTGGTGGGTAATGCCCGTACACCAATCTCCATTAAATATTTCCTGGTAGCCATTTTGTTTGTGCTGTTTGATGTGGAGGTTATTTTTATGTATCCGTGGGCTGTAAATTTTAAGGCTTTGGGTGTTACCGGTCTTATTGAAATGTTTATTTTCATGGCGACACTTCTGCTGGGTTTTATCTACGTAATAAAAAAGGGAGCTTTAGACTGGGATTAAGTTTAGATTGATTCTAAATATACCCCCTCTACACCCGTAGTGTACTTTTTACATCGTTATTATTGTAAATTTGCTGCCATTATCCACATTTAGTGGGTGATGGTTTTTCTATCAATTTAGTTCAATGAGTGATATTCAATTAGTTGATGCCCCTGCCGGAGTTGAAGGTGCCGGGTTTTTTGCTACCTCGCTTGATAAAGTAATAGGCATAGCACGCTCAAATTCATTATGGCCTTTACCATTTGCTACTTCATGTTGCGGTATTGAGTTTATGGCCACCATGGCATCTCACTATGATCTTTCACGTTTTGGTGCCGAGCGTTTGAGCTTTTCACCACGACAGGCCGATTTGTTAATGGTTATGGGTACCATAGCCAAGAAAATGGCTCCTGTACTGCGCCAGGTATACCTGCAAATGGCCGAGCCGCGTTGGGTAATGGCTGTGGGTGCCTGCGCTTCAAGCGGTGGTATATTTGATACTTACTCCGTTTTGCAAGGTATTGACGAGGTTATCCCGGTTGATGTTTACGTACCGGGCTGTCCGCCGAGGCCGGAAGCTATTATAGATGGTTTTATGAATATTCAGGAACTGGTAAAAACGGAATCCCTGCGCCGCAGGAGCGAGCCTAAATACCAGGAATTGTTGGCTAAATACGGAATTCAATAATGGCTAAGATACCTAACGAAGAGCTTATTAAAGCAATAAGCGATAAATTTGATACCCTGGTAACTGTTGTTGGTGAGCCGTATGAATTGCTGACTGTTGAAACGGGTCGTGAAACAATCATCGATCTGCTTACATTCCTGAAAACAGACCCTGCTCTTAAGTTCATTTTCCTTACAGATATTACAGGTATCCATTACCCTGAACAGGAAAAGCCGATAGGCGTTATTTATCACCTGCATAGCCTCACTACCAATACCCGCATCAGGATCAAGGTGTTTTTGGCTGATGCAGATGTGCATATCCCAACTGCTACTGTGCTTTGGGACGGTGCAAACTGGATGGAACGCGAAACTTATGACCTTTTTGGGGTACTATTTGACGGTCACCCGGATTTGCGCAGGATTTTGAACGTAGATGATATGACCGCTTTCCCCATGCGCAAGGAGTTTCCGCTGGAAGATCCTAACCGTGTTGACAAGAAGGATTTCTATTTCGGAAGATAATACATAGATAGAAACAAGAAATTGAGACATAAGAAACAAGAAATAAGCAAATAAGAGGATGGACAAGTTTCCCGTCTTGACTCTTGATCTCTTGATTCCTGACTCTAAAAATTCCTGACTCTAATTAACAATACTGATGCAAAATCATCCTGTATATACAGATAACGATCCGCAAAACGAACTGTCGACCCTGAACCTGGGCCCAACGCACCCTGCCACCCACGGGGTGTTTCAAAATGTGCTCCAGTTGGATGGTGAGCGTATCGTTAGTGGTGTATCAACCATTGGTTATATACACCGCGCATTTGAAAAAATTGCCGAACACAGGCCGTTTTACCAGATAACCCCGCTTACCGACCGTTTAAACTACTGTTCATCGCCTATCAATAACATGGGCTGGCACATGACGGTTGAAAAGCTTTTAAATATCCAAACTCCAAAGCGCGTTGATTACCTGCGCGTAATTGTGATGGAGCTTGCCCGTATAGCCGATCATATCATTTGTAACGGTGTACTTGGGGTAGATACTGGTGCATTTACGGGCTTCCTGTATATGATGGAGCACCGTGAAGCTATTTATGAAATATATGAAGAAGTTTGCGGTTCACGCCTTACGACCAACATTGGCCGTATCGGTGGTTTTGAGCGTAACTTCAATAGCCGTGCCTTTGATAAGCTGCGCGCGTTTTTAAAGAACTTTCCTAAAACCCTTAAAGAGTTTGAAAGCTTGTTTAACCGCAACAGGATCTTCGTTGACCGTACCAGGGACGTAGCTGCTGTTAGCGCCGAAACTGCTTTGAGCTACAGCTGGACCGGGCCGCTTTTACGTGCTGCCGGTGTTGATTACGATGTAAGGGCCATGAACCCGTATTCATCATACGAAGACTTTGAATTTGAAGTTCCGGTAGGCGACAATGGTGATGTTTACAGCCGTTTTTTGGTTCGTAACGAAGAAATGTGGCAAAGCTTAAGGATCATTGAACAGGCTTTAGCCAAACTTGATAAAGAACCAAGCGATATTTTCCACGCTGATGTACCTGAATTTTACCTGCCTCCAAAAGAGGAAGTATATAATAACATGGAAGCTTTGATCTATCACTTTAAAATTGTGATGGGCGAAATTCCAACCCCCAAAACCGAAGTTTATCATTCGGTTGAGGGTGCTAACGGCGAGCTGGGCTTTTACCTCGTTAATGATGGCGGCCGCTCACCGTACCGTTTACATTTCCGTAGGCCAAGTTTCATCAATTACCAGATGTATGCACCAATGAGCCGCGGTATGTTATTATCAGATGCTATTATTAACATGAGTAGTTTAAACGTTATAGCCGGAGAGTTAGATGCTTAGAGTTGACGAAGCTCAGGAACCGGTTGAATTTTCGCCGGCACTGATCAGCAAATTTGATGAAATAGTTAGCCGTTACCCGCAGGGAAAGCAAAAATCGGGCTTACTGCCAATCCTTCACCTGGTTCAGGCTGAATTTGGCTGGGTAAGCGCGCCCGCAATGGATAAGGTTGCCGAATATTTAAGCATTCTGCCTATCGAGGTATACGAGGTTGCTACATTTTATACCATGTACTTTTTACGCCCGCAGGGTAAGTACGTGCTGGAAGTTTGCCGCACAAGCGGTTGCTGCCTGGTAGGTGCCGAAAAGATCATGGATCATATAGAGGAAACCCTTGGTGTAAAAGAAGGTGAAGTTACTCCCGACGGCTTATTCAGTTGGAGAGGGGTAGAGTGCCTTGCCGCCTGTGGTTTTGGCCCCGTATTGCAAATTGGCCCTGAATACACTTTTTATGAAAACCTGACCAACGAGTCGGTAGATAAATTGATCAGTGATTTAAAAGCGAAAGCTAAGAATTAAGTTATGGGACGGAAATTACTTTTAGAACATATAAACGTACCCGGCATCAATACATTTGATGTTTATCGTTCAAAAGGTGGCTATGCTTCTGTTGAGAAAGCATTGAAAACCATGTCGCCTGAAGAGATCGTTGAGGAGGTTAAAAAATCGGGCTTACGCGGTCGTGGCGGCGCGGGTTTCCCTACCGGTATGAAATGGAGCTTTTTGGCTAAGCCCGAAGGTGTTGCGCGTTACCTGGTTTGTAATGGAGACGAATCGGAGCCTGGTACTTTTAAAGACCGCTACCTGATGACCTACATCCCTCACTTGCTGATTGAGGGCATGATTGTATCAAGCTTTGCGCTTGGTGCAAATACATCATATATCTACCTGCGTGGCGAAATGATGCCGCAGATAAGGATCCTGGAAAAAGCCATCGCGGAAGCAAAAGCAAAAGGTTTTTTAGGCAAAAACATCTTAGGTACCGGTTATGATCTTGAGCTTTACGTTCAGCCAGGCGGTGGCGCTTATATCTGCGGTGAAGAAACTGCTTTATTGGAATCATTGGAAGGTAAACGTGGTAACCCTCGTATCAAACCTCCTTTCCCGGCTATCGCAGGTCTATACGGTTGCCCTACCGTTGTAAACAACGTTGAATCAATTGCTGCTGTTGTGCCTATCATTAATGAAGGCGGCGATGAGTACGCTAAAATAGGTATCGGTCGTAGCACTGGTACTAAATTGATTTCGGCAGGTGGTAACCTGAAAAAACCGGGGGTTTATGAAATTGAACTCGGTGTACCTGTTGAAGAATTTATATATTCTGATGAGTATTGCGGTGGTATCGCCAATGGCAAACGCCTGAAAGCTGTTGTTGCCGGTGGTTCATCAGTGCCAATTTTACCGGCTAACCTGATTCTGAAAACCATCAATAATGAAGCTCGTTTGATGAGCTATGAATCATTATCAGATGGTGGTTTCGTAAGTGGTACCATGTTAGGCTCAGGTGGTTTCATCGCTTATGATGAGGATGCCTGTATTGTACGTAATACCTGGAACTTCGCGCGTTTCTATCATCATGAAAGCTGCGGACAGTGTTCGCCTTGCCGTGAGGGTACCGGTTGGATGGAAAAAGTATTACATCGCCTTGAGTATGGTCATGGCAAAATGAGCGACATGGACCTGCTGGTAGATGTATCTAAGAAAATAGAAGGAAATACCATTTGCCCGCTGGGTGATGCGGCTGCATGGCCTGTGGCCAGTGCTATCCGCCATTTCAGGGATGAGTTTGAATGGCATGTAACTAACGCAAGCGAAGCAACTTCAAGAAACTATGGTTTAGCACATTATGCTGATCCGTTGAAAGTTGCAGAGACGAGCCCCTTCTAAATCTCCCCCGGTAGGGGAGACTTTTAAAAGGAAATGAAGCTCTGCTAAATCTCTCCCCTTCGGGGAGGTTGAGATGAGTCCAAAATAAGGCTTTACTAAAGCCCTCCCCCTCCGGGGAGGGTTGGGTGGGGCCAAAACGTTTATTATTAAATGTCAATGAAAGTAACAATAGACGGAATAACCGTTGATGTAGAACCCGGAACAAGCATCCTGAATGCCGCAAGGCAAATAGGGGGCGATATTGTTCCGCCTGCTATGTGCTATTACTCTAAGCTGGCTGGCAGTGGCGGGAAATGCCGTACCTGTTTGGTTAAGGTTACCAAAGGATCCGAAAAAGATCCGCGTCCTATGCCTAAGCTGGTGGCTTCGTGCCGTACCGGTGTTATGGACGGGATGGAGGTACAAAATATTACTTCGCCGGAGGTTATTGAAGCCCGCAAAGGCGTGGTAGAAATGCTGCTGATCAATCACCCGCTTGATTGCCCTGTGTGCGACCAGGCCGGCGAATGCCACCTGCAGGATCTGGGCTTTGAGCATGGCGCTGCTAAAACGCGCTATGAATTTGACCGCCGTACATTTGAAAAGATCGATATAGGCGATAAGATCCAGCTACACATGACCCGTTGCATCCTTTGCTACCGTTGTGTGTTCACTGCCGATCAGATCACCAATACCCGTTTACACGGCATCCTGAACAGGGGCGATCATTCAGAAATCTCTACTTACATCAGCAAAGCTGTTGATAACGATTTTTCAGGTAACGTGATCGACGTTTGCCCTGTAGGTGCTTTAACTGATAAAACTTTCCGCTTTAAAAACCGTGTATGGTTCACCAAACCGGTTGAAGCACACCGAGATTGTGATAAATGCTGTGGTAAAGTAACCTTATGGTATAAAGGCGAAGATGTGATCAGGGTAACCGGTCGCAAGGATGTTTATGGCGAGGTTGAAGAGTTTATCTGCAATACCTGTCGTTTCGATAAAAAGAAAACTGCAGACTGGGTAATTGAAGGCCCCCGCAAAGTATCGCATCAATCGGTGATCAGCGCTAACCATTACGAATTTACACCGCTGCCGGTTGTTAAAACCAACCCGGTATTGATGGAAGCCAATAAAGAACAATTTGAAAGGGAGACCCGCTTATAATGGAAACTACCGATTTAATATTCAGGATCGTACTGATCGTTGTGATTTTCGCTATCAGCCTGGTCGTGGCTATGTATTCAACCTATGCCGAACGTAAAGTTGCTGCATTTTTCCAGGATAGGATAGGCCCTAACCGCGCCGGCCCCTGGGGTATTTTACAACCCCTTGCCGATGGTGGCAAGATGTTTCTGAAAGAAGAGATCATCCCAACCAATGCAACAGGTTTCCTGTTCATTGTGGGCCCTTCACTGGCTATTTTAACTGCTTGTATCGGTTCGGCTGTTATTCCCTGGGGATCAGCAATCACGATCGGCGGTCATACTTTTGATTTACAGGTTACCGATATTAACGTAGGTGTACTTTACATTTTTGGTGTGGTATCATTAGGCGTTTATGGTATCATGATAGGTGGCTGGGCATCAAACAATAAATACTCCTTATTAGGTGCTATCCGTGCTGCATCGCAAAACATCAGCTACGAAATTTCGATGGGTTTGTCTATCATAGCCCTGCTGATGCTTACCGGTACTTTAAGCCTTAAAGAAATTGCCGAACAACAACATGGTTTTGCCTGGAACGTATGGAGACAACCACTTGGTTTTATCCTGTTTTTGGTTTGCGCGTTTGCTGAAACTAACCGTTCGCCTTTTGACTTACCTGAGTGCGAAACTGAGCTTGTAGGTGGTTATCACACCGAGTACTCATCAATGAAATTAGGTTTTTACCTGTTTGCCGAATATATCAACATGTTCATTTCATCGGCAGTAATGGCTACCCTTTACTGGGGCGGTTATAACTACCCGGGTATGGATTGGGTTGCTGCACACGTAGGGCCAACCATTGCACCGCTTATTGGCGTTGTTGTATTATTTGGTAAGATCTTCTTCTCTATCTTCTTCTTCATGTGGGTACGCTGGACTATCCCGCGTTTCCGTTATGATCAGTTGATGGATCTTGGCTGGAAAATATTAATTCCTTTGGCCATCACCAATATCGTGCTGACAGGCGTGATTAGTACATTACTTAAATAGATTGGAGTTTTTAAAAAATGGAATCATTAAGCAATAAACGAAAAGTACTGGAAGTTAAGCCTCTCAATTTTTTAGAGCGTGCTTATCTGCCGGCCATTGTGGGCGGTTTATCCACTACAATGAAACACTTTTTCAAAAAGCCGGTAACTATCAGCTATCCTGAAGAAAAGCGTGAATTTTCAGAGAATTTCCGCGGTATGCACTCGCTTAAACGTGATGAGGATGGCAGGGAGCGTTGCACAGCCTGCGGCCTTTGCGCATTATCATGCCCGGCAGAAGCTATTACCATGACAGCTGCCGAACGCCAGAAAGGCGAGGAGCACCTGTATCGTGAAGAGAAATACGCTGCTGTTTATGAAATCAACATGCTGCGCTGCATTTTTTGTGGTTTATGCGAAGAGGCCTGCCCTAAAGAAGCTATTTATCTTGACGGTGATATCGTACCTGCCGACTACTTAAGGAAGGATTTTATTTACGGTAAAGACAAATTAGTAGAAGCACCCTTAAATCAATAAAGAAGTTTTATACCTTTGCCCTGCCTAAAAGGGTAAAGGTATTTTGTAAATAAAAACATGAGTACATTTTACTTCATCGCATTTTTGTCCATATTCTTTTCGATATTGGTAATCTCGGCCAAAAATCCGGTACATAGTATCCTTTATCTGATCCTTACCTTTTTTACTTTCACCATCCACTACATTTTGCTTAACGCTCAATTTTTGGCGATTGTAAACTTCATCGTGTACATGGGCGCTATATTGGTATTGTTCCTGTATACGTTGATGCTCATCAACCTTAACAAGGAGTCGGAGCCTGTAAAGCCTTTCATGGTTAAAATAGCCGGTGTTTTTGGCGGCGGCATCTTAGCTGTAGCTGTTGCATCTTCACTTAAACTGATGGGCGCATCAAACCCGGTATTGTTGCAAAACCCTGATCTGGGCCTTGTAAAAAACTTAGGTAAAGTATTGTTCAACGAATTTTTATTGCCTTTTGAAGTGTCGTCGGTATTGTTGTTATCAGCAATGGTAGGCGCGGTATTATTGGCCACTAAAGAAAAAGAACCTAAAGCAGCATAATGGAAAGTTTAACAAATACTATGCACGCCGTGCCGCTTAATCATTACATATTGTTAAGCACAATCATTTTTGCTATAGGCGTAATGGGCGTATTGATCCGCCGCAATGCTATCGTGATCTTCATGTCGGTTGAGTTGATGCTTAATTCGGTTAACCTGCTGCTTACCGCGTTTTCGGTATACAGGGGCGATGCAACCGGGCAGGTGTTCGTGTTTTTTATCATGGCACTGGCCGCTGCCGAAGTAGCAGTTGGTTTGGCTATCATCGTGATGATTTACCGTAATACCAATTCAATTGATATCAACGTACTGAACAGGTTGAAGTGGTAGCCGCCTCACCCAACCCTCTCCGGAGGGAGAGGGCTTTGAATTATTTAGATACTATATCTTACTTCAAGATATTCTTATTAATAGAAAACAATTAAAAACAAAAGTCTCCCCTGCCGGGGGAGATTTAGAGGGGGCTTATGAATCAATATATCTGGCTTATTCCTATACTACCGTTAGCCGGTTTTGTTATAAACGGACTTGGCCGTAATTCATTATCAAAAAGTGTAATTGGCTTTATTGGCAGTTTGCTTGTACTGGTATCATTTGGTTTAAGCATTGCAGCTTTTTTCCAGGTAAAATCAACCGGAGTTCCTATTAATGTTAACTACTTTACCTGGTTTGCGGTTGGGTCATTAAAATTTCCTTTCGCATTTCTTATAGATCAGTTAAGCGCTATCATGCTGCTGATCATTACAGGCGTTGGCTTCCTGATCCACCTGTATTCTATTGGCTACATGCATGATGACGAAGGTTTCGGGAAATTTTTCGCTTACCTTAACCTGTTCGTTTTCTTCATGCTATTGCTGGTTTTAGGTTCAAACTACCTCATCATGTTTATTGGATGGGAGGGCGTGGGCTTATGCTCATACCTGTTGATCGGTTTCTGGTTTACCAATCCTGATTATGCAGATGCAGCGAAGAAAGCGTTTGTAATGAACCGCATCGGTGACCTTGGCTTTTTGTTAGGCATTTTCACCATTATTTATGTTTTCGGTAGTATCCAGTTTGCAGAGATCTTCCCGAAGGCAGCTGTTATGAAATCAGGCGCTGGTCCACTGTTTATCATTACCATTTTACTATTCATTGGCGCCTGCGGTAAATCTGCGCAGTTGCCGTTGTTTACCTGGTTGCCAGATGCGATGGCCGGTCCAACTCCGGTTTCGGCTTTGATCCACGCTGCTACCATGGTTACAGCCGGTATTTATATGATTGCCCGGTCAAACATATTCTACACTTTATCTCCGGATACAATGGAGATCATTGCTTATGTAGGTTTGGCCACGGCTCTTATTGCAGCACTTATCGCGTTAACGCAAACAGATATTAAAAAGGTATTGGCTTATTCAACAGTATCTCAATTGGGGTATATGTTTTTAGGCCTGGGTGTTGGTGCTTATACAGGTGCTTTCTTCCACGTGTTAACACACGCTTTCTTTAAAGCTTTATTATTCCTTGGTGCAGGGTCAGTGATCCACGCCATGAGTGGTGAGCAGGATATGCGTAAAATGGGCGGCTTGAAAGGCAAGATCAAAACTACTTTCACCACCATGATGATCGGTACTGTTGCAATTGCAGGTATTCCGCCGTTGGCAGGTTTCTTTTCAAAAGATGAGATCCTGGCGCATGCTTACGCGCATAGCCCTATATTTTGGGCTGTAGGTGTATTAACCGCTATGTTAACTTCATTCTATATGTTCAGGATGATGTACCTTACATTTTACGGAAAATTCCGTGGTACACATGAGCAGGAGCATCATTTGCATGAATCGCCTCCAACAATGACTATTCCGCTTATCGTGTTAGCTATTCTTTCAATTGTAGGCGGTTTTATAGGTGTGCCGGAAGTATTGCACGGACACCATGAACTGGCACATTTCCTTGAACCTGTTTTCAAAAAATCAAATGAGATTTTGGGCGAACATCATTTGTCCGAATCACTTGAGTATGCATTGATGGGTACCTCGGTAGCATTGGCTTTTGCGGCTATGGCCTATGCATATGTGAAATATGCCAAAAATGGCAGCGTACCGGTTGCAGATACAGAGGAACGCCCTGCGTTGACCAGCTTATCATACCATAAGTTTTACCTTGATGAACTTTATGACTTGATTGTTCGCAAACCACTCGACTGGCTTTCAACCTTCTTCTATAACATCATTGAGCGTTTAGGTATAGATGGTTTGGTGAACGGGATTGGTAAAGGAACAATTGAAACCAGTAAAGGCCTGCGCCTGCTGCAAACCGGTAACGTAGGGTTCTACATATTTGTAATGGTACTGGGAATTATCGCGGTATTAGTGTATAGCGTATTTGGATTAACTAAAATATAAACGATAAGCGTTTAGCAACATAAAAATGACCGTTAGTATATTACTTTTTTTGCCAATAGTTGCCGCTGTTATAACTGCCCTGCTTAAAAACGGGATAGCTAAACATGCTGCATTATTTTTCTCTGTTGCCCAACTGGTAATAGCGCTTATATTTTTAAGCAAGTTTGTTCCGGATGCATCAACCCAGTTTGTAATTGATGCGCCATGGATCAGCAGTTTTGGAATTTACTTCAGTGCCGGTATCGACGGGATCAGCATGATCCTGGTTTTGTTGACCACCGTGCTTGTACCATTAATTATTTTAACAACCTATCAGCATCAGTATAAAAACGAAGGTGCTTTTTATGGCCTCATTTTATTTATGCAGGCTGGTATGCTGGTTGTATTTACCGCTCTCGACGGATTTTTGTTTTACGTTGGATGGGAAGCGGCGTTGATCCCGATCTACTTCATTTGTGCTCTTTGGGGAGGCGAAAACCGCATCCGCGTTACCATTAAGTTTTTCATTTACACCTTTGCGGGTTCGCTGTTTATGCTGGTTGGCATCATCTACCTGTACCTGCAATCGCCTGATAAAACATTTGACATCCATAACTTTTACAAAATGACTTTGGATGTTAAACACCAGAGCTGGATCTTCTGGGCATTTTTCCTGGCTTTTGCTATCAAAATGCCTTTGTTCCCTTTTCATACCTGGCAGCCGGATACTTATACCGAAGCCCCATCAGGCGGTACCATGATGTTATCGGGTATCATGCTTAAAATGGGTATTTACGGTGCTATCCGCTGGATGATCCCTAATGCCCCGCTTGGCTTTTATCATTTCCAGGCGTTGGCCATGATCCTTGGGGTTATAGGTGTAGTTTATGCTTCTATTATCGCCTTTAAACAAAAAGACGGAAAACGCCTGGTGGCCTATTCATCAATAGCACACGTTGGCCTGATTGCTGCGGGTATTTTTGCCTGGAACATTGCCGGTGTTCAGGGGGCCATGATCCAGATGCTCAACCACGGTATTAACGTTGTTGGTATGTTCTTTATCTGGGACATCATCAGCCGCAGGCTAAACACCCGTGAGATAGATCAGCTTGGTGGTATCGCGAAGGTAGCGCCCAAATTTGCAATAGGTTTCCTGATTATATTATTAGGTACTGTAGGCTTACCCCTTACCAATGGTTTTATTGGTGAGTTCCTGCTACTGAAAGGTGTGTTTGATTTTAGCGTACAACACTATGTAAACCTGGCATTGGCATCTGTGGCCGGCTTAACCATTATATTTGGCGCGGTTTACATGTTACGCCTTTACAAAAATGTAATGCAGGGCGAAACCAACCCGCTTACAGCTACTTTTGCTGATGTTAGTGGTACTGAAAAGTTAACGTTGTGTATCATATGTGCCCTGGTTATTGTATTAGGCATTTATCCTCAGCCTATTCTGCATATTTCTGAGGCTGCGGTAACGCAACTGGTAAATCAGATAGGTTCAAAGTTTACAATGTAGGTTTAAGATTTTAAAGAAAAGAATGAATACTATAATCATCATATCTGTTTTACCTATAGTGCTGCTGTATTTAGGGTTATATAAAGCGCAAAAGGCTTTGCTGCCCGTTACTGTTATAGGGTTACTGGCGGCTTTAGGTTTTGCAATTTGCCAATGGACTTCAAAAGATACGGCCGAACCGCTTTATACCGGCATGCTGCTGTTCAACAATTTCTCTGTTGTATTTTCAAGCGTTACCATTATATCTACCATACTCATCCTGTTACTGTCAAAAGGATACTTTGAGCGAATCAGCAGGCATACCGCCGAATATTATGCCATTATCCTGTTTTCGCTGACAGGTATAATTGTAATGGTATCTTTCAATAATTTGGTGATGCTGTTTATCGGCATCGAAATCATGTCGGTGAGCTTATACATCCTGGCGGGTATTAAAAAGAGCGATTTCGCTTCAAATGAAGCAGCTTTGAAATACTTTTTGATGGGTGCTTTTTCAACCGGTTTCCTGCTGTTTGGGATGGCGCTGTTATACGGGTCATCTGGTTCATTCAATATGGATGCAATCAGGGAGTATGTAATTAACCATCCACATATCGACCCTATGTTTTACACGGGCATAGTCCTCATTATTGTAGGCTTATGTTTTAAAGTAGGTGCAGCCCCCTTTCATTTCTGGACACCGGATGTATACGAAGGTGCGCCTACGCTGATTACGGCTTTCATGTCGACCGTAGTTAAAACAGCGGGGTTCGCAGCTTTCCTGCGTTTGTTCTCTGCCTGTTTCCAACCATTATCCGACTTCTGGACACCGATAATACTTGTAATTACTATTATCACCTTATTTATAGGTAATATCACCGCATTATATCAGCAAAGCTTTAAAAGGATGCTGGCATTTTCAAGTATCTCACATGCAGGGTACCTGTTATTTGCTATTGTATCGTTAGGGGCTGCATCCGGTAACTCGGTATTTGTGTATGCTACGGCATACTCTATAGCTTCAATTATCGCATTTGGCGGTTTAATATTAGTACAGCAACAAAACGGAAGCGACAATTTTGAAAGCTTTAACGGTCTCGGCAAAAAGAACCCGTTCCTGGCATTGGTGTTAACAGTGGCCATGCTTTCATTGGCGGGGATCCCGCTTACTGCTGGGTTCATCGGTAAATTCTTCATGTTTTCGGGAGCGGTAAGCCGTTATCATATCGGTTTAGTTATTATAGCTGTGATTAACGCTATCATTAGTATCTTTTACTATTTCAGGGTTATCATCGCCATGTACTTCCGTACCGACGAACGTGCAGAGCTTACTGTGCCGGTTTATTATAAAGTAGTATTTGCACTTTCAGCTCTCGCTACAATCCTTATTGGTGTTTATCCCGATCTTATAGCCCGTTTCATATAATCGGTATTGATAACTGCAAATTGATATAATATTTGTAGTTTTACAGATATACTGAATGGAAAGTTTCTGGGAATACCTTCAAAATTTAACTGACGCACAATCCATAATAAGCAGGGGTGGTTTTTATCTCTTGCTTATTGTTGTTTTTGCTGAAACCGGTTTATTCTTTGGTTTCTTTCTGCCCGGCGATTACCTGCTGTTTATGGCTGGTTTATTGTGTGCCGCGGGTAAAGTTGATGTTTCTATAACTACCCTGGTATTGTCATTGATAGGTGCCGGAGTATTAGGTAATTTTACCGGGTATTGGTTTGGTTACCGAACAGGGCCGGTATTATTCAATAAAAACGACTCACTGTTTTTTAAGCGGCGGTACGTAGTGCTGGCCAGTGAGTTTTACAACAAACATGGGGGGATGGCACTTATTTTAGGGAGATTTTTCCCTATTGTTAGAACATTTGCTCCTATATTTGCAGGAGTTGTTAAGGTTGATATTAAAAGATTTTCAGTTTATAACCTTATAGGCAGCGTGGCCTGGGTATGTGTATTTACGCTGGGCGGCTTTTTTTTAGGGCGAAGGTTCCCTCAACTGCAGGATTATCTGCAATACATTGTACTGGGATTGATTGTAATTACAACAATTCCGCTTGTTATTGCTTATGTTAAAAAGAAACTTCGTGAAAAAAGCGAAAAAATAGATTAGTTAATAATTTTATATACTATATAATAAAGATAAATGAGTACTCTGCATCCATGGCACCAGGTTTCACCAGGTGATAATATCCCTGAAATAGTAAACGCTATTATTGAAATTCCAAAAGGATCAAAAGCGAAATATGAAATTGATAAAGAATCGGGCTTGCTGAAGCTCGATCGTGTATTATTTTCATCTGTAATGTATCCGGCTAACTACGGCTTTATCCCTCAAACTTATTGCGATGATAAAGATCCTTTGGATATCCTTGTACTTTGCTCAATTGATGTTTTCCCAATGTCTATCATTGAGGCTAAAGTCGTAGGCGTAATGCACATGGTTGATAATGGCGAACAGGATGATAAGATCATAGCTGTAGCTAAAAATGACATGTCGGTAAATTACATCAACGATTTAAATGAGCTGCCTCCGCATGCCATGACCGAAATTGTTCGCTTTTTTAAAGACTACAAAAAATTAGAAGGCAAAAACGTAACCATCGAACATTTGTTAGGTGTACGTTATGCACATAAAGTGATAAACGAGAGTTTGGAGCTGTACAAGTCTACGTTCCCTGTGTATCAATCATAAATAAATGGACCCCGCACATTACGAGATTAGTTTATTTTATATTTTCGCTACCATATTTTTGGTTTTACTCAATGGCTTTTTCGTAGCCGCGGAGTTTGCCATGGTAAGGGTTCGGGGTTCGCAAATTGAAATTAGGGCCAAAGGCGGCAGCGGCGTAGCCAAAGTTGCCCGGGGCATATTGCATAATTTAGATGGTTACCTGGCTGCCACACAGCTGGGTATTACCATTGCTTCGCTGGCCCTCGGTGTTGTGGGCGAGGAGGTTGCCACCAACATCGTGATCCGCGCTTTCCTGAGCGTGGGCATAACCCTTTCTCCCGGTTATATTACGGCCAGTCATATCCTGGCTTTCAGCTTTATTACCATCATGCACATAGTTTTTGGTGAGCTTGCGCCTAAATCGTTAGCTATCCAGAAATCGGTACGTACAGTGATGGCTGTTTCATTGCCGCTCAGGTTCTTCTTTGTGGTTTTCAGGCCATTTATATGGGTGCTTAATAATTTTGCAAATTTCATTCTGAAATTATTGGGTATAAGCACCGTTGAAGGCAGTGAAACCCATCATAGTTCGGAAGAACTGCAATACCTGTTGGAGCAAGGTAAAGAGACTGGTGCACTTGATTCAAATGAGCACGAACTTATCCAGAACGTGTTTGATTTTAACGAGCGGGTGGTAAAAAACATCATGGTACCGCGTACCAAAATCTCGGGGGTGGATATCGCTTCAACAAAAGAAGAGCTGCTTGACATGATCATCAACGAAGGTTATTCGCGGATGCCGGTTTATGACGATGTGATAGATAAGATCATCGGTATTGTACACGCCAAAGATATTTTGCCTTTGCTGGCCCGGAACGAGGAAATCGTACTGAAAGATATTATCCGTAAACCGTATTTCATCCCCGAAACCAAAAAGATCAACGATCTGATGGCCGAATTGCAGCAAAAGCGTATCCAGATAGCTATTGTACTTGATGAGTTTGGCGGTACCGCCGGTATGGTTACGCTGGAGGATATTGTAGAAGAACTGGTTGGCGAGATCCAGGATGAGTATGATGAAGAAAAGCCAATTGTTGAAAAGGTAAATGAGCGAGAGTTTATAGTTAATGCCCTTGCATCTATTTACGATGTGAACGAGCATTTACCGCATGATTTACCTGAAGATGGCGACTTTGATACCGTATCGGGCTGGCTTGGTGATATCTTCGGAAAGATCCCCGATGTAGGCGAGCAGAAAGAATCGAACGGGTACAATATCACTGTATTGAAAAAGTCCGACCAAAATATTGAATCAGTTAAACTCGAATTACTGATAAATGAAGAAGATGCAGTAGATTTACATTAATCTGCTTATTCATAATGCAACTTTTTTATACACCTGATATTGACGCCTCACATCCACAATACTTTCTGAGCGAAGAGGAAAGCAAGCATGCTATACGTGTGCTGCGCCTCGAAGCAGGCAATGAAGTGCAGCTAATTGACGGAAGGGGAGGCTTATATACCGCCCGGATCCATGATGCCCATCCAAAACGTACCATTCTAAAAATAACATCGGTAACCACCGAATTTGAAAAACGTAACCAATATCTTCACATCGCGGTGGCGCCGACTAAAAATATCGAGCGCCTGGAATGGTTTTTAGAGAAAGCTACAGAAATAGGTATTGATGAAGTATCATTAATCATTACCCAACGCTCAGAACGCAAGGAAGCTAAGGTTGAACGCTTGAACAAGATTATTACAGCAGCTATCAAGCAATCCCTTAAAGCCTATCACCCCATATTACATGAGCCGGTAACGCTAAATCAGCTACTTGATAAACCTTTTGAGGGGCAAAAATTTGTTGCCCATTGCGAGCCTGGAGAGAAATTCAATCTGAAAGACGAAATAACCCCGCAAGGCCGTTATTTAATATTGATAGGCCCGGAAGGGGATTTTGCTCCGGCTGAAATTGATAAGGCTTTGCACAACGGGTTTAAACCAATATCTTTAGGTACAAGTCGCCTGCGTACGGAAACCGCCGCATTAGAGGCTTGTTTTGAGATAAACTTTTTAAACAGGATATGAGAAAGGTAGTAGCGTTGGTTGTTTTATTCGCGGCTATAACCATGAGCAGCTTTAACGCGCCTGCCTATAAAATTGCCCGCCTTAAATACAGCGGCGGCGGTGATTGGTATGGCGACCGTACGGCTTTACCTAACCTGATCAAATTCTGTAACGAAAACCTCAAAACCAATTTTGATGATGACGATGAGGTGGTTGAAGTAGGCAGTGCTTCTTTATTTAATTATCCTTTCACTTTTATGACAGGGCATGGCAACGTGATCTTTTCCGATCAGGAAGCCCGGAACCTGCGTAAATACCTCACCGGCGGGGGCTTTTTGCATATCGATGATAATTACGGGCTCGACCAATATATTCGCCCGCAAATGAAGAAGGTGTTCCCTGAGCTTGATTTTGTTGAGCTACCGGTTAATCACCCCATCTACCATCAAAAATATGACTTCCCGAACGGCCTGCCCAAAATTCATGAACATGATGGTAAGCGCGCTCAGGGTTTTGGTTTGATATATAAAGGCAGACTGGTTTGTTTTTATACTTATGAGTGCGATTTAGGCAATGGCTGGGAGGATTATGGTACCTATGCCGGAGACACCCAGGAAGCCCGCCAAAAAGCTTTGAAAATGGGTGCGAATTTAATTCAGTATATTTTTACTCAATAGGAGCTGCTCTTATCCGCAGCTTTCCATACCTTTTAACACTATTGGGGATGGAATTTACTCGTTGCTGTATTGCAAGTGAAAGTATACAGGGTTTATTAAGGTTTTATATAAAGCAATTGAATAATATTAATATTAAGCTATAAGCTTTTTTGCACTTTGCTTTCAGCTTTTATATAATATGTTTAGCTTTATACCAATCCCCTAAACAAATAATATATAAACCACTTATCCTCCAATCTAAATCCTATGTATAAATTGAGTATTAATGACCGTTACAGTATTGAAGCTGAAAGAACCGTTACGGCAGGCTTACTTATTAACGGGGTTAAAAGTGAAGCCGATATTAAACAGTTAAGGCCGGGAATCTATCATGTTATTGAAAATAACCGCTCATACAATGTCGAGATAGTTAATTTTAACGGTGACGAAAAAACAGCTGAAATAAAGGTTAATAATCATATTTATCATATTACCGCTAAAGACCAGTTTGATATATTACTTGATAAGCTTGGATTTAGTGATTTAAACAGTGCCAGGGTTAGCGAAATAAAGGCCCCTATGCCGGGTTTGGTTTTGAAAGTATTTGTAAATAAAGGAGATATCATAAAAAAAGGTGATAACCTCTTTGTGCTTGAAGCCATGAAAATGGAAAATATTATCAAATCGCCAGCCGATGTTGTTGTAGAAAAGATATTAATAAAATCAGGAGATAAAGTTGAAAAAGGGCAAATCTTAATGTCGTTTTAACTTAGTGTTATAGCTTAAATATGCGATAATAACATTTTTGCAATGAACTTAACGTAATTTTAAGGCTTTTGTTGTTTCTGCACATTTTTTTTACGAACTTACTTTCTTAATTAACAATATTAACTTTTATGAAGAAACATCTACTAACAGTCATGTTACTGTTTTCTTGTATGGCTATGGGTTTTGCTCAAAACCGGGTTATTACAGGTAAAGTAACCGACCAGAAAGACGGCTCGCTCTTACCGGGAGTAAGCGTAACCGTAAAAGGCGTAACCGGATTGGGCACCCAAACCGACATTAATGGCAGTTACAAATTAAGTGTGCCGGCTACCGCCAAAGTTTTGGCTTTTAGATTTTTGGGGTTTAAGCCAGCCGAACTGACCATTACCGGGTCTGTAATTAATGCACAATTAGAAAGTGATTCTAAGCAGCTTACTGAAGTAGTGGTAGTTGGTTATGGTACGCAACAACGCCAGGCTATTACAGGATCTATAGCGACAGTTAGTTCAAAAGAAATACAGAACACACCGGTTACAACGCTTGAGCAGGCCATTCAAGGTAAGGCAGCAGGTGTAAATATCCAGGCTAATAACGGTAAACTTGGCCAGGGCATTAAAATCAGTATTCGTGGTAACGCGTCTATAACTGCGGGCAATCAGCCATTAGTTGTAGTTGATGGAATTGTTATAACAAGTAGTGATATATCAACTACTTCAGCAGCTACAGATCCACTTGCAGATATTAATTTCAATGATGTAGAATCCGTGCAAATATTAAAAGATGCATCAGCATCAGCGATATACGGCGCAAGAGCATCCAATGGTGTTTTATTAATTACTACAAAAAAAGGTAAAGCAGGAGATGCGAAAGTAAATTTCACGGCACAATGGGGAACAAGCAACCCTTCCAGGCATAGAAAATTCCTAAATACCACTCAATGGCTTGCATTGTTTGAACGCGCTGCGGAAGGTGCAGGTAAGCAGGATTTTTTAAACCAGGATCCTGATAATCCTGATTACGCTACTGTTGAAGATGCGATTGCTGATGAAAAAGCATTTACTGAAAGTAGATTTACAAGGTACTCGGCAGGAAGCACAGATTGGTCTAAAAACAATACTGATTGGGAAAAGCAGGCATTTCAACATGCTCCCCAACAACAATATGACTTAAATATCTCCGGTGGTAGTGAAAAAACGACCTATTATATAGGCGGCCAGTATCTTGATCAAACCGGTATTTTGAAAGGGAATAATTTCACTCGTGCGTCGGGCAGATTAAATTTGACCACCAAGCTATATAAAAACCTTGATGTGGGTATGAATTTTAATTTTACTCACTCATTGAATAAGCGTGTTGATAACGATAACTCTTTCGGCACTCCGTTACAAGTTGTTGCGTTATCACCTGTAACACCTGTTATTGACCCTCGCAGCGGCTTGTTGAGCGGTACGCCTCCCGGGGCTTCGAGTAATTATCCGGTTTACTACAATCCGTTAATTAACGTTGATAATGCCTATTTTCATACCAACATTTACAGAACGTTAGGAAATATTTACGGAAACCTGCAAATAGCAAAAGGCTTAACTTTCAGATCGGAGTTTGGTATTGATCAAACAAATCAAAATGAGGATAACTATTCGGGGGTTGCAACATTCAGGAATACAAGCCAGGCAAACGGGTTTGGGGAAAATACCAATACCAGCATAGTTCACTATACTATAAATAACTATTTCTCATATAAAACCTTATTCGGAACAGACCATAGCTTAGATGCTACTTTAGGTACAAGTTATGAATACAATCATTATATGGGTAATGATATTCAGGGAACTCAATTTCCGTCAGATGCTTACAAACAGATTGTTTCTGCTGCGATAAAATCCGGAGGATATTCATCACAGTCTGAATATAGTTTCGTTTCTTATTTTGCCAGAGCAAATTATGCGTACAAAAATAAATACCTGTTATCTGCAAGTGCACGTACTGATGCCTCCTCAAGGTTTAGCAAAAATAACAGGTATGGTTTTTATCCGGCGGCTTCTGCAGGTTGGGTGATAAGTCAGGAAGACTTTTTAAAAGATTCGAAGTCTTTAAGCAATTTAAAACTCAAAGTGAGTTATGGTTTAACCGGTAATGCCGAAATTCCTAACTATGCTGCTCTTGGCTTATTTGCGGGTGATGCCGGTTACAATGGAGTTCCAGGACAGCGCTTTTATCAGTTAGCTAATCCTAACTTGAAATGGGAGACAACAGCACAGATTGACGCGGGCCTTGAGCTTGGTTTTTTCAATAACCGGTTAACAGCTACTTTCGATTATTATAGAAAAAATACCCGGGACTTATTACTTGACGTAAATGTTCCACAAACATTAGGCATTGCTACCCAAACTCAAAATATTGGTAAACTTTACAACCAGGGTTATGAGGTAACTATATCTTCGGACAATTTTGTCGGTAAATTTAAATGGTCGACAGCATTTAACATTGCTTACAATAAAAACGTGGTTACAGATGTGAATAAGTTGATCATTGGTACCAATGACTTAAACAGGGTAATAGAAGGGCAGCCTATAGGTGTATTTTATGGACCTGAATACGCTGGTGTAGATCCGGCGAATGGTGATGCTTTATATTGGACTAACACTCATGACGCTAATGGTAAGGTAATAGACCGCACCAAAACCAATGATTATAATAAAGCTGAAAGTGTTGTTTTGGGTAATCCAACTCCTAAGTTTACTGGCGGTATAACCAATACTTTGTCATACGCAGGATTTGATCTTGCATTTACTTTTCAGGGTTCATTTGGAAATAAGATCTTCAATAGCGCCGGCCAATACATGAGCGATAATGGAAGTAATGGATTTGATAACCAGACACTTGATCAATTGGCGTACTGGAATAAGCCGGGTGATATTACTGATGTTCCCGAGCCTCGGTTGTTTTATTCAAATGGTGCCAATGCGTCAAGCCGGTATTTATCGGGAGGTTCATATGTTCGTTTAAAAACGGTGGCATTAGGTTATAATATTCCTAAAAACATTTTGTCGAAAATAAAAATAGACAGGGCCCGTGTTTTTGTAAATGCTTACAATCTATTTCTGATAACTAAGTACAAGGGTTGGGATCCGGAAGTGAATTCAGACTATCAGGCCAGTAATATCAATCTTGGTGTCGACTTTTATTCAGCGCCTCAGCCCCGTACAATCACTTTTGGCGTAAACATAGGTCTGTAATAACTAAAAGCTAAAAAAATGAAAAGATTTACATTATATATTAAATTAATTGTTGGCTTGGGTATTGTTATTACAACCGGGGCCTGCAAAAAACAATTGGAACTTAAGCCGTTTGATTATATAGAATCAGGAGAGGCTATAAAAACCGAAAAGGATGTACAGAGTACATTAGTAGGTACCTACAACCGCGCTGGTTTGTCATTTGTGTACGGAGGAGATATCTTTTTAATGCCGGATTTAATGGCAACCCAAAGCGTAATAGATTGGGCAGGCACCTATCAGGAGCTTACGCAGATGGTAAGTCAGCAAATCCCCATTAATAATGCTTATGTGAATTCATTATGGCTTGATGCCTATCGTATAAATAACCAGGCAAACAACGTACTGGCAAACCTTGGCAAGGTTTCGGCAGCAAATAAGAATTCGGTTGAGGGACAAGCCAAATTTTTACGTGGCCTTACGTATTTTGACATGGCACGTTTATTTGGTAAATCATGGAACGATGGTGACCCTAATACAAATTTGGCTGTGCCTATAGTTTTAACACCCACAACCGAAGTCAATTCTGGTTCATATCCTGCCCGGGCAACAGTCGCTGCTGTGTATGCACAAGCTATCTCCGATCTTACAGATGCGGAAGCTAAGGCTGGTACAAGCGTTTCATTTTATGCAAACAGTTATGCAGCATCAGCAATCCTCGCACGTATTTACCTGCAACAAGGACTATATGCTAAAGCCGCGCAGGAAGCCACCAAAGTAATTAGTAGTGGTGCTTATAGTTTAGTTGCCAACTATGCGGATGAGTTTCCTTTTCCGAATCAAAATGCAGCACATGTTGATAATACCTCTGAAGATATATTTGCTATACAGGTTACCGCTCAGCAAGGGATTAACGATTTAAACACCTTTTATGGATCAGCTGATTATGGCGGTCGCGGCGATATTTATTTGAAAGATAGTTTTCTTGATGAATTTGAAGAAGGCGATGACCGTTTATCAGTGTATAATGAGGATTCGGACGGATCGCTAAGGGTAGATAAATTTGATAATTTGTATGGAAACGTACGGGTTATACGTTTGGCCGAACTTTATCTTATTCGTGCTGAAGCAAATTTCAGATTAGGTACATCTACAGGAGCTACCCCTGTAGCAGATATCAACGTTATAAGAACAAGAGCTCATTTGGATCCTCTTGCAACAGTTACTCTTGCGCAAATTTTAAAAGAAAGGAGATTAGAATTGGCGTTTGAAGGTGGTTTCTTTTTGCATGATGCAAAACGTCTTAAACAAAATGTTGCTTCATTACCATATAATTCACCAAAATTAGTGTTTCCAATACCTCTGCAGGAAATGAATGCTAATAAAAACCTGGTACAAAATGAAGGCTATTAACAGTAATTATATCTTTTGATCTATTTATATCCCGGTGATTAATATTCACCGGGATTTTTTGTTATCAACCTAAAATTCAAGATATTAAAAACACCATGAACGATCAACAAATACTTGCAGCCCTGAATGCCCACTGGCAAGCCTCGGCAGCCGGGGACATAAACGCAGAGCATGACATTTACGATGATGACGTTATTTGTGATTATCCTCAATCAGGCGAACGAATTTTTGGACGCAATAATTTACAGGCCTTGCGCGGACATCATCCGGGTAGGCCATCGGGTTTTCGTATCAGGAGGATTTTGGGAAAAGGCGATACCTGGGTCACGGAATATACTATTAACTATCAGGAGCAGCAGGCTTATACGGTAAGCATTATGGAGTTTCGTGAGGACAAGGTAATACATGAAACACAGTACTTTGCCGATCCCTTCGAAGCCCCGGCCTGGCGAAGCCAGTGGGTTGAGCCGATTGATGGATAGATAAAACTTTAAAACGAATAAGGCCTCTCATTACTGAAAGGCCTTATTTCAAATATCTATTATCGAAATTATCTTGTTTTAAACGGTTTAGCTTTTTTAACCGGATAATGTGGTTTGCCATTAGGGTTAATTTCAGGAGCGCCAACTAAGGTCATTGCGCAGCGGAAGCCAACCTCAGCACTTGCCTCGTCCTGATCCATAAAACGACGGGTAGCAGGGTTTAGCCAAAACGCCATATCGTTCCATGATCCACCTTTGTATACTTTAGAGTGGTCGTTAACCAGCGTGGTTGTGCCGTAAAGAGCTTTGTTAACCTCGTCTTTTTCGCCCCTCGCATCCGGGTTGTAAGCTTTACCCGAGTTTTTAGGCAGTAATGAATCAATTGGTAATGAACCTGTTTGGGGAGTTGTTGCAAGCGGCGCCGCGTTTGGATTGGCGCTTTGCGCGACTGTACTCTGTTGCTGTAAAGCTAAAAGTTCGCTGTATTTTAGCTTCTTATTAGCATGTGCAGGGTCTTTGATTGGCTTGCCGTATTTATCTTTTGCATAAAGTCCTTTGCTTGGATCTGCAAGGCGTTTGTTTGAAAACTCATTACCGCGGAAAGGGTTAAAATCTTCAAACTCCTCAAATGAGGTTTGACGGTAGGTATCAGCAACCCATTCGTTAACATTCCCTGCCATGTTATATAAGCCAAAATCATTAGGTGCATATGAACGTACAGGGGCGGTAATGTCTGCCTTATCGTTCAGGTAACCGCCAACACCGGCGTTGTCACCGTTGCCGCGTTTAAAGTTTGCCATGATCAAGCCACGGGTTTTGCTTTTTGCCGAACGTACACCCATGCCGTTCCAGGTATATATTTTGCCGTCATCAATGTTTTCAAACTGGGTGTTTCCTGCAAGCGCCAATGCTGCATATTCCCATTCGGCTTCTGATGGTAAACGATATGCTTGCTTAAGGATCCCGTCTTCCATACGTACAGGCCTAACGGCTTTGCCGCCCTTTCCTGTACCCGCTTGAGCATTAGGGCTCAGGTTAGGCATCATTTTTTTACCATCGATGCCAGCTCCGGTCATCTGGCCGTTCAGGTAAATATCAGTATTAAAAGGTTGTCCGTTCGCTGCAATGCCGGCATCACCGCCGCCACCTTTTTTGCCCATATCTTTCCATGCCACCATTTTTCCTGTTTCGCGTAAAATGTTTTCGTTGGTACGGTCGGTGCGCCATGAGCAATAATCCTGTGCCTGGTCCCAGGTCACGCCTACAACAGGATAATCCTGAAAAGCAGGATGGCGCAGGTAGTTATCTACATATGGCTCATTATAAGATAAGGGATGGCGCCAAACCAATGTATCAGGCACCGCATTGTAATATAACTCGTGGTCCTGAGGAAAAGTAATGTTTATCCAATGCAGGTAATCAAGCCAATCCTGGTTTGATACTTCGGTTTCGTCCATGTAAAAAGAGGGAACGGTAACCCTGCGGCGTACATTATTATAATCGTAAGTTATGTCCTGATCGGCACTGCCGCCCATAACAAAAGTACCACCCTCAATTGGCACGAGGCCGGGTCCCGGAGACGGATGGCTTTGCCTGAAACGCTCATAACCGCCGTTGTTTTTATCGTTATAAGTTATACCCGTTTTTTGCGATTGCTCACGTTTACTGCAGCTACTCATCACGGCACCTAAAGCCAACAATCCCAGAGCAGTTTTAGTAAAAAGTATTTTCATATTTTTACAGTTATATTAAGTGGTAAATTTATAAAAAAATGGATACAGTGCTTATGCTAATGAACCATTATTTAGAAATAAATACTACAATTATCAGGGGTTTTAACGAAAAATTAATGAAATTAGTTGCGTTGATTTAAATTTTTGATTTAACTTTCAGCAAAAAGTGCGGACTTGAAAATGTAAAGCAAGTCATGGTCCCATAGTTATAAAATACAAATTGTTAAAACCTAACTCCTACAAATGAAGTTTTTTACATTTCGAGGCCTTGCTATTATTACCCCATTTTTGTTGCCACTTGCTGCAGCTGCGCAAACAAATCCTAACGGAAGTAATATCAATGCAATTCCCACCGAAGTCCCTTTTTTAAATATTTCACCTGATTCGCGTTCGGGGGCTATGGGGGATGCAGGCGTGGCTTTGTCGCCCGATGTAAATGCGAATTTTTGGAATCCGTCAAAGCTTGCATTTTTAGAAAGTAATGATGCGTTATCTGTATCATATAGCCCCTGGTTAAGGCACCTTGTTCCTGATATCAGCTTATCATACCTGAGCTATGCCCATAAAATTGATGAGCGGAATACAATAGGCGCTTCGCTCAGGTATTTTAATTATGGTTCCATTCAGCTTACCGACGATAACACAAACGATCAGGGTACTTACACACCAAACGAGTATTCGTTAGATGTTTCATTTGCCCGTAAGTTTGGCGATAACTTTTCACTGGGCCTTACTGCCCGGTATATTCATTCCAATATATCAAGTATCTCGTTTGCTACCGGCTCGAGCCAGGCGGCAAAAGCCGGCAATGCCTTTGCTGCAGATGTTTCACTATACTACACGGCGCCTTATGGCGACGGCAATACTTTTGCTTTTGGAACACACATTTCAAATATTGGTACAAAAATCAGCTACAGCGATGTGGGTAATAAGTATTTTTTGCCGGCCAACCTGAAATTAGGGGTGGCTAACACCTGGCAGTTAGATGATGTTAATGAGTTTACAGCAACCTTTGATATCAATAAGCTGCTGGTACCAACTCCGCCCCTGCGCGATCAGGATGGTAAGATCATCAAAGGCAAGGATGATAATGTATCGGTACCGGCGGGTCTTTTTCAATCGTTTGGCGATGCACCGGGCGGTTTCAGTGAAGAGTTGAAAGAGATCAGCTTTTCGCCGGGTGTTGAATATTGGTACAATAAACAGTTTGCTGTACGGGCAGGCTATTTTTATGAAAACCCCAAAAAAGGCGACAGGCATTATGTTACTATGGGTATTGGGTTTAAGTACAGTGTTTTTGATTTTGATTTTTCGTACCTGGCAGCCAGCCAGCAAAATAGTGCCCTGGCCAATACTTTGCGCTTCACCTTATCGGCAAATTTTGGCGGTACAACAAATGCTTCTAAAAGATAATGGGTAAAATTAAGGTAGGTTTTGGGTTTGATGTACACCAGTTAAAAGAAAATCACCCCTTCGTTTTGGGCGGAGTTAAACTTGAGCACCATGCCGGCGCTTACGGACACTCAGACGCCGATGTATTGTTACACGCCATTTGTGATGCCTTGCTGGGTGCAGCAAACCTGCGAGATATAGGCTTTCACTTTTCAAATAAAGACGACCGCTGGAAAGGCATCAGCAGCCTGGTCCTTTTGCAGCATGTGGTTGCTCTGATCAAAGAAAAAGGTTTCACTATTGGCAATATTGATGCTATGGTATGCCTTGAAGCGCCAAAGATCAATCCGCATATCCCTGCAATGAAAACCTATATAGCCGAAGCTGCGGCTATTAGCGAAGAAGATATTTCCATTAAAGCTACTACCAACGAGCAAATGGGTTTTATCGGTAGGGAGGAAGGCGTTGTGGCTTATGCGGTTTGTTTGATTGAAAGGGAGTAAGGCTGTAGTTTGCAAACTAAGATGTTAACCAAACTTTGATAGCGATGCTTTCGCTGTAATTGTTATGGGATTTGCCCGGCACCGTTCGGGTTTCTGATTTTTAGTTGGTTTATGTCATTGAGATCTTTTGATCGGCCGCTTTCTTTTTTTTCACTTATCAAATCTTCATAGCAAATGAAAAAAATTGGTGTGCCATCTATATCAACAATCTCTTTTTTTCTAAAGGAGTCTCCAAATTTTTTCAAACTCAACATATCCGGAAGAAAATCAAAGGAAAAATTCCCTGTTTCAAATTTGAAATAAGATTTCTTAGGATTGGGAGCGTTCTCTTCTCTATATTGGGTGGTATCAAGTCCTAATTGATTAAGCGCTTCGAGAAGATTGAAGTAATTTTCATAGGTTGGGTTATACCAAATATCAAGGTCATGCTTTTCATTGGGTTTTCCGTCAACATCAGTTGTAATCCGGAAATATCCGTGTAATGCTACCGCAGTTCCCCCTACAATCAAATATTCATACCATAATGTTCTAATACTTTACACACCTTAATAAGGTCATTAATGAAGCTATTCTCCATGGCTATACTTTTATTATGGCTTTTTTTTTACCACTACATTGTTTCTTAGCACTTCAAAGAATTTTTCCAACTCTTTGACTTTATTTAGATTAACAATGTCTGACTTTTGATTGCCCGAGGCGGTCAACTTCAGATCAGTAAAATCGGTATAACGTTTTAACTTTGCCATAACGCCTTTTCTAACAAAGATATAAACAATTGGTAACGAACTAAAGTTTTTAGTCGGTTCTCAATTTCGATGAGCTTACACGGCAAACTTAATCTATGATTTGCAAACTACAGGCTATCGTTTAACTATAATGCTTATACAACAAATACACAATCACCGTAACTATCGCCACGCCAATTACCATATATATCGGCTGTGCTTTTTTGCTGCCCGAACCATCAACTTTCACATTACCGGTACGCTTAAGCACCCCCCATCCGCTCAGTTCGCCTTTTAATGCTTTTCGCAGTGATTTAAACAGCACGTAATACATTAACTGCCGCCACATAAAACGCTGCGGAATGATATAGATGAGTTTCTTGTAGTCTTCCTTTTCCATCCGGAAAGCGATGATACCTACGATAAAATCAACCACCACAAATGCTACGTAATAAAGCAGCATCTTTTCGGGTTTTTCACCGAACAGGGCGAATAGCATCATCAAATCTGCCAGAGGGGAGAACAGCGGCAATATGATCTGGAAGATAAGGATGTTTGGCATCCCCACCATCCCAAAAAACTTATATTTCTTGTTAAACAGGGCGTCGCGGTTTTTCCAGAAGCTTTGCATTACGCCAAAACTCCAGCGGAAACGCTGTTTAAGCAACATGTTTATCGTCTCCGGCGCTTCGGTATAAGCAATGGCTTCGGCGCAGTTACGCACTACGTAGCCTTGTTTCAGGATACGCATGGTTAGGTCGCAATCCTCGGCAAGGGTATCATAGGTGAACCCGCCGGCCCGGAAAATAGCCGATTTACGGAACGCACCAATAGCCCCCGGTACAACCGTAATACTATTGATGAGGTCAAACGCGCGGCGGTCCATATTTTGCGCAGTAATATACTCTATCGACTGCCAGCGGGTGATGATATTGGTTTCGTTGCCAACTTTAACCGTTCCGGCCACAGCACCTATTTCCTCATCGGTAAAGTAGGTCATGAGCTGGTACACGGCATCCGTTTTAAGTTGGGTATCGGCATCAATACAAACCACAAAATCATTTTGGGCATGGGTTATACCAAAGTTTAATGCTGATGCCTTGCCTCCGTTTGGTTTGGTTAGGATCTTGATGAGCGGATTACCTTTATAGGCGGATTCTACAACCTCAAATGTTTTATCTTTTGATCCGTCATCAACAAAAATAATCTCGAATGATGGATAATCGGTTTTAAGCAAGCTTTGTATTGTTGCTACTGCATTGACCTCTTCGTTATAGGCTGGCACAATAATGCTCACGGCAGGCATCACATCGGTATTGCGATCAAGCTTTTTGGATTTTTTATCCACACTTCGCTGCCTTACAGCCAAAATGCCAATAAGTACAATGCGGCCAATAGCCAGGAATATAGCCGACAGGAATATATAGATCAGCGCCCAGTTGATATAGTAATAACCGTGAATAAAAACATCATAAGCAGGGCCGAAAATGCCTGTGCTCGGATCTGGCTTAACAGGCGGCATCAGGTCGTCCTTGGTTTTACCCAGCACATCGGCAATAGTAGTAAACTGGTATCCGTGCGATTTAAAATAATGAATGATAGCGGGAAGGGCTTTAACGGTTTCTTCACGGGTATCACCTCCTGCGTCATGCAGTAATATCATCGATCCGTTATCTTTTTGCCTTATGGTGCGGGCGATGATACTGTCGGCAGTTACGCCGGGCTGCCAATCCCATGGGTCGATAGATTCACCAATGGTGATATAGCTTTGACGGCGGCTTTCAGCGACCGGGATAACCTCGGCAAGGGTTTGCGGTTCGGCATCGGCATTAAATGGCGGGCGGAACAGGATAGTGCTTCGGCCGGTTACCGATTCAATAAGCTTACGGGTGGAGTTAAGCTCCAGGATCACCCTTTTTAAGCTGATGGTTGAAATATCGGGGTGGAAAAACGTGTGATTGCCTATTTCATAACCTTCTTCGTATTCGCGCCGCAATAACTGTATGTTTTTTTCGGCCATGGAACCCACAACAAAGAATGCTGCCGGTACCTTTTCGGCTTTAAGGATATCTAAAATACGTGGGGTAAAATCGGGGTCGGGGCCGTCGTCAAAAGTTAAAACTACTTTCTTAGGGGCATAACCATACCTGCGGATCACATATTTAGTGGGAAGTTTTATATAATGCTGATCGAGGATAGTAAATGTAGATGTATCCATTTTTACATCAATTACCCCGGTGGTAGGCGTGGTAATGAGGTCAAGCACCTCGCCATCACCATCATAGTCAACGTTTACACGGTTGTTTAAACCTACAGATGTAAGTTTCCGCATATCCACACCTGTTTTTTTCAATGAGTCTATCGACAGGTTTTTCTGGAAAAATGTCCACAAACGGGGATCTTCGGCACCTAAGCGCCATAAAGCCACGCCGCCGGTGGCCCAGTCGTCGGCCATGCGGATTACGTTAAAGTTTGTTGCCGCGTCTGTAAAGTAAATGGTATGGTCAAGGCTGTCCTTGTCCATATAAGTGAAGTGTAAATTTGCCGAATTTGGATCAAAAGTGATCTTGCTTTTCTGTTCCTCGGCCGTACTTATCGCCTGCTGATAGCCGATGGATTTACCCACGCTACTTTCCGGCCAGTCATAAGCGCCGCCTGCAAAAGTCAAAATTATTTTCTCTGAAGGTACTTTCGAACATACATCATCCAGGATTTGTTCAACCCAGCGCTGATTTGAAAGATCGCCGGCATTGGTTGCTTCATAATGTTCATCAATAGCCATGATGAACAGGAAATCATTTACATGCTGGAGCTTTGTGATATCAAAACTTTCATCCTCCGGCACTACGTTTTGAGTAACCAGGAAACCTTTGGCATGCAGGGTTGTATAAAGCTCATTTTGAAAGGCGATGTAATTTTTACTGTTGCGGTCCCTTAGCTCATCAAAATCAACATTGACACCCTTCAGCTTATTTTTGGTAAGCGAGTTAACTATGCTGTTAATGAAATTGCTACGGAGTGTTTTATTGTTAACAATACGGTCGACATCTTTAGTATCATAGCCACCATGTGTGTTGTTGTAGTTTACGTAGTTTGACAGTGAAACAATGATCGGCTTGTTGTATTTTTTATTAAGGTTCATCAGCCCGGTATCGAGCTTGGTTACAACGGTATCAGTTTTAGGTACTATAGAAAGGCCTTCGCTCACTACCATATCCAGGTGGCCAATATTCACCACCAGCGAGTTATAAGCCTGTGGTTCCCAGGCACGATAAAAAGCGGCGTTTATACGGTCTTTATTATTAGGTTGTTTAAGCTGGTGTAATTTTTTGGCCCTCTCAAGTGCTTCTATTTCAGATTTTTGTATTTTAAACGATTTGAACTTGGTTGATCTTTTTAATTGCTCAAGCTCCTCTTTGGTCATTTTTTTGGGAGCAGGGTTAAGGTTGGGAAGCTCGGGGTAATAGGTTGAACGGATAGTAACGATAACGGCTATAATACCAATAACCAATGCAGCCAGTAGGATACGGCTCAACCATTTAAAACGGTTCCACCTACCGGGATTATCAGCCTGAAAAACTTGCTTGCTTGATGACATTAAGAGAAATTACTTTATTAAAAGTATGGGTTACTTATGAAGATTGTATGAAATAGGAATTGAGCATTATTTGGTGGTTTTTCCGGGTTCAATACCTGAAAAATCAACACCGCATTTGCAATTGCCGCCACAGCTTTTTTTAGTAGTAAGCGCCCTGTACATCATACGGCCAATGTAAAAAACAGCGCCGGCAAAAAGTATCGCGATAATGATGAGTTGCATATTCATAAAGACAAAATTAAGCATTATTTAATATATATGTACAGACAGGGCAATTAGTACAAAGTTTAACGGGGCATAAAAGCAACCGTGCCGCCAACCCACTTATAATCCTTATTATAACGTACGCCTATCATTTTTCCACGGCTTAACCGCGCAAGGTTTATGGCAAGTGTGGGTTTTTCATCCCCATCGGGCCAGAGATAAAGCAACCTGATCTCGGCCTTTACGCCGCCTTCCGGCGATTGCACAACAGGTTCGTAATTTACCTTTTCCTGTAAGATCCAGTTTTCAGGATCCGCAATGGCCTCTATGTCTCCCTTACTAATATCTATAATTACACCCTGACCTGCAAAGGAGAACAACGGTTTAAGCACATAGTTTTCCAAATCGGCAGGGATTTGTTCTAATTGGTGCAAAAACTGAGTTTTGGGAATGTAACTGCCCGTTAAAAAAGGCATAGTGAATTTACTGATGCGATAAAACCAGTTGGGGTGTGTGATCCATTCAACCTCAAGAGGCTGCCTGATATCGGCCACTTTGGTAAAAATATCCGGATCGCCGGCTATTTCATCAAAAATAAGGCGATTGTAGATGCGCTTAATTAGTTTCTTTTGATCCCCTGCCATATAATAAAGCTTTTTGCCATCCTGGATCAGGTCGCTCAACGATACCACCGGCGTACCAATGTATTTTTGTGTGAGATAAAAATCAACTGCAGTTTTTTGCTCCGGGGCGTTTACATCCATCAACACAACTTCATCGGGCTCATAAGGGCCTACGATTGTTTTTTTAAGCAGATCGGGATAGGTTTCTTTATTCAATCCTCCAAAAAAGATGGTTTCATCATTGGGGATATCATAAACCGTGCGGTAAGTATCGCCCAAATGTACCTGGAAACCGTAAAGGGAAGGAAAACCCTGTAATTCTATAAGTTTGGGCACGATATTACCCTGCTCATCTTTACAGATTCCAAAATCAAGTGCGATAAAATGAGGATGATCATTTTCATTGGCTACCCGCCAAAAATCGGGGATAGCCCGCTCGGTAATTTCTTTAAAATCAGTCCTCTGGATAGTATCCACAATATCATCGCCGGCGGTTATGAGCTTATCTCGAAAATCGGCAGTCAAAAAGATGGGTGTTTCCGCAACGCGGAATGGAACGGGCTCACCTAATCCTTCATTAAGGCAATTCAGAAATTGGTTATATTTTTCCTCGCTGAAGTTTTGGTTAAATGTTTTTCTGATCGATGGGTTCATTGGCAATTATGGTTAAATCGGGAGCAACGCGACATATAAAACGGGTCATGCTGAGTGTTTAAATCCGGTGGCCTCTGAAGGTAAAATGACAAAAGAGGGCCTGTCAGTCTGAGCCTGTCGAAGACTCGCGCGCAGAGGCCTACCCACCATGCTTCGACGGGCTCAGCATGACACCCGTTTTAAGTTGTCATGGGTAGCTTGTCGAAGTATAGTGGGCAGGCCTCTCCGCGTCTTTCGACAGGCTATCCATGATATGTTAAAAAAACTGCGTCATGCTGAACTTGTTTCAGCACCTCACTGGTTGAGCCAGTTGCTAAGCAAATCGCCTACTTATCCGGTGGGATGCCGAAACAAGTTCGGCATGACGGCAGGGATGTGTCATATTTCCTTCAGAGGCGATGGATTTTACCTATTCAGGGTGACAGGCCTTCTACACCCAATATAATTTCTATCTATACAACCCCCAACACACGTTCAACCGCTGCATCCAAAAAATTAGGGATGAGTGTATGCTGGGTATACGTTATTTTATCCGGATCATCAAGGCGTTCCAGCATCTCCCGGTATTTAACCTCGCCATGCTCGCTGATCACTTCCTGCTTTTTTTCTTCGCGAAGCAGCATCCCTTTCATCCCCCCGGCATCGGCTTCCGGATGAAACTGCGTGGCAAAGAAATAATCGTTATACCTGATAGCCATCATAGCCCTGGGCAAATCAACATGGGGGCGTTCCTTTTCTATAGCCACCAGTTGCATGCCCAGCTCTTTAAAACGTTTTTCATCCGGGTTGATCACCTGCCAGCTGCGCGAATCAACGGCATAAAATGGTTCGGCTAAACCTTCAAATAATGGTTCATTTAACCCAGGCTCAGTTTTATTTACCGGCAGTACGCCAAACGACGGGGAGCGCCGCATATTGATATCGCCCAGCTTGTAATGACGGCACATCAGCTGAAAGGAGTGGCACACAAAGAACACATGTTTTTTGTTGCTGTTGTTAGCCAGGTTATGGTCTTCCAGCTTATCAACCAGGTTAAAATATTTCTTCTCCCACTCGGCACCTTCCGTTTCCAGCGGATTGCCCGGACCGCCGCTTGATATATAAATATCAAAGTTGAGGTTGGCCATTTCGCATTTTCGGCGTACATCAAAGATCTGGTAGCTTAAATTCAGATCATGTTCGGTTTTATATCGCTTCAAAATATCCTGGAAACCGCGCATACCTTCATTCGCTATCCCATCATACAGGTCAAGTATGGCCACTTTTATTTCCGGTTTCATATGCAAGCCCCCTCTAAATCTCCCTCGGGAGGGGAGACTTTTTGTTTTATAGATAAAAAAATAATTAGTTTCGTTTGATCTGCCATGTAACTGATTTTTAAGCCCTCCCTTCCGGGGAGGGTTTGGGAGGGGCCGTTGGGTGGGGCTACTACAACCCCTTCAAAGTTTGTGAAGTGATATAATCCACCACGTCGGCAAAGTTATTGTTTTGCTGATAAATACCCAGTTGCCTGTCGGCGCCGGTGCCGTGCTCCAGGATATTGTGTACATATTGCAGGTCGTCGCGTGAGCCAAGTTCGTCAACAACATCATCGACAAAGTCAAGCAGTTCCAGTATCAGCGAGCGGGTGTTTACCTCCATTTCCTTACCAAAATCTATCATTTTGCCATCGATACCGTAGCGGGCAGCACGCCATTTATTTTCATTGATAAGCGCACGCGAATAGTTAATGAACTTCATGTTTTGCGCCCTGAGCTTGTACAACTTGGCACATAAAGCCTGGAACAAAGCGGCAAAAGCAATGGTTTCATCAACCAGCATCGGGCAGTCGCAAATGCGGAACTCAATAGTTTCAAAGAAAGGATGTACCCGGATATCCCACCAGATCTTCTTGGCGTTATCAATGCAATTGGTTTTTACGAGCAGCTTTATGTAGCGGTCGTACTCCTCGATACTGCTGAAATAATCGGGGATGCCGGTACGCGGGAACTTATCAAAAACCTTGGTTCGGAATGATTTGAAGCCCGTGTTACGCCCTTCCCAAAACGGTGAATTGGTTGAAAGCGCGTATACGTGCGGTAGGAAGTACCGCACCTGGTTGGCAATATGAATAGCCATATCGCGCGACTGGATGCCAACATGGACATGCAAACCAAAAATGAGGTTGGAACGGGCCGCCTCCTGCATCTCATCCACAATTTCAAAATACCTGGGGTTATCAGTAATCAATTGATGCTGCCAGTGCGAAAAAGGATGTGTACCCGCTGCGCCTATCCGCAGACCAATATCTCCGGCCAGTTGCGCCACTGTGGTACGAAGCTTACTTACCTCTTTGCGGGCCTCCTGGGTATTGCGGCAAATATGGGTGCCCACCTCCACCACGGCCTGGTGCATTTCGGCCTTTACCTGGTCTTCATGGATCTTTTGAGCGGCATCCACAATTTTTTGCTCATGCGATTTTAGCTCCCGGGATACGGGATCAATCACCATAAATTCTTCTTCAACGCCTAAGGTAAATTCGTTCATAATTGGTTAGGATTAGTACTCATTAAAAAGGGAGGGAAAGTGCTATCGCTCTTTCCAACCGCGCCCCCTCTCGAGAGGGGAGTTTAGGAGCTTCTTATTTCTTAGCTGCCTTTTTAGGCTTAGGCGCTGCTTTTTCTTTTACAGTCGGCTCTTTTACAGCGGCTACTTTAGCAACCGGCTCTTTCACAATGGCCGCTTTTACAGCTGGTTCTTTTGCTGCAAGAGCCTTAGTTGCTTTAACTTTCTTTACTTTTTCTTCTGTTTCAATAGCATGGTCAACCACAGCCACAGAAACATCAGCTTTAACAGCCGCTTTTTTTGCAACTGCTACCAACGGCATTTTTGCTGCCGAAGTTTTTACAAACTCGCCCCAGGTAAGGTTGTCAAAGCCGTCTTTTTGTTTTTTTGCGCGTTCAATGGCATAATCGGCAGCGGTTTCAACTACCCAGTCAAAGTTTTCCTGGCCTACGCTGGTAACTTCGGCATCGGGAGCAGGGTTGCAAAAATCGATAGCATAAGGGATACCATCACGTACAGCAAACTCAACCGTATTGAAGTCGTAACCTAAGTATTGGTTAAGTTTTATGACATAATCTTTAACCGTATCCAAAAGTTTTTTAGCAGCAGGTGCTTTACCATGCTCATAACGTAAGTGGTGGGGGTTGCGCGGCTCATACTGCATAATGCGCACATGCTTGCCGCCAATGCAATAGCAGCGGAAGTAGTCGTCAAAAACAACCTCTTCCTGCAGCATCATCACATGTTGTTTGGTTTTATCGTATTTACTGAAAAAATCTTTCTCGTTTTCTATTTTGTAAACCTCTTTCCAGCCGCCGCCGTCAAAAGGTTTCATATAGGCCGGGAACCCTACATAGCTAAAAATACCATTCCAATCTAAGGGGTAGGCCAGGTTGCGGAATGATTTATTGGTGGTATCATCAGGTAGCTCCTTTGATGGCAGAATTACGGTTTTAGGTACAGGCACTCCAATTTTTACCGCAAGCGCGTTGTTAAAAAACTTTTCGTCGGCGCTCCACCAAAAAGGGTTGTTGATTACCGCGGTACCGCAAATAGCGGCATTTTTTAGAGCCGCGCGATAGTAAGGCACATCCTGCGAAATCCGGTCGACAATTACAGCATAATCGAGCGGTTCGGCCTGCATTACCTTATCAAGCCGTACAAACCCGGCACTAATACCTTTTTCTGCTTTTTGGTTTACACGGTCAACAAATGCCTGCGGAAACGAATCTTCCTGTCCGAATAAGATACCGATTTTTTTCATGATAGTAGGTGTTTATATGTTTGTTTTTCTTTGGGTTTCTAATTCAATAATTCGCTAATTCATTAATTCAATAATTAATTATTTAATCGTTGATAAATAATGCGGGAACATTTCGCGCCAGATGGGCCAGTCGTGATTGGCAAACGGGCGGATATCCAGCCAGTGTTTAATGTTTTTTTGTTTTAAAATGTTTGAGAGCTGGATGTTATATCCTTTGCATATGTCATAGTCGGATGTGCCGAGAACAATGTTCATTTGCCAAAGGTCATGATGGTTACTGCCCGGCAAAAAATCGACCGGGTTATTATAAAAAATGGTGTCATCATAATAACCATCGGTAAACATTTTAATATCGAAGGCCCCGCCCATGGTAAACAAATGCCTCACCTTTTCAGGATGTTTGAACGCGAAATTGGCGGCATGATAGCCCCCAAAACTACAGCCTGCAAGAGCTACCTTGCCAACGCCTGTTTCATGCATGGCCCAGGGGATAAGCTCGTTTACCAACATGCGATCGTATCCTGCATAGGTTTTGGCCCTGTCGGCCGGGTGGATGCCTTTGTTGTACCAACTGCGGTCGTCGATAGTATCGGGACAATAGATCTTCACCAGGCCGTTGTCAACAAACCATTTTACACTTTCAATTAGTCCGAAATCTTTGTTTTGATAGTAGCGGCCTTTGGTAGTAGGGAAAACGATCACAGGATAACCGCGGTCGCCGAATACCAGCATTTCGAGGTCGGTGTTGGTGTTGGGGGAGTGCCAGCGGTGAAATTTTTCGGTCAAAGCTTGTAGTTTTTATAATGATTGTAAGTTAGGAGGTTTGTTTGAAAAAGGCAACAGCCTGATAATATTAATCCTTAGCCGCCAAAAAGTAAAAAGTATAGTTTATTTTTGCGCCCTTAATTTTAATTTAGAAAGAGATGTACCCGGGCTGGCTTGATACTGAAATGACGATAACCGAACAGGAAATAACTATAACCTCTGCACTGCTTGAGCGGGAAGTTACTTTAACCATTCTGAAACCCGAGGATAGCGATATTGCCGAGTCTCTAAACCTGCTGTTACTTAACGATGGACAGGAACTTGAAAGCCTTGGACTAAAAAACACACTCGAAACGCTATATAATACCAATCGCCTTAAACCGGTACTGGTCGTGGCTATCCATGCCGGTGAAAATCGCCTGGGTGAATACGGCATTGCCGGCAAGCCGGATTTTAAAGGCCGAGGTGTTAGGGCTGATCTATATACTCAATTTATAAAAGAAGAACTGCTGCCGCAATTACGAGCTTTGACCGGCTTTAACGAATTTGATACAAGGGCCTTTGCAGGTTTTTCGCTTGGTGGTTTATCCGCCTTTGATATTGTTTGGAATAATCCTGCACTGTTTAATAAAACCGGTGTTTTTTCAGGCTCGTTTTGGTGGAGGGGAAAAGACCTTGCCAAAGGTTATACCGATGCCGACAGGCTAATGCACCAGGTAATACGAGAAACCAAAACTAAGCCTGCTATCAACGCCTGGCTGCAAACCGGCACCAAAGATGAAACCAGCGATCGAAACAAAAACGGCATTATTGATGCCATTGATGATACTATCGACCTGATCAAAGAAATGGAAGTCAAAGGGTTTAAACGACCGGAAGAAATTCAATATGTTGAAATAGTAGGAGGTACACATGATACCACTACATGGGGCAAGGCGATGGCCAGGTTTTTAGTTTGGGCTTTTGGGAGATAAGGTTTGTTTTAATTACTAATTTCTATAGTAGATGCAAATTCATCCTTCTTTTTTAAATCTGCGTTAGGGGATAGAATTGATGATACGCTATAAAGCTTATTACCGATGATGAACATGAACATGAAGTATTTTTTACTTTTATTGTCAACTCCGGTGCTGGTATAATTGGTAAATCCTTTCCATGTGCCTATTTTAAAATCTTCAAGCTCAATAGTAGGAAGACTTTTTATTATACCTGCTTTTAGCTGGGCGGCAAACTCTGGAGTGGCTTTGTAAGGAGCGATAGCGGTTGAATCGACACCCATTTGCCTTAAAATCAACAACAGTAAAAACGTAAGCTATCGATGAATCTTTGGAGGCCGCAATGAAAGTGCCTTTTATTTTTTCTATCGGCTCTGCCGGAAATTTAAGTGAAACACGATCATCGGCTTTATGGGTTACCCAGGTAGTTGTTTGGGCATGCAGAAAATTTACAGAAATTATCGCTGTGAATACAAAAATGATAAGGCTTTTCATATGAGCTCTAAAATCAATAAATAAAATGTAACTATCAACGGAAATTGAAAAAATAGGGTCATATGAATAATCAGCTTCGTAATCGCCCTGTATCCGGTAAGCGTACTTTGGTAAACTCAATGTTAATTCTAAACAATAACCGCTAAGCGCTTTATAATCTCATATATTAACCTTACCTTTGCGCCAAATTTAGAGAGGCATTTTCATGCAAAAAATCAGAAATATTGCGATCATCGCGCACGTTGACCACGGTAAAACTACTTTGGTTGATAAAATCCTGCACAGCTGTGCCATTTTCAGGGACAATGAGCAAACCGGAGAGTTAATCCTTGATAACAACGACCTTGAACGTGAGCGTGGTATTACCATCGTTTCAAAAAACGTATCTGTAAGGTATAAAGATGTTAAGATCAACATTATTGATACCCCTGGTCACGCCGATTTTGGTGGCGAGGTTGAGCGTGTATTGAAAATGGCCGATGGTGTATTATTACTTTGCGACGCTTTTGAAGGTGCTATGCCTCAAACCCGTTTCGTAACTCAAAAAGCTTTGGCGTTAGGCCTTAAGCCAATTGTGGTTGTAAACAAAGTTGATAAAGAGAACTGCCGCCCTGAAGAAGTTTACGAACAAATTTTTGAATTATTCTTCAACCTTGAAGCTACCGAAGAGCAGCTGGATTTTCCGGTCATCTATGGTTCGTCAAAACAAGGCTGGATGAGCACCGACTGGAAGAAACCTACGGAAGATATCTTCCCGTTGATGGATGCTATATTAGAAAACATTCCGCCGGCTCCAATTGCTGAAGGTACACTGCAAATGCAGATCACTTCGTTAGATTATTCATCTTTTGTAGGTCGTATCGCTATCGGTCGTGTAGCACGCGGTACCATCAAAGAAAACCAGCCGGTATCTTTGGTAAAACGTGATGGCACTATCCAAAAATCAAGGATCAAAGAACTTTATACATTTGAAGGCTTAGGTAAAGTAAAAGCTACCGAAGTAAAATCGGGTGATATTTGCGCTGTAGTTGGTATCGACGGTTTTGATATCGGTGATACTATTGCCGATTTTGAAAACCCTGAGCAATTAGAGGTTATAAAAATTGATGAGCCAACCATGAACATGTTGTTCACCATCAATAACTCGCCTTTCTTTGGTAAAGAAGGTAAATTTGTTACCTCTCGCCACGTACGCGACCGTCTGTACAAAGAGATGGAGAAAAACCTGGCGCTTAAGGTTGTTGAAACCGAATCGCCTGATTCATACCTGGTTTATGGCCGTGGTATCCTTCACTTGTCGGTATTGATCGAAACCATGCGTCGTGAAGGTTACGAGTTACAGGTAGGCCAGCCGCAGGTTATCGTTAAGCACATTGATGGTGTAAAATGCGAGCCGGTTGAAACCCTGATAGTTGATGTTCCCGCTGAAGTTGCCGGTAAGGTAATTGAACTGGTAACTCAACGTAAAGGTGATTTGTTGATCATGGAACCAAAAGGCGATTTGCAGCACCTGGAGTTTGAGATCCCTTCACGCGGTATCATCGGTTTACGTAACAACGTATTAACCGCTACCGCAGGTGAGGCCATCATGGCGCACCGCTTTAAAGCTTACGAACCGTGGAAAGGCCCAATCCCTGGCCGTTCAAATGGTGTGTTGATCTCGATGGAAAAAGGTAACACAACTGCTTATGCAATTGACAAACTGCAGGACCGTGGCCGTTTCTTCGTTGATCCGGGTGTTGATATTTACGAAGGCCAGATCCTTGGTGAGCACATCCGCGATAACGATTTGGTGATCAACGTAGTTAAAGGTAAACAGTTAACCAACATGCGTGCATCAGGTAGCGATGATAACGTTCGTATTGCACCGGCTATCAAATTCTCCTTAGAGGAATCTATGGAGTATATCCAGGCTGATGAGTACATTGAGGTTACGCCGCAAAGCATGCGTTTACGTAAAATCTACCTAACCGAAAATGAGCGTAAAGTAAACGCTAAAAGGTTTGTTAATCAATAATTGATTATAATATGTTTTGGAAGCCCCTCTGATTATTCGGAGGGGCTTTTTTATACTTCTTGGCAGGCACGGGGCACCTACGGAGCCCTAAAATCCAATAAAACTATTGTTATAAACACGATATCCCTATGGGGTGAAGCTATCTTCAATGTCCTGCACTCCGGAGGAGTGACGTGTTTATAGCTAAATTAAAATCTGTCTTTGGCTCTGTAGGTGCCTCGTGTTTCAAAAGTAATTTTCCCATAGTATTGCTATAATTAGATTTATAATGAATTTGTTAACTTTAACTACATGGAACATACTGACAACCGAATTGATGCCTACATCGAAAAATCGCCCGAATTTGCAAAGCCAATTTTAAATTATCTGAGGGCTGTAGTGCATGAGGCTTCGCCCATGATAACAGAAACCATGAAATGGAGCATGCCATTTTTTGATTACAAAGGTGTGGTTTGCAATATGGCTGCTTTTAAGCAGCATTGCTCATTTGGGTTTTGGAAAGCATCGTTATTATACGATCCGCAAAAGATATTGAGCCTGGCCGACCAGGCTGCCGGTAGCTTTGGCAGGTTAACCAGCATTGATGATTTGCCGCCGAAAGAGGTGCTTATCGAATTTATACATCAGGCTATAATCTTAAATGAAGATAACAAGGTAAGACCGGCCTCGGTTAAGAAAACGCCCGCCCAGCGGGATGAATTGGTGGTGCCTGACTACTTCGTGAAATTTTTAGAAGCCCATCCGCAAGCCTGGTTAAACCTTAACCAATTCAGCTACTCGCAGAAGAAGGAGTATATTGAATGGATAACTGAAGCCAAAACAGAGGCTACCCGCCTTAAACGTATGGAAACCGCCGCTGAGTGGCTTACTGAAGGTAAATCAAGGCATTGGAAGTATAAGTAAATTCCAATACCGAAATATTTAAACTTAACGCTTATGTTTTTCATTGATCTTAAATATATAGCGCCCCTTGAAGAGATTGATGCTTATATGGAAATCCATTTGAAGCATCTTAATAAATATTATGATGAAAAGGTATTTGTTGTTTGGGGGCCTAAGGTGCCGCGCACGGGTGGAGCTATCCTGGCCTTTGCGGGCTCAAGGGAGCAAATAGAGAAGATCATTACCGAAGATCCCTTTTACAAGCATAAACTTGCTGAATTTACCGTCACCGAGTTCTTAACACCCGTGTATCACCCAGATTTAACGGCGTTACTGGACCGTGCGGAATAGGTTTAGTTTATTTTATCCAGCCGGGTTGGTTTTTCATTTGGAAAGCTGAAAAGCATATACATTTTGTTGTTTTCTGTATGGAAGGTAATATCGGCGCGTTCATTCTCATACATAAAGAATGACGCTTTTGCATATGGTGCGATTACCATCGGTATTGCGTCATTTTGGACGAAGTATAGCTTACCCTCAGCAACGTAAGTCTTGAATTTGTTTTTCTCATCGCCGGCTATCTGGTAATTACCTGCATATTTTTCCAGTTGCTTTGCAGGTATATCAATAACCTTATGCTGTTTGCAATAAGCAAATTTTATTGCGTTTTGCATTACTTGTGCCAAAGCCGCCCCGTGCCCGGCATTTGGGGTGATTGTCGTAGCGATGTCAAGCCCTTTACAATGTTGGTTTTCCATGTATGTCTTAAAATCCTGAATGTTTTTGCTGGTCAGGAGCTCAAAAGAACCTACGCCTAAAAATAACCTGCAATTAATGTCATGATTATTGGCGAAGTATTTCTTAGCGGACGGGATCAGTTCGCTGCCACTATTACCAGGCGCCCCTATAAAGATCATGTTAAACAGGTTGGGGTGCTCAAACAATACCATAGTAGTGAACATACCTCCAAACGAATAGCCATATAGGGCTTTATTATCGCTTACACGATACTTGCTTTGTATAAAAGGAATTACTTCCTGCTCAATAAATGATATGAATTTTGGCCCGCCGGTTGCGGGGTTAAGGTCGCGGCTGCGCTGGTTTGGGCGGCTGCCGTAACCAATGCCCACAATGAGTGCTTCGGTGGTTTCATAATCCTGTCTGAGCATGTTGAAGCAGTTCATGGCAACGGTCATGTTCCAGTCGCCATCGGTCATGTATAATACCGGGTATTTGGTTTTAGTGGTATCATATCCGGGAGGGAAGTGTACGTAGATGGTATAATCCTCTCCTATAACTGTCGAATGATAATCCCATTGTACCATGTCTTTATCGGTAAACGGGGTAGGAGTATTGCTTTTAACTTGCGCGGCAGCAATGTTTGCTAAAAAGATAAAAGTGAGCAGAATTGCGCCGAGCTTTAGGTTTTGTTTTAACATGGCTATATCGGTTATATAAATTAAGATAGTCTTAATTTACAAAAGGTTACAGCGTTGCTGAAATAAAAAGTTGAAAGGCTGTTATAATAGCTTGTGAACTTATGATAAGTTATAAGCGTTGTCATTTCGATAGAGCGGGGGTATGAGCGCCGGGGTGAAAGAGAAATCTTCTACATCATTGTAAGCCATTGCCCTGTATAGTTTGCAGGTGTGGCGTATAAGATTTCTCCTCGTTCCTCGTCGAAATGACAATTTTTTTGAAATGCTAAAAATCCAGCGGCCCCAGCCTTTTCATATTTTTCATAATGAGGTATTGCCGGTGCTTCAAATATTTGGTAGGATTGGTGGCCGACCATTTCAGCGGGCTTGGGAAAATCACCGCTATGGCGGCAGCTTCCTGCCGGGTTAAATCGGAGGCGGGTTTGTGGAAATAAGCCTGCGAAGCAGCCTCGACACCGTAAATGCCATCGCCCATTTCAATCTCGTTCAGGTAAACCTCCATGATGCGTTTTTTGCTCCAAAAGGTTTCTATCAATATGGTAAAATAAGCTTCGATGCCTTTACGGAGTATGGAACGGCCTTCCCAAAGGAAAACATTTTTGGCTACCTGCTGCGATATGGTACTGCCGCCAATCAGTTTTTTGCTGTGCGAGTTTTTTTCGATGGCTTTTTCGATGGCGTTAAAATCGAACCCGTGGTGCTCTAAAAAGGTCTGGTCTTCGGCAGCAACGGCGGCACGTTTCATATTGTCGGAGATCTCGTCAAAATCTTTCCACTTTTTATCTATCTTCCATTCCTTACCGGCTGATTTACGCTGGAAGCCGCGCTCGATCATGAGCCAGGTAAAAGGAGGGTTTATAAAACGGTAACCGATTACACCCAAAAGGCTTAAACCAAAAAACAGGATGAATATCAGTTTAAAAATCCTGAATATCAATTTAGGGATGCCGTAGAATTTCGATTCCGGATTTCGGAATTTCGATTTCGGATTTGTTTTTTTGAAGAGTTTTAACACTATTTGAAATAATTTCCTTTAAAAAGAGAGGGTGCCTTGCTTTAGCAAGGCACCCTCTAAAATTCTAAATTTTTTCCAGAAATCCGAAATCGAAAATTCGAATTCCGAAATATAATTACTCCGCTACTACTTCAAACGGAACCTGTACCTTAACTTCTTTGTGCAGGTTGATGTTGGCAACGTACTCACCAACAAATTTTGGCTCCTGGTCAAAAGTGATACGACGACGGTCAACTTCAAAACCTTCTTTTTTCAATGCATCAGCAATTTGGATAGTGTTGATGGCACCGAAGATCTTTCCTGTTTCGCCGGCTTTAGCACCAATGTTTAGTTTAACACCTTCTAAACGGGCTGCAATAGCATCAGCATCCTTACGGATTTTTTCCTGCTTAAATTGAGCTTGTTTAAGGTTTTCGGCTAAAACTTTACGTGCACTTTCAGTAGCTAATATGGCGTAGCCTTTTGGTAAAAGGTAGTTACGGCCATAACCTGGTTTCACATTTACGATATCGTCTTTATCACCCAGGTTTTTTACATCTTGTTTTAAAATAACTTCCATTTCTTAAATCTCCTATTATTTTAATGAATCTGTAACGTAAGGTAATAAACCGATGTGGCGTGCGCGTTTAACAGCTTGTGCCACTTTACGCTGAAACTTTAATGAAGTACCGGTTAAACGACGTGGTAATACTTTACCCTGATCGTTAATGAACTTTAATAAAAAGTTTGCGTCTTTGTAATCAATATACTTGATACCGTTCTTTTTGAAACGGCAGTATTTTTTACGGTTATCCTCCACTTTTGGAGCGGTAACGTATTTAATTTGTTCGTTAGCCATTAGTTTGCTGCCTCCTCTGCTTTAGCTGCTGGTTTTTTGTTAAAAGCACCGCTGCGTTTTTTGTCATTGTAAGCAATGGCATGTTTATCCAAAGCAATGGTCAGGAAACGCAAAACACGCTCATCGCGCCTTAACTCAACCTCCAATTTGTTAATTAATTCACCCGGAGCCTTAAATTCAGTTAAGTGATAGTACCCTGTAGTTTTCTTTTGGATTGGGTACGCTAATTTTCTCAAACCCCAATTATCCTCCTGGACAATTTCGGCTCCGCCATCAGTAAGAATTTTGCTGTATTTGGCATTTGCCTCTTTAGCAGTCTCTTCTGAAAGCAACGGGGTTAGAACGATCACGATTTCGTACTGTTGCATTATACTTGATTTTTAATTATTTACCCGCTATAACGGGGCTGCAAATGTAGGGGTAATTATTGAAACAATCAAATGTTTTTAAATGAAATGCTACGTGTGTAACAGCAAATTAGCCCGGCGGTGCTATATTAGCAGCCAAATTAATATTATGAAAAAGAACCTGCTCCTTTTTATCGCATTTTTTATAACAACAACCAGCGCAATAAAAGCACAAACAATAGGGCCCGCGCAACAACGCCTGCTTGATTCGCTTTGCAAGGAACTGTCCAAAATTGACGTGGCAAAGATATCTACCAAGCAGGCTGCCAATGATGCTTTTGAAAAGTGTTTTGAAAACCATGCCGACTTGCTGATGGATGTAGCCAAAGAGCAGAATGTTGATGTAACCGATGAGCCGGCAATGAGTAAAGTAGGCGTGGAGATCGGCAAAAACCTGATGAAGCAAAAATGCGGATCTTTTATGCAACTGGCCATGAAAATGGGAAAGGATGACGATGTTGAGGATACCGGTACCCAGGTTACTACCGGCGTATTTAAACGGATTGATACAAAAGGATTTAATTATATTGTTATAACAGATAAGGCGGCGGCCGAAAAATCATTTATTTGGCTCAGGCAGTTTCCCGGGTCTGAGAAATTTATAGATGCCTCACCGGCTAAACTTGCCGGTAAAAAACTGCAGATAACCTGGAAGGATATGGAAGTGTATCTGCCGCAGGCCAAAGGGTATTATACCGTAAAGGAAATAGTATCAATAGATATGCTGTAAATAACAAAGAGGGTGTGTTGATAAAAACAATATTTTTTCTAAAACTTATGGCATAGCTTATGGTTTTACTTAAAAACTCATAAGCTATGCAACCCGCAACTATTCAAGCCGAAAAAGGAACAAGCAATCCGCTTACTTTCGATGAGATCTTAATGTATGGCGGAGGGGATGATCCCCTTGAAGGCGACTGGGACGACCAGGAAGATGAAGATTTTGATGATATCCTTGAGGATAAAGAAGATCTGCATGAAATACAGGTTGATGGCAGTATCGGTGAGCCCGACCCCGAAGATGATGATCATTTGCCTGATGATGATATTTAATATATTATGTGTTAAGTCTTGTTTGCTTGACTGCGACATGTCAGGGACCTTTTTTTGCTTATTCCTGTTATTTTCCGTTGTTGCCTTAAAAGGCAATCAGAGCAGCTTGTTTCCTAAGCTGAGTTAAATCAAAATTGCGTGACAATCATAACGCAGGCTCTTTTGTGTCTTTTTTTTCTCCATGATTTAATTTTTTTCTACCTGAATCTCATGTTGTTAAACAGATAGTTAAATTTAATTTTCAGTTAAAATGCGAATAATCCAATTTATTTGCTACATTACAATTGTTTTTGTATTAATAATAGTATTATCAATGTGATTTTAATAAAAAAATAATATTATTTTTAATAAATTATCATTTTTCGTTATTTGAAATTAATCGTTAGCCGAAACTGTCTGTTATGAAAAAATTAGTCGTCTTTTTGCCGATATTATTATCTTTTTTTTTAGCAAAAGCACAAAATCAGGATGTGCATATTAGCCTGGAGGCCCAGGGCATTGCCACGACCAATAATGCGGTGCCATTTTGGTTAAGGGCAAATCAGTTTGGCAGTGTTCCGTTATCGGGAGGTTCGGGAAGCCTGATCGGGAAAATTCGGAAAGATTACGATACAACAAAAACTTATGGCTGGGGATTTTCCTTTGAGGGGCGCGGCAATGTTGGCAATACCACCCGGTTTACATTGATTGAAGGTTTTGTAAAAGCCCACGCGGGTGTTTTTGAATTACGTGCAGGCAGATCAAAAGATATTGTAGGTTTGGCCGATTCTACCCTTTCTTCAGGGTCATTTTCAGTTTCGGGCAATGCGCTGGGTGTACCCAAAATATCAATAGGCGTACCGCAGTATTATAGTATACCTGTTTTAGGTAAGCTATTTGCCATTAAAGCTAATCTCGCAATAGGTTATATTGGCAATGTTGATATATCTTACAGGCACGCCCAGGTCAACAATTCAAAAGCGTATTATCTTGAAAACTGGTTATATACCCGTATAGGTATGCCTGACTGGCGTTTTAAGCTGCAACTGGGTTTCAATCATGAAGCGCTATGGGGCGATGAAAAGGACATTTTTCCCAATTACCGCTTAACCGGGTCAGAAACGTTGTGGCATGTATTAATAGGTCAGGTTTATCATCATTCAAAAGTCGGCAATCATTTAGGGTCATTAGATGTGGGTGCCGAATATCGGTTTGATGGTGTTAATGTTTTGCTTTATCGTCAAAACTTATATGATAAAGGGGCGCTTTCGTCGTTTGCAAACATTGCCGATGGGTTAAATGGGTTAAGTATAACTAACAACAAGCCAGGTAATGGGAATTTTTACTGGAAAAAAATGGTTTTCGAGGTGCTTAACACAGCTAACCAGGCGGGTGCTCTTGATGCTAAACGAACAAATTCGGGATATGAAAATTATTACAATAATTATGAATATGCGCAGGGCTGGTCATATAAAGCTGTAGGTCTCGGTTCGCCATTTATTACAACCCGGCAGGAAGGCCGGGATAATCTACCATCTGCCCCAAACGAATATTTTATCAATAACAGGGTTACGGTATTTCACGCTGCATCACAGCTTTATATATATAAATGGTTTTATACGGCTAAACTGTCGTATTCAATAAATAAGGGTAACTACAGCACAGGTAACAATAGCTTTATGGGCTCGGGAGGTAATGTTGTAACCCCGGGTTTATACGGTGTGTTTAAACAGGTTAACCAGTTTTCCGCTTATCTTGAGGGTATCAGGCCGCTTAATAAGGGCTACAACATAGGTTATAATATAGGTTATGACAGGGGCGGGTTATTGTACAATTCCTTTGGTGTTATTCTGAAAGTTTCAAAAACCTTTTTGTAATATGTCCATGTGTAAAATTTTAGCAAAACCACTCTTTCACCAAATCTAATTTCTCACTACCTTAGCACTTGTGGATAATTTCATTGTTTCGGCCCGTAAATATCGCCCGGCTACTTTTGAAACCGTTGTTGGTCAGCAACATATAACCAATACGCTCAAAAACGCTATAAAAAATAACCAGCTGGCACAGGCATTTTTGTTCTGTGGTCCGCGTGGTGTGGGCAAAACTACGTGCGCACGGATCCTGGCAAAAACCATTAACTGTACCAACCTACAACCCAATGGCGAAGCTTGCGGTGAATGTGCTTCATGCAAGGCCTTTGAAAACGGAAATTCTTTTAATGTTCATGAGCTTGACGCTGCTTCAAACAACTCTGTTGATGATATCCGCAGTTTGATTGAGCAGGTGCGGATCCCGCCGCAGGCTGCACGTTATAAGGTTTATATTATTGATGAGGTGCACATGTTATCGCAGGCGGCATTCAACGCTTTTCTGAAAACATTGGAGGAGCCGCCCCATTATGCCATATTTATATTAGCTACTACCGAAAAGCACAAGATTCTGCCAACCATACTTTCACGCTGCCAGATCTTTGATTTTAACCGCATCAGGGTTGAGGATATGGCCAATCACCTGGCATCAATTGCCGGCAAGGAAAGCATAGGTTATGAACCCGACGGCCTGCATATCATAGCCCAGAAAGCGGATGGCGGTTTGCGCGACGCACTTTCGATGTTTGATCAGATCGTGAGTTTTTCGGGAGGGAAGGTAACCTATCGTTCGGTTATTGATAACCTAAACATACTTGATTACGATTATTATTTTAATATAACCGAAAGCCTGCTTAAAGAAGACACTGCCAAAGTATTATTATTTTTTGACGAGATTCTTTCACGGGGGTTTGATGGCGCGCATTTTATAGCCGGGCTATCCGAACATTTCCGAAACCTGTTGGTAGGCAAGGATCAATCGACATTAAAATTGCTTGAGGTGAGTGAAGGCATTAAAACAAAATACCTGCAGCAATCGCAGCAGGCTTCAGTATCGTTTTTGCTCTCGGCCATGAATATTGCCAACCAGTGCGATATTAGTTATAAGCTTAGCAAAAATCAACGGTTGCAGGTTGAGCTGGCATTGCTCAAGATATGTCATTTGCCATCGGTATTTAACCTGGCAACCACACCACTCACCGTAACTTCCGCAACAGACGGGGGATTAAAAAAAAAACCTGATACCTCAGCAGTAACGCCTGTTAACGGAGCACAGGCAAGCCCCGTTGTATCTGTAGTGAGCGAAGCTGCACCTGTATACAACGCCCCTCAAAAAGAGGTTATAATGCCATCTGTACCGGTAAAAGAAATATCTCCGGCCGAAAAGCCCAGGGTTATGATGCCTTTACGAAGTACGCTTACACCTTCATTAACCGGCGAGGTAAAAACGCAGGAGCAACTACTTGAAGAAGAAGACCCGTATTTAAAAGGCGAGGATAAAGAGGATTTTACCATGGATGCCTTTTTACAATGCTGGAGCGATTTTGCAGCATACGCAAAAAAGGAGGGCAAAAAAAACCTGGTAACTATTTTTACATCTAATGCGCCGCGCATGCTAAAGCCCTATGTTTTTGAAGTAATAGTAGGCAATATGGTGCAGGAAAATATTTTCAGGGATGAAAAGCCCGTTATGTTGAATTATCTGCGCAGTACACTTAAAAATTTTACTATCGAGGTAAATGCCCGGGTTGACGAACAAAAGGTAGTACGTAAGCCTTACACCGCGCCCGAAAAGTTTCAGCATATGGCAGCCCGCAACCCGCAGTTGCTGGAGTTAAAGAGCCGGTTTAATCTTGATTTTGATTAACTCCGCGTTTTGAATGCCGAGCTGTGAATTTAATTAAAAATCCACAACTCAGCAGTTAATAAATTATCTCAGCGGTTCCCTGTCATTTTTGGGGTATCCTTCTTCGTCGAGGTCATCCCGGTCATCTTCGGGAGTATGAGAAAGAGCTGCATCAACCGGATCAATCTCAACGCTTTCTCCGTTGTCAATGTGCATTCCCAATTCATCTACATCGGTTTCAAGCGATCGGCCTTCATCAAACTCGCCGTCTACATCGTAAGGGTTTGCTTCATCATAGGTAGAGTTAAAATCCTCGCCGTTTTTTGCGGTAGTATGATACGGATCGGGATGGTCATAATCCGGGTCGTCACTTTTAACATCGTACTCGTAGCTATTATCGTCCGGGTTATAACTCAGGTCTTCCTTATCAATGGTTTCGCCCAGTTCATCTTTCAGGGTTTCGTCGCGATCAGGCAGATCATCATTGAAACCTGCATCGTCTATTTGATCGTTGTTCATAGGTTTGTGCTTTTATTATATAAATATACGCAGTAAAAATCCTGCCAAAAAGCAAATCAACCAAAAAAAGATTTAACCTAAGCTTAATAATGGATCTGTTTCCGGTAAGATGTAACACCGCCAATGGCAAATTTAAAACCTAAAGTAACCTGCGAATATGCATCATTATGCGCACCGGCAACATAGGCGTCGAGATTATCGCCCATAATAAAGTTGTACTGGTACCCCAGGTCAATTTTAACTGCAGGCTGGTTGTAACTGTTAAACAGCTTAAACTCATAACCCAGCCTTAGCGGTATAAATATTTCATTTGTTTTAGGTTCGTAGGGCAATACCCGATCCTGCTCCAATAAAAGCACATCATCCGTTCTGTATACAACATTATTATTAATGTATCCTAAGCCCGACGACAGGTAAAGGTTTTTAAAAGCATTGGCTATAGTACTTCTCGAGTAGTCAATTAATTCGCCGGCTTGTACCTGCACCCTGAAAGAGTAAGCACTGAAATGGTTTTCAAATTGCCTTTGTGTAGTGGTCGCAGGCGAACCACCTTTTAAGCGGCCTACCTCCACATTAAAAACATAATTTACAAACGGGCTTTGATTATAAGTAAAGTTAAGATTTATAGAAGGTGTTGTTTTTAAGGTTTGCACATCGGTCGAACTGGCCTGGTTGATACCTGCGGCAAAGCCAACGTCATATTGTGCATAATCAAAACCTATTTGGGCTTTGGTTAAAAAAGATACAGAACACAACAGGATTATAATGGAGGTTTTTAGTATGGATTTTATCATAAATAAACGGCAGCACCTGTTTAAAAGGAGCTTGTTTTATGGTAAGCGTTTTATTTTATAAAAATAGCACCAAAGTTTATAAAAACAACAATGCCGGTGCTAATAATTGTCATTATAACGAAATCAATAACTTTTCATTGCATTATTTGATAAAATTGATAAAGTCAATTTTATATATTTGGGCCGTTTGTATAACAAAAACCACATCAGGCATGTCAAAAATAAAAGTAGAGAATCCGGTAGTTGAACTGGATGGCGATGAAATGACCCGAATAATCTGGAAATTCATCAAAGACAAATTGATTACCCCGTACCTTGATCTTGATATTAAATATTACGATCTGGGTATCGAATACCGCGACCAAACCGACGACCAGGTAACTATTGATGCAGCTAACGCTATTAAACAATACGGCGTTGGTATTAAATGTGCTACTATTACTCCCGACGAAGCAAGGGTGAAAGAGTTTGGGTTAAAACAAATGTGGAAATCGCCAAACGGCACTATCCGTAACATACTGGATGGTACTGTTTTTCGTGAGCCAATTGTTATGGCCAATGTACCTCGCCTGGTACCTAACTGGACAGCACCTATCTGTATTGGCCGTCATGCTTTTGGCGATCAGTACCGCGCTACCGATTTCTTAACCAAAGGCAAAGGTAAATTAACCGTTAAATTTACTCCTGAAGATGGCGGCCCCGAGCAATCATATGAAGTATTTAACTTTAAAGGTGATGGTGTTGCGTTAACAATGTACAATACTGATGAGTCTATCAAAGGATTTGCACATGCCTGCTTTAACCAGGCTTTAATGAAAGGCTGGCCTTTATACCTTTCAACCAAAAATACCATCCTTAAAAAATATGATGGCCGCTTCAAAGATATTTTTGAAGAGATCTATCAAAATGATTACAAACAAAAGTTTGAAGCAGCCGGTATTACTTATGAGCACCGCTTAATTGACGACATGGTTGCATCGGCCCTTAAATGGAACGGTAACTTTGTTTGGGCTTGTAAAAACTACGATGGCGACGTACAGTCAGATACTGTAGCACAAGGCTTTGGTTCATTGGGTTTAATGACCTCAACCCTGGTTACCCCCGATGGTACTGTAATGGAAGCTGAAGCTGCCCATGGTACTGTAACCCGTCACTATCGTGATCACCAGGCCGGTAAGCCAACCTCCACAAATCCAATTGCATCTATTTTTGCATGGACAAGAGGTTTGGAATTCCGTGGAATCTTGGATAAGAACACAGAATTGATCAATTTCTGCAAGGCATTGGAAGAAGTTTGTATTGAAACCGTTGAAAGCGGCAAAATGACCAAAGATTTGGCCATCACCATTAAACCAAAAGTGGAGCACGGTACCGATTACCTGTACACCGAAGAGTTTTTGGCTGCAATTGACGAAAACCTGAAAAAACGCTTAGGCAAATAATTGCAAGGCGATTTAAATAAGAAAAAGCTCATACGTTATAGTATGGGCTTTTTTGTTATACAATAAGTTTAGTAAATCAATTTAGCATTTTCAATTTTCTATTTAACTCCTAACTTAGCGGTCAAAAATACACAATACTATGCCGGCATTATATCCATTAAAATTTAAAACCATATATAAAGACAAGATATGGGGTGGTCAAAAGATCAAAACCTATTTGCATAAAGATTTTGGCAGCCTGCCAAACTGCGGCGAAACCTGGGAAATATCAGGCGTAAAATCTGATGTTTCGGTTGTAGCTTCAGGCGCTTTGGAAGGTGAATCATTAGCCGACTTATTAAAGCAATACAAAGACGAACTGGTTGGTAAAAAGGTTTATGACCACTTCGGCAACATCTTTCCTTTATTGGTGAAATTTATTGATGCCAATGATGATCTTTCGGTACAGGTGCACCCCGATGACAAGTTGGCCAAAGTACGCCATAACTCATTTGGTAAAACCGAAATGTGGTATATCATTGAGGCCGATCCGGGTTCGACATTGATTACCGGTTTTAACCAGGAAATGACCGAGCAAAAATATGTCGACGCTTTAAACAGCGGCCATATCATGGATATTCTTAACAAGGAGGATGCAGTAGCTGATGATGTTTTCTTTTTACCTGCGGGCAGGGTACATACTATTGGCAAAGGCTTATTGATTGCTGAAATTCAGCAAACATCTGATATCACCTACCGTATTTACGATTTTGACCGTGTTGATGATAAAGGCAATAAACGCGAGTTACATACCGAAGAAGCCCTTGCCGCGATTGATTATAAGCATTATCCCGAATATAAAACCCAATACGAACCTAAAAAGAACGAAACTGTAAAGCTGGTTACCTGCCCTTATTTTACTACCAATGTGCTCGATTTTGACGAAAGTACATCGAAAGACTACTCTGCACTTGATTCATTTGTGATCCATGTTTGTGTTGAAGGTGGTTATACTGTAAAATATAACAACCAGGCGTACGCCGTTAAAATGGGCGAATGTATCCTGTTACCGAAAAGCATCGATAAAATTGAGCTGGAAACAACAGGCGGTTTTAAAATACTGGAAAGCTATATTGAATAGTTTTGATATTAAGTATGGAGCCTTATTAAGCTCCATACTTAAATGCTTACTGCTGTACGTTGTCAAAAACTTCTTTTAACAGATTTATTCTAACAGGTTTGAACAGATAGTCAGAAACTTCAGAAATATTTTTAGCCCGGTGGATATCGTTAAGATCAACTGACGAGCTCACGATATAAACAGCGATCTTTTTCCCCGTTTGGGGTTTTATTTTCGCAAATTCATTCATAAACTCCCATCCATCCATAACCGGCATATTAATATCCAGTAATATCACATCGGGTAAGTTATGATCTTCGTTTGCTTTTTTCAATGCGTAAATGGCTTCTTCTCCATTTACAAAATGGCTTAATTGGGTATTCAGCTCCTTTATGCTTATTAATTTTTTTAGGCCGTAAACGTAAATACTGTCATCATCCACAATCCAGGTGTTAGCCGGACTTCGCTCTGCAATCATCTCTTGGTAATTTAATTATACCAATCTGATAGTAAATTTTGTGCCAACGTTTACTGTGCTCTCAACTTTAATGCTTCCGCCTAATGCTTCAATCTGGTTACGGGTTATAAATAAGCCAATGCCTTTGGCATCCGTATTTTGATGAAATGTTTTATACATGCCAAAAATCTTGTCGCCATAGCGATCAAGATCGATACCAAGGCCGTTATCTTCAAAAATGAGATAAATATGTTTTCCTTCTGTTAAGGTATAGCATTTTATAATGGGCTGCCTGTCGGGGTGACTGTATTTTAAAGAGTTGGTAAGCAGGTTTTGTAAAATACTTTCCATGTAAGCCGGTATATAACTGATCTCGCGGCATTGCGTAAAATCACCTTCAATGTGGGCATTTATAGCCTCAATGTTATTTTTTAATGCTGAGCAAATGTTTTTGAACATTGGCTCCAATTCAACCATCTTCCGTTCCTTGGTAATTTCGGTTTGAATCTTAACTATTTCGTTGATGTGTTCGATGGTTAGGTCCAGGCTGTCGCTGATGGTTTTAATATGTGAAAAGATCTCCTCCCGTTCTTCAGTTGTTTCGGTTTGTTCAAACAGGTTTACCATAAACTGGAGATTACCCGTATGCGAACGGAGATTATGTGAAACAATGTACGCGAAGTTTTGCAGGCGGCGGTTTTGGTCGGTCAGTAAATTTATCGACTGCTCAAGTTTCAGCAACTTTCTTTTTTCGCTGTCGATATCCTGGATAACCCCTTTAACAGATGTGCATTTGCCCAGGTGATCAATAACAGGTACAGCCTTTACTTTTAGCCATAACATATTGTTTTTGGCCGAACGTAAAAGCAACTCAATATCAAAGGGCTTGCTATCTTGAACGGTATGGTTAATAGCATTTTGTAAAACAGGCCGGTATGGGGGCTCAAAAAAACTAATAAACTCTTCAACGCTGAGTTTTAAATGATTTTGAAGATCAAATAAATCATATACCTGTTTTGACAGCACAATGGCGTTGATATTTTGAGGATCAATTTCCCAAATGCCTAATCGTGCTGTTTTAAAGGCATCATCATTAGTGATTTGGTTATGTGCCGATAATAAGTCATCTTGTTTGTAACGGTTGATGTTTACAAGCGAACCGTAAACTATACTGCCATGCTCGTCGTCCAGTTTCCGGATAGTGGTTTGAAACCACAGGTATCCGTTTTTTTTTGTTAAAAAACGTAATTGAAGCGGCGGTGTGTCTTCCGTTATCCTGTTGTTAATGGTGTTGAAAAAAAACGCTTTATCGCCGTGGTAAAGCAAATGTTCAAAAAAAGTATAAGCGTCACATTCAATTTCATTGAATTGATAACCTAACAGCGTATAGAAGCCCGTTGACCATTTTACTTCCCTTGTATTGAAATTGTACTTCCAGATCCCCGTATCCAGATCATTGATCAAAGGGGTAAGATGTACATCATCGCCGGAAAGTTTACCCTTTTCAAAAAAACTCATATCAACAATCTGTTCACTAATTCAATTTGTTTTTGATACTTGCTTATGATTAAAACATGTGCCATGAATTGAAGTTTTTATAATTTACAACCATTAGTTGTGTGGCCGTGGCTTCTTCTCAATCATTATTCCACATTTGCCCTGCTTCAAATATAATATTTTTGATACTTTATAATGTATTCTTTTACTGGTATTTACGGTTTTAAGAATATCTGGCCATATCTACTCCTAATTGAAGTAATATTTTACAAAAATATGCTCAGGCTTCATTTTTATGTTGAAAAAAATGAAGGTATCCTTCATAAAATAGTTTGATGTAATTTAATTGTAAAAAATAGCGGGCACTAAGTTAGTAAATATGGGTGAACTATTATTGGGTATTATAATGTCCTATTTTACAGGCAATTTACCGGCGTTTAACTGTATGGAAAATATTAAATCATTATTTGCTTATTAGTTCATCAATCGCGTTTTTTGCAATCCATTTGGCCGATTTGCTGGGCTGGCTATATATATTTCGTGCGGTGTTAATGGCTTTAACTTTTAATATATTATTCCGCTTACCTATTTGGCGCAAAGCCCAGTTAATAGCTTTTTTAACAAAGTTCCGGTTATCCCAGGCTTCCCGCTCCATAACAGGAAACAGGTTTATAAATATTTCGTCGGGCGCCCTTTTGTTATGAACTGCATATTCGGCCATTAAAACGAAACCGGCACGTTTTACAAATTCCTGCTCATGGGCACTATATTCAACAGCTTTCTCAATGGCGAACGGGGTGCGGTCAAAAAGATTACCGCAAACCTGGTCGCAAATATCCCATGAATAAAAGTCGCTTGTCCAGCTGTCCATTAGTTCGGGGGTAACCTGTTTAGGATCGGCTATCATGGAGGCCAGCAACCGGGCTTCATGTATTTGTGTATCCCAAAGTGCCAATGCCAGCTCATGATCTGTTTTAATGACCTTTGCCAATTTGCGAATCTCCGGCAATCTCACTCCTAAAGCCCTCGAGCTATCAATACCAAAACGGGCCATCCCTTTTAGGTACGCAGCATCAGCTTTTTCTTTAAGCTGTTCAATTATAAATGGTACGGCATCCATTTAATTGGTCATGCTTTTCTTTTGGAGGGTATTGTGAATCGGCACAACCTGCATCAGTGCCGCGCTGCAATAAAAAGGATGAAGCTCCATAACTAAAGCTCCCGCTTTGATAGCCGGATCGGTTTCGGTAAGTTTTTGAGCTTCCGCTACGGTTTCAACATTAAAAATAAAGATACCACGTAAGGGCTGGTTATCTAAAAACGGCCCTGCAACAACAAGCTTACCTTCGGCAGCAAGGCGGCCAATGTTTTTAAGGTGCGCCATCTGCAGCTGCATATTAGCCGCCGAATCTTTGAGTTGTGTTGGCCCTTCTTTTAAAAAGGCCATCACATATTTTTTCATGCCGTAATCATCAGCCCCAAGCTTTTTGGCCAGGACAGCATCATAAACGGGTTTGGTGGCAGGAGAGCTTTGAGCCAGGCAGTTAAGGCTTAATGCTACGGAGGCAATGATAAGTAAAGCTTTTTTCATTGATTTAATGTTTAAGTAATAGAACGTGCCAAGTGTTTTAGCCTTTGGGGTTCTTTGCTGGATTTTGTCGGTTGTCGAAAAAAGTAATCAAGATTATTTTATCTTTTTCAACCCTGTAGAATAAAGTATTGTGTTTGGTTATCACAAAACCGCGTATTTGCTTTTCTTTGTTTTCCAAAGTTCCAATTTCCGGGTAGTTAGCTATGAGCTCGATTATTTTGTAGGTGTTGAGAACGAAATTCTTTGTTACGTTTTCACCCCATTCCTGTTCTAAATATGCTATAATGGAATTAAACTTATCGCTGGCTTTGCGATTCCAGATTATTGCTTTAGCCATTTTTCATGCATCTGCTTTACCTGTTCGTGAGATAAAAGGTTTGTATTGTCAAAACTTTCGTTATAAGCTATCAATAATTCCTGCTTCTCGGCCTCGTTCAAATTGTTCCACAGGTGGCCGGTTTGATTAGCATTTAATTGCTGAATTAACTGATAATAGCTTTTCAATAATTGTTCATCATCAATCGTATCTATCAAATGATGAAAGTTTTCCTTAATGTTCATGGCCTGCCTTTTATAATGTCAAATTACTAATTTAATCATTAACAACAAAGCCGGGCAACGCCCGGCTCCAAATCATAATTTCAATATTAAAAATCCGAAATCGAAATTCCGAAATCCGAAATCAAAGATTTCCCCTCGCTTCCTGTTCACGTTCAATGGCTTCAAACAATGCTTTGAAGTTACCTGCGCCAAATGATTTTGCACCTTTACGCTGGATGATCTCGAAGAAAAGCGTCGGCCGGTCTTCAACAGGTTTGGTAAAAATCTGCAGCAGGTAGCCTTCGTCATCGCGATCGACCAAAATACCTAAGCGTTTTAATGGTTCAAGGTCTTCATCAATGTGGCCAACGCGGTCGATCAGGTCGTCATAATAAGTTGAAGGCACGGTTAAAAATTCAACTCCGCGATTTTTTAGTTCAGTTACGGTAGCTACAATATCATGCGTTGCAAGGGCCAGGTGCTGTACACCTTCATCCTCGTAAAATTCAAGGTATTCTTCAATCTGCGATTTCTTTTTACCCTCGGCAGGTTCATTGATCGGAAATTTCACATAGCCGTTCCCATTGCTCATTACCTTACTCATCAAAGCCGAATATTCGGTCGAGATCATTTTATCATCAAAGGTGAGGATATTACGGAAGCCTAAAACCTCTTCATAAAAGTTAACCCATTCGTTCATTTTATGCCAGCCCACGTTGCCCACGCAATGGTCAACATATAGCAGGCCGGTATCTGCCGGGTTGTAATTATTTTCCAGCTTTTGATATCCCGGTAAAAACAAGCCTTTGTAGTTTTTACGTTCGATGAACATATGCACGGTTTCGCCGTATAATTTAATGCCGCTGGTACGTACTTCGCCGTTTTCATCGGTCAGGGTTTGCGGTCGCTGGTATGGCTGGGCACCTCGTTTGGTAGTTTGCTCAAAGGCATCATAAGCGTCGTCAACCCAAAGGGCCAATACTTTTACGCCATCGCCATGTTTTTTGATATGCTCGGCAATAGGGTGATCAGAGTGAAGAGGAGTGGTAAGCACTATTCTGATTTTGCCTTGCTGCAAAACGTACGATGCCCTGTCGCGCACCCCGGTTTCGGGGCCGGCATAAGCCAGGTTTTGAAAACCGAAGGCGGTTTTATAGTAATGGGCAGCCTGTTTGGCGTTGCCAACATAAAATTCAACGTAGTCGGTGCCGTTAAGAGGCAGGAAATCAGCCCCCTCTAAATCTCCCCCGGTAGGGGAGACTTTTTTATCTAAAGTTTGTGTGTGCATTTTAATTAGTGATTTAGTGAGTTAATGATTAGTGATTTTGGCATTACGGCTAATAGCCTTTCAGCTTTTACCTTTCGCCTTTAACCTCACATCTGCCAGCTTTTATAATAATTTTCATCCTCTATCCTGATGGCATCCTCCGTGAGCATCAGCGGCCTGAATGGATCGATCATCACCGCCAGTTCGTCTGTTGACTCTTTGCCTATTGATTTTTCGACCGAGCCGGGGTGCGGGCCATGAGGGATGCCGCCCGGGTGCAGGGTGATCTGCCCTTTTACCACGCTTTTGCGGCTCATGAAATCGCCATCTACATAATATAACACCTCGTCGCTGTCCACATTACTGTGGTTATAAGGTGCGGGGATAGATAACGGATGGTAATCAAACTTGCGGGGCACAAAGGAGCAGATTACAAAGTTATTACCCTCAAAGGTTTGGTGTACTGGAGGAGGCTGGTGTAAGCGCCCGGTTATGGGTTCAAAATCATGGATGGATAATGCCCATGGGTAATGGAAACCATCCCAGCCAATAAAATCAAAAGGATGGGTGCCATAGATATAAGGGTAAATGAGGCCTTGTTTTTTGATCAGGATCTTGAAATCGCCGTGCTCATCATAAGTTTTCAGATCGACCGGTAGTTTAATATCGCGCTCGCAATAAGGCGAATGTTCCATCAATTGACCATATTGGTTACGGTAGCGCTTTGGCGGCCGGATAGGGCTAAAGCTTTCCACAATAAAAAGCCGGTTAGCCATGCCGTCAAACTCCATCTGGTAAATGGTGCCGCGGGGGATCACCAGGTAATCGCCATACTGGAACTTGATATTGCCGAAGCCGGTTTTTAAAGTGCCTGTGCCTTCGTGAATGAAAACTACCTCATCGGCCTGGCTGTTCTTGTAAAAATAGTCGGTCATACTTTTGCGCGGTGCTGCCAGCGAAATATGCAGATCGCTGTTTACCAATACTGGTTTACGGCTTTGCAGGTAATCATCTTCGGGTTGTATGTTAAACCCTATCAAACTGGTATGCTTCAGGTGTTTTTCGCGCGCTATTTTCGGTTCCACACTATAAGGCTCGCCAAGGGTTTTTACAATGGTGGGCGGATAGGCGTGGTATACCAGTGAATAAAGGCTTGAAAAACCTTCGGTTGACACCAGCTCTTCGGCATATAAACTACCATCGGGCTTACGGAATTGCGTATGCCGCTTAGGCGGAATTGATCCTAAACTATGATATAGAGGCATGAATTGGTTTAATTGGTTAACAATAAAACGTATAAAATGCTGATTTGTGTTCGGGCTAAAAAGTCCGTAACGCATAACCTGACCATTTAATAAATAATGGTTAAAAATAATAGAGGAAAGATGAGGGGGAAATTAGTATTGCGCCAGCACGATCTTAGCAAGCATAGCATCTCTGAACGATGAGGCATCGCTCATGGAGGTTAACCCCAATGAAAACAGAAAATGCATTTGTATGCGTAACATGATACTAAGTTAGGGGGATTATATTTAGGATGCAAATTTAGGGTTGAATAGTGAGTGGTTGATTAGGTGAGTGGTTAGTTATTTTTTAATCCTTACGCCGCCGCTCGGCTCCCGCCCATAGCCGTTAACTTAAGAAGTTAATTCAGCGTAAACGCATCAAACTCCCCTCTCGAGAGGGGGCGCGTTGGA
>CBIHRB010000026.1:0-84895 GCA_966212355.1 uncultured Mucilaginibacter sp.
CAAAAATCACAAGTCATCAACATCCGGGCTATAGATAACTTATCCAGTTGCAAACTCTATTATATACTTAGGAAGACAACCGCCGGAAACTCTGCCAACGATGATTTGTCTACCTCTGGCACACTATTTCTCTAACTTTTCATTTACAATGCCTAAAACGATTTATAGAAATCTATATTTGTTAAACAACCGATTCAAAACACAATGCATCTTATATAATGGAGGATAAACCGCTACGGAGCCGGCAATGGTTTGGTAAAAAGGGCAAGGATGGCTTTATATACCGCGCCTGGATGAAAAACCAGGGCATCCCGGCACATCAGTTGCAGGGGAAGCCGGTGATCGGCATCTGCAATACATGGTCGGAGCTTACACCCTGTAATGCCCATTTCCGGGAATTAGCCCAATCTATAAAAAACGGCATTTATGAAGCCGGTGGATATCCGGTTGAATTTCCGGTGATGTCATTAGGCGAAACTTTGGTTAAACCTACTGCCATGCTGTACCGAAACCTGGTAAGTATGGATGTGGAAGAGAGTATCCGTGCAAATCCGCTTGATGGCGTGGTGCTGCTTTGCGGCTGCGATAAAACCACGCCGGCACTGGTAATGGGAGCCTGCAGCGTAAATATTCCAACCATAGTAGTATCGGGCGGGGCCATGTTGACAGGTAAATACCGGGGCCGGGATATCGGCACATCGGATATCTGGCGCTTTTTCGCCGATCATCAAACCGGGCAAATGAACGATGAAGACCTTTATACTGCCGAAGCCTGCATGGCCCGCAGCCAGGGGCATTGCGCGGTAATGGGCACGGCATCAACAATGGCTTGCATGGTTGAATCGCTGGGACTTTCACTGGCAGAGAATGCGGCTATCCCCGCGGCAGACTCTCGTCGTAAAGTATTAGCGCATCTATCGGGCAATCGCATTGTTGATATGGTGCATGAAGATCTGAAACCTTCAGACATCCTGACCCGGCAGGCTTTTGAAAATGCCATCACCGTTAATGCGGCTATTGGCGGCTCTACCAATTTTATTATTCACCTGCTGGCCATAGCGGGCCGCATCGGGGTTGATTTAAGCATGGATGATTTCAATACATCATCCCGCAAAATACCCTTGCTGGCCAACCTGCAGCCCTCGGGTAAATATTTTATGGAGGATTTTTATTATGCTGGTGGTTTACCGGCCTTAATGAAAGAGCTTCATGAACAACTTAACAGCGATACTATAACCGTAAGCGGCCACCCTATATTGCGTAATTATGAAAACAGCGAATGTTTTAACCGCGAACTGATAGCGCCGGTTGATCATCCTTTTAACCCAACCGCGGGTATAACGGTACTTAAAGGTAACCTTTGCGAAAACGGAGCTGTGATGAAACCGTCGGCAGCAAGCCCAGGCTTAATACAGCATACCGGCAAGGCCGTGGTATTTGAAAATATAGAGGATTTTAATCATCGCATTAATGATCCTGTATTGGATGTGGATAAAAATAGCGTTCTGGTATTGAAAAATGCAGGCCCCAAAGGCTATCCGGGTATGCCCGAAGTTGGCAATATGCTGATCCCGAAAAAACTGGCCGACCAGGGCATTACCGATATGGTACGCATTTCCGACGGACGGATGAGCGGCACCGGCTTTGGCACGGTAGTACTGCATGTGTCACCAGAGGCAGCCATCGGCGGAACATTGGCTATAGTACAGGATGGCGATATGATTAAACTTGATGTACCCGCCGGTACACTGCACCTTGAGGTTAGTGATGAAGAAATTGCCGAAAGAAAATCAAAACTGGTATTAAACAACAATATCAGCAAACGGGGATACACTTATTTATATCAAACGCATGTAGAGCAAGCCCATCTTGGGGCTGATCTTGATTTTTTAAGAGGGGGCTCGGGGAGTGAGGTTTTAAGGGATTCGCATTGAGAGAGACAAAATAACAAATAAGCTTTGAGCGAGGGGAGGTCAGCCTGAGCCTGTCGAAGACTCGCGCGCAGAGGCCCGCCCACCATGCTTCGACATGCTCAGCATGACAACCAGCAATTAGTTAACCAACCATCAACCTAAAAAATGATAACTGATAAATTTAGCGGACAGGTAGCTATAGTAACCGGTGCCGGGCAAGGGATAGGTTTTGAAATAGCTAAACAGCTAAGCCTTGCCGGTGCGGCTGTATTATTGAACGATTTGAGTGAGGAACTGGCTGCTCAGGCATCCGATACCATTAATGGGCTCGGCGGTAATTGTTACCCGATGGCCGGCGATGCTTCGGACATTGATTTTATACAGCAAATGGTTGATGAAGCGGTGCAGCGTTATGGCAAACTTACCATCGCCATTGCTAATGCAGGCATTACTTTATTTGGAGATTTTTTGAACTACCCTGCCCAATCACTGCAAAGTGTCATGAATGTTAACCTGCAAGGCAGTTTCTTTTTGGCGCAACGGGCCGCCAGGCAAATGGTGAAACAAAAAAGCGGGGGCAGTATCCTGTTCATGTCCTCGGTTACGGGGCACCAGGCCCACCAGGACCTTGCCGCTTACGGTATGACTAAAGCAGCCCTCGAAATGCTGGCCAAAAGCCTGGTGGTTGAACTATCACAACATCAAATTACCGTGAATACCGTGGCCCCCGGTGCCACCCTTACCCAGCGCACGATGGAAGATGCCGGATATCAAAAAACCTGGGCCCGCATTACCCCTATGGGTCGCGCCGCAACTGTTGAAGATGTGGCGAACGCGGTGTTATTTTTGGTATCCCCATATGCAAAGCACATTACCGGGCAAAATTTGGTGGTTGATGGTGGGTGGACGGCGGTTAGTACTTCGCCCTTTTAGTGAATGGTTGATTGGGTTCATTAGGTGAGTGGTTTCATCTTTGTTAATCATTACCTGTTCCAGGCAGATTAATAAAACATCCCGCCAAAAGGATTTTTGGATTAAATTTGTTGGTAAAACCTATCACACTAAGAAATTGGATCATTTAGACGCAGCGAAAATAAAATTCACAATCCGGCAGGAAACAAACCTTGATCCCCAAAATCTGAAGGAAACTATTGTTGAGTTATTAACTAACTCAGGTTATAAAGTTATTAGGGTTACCGATTCAATGATCAAGTTTGATGATACCGGGAATAACAGCTTTAGTTTCAGGGGAGAAAAAGGATTTAAAATGATAGAAGAAGGCCAGTTTAAAATTTTGACATCAGAAAAAGGGGCAACAATTCAACTGACTTATTACTTTGATGTATTTTTTGAAATTATATTGTTATCCATCTGCTTGTTAGGCGCCATTTTTGGAGCACTGACTGCACTCATTATAGGCTCTGCTCTCTTGATTCAATTCCTGTTAAAAATCAACATAATAAAAGGTGTTGCTAACGGGATGCTTTTAAATATCCTTTAATAATATTGTAGTAAAAACAGGCTCGCGAAGTTTTGAGAACTTCGCAAGTCTTATCACAGTTCGAGGTTATTCAACAGATAATCAAACGTAAACTTTGGCTCATAACCAAAATACCGTTTAGCCTTTTTGCTCACATAAACCCTGTCGATACTTTTCGGGAACTCCCAGCCTTTTGATTGATAAATACTTTCTGCCTGAGGATAATGCTTTCTTATTGCTTCTGCCGGGTTCTGTTTTAATTGTACAAGCTCATCTTTCTTAAAGGGTGAACTACTGGTGATATTAAAGATCTCGCACTCGGAAAAAGTTTGCTCTAATGCTAAGCGTAAACCCTCAGCACCATCACGTTCATCGAGGCCACGGTACAGGCGGTGATTTAGTTTGAGGTTATCCGTTTCGGGCAGGAAACGGCCAACTCTATACACCGATGCCTGTAAACCTTCGCGGTAAAAAAAATCCTTACAAAGCTGCTCGGCGGTTTGCTTGGTGATGTCGTAAATATCCCGTGGTTTAATAGGCAGTTCTTCATCAACCCAAACAGCCTGGTTAGCATCCACCATCGCATTGCCATAAATAGATGTAGTACTGGTATACAGCATTTTTTGAACACCATTAGCAATACAGGCTTTGAGCAAATTGAGCGTACCGTAAATATTTACATCGATGAATGCTTCCCTGGGGTAGTTGAGCTCATAATGTTTACCGTGGATGGCCGCGGTATGAATAATTGCATCGGTGTTTTTTGTGATGGCTAAAACAGCATCTTTATTTAATATATCAATCAGTTCATCGGTAGTTTCGGCCGGGATGATATCGATGCCGGTAACCTCGTGGCCATTTATTCGAAGATGTTTAACTGTAACCGCGCCTAACCTGCCCGACGATCCTGTTACTAAAACGCGCATAAGTTAATGACCGGGAGCAATAGCCAATATCCGCGACCACTCGGGGTGACGTTTCAGGTATGATGCCACGTAAACACAAAGCGGCACCAGTTTCAGGTTATTCTGTTCGATATAGTTGAATGTTTTTTCAACAATGGCCGATGCCACACCTTTGCCTTCCAGTTCAACCGGCACTTCGGTATGGATGAGGTAAATTTTATCGTCCTTTTTTTTGTAGTCGATAAAAGCACGGTAGCCTTCAATAGTCAATTCAAAATTGTGGATGGCCTCATTATTTACCAGGGGGATTTCTTCGTATTTCATAGCGTATATATTACGGGGTGAACAAATGTATAAAATGTTCACCCCGTTTAACAGAAATTACTTCTTAATTCCCCAAACCGACACCGATCCGGCCTTCACTTTAAACTCTGCCCAGCCATCGGCAGTGATCACCACCTCTTCGCCATCGTGCTTATCCAGGTAATCAACAAACACTTTGCCTGCATGCCCTGCTCCAATTTCCATCTCCTTACAACCGTCCTCACTGTTTGAAATCACGACGGCACAACCTGAATCTTCGTGATCGGTATCGCCTTCACGCGTCCAGCCTATGCAGTTAGGGTGATCAAAATAATCGCGCTGAGTTCCGTAGGCCATGTTTTTCCTCACATAAAGCATGGCTTCCAGTTCGGTTACTACAGGCAGCTCTATTTCATGATCTTCGCCGTCGCCTCCCTTGTCTGTATATTTTGCGCCGTACATGTCGGCATAAAAAACACAGGGATAACCAGCTTCACGCAGCAGGATCAGCGCATAGGCCAAAGGCTTAAACCATTGATCGATCGGTTGCTCCAACGATTGCAGCGGCTGGGTGTCGTGATTTTCTACAAGTGTAACTGCCAGTTCGGGTTTTACACTTAAAAGTGTGTTATCAAAAATAGTGGTGAGGTCATAATCCTTCCCGGCCCTCGAGGCATGATGAAAGTTATCATGCAGCAGGGTATCAAAAAGCGACATCCGCCCTTCGGTCGCCTCAATGTATTTTAATAATTTAGGCAAATCGAAAGCCCAGTACTCGCCAACAGTAAAAAACTCCTGCTTAAACTCATTGCGCATATAATCAAGCCATTCGTTGTAAAAGCCATGATCCATATGTTTTATGGCATCAAGCCTGAAGCCATTAAATTTTGCCGTTTTAAAATACCATTTACCCCACATTTTCAGTTCCTCCCGCACGCTTGGGTTACGGGTGTCGATGTCTGAAAGCATAAGGTAATCAAAATTGCCGTTTTCGTCGTCAAGCACATCTTCCCAGCCTTCGCCATATTGATTCTGGATGCTGAATATGGCCGTTTCCTTTTTATAGGCATCGTAATCAATACCCGAAAAGCACTGCCAGTCCCAAATAAATTTGGAGTATTTTCCCTTACGGCCCGGGAAAGTGAATTTGGTATATGCACCTATTTCGTAAACCTCGCTTATAAACTCGTTACGGTTGGCGGGGTCAACCTTGCGGGCGTTCACCTTTTCAATTTCATCGGCACCGCCCATATGGTTAAGTACCACATCAACATAAATCTTTAATTGGGCTTTTTGCGCCGCAGCTATGGCGTCGAGATATTCCTGTTTGGTGCCGTATTTTGTTGCGATCGTACCTTTCTGATCAAACTCGCCAAGATCATAAATATCGTAAACATCGTACCCGGCCGAGAGGGCTCCGCTTGCCGCTTTATAAGCCGGCGGAAGCCATACCGAATCGATCCCTTTTTTCTTCAGATTTTCTGCATCATTTTTTAACTGATTCCACAATCTGCCTCCGGCGGGGTAATACCATTCAAAAAACTGCAGCATTGTAAAATTTTCCATGTTTTTAATTAAGTATGCTATTTATAAATGACTACTTAACTAAATATAAACAGAAAGGTTTTATCCCGGCTTAACCGCGATGTTAAATCATTATGAACCTGTTTACCAGGCATGAATCTGGCGGATGTTTTATATGGCACTATCCGGGCAATGGTTTATTACAGCCGCTTTAGTCAATAAGCACGACGATACGGTCACTGTAATACCCCCGTTTTAACACATTTAGAGCTATTCCCGGATTAGAAATCTTATTTAAGGATCAATACCGGGTGCCTGGCATTTAAAGACAAAGCTTCGGTTATGCTGCTGTGGGTTAAGTTGTAAAAAAAGCTGTGTTTGCCCGGCAGGGCAATGATCAATTGTACTTGCTGTTCTGTAGCAAAATTGAGTATGCCTCGTACAATATTTTTATCCTCCGAATAATGAAGCTTACATTCATAGCAATTAACCAGTTGTTTTACCGATGCTTCAAATTCGGCCTCCCGGCCAATATGTTTTTTCTTCGGGTCGACATAAAGAAGCATCAGCTTTGGGTTAAGCCAGCTGTGCGACGTGTTAAGGCCTTTTAAAACGCCGAGCCGGGCTACGGCTTCCAAATCACAGGGTACCAGTGCCTGTTCTATTTTCTGATAGTTACAATCAGGCGGAATAACCAACACTTTTACCGGGCTGCTTTTTGCAATTTCGATGATCTGTTCGCCAATCATACTTAACTCATGCCCCATATCGCCGCCAACTATCATCAGGTCGGGACGCTGATCTTCAACTACATCGTGTATAGCCCTAATGATAGGCTCTGTACTAACTACCGTTTCTATTTCAATATTTTCGTGACAGCGGTTTTTCAGCTTTTTCATCAGCTCCTTAAGCTGAGCTTCTATTTTTTGCCGCTCATTTTCAATATCATCAGCGCTTATCAGTAAAAAATCGGGCGAAGGAAGGATCTGTTCATATACCGAAGTATAGTAACTTTTAAGCAGGATAATTTTCTTTACCGGCATATCACAACCCATGTCGGCTGCATATTTTATGGCGTTGGCATTGGTGTCGGAAAAATCTACGGGTATTAATATAGTTTTCATAACAAACAATTTAGGTACGTACGAGACCCGTGCGCTTAATGCTAAATTTACGATTTGTTTAACTATTTAATACAACTATTTGTAGCTAAAACGCTAATAAAACTTTCCCCCCGTTATCATAAGCAAAGGCATCTTTAAATTGTTCGGCAGGGAAAACTGCCGATGCTACAAGCTGAAATTCGGCCCTGCCAATGGAATGTACCAAATGACTGATCATCTGTGTTTTTTCTTCGAGCGAAAGCCCTCCCACGTATCCCCTCACACCAAAACCTTTAATAACCAGGTTTTTAAAAACGATTTCGGCATTGAGGTAGGCAGCCGGCCGTGGATTAAGCAAACCATAAACAATGAGGTGCCCCCCGGACGATAACGAGGATATTATTTCGGTAGCCAGCTCCCCACCTACCGCGTCAAGCGCTGCTTTGATGCCTTTGCCTTTGGTAATTTCATCAATAACGTGCTTAAGTTTACCGGGTTCAGGAACTATTACTTCCTCGGCTTTTAAAGCTAATAGCTCTTGCTTTTGCGCCTCATCGCGTACGGTGGCTATAACACAAATGCCTTTTTCGGCGGCAAGCTGTATTACTATGCGCGATACTGTGGAATGGCCCGCGGTAAGCAGCAGCCAGTCGCCGCTTTTAACTTTTGCTTCCTGTATTAAACCGTATGCGGTGTACGAATTGAGTAATAATTGCGAGGCTTTTTCTAAGGGGAATGTATCGGGTAATAATACCACGTCCTGCTCATCAACTACCACATATTGTGCCCATGCCCCTATTTTGCTAAAAGCTACCAGGCTGCCTTTGGGGATAATACTGTCATGTCCGGCTTCTTCAACATAACCGGCTCCTTCCAGTCCTGCTATTTGAGGCAGCACCGGCTGATAGCGGTATTTTCCGGCAATAAAAAGCAGGTCGGCCGGGTGTACAGGGCAGGCCTTCACCCTGATGAGCAACTGGCCGGAAGCCGGTTTGGGGTAGGCTAAATGTTTCAGTTGTATCACATCAGCGGCGTTGCCTGCCTGCTCAAAAACCAATGCTTTCATAGTTGAAATACAAATTTCGGCCATGAAAGTTTTAGCAGGGTGGTTTCCAATACAGGTGATTGGGAAGGCAGAGCGGAGATAATAACAACCCTTCTCTACGCAATTTAACTGATGTTATCTATTAAAAGTATACCGGCCGGATATACTGAAGCTGCGGGTTTGGATTTGGCTCATCAGATTTCTATCTGCCAGTTGCTATCAATAATAAAAGCTTTCACCTTATCGGGAAAGCCTTTATTGTTATTATATATATCTTTTTAAAACTTAATGCTCATGCTTAATGTACCACGAGTTGGGTTTTGTGGCGCCAAACGGAACGACCAATATTTTTCGTTAGTCAGGTTGTCCAGCTTAAAGCCTATGCGGTATTTAGGCTGATCATAAAACACAGTGGCATCAACCGTAGTATATGACGGTATAGTGAATTTAAACGTAGCGGTATTGGTTTGGTATGAATCGCTTCCGTAGTTGCCGCCCAGGCCAATACCTAAACCCTGAACTTTACCGTGGGTAATGCGATAACTCATCCATAAGTTGGCCAACCTTGCCGGGCCGGAGTTGGCCGGACGCAAGCCCAGAATACTGGCAGCACCAGGGGCTGCATTGGTAATTTTACTGTCGTTATAAGCAAAACCGGCGACGATATTGAAGCCGCTCAAAGGATTGGCGATCACTTCGGCCTCGATGCCCTTGCTTAACTGGGTGCCTGCCTGTGTAATAAATCCAGTATGTGCCGGATCATCCATTATGGTATTAGTCACAGAAATATTATAGTAACTAACTGTCGAGCTGATTTTATGATCCCAGATGTCGGCCTTTATACCGCCTTCCCATTGGTTGGCATATTGGGGCTTAAAAGTTGAGTTATCAAAGCTTGTGGCTGTAGGAGTAGCATTATTAAAACCATTCATATAATTACCAAATAACGATACCTGGTCTTTAACTACCTGGTAAACCAAACCAAATTTGGGCGACCATGCCGTTTGACTGAAATTGCCGGTGGTTTTGCCATCGGCGGGTGTGTAAGCGCCTTTGTTAACAAACCTGTCAATACGGATGCTGGCCATGGCATTCAGGCGTTCGGTAATGTTAAACACATCTGACACATAGGCCGCGTAAGAACTTTGGTTGTTTTGAACATAATCGCCGGGCTTGGGAGCGGCGGCGGCCACGAGTGCCGAAACTTTGTCTGCCGTAAAACTATTATAAGCTGCTCCAGGGTTAAGGTAATTGATTGCCGGTGTGCTTACGGTAACATTGGTATTATTGCTTTTTTGATTGTAATACTCTAAACCTGCCACAATGCGATTACGGAATTGACCGATTTTAAAATCGCCTATAAAATTTTGCTGTACGTTGGTGATATAGTAAGGATAATCTTCCTGGGTAACCTGCCGTTTTATCTGCTTGCTACTATCGACAAGGGTAAACGCGGTAACCATGCCCCTGGTAGTCGAAAAGGTTTTATTGAACATGGTTTGCGATTTCCAGTGATCCGAGATTTTGTAATTGATCAATGAATAAAGATCAATTTGCCTGCTCAGGTAATCGACCCCGTTGTTACCGAAAGAACGTTTATAATCGATGCCCAGATCTTTAACATTATAGGTCTTTCCTTTGATATCCGGGGCAAGCCTGTAGGCCGAAGTGGCGTTCGAGTTGCCTATTTCAGCGTCAACATCAACCGATAAACGATCATTAACGATGTAGGTTATGCTGGGGGCGACAAAAAAACCGCGATTAAAGCCCGCGTCCTGGAAACTGTGCTCATTGTGCAGCGCAGCGTTAACGCGGAACAATACGGTTTTATCCTTATTTAAAGGCATGTTAACATCAGCTGTAAGGCGATTGAGATCAAAGCTGCCTGTTTGATAAGCGATTTCGGTACGCGATGTTTCGTTGGGTTGTTTGGTAACACGGTTAAACAAACCACCAAACGATGCAAGACTGCTGTTGAACAGCGTACCTGTAGGGCCTTTTATAGCTTCTATCTTTTCAATATCGGCAGGATCGATGCTGTTAAAGTTATAACCTGCTACACTGTTACGGATAAAGTTGCCGGTAACAAAACCTCTTGATAGCAAGGTGGTACGCCCGTTATTATATACTAATGGCACACCTGTACCCGGGATATTTTTAAAACCATCTGCATAGCTGGTTACAATCTGCTCTTTCATCAGCTCGCTGGTAACCACACTGTAAACCTGCGGGTTTTCAAGGTTTTTCAGCGGCAGGCGGGCAACATCTTCAGTTTCTTTCTTCAGGAATTTGTTGTGCCTGGCGCTTTTAACGTACACCTCCTGCAGGTCTTTTGCCCCTTCGGTTAAAACAAAACCTACTGTGGTAGTTTCGCCTTCGCTAACAGTAATCTCTTTGGTTTGAGTTTGCAGGCCAATAAAGCTTGCAACAACGGTATATGTACCTGCGGGAACATTTTTTATAGTAAAATGGCCGCTTTGCCCGGCAGTAGCACCAAACTTAGTATTGGTTAAAACAATGTTGACATACTCAGCAGCCTTACCATCGGCAGTTTTTACAGTACCTTTTATAGTTCCTGTGCCGGTTTGTGCAGTTGCATTGTAGTTTAAAAACAGCATCGCCAGTATAAAGCTAAAAGCTATTTTGATCACTACTTTAAAATTTGAAGAAACATTTGTTATGGCCGGCTTACCGGAAGCAAGATTAGGGGTAAGTGTAAAATGCATATTTTACTTAATAATGAATTGATTGAAGGATCAGCAGTATTAATCGAGCCACAAAATTTAATAACCTGCAACCCGGATTTGGCGCAAAGTTATATTTATTTAGATTAATTACAAATAAGGTTTTTAAAAACGATTTCTCTATCTGATATTAAGCTACATACACTAATTCAAAAATGCCTGGCACAACATCTTTTGCCCTTGATCACAATTTATTTAGCTCATCAATCATCGCCGGGCGGCGGGCATATTTAATTTTAAGATTTTTTACAAGGGCCATAACCTGATCTTTACCTGCTGGAATATCTGCCAGAATCATTTCTATCTTATTCACCAACATAGCGTAATCATTGCGATCACTTGTATTGTTGGCATTTGGAGTATTGCTGGACTAATCCACCTTTCAAAGTTTTTTAACGTGAGCTTTTCTTCGTTATAAATTATTTGCACCTTACGATTAATTATTTTGATCCTTACCTTTATATAAGTTATAGCTTATTTTACTTTTATACCCTATTTCGAAAATTAAGATTAAGATTAAGATATGGCAATAGAAATAAAACCCGAAATAATAAAAGAAATTGCAAGCTGGCTTGATACCGGCATGCTTTGCTTTTATCATAAAACTACCGGCGAGCTTGAATCCTACCCGGAAAATTTAGAATATTCAGGGATGGAAGACATGTGGACTGAAGTTACCGAAAAAATAGAAGCCAACCCGGATGACTATATGGCGTTTGAGCCGATGCCAAGCTCCGAAGCGTTCAGGGTAATGGAAGACTTTGCAGGTACAATTGAAGACTCATTTACATATACCCGGTTTAGAGACGCACTTTCACACAAGGGGCCATTCAGAAATTTCAACAATTTACTGCATGAATATCCCGAACTGAGGCAACAATGGTTTGAGTATAAAAACACCCGTTATATTACCTATGTAGAGGAACTGATAGCGCTGGAAAATGATTTTGAGTCAGATATGTAAGAGAGCCTGGCTACTTTAATTCTCATAAGTGATCAGTACCGCCAGTTCCTCATTACCGGCAGGCTTTAAGCCATGGCTGCTGCCTGGTTTGGTAAGCACAGCATCACCTGTTTTCATAGGAATCTCTTTGCCGTTCATTGTTAATATGCCGTTGCCCGACAGGATATAGTAGATCTCCTGCTTTTTCTGAAGGTGGTACCCTATAGATGACCCGGGATGCAGGATCCTTTTACGGAAAGCAAATTTTACACTTTTATCATTACCAAAATAAGAGAAAGCTGTAGTATTGCCCCCTCCGTTATGTGAGCCGGGCTCTTCTTTTCGCAAGTCGTTTTCATGCTCCAGAATGTAGCCGCCATCCTGTGGCTTTATAAGGGTAAATGCCAATAAGCCGGTTATCAACAGCATTATGCTGCTGCCTAAAATTGCTTTAATCCTACTGCTCATGAATTTAAGGTTATACACAAATATATTAAAACGGGTTAATACACCCTTTTAATGTTTGTAACAAACGCAGGATATAAGTTAATTTAAATGAAAGCAGATCACTTCCACCATTTGGTATTACGTGTTGCAAACATAATGTACAATGCTTTTTATACCAGCAACATTGAGCCTGGCCTTTGTTCCAATAACGCTACCCCTCCCTCCCCGGAAAATTTTCACTGCACCGCATATAGCTGCCCAAACGTTTAAGCAGGTAGGTTGCTTTTATCAGCAATGTTTTATCGGTAATAAAATCGCTAATATCTTCTGCTTTGTTCATCAGCTCCTGCTTGTACACGTCCTTAAAATCGAAATAATTGAGTGCAAACTTCCATTTGCCGGTTAAAAATGAAAAAACTTCGCTGTCATTTTCAAGCAACTGCGAATAGTTAATTACCAGGTAATCATCGGGCTGCAGCTTTTTTAGCATTTTCAATATTGCTTCATTGTAATTGATCCATACTTTTAAATAGCTTTCGGCATGGTCATGGCAAAAAGCTTTTAACCTGCGTGGCCGTCTGAAATGAGTCCATACGTGGCGCTGAATATATTTGCGGGCCATATACTTTTGATCAACGGATACAAAATCGCGCCTGAGCAATGAGCTAACCACCGATTGGTAATTACGCAAAACCACCAGGTACCTGGCGCCCGGCAACAGCTTTGCATAAGTATCCAAAAAAAGGCAGGTACGCGGATCTTTCCAGGCCCATTGCTCATAAAGCTGCTGCTTAATACCAATTACGGCTTTCATCTTTTCAAGCTGGTAAAGCGGCACCTCAATATCCCGGGTATCGGTTAGCCCCGATACTTCCAAACTGTTACGATCAAGGATCTCTTCATGCAGCTTCAAAAACTCCATATCTTCAAAGTGGCCATCAACATTGCCTGTACCACTGCCGCATAAGCGTTCGCCGATTTGCAGGCCGCAGCGGTTTAACCAGTTGGTTATAAGCGATGTGCCCGAACGGTGCATCCCTGCAATAATTAACGTTTGCCGGGGCGTGAGTTTAACTGTTGTATTGATCATAGCTTGGTTAATAACGGCCGGCTGGCTGTAGTTGCTTAATTTGCACCTGCCGATAGTTGTCAAGAATAAAACCTGCCAACATTTCGGTAGCTTCAATCTGCCTGGTAATATGGGTATTGATATACAAATCAGGCGACGACGGGATTTGGAAAGGGTCATTAACACCGCTTAAATTAGTTACCTTGTCCGGGTGTCCCTCGGGCAATAATGCGCGCTTGTAAAGCCCCTTGGTATCCCTTTGCGACAGCGTTTTAACCGGGCAATCAATATGGATCAGCTTTACATCAGGGTAAGTCGCTATCAGTTCACGGCGGATCACATCGTAGGGGTTTATAGCGCTGATAATAGTCACCACGCCATGCCCTGATAATTTGCCGGCAATAAAACCGAGCCTGCGGATATTTTCAAAACGGTCTTCCCTGGTGTAACCCAGGTTTGGGAACAGCTTTTGACGGTATACATCAGCATCAATAATTTCAACAGGGATATCAGCATCAGATAACCTCATTTTAACATTTTGAGCAAGGGTTGTTTTACCCGATCCGGATAACCCGCAAAGCAGAATAATCATAAGGTGGTGTGTTAAGCGTTAATAATAATTGTTGTGTAAACCATTATTGAAAGCTTAACGCAAATATTTCGGACGAAATTGTTGTTAACACTTACTGTATCGATACATAGCGATATTGTATCGATGAACAGCAAAATGATGTAGACGGAGAGAAAAACCCCGGCAACTAATTATGATTACTGCTTCTGCATGCACCAGGTTGTCATACAGCGCAGGTTTTGCACGTTGGTGGTTTTTATAGGTTCATAAAGCTGTGCGCCCAGCTCGCGGGTATATTCAAGCAGGACCTCTTCATTTACCAAAAACCGTTCGGAACCGTCGGGTAGCAGGTAACGGTAATTACCCAAAGGCTGTACCAATGTTTCGATGCCGATATCAGATGCAAGCCTTGCAAAGAAATAACCTCCTGGTTTCAGTACGCGCCATAGTGAGCGTACCATATTGTCAAAATGTTCGGCATCATTAGCAAAATGCAGCACGGCACTGCAAATTACCAGGTCAAACTGCCCGTCATCAAAAGGCAGGTCTTCAACAGGAGCAAGTTTAAAATTATCGGGCGAATGATCAGGGCACAGATCGGCAGATAGCCGTTTGGCCAGTTCAACAGCATGCTCGCTTTGATCAATGCCATAAACCTTGAAGCCGTTTTGCAAAAAATAAGGTATGTTTCGCCCGTTGCCGCAGCCTGCGTCAAGTATAGTGCGGCAATCGTCAAAACGTCCTTTTAATAACTGGTCGAATAAATATATATCGATATCGCCGTATAATTTCCGGAGGTTATTGCTGTTCATGGCCAGTCCTGTTTTACACCCGAAATTACTGTTTGATTGGATGTCATGGAGAAAACTTATTAACTTTAAGTATGGCTACCGATATGTATATTTTTTTTCAGTTTATGAAAAGCACCTTGTTGCCGCTGCCGGGTGTTACCCATAAAATGCACTTTGAGCATCCTGCATTTTATGTTAACGATAAGATCTTCGCCAACATACATGAAAATGATGAGCAACTGGCTATTTACACCACCGAACGCGAAAAATGGATGGCGCTTGACCCGCATACCTTTTTCATTACCCCGCATTACCAAAATTATAAATACATGCTGGTGAGCCTCGAAACTGTATCACCCGGCGATTTGAAGCACCTGTTAATAACAGCGTACCTTGCAAGGGCCACCAAAAAGCTGATCAGGGAATATGAAGAGATGATAGCAAATGGTTAGCCGCCTACGCTTTAAGCTTATGGCCGTACGCCATTCAAAGCTTCCCGGTTAAGATAAACGTAAATCAAAACCCCTACCACCAAAACCGCCAGCACTACAAGCCCGATCTTCCCTTTTTTCTTATCCTGGCGCATAAGCCAAACCATCGCTGCTATTAGCGGAATAACAAAAACAATGTAAAAAATATATCCTGATGCGTTCATATCAATTAATGAATTATTGAGTTAGTGAATTAGTGATTTAGCCGCCGTATAAATTTTTGTTGAGCCTATGCATCAGAATTTAAAATTCAATAATTCACTAACTCACTAAATCACTAATTGCTTAAAAGGCCATCCTCGCCATCGGGGCAACGTCCTGTCCTACAAATTCGCCTTTAAGGTATTTGTGATAGCCTGCTATAGCAATCATGGCGGCGTTATCAGTACAGTATTCCATTTTAGGGATAAAGCTGTTCCACCCGTTTTTTTCGGCCATGGCCTGCAGGCCTAACCTCAAGCCTGTATTGGCCGATACGCCACCCGCCAAAGCTATATCTTTAATGCCATATGCCTGCGCCGCTTTTTGCAGTTTGTTAAGCAAGATGGTAGCGATCCGTTTTTCTACAGATGCGCAAATATCGGCCATGTTCTGGCTAACAAAATCAGGGTTTTGAGCTACGTTATCGCGGATAAAATACAGAATGGAAGTTTTCAGCCCGCTAAAGCTAAAATCATACCCCGGGATCTGCGGCTCCGGGAACTTATAAGCATCAGGGTTTCCCTGGCGTGCATATTTATCAATGAGCGGTCCGCCGGGATAAGGCAAGCCTAAAATTTTACTGGTTTTATCCATGGCTTCGCCTGCGGCATCGTCAAGCGTCTGGCCTATAATCTCCATATCAAAATAATCCTTCACCAGCACAATTTGCGTATGGCCGCCCGATACGGTAAGGCAAAGGAAAGGGAACGAGGGATTTTTATCGCCGATGAAATGCGCCAGGATATGCGCTTGCATATGGTTGATATCAATAAGCGGGATGCCTTTTGCTAAGGCAAAGGCTTTTGCAAATGACACCCCCACTAAAAGAGAACCTAAAAGTCCGGGACCGCGTGTAAAAGCTACCGCATCAATATCATTTTTGCTTACTTTTGCGTTTAATAATGCCTGCTGAACAGCCGGAACAATATTTTGCTGATGAACCCTTGAGGCTAACTCCGGGACCACGCCTCCATAGGCCTCGTGTATGGTTTGATTGGCAATAACATTGCTCATGATCACGCCATCAACACAAACCGAAGCTGAGGTTTCATCACATGATGATTCGATTCCTAAAATTACGGGCACGTGTTTAATTAATATTGAGTTATTGAATTAGCGAATTAGTGATTTATCATTTAGCGGCAAACCATCTTTCTGCAAAATTGTAGAGGAATAGTAATGAATTCGCTAAATCACTAATTCACTAAATCATTAATTTATTTAAAGGTGCAAAGTTATTAAAAAAGTACTCAAAATATTCCTGGGCCTGGTATTGTTCATTTTATTGACATTGAGCATACTTTTGCTCACATTTCAGTTTAAGCCGGTACAAACCTGGGCCGCCAAAAAAGCGGCAGCTTACATTGCCGGCGAGTTGAAAACCAAGGTTGGGATTAAAAGCCTTTACCTCAGGCCATTTCGCTCGGTGGTAATTGAGGGACTTTATATTTTGGATAAGAAGCGGGACACTTTACTAAGCACACCCCGATTAGCTGTTGATATTGAGGGTTTTTATCTTTTCAGAAGTATTAAACGCCGTACCATCAACTTTTCCAATATCGAACTGGATAATGGCTCCTTCTATCTCAAAAAACAAAAAGACAGTACTACCAACCTGCAATTTGTTATAGATTATTTTAATTCGGCGGATACCACCAAAAAAACCCAAAACAAACCCTGGACGCTAAATTTTGGCACTATTGCTATCAATAACTTTCATTTCAGGTACAAGAACAGCCTGCGCGATACGGTAATAGCCGGGGTTAACTTTAACGACCTGGATGTGCAGCATTTCAGCACGCTGATACAGGGTATGGATTTAAAGAACCATCTGTTTAAAGCCAATATAAAAAGCTTAAGCCTGCATGAAAAAAGCGGGTTCACCATAAAACACTTCGCATCGGATGCTACGATCGATACCAACCTGATCATGCTGAAGCACCTCGCTATCCAAACGCCCCGATCAGACCTAAAGGATTATTTCAGGATGAAGTTTAAATCATTTGATGATTTTGACGATTTTGAAAATAAGGTGCACATGGATGCCAGGTTTAAATCGTCACGCATTTCGTCATCAGATATTTCCTACTTTACCAGTTCATTAAAAAAAGTGAGTTTTGATTTGGGTATTGACGGGCAAGCCAAAGGCTATGTGAACAACCTCAAAGCCAAAAAAGTGACCATTACCGGCGGGCAGGCCACTTTTGTTAAAGGCGATTTTAACCTGCACAACCTTACCGATTGGGATAACGCATTCCTTGAGCTAAAATTTGACCAGGTTGCCTCCAACAAAAAAGACCTTGATTACCTGATCAGCCATTTTTCGGGAACGCCTACAGAAAAGGCTCCGGCCATACTTTCCAAATTCGGCAACTTTAATTTTACCGGCAGGTTTACCGGCTCGCAGAATGATTTTGTTGCTTATGGTGTTTTTAAAACTGCACTCGGTCGTTTTGATTCAGACATCAACCTTAAAATTGATAAAAATGGCCGCCCAAGCTACAGCGGCAGGGTTAACGCCTATGCTTTTGACCTGGGCACCCTGCTTGATCAAAGCGATTTGGGCAGGGCCACCTTTACTTCAAACATACAGGGCAGCGGCGACGCGCTGAAAAGCCTTACTGAAAAAGTTGATGCAAAAATCGCATCCGTCACCTATAATAACTACACCTATAACAGGCTTACACTTAACGGCAGTTTTATAAACAGGCTGGCCAACGCTCATATTACCATAAACGACAGGAACATAAAGCTTGACCTTAAAGGTAAGGTTAACCTTAACCCTGCTTTGCCAACTTATGATTTAACTGCCGATATCAGGGACGCTAACCTGAACAAGCTTGGTTTTACCAAAGATACTTTAACTGTAAGCACACTGCTTAAAACCCAGTTTAAAGGCGATGATCTGGCCAATTTGCAGGGGAACATCCTGTTTTCGCCGGCAAGAGTAATAGATCCTCGGAATAATTACGCGGTTGACTCGCTTTACTTATCAGCAGAAGGAATGGGCAATAACCGCACCATCGCTTTAAAATCTGACTTTGCCGATGGTAGTATCAAGGGCAAATACGATCTTGCAACCCTGCCGTCGTATTTTAAAACCATCGTTAAAAAGTATATCCCTTCCATAAAAACAACTATAGTGCCGCCTAAGCCCGAGGAGTTTGATTTTACGCTGAACCTTAAAAACCTCGATCCGCTTACAGCCATCTTCCTGCCCGATCTGAAAATCCCTGAGCAGGGAACTTTTGTTGGGCAGTTTAACTCGGAAAAGAAAACAGCTACGCTATCGGGCTATATCAAAACGCTTAAATATGGCAAAACTGTTTTCCATGATTTTATTATTGACGAAAACACTACCGATAGCTTGCTGGGGCTCAACGTATCCCTAAGACGGGTTGATTTAACCGACAGCCTTTTTATCAAGGATATCAACATTACGAACTTCCTGAAAAACGACAGCCTTAACTTTAACGTTAAGCTCTCCGACAAAAACGCTGTTAACCAGCTGGACCTTTATGGCCTGGTTGAATTTGGACGGGATACCACGGCCAAATTGAAGCTACTACCATCAGACGTGATACTGGAAAAAGAAAAATGGAAGATCCAGGAGCAGGTACGCATCCGTTTACTGGACGGCAAAACACAGGTATCGGGCTTTGAGCTTTCAAACGGGCCGCAAAAAGTATTTATCGATGGGTTTATATCTGATAACCCTGCCGATGAATTAAAGCTCTCGTTCCAGAAGTTTAACATGCGTACGTTTAACCAGCTCACGCGCACTTCGGGGGTAAACTTAAAGGGCTACCTGGATGGCGATGTTAAAATGACCTCGGTGCTCAAATCTCCGGGCATCGATTCGCATTTAACCATCGATTCGCTTGCCATGAATAAAACACTGGTGGGCAATGTGAAACTGGTTACCACGCTTGGCAACGACCGTAAACAAGCGGATGTTAATATGAATATCATTAACCGCGGCCTGGAAACCATGAACATTGGCGGCACCTACTCGTTTGGCAAAGAAACTGATGATAACCTTGATTTTGATATCAAGATGAATCAAACCGAAGCCATCATATTTGAGCCTTTCATTAACGACCTTGTTTCGGATGTAAAAGGGCATGTTTCAACCGACCTGAAACTTACCGGCAAGCCCTCAAACCCGCAACTTAATGGCAGCGTTACCCTTGTTAATACCGGCCTTACCGTTAACTATTTAAAAACAGCTTATACGGTTAATAACAAGCTGGATGTTAATAACAGCATTATCAGCATTAAGGATATGGTTTTGAAGGACATTCACAAAGGTACCGGAACCGCCAACGGTACCGTAAACCTCAATAACCTATCCAACCCGGATATTGATGTAACCCTTAAAGCCAATAACCTGATGGCCCTGAATACAACATTCAAAGACAATCACCTTTATTATGGTACAGCTTATGGCACAGGCACTTTCAGCTTTAATGGCCCGGTTGATAACATGAAGATTGATATTACTGCCAGCACCAATGCGGGTACTGTTTTCAATATCCCGCTCAATACTTCATCAACCGCCAGCGATTACGATTTCATCAAATTTGTAAGCCATAGTGACACCGCAAAAGTTGTTGCCAAAGAGCGTGCTTTTAATGGTGTTACCCTAAACTTTGATTTGAGCGCCGACGAAAAAACCATTGTTAAAATAGCTACGGATTACGGCCAGCTGGAAGGCAGCGGAGTTGCCCGTAATTTAAAATTGAATATTAACAGCCTGGGCGATTTTGAGATGTATGGTGACTTTTTAATATCATCGGGCAAGTTTGAGTTTACTGCCAAAAACTTTATCAGTAAAAACTTTACGGTAAGCCAGGGCGGTACCATCAGGTGGACAGGTAACCCTTCAAATGCCGAGATCAACCTTAAGGCCCTGTATGAGGTGCGTACCAGTAAGGCACCGTTATATACTGCGGCAGGCCTGCAAACTCCTACATCGGGGCAGCAAACTTTAGTACAGGCCGAGCTAATCCTGACCAAGTCACTGTTACAACCTAATATTGATTTCGACTTTAATTTCCCTACCGATCCATCTGTTAAGGACGATCTGGCGACTTACCTTGCCGACGCCAATAACCGGAGCCAGCAGGCTATCAGTATTATTGTTCGCCGTAACTTTACATCAAACAGCAATAATTTAACCAACCAGGTGCTGGGCACAGCCGGCGAGGCGGTGAGCGAATTTGCGTTTAACAAGCTTAACAGCCTGATTTCGCAATCAAACATTAAAAACTTCGACTTAAATATTCGCTCTTTTAATGAAGCAAGTGCTTCGCTGCGCTTTTTTGATAGCAGGCTGTCATTTAACGGAAGCTTGTTCAGCAACAACGGCTCAAATGATATTTTTAATAACAGCAACAGCAACCTGTTTAACCAGCGGTTTAACAGCCTCACCAAAGACTTTGAGGCCTTATATAAGATACGCCGCGATGGTAACCTAACTGCAAGATATTCATACCGTGCGTTAAACAACGTAACACTAAGCAGCCTTACAGATGTGCTGGCACCACAGTATGTAAACGGGTTAGGTTTGGTTTACCAACGTGATTTTGACACTTTTGGCGAGTTTATCCGGAACATATTCAGACAGGGGCGTCGCAAAAACGCACCGGTTAACCCGGCTCCTATCCCAACATCTATTACTACTCCGGCAGCCAGGCCCGATGAAGATGAGGACCAGTAGAGCCGAAGGCTTAAAGCTAAAAGCTTTCCTGCACAAATACATTAAAAAGTAAAAGGCTTAAAGCAGATCGCTTTAAGCCTTTTACTTTAAATTATTTATTTCGCTTTGGGCTTTCAGCCTTTCGCTTTTAGCTTATAACTATCAATGATCCCGCATAATGGCATGGTCCATCTTGTCGCGTTTGGTGCGCAGGTAAGCTTCGTTATGAGGGTTTGACGCTATTTCGATAGGTACATTTTCAACAACTTCCAAACCGTAGCCGACGAGGCCCGCCCGTTTTTTGGGGTTGTTGCTCATTAAACGCATTTTGGTAATACCCAAGCTGCGCAGGATCTGTGCGCCGATACCATAATCGCGCTGATCCATTTTAAAGCCCAATTTCAGGTTAGCATCCACAGTATCATAACCGTTTTCCTGCAAATGATAAGCCCTTAATTTATTGATCAGGCCAATGCCGCGGCCTTCCTGGTTCATGTAAACAATAGCGCCCTTACCTTCCCTGCTGATCATCTCCATCGCTTTATGCAACTGCGGGCCGCAATCGCAACGGCATGAGCCAAAAATATCGCCGGTCATGCATGAGCTATGTACGCGGACCAAAATAGGCTCACCGGGCTCCCAGGTACCTTTTACCAGCGCAAGATGACTTTCGCCGGTATCAACCTGGGTGTAGGCTATCATATCAAAATCACCCCATTCGGTAGGCATTTTAACAGCCACTTCACGTTTCACCATCGACTCATGCTCCAGGCGGTAGGCGATCAGGTCTTTGATAGATACTATTTTAAGGTTAAATTCTTTGGCAATCTCCAGCAGATCGGGCAGGCGGGCCATTTCGCCGTCTTCCTTCATAATCTCGCAGATAACACCGGCTGGTTCCATGCCAGCTAAAACAGCCAGGTCAATAGCAGCTTCGGTATGCCCGGTACGACGCAGTACGCCGCCATCCTTGGCTATCAGCGGGAAAATATGCCCCGGGCGACCAAGATCTTCGGGTTTAATAGCCGGATCGATAAGAGCAAGCGTGGTTTTTGACCTGTCGCTCGCAGAGATCCCTGTAGTACAGCCATGGCCAAGCAAATCGACAGAAACCGTAAAATTAGTTTCGTGCGATGTGGTATTATGGCTTACCATCGGCATCAGGTCGAGCTCACGCGCCCTTTGCGCTGTAATTGGAGCACAAACCAGGCCGCGGCCATGGCGGACCATAAAATTAATTGTTTCGGGAGTGGCATTGCGGGCGGCCGTTAAAAAGTCGCCTTCGTTTTCACGATCTTCGTCATCAACTACGATAATTGTTTTACCTGCTTTGATTTCTTCAATCGCTTCCTGTATGGTGTTTAACATTCTATACTTACTTGTTGGGTAGCGCCTAAACGCTTGTTTAATCTAAATCAAATTTAACGCATATTACCATGACTTGGGTCGGCCTTGTGTAAAATGATAATGCTTTTATAATATGGCGTTTATTTAAATATACCGTTAATGACTATGACGGGTTGCCTTGGGCTTAAATTTTGCAGCCACGCGGTTTACAAAGCGTTTATAAATCTCCATATCAAACAGGGCGGAGTCTGTAGCCGCTTTATAAGAGAGAAACAAACCGATAGGCAGCAGCGTAATAATAGAAATCCACATGCCCAGGTACTTGTTAATATCGCCGCCCTTAACCGATTTTTCGCCAATAGTGGTAATGATATAGTAAATGAGGAAAAATACCACCGAAACTACAACCGGCAAGCCCAAACCACCTTTGCGGATAATGGAACCCAGCGGCGCACCGATTAAAAACAATACCAAACAAGCTACCGAAAGGTTATATTTTTTTTGATACTCTACAAAATACCTTCGGATGCCTTCCGAATCGCCTTTATACCTGTCGCTCCGGTTCTTGATCACATCCTTGATCGACCTTATTTCGGAAGCCGCACTGTTGAGGCTCATTTGCTGTTCGGATAAGGTAAGGCCCTGAAAGGCATCTTTTTTTGGATCAAACGCTTTATAATTTTTAATAACCTTTGATTGCGCAGGTATTGAATAGTATTTAATGTATGGTGTAACCAGCTTATAATTTACCATCACATTGCTATCTACAGAACGCTGCGACGAATCGAGATAATGCCTCAGCTGTTTAATGTTCATCATTTGAGATGCGGACTTAAACTCGCTTTCACTGGTACGGGTAAGCTTAAATGCCGACAGATCAAACTTGGTTTCGGTTTCCTTAAACCGTTGGCGTAAAAGGCGCTGCCGGGTATTATATGTGGCATTTTCGGAAGCGGTTTCTTCGTATCGCACCCCGTCTTTTAAACGCAATACCAGGTATTTATCGCCCATGGTGCGGAACATGGTGCCTTCGCGGGCCAGGATCACCGAATTGTTATTATCACCATTCGGGCTTTTTTGATAGATCATGATATCATACAAACGCTGACCATCGGGATCCTTACGTTTTACCCGGATTGTATAGCCGGGAAAACTGGTACTGAACACCCCCTCGGGCAATAAATCGGCCGATTTTTGTTTCCGGGCATCATACAACAGCGAATAATATTTCAGATTGGCCACCGGCAGCATATAATCAGAAAAAAAGAACGCCGCGATGCTAAGTATGGAAATGATCACGATCATTGGGTACATAGCCCGGCGCAACGAAATGCCTGCCGCTTTGATGGCAACAAGCTCGTAATTTTCGCCAAGGGAGCCATAGGTCATGATGGTAGAGAGCAGGATGGATAAGGGGAGGGCCATTTGAACATTGGTGGCCGAATTATACAACATGAGCTCCAGGATGGTATACCAGGCAAAGCCCTTGCCAATAAGGTCATCGATGTATTTAAACAAAAACAACATCAGCAACACAAACATCACGATGAAAAGCGTAACCAAAAAAGGCCTTATAAATGATTTAAGGAGTAAAAGGTGGATCTTCTTCATCAGTGCTATTTGCAATTAACAGGGGCAAAACCGGTTAGCCGCACAGTTAAAACCCATTAACGTGCAAAACCAGTTCAGCGTACAAAATTAGCTAAAATAAAGTTTTATCAAGCGCCCAATACACTTATGAGGTAATCGATAGAGTTATCCCAGATCTGCTTTCGTTCTGCAATGGCATCTTCGGTGGCAAAATCAGTAATGGCCAGGGCTACATCATTGGTAAGCTCATCCTGCATTATTTCCATTTCAAAATAATACTGGGCATCATCATCGAGCCATTTAAAACGTACGGATCTGTTTTCCTTAACTGAACAAAGTTTGGCTTTTTGCGATTCGTCATCCCATGTAAAAGTATAAACATGGTCACGAATATTAACCTCATCGGCAAACCATTGAGACAAGCCATTAGGCTCGCTTAAGAAGCTGAACAGGATACGCGGAGATGACTTAATCTCGTACTCAATGGTAAATTTTTTCTTTTCGGACATTCGGTTTACACTTAAAAAAACAGGAACAAAAGTAAATGTGAAACATTTTTTCTAAAGAAAACGAATTTCTACTATATTTGCAAACCTTTTTAGGAACGGCCACTTGTTTTAACGCAAGGCCACTCTTTTTATTAACCACAAAAATAAAAACGGCGGGGTAGCTCAGATGGTTAGAGCGTAGGATTCATAACCCTAAGGTCGGCAGTTCGATCCTGCTCCCCGCTACTTGAAGATGAAGCAGTTACAGTAAAACGTAGCTGCTTTCGTTTTTTCTGATAATACGGTGTTCATACACACCACCTTGCTGATGTTCATGCCCAGGCGCTCGAGTGATTGAAACCCTCGTTTGGCGGTTAAAAGGATGCTCGCATGAATATTCGTGCCGTAGCTATACGCAGCAGCCAGGCTACGCCCGGTACCCTTTTGGGGCAAACAAAGAAAGTGACAAAACCTTTTGGACAAACAAAAAAGAGCAAGAAGTTTCCTGTGGAATTGCCTCCTGGCCCGCGTGTTCTGCTGTATCTTTTCTCCTAAAAGGATGCCGCTACGCCCGCTAATTTGGCCATCCGGTTAACAAGGTTCGCTGCTTTCGCCCGGCTTCGCTGCTCACCCCGTTAAACTTCCGCACAGGCGGAATGCTGGTACTTGCTTTTTGCCTCTTTCTGGCCGACTGTGAAAGACCGAACAGTTTACTATCGCTGGTCGATGTCCTTCAAAACTGAAGCGCAAAGATATCAAAGTGCAAACGCTTTGGTCGTTCGTTATCGCACAAAAGGTGTTTGTTTACATCACAAGTATTATACCTTATCGGTAATATAATCAACTGAATATAACGAAGTTAGATTTTTGGTATAATTTTAGCCTGCATACTGCCATGATTCAACTTAAAGCCGCGAACTATCTCGGAATAGTCGGCCATTTTAAAGAAGCAGCCGGGCTGATCGCCAGCGTAACGACTTATCCGGATACTGACTATGCGGAAAGATGGCACACGCATGAAACATTACATTTGAGCCTGGTGCTTGCCGGCGGCAACCTAGAGAAGCGAACGAATAAGAATATAGAGCGAACTGCCGGGACCGTCACCTTCTACCATCCCGGCGAGCCGCATCGAAGCACCTTGACCAGGGCTGGATCAAAACATGTGAACCTGGAGATTACAGATCAGTTCTTACGGCGTTACGGCTTTAGCGCCGATACAGATTTTTCCGAACTTTTGCAATGGAAGGCTGGCCCCGGCTTAATGCTGAATATTTATAAAGAGCTATTGATAGCAGACGAATATACCGGCATGGGCATGGAGGCGGCGATAACCAACCTGCTAAGCGGCAAATCTAATGCGGGCAAAGGCCGGCCGGTTTGGTTAACGCAAGTTGTCGGGGTCCTTCATGACCAATGGGATCAATGGATCGGCTTGGAAGAACTTGCTCATATTGCCGAAATTCATCCCGTGAATCTATCGGCCAATTTTAGCCGTTTGCTTGGCTGCACATTAAGTGAATACCGCAGGAAGATCAAGGTCGATAAAGCCATAGCGCTGCTGCACAACCAAAACATCTCACTTGCAGAGATTGCTTACCGCTGCAACTTTTCGGACCAAAGCCATTTCAACAGGAGCTTTCTGCGATTTACCGGGTGGACACCAAAAGCTTACCGCGACCGGGTGCTGGGGCACTAAATGTGTTCTATATTATTTCAAAAGTTCGGCATTAATTTGCTACATGATCAAAAGGATTTTTCAACTGATAGCAGTTCTCGCCGTTTGGATCCATACGGTTTCCGCACAATCCGCGATCGACACGATCGCACCGAGCGCAGCAAACACGTTCTTAAAAGACAAAGCTTTTGCCAGTCTTGATATCGGTGTCATCAAAAATGGCACGATTCACCGCTATCATTTTGGGCCCGGTAAAGCAACTCAACTATTTGAGATCGGGTCCGTCACCAAAACCTTCACCAGCCTCATCCTCGCCCATGCGATTTTAGAAAAACGCGTAAAAGCGGACGACGATATCCGAAAATATCTTCATGGAGATTATCCTAATTTGGCCTATGATGGCCATCCCATCCGGCTGATCCACTTGGTCAACCTGACCTCCGGCTTGCCGAACAACATGCCTGAGCCCGATAATTTCTTCAAAGGCATGAGCAACGATTCCATGGCCTTTGCCTATGTCCGGCTGCACCGGGATTATCCAAAATCATCATTTTTAACCGATCTGCATAAGGTGAAATTAGACACGGTACCCGGGCTGAGACCGGCGCATTCCAACGCAGCGGCACAGTTACTGGGCTATCTGCTCGAAGACATTTATCACCGGCCGCTTGCTGAACTGCTGGAAAAATACGTCACCGGGCCGCTGAGAATGGAACACACCTTCTTCGTTGTTCCCACGACGGAGCAAGCATCGATGGCAAAAGGACACGGCAAAGAAGGGCGTGTGATGCCTTATGTGCCATACAACATATCTTATGCGTTCGGCCTGAAATCAGATCTTGCGGATATGGTCCGCTATATCCGCTACCAGCTAAACGATAACGATCCGGCAGTAAAAATGACGCATCAGGTAACCTGGGGCGATCAAAAAAGTTTAGCGATCGGCATGAACTGGCTGATCAGTGAAACCCCGGATGGAAAAACAAAGCTGCTCCATAACGGCACTACATTGGGGTTTACAACCCAGATTCAATTTTACCCGGAACAACATTTTGGCGTCGTGTTGCTGTCTGACATTTACGCAGATGGCACCGGCGATCAACTGGGAGCATTAGCTGACCGGATATTTGAAGAATCGAATTATTCGGTCGAAGAAAGAAATTCAGACGCGTTTGGTTTTTCGCCGTCAATAGGACGGTTCTTGGGTCAAATACAAACCGATGGTTTTGACCAGGCAACAAAGGCGTATCAACAGTTAAAAAGTCATGATCCGGCATTTCATCTTGATGAAAGAGAGCTGAACCAATGGGCCTATGCGCTGTTGGCAAAAGGAAAGAAGCAGGAGGCCTTAGCGATGTTTAAACTGAACGTAGTGCTCTACCCGGAAAGCTTTAACACGTATGACAGCCTGGCGGAAATTTATGAAGACCTTGGCGATAAAGCACTGGCCACCAAAAACTACCGGAAATCGCTCGAGCTGAATCCCAAGAACGATAATGCGGCCGAGCATTTGAAAAAATTAGCGCAGTAAGCTTTTAGACTAATGAAACAAGGTCACCATCCGGCTTTCTGCCTGCTGTCCGTAGTATTGATATCGTTTGCCGGCAGCACTCGTGTTTTGGCGCAAAAAAACCACTGCCTGTTCACAGGTTGGTCATGCTTTTAGAACGCGACATTCCAAAATATATGAAGAACACGGGCGTTCCCGGCATGTCCGCGGCGCTCATTCATAATGGTAAATTGGTTTGGTGCAAAGGTTTTGGCGTCAGCAACAGCGTTAATGCAATGAATTTACCTGCTTGGGCGAAAACCCGAAATGCCGTGAAAAACTTGCTGAAAAACTTGCCGGACTACTAAAACCTACCTGGTAAGCTACTTCCGCAATGGTAGCTGTGCGGCGCGCCAGGAGGTCGTGTGCATGTTGTAACCGTATTTCGCGCACCAGTTCGCCAGGGGCCCGGCCAGTTATTGCCTTTAATTTTCGATGCAGTTGAATTCTGCTCATACCAATATCCCCAGCCAGCTGATCGGTCCCATAGCTGTTGTCATCAAGGTTATTTTCAACCGCGGCTTTTATCTTATTTAAAAAAGCCTGTTCTATCGTCGGCATATTGGGCAACTCAATAAGCCATCTCTTGTGCATTGCAACATGTTGTTTCAAAATATTGCGCGTCCCGATAAGGTTCCCGATCAGGGCCAGCAGTTCGCGCTTCTCAAAAGGTTTGGCAAGATAAGCATCAGCTCCTGTTTGAATACCTTTTACACGGCTATCTATGTCGGCCTTTGCTGTCAGCATGATGACCGGGATATGGCTTGTCCGTTCGTCTTTCTTTAATATCCCGCACAACTCGTAACCATCTGTATCGGGCATCATCACATCGGTAATAATGAGTGCAGGAATTTGTTCTATACCCATTGTGATTCCTGCCTTGCCGTCCGGAGCGGTAATTACCCGGTACCGCTCCGCAAGCTGGCGTTCAATAAAGTCACGAAGTTCCCGGTGATCCTCTACCAGCAAAATCACGTCCATATCAGTCTCGGTTTTATCAGGTTTTGCTTCTTCACTTTCAGCGGCTGCTTTCATAGTCTTAAACTCCACTACACCCTCATGAGCGCCCGCCGCTTCGTCTAAAGGCAACTGGATCACCACTTCGGTAAATGCCCCCTCCCAGCTATTTGCCGCAATACTGCCGCCCATTAGCTCAATCAGTTCTTTACAAAGTGCCAAACCGATCCCGCTTCCTTCTGCGGCCTGACTGCCCGGCGAATTGACCTGGTAAAAACGACTGAAAATATAGGGAAGCTTTGATCTGGGTATCCCTTTACCTGTATCGCGAACGCGAACTATATATTGATTCCCGGGCACCCCATCATCGTGATAGAGAAAAATCTCCACCCTGCCGACCTCCGTGAATTTTACCGCATTCCCGATAACGTTCAGCATGACCTTATCCAATTTATCCCGGTCTGCCATTACCCAAAGTTCGCGATAGTTTGACCGGAAATGCAGTGTGATGCCCTTTTGCAATGCAAGCGGCTCGAAACTTTGGACATGGCCTAATAACAATGCGTTTAAATCGAGCGGTTCGTACAACAATTCCATTAATCCCTGCTCCAGCTTACTCAGATCAAGCAACTGGTTGATGAGCCTGAGCAAGCGCTCGGCATTATTCAGGATCATCCGGTAATCCCGCAGCAATGATGGATCGGAGGTCCTGCCGGCAAGTTCCTTAACCGGATTGAGGATGAGCGTTAACGGCGTCCGGAATTCGTGCGCAATATTGCCGAAAAACCTTGATTTAACAGCGTCCAGTTCACGCAGCTTATCCGCCTTTTCTTTTAGTTCTGCTGTGCGTTGCTGTACAATAGCTTCTAACTTCCGGGCTTCAGCCGCAACCATTTCGGTTCGTTCAGCTTCTTTTGACAGTGCAGAAGCCGACAATGCTTCAACCTCGGCCAGTTGTGCGGCCAATTGCTGGTTTGTGCCGGCATAATCGAGCGCGAGATAAAGGGACAGGCAAACCGGTAAAACAAGTTCGCCCGCGCTCATCACAAATACCCGCATTGAATTGTAGCCGTAAGGCCATACACTGAACGTATCATCCCAGCAAAAAATATAAACCAGGAAAACTGCCATTACACCCGTTGTAACCAACCAGGCCTTACGCCTGCCTTTACGTATAAGGTGATATACACAGATAAAGCCATCCACATTACAAACCAGGAACACTGATGAAAAAAAATCAGGAAAATCAGTTTCCTTTAATATATAAAATTTATAAAAGTAAAAAAGTAAATAGGCCGGGCATACGCACGCCAGGGTAACCTGGCGCCAGCGATGTACCTGGCCATAATCTAACTTATACAACAAAATGAGCCCCCACCACAAAAGCAACACCTTCAGGTTATAGATCATGTAATGAGCAATATATTGCAGCTGCGGATGGGCGGTTAAATAAAAAAGGTATACACACCCGCTGGTGATGCCCGTTAGCATAACAAACAATGCGTAATAAAAATTCAGCTTCTGCTTCGGATAAAACAGAAAAAGCAAAAAGTGCAGCAGGCCAAGAATGAAGGCTGCGGCGGCACACATTGGCACAAAATTATATAGCGTCCGGGCGCGCATTATCCGCTTGCTATACAAATCGTAATTGGTAAGTAACACTTCAAAGCCTACAAAATTACGGTACACACCAAAAGGGTTGGCGTAGTGAATAGTTACCAGATGCGGCGCATTGCCCTTTAACCAAAAGGGTATCATCTCCAATGGTGCCCGGTTGGCTTCCGTTGCTTCAACCGGGTGGCTAATTTTGCCATAGCCGCCTATTGGCTCACCATCAATAAATATTTCTGACGCGCCGTCATGATTAATGCGCAGGCCAAATTTTTGGCCGGCCACATCCTTACCTGCTTTTACCCAAATATTAAACCAGCCAACACCTTTCCACCCGGCGGGTAGTTTGTCTGCGCCAAACGCCGTATACCGTACAGCCCCCCAGCCGCCGGAACGGACATCAGGCGGTGTATTTGCGTTATTTATTTCAGGATGAAAGAACCAGTGTTTATCACGCAGTGATATTTCATTGTAGGCGCCGAAATCTTTGTGATGCAGAATTACCGTGTCTTGCGCATTGGCCGTACCGTACAAAGCCAAAAGCAAAAGCAACAAGACGAAGGTACATTTAGCTGGATGCATGTTGAGATTAAGTTTGCGTAAAGCCGCGGAGCTTTTTATAATCAAAAATAATATTCTATTTATTATAATATGCAGATACTACAGGGCTTTATTCATAACAGAGCGGCCTTAATATTAGTTAATGCCTTTTTCCAGCCTGGCGTTTTGCCCCGCAAATATCTTCCATTCACCGTCCCGTTTTACCACGACGATCATCCGGCGAAACTCAAACGTTTGACCCGGATATCGTTCGTCTCCGGCAAGACCCGTTCGTACGTGTACAACCGCAAGGTCCTGATTCAGATAGGTGATATCTTCAACAGCCCGGGTATAGTACCGGGTGTTTTTAAAATAAGTATTATGAACCTGCTTATAATGCCTAAAAATATCATCCCGACCTTTATAGTAGGCGCCAAACCAGTTTACCCAGGTAGCATCAGAGGTATAGTTGGCAGCCAGTTTTTCCGGGTTATGGCCATTCCATGCATCTTCATAATTTTTGATCATCTGCCGTATCGCGGCGTTGTTCGATGCAGTGTCGGGCTGCCGGGCCAGTACACCGGTACTGCATAGCCATATCAGAAGTATCAGGCTTGTTATCTTTTTCATAGGTATTATATACAGGTGGACAAACATCCATAGCGGATACTACAAATAAAGGTGATACTTCATGATGTTACTTATTTTTATGTTACAAATCCTTTATCTTTTGTTACATACAGCTAAATCTGCCCGATTCATGAAACGATTTCGAACTGATTTGTAACAACCGAGAAATTAACTTTCCCAACAGTTTATTTTTTTTGTAATAACAATTTTGCCTCCGGGGCATTACGGCGCTTCCTGTTGAAAGCGCTGATTACAAATAACAAAACTTACCTATGAAAAAATTATTAAAACTAACGGCGGTATGCTGCTGCCTGTGGCTGGTATTATCATGCGGCAATAAGCCAAACAATCCTACACCAAATGATGGCAACAACAATGGCAATAATAACGGTAATACAACTACCACCTGCAGGCTCACAACCCAGTACACAAACTATAACAACAGGCCGGAGACCTTTCAATTTGAATACGATGCCAATGGTAATCCTTCAAAGCTATCTTACACCAACAATGGCACATTATCTATTATTCAAACTATACAACCTACGCAAATAAATATAAACGAAGCAGCATCAAATGCGCTTGACCGCGGGATTACGTATAACGTCAGCTATCTCGACAAGCGCCCATCATCGTACGTGGTGCATTCTGATGTATCAGCGCAATTGCTGGCCGGCGTTTTTACATATGATGGCAAAGGCCGCCTGGCAACGGTAACCGGAGGGTTTGCAGATAAAAATGGCGTACTGGAAACTGAAACAGCCACTACTGTAACGATAAATTACGATGACAACGGTAACGCAATCAAATTAACCTATCAAAATAAAGACGGTATTACGCACACCTATACCGCAACAGGATTTGATAAAAATCCAACACCTTATACCGGCATAAAAAACAGCTCTTTTATTCAATATGATTTTTATTGGATAGGTACCGATCTTGATTATCCGCGCTATGTGTTTGATCACCTCAGTGCCCATAACGTGTTAGGCTATACTGCCACAAGCCTGGGTACCAGCTTCATATACGCCGAAAATTTCAAATACAAATATAACGACAAAGGTCAGCCAACTGAACGCAATGCTACCGGCGGCGAGTACGGCCAAACACCTACCAAGGGCTATCTTGATAGCTGGACTTATAACTGCCAATAATAGCAAAGCTTAAAATTATTTACACTATGAAAACTTCAAAACCATTGTTTGCAATAATATTTGTTGCAACGGCAGCTATATCTTGCTCAAAAGATGCCAAAACCCCACCCGCCCAGGCAGCCACACCATTGGTAAAGCAAATGGTGATCACTTATCCTTATATAAGGAGCGTGTTGAACAATGCTTACGATGACCAGAAACGATTAGCTACCGTAGGAAATGCAAATAACATCATCACTTATAATGCCGGTGGTTTTGAGATATCACAGCCCTATACAAATACCGATAAATTAATTACTGATGTTACTTTAGATAACAGCGGACGTATTGGAACGGTTCTTAGCTATCCGAACACTAACGAAAGATATAACTCAATCTTTAGCTATGACGCGAAAGGCCGCCTGGCCAAAATAGTCCAAACAGATACATACTATGGCAATGTTATCCGTCAATTGACTTTTATGTATACCTGGGACGACAATGGCAATCTATTAAGCAGCAGACAGACAGCTGAAAACGAAGATTATACGGTAACCTATTCCGGATTCTCAGCCGAAAACGTCAATACACTAAAAGGCAGCAATTTTGGATTCGATTATTTTGGCACTACAGATTATCCAAGCGACTTTGTACCCAATGATAATGGCGGAAGCGGCCATACCTTTCCATCAGTATACGCCGGTAAAACTTTGCCAACATTCATAAAAGGCCCGGGCTACACCCATAATCTCACTTATCACAAAAACCCCCAGGGATACATCGACAGAATAGAAATTAACAACCCGGCTTCTGCTATCGATCATACGATAATTGATATCGCCTATCAATAAAAAACAGCCCGACACCATGAAAACATTATCAATCATTATGCTGATATATTGCTGTACGGCGCTTACTGCATGCAATTTCAGCAGGGGGCGCAAAAAAAGACTTCAATACAGGATTGTCCTACAATTACAATGGCTTTAGCGTGCGGAATGTTTTACTGATCGATGCATCAGGCAATCCATTGAGTAGCAATAAGGTATCATTAAACACGCGAGTGTCCGTTGCAGCCCTGGGCATCATCAATTACGGATTAAAGGACGGAAAAGTTTATCCGGGTATGATGCTGGTCGTTACCGATCAGCAAGGTAACCCGGTGATCAAGTCTGCCGACCTTTTTGCAGACGGCAAAGGTTATCCGCCGGCAGGAGCAACCGAATTACGGGGTGATATCACAATTGCACAGCCGATGGCATCCGGGCAGGCCTATCATGTCAACGTGCGCATATGGGATAAAGTAAAAGCCGGCAACGAGATCAATGCCGAAGCTGAACTTGTCGTACAGTGATTGATCGCGATGTACATTATTGATAATCTTTAAATTTCTTATTATGGTTATTTTCATGCGCAGAAAGCCTGCACTTATTTATGGCACCATCCTCGGCGCAATATGCCTGCTGGGCGGTGTTATGCAAAATAAAGCAGACACAGCTTTGGTCGGGTTCCTGATGCTTATTTACACCGTTGGCAGTCTGATTATGGACAAAAGAAAAAAAGAAGCTGCAAAAAAGCAGGGTTCTAAAGCTCAATAAGGGAGCCGTATAATTCGTAAAGCGGCTTTGTAATCCATGACGGCGGAGTGAGCGGGCTAAACGAACCTGTATCCTTATGTTACCCATGACAACTTAAAAAATGGGTGCCATACTGAGCCTGTCGAAGTATGGCGGGCAGGGCCTCTGCGCGCGAGTCTTCGACAAGCTCAGACTGACAGGCCCTCTTTGTCATCTAACCTTCAGAGGCCCCGGATTTAAACACTCAGCAAGAGTTGGGCCACGCCGAAGTTATATTGACAAAAAGCTATCATAGTTGTTACCTGTTGTAGATCCTGCCGCCTTTGATCACTAATTTTATTTTTGTGATGTTATTAATGGATGCCAAAGGATCCGCATCCAATACGATCAGATCGGCATCCATCCCTGCTTTAACGAGTCCTTTTCGCCCTTGTAGCCCGATGGCTGCGGCGCTGTTTTGGGTGGCGGCTATGATGGCATCTATAGGGCTGAAACCGGCATCCGTTACAAGCAGGCGCATTTCTTCCTGAACAAATTTTTCCTGATCGTCATCGGTGCCGGCGCAAATGGCTATCCCTGCGCGATAAGCCTGAGCAACGATCCGTTTACCGATCTCATAGTCCCATATAGCAGCCGAATCCTGGCTTGCCCAAACCTTGTAGGTAAGTAAAGTGGCGTCCAGAATGGTGTGATGCGCTCGCATCAGATCAAAAAGCCCGTGCAGATCAGGCGTCACCTGATCCCAATACGCGGCGTTATGCCCGGCTTTTTTCCAGGCTTCCGGTATTTGTGTCTTTTCACGGACCAGCAACGGCACGTGCGAAATGGAGATTAGTCCTGCCCGGACAAGGTCGGACGGTCCTGCGCCCTGCAGCCAGGCATGCCCCCAAACGGGCATCTGCTGTTTCTGTGCTTCCGTCATTATCCGGTTAACCTGCCCGGCGGCCAGGTTCGCATAGAGCTTGATGCCGCTCGCGCCGCTGCCCTTGGCCTGGGCAATTGCCAGTGTCAGGTTTGTGGAGTCGCTGATGGCCTGCATATAGGGCATTTTCCCGTTAATACCGCCTCTTGTTGACGTCGCTGTGCGCGGGTCACTGAAGAACACAGTACCGGCGAGAAGGGCAGAATAATAGATATCAGGTGAGGTGATCTCTCCGAGCCGTGCATCGCGGGCCAAACCGGCAAGTACGCGTCCGTCGCCGGCCATATCTCTCACACAGGTCACACCACTACACAGCATACGCTTCAGCACATCAAGTGTGTGCGCGCGGTTATCCACCCCGCTCGGATCGGTTGCCATATGCACATGACTATCAACCAGGCCCGGCAAGAGTGATTTCCCTTCGAGGTTGATTACCATAGCAGAATCCGGAATGGTGTGCTCACCGGCCGTAAAGGTAAGGCTGATCTTACCATCACGAATAAATACTGTCTGATGGGGAAGCGGCACCCGGTGTTCTGCATCAATGATGGTCGCATTTGTCAGTACAAGCAATCCGGGTTTGTACTGGGCCCAAACGGCGGTTGGCGCCAGCAACAGGAATGAAATTATATACTTGATCATAAGCTTTGCACTTTTTGACTGTTTGCCCAATTTAAGCAATTTCGCGGAAAGCTTCGTTCGGAGATGCCTTAACAATTCCTTGCGGATGCATGTAGAAATGGCCGGCGGTTGGGACGAAGGAAAAACAAAAAAAATTGTTGCGGACTTCTGGCAAGTTTTTACGGCATGAATATTGAAATTAATAGTGTTATGAAATACACACACGCTATTTTAGGAGGAACCGGCCATATCGGTGCCGCGCTTTCGACCGCTTTGCTGCGAAAACAACAAAAGGTCATGATCATTGGCCATGATCCGGCTAAAGTTGCCGAATGGACTGTTAAGGGGGCAGCCTATGAGGTTGCAGACATCCGGGACACAGCCCGTTTAAAAGAACTGTTCGGACAGGCGGAACGCCTGTTTGTGCTGAACCCGAATGCGGCTCCCGATAAAGATATCGATGCGGTGGAAAGGGAACAGATCGGCAGTATCCTAAACGCGCTTGAAGGAGCCGAACTGAAAAAGATCGTCGCCGCTTCTACCTATGGCGCACAGCCCGGAGATCATATTTTTGACCTCGGTGCACTGTATGAATTAGAGCAGGGCTTAGCCAAATTGGACATCCCGCTGGCAGTGATCCGCAGCGCTTATTACATGAGCAATTTTGACCAGGCAATACCAGCCGTCCGGGAAAAGGGAGAATTGACCACTTTGTTTCCGGCGGACTTTAAGCTGCCGATGGTCGCACCGGCAGATATCGGTGCATTTGCAGCCCAATTAATGCTGGACGACCAAACCGGGCTGTTCTTCCTGGAAGGGCCTGACACCTATTCTAATCAGGATGTGGCTGAAACATTCGGTAAGCTATTGCACAAAACGGTAAACGTAGTGACTATCCCGGAAGTTGGTTGGAAAGACTTTATGATAAAAGGAGGCTTTTCCGAAAAAGCGGCGGCATCTTTCGCTAATATGACCAAACTTACCATTAGCCAGCAATCGGAAATACCAACCGCCCAACATGGGCCCACGACCTTGTTCCACTACCTGGAAAAGCAATTGCAGGTTAATGGTGCTTAAAATACTGTATCTCTTTTTCGTGTTTCATCGCGGCTTCTTTTGAATCGAAAGTGCCGAGATTTTTACGCTTGCGGGTTTCAGGATCGACTTTTTTGGAGTAGATCCTGTATTGCCCTGATTTTAATTTCCTGATCATTATTTATTAACATACCACGAGCGGCAATGTTTACGCAAACAAACAATAGAACGTATTCCACGTAATGCCCCGGCAATGTTGACAAATGGCCACGAGGTAAAAGTCGTGACATGGCAACGGAATACCGCAGCTTTTTTATTCTAATCGACTTAATATATTCAGTGCTGATTAAAAAATTCAGCCATTTGCGCCAAACCAGTTTTTGAAAACATTCTCTCCGAATTTTCCAGCGTGTCTTTTGTGGCCTTAGCTCCTCTTGCAACCATTTCTTTTTCAAAATGGGCAATCGCTTCTTTGATATCAGTAAATTGATTCCCGGTTAAACATTCGGCCAGTTCAAACGAATCCTGCAATGCCACATTAGCACCTTCGCCCGCATATGGTGGCATCCGATGCGCGGCATCCCCAATCATTGTAAGGCTCTCATCCGTTTCCCAGCTTTGATTTAGTGGGAAATAATATTGCGGACGGGGAATGAAACAAACCACGTCATTTGTAAAAAACTCATGCCATTCATCGCTCCAGTCGGCAAAATCTTTCTTAAACCATTCAAGAACTTCCTCTCGGTTATTGAAATTAACGCCGCTTTGTTCCAGCCAGTTTTCGGGCGTTTTAAAATTCACAACAAACATAATTGAGCCATCGGCTTTTGTGCCATAACCTACAAATCGCCCGTCATCAAACGCCATTACTTTTCCTCCTTTTGCAAAGGAAAAAAGTTTTGGAGTGTATTTTTCAGCGTTGTAAATATTGCCTTCAATCAGCGTGATACCTGAGTAAACCGGTTCAACGTCACTTAAATAAGGCCGCACTTTTGAATTGGCCCCGTCAGCCGCAATTACCAGATCAGCATAAGCGTTCGACCCGTTTTTAAAAAGCAAACGCCAGCCTTTTCTTTCTCTTTCCATTGAAATGAAATGGCTATCCCATACCACGGTATCAGGCCGCAGGGAGTTCAATAAAATATCACGCAAAGGCGCGCGGTCTATTTCGGGGCGGGTTTCCGCGGTAATGGTCGCAAAGTTATGGTCATCAAATGTAATATTGAGCATTCTGTTCACAAGCAGCATCTTACTTGCTACAGGACGGTGGTATTTATAAAATTCATCCAGCAAACCGCTCCGTTTTAGCGCTTCCAGTCCTGTGCCTTCGTGCAGATCGAGCGTGGCGCCCTGCACCCGTACATTTCTGTCTATATCCCGTTCATATACCTTTACATCTGCACCTTTAAGTTGTAAAAGCCTTGCTAAGGCCAACCCCGCCGGTCCGCCGCCTACTATAGCAACCTGTTTATTATCTAATAACATAATTTTTCATCGTTTAATTACGATGCAAAATTATTTCTGCCTGATGGCCGATAATAGTATAAATCGGTCGTTTTTGTTTTTGGATAATTCTTTTGGTACAACGCCCGAAAACTTTTTCACTTCTTTGATAAAGTGGTTCTGGTCAAAAAAGTTCTCCTCCGGAAACAGCCGGCCGTCTGCAATATGCTCCAACGAGGCGCGGAAACGAAGAATATTGCAATAGCCTTTAAGTGAGATACCGAATTGCTGATTAAAGTAGCGATTTATCTGCCGGCTGCTCCAAAACACTTTTTCGGAAAGCTCTTTAACCGTGATTGTCCCTTTCGTTACATAAATCAGTTCAAACAATTTTCGTTTACGTTCATCTATTTCTTCCGGTATAAGCGATTTGATCTTTTGCGTCGCTTTTTCAACAAAGCAATCAAAATCCAGCAAATCGTTTTCTGTAAATCCCCAATAGCCTTCCGGTAAAAATCTGCCACCGTTTACTATATCGGCAATGGCCTCTCCAAAAATATACTCAACGGCAAGCAATTTGAAGCTAACGCAGAAGATTACGCTATTGGCCGAAACTTTGGCCTGTTCAAACTGGGTTAATCCCCCAAGCTGTGCAATACTAAAAGGCTGTGTAGTGGATTTAAAAAGCAATATATCAATAAGTCCGTCGGGTAACCCCGTTGTATCTTTATCGGCGTCCGACAGGTTACGTAAAAACCAAAAACTATCAACAAAATCCGAAAGTGGTTTACCGGGCTTAACAATTCTGTATTCCAGGTTATTACTCATAGCTTTTGTTAATTTGCTGTATTACACTCCAAGTCAGTTGGTTACCATTAATTTACAGGTGGTTTAATTATTAAGCAGCAGGTAAACTTAAATAAAATGTGGTTCCTGTGCCCATAGTTGTTTCAAACCAAATTTTGCCGTTGGCATTTTCAATAGAGTTTTTGATGAATGCAAGGCCTAAACCCGTTCCGGAGCTTTTGGTGGTAAAGTTTGGCTCAAAGATCTTTTCACGCATCTCTTCCGGAATCCCGTTACCGTTATCTTTGATGGTAAGCAGGATATTTTTGCTGGTTACCAGGTAATTGATATCTATGATGCACTTCCTGTCGTGTGGGGTGGCTTCAATAGCATTTTTCAACAGGTTATTAAAACAGCGCAATAGCTGGTCGCGGTCGGCATTGATAATGAACGCGTTTTCTGGTTGCAGATACGAGATCTGCACGTTATCCATCTGTTTAAAAATGGTAACTGCCTGGTTTAACATATCAAAAATATTGATCTGCTCAATGCGGGTATCCGGCATCTTGGCAAATGCCGAAAACTCCGACGCTATCGACGACAGGCTTTCAATCTGCTCTACAAATGACTTGCTGAAACGTTCAAATTTTTGATCAAACCTGGGATCTTTGTCCTTCCATGATTTATCGAGCAGTTGTAAGCCCAGTTTTAGCGGCGTTAGCGGGTTTTTAATTTCATGCGCAACCTGCTTGGCCATTTCGCGCCAGGCGCTTTCGCGTTCGGATTGTGCCAGCCGCTGGGCACTGTTTTCAAGGGCCGATATCATTTTGTTATACTCCTTAACCAATGCGCCGATCTCGTCATCGCGCGACCATTTGATATGTTCGTTCTTTTTACCGTAGATGGTTTTGCTGAGGCTTTGTTGTATAAAGTTTAAGGGCGCGGTTATCTGCCTTGCTATAATGATGGCAAACAAGCCAATTGCTATAAAAACAATGGCGTAAACGTTTATCATCACATTGAGCAATGAGCTTATTCGCTCGCGGTAATCGGCTTCATTACTAAAATAAGGCAGCTGAATATAGGCAACCGTTTTGTTTGATGCAGTAAGGGTTACCGGGGCATAGGCCGCTTTATAGCTCAGTTCGCCGATTTTTTCGTCGTTTACAAACTCGGTTTTTTGCAATTTGCTCAAAAAGATGAATGCACGGGCGTTCATCCGTTTTGCCACGAGGCCGTTTTCATAAATTTTAGGCTGAGTGGTTAGTAAGGGAACACCATTGGTATCAAACAAAGTAAGATCGGTTGCGTAAGTATTGGCCAATTCATTAAAATGAACCTGGCTCTCCTCATTGAGATGCTCAACATACTGGGTAAAAAGGCCGTTTTCAAAAGCCGATGCTATACGGGTTATTTTATCCCTGATCATTTTTTCCTGCTGGGTATAGTACTGGTTACTGATGGATAAAAAAGTAATAAAACCAACAAGCACCAGGGTAACCACTACGGCCAGTATCATCGAGATCTGGATGCGGGTTTTATACAATACCTTATCAAAATTTATCCTGAAGTTTATCTTCAGCCCGTCTTCGGCTATGTTAAAGATCTTGATGCGGGCCCATGACCATTTTAAAGTGATGATAACCGCGCTGAATATCAGTATAACCACCAAAAAGAAGGTGAGCGAAGTAACCGCATAGTAAAGTGAGTTTTCTTCCCTGCTAACAACAATCAGGTTTCTTTCGCTGGGCCTGTATATCAGGTGATTGTATGTTGTAAAGCTTTCGTACCAGGCAGTGCTGTGGTTTTGCGTGGTTTTTTCGGTATATTTTTTCAGGTCGCCTTTAAACTCCCTGTTATCAAGCGAGTAAACATAGGTGCCGCGCTGGCTCAGCAATTTGTTATCGCTATAAAAGGCGTATGAATAATCTTTAAAGTCATTTTCCGGGTTGATGTTGCCGTCAATCAATAACTCAGGGAAAGCGCCCGATAATTGCAGCGGTTTTGATTTAAGCTCAATTACAATAGTGCCCAATTGCTTATTACTGGTATTTACAGGCAGTATGGCAAAGTAATTCTGATATCCGAATGATTCGTTTTCGCGGTAAAAATAGTCGGACACCTTAAACGAACTATATAGCACGAGGTCTTTAAACACACTCAGCGAGTAGTTTTTATCTGCCGAGGTAGGTTCATCATTGGCATCAAATTCATGAACTTTAAACTCGTACTTTGACAGGTAGCCATCAAAATAAAGTTTTTGGAAACGGGTTTTAAGATAATCGCCGTTGTGCAGGCCGTTAGTAAAATAACGTACTATGGCAGTATCCGTTATAATTTGATTTTCTATCCTTTTAAAAATATAATCGGCCGTAGCATCATCCGGGATCTCCAGTTTTTGTACCAGGGCTTTCCGGGTTTCGTGCTCTTTCAGATCTTCAAAATGATTAAGCTTAATGGCCGCTATCAGGGCACAAACAAACACGATACCTAAAAACGATGTGGCAAAAAGCTGCCCTTTATAGTAAATAAAGCTATATGCCCTTATCAGTACCAACAGTGCCCACAATATGTAAAACAGCGTAAATTCATGAAAATAGGTAAACACGATGGTAGCCATGATAATTCCGGACAAAAACAGGAATAACTGGTGCGTTCGGGGTACGTTAAGCTTCAGACATATAGTTAAAATGATTTCATTGAGCAGGTAAAATATCAAAAAGCTAAAGCACAGCATTAATACCCCCAATATGCTGAACCCCGTTAAGCTGAGCACATTGTTTACATCAAAATTGATTTTTGAGTTGATAACCAGGCCATGAAATAAACGCAATAATGATGTTGACACCGCTATAAGCGTCAAAATAGCAATAACCACGATAACATAGCCGGCAGTTTTGTTTTGTACATTGGTTAAAAACCTGCGGCGCTGCCTGTACACAAAGGCTACAAACCAAAAAATGACCAGGATATTGATACAAAAATCGCCCAGCGAAGGATAAACCAGGCTTGAGCCATAAAATGCAGGATTGAAAATGCTAAGCTTATACGTAAAATCGGGCAGGTTATAATGCAGGTTAACAAACCTGAACAACACAATGTATAAAGCAAGGAATATGATGGATAATACCACATACCCTTTTGATGCCACGTAGTTGCAAATATTATGCATCAGTACACAAAGCGTAATGGCGGTGAGGATCCAAAATGAAAGTTCATAGTAAACAAAATCATTATTGGCGTCATTATTTTTAAGCTTTACCGAAAACAGGTAATCATTATCGCTGCTATGAACCTCATAAACGTTGACGTCTGTAAAATCGGCTATATCAATGTTATCATCATCGAGCAGATCCCTGGCAAATTTGTTTTGAAGGTATTTGTTCTGGAACGCGTAATTGATCTTAACCGGAATAAAGAAGATAACGGAAAAATTTCCCTCCGTTTTCCGGAACGTTTCATAATACCCGTTGGGCTGCTTAATAAAGGAATAGCCATCTTTAATGGTATTGGTACTATCGGGCAATACTTTTATGCCACTCCAAAAGCTTAATTTATTATTGGTTAAGGTTATAAACCAAATGTTGTTTTGGGTGGTAAAGTTTTCAATAGCATTAATAGCGTCCTGCTCATTATTGCGCAGGTTCATCATCTTTTTAAAACGGTCGGTACCGTTAAGCTGCTTATTTATAAACGCTTCTTTGCTATGGAGGTTGTCTTCCAGTACCCGGGCAGACTGCACAAGGCTATTTACGGGCGTATATGTTTTTTGAACAATAACGGCCGTAAGCAGCAAACTAAGCCCTAAAAGGGCAAGCAATAGGCGTATTTTTCCGGAAGTAGTCAAGATGTTGCTATACTATGGATTTTTTGTTTAATACAAGCCTATAACAAAAATAAAAGCCACATGTTGTATGTGGCTTTTAAAAATTATTGCGGTAACGCGGCGCTTGCAGTTTCAACGGTTTTATCAACCTTTTTAACAAGGCCCTGCAGTACGTTGCCCGGCCCTACTTCGGTAAATGAGGTAGCACCATCTTCAAGCATATGCATTACGGTTTGTGTCCATCTAACGGCGCCTGTAAGCTGGGCTATCAGGTTATGTTTAATCAGTTCAGGATCAGTATATGGCTTGGCATCTATGTTTTGATAGATCGGGCACACCGGGGCTTTGATCTCGGTAGCCACAATCGCGGCCTCCAGTTCAACCCTCGCGGCTTCCATTAACGGCGAGTGGAACGCGCCACCTACTTTGAGCTTTAAAGCACGTTTAGCGCCAGCTTCGGTCATCTTAACGCAGGCCTCATCAATACCGGCAATTGAGCCCGATATTACCAGCTGGCCAGGGCAGTTGTAATTTGCAGGCACAACAACCTCGCTGATGCGCTGGCAAATATCTTCTACAGTAAAATCATCCAGGCCTAAAATAGCGGCCATGGTTGATGGTTGTATTTCACAAGCTTTTTGCATAGCGTTGGCACGTGCTGCTACCAAACGCAAGCCATCTTCAAATGATAAAGCCCCTGCGGCTACCAGGGCCGAAAATTCACCCAGGGAGTGGCCCGCAACCATTTCGGGCTTAAAATCATCACCCAAAACTGTAGCCAAAATGGTTGAATGTAAGTAAATAGCAGGCTGGGTAACGCTGGTTTGCACCAGGTCATCGGGAGTACCTTCAAACATTACATCGGTAATGCGGAAACCCAGGATTTCATTAGCTTTTTCAAACAGCTCACGTGCTTTTTCTGATTGATTGTACAGGTCCTTGCCCATACCCGGAAACTGGGCGCCCTGGCCCGGGAAAATATATGCTTTCATTGTTTTAGTTTATTGTTGGTTTAAGTGAGTGGTTGATTGGGTTGATTAAGTGAGTGGTTGCTTTTGCAGAATGATGGGCTTCGTAAAACCATTCACTCAATCAACTGCTCACCCAATCAACCATTCACCAATCAACTTAACTTCGAACTTATCAAATTCAAAAACTCGGTCCTGGTTTTCTCTTTCAGGAACTCGCCGGTAAATGCCGATGTGGTGGTTACCGAGTTTTGTTTTTGTACGCCGCGCATGCTCATGCACAGGTGGCGGCATTCAATTACCACACCAACGCCTACAGGGTTCAGTGTTTGCTGAATACAATCGCGGATCTCGTTTGTTAAACGTTCCTGCACCTGCAAACGGCGGGCGAAAACATCAACCACGCGTGGGATCTTGCTTAAACCAACCACATGTCCGTTAGGAATGTAGGCCACGTGCGCCTTGCCAAAAAATGGCAGCATATGGTGCTCGCACATCGAATAAACTTCAATGTCTTTTACTACCACCATCTGGCTGTAATCTTCCCTGAATTTGGCCGAGTTCAGGATCTCTTCGGCATTAAGCTCGTAACCATGGGTTAAATAAAGCATGGCTTTGGCAACGCGCTCGGGGGTTTTTAATAAACCCTCACGTGCGGCATCTTCGCCTATCTGCTTTAATACGTTATGATAGTTACCTTTCAAACTATCAATCCGCTCCTGGTTATATCGATCTATTTTAATGTACCCGCCGAAGTCGTCATCGTCGGTATCCTGGCTAAATTGTGAGTCGCTCATCTTATAAAATTAACCGCCAAAATACTCGGCAGAATTATTTTCGGTTTCGTACAGCTTTACCGAGTGTAAAAATACGCCTTCGTAAGCCTCAATAGGTCCTTTTAACTGGTTAAAGATCTCAATACAGAGCAACTCGGTCGATGCCATTTTTCCGGCCATAAAATCAACATCTTTATTGATGTTTTTATGGTCAAGCTTTTCTATAACGTACTCGTTGATAATTATCTTCAGCTCTTTTAAATCGATAAGATAGCCTGTAGCGTGCGTGACCTCTCCCTTTACAGTTACAAACAGGTTGTAATTGTGTCCATGCCAGTTGGGGTTGGCGCATTTGCCAAACACCTCAAAGTTTTTTTCAGCGCTCCATTCCTCACGGTACATCCGGTGAGCGGCATTAAAATGTTCCTTGCGCGTTATATGTATCATCATAACAAATTGGGTGCAAATATACAAAACAAAAACAGGGTAGTTGTTTTATATTAGCCGTCAAAATAATGCAATATGCTTATACTCATTGTTGCGGCTACCAAATTTGAGATTGAACCCCTTTTAAACCACTTGGGCAATAAGGTTGATGTATTAATAACCGGTGCGGGCATGGTACCAACGGCCTTTGGCATGGCCCGGCAATTAAGCAACCATACCTATGATCTTGTACTCAATTTGGGCATAGCAGGCAGTTTCGACCGTAATTTCCATTTAGGCGATGTACTGGAAATAACCGAAGATACCTTTGCCGAACTTGGCGCGCAGGATGATGAGGCATTTATCCCCATTGATACGCTTGGTTTTGGTGAAAGCGTTTTTTTACCCACAACATCGCTCGAGCAGGTTTATCCAAACTTTTTTCTGAAAAAGGCAAGAGCTATAACTGTTAATACGGTGCACGGCCACGAACTATCCATCCAAAAAGTACAGCAACGGTTAAGCCCACAGTTGGAAAGTATGGAAGGGGCCGCTTTTTTTTACGCCTGCCGGCAGATGAACGTACCGGGCATACAGATCAGGACAGTGTCAAATTACGTAGAAAAACGCAACCGAGAGGCCTGGAATATCGGGCTGGCCATTAAAAATCTGAATACATTTGCCATCGACCTGGTAAGCCAGATCATTAACAGTTAATCTGCTACCCGTATGAAACTAACCCTCGGATTTTCGCCCTGCCCTAACGATACTTTTATTTTTGATGCCCTTATTCACCATAAAATTGACACCGAAGGCCTGGAGTTTGAAGTATTTTATGATGATGTAGAAACACTTAACCAAAAAGCTTTTCGTGGCGAATTGGATATTACCAAACTGAGCTATCACGCGTTTGCTTACGTAACAGATAAGTATGTACTGCTTGACTCGGGCAGTGCGCTGGGTTTTGGGGTTGGGCCATTGCTGATTTCGGATCTGGAAATTTCGATTTCGGATTTGGAGAAAGGAGAAATCCGAAATCGAAATTCCGAAATCAAAAATCCTTTGATCGGTATCCCGGGTAAATATACTACAGCCAACTTTTTATTAGGCCTTGCCTTTCCCGAAGCTACCAACAAACAGGTGCTGGTATTTTCAGAGATTGAAGATGCCGTGCTTGATGGCCGGATTGATATCGGCCTCATCATTCATGAAAACCGCTTTACCTACCAGGATAAAGGCCTCAAAAAGATCATTGACCTTGGCGATTACTGGGAAAAACGTACGGGTTGCGCTATCCCCCTTGGCGGCATTGTAGCTAACCGCAATTTGCCGTTAGATATTCAGCATAAAATAAACCGGGTGCTACGCAAGTCGGTGGAGTATGCATTTGCTAACCCAAAATCCGGGTTAGAATTTATTAAACAGCATGCCCAGGAAATGAGCGAAGAAGTGATGTATAAACACATCGAACTTTATGTAAACCAATACTCAATTGAGTTGGGCGAGGAAGGACGCAAAGCGATCAACCTGATGTTTGATACTGCTTTGGAGAAAGGAATTATACCGGAGGTGAAGGATGGGATATTTTTGACTGATTAGTCTAACTGCATTGCTTCCAAAAACAAAAGAGGGGCTCACCAAAATGCGTCCCTCTTTTGTTTATATTATTTTTAATCAGTTATCAATACAATAAAGCATCATACGGATACCTTTCGGTGTGTATAGCCTTCACTTCCTTATAAAGCAAGGCCCTGAACTCCTCGACGTTTTCCTTTTTAGTTGCCGAGATAAATATGGCCGGCGCGTTATTCTTGGCCATCCAGCTTTGTTTAAAGTCTTCCAGGGTCAATGGCTCTTCCTGCTGCGGTACCTGGTGATCTTCGGGTTTAAAGGCATCTATTTTGTTAAATACAGTAATAATGCGTTTATCAATAGCGCCGATATCTTTCAGGGTTTCGTTAACGGTACGGATCTGATCCTCAAAATTAGGGTGTGAAATATCCACCACATGGATCAGGATATCCGCCTCGCGGGTTTCATCAAGGGTTGATTTAAAACATTCAACCAAATGATGCGGCAATTTGCGGATAAAGCCTACCGTGTCCGACATCAGGAAGGGCAGGTTCTCGATCACAACTTTCCTCACTGTAGTATCCAGTGTAGCAAACAGCTTATTCTCCGCAAATACTTCCGATTTGGCTATCATGTTCATGATAGTCGATTTACCTACGTTGGTATAACCAACCAGGGCGGTACGCACCAGCTGATGGCGGTTTTTGCGCTGGGTTTCGTTTTGCTTATCTATCTGCTTCAGTTTATCCTTAAGCAGGGAGATCTTATTCAGGATCAAACGGCGGTCGGTTTCAATTTGCGACTCACCCGGGCCGCGCATACCAATACCACCCTTCTGGCGCTCAAGGTGGGTCCAGAGGCGGGTAAGGCGGGGTAATAAATATTGCAATTGTGCTAACTCAACCTGGGTTTTAGCCTGTGCTGTTTGGGCCCGGCTCGCAAAAATATCCAGGATCAGGTTATTCCTATCCAGGATCTTTACCTGCAATTCATTCTCAATATTACGCAATTGCGAGGGCGACAGGCCATCGTCAAAAATAACTATATCAATTTCTTCTTCTTTAACATAGGCCTTAATGTCTTCCAGCTTGCCTGAGCCAACAAAGGTTGCCCTGTCCGGGCGTTGTAGTTTTTGAGTGAAATGGCTCACCGTTAACGCTCCCGCGGTGCTGGCTAAAAACTCCAGCTCTTCCAGGTGTTCCTTCTCAATCTCGTCGGTTTCATTGGGCGTTATTACACCTACAAGTACCGCTTTTTCCTGCTTCACAGCAGTATCATAAAATTTTTGTTTCATTAATTACAGTATATCAATCCAAATGCCAGTTAAATAAATGTACGTAAACGGGGCTATGAAATAAAATTTTAATGTCAAAATAACATAAGCGGAGGTAAATTTATGACAGGAGCTTTCATTATAAAAATTAAATTAAAATGACTAAAAAAATTTGCTTTTAAATATTCCGGTAATTGTTATTTTTGATTCGATTAAACCTCATCACGATGAACAGGCTTTTATTGCTGTTTAAATCAGCCCAATTTAGGTTACCGGCTAAAACCTCAAAAGCCGAAATACATCCTCAATTGTTTTCATTTAGCAACCTGAACGTACCGGTATCGGAACGATTACTTATCATTCTGCAACCCGAATGCTCCGAATAAAGATAATCTGCCGGACATTCAACAAGCGTTAATTAATGCTTTATTAGCTTACACTCAAACCATCACAGTATAATTAAACCCTTACAATTAATTTAAATGAATAAGTTATTAACCCTTATTGCAATAGGAGCCTTTGCAACTGCTGCAAAAGCACAAACTCCTGCCATCCCAACCGCCCAGGCTTTTGGCAAGGTTGACAAAGCCGACCTGGAAATAACAAAATGTGACTTTGAACCCGATGCAAATGCCGAAATACTTTTTGATAAGGGCGAAGTATACTTTGACACCCAATACCAGATCATATTTGAACGGCACAAACGAATTAAAGTATTTAATGACCGCGGAAAAGATGCGGCCAACGTACGTATCGAATATCTGAGCTACAACAGATCACAATTTGTTACCGGCGTTGAAGCACAAACTATTAATCTTGAAAACGGCACTGTGGTACCGGTAAAAGTCGAAAAGAAACAAATTTTTTCAGAAGTGGTAGATAAATTTCGTTCGGCAATGGTATTCTCGTTTCCAAACGTAAAGCCAGGAAGTATTATTGAATTCAAATATCGTTTAACATCCACTAACATTGGCAACTTTCCTGACTGGTACTTTCAAAGCACCATACCAACCCGATATAGTGAGCTAAGCACCAATATACCGGATATTTTAACCTATAAAAATCTGCAAAACCTGCATTATCCTTTTGTTGTTGATAAAACTTCCGGTTCCAACACTCACACACAAGCATTAATGGATATACCATCGGTTAAAGAAGAACCATATATGGGGGCGCTTAACGATAACATGGAGCGTATTCTTTTTCAGTTATTAAGTGTACGCTTAACATTCACCCATAGCTATGAGGATACCTGGACCAAGGTTGGCGAAAAGGTGTTGGAATGGGAAGATTTTGGCGCCCAGCTAAACCGCAAACTTACCGGCGAAGAAACAATTGCGGCCAAAGCCAAAACGTTCAAAACCGACGACGAAAAAATAGCCTATGTTTTTAACGAAGTTAAAAATACTATGAAATGGAACGAGAACTATGGTAATTACACAATAGATGGCACCGTTAAAGCATGGGAGAAAAAAGTAGGTAATGCTACCGAAATCAATCTTATACTTTATCATCTGTTAAAAAAAACAGGTATAAACGTTTATCCTATGATGGTAAGCACTCGCAAACACGGGCGTGTAAATCCAGCATATCCAAACTCATACCAGTTTAACAGCACCCATAGCTTACATACCGGTAGATAGCGCTAAATACTACGCGCTCGATGCCTCAAATAAGTACAACATGTACAACCAAACACCTTCTAACTTTTTAAACTCGTTTGGCTTACTGCTCAACAAGGACGATAAAGTTTACGACATGACCTTTTTACAGGATGTTGAACCTGTGAGACAGGTGGTACTTATAAATGCCGAAATTAAACCAACCGGTAAAATGACAGGGGCTGCCGACATAAGCAGCTTTGCCTACAACAGGATCAACGCAATTAAAAACTACAAAACAGACGGTGAAAAAAAATATATTGATGAGCTGCGCGGCGGTAACAACAACTTAACTATATCCTCACTAAAAGTAGAGGATATTGATATAGACTCGCTGCCTTTAAGGCAAAACATAAACTTCAACCTCGACCTCGCCAGCTCGGACGAAAATTATATTTACTTTAATGCTAACCTGTTTACCAACCTTGATAAAAACCCGTTCCTGAACATGAGCCGTACTACTGATATTGATTTCGGTTACCGCGACAATTTTAATATCACCGGCATTTTTAAATTACCGGCAGGCTACAAGGTTGATGCCCTGCCTAAAAGCGTAAGCATGGTAATGCCCGATAAATCGGTAAGCTTTAAACGCATGGTTATTGAGCAGGACGGGCAGGTTATGGTGCGCCTTAATGTTGACCACCAGAAATCAATTTTCTTTAAAGAAGACTACGCTGAGTTTTTTGAGTTTTACAAAAAAATGTATGAGATGCTCAACGAATCGATAGTGCTTAAAAAATCATGATCAATATGATAAATAACCGATATTTTAACAGGTTATCGTTTGTTACTATAGTCTTGTTCCTGTTTGTTTTACACAGCTACGGCCAGGATAAAAACATCCCGAAAGACTTTTACGTTGCCTCAACCATCCCCGATTCATTAAAAGAAGATGCCAACTCGGTAGTTAGGTATTCGAAAGATGAGGTTACCGTAAAAGGCCCCGGCAAAATGATAACTGTTCATCACAGTATAATCACCATTTTAAATGAAAAGGCCGATGATGAGGCTATTTTGCAAATGGGCTACAATAAAAAATATGATAACTACTCGGACATCAAGATGAACATATACAACGCCGCGGGCCAGCAAATAAAACGTTACCATAAAAGCGATATGTATGATGGCTCGGCAGCAAATGATGAAACCATGGTTACCAACGAACGTTTTCTGGCTGTAAGACATGCAATTGCTACATACCCAACAACCGTAGAGATCAAATATGAAGAAACCGAGAACAGCTTCATAAGCCTTGGCAGCTGGTACGTACAGGATGGGATGGAACAATCTGTACAAAATAAAATATACAAAGTTATGGTAAACCCATCAATGGGTTTTCGCTATAAAAACAGCAACACCAGTATCAAACCTTTAAAAACCGATACAAATAATTTGCAAACCTACACGTGGCAGGTGAAAAACCTTAAAGCCATAAAAAAAGAAGAGCGGGTATTGGCCTGGAACTTTATGCCCCGGGTAACCTTTGCCGCCAACAGTTTTGACTGCTACGGCTATCCCGGCGATTTTACCAGTTGGCAAGCTTTTGGTAAATGGATAAAATCATTAAATGACGACGTTTGCACCCTCAGCCCCGAACGTGTGGCGCAAATAAAAAAAATGACCGATACCATTAAAACCGATAAAGAAAAAGCCCGGTTCCTTTACAATTACATGCAAAAAAACACCCGCTATGTAAGTATCCAGCTTGGCATTGGCGGATATAAGCCATTTGCCGCATCATTTGTGGATGAGAAAAAATATGGCGATTGTAAGGCCTTATCAAATTACATGCACGCCTTGCTTAAAGCTGTAGATATTCCATCAAACTATGCCATCATAAGGGCAGGTTATAATGCAGAACCGGCCGATTATAACTTCCCGGCAAACTCATTTAATCATGCCATTTTGTGCGTTCCTTTTAAAAATGATACTACCTGGCTTGAGTGTACCAGTACAACCGCGCAATTTGGCAAACTTGGCCCCTTTACCGAAAACCGCAACGCCTTATTAATAACTGATGACGGAGGGAAGCTGGTAAATACCCCTCGCAGCACCAAAGAAGATAATGTACTTGATAGCCAGGTACACATGGTACTTGATGCCGAAGGCGGCGCCAAGGTGAATATTAAATTTGCAAGCACCGGCGAGTACCGCAGCATTTTTGTTGACAGACTACCGTATTATAAAGAGGAAGACCAAAAGGAGTACCTTCTTAAGCAGTTTAATATAAAACAACCAGCCGCTTTTGATTACATACCGGCCGATGATAACAACGGAATTAAACATGTAAGTATTGATATGGATTATGATAAGTTTTGTGATGTAACCACCGGTAACAAGCTATTCTATCGTCCGCTTGGTTTTATACTTTGGGACCTTACTTTACCTGCTGAGCAAAAACGTAAAAATACTTATTATTTCAATTCGCCGGTTTCAAAAACGTGCATAACAACTATCGACCTGCCAACGGGGTTTGAGGTTGAAACCTTGCCAACCAACCAAAGCTTAAACTTCAGTTATGGCACTTATGATGTTAAATATATTTACGATGCTGCCAAAAACCAGATCGTCAGCACCGCGAAGTTTACCTTAACCAACCATGTGATCCCGGCTGCCAAATACACCGAAATGCAGGTTTATATGGACGCTATTGCCAAAGCCCAAAATAAAAAGCTGGTGATCCGCCGTAAAGCATAAATTTGCGCCTGATGATATTCAGGCTCGACGAACGTTTAATATTTCCAAAGCCCGATCTGGCCGAACCAGACGGGCTTTTGGCTGTTGGTGGCGATTTGAGTACCGAACGGTTATTGCTGGCCTATCAAAACGGCATTTTCCCCTGGTATAGTGATGATACGCCCATACTGTGGTATTCGCCACATGAGCGTTTCGTTTTATTCCCTGATGAATTGAAAATATCCAAATCTATGAGGCAGGTATTACGCTCCGGCAAGCTGAGGGTTTCCGTTGATACTTGCTTTAGCGATGTTATAACAGCCTGTTCAACCGCCTCGCGTGAAGGACAGGACGGCACCTGGATAGTTCCCGATATGATATCCGCTTATAACCGTTTACATGCCGAAGGTTATGCACACTCCATTGAAGTATGGCAGGAAAATGATTTGGTTGGTGGTCTTTACGGTGTACATGTAGGCGGTGTATTTTGCGGCGAAAGCATGTTTAGCCGCGTTAGCAATGCCTCAAAAACAGCGCTCATTTACCTATGCAATACCGGGCTTTACAAACTCATAGATTGCCAGGTACATACCAGCCACCTTGAATCAATGGGGGCCCGTATGATAAGCAGGGAGCAATATATGGATATATTGCTAAATAATTTAGTTTGATTACTTACCTTTGGACTTATGCAGCAGCTGGTGAACATAAAGGAAAGGATCATTTTAGGTATCGACCCCGGCACAGCGGTTATGGGCTACGGACTGGTTAAAGAAACAGGCCCCAAAATTGAATTGCTTGCCATGGGCGTTGTTAAAATGCCCACTACAGACGATCATATGCTAAAGCTGCAACGCATCTTCGAAAAAACCGTTGCCCTCATTGATAACTACCACCCCGATTGCCTGGCTATTGAAGCTCCTTTTTATGGAAAAAACATACAGGTGATGCTGAAACTCGGTCGCGCCCAGGGAATGGCCATAGCCGCTGCATTATCGCGCAATGTAGAGATCACCGAATACGCTCCGCGTAAAATAAAACAATCCATAACCGGTAACGGGAACGCTACCAAAGAGCAGGTAGCCGCCATGCTGCAAAGCCTGCTAAAATTTAAAGAAACCCCCGATTTTCTGGATGCTACCGATGGTTTGGCTGTGGCTGTTTGCCATTCATTTCAGCGGATCCCTACGGGTTCGGTGAAAGCAGGGTCTAAAAAATCATATTCAGGTTGGGATACATTTGTAAAGGATAATGCTAAAAGGGTTGTGAAGTGAGACCATCTGATTTTTCCACCTTATTATTCCAAATAAAAAGCAGAAGACTTAAGAAGTTTTGAAAACTTCTTAAGTCTGAATTATAACGAACATTTGTCATGCTGAGTGTTTAAACCCGTGGACTCTGAAGGTGACAAAAGAGCGCCTGTCAGTCTGAGCCTGTCGAAGACTCGCGCGCAGAGGCCTGCCCACTATGCTTCGACGGGCTCAGCATGACCCATTTTTTATTTTTGTCATGGGTAACTTGTTTCAGCACCCCACTCGCTAAGCAGCCATGCTAAGCAAAGCGGCTACTTGTCCTGTGGGATGCCGAAATAAATTCGGCATGACGATGGAGCATGTTATTTCTCCTTCAGAGACCCGTATTTTAACTCCTTAGCATGACGCAGTGGAGACGCGCCTTTACGGCTTCACCGCACTTTTCACATACTTATCCACACGCCCGTCTTTAATCACACCTTTCCAGTTTAAGCCGAAACCAAAATCATATTTATTGCCCTGTTCGTCAACATAGCACTTCATATCGTGCGGCACATCCTCAAACTGGGCTTCAACGGCTTTCATATCAACCGGCATTTGTAACGGTAACAATGCTGATGGTTCGGCTTTACCGGTCATGATATCAAGTGAGGCCTGGCCCTGCACGCCAAAATCAACAATGATGGCATTGGCATCCTTTTCAAATTCGGCAAAAACCATCGGGTTACTCATATTAACAGATACAATAACCGGCTTCCCTTTCATTTTGGCATAAGTATCGGTAACCATAGCCAAATCGGTAACATTAATAGCAGTACTTGATTTACCCTTGTAAGTACGATTGGTAAATTTCTCCAGCGGATCCCCTCCTGCTATACTGGTTGCACGGGCATCGGTAGCAGTGTATGCACCGTATTGCAGGTTAACCGGTACATATCCTGTCCCGCCGTTTTTGGCATCGGCACTGTTATAACCGCCGCCGCTGTTGGGGCTGGCAATAAACACCAATGCATAGTCGGCTTCATCGGGATTATCAGTCACTTTGAAATACTTTTTAACCGTTTCCATATTTACCGGATATTCGAGTTTTTCTGGTGTCTCCATTCCCAAAAAATTCCTGCCGGCCGGGGTGAATTTTTTAGGTACATATACCGTTTTGCCGCTTTGTAAAGGCAATATATTAGCCTTATTTTTAAGCATCACTATGGATTTAAGCTGCGCCTGGTAACCTGCATCCATAAACTCGGGTTTACCAACAGTTTGTTTGGAAACTCCGGGTTCCAGGTAAGGGTTTTCAAATAATCCCGTCCTGAAAATATTGCGCAACAACCTCACCGCCGATTGCTCAAACCTTGCCCGCATAAACGCTTCGCCATGTTCTTTTATGCCTATCTGGTATGCTTCAACAACCGGGGCAACCTCGTTATTGCCGCCAAACTGATCAACACCCGCCATCAGCACCTTGTAATGGCGCTGCGCTATAGAAAGGCCTTCTACGCCCCATGATTTGCCCGAAAGGAAGGAATCAACCGTAGTTTCATCGCCGGTAACCAACCAGTCCGTACAAACTACGCCGTCGTATTTGTATTTTTTACGGAGGAGGTCGTTAATAATGTAGGAGTTATAATTGTTGGCTACATTTTCGTGGTTTTTGATATCTTGGTTATACGAAATGGTATAATATGGCATCACGGCTGCAGCCATGCCGGTTTTACCTTGCAGCTTAAACGCGCCTTCGGTAAAAGGGATCAAATGCTGCTTAAAATTATTGCCCGGATAAACCGCATACTTGCCATAAGCATAATGCGCATCCCTGCCACCCTCTCCTGCTCCACCACCGGGCCAGTGTTTAACCATAGCGTTCACGCTGTTATAACCCCAGCCATTTTTAATTTCCTTTTCGGCAGCCGAGGTCTGGAAGCCATCGATATAAGCACGGGCCATATCGGCAGCTAACTGCGGGTCTTCGCCAAAAGTACCGCTCACGCGCGCCCATCGCGGATCGGTAGCGATATCTACCTGCGGCGAAAGTGCCGTTGAAATACCCAAAGCCCGATATTCCTGCGCAGCTATATGCCCAAAGTTTTTCACCACTTCAGGATCAAAGGTAGCAGCCAGCCCAAGCGATCCCGGCCACATGGAAATAGCGCCACCGGCACCGGCATTGTATTCGGCTGTTGCCACGGTGCCATGACGGGGATCGGAACTGTTATTGTTGGGAATGCCCAAACCCAGGCCTTCTACAAAAGCCTGCGCGTTATTATTCCATTGCGCGGCTATTTCAGGACTTTGTACAGATGTTACCAGCACATGCCTTACATTATCCTTTGCCAAAAACTGCTTCTGCTGATCAGACAGGTCTGACGGCTTGGCTCCGCTTTCAACAAAAACCTTGTTGTTATAAGTCCCCGCAAACGGCCCGCCCGCTGCCGCCGGAATTGGTTGATGACGGCTGTACAACATCAATCCCGCTATTTGCTCAACGCTCATTTTTGAGGCGAGGTCTTTAGCGCGTTCATCAACAGGCAAGCGCCAGTCTTCGTACTTATCCAGCTTGCCGTTCTTGTTCAGATCTTTAAAAGCAAAGCCATCAACGGTTAATATTTTCACACCCGATGTGGTAGCGTAGCCCAGGTTTTGCCCGCCTGTGTTAGTAACAAAAGCAATATCGCCCGCTTTTCTTTCTGCCCACTTAGTTTGTGCTATAGCAGCGGTCGCCGGCAGCAGGGCCAGCAAGGTTATCAGTTTAATTTGTTTGGCCATAATCATTCGTGATTCGGATTAAAGAAAAAAGCCCCTGCAAAAATATGCAGAGGCCGGGGTTGGTTTTACTTTAGTTTTAGTTCTTTTATAGTTTGTTCGGGCAGCAGTGCCTTATTTACCTTTTCAACAGTGATATCTTTGGCCAGGCTGAAAGATGCCGTTTCCTCAATTTTGCGCGATGATGAACCTATTTTCACTTTATAGTCTCCTTCATCAGCTATCCAGGCCTGCCTGTCGGTATAAAACGAAGCCAGATCGGCTGCTTTAATCGTAAACGTTAGTGTTTGAGATTGGCCCGGTGCCAGCAGCTTTGTTTTACCGAAAGCTTTCAGTTCATCTTCCGGTTTATCCAGGTCCTTTTTAGGAGCAGCCAAATACAATTGCACCACCTCTTTACCGGCAACATCACCGGTATTTTTAACAGTGACCGAGGCAGTGATCATGTTTTTGAAAACCTTTGAGCTTAGTTTCAGATCGCTGAATTTAAAGTTGGTGTATGACAAGCCGTAGCCAAACTCATAAGCCGGGGTAACTTTAGCGGCATCGTAATAACGGTATCCCACGTAAATACCTTCCTCATAGATAACCTGGGTTGGTTTACCTTCGGGCGTACCGGGGAAATTATTGGCCGATGGCACATCTTTATAGTCGGCAGGGAAAGTGGTTGCCAGTTTGCCCGATGGGTTTACTTTACCGCTCAGCACATCGGCAATGGCGTTACCAGCTTCCAGGCCGGGCTGCCAGGCTAATAAAATCCCGTCAACCTTATCGCGCCAGGCGGTAACATCAACAACACCACCTACGTTAAGTACAACAATTACCTTTTTACCCTTAGCATGAAACGCGCTGGCAACACCATTGATCAATCCTTTTTCGGCATCATTCAGATAATAATCGCTTTCCAATTTTCGGTCAGCACCTTCGCCCGCGTTACGGCCTATCGTGATCAGCGCTTCATCAGCACCGTTAGCTTCCTCGCCCACGATTGCGTTCACATCCATTTCGGGTATTGGGGCTGGGTGGTCAAAAAAGTTTTTAGGCTTTGGCTGTTTGGCCTTCATATCCGTAAGATATGCTTTGTAATTATTTGAAAGCGTTTCCTGCAACTTAAAGTTGGCATTGGCAAGGCCCTGCATTAATGAAATGGTATAAGCCTTGTTCACATCACCGCTTCCGGTACCACCTGCAATAATATCGTACGAAGTATTACCAAACACTGCAATCCGTTTACCTGCACCAAATGGCAGCGCGTGATCATCATTCTTTAAAAGTACCATACCCTGCGCGGCGGCTTCGCGGGCAACAGCAGCGTGACCGGCCAAATCTGGCGCATCAGAGTATTTATATTTTTTGAAAGTAGGCGATTGAACTATCACATTCAGGATGCGCTCAACGTTGGCATTAAGCTGCTGAGCGCTAAGCTTACCGCTTTTTACAGCGGCTACTATATCTTCTGATTGAGTTGGGTTACCCGGCATCAGCAGGTCGTTTCCGGCTTTCATCTGCGCTACGGCATCTTTACCGCCAAACCAATCGGTCATGACAAAGCCTTTAAAGCCCCACTCCTTTTTAAGAATGGTAGTGAGCAGGTCGCGCCTTTCGGATGTAAAAGTGCCGTTCAGTTTATTGTATGATGACATCACCGTCCAGGGTTGTGCTTTTTTTACCGCTATCTCAAAACCACGCAGGTACAGTTCGCGCATAGCACGCTCGCTTACTATGGTGTTGATGGAGTTACGATTGGTTTCCTGGTTATTGGCGGCGTAATGTTTAATAGAAGTACCTACCCCGTTCGATTCGATACCGTTAACAATGGCAGCGGTCATGCTGCCGGCAACCAGCGGATCTTCAGAATAATATTCAAAATTTCGGCCGCCGAGCGGGTTGCGGTGAATGTTGAGGCCCGGCGCCAGCAAAATATCCACGCCATATTCGCGCACTTCGTTACCAAAGGCAACGCCAACTTTATTTACAAGCTGTGTATCCCAGGTTGAAGCCAGCAAGGTGGCAACGGGGAATGCCGTAGCATAATAGGTTTTTGATTTATCGCCATTGCGGATAGGCTCGATCCTCAAACCTGCCGGACCATCAGATACCGTGATAGAGGGGATACCTAAACGTGGAATAGCATGGGTACGACCGGCAGCCCCGGGAACTTTTTCGGGGATATTATAAGCATCCGGATCAGAGGGTGGCAACTTAAACCCACCTATATCAATAGCTTCGGGCTTTTTACCCTTTACCGGCGGCGGTACGCCCGGCATCTTAAAGCCCATCCCCACAACAAGCTTCGATTTTTCTTCGAGTGTCATGGCAGCAACAATCTGCTTTACGTTTGTTGCGCTTAATTGTGGTGCAGGGCTTTTGCTTTGGGCTTGTACTGCCTGGTGGATGCCACCGGCAAATAAAACGCATGCTAAAGCAACGTGTAGTTTGTAGCTCGTTCTCATTTTTTAAAATTAAATAGGTTAAAGGGGCTAATTGGCGATAACGACAGCAAGGAAAATATACTCTTTGTGTCATTATTACACAATAGTAAAAATTAAGTTTTACAATAGCAAGTTTTATCGATGAATAGATGAAGAATACGGATGGGAAGGAAGGAATTAGACGATGAAGCCTTTCTACCCGTCATTGTGAGCGCAGCGCGGCAATCCCCCGACTTTACAGGGCGAATGTGTAAAGCGGCTCTGCTTATTGGGGATTGCTTCGTGCCCACCCATGACAACTTAAAACGGGTGTCATGCTGAGCCCGTCGAAGCATGGTGGGTATGCCTCTGCGCGCGAGTCTTCGACAGGCTCAGACTGACAGGCCCTTTTTTTTCATTTCACCTTCAGCGTCCATGGATTTAATCACTCAACATGACAAGTTTGAGAAATCAAGCTTCTCGCAGCAGATCAGCTTCGGGTGAAAACGAACAGAACAATGCCGGGAATGTGCGGCTGCAGGGGGCATAGCAAGTTTTTGCAGAAGCATGGGCGAGTGCGAATCGGGGCTAAATAATTGCAGCCCGTGGTTATGTTCGTTTTGCAGGGCAAAGGCCGGGCGGTGGACTTAGGGGAGGGACGTGCGCAAAGAAGCCTTTCTGCTGCAAGCCCTTTTGGTTACTTTTGTGGCGACAAAAGTAACTGGCCCCGCGCGGCCAAGAGCGCTACGATGTAGTTCATTACAACAATAGCCTATTACCTGCCTGTGGTGGATTGCGTCGTTCCTTATAATGACATATTTGATCTGTTTTGTAATATGGGCGTTGCCTGTGGCCCGCGCTATCCGCTCATACTGCTCCAGGCCTTAGCCACATTGGCCTGTATCCGCTACTATCGCTAACGCAAAAAAGAGAAAATTTGAACTTTAGACCTACGCCAACACCTCTTCCAGCACATCAGCCGATTTGATATTGCCGAAGCCCTCGATATGCATAGCGTAATATTCCAGCAGCTTTTGCACCAGGTAGCGGCGTTCATCATTGCTTAGTTTAAGCAGGTGCATATCTTCAAAACTGGTTTGCAATACTAATCGAAAATTATCGGTATGCGGGGGCGAGAGGTAGGAAATGCTTTCGGGCTTATAGCGGGTAAACTGTCCGTTTTTTATATCGAAATAATCGGCATTACCGGCCATATAGCGGTCGGGGTAAAAGCCGAGGTAACGGGTAAGCCGGGTTAAAAATACCAGGTGAAAGTTAGCAACACTTTCGGTTTGATGATCGAGCCATTCAATAGCGCTGAAAATAAAATCGAACAGGTTTTCATCCGGCGATTGTTGCTTTACCGCTTTGTACAACACCTCGTTCAAAAATATGGCTATACAGCTTTTAATCACATCGTAAGGGATACTGAGCAATACCGGCGCATTCTTTAATTCGGAAATGCGCTGCACGCTGCCTGTATTTTTGTGATAAACCACCAGATCTAACAAATGCAGGGGTTGCAACATGTTCCTGCCTATTTTAGCCTTGGGCTTTTTAGCACCATTAATGATGTACGATTGCAGACCAAATTTCTCGGTAAAGATCTGTACGATCACACTGCTTTCGCCGTAATCAGTAGCCCTGAATATGATACCCCGGGTTTTATGCAGCATGCCTTATCAATAAAATGATCTTCGGTAAAAAAATAACTATCCCGGTTATCAGCGCGAACAATGCAGCTACAACAACGGCGCCGGCAGCTATATCTTTTACATGCCCCGCTTTTTCGTTATAAGTAGGCGAAACCAGGTCGGTCAGGGTTTCGAGCGAAGTATTGAGTAATTCGGTGATAAGCACTACGGCAATGCAGGCCGTAAGCCAAAGCCACTCGGCAGTTGAAAGCCGGAAAAGAAAACCCAATACTACAGCTATTGTGCCGGCCACCAAATGAAACCTGAAGTTAGGCTGGGTTTTAGCAGCATACCCCAAACCCTTAAACGCAAAACCAAAACTGCGTACCAACCTTTTCATGTTCAAAAATACAAAGTTTAGGCACAAAAGCCGATAGCGCATTTACAGCGCTCCTGCCATAGATATGGCACCAATAGCAAAGGGCATAATACAAGTGTTCAACTTTTTCTTTTACCAAAACACAAAACCCTGATTATCAACACCAACTTGTTCAAACACCCCAAAACAGCCAATCCAGCAAAACATAACACACTGATTATCAAGGCCAATATTTCATAAAACAACAACAAGTGTTCAGCCCTAAAAAAGTTGAACACTAAACGCCGCAAATAAATCAGCTAATGGCATATAACCCGTTACCCGTTAACTAATTGTCACATTATCACTATCATTAATAGGCAGATAACGCATTTTTTGTAGTTTTGCGCCTCTCTCTTATATATTGTTAATAATGTTCTGGAAACATATAGCTTCTGCAATTCTTAAAAACAGGCTGATAATTTTTATTTGCGTTTTAGCACTGAGTGCCTTTATGGGCTACGAGGCGTCGAAGGTAAAAATCACCTTCAATGGCGGTAAAGTGCTTCCGGTTACCGACTCTGCTTTTATCCGTTATACCGAGTTCAAGAAGACCTTCGGGCAGGATGCTTCATCCATGGTTATCGGCATTAAATCGCCCAATATATTTGATAAAGATGTTTTTAACGACTGGTACCAAATTGGCGAACAGTTAAAGAAAATAAAAGGGATCAAGGCCGTGATCTCGGCCGCCAATATCTACAACCTGCAAAAGGACACCCTGCAGCATAAATTTGTATTGAAGCCTTTAGTTACCGGTCTGCTGCCAACCACCGCAGGGGTTGATAGTGTAAAACAACAACTTGCTTCCATGCCATTTTACAAAGGCTTAGTTGTAAGTGAAGATGGCCAAAGTACCTTAATGGCCATCACTTTTGACGATAAGATCATCAATACCCCTTTCCGTGTGCCTATCATTAAAAAGATCGACCAGCTTGGACAGGCATTTGAAAAGAAACATAATATTAAAGTACACTATTCGGGTTTACCACTGATCCGCACCGTGGTTGGCGATTTGGTAGCTCATGAGTTTTCATTATTCCTGAGCCTATCGGTTGTTATTACTGCGCTGATCCTGTTACTGTTTTTCCGTTCGGTATTCCCGGTTATTTTCCCGGTACTGATCGTGATATTGGGTGTAATATTCAGTCTTGGCGTACTGCAAATGATGCATTATGAGATGACACTTTTAACCGGTATCATCCCTCCGCTTATTGTGGTGATCGGGATCCCTAACTGTGTATTTATCCTGAATAAGTATTTTCACGAGTACGGCATCAGCGGCAATAAAATGGCCGCTTTGGAGGTTGCTGTTGAGCGCGCCGGAATCACCACCTTTATAGCCAACGTTACTACGGCTATTGGCTTTGGTGTGTTATGCTTTACCAATAGCGAATTGCTTACCCAATTTGGTTTAATAGCCTCAATTGGTATCATGGGAACTTTTGCCTTGAGCCTTATTTTGGTTCCTATTATATTCAGTTTTCTGCCTGCACCAAAGGCGAGCCAAACCGGGATTAAAGACAGTAAATTGATGGATAGCCTGCTGGCTATGCTGGATAAACTGGTGCATACTAAACGCGAAGTTATTTATATCGCCACAATGGTATTGATCATTATTGCGGGCTTTGGCATGGCTAAAATGAACATTAACGGCTATGTGGTAGATGATCTGCCGCAAAGCAATAATACCCTGCATGATCTTAAATTTTTTGAATCGAATTTTAAGGGGGTGTTACCCCTGGAGGTTAGTATCGATACCAAACGCAAAAACGGCGTAATGAACTTAGCCACCATCCGTAAGGTAGAGAAGCTGGAAAAACTAATTTCGTCATATCCGGAATTTAGTCGTTCGGTATCGTTGATCCAGGTATTGAAATTCAGCACACAGGCGTTTTATGGCGGCAACCCGGAGTACTACCGATTGCCCGACGGACTGGAGCAAAATTTTATTCTTAACTATGCCGGCAACTCTGGCAAAGGTACGAGCGGCCTGCTAAAAACCTATCTCGACAGCACCCACCGCGTTACCCGTGTTACCTTTGAAATGGTTGACGCCGGTTCAAAAAAAATGAATACTGTACTGGCCGAATTGCAACCACGCATCGATTCGATCTTTAACCCGAAGAAGTTTCATGTTGAATTAACCGGCTCGAGCATCATATTTATTAAGGGCACCAACTACCTGTTGAAAAACCTATATGAAAGCCTGGCCTGGGCTATTGTACTTATCGCGGGCGTAATGTGGATCCTTTTCCGGGGTATAAGAATGATTGCCATATCACTGGTGCCAAACCTTATTCCTCTTATTATCACGGCAGGTATTATGGGCTTTTTTGGCATCCCGCTTAAGCCGTCAACTATATTGATTTTCAGTATTGCCATGGGCATCTCGTCCGACCAGACCATATACTTCATTACCCGTTACCGTCATGAATTACGTCACAGTAAAAAAAGCATTTCTAAAATAGTTTCAGACACTATCCGCGAAACCGGGGTCAGCATGATCTTCATTGCTACGGTACTGTTTTTTGGGTTCGGTATTTTCGCGATATCAAATTTTGGCGGCACCGTTGCCCTGGGTGTACTGTTATCTATAACCCTGCTGGTGGCCATGATCAGCAACCTTACTTTGCTGCCTGCGTTTTTACTCTCGCTTGAAGGCGGCGTTGACCGAAAGAAGATTAAGGGGCCGGATATTGAGGAATAGAATCAGGAATTAATTTTTCTGCCGGTCATCCCGGTTCGGGCCAATTCTTTGTACATTTATATTATGCCGAAAGAAGAGGTTACTGATCTGCTTTTCTTTATGAAAACCTTCCCATCCGAAGTGCGGGAACGTGCCATATGGCTGCGCGATTTTATATGGGACCTGTATCCGCAGGCCAATGAGCTTATTTATGATAATTACAATGCTTTGGCCGTGGGCTGGTCGCCTACCGAAAAAATGAGCCATATCTTTTGCTCGTTTGCCCTGTACCGTGGGAGCAATTACAATACCCATTTCGGCTTTTACTGGGGCTCCGAACTTTCCGATCCGCACAAAATACTTATTGGCGGAGGTAAGCAGTACCGCTATTTGCTGGTGAACGAAATTGAAACATTTCCGCAGCAGGAAATAAAAAAACTGGTTGATGAGGCCTGGCAAAATTCACTGGCAAAAGTTAAAGATGCCAAACAGCTAACCCAGGGCAAAACCATTGTAAAAATGGTATCTGATAATAAGAGAGAGAAGAAACTTAAAGTCCCTAAGAAGTAACCCGCTTAAAGTTACAAACCTGTCAAGGCTTTTACAGGCTATAACATTCCTGGCTCTTATGTCTAAAAGTCTCGATTCTTTTCCTGCGCTTATCCCCTAAATTCCTGCACTCATGTACTTTATTTTTTAACTGTATAATAGTTTTTGTTGCTTTGATAATAATTCGGTAGCAAGCAAATTGAAACAGCAGGTAACTATATCACTTTATTGGAAATGCCAGCTTATTGGCTGGTCGGTTGCGGCGCTTTACTGGGGGTATACCGGCTACAATCAGCCAGGCTTTAACTGGTGGTTAAGCATTCTTCAATTTACTACCGATGTTGCCGTTTATATTACCATAACCCACCTTTACCATCGCTTTGCCCTAAAACAGGGCTGGCAAAACCTTGGGTTAAACAAGTTATTATCAAGACTGATACCCGCAGTCATAGTGTTGGGCTTGGTTTACCTGTTTGTGACGGTTTCAAAAGTTTATTTTTTTAGGGTGTGGTTTCAACCGGGGTTTTCAAAATCATTCAAGGAGTTTTTTGATTTTTACCGCGACAGCATTTTTGTGACCGGGGTACGGTTAATGTCCATCTGGCTACTGGCTTACCACATGTACCATTACTCAAAACGTGAGATCAGCATTGCCAGAGAAAATGCCCGGCTGGCGGTTATTACCCGTGATGCGCAGCTTAACAACCTTTCGGCACAACTTAACCCGCATTTCTTATTCAACTCTTTAAATAACATCAAGGCTTTGGTTATTGATGATCCCAAATCGGCAAGACGGGCAATCGACCTGCTGGCCGATCTGCTGCGGAACTCTCTTTACAGCGGCAACAAACAAATGATCTCCATAAAAGAAGAGGTTGAACTGGTTATGGATTACCTCGAACTGGAAAAACTCCGGCTTGAAGAGCGGTTGCAGTATCACATTGAAGCGGGCGATGAATATCATAGTATGCTTATTCCCCGCTTGTGTATTCAAACGCTTGTTGAAAATGCTATAAAGCATGGCATCAGTCAGCAAAAACAAGGTGGGCTCATTCGGGTACAACTTATTAATGATCATGACATTTTGATAATATCCGTAAATAATCCTGGCAGTTTAAATCTGGAAGAAGAAAGCTTTGGACTTGGCATTAAAAACCTAACCGAACGCTTGCAATTACAATACAAAGACTTTGCCCGTTTTACCATCAGCGAAACAAATGGCATAGTAACGGCAACCATTAAAATTCCTGTTTCATGAAAAAGATAATGGTCTTGATTGTTGATGATGAACGCGCTGCGAGGAGTGAAATAAGGCGACTGCTTGCCGGCTATCCCGATTTTGAAATTGCAGGAGAAGCTGTCAACGCTGATGAGGCCCTGAAAATAATAAATGATCAAATGCCCGATCTGATTTTCTTAGACATTCAGATGCCCGAAAAATCAGGCTTTGATTTACTGGAATCGTTAGATCAGGTTCCGCCGGTGATATTTACAACGGCTTATGACCAGTATGCTGTTAAAGCCTTCGAGGTAAGCGCATTTGATTACCTCGTAAAGCCAATTCGTGAAGAACGATTTGAAAAAGCCATAGCACAGGCAAGACAGCGCCTGGGCAAGGCAGACCCTGCAGGACAGATCTTTGTAAAAGACCGGCAGCAATATCATTTTATTCAATGGAACTCGGTGTACCTTGTTCAATCGATGGATAATTATGCCCGCATCTTTTTCGGCGATAAAAACGTGTTCCTGAAAAGCTCACTCAATCAGCTGGAAGATAAATTGAACGGCAACATATTTTTCAGGATCAACCGGGCGCAGATTGTTAACAGGCAATACATACAAACTATAACAACGGTGGATGGCCGCTTAAAGATAACGCTTAGTACGGGTACCGAACTGGAGGTTTCCGAAAGGCAGTCGGCTAAGTTTAGGCAATGGGTAGCAAGTAGGTAAATCCACAGCAGATGAATTAATATTAATTAAAAGAAGCCCGGGAAAGTGCGACTCCCCTCTTGAGAGGGGCTGAGGGGTGTGTTTCGCTTGGCAAATCAAACGTATAAACACACCCCTCCCCTCGCTCTTATCTCCGCGCGCCCTCTCAAGAGGGGAACTTTAATATATCGAGAGAAACATTTCATAGGTAAGAATCACAATACACATATAAACAATAAAAATAATGAGAAAGTTATTCTCCCTGCTCCTGCTATGCCTTATTTTCGACAGCATAGCATCGGCGCAAAGCAAAAAAACCATAGGACTTTACCTTAGAGATAGCGTACTGTTAAAAACGCGCGATGGCGCATATGTTACGGTAATGATAGCGCACAAAAAAGGGGTAACTGAAAAACTACCAGCTATTTTCCAGTTCACCATTTACGCCCGCCGCAGCGACACTTCAAAAATCCAGGAAGCTGCCGACAGGGGCTACGTTGGCGTATTTGCCTATACCCGCGGTAAATGGAACAGCCCCGGCAAACCACTGGCCTATGAAACCGATGGCCGGGATGCTTATGATGTGATTGACTGGATCAGTAAACAGCCCTGGAGCGATGGCCGGGTGGGTATGTACGGTGGCAGTTACAACGGCTTTACCCAATGGGCTGCTGCAAAAAAGCTTCATCCTGCTCTTAAAACCATCGTGCCGTCAGCCGCGGTAGCACCAGGGCTTGATGTACCCATGACCAATAATGTACAAATGAGTTTTGTTTTTTCGTGGACTTACTATACCAGCAACAATAAATTCCTGGATGAAAAAGATTACAACGGCCCGCAGTGGAACCAGCTGTACTGGAAATGGTATAACGCCGGATTAGCCTATCACACGCTCGACAGCCTTACCGGCAGAGGGGCCAATAATATGTTCAGCCATTGGGTAACGCACCCTACCTACGATCAATACTGGCAGCATATGATCCCATACAAAAAGGATTTTGCAAACATCAATATCCCCGTGTTAACAACTACGGGCTACTACGATGGCGGACAAATTGGCGGCATGTATTATTACCGCGAGCATCTGAAATATAATGACAATCCTAATCATTATGTGATTATTGGGCCATACGGGCATTTCGGTTCGCAGGGACACCCTGATTCCGTTTTCAACGGTTACCGCATTGACGATGCGGCCCGGATCAACATCCACGAAATTATCTACCAGTGGTTTGATTATATTTTTAAAAACAAGCCTAAGCCTGCTTTCCTGAAGGATAAGTTCAACTTTGAAGTTATGGGCAGCAATGAGTGGAAGCATGTGCCTTCATTAAAGCAAATGAATAACGATACCCTAAGGTTTTACCTGGATAATTCCCGGTTAAACCCTGTTAAACCCTTGAAGAAGCACTTCGCCTCACAACGTGTAGATTTTGCCAATCGCAATAGTATCAGCAGTTACTATTTTTTAAACCAGCTTATTTACGATACGCTGAACACCGGCAGCAGTCTTGTTTTTAAAAGTGATCCGCTCGCAAAGCCTTTAACTATAAGTGGAGCATTTTCGGGCGTTTTAAAAACCATTATCAATAAAAAAGATATGGATTACCACGTAGTGATGTTTGAAGAAATGCCCGATGGAAAATATTTCTATCTCACCTATTTTATGGGCAGGGCAAGTTATGCTGCAGATCCCGAAAAGCGCCGGTTGTTAAAACCGGGACAAATGGAAACTATTCCCTTTACCAACAGCTATATAACCAGCCGGCAATTTAGCAAAGGCAGCCGTATCGTAATCCTGCTCAATATCAACAAAAGCCCATTTGAGCAGATCAATTACGGAACAGGGAGAAATGTGAGCGATGAAACTATCCGGGATGCTCAGGAACCGCTGCAAATAAAATGGTTTAACGATAGTTATATAAATGTGCCGGTGCTGAGGTAGGTAAGACGCAAGACGTCAGGAGCCAGGAAGCAAGAAATTAAAAATCGTGGAAGACTTACGAAGTTTTGAAAACTTCGTAAGTCTGGATTCTACAACTACAATTTCTTGATCTCGATATTCTTGTACCAAACATCCGCACCATGATCTTGCAATACGATGTGGCCGGTTTTAAACGTACCGAAATCGGGCCATTGCTTGAATTTGCTACCCGCTACCAGCTTTTTCCAGTTATCGTCCCAAAGGGTGGTTGACAATACATGCTCACCATTAATGGTAAAATCAAGTTTACTGTTGTTGCAAACAATTTCCACCTGGTTCCATTCGCCGGCAGGTTTAACCACCTCTTTTGATATCGAGATCAGGTCATACAGGTCGCCTGCACGGTGTTTGATGAGTTTGCCGTCTTCATTTTCTTTGTTATCAACTACCTGGCATTCGGGGCCGGTAAAATAGCTATACTTATATTTAGTGGTGTCTTCCTTAACATGAAACAGGATCCCACTGTTACCGCCCTTTGAGATCTTCCATTCCAGCTTCAGGTCAAAATTTTCATATTCACCATTGCTCACCATGTCGCCGCCATTTTTGCTTTGCCAGTCGCCTTTTTGCGATGCGTCAAGATGCAATACGCCGTCTTCTGCTTTCCAGGCTAAACCCGGTGCCGGTTTACCATATGCGTGCCAGCCGTCGGTAGTTTTACCATCAAATAATGGCTCAAATCCAGTAGTCGTGACTGCCGTTTTTTTGTTGGTATCGGCAACAACAGTGCTGTCATTATTATAGTTTTTTGGGGTAGATGAATGGCAGCCGCTTATGGCGATGGCTGTTAGTGCTATTAAAAATAACTTGTTCATTGGTGCTATGTTTAATTAGTAAGTTTTAAATATTTCCCTTTTTAAATTCGCCCACCGCATAAGTAGCAGCACGGGCCGTTAAAGCCATATACAAAATTGAAGGACTTTGGTTTCCGGTAGTTGTCATACAAGCACCATCGGTAACAAATACGTTTTTACATAAGTGTAACTGGTTCCATCGGTTAAGCAGCGATGTTTTGGGGTCCTTCCCCATGCGCACCCCTCCCATTTCATGGATATCCAGTCCCGGTGCTTGTTTGTTTTCGTGCTTTTGAATATTGGTACAGCCTGCTTTTTCAAACATATCGGCAGTCTGGGTTAAAAAATCCCGGATCATGCGCTCATCATTATCATCATACTCAACCGATGTGATCAGCAGCGGAATACCCCATTGGTCTTTTTTATCCGGACTTAAGCGCACATGATTGCTGGCCTTGGGTATGGTTTCGCCCTGCAGGTACATATAAGCGCTCCAGCCGCCCGGCTCGGTAAGCGAATCTTTGTAAGCGCCTCCTATTTCACCTTCCGTATTTTCTTTTGGCCCCCGGTTACGGTAAGCCCCCATAAAAGTGGTAAATCCGCCTTTATAGTCAGTTTCCTGTTTATGGAGGTTACGATAGTTAGCCAGGATGAGCTCTGTAGGGTTTCGACCGAAATAATAGCGGTCTAAAAAACCATCCATATCGGCCGTTACCGATGCCCGGTAATTTTGAAAGGCTATATACTTACCCAACAAGCCGTTGTCATTACCCAGCCCGTTAGGAAACCTTTCTGATTTTGAGTTGAGCAGGATAAGGTTAGTATTCAATGCCGAAGCATTCATGAAAATGATCCGGGCATTGTATATAAACTCCTCTTTGGTATTGGTATCAATAACTTTTACCCCGGTAGCTTTACCAAGTTTTTCGTCATAAATAACAGAATGAACTACCGAAAAGGGACGTATAGTGAGATTGCCTGTTTTTTTGGCCCAGGGCAACGTTGAACTTACCGAACTAAAATAGCCACCGAATGGGCAACCGCGCATACACTCGTTCCTGGCCATGCATTTAACCCGGCCCTGATCTATGTGGACCTGCTTCGGTTCGGTAATATGCGCCCAGCGGGCATGTACCAGGTGCCTGTCGGGATAGTTATCTTTTATTTTTTTGCTGATGTGCTCCTGCACGGCATTCATATCAAAGGGCGGTAAAAACTCACCGTCGGGCATAGTCTCAATACCATCCTTGTTGCCGCAAACACCTATAAATTTCTCTACATGTGAGTACCATGGCGCTACATCATCATAACCAATAGGCCACTCAATGCCATAACCAAAACGTGCCGGGTTTTCAAACTCATACTTACTCCAGCGCTGGCAGGCCCTGCCCCAGGTAAGCGATTTACCACCAACCTGGTAACCGCGGATCCAGTCGAACGGTTTTTCCTGTATGTAGGGATGATCTTTATCCTTCACAAAAAAATGAGCATCATCTTCACCATAACCTGCCGCGCGACTAATCAACGGATTTTCTTTCAAAAACGCCTTCGTCATTTCTCCACGGTGTTTAAACTCCCAGGGATCCATGGTTGCTGTGGGATAATCCTTGATATGCTGCACATCCCGGCCCCGTTCAAGCACAAGCGTTTTTAAACCCTGTTCGCAAAGCTCCTTCGCTGCCCATCCTCCGCTGATGCCCGAGCCTATAACAATAGCATCATAAGTAAACTGACCGGCAGTATTTTTAGGTTCATCAGGCATTGGTTCAATTGGTTATGGTTAATAAACTATTTAATTACCAATAGGTTTTATAAAAGCTTAAAGCGGAAGGCTTAAAGCTTTAAATTTTTAGCTTCGGCTTTTTGTCTTAAACTTTCAGCTTATCACATCAGCATAATAGCATTTATACTGCTAAGCTCAATTGCGCTGCGGCGGCATCGTCCATAAACACCTGTGCGTTCTGCAGCGTTTTAAATATGGAAGCAGGCACATCATTAGTAACGCATCCCTGCAATGCCTCGGCAATAATTGGCGCTTTTTTACTTCCGCTGGCTATAAGTACCGGCACGGCGGCTTCGGCCAGATGACGCAAGCCAAGGGTAATACCTTCAGTTAAAACAGTATCGGTAGTAAAGTACTTCTGAGCAACTTCTATAGTAATAGGCGCCAAAGGCGAATGATGCGCGTAAGAATGAAAATCGGCACCGGGCTCATTAAGGCCTATGTGACCGTTGAGCCCTACACCAACCACCATCATATCCAATCCACCAAGTTTATCAATATGTTTATTCATGGCCTGGCACTCGGCATCCAGGTCATCAGCCACAGCATTAAAAAATTTTACTTTTTTGGGCGAAATATTAAGCGGGGTAAAAAAATGCTTTTCGAGGAAGTAAGTGCAGCTGCCATCATTAGTTCGGTCGAGGCCAACCCATTCATCCAAGCCCACAAAGTTGGTTTGGCTAAAATCAACCTGTCCGTTATTTGCATACTGAACCAGGTAACTGAACATACCGGTTGGCGAATCACCGGAAGGGAAGCAGATCAACGCATCCGGCTTTTGGTTAACCAGGGTAACTACCAAATCGGCCGCAGCTTTCGACATGGTATTATAATCAGGATATATATGTAGTTTCATTTTCTATTTATTATTGAGCCAAAGATTTACAGGTTTATCGATCTTTGCCGAAAATGGCAGCTCAATTTTTTTACCCGCTCCTGCCGACGCATAGGCCGCGTAGATAAGTTCAAGCACAGTCCTGCCATCCTCACCGGTTACCAACGGGGTTTTGTTATTTTGTACGCAATCAATAAAATGTTTTAGCTCATGCGGATAACCCTGATTAAAAGCCTCTTCAAAAATGGTGAAACTCCAGCCCTGTGTGGTATCTGATTTTTCCATAGCGTAACCATATCCGTCTCTGCTGTAAGTTACTGCCGAGTTACCCATAAATAAATCAGCGTATATAACGCCGCCAAGTCCGTGAATCTCGCAGCGATCATCCATACCACCGTGTTTGGCCCAACTGTTTTCGGCAACGGCGGTTACGCCGTTTTCAAACTCAACAATAATTACCGAATTATCCTCGCCTTTGGTGCGGCCTTTATGCAATACGGTGCTCATGCTGGCGTAAACACTTTTAGGTTTGGCATTATTCAGCATCCAGCGAAACCAGCCTAACGCATGGCAGCCCATATCCATGATCACCCCACCGCCGGAAAAATTGATATCATAAAACCAATCCGAATGCGGGCCCGAATGTTTTTCGCCCTGCTTCAGCATATAGATGTCGCCAATAGCACCCTCCTTAACCAAATGCCTTGCCCGCTCATATTTTGGCGCGAAGCAAAGCTCTTCGGCATACATTAGTTTTACATTGTTGGCCTTGCATACGGCTATCATTTCGTCGGCTTCTTCAAGCGTAACAGCAAGTGGTTTCTCAATAATTACATGCTTGCCGGCTTTGGCTGCCTTGATGGTGGCTTGGGCATGCAAATAATTGGGCAGGCAGATATCCACTACCTCGCAGCCCGATTCGGCAAGCAGTTTATCAATATCATCAAACCATTGGGCTATGTGATATTTTTCGGCAAAGGCTTTGGCTTTTTCGGGATTACGGGCATAGCAGGCCACCACATCAGCTTCGGGAATAAAGCGATGGTACGATTCCATGTGGATATCGGTAATAAAACCGGCACCCAGTATGGCCACTTTAGTTTTGTTCATAAAATATATATAATAAAGCGCTGATAATTGGAACAACGCGCAGGATTTACCTGGTTTGGAATACCGTTCAAGATTAGCGAATAATATTTAGAAATTGAAAATTTTTAGAAGATGTATGTTAATAACTGCTTAGGTAAATACTCCTAAATCTATTCGATTAGTGAGCGTTCAAATCCGTGTGAAGTTGAAGATGAAATAACATTAAAAAAAAGGGCCTGTCACCCTGAGCCCGTCGAAGGGTCGCGCGCAGAGGCACTGCCCACCATGCTTCGAGAGCCCCAGCATGACACCCATTTTAATCAATGTTATAGGCAAAAGCCCCCTCCTCGGCCTGTATAAGCATCTCCGCATAGTGAAGAAAACCCTTCGCCATCGCCTTGGATAACAAAATCTCCTACTGCTCCATGATGTGCTTTTTTATAAACTCAATGGTTGATTCGGGCAGGGCGTTACCGCTGGCCTGGGTAAGGCTGCCGTCGGGCTGTAACTCGAGCTCGGCATTGATGTTGTTATCAATAAAAACATGCAGTTTATTTTGCTCTTTTTCAACACGGCAGGTAAGCTCACGTTCTGAGTAATTGATCAGGAACTCATATTTCCCGTCTTTCGCGGCCGGTGTGGTATCTTTTTGATCGATCATGGCAGTTTGTTTATTGAGATAACATACCACGATTGATGATGTTTACTTTATTGATAAATAAAACAGCTGTTTAAACATGCTTTAAAATGAGGCAGAAAAAAAAGAGATAGCCCGCCGGCTGTCTCTTTTTAAATTTAAGTTGACTGACCTCATTATTTATCATAAAGAACTAATTGGTTAGAACGATAATAACAATTAGTCAAATATAAGCACTATAGAATTAGTAGACTAATTTTTTTGATAAAAAATGTTACTTTTTTTTCATTTTGGGTCAGTTTTTCTTAACAGATGGCGTTTTGTTAACAATACTGTCCTTTTTCTGCCTGTTTTCGGGTAGTTTTGGTGCAAAATTTCTGATTATCGTGTCCTTTTTAAATTTTATCGCATTATTCTTCCCAGTATCAACTTTTAGGGTACTATCCTGCATATTTTTTGATCCGGGACCTTTGAGGCTATCCGTCTTGAGGTCTGTTCTCCGTTTAACAGTTCCGGGTTTAGCAGGAGCATTTTTTGCCGGCGACTTGGTCGGCGCTGCTTTTTTATTGTGCTTTTTAATGATATCTTCTTTTGATGCCGGCCGCTCTTTAGGCTTCCATAAAAAGCCTTTCAATATCTTATCGTCTTCCTTTACTTTATCAATAGGGATGTACCTGTTTTCGGGCTTGGTTAAAAAGTAAATATCCGTAGCCTGGTTCTTTTTAAAAACGGTACGGATCCGGCTGCTCAGGGATCGCTGCATGCCCGACACCTTGCCGCTGTCGCGCTGAAAATAAATGGTTTCGGCATTGCCAAACGTATACATCTGGTCAAGCTTATCATCTTTAAAATATCCCCGCATTTTTTTACCCGATACCTGGTTAAAATGCGTTGAATCATCCTTTTCAATATTTACGATAAATGCCGAGGGGAAAAGTTCGATATTATCCAGCTTTTTATGCCGCATTTGCATGTATACAGTATCCCCGCTCAGTTGTGAGCCCTGTGTCCAGATAATAGGGTTCACATACATGCGCATGGTCGAGTCGCTATTACTGTAAAATACCGAATCGGATTTAGCCTGCAGATCTGATTTAAAGATCTTAACATGGTGATGGCCAATAAGCATCCTCACCCGTGCTGTATCTTTCAAATTAACCGGGTATTGTTTAAAAACCGGGTCCCGCTGCATTTGTTCACGGTATATACTGTCCTGCTTTGCTTTTTTTATGGCAGCAAGCGCATCCTTTTTGCGCTGCAATGAATCATTCACCGGTTTAGGTTTCCCAAAAAAATCGCGGTGAAAGTAACTGGTGTCTTTAGGCACCTTGATATAATAGGCAGTCAAAAACTTCGATGATTTTTTATCAGCTGCCAGTTTGCGCTGCTTCAACGTAGTATCGCGTAAGGTACGCTGGCGCTCCTGGTAAATTTTTTGATTTTTATAGGTCATGATCTGCGTTTCGATAGTATCTGCAGTCATATATATCGAATCGCGTTTAATACGGCTGGTGTCTTTTGAGGCCACAGTTGTTTTTACTGGGACAAGCTTTCCTGTTACTTTAGCAACCCCAGGCTTAATAGCATCGGCCACCCTGGCCAGGCTACCTATGTTTTTTATGTTCGCTTTATCCTTATTGTTTTTTAATGCCGGAGCAGCAGCCTTCAGGGCCGAATCGATCAGCTTTTCGTTCCCTTTTTTAGCCTGCGTTGTAGCTTTTATCAAAGCATCGGCATTGGCATCTTTATTATTTTTCAAAGCACCCTGTACCAGCGTGGTCGCCATATCAACGTTGGCACTATCCTTTTTACCTATGGCAAAAGGCTGTTTAATGGGGATAGTATTGGCCGGGGCCTTGTGACTGCTATCAGGCTTTATAGCATTAGCAATTTTAGTAAGGTCAGTTACTTTTTTGGCCGCCGCTTTGGCATTCTTATTTGCAGCGGGTAATTGCTTAACCGTGGTATCCGTTTTAGTGGTGTCCTTTTGCTCGGAGATCAATACCACATAGGCATTTTCGGTAACAATGGTTTTTTCCTCGGCCCTGTAGTAAGTACCCAAATCGCCTTTAATGGTTACTTTCTGTTCACGATCTTCAAAGGTGATGTTCTTTACCGCGCGGCCGTATCCTTTTAACTTATCATAAAAAAGGCTATCCCCTTTTAATGATTTGGTTCCTTGCCTGTATGAGTTTTTCTTCCCAAAATAAGCCTGCTCGGTAACGGTGTTATACAAACCATTTTCAGTATACAGGGTATCCTTGTCCTTAGTGCCATAAATATTGGTTGGGCCGAAAAAATAGGCAATACGTGTACCTGTGTTATACTTAAGGGTATCGTTTTTTATCAAAGCATCGGGCGTGGTTAGCACTACGTCGTACCGGAAATAAGAGTCGCGGCTGAAAGCAAAATAGTAGCCGTTTTTACTGGTAAGCACATTATCCTTATTCACCAGTTTTCCGCCGCCGGTATAGGTGCCTATGCGGCTGGCGGTGTTATAGGTAAGATAATTAGTGGTTAGCGTAGCATCGCGGTCAACCATCTTAACATTATTGGTAAGGATGGCTGTTTTGGTATTGCCATTATAGTTCAGCTTATCCGAAAATATATTCAGCGTATCGCCCTGGTTTATGTTTACGTTGCCAAAGGCGTCAAAAGCGTTTTCGTTGGGGTAAAAGTAAGCACTATCCGACCGGAGGAGGGAATAATCCTGCTTAAATACACCTTTATACACCTTGATCAGCTGCCTGCCGTTAACCTTTGTGCCGGTGCTTCGTTCAGATTGTATCAGGTTTACAATTGATTTTTTTTGAGCCATGGCTGCAGTTGCCATCGCCAAAAACAAAAAGCATAAAACGTATTTCCTCACAATGGCAAAATTAGTTTTTTGTTGGGGTTATTAAATTAATAATTTTGATGAATGCTGCCAGTTAATCAGTTTGTTAATTTTATTGAGCAAAACAGCTTATTTACGCCTGCTGCCAAAATACTGGCAGCTGTAAGCGGCGGCATCGATTCGGTTTTAATGGTACACCTGCTTAAAGCCGCGGGTTATGATTTTGGCATTGCCCATTGTAACTTTCAACTGCGTGGTAATGAAGCCCTGCGCGATCAGGCCTTTTGCCGTGACCTCGCCACAACCCTCGGCATACCTTTCCATACCACCAATTTTGATACAAAACAATACGCCGCAGGCAACAAGATATCCATACAAATGGCAGCCCGCGATCTGCGTTACCAGTGGTTTGATACCATCAGCCAGCAATCAGGTTATGAGGTTGTTGCGCTTGCTCACCACCAAAACGATACTATCGAAACAATATTGTTAAACCTTACACGCGGCACCGGAATTGCCGGCCTTCATGGCATTTTGCCCAAAAATGGCAAGTTGGTGCGCCCGCTGTTGTTTTTAAACCGGGATGAAATACAGACGATGGTTACTACCGAAGGTTTAACTTTTGTAGAGGACAGCTCCAACGCTTCGGCAAAATATGCCCGCAATAAGATCAGGCTGGAAGTTGTGCCCAAGCTGAAAGAACTAAACCCATCGCTCGAAAAAACGTTTGAAAACAACCTGCTTCATTTCCGCGAGCTTGAACAGTTGCTGGAAATCAAGCTCGACGAATTAAGGCAAACGCTGCCGCAGATCCATGATGGCGTCACATACCTGCCCATTGCCAAAGTAAAAAAACTAACCCCCAAACGGCTGCTTCTTTTTAAACTGCTGGATGAATACGGTTTTAATGAAACTACCATTGGCGATCTCATCGCCTCACTTGACAAACACCCGGGCAGGGTATTTGAATCAGGGACGCATACCTTATTGCTCGACCGTGATAACATTATCCTTAAGCTAAAAGCAGCTGCACCTCCTGCCGAAGTTATTATTAACGCCGCAGACCATGAAGCAAATTTTGGCGTTTATAAACTTAACCTGTTGCATGATGATAGTCCGCTGATTATAAAAGATAATCCTTTGGCAGTATCCATTGATGCTGATAAGCTGGTTTATCCGTTAAAAATGCGTACATGGTATGAGGGCGATCATTTTTTCCCTTTGGGAATGAAGGGCAAAAAAAAGCTGAGCGATTTTTTTATTAATCAAAAAGTTCCGCTGCACCAAAAGGAAGAAATCCCGATCCTCGTAAACGGCAACGGTGAAATTATGTGGGTTGGCGGCTATCGCCCCGACGAAAGGTATAAAGTGAGTAATAACACTAAAAAAGTTACTATCTTCGAACTGTTTAAACTAACATGAGCGATAAATCCGTTTTTACTGAAAAGCAATACCTTGGCCGGGAATTTATACCGCTAACCATACGCCTGGTTTTAGCCATGTTTTGTTTTGCAGCCTACTTTTTTACCGACGAACGTGAACGCAACGGCGATTTATTGGTTGTTGTAGGTTTTGCCATCATCATTATTTCCATTATCCTGGGATTCCTGCTGCATTTTCGCACCCGTGTAGAAAATAAAAGTGTTATGCTTGACGGCCTGTGGACAACCAAACTGGTAAAAATAGATTTGAACAGTATAGTAAAGGCTGAAAAAGGTACCTATAGCCGCTATCTTTTCAACAACCCGGTTTATAACCTGCACACCAAAGGCACTATCCGCTTTTTTACTTCGGGTAACGAAGCGATTCACCTTACCGACCGCGACGGCCTGCTTTACATCATCGGCTCTAAACACCCCAATGAGTTTTTAAGGGCGGTAAGGGAAGAGATGAAAAAGTAATCATCTACATACGTCCCCTCACCATCAACTGCATAATTCAAGTAAAATTACGCAATCATAATCTTCATAATGAGTAAAAGTACTTAACTCATTTAAAATGGTATCTCCTATATTTGGAAATATACGCTACAGGCAGCTTTTTAAATAAAGCATTTGCCATTGTCTATTGCCCGACACCATTAGTTTCTATCAAATAGTTTAATCTTAAGGTAATTGGTATGAACCTCTTTAAAGTAGCATTGCTGTTATATTTATGTGCCGGAGGAAATATGGCTTTGGCGCAAATTATCAGCCGTCCCAGACCGCAGGCAACTCCGTCAGTTATTGTCCGCCGCGTACCTACCCGCTTTGCGTTTTCAACAGATCAGCAAAGGAAACTTGATTCATTACTAAGGATATACCAAATAAAAGAAGACAGCATAAAACGGGCATCGCCGGTTGTAAGCACGCGAAGCTTAATGATACTGCAGGCTGAAACCCGGCAGGAAGCCAACCAACTGCTCACTACTGATCAGAAGCAGAATTTCCAGGTATTATCGCAGGATACTATGATGGTAGCTTTTGACAGGGCTGTTCCGCCTATTAAATCATTCCCTTTTCCACCGCCTTCGGGTTATACCTATGCAGTGCTCAATGACGCGATTTTTAGAAACTGCCATTTATTAGGTGACGCCGCCGGTATTATACATAAAGCTATTACTTCATCAACCTGTGATTACCAGGAGGTAGGTTATTATGCAATTCCCGATGGCTTTGTAGTTGTTACCAAGGTAGAAGAAATTAACGACGATGCGACATCGGTTAGCGGCAGAGACCGTTTTTCCGAAGGCCAGTATCAGAGCATGAGCATTTTAGATTTTTTTGCACCCCGTAAAGGACATTTCAGAGTTTTTGCTTTTTTGGTGACCGATGTGCCATTTAATGCAACCAACACGCCCGTAACCGCCGGCAACGCCTTAGAATGGATCCGTTTGGCGGCCAGCGTTTTGCCCGATGCCATTAAAAACAAGCCTTTTAAATCCAGTTATAACTGTACTGTAATTGTTTATGAATTTAAATCGGAAGAAGCCAACACTCATTTATCACCTTTACAATCGCCATTGTTCAGCGCTCAAACCCATCTCCAAAAATCACATATAGCCGAAAGCTTACAACCCTGACCATGGCTTCGATCATTAAATATAAAGCCCAGAAAAAGCTTACCGTGGTATGGTTTTGTTCGTCCGCGTTGCTTTTGATTTATGTGATTTTATGGCAGATAACCGGTAAAGAGACCATTACAGATATTGCATCATGGTTATTGCAGCATCTTGTCCCCTACCTTACCCTCATTACAACAGGCTTTATAGTAGCCTATAGCCAGGAAAACAAGAACGACAATGCACAAATAGATATTTTCTTTTACAGGCTATCATTGCTGGTAAGCATTTTTTACATAGGCTTCCTTTTGGTAATCCTGATCATGATACCTAAAGATAAGTTTCAGCACGGTATGCAGTATGCTAAAGATTCCTTTGAACAAAACAGTAAGATCCTGCCCTATTTTGAGGCAATACTGGGCGGGGTGCTGGGCGTATTTTTTACTAAAAAGAGTGATTGAGAAAAAAGTCTTACTCACTCTCCATCACCTTCATCAATTCCTCAATAAATAAAATTGCGGCCCTTTTACGGTAAACCCCTTTTTGCCAAAGGATGTATGATTGCCGTTTGATCTCTTTTGATTCGATGGGTATGGCGATCACTTTATTCCAGCCTATTATAGCTTTTTCGTTCAGGATAGTTGCCCAATGCCCGTTCTCAACCAAAGCCAGCAATGAATGCACATCATTCAGCTCTATTTTGATATTAGGCACTATTTTTTTGCGATTAAAAAGCTCGTTGATAAACTCGCGCGAGCTGAAACCTTTGCCCGGTAAAATAAGATCCTGCTTAGCCAGTTCTTCGAGACTTATTTTGTTAAGTTTAGCCAGGGGATTATTTTTTGAAACCACCATTACCACGCTCGAGCTAAACAGCTCCTGCATTTCCAGGTCTTCGTCATCGCTTTCGTTGTGAAACGCCAGGATCATGTCCAGCTCGGCCAGGCGAAGCTTCTTTTCCAGTTCTTCGGGGTTACCGTAGCTGATAAAGATCTTAATGCCTGGATATTTGGTGCTGAACGGGGCCAGCGCCGGTAGTAACAAGGAGGTAAAAGCATATGAAACGCCAAGGTTCAGTTCGCCCGTAGTTGCGTTCTGCAATTCGCTTATGGCTTGCCTGCTCCGTTGTACATCGTTAAGGATCTTGCGGGCATGGGTTAAGAATATATGCCCGGCTTCGGTGATCCGTACATGCTTGCCTATCCTATCGAACAGGAGCATGCCCAGTTCTTCTTCAAGTTGTTTTATTTGCTGCGATAGCGTGCTTTGCGTAATAAACACAGCGGCCGCAGCCTCGGTAAAGTTCATGGTTTCGGCAGCTTTAACAAAGTACTGCAATTGGCGCAACTCCATAATCAATCGTTTTTATCTATTAATTCTATTAAAACAATCTATTTTACAAATGTATTGATATGGGCGATATTTGCAACGTAAAACAATTCCAATAGTCTTGTATTAAGTACTCCCCTGAAATTGCTTTTGTTATCAATTGAATAAATGAATGTCTTTCGCTCTTTAAAGTACCGTAATTTTAAGCTGTTTTTTTACGGTCAGTCAATATCCCTCATTGGCACATGGATGCAAAAAACAGCAGTGAGCTGGCTGGTTTACCGCCTCACCGGTTCGGCCCTTTTATTAGGAATAGTAAGTTTTGTAAGCCTGATCCCTTCACTGATCCTGGCTCCTTACGCAGGCAGCATTGTCGACAGGCATAACCGTTACCGCATTTTAGTTATTACCCAGGTAGTATCTATGCTGCAGGCCGGCGCCTTTGCGTTCATGATCTTTTTCAAAATCTATAATATTCCCGCTATCATTGGCCTTAGCCTGTTGCAGGGTATTGTAAACGCCTTTGACGTTACCTGTCGCCAATCATTAATGGTGGATATGGTTGATGACAAGGCCGATTTGCCTAATGCTATCGCCTTAAACTCAACAATGACCAACCTGGCACGAATTGCGGGCCCGGCCATTGCAGGTATCGTATTAAGCGCTTTTGGCGAGGATGTTTGTTTCTTCGGCAATTTCCTGAGCTATATCCCGGTACTTGCCTGTTTGTTTATGATGAAATTGAATACGATGGTGCCCGTTCGTTCAGAAAAAAGTATCTGGACTGAACTTCAGGAAGGGTTCAAATACGTATCGGGCGATGCAGACCTGAGCAGCATGATCCTCATGCTTACCGCCAGCAGCTTATTCGTTATCCCCTTTAATACACTGATGCCCATCTTCGCTAAAGATATTTTTAACGGCGATGCCAAAACCTTCAGCTGGTTTGAGAGCGCGGCGGGTTTAGGTTCGGTAATCAGCGCGGTGTACCTGGCTAACCTAAAGAGCAATAAAAACCTGGTAAAAATTATGTCTATCGCCAGCCTCATCTTTGGTACAAGCGTATTGATGGTGGCCTACGCAGGTAAACTGCCTTTCGCTTTAATATTTATGGTATTTACCGGGGTGGGGATGATGGCGCAAACATCAGCCATTAACACTTACATCCAAACCCACGCTATCCCGGCTATGCGGGCAAGGGCTATCAGCTATTATGTAATGGCTTACCAGGGCATGATCCCGGTAGGCAGTTTGATGGCAGGCTGGTTAGCCAATGAACTTGGGCCGCGCCGGGCTGTTTGTATTGAGGGAATTATTGGTGTATTGGCAACTGCGCTGTTTGTGTTATATAAAAGGAGGCAGACAGCAGGGGAAGTTGTTGAGGGGAAAGCCTTGTTTATTAAGTAAATATTCATCTACCTGTTTAAATAAAGAAGCCCTTTCAACTTTTTGAAGGGCTTTGTTGTAAGAGCACGTTGTGAGTCCTCATTTCATCATAAACTGTGGAATCCAAACTTACCAACCTCATTTCGTAGTGTGGATTTCAATCTCTTAATAGTATCATATGACGGGTTCTTTGTTGAGACCAAAGTGATCATTTACATAAGGCGTAGCTCAATTTTCTTTTCAGTCCTTGCAAGCGTAATCCAATCCAAAAAATTCTCAGATGGAACACATTCTTTTAAATCCAATCCCCGCGCATACCTGCTAAGCGCTTTGGGGCCTAAACTTATTGTCATCTCGTATTCTCCCTGCCCACCTTCACCAATCCATGCTTTAGTTACGATTTCACGGGTATCGTTAACGCTTTTAGCCGTTAGCTGCTTCTCATTTGCTGGCATTGCCACGCCATCGCACCAAAAATCTCCTTATTTCATCATCTTCAAAATTTTTGAATGTTTTTGACAGATGATATTCAAGATGAATACAAAAATCTTCATTAAATGGATAGCTTGGGTTGTTTGCTGTCATAAAATAGCGGCGGCGGATAAAATGATCTGTCACAAAAAAGCCCTCTCAAAACTGAAAGGGCTTGCAATATTTTTACATCTTCAAACCAATCTCCCTCAAGCGTTCATCCAGATATTCGCCTGCGGTAATGTCGGTATATAGCTTAGGATGCTGTTCGTCAATACACGAATCCAAACTGGTTAAATCCATATTCGATTTTGGGTGCAGGAAAAACGGCACCGAAAAACGGGAAAACTTCATCAGCTCGCGCGGTGGGTTTACTACGCGGTGGGTTGTTGATTTTAACTTGTTATTGGTTAAACGCTGCAGCATATCGCCAACATTAACTACCAAATCTTCGCCATAAGCTTTCACCGGGAACCAGGCATTATCGCGGGTTAACAGTTCGAGGCCATCGGCACTGGCGCCAATTAATAAGGTGATCAGGTTGATATCCTCATGTGCACCGGCACGCACAGCATCATCTGGTACCGAGTCGGGGTCGGTTATCGGGAAATAATGCAGAGTGCGAAGTATAGAATTACCATTATGAACTTTATCGTCAAAGTAGTTTTCGGGCAGTTCGAGGTAAACGGCAATTGCACGGAGCAAATGTTTACCCGCCGCTTCCAGTTTTTTGTAAACTTCGATGGTGGTTGGATTAAATTCGGGCAGCTCATTAACGGTAACATTATCCGGGTACTGTGCTTTCAGCGCCTCATCGTCGATTACAGTTTGGCCAATCTGCCAAAATTCTTTCAGGTCGGGGGTTTTAAACCCTTTTGCCGTTTCCTTGCCTTTACCGGTATACCCGCGCTGGCCTGCTAAGCCATGGATTTCATATTGCTGTTTTATTGCATCGGGCAGGGCAAACAGCGTTTTAACCTGATCGTAAAGCCTATCTATCAACTCCTTACTGAGGCCGTGATTAGTAATGGTAACAAATCCTGTTTCGTTAAAAGCTTTGCCAATATCGTTCGAAAATTGCTTGCGTTCTTCGGCACTGCCGTTTATATAGGTGTTCAGGTCCAGGCGTGGAATGTTTACTGTGCTCATAGTTATAGTTTATAAAACAGGTAGCAAAATTATTTAATTTTTAAGCGAGGAACACAAGATAGTAATAAAATTTTATCCCCATAATTACACTGACCTTGTTCGCATTAACTCTTTAAAACAATTTTTGCTTTAAACGTTTTATACTTCTGCTTGTCATACATTAAGCAACACCAACATGACAGGCCATCTTAAACATACATTATTATGAAATTTATTAATAAAATATGCGGTATTAGCTTAATAGCATTTTTAATAATGCTTGCCGCACCAAACATGAGTAAAGCCCAGGAAGGAGGCTATGTATCCGACCAGGAGTTTTACGACGAACTTGATCCATACGGTACCTGGGTTAACGACCCGCAATACGGTAACGTTTGGATCCCGGACGCCGGTGACGATTTCAGACCATACGCTACCCGGGGCCACTGGGTTGTAACCGACTATGGCAATACCTGGGTATCCGATTATGAATGGGGCTGGGCTCCGTTTCACTATGGTCGCTGGCGCTATGATGATTATTATGGATGGGAATGGATTCCGGGCCATGAATGGGCCCCGGCATGGGTAAGCTGGAGACATGGCGGCGGTTATTATGGCTGGGCGCCTTTACAGCCGGGCATCAGCATCAGCATATCTTTTGGTAATAGTTACCGTGTACCTGATAATTACTGGGTTTGCGCTCCGCAGGCTTATATTAACAGGCCCAATATTTACAACTATTATGTACCGCAAACCCGTGTGGTAAACATCATTAACCGTACAACTATTATTAACAACACTTATGTTAATAACAACCGTACTTATATAACCGGCCCAAGAGTTAATGAGATCAGGCAGGTTACCAACAACCGTAACGTGCGTGTTTACAACATTAACAACGTTAGCCGGCCAAACGGCGGCGGCAGAGTAGTTAATAACACAGTAAACATTTATCGCCCTGAAGTAAGGAAAACACCCGATGCACGCCCGGCAAGAGTTGTGAACGCAGCAGCTTACAGGCAGCAAAACCCCAATAATGGCATAGCCAACAGGCGGGCGGGTAACGCTGGCATCAACCGGAACAACGCTGCCCGCTTAAGGGAAGTGGCCCGAAATGCACAGCCAGACAACAAGGTAGTACAGGTAAATCATGAAAGGCCTGCTAACCGGCCAAATCCTGCTGCTAATGCCCGCGCTAACCAACCCAATGCAAGGCCGACAGATGATAACCAGCAGACACAGCGTCAGCAACAGGTACAACAACGCCGGCAGCAACAGCAAGTGCAAAGGCAACAACAGCTTAACCAAAGACAAAAGGATCAAAACCAACGCCAGCAACAACAGCAGGCACAGCGTCAACAGCAACTGCAACAACGGCCTCAAAACCAACAGGAACAGCAAGTGCAAAGACAACAACGTCAGCAGCAGCAGGAACAGCAACGCCAGCAGCAACAAGCTCAGCGCCAACAGCAGCAGGAACAGCAACGTCAGCAGCAACAAGCTCAGCGCCAGCAGCAGCAGGAACAGCAACGCCAGCAGCAACAAGCTCAACGCCAACAACAGCAGGAACAGCAACGCCAGCAGCAACAAGCTCAGCGCCAACAGCAGCAGGAAC